>JBGSLZ010000144.1:0-152617 GCA_041740415.1 Rubripirellula sp.
CCATGCCGCCGCCACCGCCTCCCATGCCGCCGCCACCCATGCCGCCACCACCACCGCCGCCTTGTTGGCCACCACCGCCGCCCATGCCGCCACCGCCACCGAGCTGAATGATGGGCACGACCAAGTCACCGACCGGATAAACCTTGTTGATGAGGTTCTGTTCGGCCGATTCAATCGTCGTGATTTGCATGACTTCGTCTTTGATGACGTACGTCAATTCGTATTCACGCAACATCAGACGCAAGAACGAACGTAGCGAAACATTCTTCAGCGACAACGTGATCGGTTCTTCTTCCGATAGACCGATTTCCTCGAGCGCTCGACCGTCGACGACGATCGGAATGTCGTGGGTTCGGCTGAGTTCCGCGATCGCATCGGACAAGGGCAGTTCGACGAAAGCTTGCGAGGTCTCGTCGCCGAGCGCCGCTTGAATACGTCGTTCCGTTTCGTTGTCACCGACCAACTCGATCGCGCCGTATCGTTCCAATCGACGACGGCTCATGCGTTGCCAGACATCGGCGTCGGGGTAAACTATTGGAGGTTCGTCGACGAAGGGGATATGACTCTTGAGCACCAACGACAATGCGTCGACGTAATTGCGTTCTCGCATTTCGCGATAGCGGCGGTCACGGTCGTAAACTTGCAACATCAACGGTTCATCGGTGAAGTGACGACCGGCAACCGAGTCGCGGGTGATCGAATCGCCAGCAATTTCGGCGAACTCCAGCGATACCGCGCCGTCCGCCTCGTCGTAGCGTCCTTCATCGATCAACGCATTCATTTGATCCGACAAAGACTTCAGCGTTGCCTCGCGTCGAAATGTTTCTTCAAGAAGGCGAGATGACGCGTTGGCGCCGGCGACAACTTGTTCGAGATTCCGTTGACTCTCGCTGTACTCCGCTTCACGACGGCTGGCAATCTGTATCGCTGATCGAACTTGCGAAAGCAGTTCACGTCGCAATTGAGGATCGATGTCCGGAGTGGTTTCGACGTTTGCGAGCAAGCTCTTGAGCGAACCGGCCACGCCCGTCGGATCGGTTCGCATCTTCAACTGTGACTGCCGAAGCGCAGCCGTCACGTTGGCTCGAAGTCGACCATCGTTGGCCGATCGTTCGGCGCGAACTCGGTCCAGCAATTCACCGCCTTCTTCCATCAACTCATCGTCACCGGCGGGCGAATCAAAACCAGAAAAATCGGACAGTCCACCGCCGGCGCGCGGCGCCGTGACGCGCGGCACGTTGGCCGCCGGCGGAGCACTCGGTGGGGCAACCGGCGGAGGAGCCATCGTTGCCGGAGCGGGCGCGGCCGGAGCGATTGGCGAAACTGGAGCCGCCGGTTCGACACCGAATCCGATGTCATCGGCCACACCCGAGCCGTCGCCGGCGCCACCAAAGGGATCGTCAGCCATGGCACCGTCACCGGCACCGCCGAAGATATCGTCTAGCGATCCGCCTTCATTTTGCATGACCAGTCGGTTGCCAGACGCCTTCTCCAGCGTGATCGCTTCGGCGTTGTTCGGGTCGGCCTTGATCGCCATCTCAGCAACCACTTTAGCGCCACGCTTGTTGCCCTGCTGCAAGGCCAGATTGCCGGCGCGGACCAATGCTTCGGACTGAGCCGACAACATTCTTGCGGTTTCACGTAGCATTGGCGAACCGGCCGTCGCCAAACGCAATCCGTGATCGGATTCGGCGTGACCGACCAAACCAGCCAAAAACGCAAAGTCTGGATTGCTTGGTTCCAATTCTGCATGGGCCTGAATTCGGATCGATGATGTCGATGTCTCGCCGGTGAACCGAAGGGTGCCCGATGTTGCGGCGCTGGAGGCCAAACTTCCGACCAAAATGGAGTCGCGATCAAGCCGCAGCGGCGGCAGTCGATCGGCCTGGATTGATTTCATGCCGTCGATCAAAATTGCTTCGGTCAGCCAAATCGGCGATGTCAAAGCGCTCTTGCCAACCTGGGGCGCCAGCACGCTGGCCGACGCTTCTTCGTCCGTGCTCACGACACCGAGAACGCCGCCCGTTTGATTGGCGAGAACGCCCATCAGCTCGACATTCGTGATCGGTCCGATCGCCAACGAGTGAACGGCGATTCGGTCAGCCCGCAAGGCACTGATCAGAACACCAAAACGTTCGGCGTCGCCCATCGCGTCGATCGAAGCACCGTCGCCGACATAAATGATCGAACGAGTATGGTTTTGCGGTTCCGCGACCAACGATGCACGAACAGCATCGATCACCGCAACCATGTTTGTGTTGCCCAGTGGCAAACGTTTCTTCAGTTTCGCAATCGCGTCTTCGACATTCACCGAAGGCGTAAAACTACCGCTCAGATCGGCGGCGCGGACGTCCGCCGCGAAAACTCGCAAGCGGTCACCCGAACGCAGCTTTCCGGCGATACCTCGCACGGCCGCGATCGAATCCGAGCGGAATTCGCCGACTTGACTGGCTGAAGTGTCCACTAAAATGACTACATCGGCGGGCGCCTTGCCGACGGCGACAAACAACGAGTCCTCGGCGGCCGGCTGGATCGACGCCGCAAAATGGCCCGACCCATCCTCACCGCGATACGTTGCGATTCGAATTTGGGCACCATCGGCACCGGTCGTCTCGACCGCCCCGGATGGCGAAATCGACAATGCGATGATCGCAAAGGCGAAAACGGTATGAGCGACGGGTCGCAATCCCATGAGAAGTTTCTCCGTGTCCGAGCGGTTGTGGTCGGAACCGAAAGGTCCGACCGGCAGGTCCGCCGACGACAAATTGGCCGGTTGATTGAATCAGTTGAAAAGCAGTCCGAGAAGACTCAACTTCGAGTTTATTCTCAGTCCATCGCACTCGCCATGAAAAAAACCGCCTTTCCAGGGCTCAGCACCGATGTGGCTCCGGTTGTAGGTGTTGCAAAAAGCGGCGATTGACGCAAGCTGCAACACAAAAACGGAACAAACGGTGCCAAAGACGCTGGCATTACCAAATAAAGCGAGCGGCGTGCCAAACCAGAGTAAAACGATTGTCCCAACAATTTGGGCTTAGATTGCTGGACGAGTTTCCCAAACAATTGGGTCAATTGTTCTACAAATGGGCGCCGCAAAAGCCACTATTTGACCAGCCACCAAACCCGGTTCAGGAGCGTGGCTTCGTCGACGCCGGCATCCTGCATCGCGTTGCTCACCATTCGGATCTCACTCGGCGTCTCCGACTTCCCCGCCAGATACACCAAGTGATCGACTCGGGCGTCCGTGCCGGCGATCGGCAACAACCACTGCACGGGCAAATTTTCCGCTCGATCCGGAAAATCCCATGACAATCCGTCGGATTGGATCTTTCTCGTGTCGCCGGAGGCATCACCGATCTGGGCCAGCAACGGATTTCCGGCGGCGTCTAGTTTTCCACCGATGGCCCGCATCGATTCGTCCAATCGTCGGACCAACGTCAGCTCAGTCGCCGGGGGCCGTGCGGCCGCGAATGCCTCTGCCGCCGCGCGATCTTTGGCGTTGTCGATCACCCACGCTTTCTCCAGCGACTCGGGAACCGCTCGGTTGGTCGCCGGGGAAGCGACCATCAGCGCCAACGTGCGTCCCAGATCAAAATCCGATCGTTGCAAGTCATCGACCAGTTCATTCTCCAATTCCGCCAGCGAGTCGTTGTGCGGTGCGCTGAGCAAATCAACGACCCGACTGCGAAGCGGTTGACCGTGAATCGATTGCCACAACGAATTGACTATCCCAAGTGCCAGCGGTCGCGATCCGGCCAACTGATCCGCCCACTGACTGAGCGATTTGGCATCGTCGACCGTTTTCATCCAACGACCGGGCACGCCGCTACGCGCCACGCGTTTGCGACCATCGGGCAGATCGAAGAACGTCGGCTCATCGGAAGGACCACGCAACATTGATGCGAACGACCAGTAGTCTTCTTGCCGACCGCTGCCTTCGATGTATGCATCGTGGCAGCGGGTGCAACGCAGGTCCACGTTCATCGACAACGAAGCAAGACGCCGCGCCAGCACGCCGTCATCAGCAGACTTCGCGTCAATCGACATCGCCGAGTAAAATGCCGACGAGGCTGGATCACGACCGCCGATCCAGCCGGCCAAGCGAGAATCGAACGCCGCTCGGCCCGCGAACGACTCCGCCGTTGCATCGACCAACGCATCACGTTCGCTCGGCTCGAGTCGCTCAATGCCATGCTGTGTTATGTCGCTCAGCCAACTCATCGCCACCACTTTGGCAACGGAAGATTCTGTCAACTTCGCTCGAATCGTTTCGACATCCGCCAAATCATCGAGCGAAAATTCAACGCCGAACATTCGTTGCAACCGCTGGGAAGTCTCCGTTGGACTCGTTGCCTCCGTCGGCTTGATTCCAATCGCGTTCCAATACTGACGCAATTGAGTATCGACGCGGTGCGAAACCAATTTGATCGCGGCGGTAGGCTCACGCATCGTCACGGTCGACGCAGGTTCCGGCGTCGGTGCGAGCGGTGAATCGACGCCATCTCGCATGTTGTCAAGAACCAGCGGGATGCTGCGAATCGGTTTGGGCGGTGATACCGCGATCTGATTCTTCGGCGTAACAGGCGATTGCACCGGAGCGTCTGGCGTTTCCGGTTTCGGTTTGTCGGCACCGCTATTGACAAGTGAATCACCGACCGGTCGGTCAAGCACGGGTAGCTGGCGTTCAGGCCTGAGCAGGGCAATGCCGATAACAGAAGCCGCGATCGCCGCAATGATGAACCAAACTCTGGCGGCGCTGCGTTTGTTGTTCGTTCGCGATGACGAAGACGAGGTCGCGCTGCGGACCACCGGGGTCTCACGCAACTTCGACAGAATCTGGTCCGACAGATCGGGCGGCTGCGATTTTCCGATTACCTCGCTCAGCATCGCATCGAGCGCCCGCTCTTCGAACGGATCAAACTCGATCGGATCGGCGCCGGATGAATCGTTTGTATTGCTCATGTTTTCGTTAGTTCTAATGTAATTTCGCTTCGACGCAGTCGCGAAGCTGGGCCTTGGCCCGCTGCATCAAATTTCGTGCGCCGTGATCGCTGATGTCCAGCGCCTCGGCAATTTCGATTCTGGTCGATTCATTGGCGAACCGCATTCGAAGTGCGACCTGAGCCCGTTCGGTGAGCGCCTCGAAACATTCTCGCAGTTTGTCCACGGCCAAATCGCCGGATGCGTCTTTCCCCGCCCAACGATCCCAGATCTCGTCCATCACCGGGGAGTCCGCCACGTTCAGCATGCGTTTGCTCTTTCGGTGATTCGAAACGAGCAAGTTGTATGCTGTTCGCCGCAGGTATCCGCTGGTCGCCGCGTCACTATGTTGAACAAAGTTGTCACGGCGAAGAACTCGCAAAAACGTTTCCTGCGTCAAATCGTCCGCCACCGCATCGTCGCAACCGAGCATCCGCAAATACCGCCAGACACCGCGTTGGTGCTTGGCGATCAACTCGGTCGCCGTCAATTCGCGAACGCACGAATCGGAGGTGACCGAATCTTTCATTGCCGATTGCCGCGAGTTTGATTCTTGCGATCCTTGCGATGGCTGCACCGTGGTTACACCAACAATTCGCTGATGATTTTCCCGCCACCGGCGATTTTCATCGGTCGACCATTTTTGCTGGTGAAAGTCTTGTCCGTCGAAATTCCCAGCCCTTTGCAAACCGTCGACATCAAATCTTCGCTGCTGTAGGGTTCGCTTTCGACGGCCGTTCCATCGCTGCTGGTTTCGCCAACCGCTAAGCCGCCCTTGAGATTGCCGCCACCGACAACGCACGACCAAGAACGGGCCCAGTGATCGCGGCCGCCGTCCTGGTTGATGCGAGGCGTTCGTCCGAACTCGCCCATCCAAATGATGACGGTGTCCTTGAGCAAATCTCGCTGCGCCAAGTCTTCCGTCAACGCGCTCATCGCACGATCGAGTTCGGGCAACTTGGTGTCCTTGAGGATCGCGTGAACGCCCATGTGATTGTCCCAGCCGCCCAAATCGACTTCGACGAACGGAACTCCCGATTCGACCAACCGACGGGCCAGCAAACAACCTTGACCGAAGTTGCCCGTACCGTAGCGAGCCTTGACCTCTTCGCGTTCTTTCTCCACACGGAAAGCGTCCATCTGGTCACTGGTCATCAGGTCATAAGTTTTCTTGAGAACCTTGGCGTGTTCGACCGCCGGCAGATCTCGCGTTCGTTTCTCGAATCCGGTTTCGATCGCGTTGAGCGCCGCCATGCGTTGCATCAGTCGCGTATCGTCGATCTTCATGTCCATGTTTCGGATACGACCGTTGCTGGTCACCGAGAATGGACTCCACGCCATCCCCAAGAAACCTGGTCCGGCACCGGCACCGCCGATCGAAACGAACGGTGGAATCTCCAGTTCGGGACGTTGTTCGAACAACTCGTGCGCGATCACGCTGCCGTAGCTGGGATGTTCGATGTTGGGATTGGGAACAAACCCGGTGTGCATGTAATAGCGTCCGCGGTTATGGTCGGCTTCGCGAGTCGACATGCTGCGAACGACCGACAGATGCTTCATCTGCTGAGCCACCATCGGCATGTGTTCGCTGATTTGCAAGTCGCCGGTGGTGGAGATCGGCTTGAACGGACCACCGGTCGGTGCGCCCGGCTTCAAGTCCCAAATGTCAATGGTCGCCGGTCCGCCGCTCATCCACAACAGGATCGCGGACTTGCGATTCTTCTTCAACTCGTCGGCATTGGCGTAGATGGCGCTGCCCATCGTCATCGCGGCACCAGCCGCGGCGGACGAGCCGGCCAAGTGTTGCATGAAGTGACGTCGATTCATGCCGGTTGGAGTTTTCCAGTTCATGGCGAGTAGCCTTGCGAAAAGTTGTTAGGTAATGGGTCTAGGAAACAGGGATTCGGTTAGTGTTGCATGATGAATTCGTTGCTGTTGATGATGGCCCACCACATGTCTTGCAACATTTCTTTCTCGTCGCCGTCTCGCGCTTTGAGCAATTGCGATGCGACTTGAACTTCGTTGCGGTTGGGGCGACGGGCCATTCCTGCCATGAACAATTGCGTCACGCGGTCCTGAGGCGAACGCCCGCTGCGAGCGACCCGATCGATGAAGCTGCCCTCGTCTTTGCTGGTCGCATTCTTGGTCAGTTCGCCATTGAACAGCATCAGTGCTTGCGGGATCGATCCGTTGAACGTGGTCGCTTCGTCGCCTTCGTCCGTCCCAAACGCTACCACGAATTGTTCCAACCATTTTCGACGCTCGCGCTCTTGTTCCTCATACGTTCCCGATGCGGATGCTTCGGTTGCCGTGACCATCGATTGATAGAGTTGTTCGGCTGACATTTGTCGCAAGTAGAATCTTGAGAACTTCGGCATCTCACCCATCGACGGGTCATCGATCTCGTTGCTCGAACCGAGCACCGCGGCGAGTTGATATGGACGGCTGGATGTGATCCAAGTGATCAGTTCTTTTAGGTCGTAGCTGGACGCACGAAAATCGGCCGCCAACTTTTCGAGCAGTTCGGGATGCGATGACGGATTGTGCGGCCCCAAGTCATCGATCGGCTTGGTGAATCCGAACCCAAGGAACAACGACCACATGCGATTGACGATCATCTTGTCCAGATATTCGCTTTCTAACATCAGCCGACCGAGTTCTTGACGACGATTGACTTCGCTGACATAGCCGCTCTTGCCGATCGCCGTGCCGTCGGTGAAAACGGGATAAGCGACCTTCGTCAGCCCGTTTCGAAGCTCGTAAAAGATCAACGCCTCGTCGGGATTCGATGCTTCGCCGGCGAAGTCCTGGTCGACCAACTCACCAAACGCGATGTCATTGGTGCCGTCGACGAAGCGACGAAGGGATCGCGTTTGCCGAAAGAAAGAATTGAACTCCCAAAACCGCTGCTGTTTCCATTGATTGAACGGATGGTTGTGACACTGGGTGCATTGAACTTGCTGGCCCAAGAAGATCCGCGACGTGCTGCTTGTGGCCAGAACGGCGTCTTCTTCGTTGACTTTGTCGAGCAAGAAGTTGGCGGCGCCATTGAACTTGTCACTGCCGGGCTTGCCCGTCCCGGTCGCCGTCACGAGCTCTAGCACCATCGTGTTGTACGGCTTGTTGGTCGCGAACGAATCACGCAGATACTTCTGCATACCTTCGGGGCTGACCATGGATCGGCGATCATCACCACCGCTGCGACCGATCAAGAGATTGCTCCAAGTCGTCGCCCAATGCCCGGCGTACTCCTCGGTGTAGCGGTCGTCGTGAAGCAGTCGGTCGACCAGTGCGGCTCGTCGATCGCCGGTTCGCTGGCCGGCGAATTCCTGCAATTCTTCCACCGATGGAATTCGTCCGATCACGTCCAGGAAAACTCGGCGAGCCCAAGTGGCATCGTCGACATCCGGCGCCGGCGTCCGAATTTCGTAGTCTCGCCAATTCTGTTCGATCAATTCGTTGATCATCGCGACCTGCTTGATCGCGGCTTTGGGACCCTCGGCATCGACCGCCCATGCGTACAGGCAGGTAAAACAGCCCAGCAAAAGAACTGAGAAACGAGTGATCACGGGCGAAATCCAGAGAATGAGGGTCGTTGATACCATTCGAACGCGCGTGTCCGCGTCGATGTACCCATCCATTCTATTCAACCCACGATCCACGCTCAAAGATTGATCGCAACCCAATTATGGGGCGGAGCCCTACATAGCGGGCTCGATCAAATCCCATTTGGCCGAATCTGTTTCAGCTTTCCACAAATTTAACAGTCGATCGCCGGCCAGCAGGCTGTGGACGATCCAGGCCATCGGATCGGGAATCACGATCGAGACTAAATCGTCGGCGTGCTTCTTCAACACTTTTTGCACTGCCTTCGCCGCCCGGGACCGGGCATCCAGGATCGATTCTCCGCCCGGTGGACAAATGTCCCAAGGCGATTCCTGGCCCCGCCGATACAATTTGGGATGGTTGTGACGCAGTTCTTCGATCAGCTTGCCATGCCAAAGTCCATGGTCGAGATTTCGGAATGCGTCGATCACCTTAATCTTGGCGCCCCAATCGCCGGCCAGTATCTCGGCCGTTTCGCGAGCCGATTCGCACGGCGAGGCATAAATTGTTCGGCACCGGAAATGCGAAACCTGACCCGCCAGCGTCTCGGCCTGGCGACGACCCGATTCGCTCATCGGCATGTCGAGACATCCCTTGATGCGTCCTTGGTCGTCGAATTCGGTCGCACCCGGACGTACCAACAAAACCCGCGTGATCGCGGGCGCTTTCAACTGAATCATTCGTGCGCCCCGCCACCAGATGTCATTGCGGATGTCAGATCACTGATGGCCGTTTTGTAATTCTCTTTCTTGAAGATGGCCGACCCAACCACGAACCAATCGCAACCCGCCTGTCGCGCCGACCCGATCGTCGACACATCGATTCCGCCATCGATCTCAAGCAAAAGATCCGGATACTCAGCCCGCAAAGTCGCCAACTTCTCCAGCGCGATCGGGTTGAACTTTTGGCCACCAAAACCCGCTTCGACGCTCATCACCAACACCATGTCAACATCCGGAAGGCACTGGCGGATCGATGCCAGCGGCGTTTCGGGGTTGAGCGCGATGCCGACGTGGACGCCCAGATCGCGAATCTGACGCACAACGTCAGTCGGATCGAGCACCGCTTCGACATGAAAGGTCAGCATGTCCGCGCCGGCGTCGACCATCGGGCCTGCATATTTCACCGGATCACTAATCATCAGATGGACATCCAGCGGCATATCAGTGTGTCGACGTAAGCCTTCCACAATTGGCATCGCGTAGGTCATGTTCGGAACGAAATGACCATCCATCACATCCAGATGCAAAACTTGCGCGCCGGCGTCGGCCAATCGCGAGACTTCGCCTCGAAGGTCACCGAAATCGCAAAGCAACATGCTGGGCAAGACCGCAGGTGCCGTCTTCCGAAACGCTTCAAGCGTGGCTTTCGCCATCAAAATCTCTCAAGGAGTAAGCAAGGTCCCGAAGACGCCGAAGCGACCCGGGGGTTTCTCGACGGACAGATTGCGCGCAGCGAGACCAGATTGTCAATCGCTTGAAAACTGCCGCGAACGCCCCTCCGATAGGTGCGAAATGCCGCATATCGCCGGAAGATCCGCGACTTTTGAAACGGCAAAATGCCTGCAAGGGAACGTAACTCTCCGTTAAATAGTGAGGAATTTTGCCGAATCTGCGGTCGATGACATGCCACCGAGAACCCAATTCACTGCAACATCGAGACTTTCGCGAGCGTCACGCGATCGATAGCCAAGCTCGGCCCGTGCGCGCGACGAGTCGTACCAGTGAAATTGGCTGCTCAGGGCCAACGAAGCGGAATTGAAATTGCCCTCTTCGGCCGACCAACGTCGCATCCATTTGGCCGCCTGGCGACCGATCCAAAGCTGGGCCGGGCCGGCCGGCATCAGCGGTTTCGACGCACCAGCTCGTTCGGCGATTTCCCGCCAAAGCTCGAAATAGGTCCAGTTTTCGCCGCCCAAAATGTATTGCCGTCCACTTTCAATTCGGCCCGCCATCAATCCATCCAGTGCGGCGACCGCGCCACCGGCGACATCCCGGGAGTCACAGACGCTGCATCCGCCCGCCGGCGCCACCGGACGCCATGTTTTCGCAACTTCCTCAATCATCCGGCCGCTGCTGGGCTTCCAATCCCAAGGCCCCAACATGAAGCCCGGATGAACAATGGCTGCGCGAAGGCCTCGCTCGACGCCGGCCAAAACTGCGTCGACGCCAGCGATCTTGCTGAGCACGTAACTGCATGTCGCTTTTCCGCCGGCAAAGTCCCGGGGAGTGGTCTCGTCAGCCAGCTTTCGCCGCGTTCCCACCGCCAACGTGTCGACCGTTCCCACGTGAACCAGCGGTTTCCGATGTGCGATACAAGCTTCGACGATCGCCGCAGTCCCGTCACGATTGACCCGCATCGATTCGTCCAGCCGAGTCAGCCCAATGTGAATCAGGGCCGCCGAATGAATGACCGCATCGCACTTCGCGATTGCCTTGTCGATGTCCGCGTAGTTTGCCGAATCCCCCAAATCTGCCAAGACGGGGTCGGCGTCGATCCCGCGAAAGATTTTGGGATCCAGCGCGTGACGGGTCAGGGCGACGAGCGGCCACTTTGGACGTTCGGCGGCCAAGCGGCGCAGGATCGTATTGCCAAGGAGTCCAGATCCGCCGGTGAGGAATATGCGCATCAATGCTGCTGAGTTGATGAAGTGGGAGGCGTGACAGAAACAAAAAACTCATCTTGGGTCGAGACCAAAAATACGGCTAGACTTGCGGCTCTCGATCATTTTCGACGGCGGCAAGGATGAAACCGTGACAACAGATGACTTCCTGCGCGATCAGACCGAACGTTCACTCCGCGATCGCACCCAGCGGCGGCGCGACGGGCGCTCGCGAAAACGGCAAATCTTTCTGCTCGGCGGCACATCGCTGATCGCATTGCTGATTCTCGGCGGGCCGTCACTGCTGAGCCATTCGTCGATCGGTCGGTCGATGCTGACCAAAGCACTGGCCAGTTATGGCTTTGATGGTTCAGCCGAAACCATGCGCATCGGCTGGATCACGCCGATGCAAATGACGGGCCTGAAAGTTGCCGGCACCACCGCGGGCAGCGAAGTGTCGGTCGATCAGATCGATATGGACATGACCGTGATGGACCTGATCGCGGATTCATCGATGTCGAATCTGGGTCAAATCACGATTCGTGGTGTGAACGTCAAATGCAGCGTCGACGAGGGCCGGTCGAGCATCGAAGACGACTTGGCACCGCTGCTCAACACTTCCGGCGGCGGTGGCACCACAACGGGCTCGATCATAATCCAAGACATCACCGTCACGGTCACCGACCGAGTCACCAATCGAATGTGGCAACTGACCAAGTCCAACGCCGACGTGATCCTCGGCGCAGCCGACATCAAAGCCTCCTTCGACGGCGTGCTGACCGAGCCGAGCGGTTCAGGCGGATCGTTGGGTGGCTCCATTGACTTGGGAACCGTCGCCAGCCAAGGCAAGTCGTTGCCGTGGAAGTTTGATCTAAAAACTGAATCGTTACCGCTATCCGTCGTTGCACTCGCCCGCCGACGACTACCGGAACTGGCAAGCTCGATTCCTCGCCAAGTCGGCGGCGACGCGACCGGTGCCATGTCAGTCAACAGCACGCCCGATGGAATCATCGAGGCCTCGATCCGACAATTTCGCATCCGCAACTTGACCGCCGAAGACGAACAGATGCTCGGCAATGCCGGCACGCGGATGTGGAAGAACTCGTTGGCGACGCTCGACGGCGACGTGACGCTGACCGGCACGCGACTGTTCGGACGCCGAGTCGAAGCGACCACCGATTTCGCGAAAGCGACGATGGACGGCGCTGTCTCGACGACCTTCTCGCTCGTCGGGTCCGATGACAATCCGCTGCGCTGGCTCGAAGCGATCGACGGGACCGCGACGGCCGAAGTCGACTTGGCAAAGCTGGATCAAGCGCTGCCCGGAATGTTGCCGCTGCGGGACGGCGCCGAGCTTGTTTCCGGACGCAGTTTCGCGCGAGTCGACTCAAATCCGGGCGTACCGAACGCGGGCAATCCGGTTCGCCGCAGCAAACTGTCGGTGCAAAGTGACGCGATACGCGCCCGCGCCAACGGCCGCGCCGTCGTCATCGATCCGATCGAGTTGACGGCGACAGTTGCGACCGAACGCGGGCAAGTTCGCGCCGAAGAGTTCACATGGAAGAGCACGTTCGGTTCGGCCATCGGGCAAGGTGACCTGCGCAGCGGCAATGCCGACATCGAAGTCGACTTCGGCCGCCTGACCGCGATGCTGCGTCCGATCGTCGAGATCAGCGAAGCGAGCTTGGACGGAATCGCGCGAGGCCAAATCCGCTGGAGCGCATCCAACGATGACGTTTGGCGTTTGACGGGTAAGGGAGACGCCAACAATCTGCTGGTAACGCTGCCCGGTGGTCAGAGCATCCGCCGCCAACAACTCAAGGGTGAAGTTGAAGCCATCGGACACTGGGGCGGTCAGTCGCTTGACGAACTTTCACTCGCCTCGTTCATTTTGACCAGCAACGGATTGGATTTGCGAGCCGGACTGGTTCGCGCGATTCCTCGTCCCGATCCGAACGTCCCGATGCCGATCGCGGTCGACGGCAACGGGCGACTGGAAACGCTTGCGGAGCTGTTGGGTCCATGGATGCCGGCGGACCTAGTCGACGCGACCGGCGACTTCACGCTGGCGGCCACCGCCGACGTTTCGGCGGTCAGTCAGCGACTGACCACCGCAAAGATCTCGCTCAAACAGCCTCGCGTGACTTACGGCGATCGTTACTTCAGCCAGCCCAACATCCAAATCAACTTCGCCGGCGAACTGCTGTTGCCCGATGGCAAACTGTCCGCCGAAACATTGACGTTGGCCGGCGATGCGATCAGTGCCGCCGCGCAAGGGACCGCTTCATCTGACCAGATCGACATGAAGATCAAGTGGCGAGCCAAACTCGAACGCTTGCAAGGCAGTGTTCAAACTCGGATCGCCACATCGAACCGCAACACGAATGTGGCTCCGGTGCAACCGGTTGGATACACATCCGCAACCACATCGGAAAACTGGCTGATGCGAGGCGATTGTGAAGGCGAGATCGATTTGAAAACTCGCAATCAGTGGCTCGATATCACCAACGACATGACGGGCAAGAACATCGCCGTGTTGCAGCCTCCATCCGCCGCGACACAGCAAACGGTAGGCCCGATGCCCGGTCGCGCGCCGCAAGCGGTTCCCGGAGGACCCGGCGGCGCAAGCACCGATGTTGTTTGGGCTGAACCCAACGTCAAGATCAACGGAAAGGTCGGTTACGAAACAACCACCGGCAACATCGTTGCCGATGGTCTGCAAGTCGCCGGTGACTGGTTCGCGACGACCCTGTCGGGACAGATCGCATGGAACGATCAAATCGGCGAAGTTCGGTTGAAAGGCCCCGCCCGTTTGAAAATGGACGAAGTCGCGTCGCGACTGACGCCGCTCGCGGGCATCCCGATCTTCGCCACCGGTGTTCACGAAACGCCGCTCGACGTCGTCGCGATTCGGCAACCCAACGGTGAAATCGCGCTGGATATTCAAACCAATCTGGGATGGGAAACGGCGGAAACGGCGGGAATTGAATTCGGTCGAGCATCGATTCCCGTTCGCATGACGGAAACCACCGTCTCGATCGCTCCGACTCGCGTGGCCGTGGGCGGAGCCGGCAACGAACAGGGCGCGCTGAACTTGGCCGGTCGAGTGAATTATCGCCCCGGTCCGATGTGGATGCAGCTCGACAAGGGGATCGTCGCGGACTCAATTCGCCTGACGCCGGAGATGACCGAGCGTTGGCTCAAGTACCTGGCGCCGCTGGCCGCCAACACGGCGCAAATTCAAGGCACGATCTCGGCGGATCTCGATGAAGCCCTGATCGTGTTCGATGACCCCAACCAAAGTCGGATCATCGGTCGGTTCAAAATCGGCGGAGTCGAAATGAACGCCGGGCCGCTCGCCAATCAAATCATCGGCGGCATCGATCAACTCAAGTCGATCGCCGGTGCGTTGATGGGCCAAACCGCGACCGCTTCGAGCAACCGCACGCTGGTTTCCATGCCTCCGCAAACGGTCGACTTCTCGGTTGACCGCGGCATCGTTACCCACGAACGGATGTACTTCGACATCGATCGCGCCCAAGTCATCACCAGCGGGCGAGTTTCATTCGACGGACGCATGAACATGGTCGCCCAAGTACCGCTGGACTCTCGTTGGCTCGGAAAGGACCTGCAAGGTCTCGTGGGTCAGTCGGTATCGCTTCCCATCGACGGCACGTTATCAAAACCGAGTCTCGACTCCGCCGGCGTCCGCCAAGTCGTCGCCCAACTCGGCACGAAAGCGATCCAAGGCAACGCCGAAAACTACATCCAAAAACAACTCAGCAAGCAGATGGAAAAAATCGGCTTAGAAAAGCTGTTTGGAAAATAGGCAAGCGATTCAAACGCTCACGACACAACGCGGTGCGTGGGCGTCGGTCGTCCGGGGCGAAGCGAACGGGCAGAGACAGACATGACTGCAGCGCCCATTTCCAGCGCCGATGCATCGACTTGTCCGCGACATGCGTCTTCGAGCAAACCCGGGTCCATTGCCACTCTCGCGTTGACGATCACCTGGATCGATCCGGCCACGACTCGCCCGGCTCGCAAACCAACGTCAACCGGCGAATCATTGCTGACCACGTTGGCAACGGCCTGAGTATCACCGGCGAGCACCGATGCCTTCAAGTGCGCGATTTGACCGTCTTGCGAATCCACGACACGGTGTCGAATGCGGTCCACCAACTGACTCGCAAACTGATCCACGTCGACCGCAACGTCGCTTTCGATCATCGCGGTCAAGTTGACCCAACCAAGTTCCGCTTCACCATCGGCATATGTGTCGTAGTCGATGTCGAGCAATCGACGTCCGGCGACCATGGGTGATTCGATGTAACCAAGCACTTCGTCAATACCATCGCCCGTGGCGGGACTAACGGCGACGATCGGTACGCCCGGCGCCGTCGCCGACAATTGCAGCGTCAGTGATTCAATCTCAGAATCCGAAAGTTGGTCGCGTCGGCCGATCATCAAGTAGTCGGCCTCTTCGAGCTGTTTGCGGAAGATGTATTCGGCTTGCGGTGAAAAACCGCTGAGCGAATCATCATCACCGCCTTTGAGAATGCGTTTGCCGTGCGACGGCTTCAAGAGCACGCCGAACGGCGCCAGCTCGAACCGATCACCGAGCAATTGTTGCAGTGGCAGCACAACCGTCGCGACCAAGTCGGTGCAACTGCCCACCGGTTCGGCCAGCAACACGTCCGGCGCACCGTCGCTCGAAAGCATCTCGGCGGTCGAAACCAGATCATCAAAGCTGCAACAGAAACACGCACCGGCGACTTCGCCGACATCGAATCCCTGCGAGCGAAGGTTTTGCGTGTCGACCAAATTTTCGGCTTGATCGTTGGTGATGATGCCGACGCGTTTTCCCGCAGCGGTGTAGGCCCGCGCCAATTGGCCGATCAGCGTCGTCTTGCCGGCGCCGAGGAATCCGCCGATCAACACGAATCGAATCTTACGGTCTGCGGTCATCACGGTCTCTCTAAGAAGTTGAATTGTTGCGAAGTTTGTCAAGCTTACACGTATGGCCGTGGTCGTTGTGGATCGATCCGTCGTCACTTATTCTTACGTCCTTCGGATGCAACGCCATCTACCTCCCCGTTCAAACTTGATCCGACGTTCCATGACTGACCCCTACGACACGATCATCATCGGCGCCGGAATGAGCGGGTTGGCGGCTGGTATTCGACTGGCGCACTTCGACCAACGCGTCTGCATTCTTGAGCGACATTATACAATCGGCGGGCTCAACTCGTTCTATCGGATGGGTGGGCGAGACTACGACGTCGGCCTTCACGCGATGACGAATTTTGCTCAGAAGGGCTCCGATAAGAAAGGTCCGTTGGCAAAACTGATCCGCCAACTACGCTTCACTTGGGAAGATTTTAAGCTAGCCGAGCAAATCGGATCTTCCATTCGCTTCCCCGACGTTTCGCTGGACTTCACCAACGACATCGGGTTGTTGGAATCCGAGATCGCCGAAAATTTCCCCAATCAGGTCGACGGTTTTCGGTCGCTCTGCGGATCGCTGTTGGATTACAGCGACATGGACGGCGATGATCCCAACTTTATGCGTTCGGCCCGACAAGTCATGGCCGAACACATTTCTGATCCGCTGCTGATCGAAATGCTGATCTGTCCGTTGATGTGGTATGGGAATGCGCGCGAGAACGACATGGACTTCGGTCAGTTCTGCATTATGTTTCGCGCCTGCTATCTGGAAGGCTTCGGTCGGCCGTTCAAAGGCGTTCGCATGATCCTCAAGAACTTGGTGAAGAAGTTTCGAGGTCTCGGCGGAGAATTGAAACTGCGCAGCGGCGTGTCGCGGATACATGTCGAGGATGGGAAGGCATGTGGCGTCGTGCTCGACAACGGCACGGAGCTGGTCGCGAAACGAATTCTATCGTCCGCCGGCAACATCGAGACTCTGCGGATGTGCGACGACATCACCGAAGTCGACGTGGCCCGTGCCGGCAAGCTCTCGTTCATCGAGTCGATTTCGATTCTCGATCGCAAGCCGATCGATTTCGACTTTGATCGTACGATCGTGTTCTACAACGACAGCGAAAAGTTCACGTGGCAGAGGCCGTCGCAATCGTTGTGTGATGCGCGAACCGGCGTAATCTGTTCCCCGAACAACTACATCTATGACGCCGACGACGGGCAATTACCCGATGGCGTCATTCGCATCACGACGTTGGCAGATCACGATCGATGGTGCGCGCTTTCAGAAGACAAGTATCGAAGCGAGAAAGTTGTTCAGTATGACGAGTCGGTCGCATCAGCCGTACGCTTCATGCCCGACTTCCGCGGCTATGTGGTGGACACGGATGTTTTCACGCCCAAGACGATCCGGCGATTCACATTCCATGACAACGGAGCCGTGTATGGCGCGCCGGACAAACAACTCGATGGACGCACGCACCTGCCGAATTTGTTTCTGTGTGGCACCGATCAGGGGTTCGTAGGCATCGTTGGCGCGATCGTCAGCGGCATCAGCATGGCCAACCGCCATTGCTTGCAAGTTTAGAACCAGTCTCAAAGCCGCTCAGGCGCAGTGTGCTAGCGCAATCGTGGCTCCGCGACTCCGTTCGCGGAGAATGTACCTTGATAACAATACGTTCGCGAACGGAGTCGCGAAGCCACAGGCACGGAGCTAACTTCGTGTTCGGACTTTTTATGGCAACCGCGTCCTCGCGTCCTAAAGTGCCTACAAAGTTCGTCTTTCCCGAAAATGGTGATTTTTGTTAAAGCCGGGTCTCTGACCGCGTCTGTCTCACGGAAATCACACGCCATGAACTATCGATCGCTACTCTCGCTCGTACTTGCCCTCGCCGTTGTCGGCTCGACCTTGGCTGATCCGCCCAGCCTCCTGAGGATGTTCGGTCGGGCTCCGGCGGTGGAAGCGGACGCATCCAAGAAGTACGTATTGAGCGAAGAAGACGGTCCTTGGATGATCCTGGCATCAACTTTGGTCGGAGAAGGTTCTCAGGAACGCGCGCAAAAGTTGGCACTTGAAATTCGTGCCGATCTTGGGCTTCCCGCTTTCATCTACAACGAAAGATTTGATTTCACGGGCACCGTTGCCTTCGACCAGCAGACGGCGCGCAAAGCCCGTTATGCCAATCGCTATCAGTACGATGCGTATGCTGTTTTGGTCGGCGAGTACGACTCGATCGATCATCCAAACGTCGAACGCGATCTGGCTCGCATCAAGTTAGCGACGCCTCGCGTGCTCGCCGATCCAAACGAAATGGCCGCCGAGACCAATTCTCGGAATCCAGTAACGACCGTCAAAGCGATCGCCACACGCTTGAAGAAGAACCGCGATGACAAACCAAAGGGCACGATGGCGGGCGCCTTCGTGACCCGCAATCCGATGTTGCCGGAAGAATATTTTGAGGCGCCGGTGGTCGACTCGTTCGTCCACCAGCTCAACGAGGGTTTGGATCATTCGCTGTTGCAATGCGATGGAAAGTTCACGGTGGTCGTGAAAACTTTCCAAGGCGTCGCCACGATCGAAGACAGTAAAAAGAATAGGAATTTTGAACCCAGTGCGTCTCGAATGGATCGCGCGGCCAACGCGGCGACAAAAATGACGAAATCGCTGCGGGATAGCGGCGTCGAAGCCTATCAATTTCACGATCGAGACCAGTCGATCGTCACCGTCGGCAGCTTTGATTCGCTGGGACGTCAATTGCCCGATGGACAATTCCAGTACGATCCAAAGATTCAAGCGATGATCCAAAAATACGGCGCTCTGAACGTCCGTCCGGACTTGGCCAATCAAGTCCCCGTTGGTACCAAAGGCGTGGCCGCAAACAACGTCAATATGGTTCCGTACGATGTTCAGCCGACACCGATCGCGGTGCCGAAGTTATCCAAACGTAGCCTGTACGGAATGCGATAAGAATGTTCGATTTGGTTCTCGGCACTTCCAATGCAAAGAAGCTGATCGAGTTGCGTTCGATGTTGCCGCACGATCGAATCCGACTGACATCGCTCGCGGAGATTCCTGATGCGATCGATGTCGAAGAGACGGGAACGACGTTCACGGAAAACGCCCGACTCAAAGCGACCGTTCAAGCACTTCACTTGCGACGTTGGGTGTTGGCCGAAGACAGCGGCTTGACGGTCGACGCGCTCGATGGTGCGCCGGGCGTTTACTCAGCCCGTTACGCCGGAAAGCACGGCGATGACGAAGCGAACAATCAAAAGCTGCTTCGCGAACTCGTCGCTGTTCCAGATGACCGACGTGGTGCGAAGTTCAATTGTTATCTGTGCTTATCCGACCCGGCCGGCAATGTCCGATTGGAAGAACATGGCATATGCGGTGGACGCATCGGTCAAGCGCCCAGCGGCGGTGCCGGCTTCGGTTACGATCCCCTGTTCATCATCCCCGAGTACCATCGCACGTTCGGCGAGCTTGACTTGACCGTCAAACAATCGCTCAGCCACCGATCGCGAGCCCTTCGTCAATTCGTGCCCAAGATGATGCGGCTGATCGCCATGGAACCGAGCCTCTAAATCGCTGGTCGCGAAAAACCCCACTGCGCGGCCAATGCGTCCGCAGCCTCCTCCGGGTCGGTGAAGGTGCCCCAGGCCCCGTTGCGAAGATAAGCGTGTGCCAGTTCGTGAGCGATCACGTACAAACCGAACGGCTCCGGACAATCCGCCAATCGTGGCTTCAGGGCAACGCAGCGACTGCCCCTTCCATCGGATGACGGCAGCGCCAAGTAAAGAGTCGTCCCACGACCGAGGTCGAAGTTCAGTTTGGTGATGCCGAATCGAGGATCGCTGCAAAAGTCACGTTGGACTTCCATCGGAATCGCCGACAAAACTTTCAACACGCGATATCGCAGCGGGTCCTCCGGTGCAAACGAATGCAACAAACGGGCGATCGACATCGCGAGATCCGTCATGATCGATCACGCGGGGATGCGTGTTCGACGGGGTCGCTCGGTGAGTCACGTTCAAAATTTGGATGTCGAGCCAATTCGACGACCTGGGTGACGGGCCTGCGGCGCGATCTCAGTAGCAAAATCACGCAAATGACCGAGAACGTCGCGCACAACCAAGTCATCGCGGTGATCAGCTTCCAACCGAGATCTCCAACGGGTTCGCCGTCCGACCAGCGAACACCGATCACGACTGCTTGGACGAAACCGACAACAATTCCCAGCACGCCGGTGGCCGCGGCCGACTGCATGGCCAAACGACGGCGATGCGGATTGAGTGCGACGACTCCGCAAAACAAAATCGGGATGCCCAGCATCAGAGGCACAAATTGAGTCGGATCTTTGTTGACGGTTGCCAACATGCCGATCACCGACAGTCCACATAACAAAAGTCCGAATACGATTCCGACGCGTGCCATCTTCAAACCTCCATTTTCAGTACCGGCAAACGGCCACGAGTATCGATCATCTTGCGAATCGCGTCGGGCGTCTCGTCGGTCGGGACAGTTCGATCTTCCGGCGGTATCGCCGGTTGCTCGTATCGCGTTCCCTGGCGAGTTCCCCGATGTAAGAATTCGGATTCGATCGCCAATCGCAGCGACGATTTTTCGAGACACCACTTCGGCTCGATCAGGAAATCCGGCGGCGCATCCCCGCTGATTCGCTCAACGATGACTCGCGGCGGAACCCGCTCCAAAAAATCGACGACCGTTCGGATGTATTCATCTCGCTCCATCATTTGGATCTCGCCGGAGATCACCTGTTCGCCCAACGGCGTACCACGAACCGCGTATAAATTGTGCAGCTTGATCGCGTCGAATCCGAGTCGACCGATCTCGGCCGCCGTCATCATCATCATCGCGTGCGATTCCCCGGGTATGCCAAGGATCACATGCGCGCACATTTCAAACCCGCGTCCACGACTGCGGTCGATGGCGTTGATCATGTCGGCGTGAGTGTGCGCGCGATTCATCCAAGCGAGTCCCGCATCGTGGAGGGTTTGCATCCCGAACTCAAGCGAGACATAAGTCTTCGATGCGAGTTCCTCGATCAATTCCAATACAGAATCGGGTACGCAATCTGGGCGAGTACCGATTGCCAAGCCGACGACCTGATCGTGAAAATCGGGTTCATGATTGATTCCGATCGCCAGTTCGTAGACTTCTCGCAACTGTTCAACGGGCGCGTAGGTGTTGGTTGCCGGTTGAAAGTAGGCGATGAAACCATCGACGCGATTGTATCGCTCGCGGACGGTAACGATTCCCGATGTCAATTGGTCGTGAACCTGCTTCAACCGAACTCGCCGGGAAGGGCTGAATGACCGATTGTCACAAAAGTTACACCCGCCGCGGGCGACTGCACCGTCGACGTTGGGGCATGTGAACCCGGCGTCGATGCTGACCCGCTGAACCCGTCCCCCGAAGCGTCGCCGCAACGCCGCGCCGAACGAATTGAAGGGCAATCCTTCCTCGATCCAAGCTTCAAAAGCGTTAAAATCGGATTCGCGTCGCACGGAAGCTGTTGCCAAACGGGGGAGGAAGGTAAAAATGATAGGAGCAAGGCGGATCAATCACTGGTAAAATGCGACCGCCGCAACTTCAGCGGAGCGATTCTTATTTTACGTTATCCCCTTTCGCCCCGAGAACGTATCGTGTCAATCGAAGAAGAACAAATCTACGCCGGGCCTTTCGGTCAACTTACACCCATCGGAGGCGGTGATGCCATCCCGCTGATGAAGGATCGCTTGTTGATCGGACGGCGGAGCGAGTCTGACATTCAGTTGAACTTCGCCAACGTGTCCACCCAGCATTGCCGAATGACTTTGGAACACGGTTATTGGTTTATCCGCGATTTGAACAGCCGCAATGGTGTCAAAGTCGACGACCGTTCGGTGATTCGCAAGCGTCTCGATCCGGGTTGCAAAGTCTCCATCGCTAGGCACCATTACAATATCGAGTACGAGCCGCAACGCTTGGGTGCCTACGGGCCACCGCCAGCCGACGACGATTACATGGACGAGCTGATGAAGAGTTCGCTGATGGACCGTGCCGGGTTGAGCCGCCGCGATGACTCGAAGCCTTCCAGCAATCGAAACAAGATTGATTAAGGATTTGTGCAATGCCTATCGACCGCCGCAACATGGCCAGCCAATCCATTGGCAGCTATTTGATCCGGCGACTACGCGACTATGGCATTGAAGACGTCTTCGGAATTCCCGGCGACTATGTCTTGTCGTTCTACGGCGAACTTGAACGCAGTCCGATCAACGTGGTCGGATGCACGCGCGAGGACTGCGCCGGTTTCGCCGCGGACGGATACGCCCGCATCCGTGGCATGGGCGCGGTGTGTGTGACTTACTGCGTCGGCGGGCTAAGCATTTGCAATTCGATCGCTGGTGCCTATGCGGAAAAATCGCCCGTCGTTGTGATCTCGGGGGCGCCGGGATTGAAAGAGCGAACCGTAGGAGCGCTGCTGCATCACATGGTGCGAGACTTTCGAACTCAGGTAGAAGTGTTTGAGAAGTTTACGATCGCCGGCGCCGAGCTGAATGATCCGTCGACGGCGTTCTCGGAAATCGATCGCGTGCTCGATGCCTGCGATCGATTCAAACGACCCGTGTATTTGGAATTGCCACGTGACATGGTTCATGTGGTTCCCGCGATCGCCCATGGCTACGTCAGCCCCGTTCACAAACACGATCCGTCGGCAACACGTGAAGCGATTGCGGAAACCGTTGCGAGGATTGAATCGGCGAAGCGTCCCGTGATCGTAGCCGGCGTCGAAATGCACCGTTTCGGTTTACAAGACGAGTTGATTCGATTGGCCGAGACGACGGGCATTCCGATCGCCACCACGATGCTGGGCAAGAGCGTCGTCAGCGAGAAACATCCGCAGTTTGTCGGTCTGTACGAAGGTGCGATTGGGAATCCCGATGTCACGCGGTTCGTTGAAGAGAGCGATTTGGTGCTGTTGTTGGGCGCATTTTTGAGCGACATCAACTTAGGCATTTTTACGGCCAACTTGGACCCCAACCGCTGCGTCTATGCGACCAGCGAATCGCTGAGAATCTCGCATCACCACTATCACGACATCGACTTGAAAGATTTCATCGCCGGGTTGATCGCATCGGCGCCGAAGGCAAACGCTCAGCCGATTCCCGAATCGATTCGCTCGGATCGTCGCCGCGTTATCGATGACTCGCGTGGATCAGAAACGTCGGGCGATGGGCCGCTTCGCACCAGCCGCATGATGGCGCGGCTGAACGAGTTGTTGGACGCAGACACGATCGTGATCGCCGATGTCGGCGATTCATTGTTCGCGGCAACGGAATTAACGATCCACGATCGTGGCGAATTTCTCAGTCCGGCGTACTACACTTCGATGGGTTTCAGCATTCCGGCTGCGCTCGGCGCCGCGACGGCACGACCCGATCATCGCGTTGTCGTGATCGTCGGCGATGGCGCCTTTCAAATGACCGGTCAAGAACTCAGCACGCTCATTCGCAACGGTCATAACCCGATCGTGATCTTGCTGGACAATCACGGTTACGGCACCGAACGTTACTTGCATGAGGGCGATTGGAAATACAACGAAGTCCATCCGTGGAATTACGGCGAGCTGATGAAAGTCTACGGCGGCGGCGCGAGCTATTTCGTCGAGAAGGAGTCGGAGTTCAGCGATGCCTTGGAAACAGCTTGGAACGACCGCACAACATCGCATTTGATTCACGCGAAGTTAATGGAAAACGACGCCAGCGACACACTAAAGAAGCTCGCCGCAAGGATGGGCGAAAACGTGAAGTGAGCGGCATGGCGCTAGCGACCAAATTACGTGACCGGTCGGCGACGCTTGTCTTCGGTGCCGCTCCACCACTGTCCGTTGCGATCCCACCCTTCTTCAGTTATCTCGCGATCACGGTAGTCGTGCCATTCGTCGCGGGCGATCGCCGCTAACGCATCTTCGGCATCGTTGATTCGGCGGGCCGGTTCGCGTTCAAACCATGCCCATCCGATCGGCTCGCGCTCGACGTATTCTTCTTCGACGTACTCCGGTTCAAGCATTCGTTCCGGCTTGACGTATTTCGGTTCGATCCGCTCGACAAACTGGACCGTCTGCTTCTTGGGTTTGGGCTGAGGTTTAGGTTCGGGCTTCGGCGCCGGCCTATCGACGTACACGATCTTCGTTTGCACTTCCGGCTTGGGAGCGACGACAGCGACCGGTTCGGGCTTTGGTTCCGGTTCGGTCTCCATCACCTCTTCTTCTTCGTATTCGTAATCGACTTCTTCTTCCTCGTATTGCTCTTCTTCAACTTCCTCCGGTATCGAGATCGTTGCCCGACCAGGTGTGCCTTGCGCCGGCATCAATCGGACTTCGACTTCGATGTCGTGGAAGATGTCAACGATGTGTTCGTGGCAAGTGAACATCATGACTTGATGCCCCAGTTCGGCAAATGTCTTGAGCGTTCGGGCTGCATGGACGGCACGGTCACGATCGAAGTTGACCAAGACATCGTCGAGCACCAACGGCAGCATGACTCCGCGACGAGCGTAAGCCGCCGCCAGCGACAATCGCAACGCGATGAAGACGGCTTCCCGAGTGCCCCGGCTGAGCACTTCCAACGCCAACGATTTGCCCTTGGCGTCATCGATCTTCAACTGGTTCGTCCCCAGCGGGGTCCAAATGCGAGCGTATTTTCCGTCCGTCAATTGGCTCAGAAATGACGACGCTTCTCGCAATGTTTCCGGTTGACGCTCACGCTCGAAAGTTCCACAGACATCTTCGAGAAGACAACTCGCCATGCCGAGCATCTGCCAACGACGGGCCGTGGTTTCAATTTTGCGTTCGACGCAGCCAAGTTCCAACTGTGCGACGGACAAACGGTTGTCATCACCGAGATGTTTCATCTCTTGCGCCAGTTCGCCCAGTGAAGTGCGTAGCTTTCCGACGCGTTCTTCGGTTTCCGTCATTCGCGTGGTCAGCGAATCCCAGCGACGCTCTAAGTCCGTCGCTGAGGCACCGTTGATCTCGCGGGCAACTTCGTCATAGTCAACATGTTGACCGACGATCGAACGAACCTGTTTTTCTAGTTCGGCAAGTTCTTTGCGCAAATCGGCAAGCGTCGCCTTGTTGTCGACCATGGCGTAGAACTGTTCCGGCGTCGCGACGCCGCATTTCGCCCACAATCCGCGACGTTGTTGCTCGGCCCGTTCGAGATTGCGATGATGGACCGTTTGTTGACGCTTCAGTTGAACGTCTTGTTCTTTCAACTCGCGACGTCGCTTGATCCAGTGTTGTTGGCGAGCGAGTTCTTCATGCAAATGATTCAGTTGCTCGAGCGGACCGCTGCGCGGTTTGAAACGCGACGCGACGATTTCTTCAGCGATCTCATCGCCGTCTTCGCTCTTCCTCGCGGCTTCTTTGTTGACTTCAAGTGCTTCGGTGTACAGCGTTTCGATTCGCTTTGCGATCGTTAGGCGTTCGCGTCGACGTTGCTCTTTCTCGTTCATCAATTCGTCGAGACGACGACGACTGGCTTGAATCGTTTCATAACCGTCGCTTAGCTTTCGCACGCTCGACGACGACAGCGAGTCGCTCAGCCCGAGGCGTTCCAGGGTAGCCGACCATTGACGACGGGCGGCCTTCAAGCCGTCGGCGGCTGAACTCGCGCGGTTGCGCGAAGCCTTGTACGATTCTAGCGCCGCTTGATGATTGTGATACGTCGGCAGCGATGACTCGAGTTCAGCGAGCAGCGTTTCGGACTCACGCAGTCGCAGCTCGAGCGATTCGTTGCTTGTCGGCAAAGTCGTATCGATGCTGGATCGTTCGCCTTCGATTTCGCGAATTTGGCGTCGCAAGGTATCGATCTGACGCTCGCAATCTTCTTTATCAAGCGACGTCGATCGCTTGCCGTTTTCGAGCCCCCAGTAGAACGCCAGCAGCGCCATGAAGCCGAACAGCATGCACAGCATTCCCCAAGTCGGATCGGGGCGATTGATCAACCAACGGACGCCGAAGAAGTTGGCAAATCCGTAAATCACCGACATTCCACCGGCAATGAAGGGGACTCCCAGCAAGATAAAACGGTCGACCGGCAACACTTCGGCCGTGGTCAGCTCGACTGTTTCCTTTTCGAGCTCGCGGTAGTGTCTTTTCAGCTTTTCCAGGTGCTCGCCGACTTGGATGCGATGTTTAAGCGATGTCGTCAGGTCGGTTTGCGCGCGAATCGCTTGCTGCAAATTGCTGGCGCGGGCCCGTTCGAGCGTTCCGCGTAGCGATTCAGCCAGTTTGTCGGCGCGCGTCTTGTGTTCGGCACCCTCGGTGCGAGACTGCTTCAACAGAAACGCTTGCTCTTTGACCACCTTGGCGGGCTCGGAGAGCGCGCCGAGCGTTTGGCGCGACAGATCGGGCAGCGCAGCCGAATCGCCCTCGACCAGCGCGCGTCGATCGGCTTCGTCGAGTCCAAGCTTATCGGCGTCGGCTTCGAGTTGCTTCTTGGCTTTCTCGATTTGAACATCGAGTCGTTCGATCTGTTCTTCGAGTGCCTCGACCCAAGTTGCTTGTTCCGATGCCGCTTCGATCCGACCTTGCAGATCCAACATGCGACGACTGACGGGAAGTTGATCCGCTTTATCTCTTAAGCTTTTGCGTTTTTCACGGATCTCCAACATCTTCTGTTTTCGATCTTCCATCATCGCGTCGATCTGGACCAACTGGCCCGGCGCTTCATCGGGCAATGAGATTTCAGCTTCGCGTTCGGCAATCAGCTTTTCGATCGCGGCACGCTTTCGCCACATATCGTAGACACCCGTGGCCGTTTCGACGCAGCGGCTCTCGCGATCCCAAACGGTCATCCGTTCGGTCAACTGTTCGATCTCTTGTATTTGGCTGCGCCGTTGTGACGCCAACTCGCTCCAGCGCCGACCGTTGCGAGTCAACGATGTGACTTCGTCGCGAAGTTTTTCACGCTTGGTGATCAGGGCGGCGAGCTTCGATGTTTCCGCATCGTCGTCGGCGCTGGCTTTGCCGACCAGCGACTTGCGTCCGGTGCGTAGCGATCGCAGCACATCGACGAGCGACACGCGATCGAGTCCGCTGCTGAGCTTGTACAACTCGTCGGCCGCCGAAGTGTCATCAAGGGTGCTGAGTTCTTGCAGTTCGCGCATGCCGATCGCGAACACGTTGGTGAAGATCGGTTCGTCGATTTGGCCGAGCAGACTCTGCAATCGGTGTTGGCCTTGGCTGAGTCCGTCTTGTCCGGTGACGGTCAGTTGACCGGTGACGCCGGTATCGGTCAGTTGGCTGTGTCGCCGAATTTGATAACCGCCGCCGGGACCGGTGACTCGCATCGCGCCGCCGGGAGTGCCACCGTGAACTGGCGGCAAGTACTTGTCGCGGCGATCGGGCGTGAATCCGTAAAGCATCGCGCGAACGAACTGCATCAACGTCGTCTTGCCGGCCTCGTTGGGACCGTAAAACAGCGTCATTCCGTCCGGCAGCGAATCGACCGAGAGGCCTGACCAAACGCCGAAACCATCGATTTGGATGTCTTTGATTCTCATGATTTTTGCACCAAGTTTGGCTTGCCACCGCGGAGCAGTTCGACGCCCAGCAGCGTGGCGTGATCGAGCAGTTCCGCGCGAGATGATGTCGACACTTCGGCCAACAGCGTCGCGGTGGTCGATGAAATGGACGATGATTCTTCGGTGAACGGAGCCAGATTCAAATCACGCCCCTCCAGCTTTCGATGCTTGTCGGCCGCGCGAAGAAAGTCGCCGAGAATCGTGTCTTCGTCGGTCCAAGATTTGGGATAAGTCCGCGGCGGGCGGACATTCAATTGACACGTCCAAGCCGATGGCGACCCGTGGCCGTACTCGCGTCGAACCCATGACAACAATTCTTCGCTGTCACCGATCGAGTGCAGACTCTCGCCATTGGTGATCGAGATATCCCAACCGACCAGCAAGTGTCGTCCGCCATTTTCGTGTTGCAACCTGCCGAGTCGCTCGCCCATGGTGTTGCGGATGCCGCCGACGGATTCGATTTCTTCGGCGGTCAGTTTGATTTGGCAATATCGGAACGAATCGCACTCCATCGAATGCACGCGAGTGGTTCGGTCGGCATCGACGTCGACGATCGAGTAACCGTGGGCGCCGGATTCTTCCAGCGAACGACCTTGCGGAGAACCGCAGTAAACCGCCGCGCCTTCGGCTCCGCCAGCGATGGTTTCGCGATTGTGGTCGCCGCCGAGTGCCCAGTAATCGAAGCGTCCTTCAGCCAAGGCGTTGGCGTCAGCCGAACCGTAACCGATCGCGACGGTGTACTCGTCGGTCGGATCGGTGCGATAGCTGGGGACATGCAAGACGCTGCGGCCATCGGTGCTGCGACCAATCACGGTGCAGATCGTTCTTCCTGCCCTCTCGACAGGAATTGCAACCGCGCGGTTTTTGGGGAACAGCGTCACGTTGGGTGGCAGAGGAACCGCTTCGGGCCATTTCGCCGGATCGTCGGCGATACCGGCGGTCCAAAACACGGGTTTCTTCTTCGCATGAAGCTTGTCGAAATAGTCGAGCAGCATCGCCATCCCATGAGGCCCGGCGGCCTGCGGCGCGAGCAGGTCGCCAGAGAGCACCACAAAGTCGATATTGTCGACCAGCGCGGCCTCGAACACCGCGGCGGCTGCACGGCGGGGCGCATCGGCCATCGCATCGCGGAGATGGGGCGGCAGCGAATCAAGATCCCCCAACGGGGTCTCAAGATGAAAATCGCTGGCGTGAATGAAGCGGAATGACTCGCCCGGCATTGGATCCCTCCCTGCATGTCGTCATGACGGTCTCACATCTTGTGAGCGTGGTCGACGTGAAACGGACTTGCCCGCCCACGTTGAAGCGAGAGTCTAAACAATTTCGTGAAACCGAGCCAAGTCTGGTTTTTTCCTATCTTCTCAATCCGTTTCGCAAGAAATTGGCTCGCTACCGCTGGACCGACTGCCGGACATAGTGATAATCCTGGCAAATTATCTTTTCTATTCAATTTCTTTGACCAAGTTGCCGTATCTTCCGGCATCCGAATGTGACGGATCTCCCACTTCTTTTTCGCCTGCCGCGAAGGAATTAAAAGAACACCCGATGGATGGATCACTCGCCCTTCTCGGTACCACCGGTACCCTGATTGGTCTCGGCGCCTTGGAATCGTTGGTTCACCAGCGTCGCTTGCACTCAATTCCCTTGCGCATTCATGTCAATGGAACCCGTGGAAAATCATCGGTAACCCGGTTAATCGCGGCCGGACTTCGCAGCGGTGGCGTTCGCACTTGCGCCAAGACGACCGGAACGTTGGCCCGGATGATATTGCCCGACGGAAAGGAATATCCCGTCTTTCGCCCAGCTCGCGCTAACGTGATCGAGCAGATCCGAATCGTGCGCGCGGCGGCAGAGTTGGAAAGCCAAGCACTGGTGATGGAGTGCATGGCGCTGGTGCCATACCTGCAATGGCTGTGCGAGTTTCGCTTGGTTCATGCGACGCACGCGGTCATCACGAACGCTCGTGCTGACCACTTGGACGTGATGGGGCCGACGGAAAAGGATGTCGCATTGGCGTTGTTGGGCATGGTTCCCAAGAACGGCAAGCTGTACACGGCCGAGCGTCGCCATATCGATGCTTTCCGCCGTGTCGCCGACGAACGAAAAACCGAACTGATCGCGGTCAGCGAAGATGAAGTCGCAGGGATCACACCGCTGGATTTGTCACAATTCTCGTTCATCGAGCATGCCGAGAATGTCGCGCTGGCACTGCGAGTGCTCAAGGATTTGGGTGTCGAACGACCCGCGGCGCTTCAAGGCATGTGGGCTGCGACGCCCGACCCGGGCATCATGACAGTCTCAGAGATCAACTTCTTCGGTCGCGAATTGGTGTTCGTCAATGGCTTCGCGGCCAACGACCCCGAATCTACCGAGCGGATCTGGGACATGGCTTGTGATCGATATCCGGAAATCGGTAAACGAATCATCATCTTCAACTGTCGCTTTGACCGACCCGACCGATCAAAGCAGCTCGCCGAAGTATGCGCAAAATGGCGACCGGCCGATCACTACATCTTGATCGGATCGGGTACTTACATCTTTGCCAAGTACGCCACTGCGGGCGGACTTGATCCTCGCAAGTTAGTGATGGCGGAAGAAGATTCGCCGCAAGAGATTTTCGAGAAGGCTGTCGAACTGGGCGGGCGCTCGGCGATGGTCATGGGCATGATGAACATTGGCGGTATCGGTCTGGAGATTGTCCGCTACTTCCGTAATCGCAGCACTGTCGGCGAACGAGCCTTTTAGTTGCTCCGCCACGCCGTGGCGGAGTCGAAAAAACACTTACCTCGTCACGGCGTGACGGGGCTACTTTTACTCTCAAGCAAAACGAATCATGGATACTCTCACCGTCGCGATCGGAATCGGGCTGGCCGTCAGCTTGCTGTTTTCCGAACTGTTCGGATTGGCGGCCGGCGGGATGGTCGTACCGGGCTACATCGCCCTCTCGCTCGACCAACCGCTCAACGTCTTGGTGACATTTATAGCCGCGATCATCACCTACTTCATCGTTTACACGCTGTCCAACATGATCGCGATCTATGGAAAGCGACGGACGGTGCTGATGGTGTTGATCGGGTTCTTGGTCGGCGTGTTCATGGAACGATTCAGTCTGTTTCAGTCCAAGCCGATCGACCCTTCAGATCTCAGCTTGCTCGATGAAACGGTCGATTACGAAGTCATCGGTTACATCATTCCCGGCTTGATCGCGATTTGGATCGATCGTCAAGGCCTAGTCGAAACGCTCGGCATTCTTTTGACTGCGTCGACGGTGGTTCGTTTGGTATTGATTCTGATCGGATTGGAGTTGGTTCTATGAAACGACTTTATTGGAGACCGCGTCAGGTTTCGCAAACCGTCATTTGGTTGATGGCTGGGTTCTCGCTGCTGGGTCTTGCGTCGGTCGAGCGATTCCGCACCAGCGCTCCGCAGGGTTCGCTCGATGTCAAGATGGATGCGTCCGCGTCCGCATCGGAAATGATGCGAACAATCAAAGCCGAGAAAATGCACATGTCGCAGTTGGCGGACGCGACCGTGGATCCGGCCGGATCGGGGATGATCGGTCAACTGATGAGCCCGGTGACGACATTGACGGGTCGATTGAGCGCCAAGCAAACCTCGGTCAATCCGAACTTTGCGGCCGTGATCGTTGAGATGCTGCTCGCCGGCGGCGTCAAACAGGGCGACCTCGTCGCGGTCGGCTACTCCGGTTCATTTCCTGGTATGAACGTCAATGTTTGCGCGGCAATCAAAGCGCTCGGTTGCCAACCAGTGATCATTTCCAGCGCGGGATCGAGCCAATGGGGCGCCAACAATCCCGACTTCATGTGGGCCGATATGGAAAGCTTGCTTTACGAAGAAGGCCTGATCTCGTTCCGATCGGTCGCCTCGTCAATCGGCGGGTACCAAGACACGGGCCTCGGTATGACCAAAGAAGCCACCGACATGGTCAAGAAGGCACTCAAGCGAAACCAACTTCCGCTGTTGCAGTCGACTGACTTTGTCGACGCAATTGATGAACGCATGCAGATCTATCGCAAACAATCCGGTGGCCGCACCTATGCCGCCTACGTCAACGTCGGCGGCGGCACGATCTCAGTCGGACGCACCATGGGTAAGCGCGCCTACAAACCGGGTTTGAACGTAACCGCGCCGCGTGACGTGCTACAGATTGATTCCGTGATGACACGTTTCATGAGCAAAGGAATCCCCGTCGTTCACGTTTCGGAAATGGACCGCATGGCCCGCAAGTACGGATTGCCACTATCGCCGCTGCAAATACCGCCCATCGGCGAAGGCGGCGTCTACAACCAAACTCGTTACAACAAGCTCTGGACTGCCACCGTTTTGGTGTTGATCTTGCTTTCGTTGCGAGCATTGGTGCTGACCGACTTCGGGTATCGATTCACCAAAGGTCGAGGCGGAAAGAAATCGGGGTCGTCTCCGGAACCGATGGTTTAACGAGTCGCATGCACGCCCAAACCACCGGCCGCTGCGAAGCGGCGAAATGATATAGCCCGGGATCAGTTTTGTTAGCTTCCAGCGAACACAACTCAGTTCCAGGATACTTTCTTGCCACGTAAAGAGTTACGAAGTGACCGCTCGGCATTTGGGCCTGACGCCGACGTTTTTCCCATTAAACCGAGTTTCATCGTCATCCATGAGACTCATCCACTGACGTGATCGCAACGCGGTGGCCGGATCGCTTGAACTTTCCGGTTCCAGACCGGCGTTTAATCCTAATTCGATTCGCGACCGAATTTTTTGACCCGTTCGGCGAAATCCGAGCTCGCGTGATGTTTGTTTGATAAGGTCATCCATCGTCATGGCACCGGCTTGTGTGAGAAGGAACGCAGCGGGGACATAAATCGCATCGTCGGGCACTTCGTCGTGGGTTGGCACGATAATCGCTTGCGGTTCATAGTCAAAATTCAGCAGGTGGAAAGTCTCAAATTCCATCATTAATTGGTCCCGGAGTTTATGCAATGATGTACTTCACTAGCGTTCTCGATCCAATGAAGCTCGCAATCGTGGGGACCGCTTACCTTTGCGTAGCCTGCGGCGCCATTGCGTCGGCAGATGAACCTCTGATCGTTTTCCGATCAGTCGACGACGTACGGCAGGAATTTTTGAGATGGGATGCTGAAGACAGCGACCAGTACGATCAGGACCGGGTCATTGAAGTGAAGATGGATACGGGCAAGCCGAGCCTTGGTGTCGCGTTGGGCGATGATCCGCTTGGTCCCGAGGTAAAAAGGGTTGTTGAGGGTAGTGCGGCGGACTTGGCCGGTATTAAGAAAGGCGATCACCTTAGGTCGATCAATAAAGTGAAATTGGATTCGATCAATGATGGCTCGCGTCTCGTCGACCAGCATCCATTCGGTGCTGTAATGGATCTAGAATTCAACCGAAACAACTACACGTACACTCGCCGCATTCGATTTTTACCACCGAGCGGCATAGTTGAAGGTGAAAGTGATTCTTCACGCTATCTTCGCGATCGAATTGACGAACTGGAGCAAAGATTGATCGCTACACAGCGACGAAACCAAAAGCTGGAATCCGCTGTGCGGTTCCTGCTAGATGATCGCCCAGTGATTGAATAGCTTGCCCGGTGAACATTCAGTTCGAGCCAATTGTTTTTGATTCGGTAATAAACTTCAAGTTCAAGCTACAACGTGGCATTAGATTTGCGTCGCTTCAAAACTTCTTTAAACACGTTTCATGCATTGGGCAAGCGAACACTGATGAAAACCTTGGCCTGTTGTTTAGTGATTACTCTTCTCAGCATCGGATGCAATTCAGAGCCCAAGACGTTGCGAGATAAAGCCGCTGTAGCTCAAGAAAACCTGGCCGAGGCCCGCGAACGCGCTGCCGATCTGATCTCCGATTCAGAAGAGAGCGCAGTCGACATCGTTGCCGACGCTCGACAGGACGCCAAAGACACCGTTCGGAATGCCAATGAAGAAGCCGCCTCGCTGGTGCGGGACGCTAAGCAAGATCTCAACGCAGCGATGAGCCGACTTGGCGAATCCGAAGTCAAGGTTCAAGTTGAAACAACCGTTCCGGTAGATATCCGAGCTGATAACAAGCAGTAGCAAGAAGCGCGAACAATTAACATGACCATCCATCCCGCGAGCTTCGCCTGGAGCGTCTTACTGATGTCAATCGTCGTCATGTCGGCGACGCCTGTCAACGGGCAAAGCTTGTCATCAACTACGTCCGACGCTACCGTCGCGAAACAGAATGTTCGATCGTCCAGCATGGTCGGAGAAGTTGAAACGGCAATCGTCAAACAAACGAACGAGTTTCGCGAATCGCATGAGTTGGAAGCGGTCCAGCGTGATGAACAACTGATGCAAGCAGCTAAGAAGTTTGCGAAATTCATGGCTGAGTCGGGCAAGTACGGGCACCGTGCCAATGGCATGACGCCTGCCGGGCGGGCGGAGGCTGCGGGGTACGACTACTGCGTCGTTCGCGAGAACATCGCGTATCGCACCAACACTGGCGAGGTGACTGCGGACAGCTTGATCGAAGTCTTCGTGCAGGGCTGGATCGACTCGCCACCACACCGCGAGAATATGCTTGCTGATTACGTCACACATACTGGCGTGGCTGTCGCGACCTCGGATGACATCACCTACTACGCAGTTCAAATGTTTGGTCGCCCCAAGTCGGCAGCGTTTCAATTGACGCTGACCAATGAGTCCGGCGAGACCCAGACAGTTGTTTTCCGTGCGAATGACCAGCAAGACGAGGCAGAGCTACAGCCACGCATGATTTTGAAGATGACACGCTGTTTTCCGACAGTGGTTTCGATGGCCGGAAGCAGTGAGTCGATCCAAATTAAATCTGCCACCAACTTCAGAGTCACCGCTGATGGGCTGGTGGAATCGAAAAAATGATTTCTTCAGTCTGACTTGTTTGAATGCATGGGCAATGCACCTCGTTTTCACCGCCGCGCGGCCCTATCATTGCGTGTCTAAACGAATATCAAGAATCCGACGCGCTTGTATTGTCGCTAAAATGACTTCCGATGGGACGTTGTTTCGGTGGCGAATCTCCTACGGTCCAACCTTCGCGTTGTTGCGTGCGGTCGCCATCGCGATCGTCCGTTTGATCGTGGAGCAGCGTGAAATTGGTCGGGTACGGCATGTCGATCCCGGCCTTATCCAACGCTTCCTTAATATCCGAGATCACCGCGTTGTTCACTTTCATCACACTGGCGCGTCGCGAATCGGTCCACCATCGCGCTCTCAAAGCCACGCTGCTGCCCGCCAGTTCAGTCGCGACGACATCTGGTTCAGGAGCACTGACTACGCCTTCGGCCGATGCAAGTAAGTGGCACGCTTGGCTAACAACTGGCACGGCTCAGTGGTTAAAGAAACCGTGGCTACTGTGTGAGCACGGGATCCCGGCATGCGAAGTGCTTGCAAATAGTTGGATTTGCCAGAATTTCTGTGCGGAAGGAATTCTGGCGAATCCCACTACGCCAATTTCGCTTATCAGGAACCGCCAAGATGCAAGTCCTCACCACACAATGTCCCTACTGCCAGCAGGAAGTTGATTCCACAATCGAACACCTGGACGGACCGGTGGTCTGTCCGAACTGCAAGAAACCGTTCGAGATGGCGATGCCCACCGCGGTCGTCAAGTCGGTTCGCGAAGTGAGTGAGAGCGCGGCTGACAAGGATCGCCTGGCGGTCGAACCTGAGGAACGAACGCTCGTGAAAGTACATCCAGTTGTGCTGCGAGCGCGGCCGTTCGCAACGCTAGTCATCATGCTTCTCGGTGGGATCGCTGTCGCATTGCTGGTAATGTCGATTGCTGGGATGTCGTTAGCTGGCTACTCCGATGAAACCACGGTGCTCGGTCCGGCGTCGCTGTTGATTTGGGCGTGCGCGATCACGCTACTTGTGATCGCGGTTCTCGTCAGCTACTGGATGCTGCTCAGCACCTTCACAACATTGACAGTGACGGATGACCGGACGATCTATCAAAAGGGAATTATCTCTCGCGAGACATCGGAAGTGCAACATAATGACGTCCGCAACATCCAGCTCGATCAGTCGTTCTTTCAGCGTCTACTCAACGTCGGTGGGATTGGAATTTCTAGCTCAGGCCAAGACGATTTGGAAATCGTCGCGAAACGTCTGCCGAACCCGAAGCAAATCATTGATCGAATTCGAGAGAACCAAGCGTGAATATCACTTCTCGTGACTCAGCGGCATCATGTTTGCGTTCGAACCTGTACGCGGAGCAACAACCAAGTCCTTCCTCGCTTCGTGGTTCAAGTTTCCACGAGTACATACATCCCTCAACCAAACAAATCAATCCAATGAAAATTGCCTATCTCCTTCCGTTTTTCTTACTTGCACTCGTCACTTCAACTTCGGTCTACGGACAAGAGAATGCACTCGTTCCAGAGGGTTCAACTTCTAAAATTAGCGATTGGGCACTGTCAGGCGTGATCTGGAGCGATGCCAGTTTAGTCAAGAAACTCGCGACCCAAGCCGCCAGAGAAGCGAACTCTTCCGAGCAGGTCGCACAGTTCTCAAAACTATTTCAACAATCTTCTCGGATTGTCGAAGCTATGGAATCGTTTGGTTGGAAGCAGGTCAAGTCAACCACCAACATGGACGATAACGACGCAACTACAACAACAGGCAGCGAGAAATCGTTGCCGAACCCTGAAGATGTCGGAGCAGCATTGGCGAAGTCGATGAATCTTTCTGCAGCGGACGCTGAAAACTATCGCGTCGACGACTACATCGACGAAACGCCCGCCGAAGTTCGTGATCGAGCCGATGCGATCGAAGACGGAGTCGAGGGCGCGATCGCAGCAGCATCCGGTCGTCTCGGGACGGGAACCGAATCGGCTGAGCACTTCGGCTATCGCGAATCGCAAACACTTTCAGGGACTCTGCCATACGCACGAGGCTCCATCTATCGCAACGATAATCCCTTGGGCACGAACTCGAACAACCGTGAAAGCGTCGATAGCGCCGAGGAGCTGCGGACCGCGATGGCTCGCGAAGAACGAGCGACGCGCGAGTCAGCGATGTCATCACGATCCGGTTCACGGACTGACATGAATCGCTACACGACCGAACATTCCAAATACAGTCAGGATGCGAACTGGGTGCAATTTCACTTGGACGCGAATCAATTGGTGTGGACCAAGTTCACGACGCGAGAAAATCTGAATCGAAGACTTAGCGACTCGTTGATGCAGCTCCGAGCAGACGTCAGCGTTGCGTTGGAAGCAACCAGTAATGAAAGGCTCAAAAGCATTCTTATGAAAGTTCAGTAGTGGTTCGCCACCGGCGATGTCAGTGAAGTGCATCAGCGGAACGGCAAGTGCGTAAAAAAGGCGATACCGACTGCATCTTTCCTTCTCTGCTAACGAGTCCGATCATGAGTCAACGCACGCAACCCCATTCACCTTCCCATGGCCAGTCAGGCCAAAGCAAACCTTCAGCGGGCCAGCGTCTGAAACAAGATGCCGGTGAAGCGGCCGGACAAGTCAAACAACACGCCAGCGACTTGACCGATCAAGCCAAATCAGAAGCCGCCAAGGCGATTGTGTTTGGCGAAAAAGAAGTCCGCCAAGCTACTGAATCGGTGAAGGCAACCAGCCGCGACTACGCGAAGCAAAAGAAGTCGCAAGCAGCAGCTGAAATCGGCGTTTTTCGCGATGCGATGCAAAAGGCAGCGGACAAGCTGAGCGAAGCCAATCACGAAGGGGTCGCCAGTTACGTTTCGGCTGCCGCTGAGCAACTCGACCGTATGCGAGAAAGCATTGAAGATCGCAACGTCGGTGATCTGTTCAGTGAATCCCAGCGTATCGTACCGGAGGCTCCGACGTGGGAGATGACCCATCAGTGTGGGATAAAACGAAACAAGCCGCATCAGGGGCGGTCGATTCGGTAACCGGTGCCGCGGCTTCCGTTGGTGGAGCGATCAGCGACGCGGCGAGTGCGACCGCATCGGGCCTTTCCTCGGCGGCATCGTCGGTCACATCGGGAGTGAGTTTTGTTGGATCTGCAACGTCGGAAACGGCGAGTGCCGCCTATCAACGCGGCCGTCATGCTGGACGCGATGCCTATCACTACGGTGCGACCAGCGGTCGCAGTGCCGGTCGCGGCATCAGTCGCGAAAGTCAAAACCTGAGCCAGAGCGTCAGTGACTTAGCCAGCCAAGCGAGCGATAATTATCACGACGCCAGTCAGCAATACCCACTCGCCGTCGGCGTTGGTTGCATGGCGCTGGGGATGTTGGCCGGTTTGCTCGTTCCGCGCACACGTCGCGAAAATCAATGGATGGGTGAAGCGTCCGACGGTTTGATGGACGATGCGTACCAAGCAGGCGAACAACTCCTTGAGCGTGGGCAAAAGGTTGCATCGGAGACGATGGACAAAGCAGCCGCATCGGCGAGCGAGTATGGATTGACCAGCAGTGGTCTGCTTGAAGAGGTAAACGGGTCGTCGGTATAGCTGTTCATGCCGCATCTGAAGCACTCTAAGAAGAAGATTTAACGGCCACGAAGCTCGCTGGTGACGTCAAAGCCGTCGGTAAAGAAACCGGGGCCAAGGTCACGACGAAGCTGCAAAGTTAGCGGCCGACGCCAAAGCGAAAGCCGACAAGGTCGGCTCGGACGTTAAGAACCTGTAGGCGACTTAGCAATGGGCTCCAGCGCGGCATAGCGTGTGCAGGGATAGCTCGCAGCAGCGTGTCACACGATTCCCGCGCGGCACTCCTCTAACTCTTCACTGAAGGAATTCGATCATGAATAAGAAACTCACTCGGCTCTCGATTGCAATCGCCCCGCTTTTGGGCGTTGCGCTGATTTCCCCCAACGTGTTCGCGGACGAACCGATCGCCGCAGGTAGCCGCGTCGAAGACGATGCGTGGTACGACGTTTCGGAATGGTTCGACGGAAACGACTACAACCCCACAGATGAAGCGATCGGACGTTGGGACAACGAGCATTTCGATTACGGTGACAAACAGACCAGCACCGACAACGACAATGATATCGAGACCGTTGCTGCCGACGAGTTCTACGGAGAGGACTACGACGACGGCTACGGCGTTTATGCTGACAATGACAAAGACGGCAACTACGAATCGTACTCGCGTTACCACGACACCGATGGCGATTACCTCAACGACAGCTATGCCACCTACAAAGACGACGATGGCGACGGCATGTATGAAACGTACGACTTCAGCGAGATCGCGGGAACGGATGCGATTCACAGCAGCAACGTAGCCCAGACGACTCAGAAGGGATTGAGCGGCAAGTCCGTCAAGGTCGCCGGCAAAATCACCGAGAGCAAATTCGTCAAGCGACTCAGTGGCCTAGCGTTGATGCTGCAAGTGCAAACCAACGATGGCAAATCCGTTTGGGTCGATATGGGCACGAACTCCCGTTTCCAACTCTTCAAAGGCGATTCGCTCACCGCTTTTGGACCAATGATCAAGGCTGGCAACAAGCAGGTGCTGGTTGCCACGACGATCGAGACTCAAGGCAAACAGGCGGCTGTGAAACGCACCGGTCGAAAGTACAGCGGCACCATTCAGTCCACGAAGATGGCGAATGTTCGCGGTGAAAAACGAACAGTTGCCAAGGTCAAGACGGACGATGGCAAGACGATGACCGTCGATATGGGTGCAGGGGAACCAGCCAAGAAGTACAAACGCGGCGATAAGGTGAGCGTTACCGGTGTGCCGGTCAAGATCGGCGATCGAGTCATGCTCATTGCTGACACGACCACGCTGTAGGTTCGGGGCTAAATTCTCTTCGCATCCCTTGGTGGGATTCGCCAGAATTCTCTTTCCTGAAGAGAAGTTCTGGCGAAGCCCACTACTTCTATTTCGGAACTCGCCATGAACGCGCTCATCAATCATTCGCTACCACTGATCTTCGCGGTCGCTCTTCTCGACCCAGCGAACGCCATCGGTCAGGAAACATCAAACAAAGCTAAACTCACTGACAAAGAAGTCGCGTCCGCACTCGAAGCCGACATCGCCGACAATTCACGAATCGCTGGCGGTGAGATCAACGTCACAGCAAACTCAGGACTTGTCACACTCTCGGGCACTGCGACCAGTCTGCTCGACAAGCAAATGGCCGACACGATCGCCAAGCGGACTCGTGGTGTCAGTGCGGTGCTAAACCAACTGATTGTTGTCGCATCGGATCGCAGCGATGACGACATTCGCGAGGACGTTGAAAAGGTGCTGCGGATCAACGACAGTGTCGATGAGCCTCGCATCGCCATTGACGTCAGCCGAAGCGAAGTTGCGTTGACCGGCAAGGTCGCGTCCTTAGCGGAAAAGCGGATCGCGGAACTCGCCGCGAGCGGTGTGACCGGCGTTGCAAAGGTCGCCAATCAAATCACGGTGAGTCTGAGCAGCGATCGCACCGACGAAGAAATCGCCGAAGAAATTCGTGGTTTGATCGTTCACTCGGTCTACTTGGATGATGCACAAGTCGACGTGCGTGTCGAGGGGCATGTCGCCAAACTCTCCGGCACGGCTGGGTCCGTAGAAGCAAAGGATCGGTTGGAGCAAATTGCAGAGATCTGGGGTGTTTCCGCAGTAGATGTCACCGGAGTGAAGGTCGACGCGGATACCGCTGATGATTCGCAACGCCGCGAGCGGTGGGCAGATGTGAGTAACGAGACGATTCAATTGGCGCTTGACCGATCGTTTCGTAACGACCCAATTGTGTTCAGTCACGTTGACGTGATTTCCACCAAAGCCGACGATGGTACGGTGACTCTGACTGGAACAGTTAACCTGCTGCGGACCAAGAATCGGGCTGAGCGTTTGGCGAGTGACATTGTCGGTGTGCATCGCGTGGTCAACGAAATTAAAGTCGAGTACCACGATGTAAACGTCACCGACATGGAGATCATTCACGAAACTCAAGCTGCGATACTTCGCAGTGCAAATCTTGATCGTCGAGAGATCCGCGTCCACTGTCAACGAGCGCACGTCAGTCTGTATGGAATCGTCGACAGCGAGCTAGAGAAGCAAATTGCCGAGTGGATCGCGGACGGCGTAACCGGCGTCGTGCACGTCAACAATTCGCTGGCGGTCGAACCGCAGTGGAAAGAGAAAAGCGACGATGCGATCAAGTCTGACTTGCTGCGAAAACTCAAGTATGCACTGTTGGATAAAAGCGACAAGATTGATGTCACCGTAAAGAGCGGTACAGTCATCTTGCGAGGCGAAGTTGCGACTTGGCGTCAGTGGCAAGCCGTCATGGACCTGGCCCTCGAAGCGGGAGCACGTCATCCGCACAACATGCTCAATGTTCGCTACCATCCACCGCATGGAGCCTCGCGGATTTTCGTTCCGAGGTAGTGAACATCGCGAGACCGATAAAGGCGATATTGAATGTGGCTCGGTGGAGACCACCGTGTCAGTGACTTCCCACTGCCCTTCAATATAGTTTTGCTAGAAGTGACGTTTCGTAACAGGGGTATCCTGGTGAGTCACCTCCGATTTGAATCACGCATCTCGGCTTACGAATTTGCAGAATCGACTCGTTTCCCCATTGGCTGTCTTGTCGTCGTGCAAGAACGCTAAACCAGCATCATCGAACTTTGCGAAGAAGTCTTCCCAGGAGATGGTCGATAGCCGGTCATTGCGGGCGCCAAATGGGAAGTCGACGCGAAGCACGCCCACGCCTTCAGCAGTTTCGCTGGTCGATTCCACGGTCGCTGGTACGCCGCCGCGTTCTTCGATCCAGTCTTGAATGGTTTGATGGTCAGTGGTTGTTGTCGCCATGGCAAGGGTTCCTGTCGTTGGGATTGGGTAAGGGAGTTTGGAATTCTGGCGAATCGCAACAGGAAGGGTAGCAAACGCTGCGCCTGAGCGGCGCAGCGTTTGCTTCATCAAATTTTCGAACGCCGCAAATTTACGCTCGACATTCGGGTGATGAGGTGAATTCCGCCGATCCAACTCGCACGACATCGGCCGAGCAAATTCGTCATCGATTCGACTTGCCCGATCGACCGGGTGACATTTCGTTCTCTCGCGTCAACGTGACGGATATTGCTTCACGAATCGAGCAAGCCAACGCTAAGACCATCATCACCTGGATCGCGATCATCCTGACGATCGGCACGATGTACCTCGCCAGCGCCTTGTTCATTCCGCTTGTAATTGCCTCGCTCGCCTACTTGTCGATGCGCCCGATCGTCACAAAGCTCGGCAAACTCGGCTTGCCGCGATCGCTGGCCAGTGGACTTTTGATCTTTTCGCTCTTCGGAGCGATCGCGATCATTGCCAGTGTGCTGTACAGCCCAGCGCAGCAGTGGATTGCAGTCACTCCGCAAAGCATCGCCAAAGTCCAGCACAAAATGGCCACGATCATGAAGCCTTTGACGATCCTGGATCGAGCTGAGCAATCGCTCGATAGTGCGTCAACCGGCGACCGAATTAGGCAAACCGTTGAAGTGTCGGTGCAAAAACCGGGCTTTGTCGATCAGTCGGCTTTGATCAGTACGACGGGCAAGCTCGTCGCGTTCATCGCGGCGATAGCGGTGCTAACGTTCTTCATGCTCGCTAGCGGTGACGACTTGCTCAATCGCTTGTTGGGCGCGTTACCGGACGATGCGAGTCGACATCGCGCACTGGAAAAGATCAGCGAGATTCAGCACAGCGTCAGTAAGTAACTGGAACAAATTACGGCGATCAACATCGGTCTTGGTGTTGCCGTCACGCTCGTGATTTGGGCTGCAGGGATGCCGACTCCAATACTCTGGGGAGTGCTGGCAACATTGCTCAACTTCATTCCCATTCTCGGTCCTGTACTGGGAACGGCGCTAGTGTTCATGGCTGCCGCGAGCACTCCCAACTCGATCTTTCACGCCTTCCTGATGGCGGCAGCTTTTTGGGCCGCCACTGCTGTCGAAGGCCAATTCGTAACACCCACGATTCTGGGAAAGACATTGAAAGTCGGCCCGTTAGGACTCGTCCGTAAATAAGTTACCGGATTCATCTAGTTGCTTGTTGGTATGATCTCATAATTCCAATCACCGTGGAATTGGTTTCGCTTAATCTTAACCGTTTGCATTTCCGCGTCGGTGATCTTACGACCTTTGGCGTAGGCGCTCTCATCGAGCCAGCAATGCACCTCCAAGCCTTCATTGGTTCGTGTTGAACTCACCAAGTTGACGACGACTTGGTGTGTCTCCAATGGAACCCCTCGCCAATTTCGGGTGATGTGGCAGAACAGTCGGTGTTCAATCTTGTTCCACTTGCTTGTTCCTGGCGGGTAGTGGCAGACCTCGATGATCATACCGGTTTGGTCAGCAAGACGTTGAAGCTCAAGTTTCCAAAGTCGGTTGCGATGGCCATTGCTTCCGCCAGCATCCGCAGTGATCAATAGCCGCGTCGGCTTATGGTAGCGATTGCTCCCAAGTTCTTTCCACCATCTGCGTATCGACTCAACAGCGAACTCGCCGGTATCACTGCCGATGCCAATCGAAACCCAGGCTTCGTTGTGGTCGATGTCGTAAACTCCGTATGGCACCGCCTTGCCTTTTTCCTTGTCGGGAAAGTCATGCGTGTCGACCTCGCGAGGTGAGCCCTTCGGTCGATACTCGCGACCAACATTCGCCTTGTTTCCCAGGTTTTCTTTCTTTTTCGTATCAACGGAGATCGCGGGGCGTCCGCCTCGGCGATACGCTTTGACTCGCTTGTTGATGTGTTCAAACTGAGCATCGCGATCTGGATGGTCTTTCCCTTCGCGAGTCTTTCGGTTGCCCTGTAATGAATAGCCAAGCCCATGAAGAACCTCGGAAATCTTTGTCCGGCCAACCGCGTACCCTTGTCGACGCATTTCGGTTTGCAAATTGGTCAAACTCTTGCACGTCCATCGAAGGGGCGACTGAGGATCACCTCGCTCGGTCGGTTCAACGAGAGCTTCAATCGCTCCGACAAGATCGGGGTGTGAGTCTTCGAGCGGTTTGCGTCCGCCCCCTATTCGCCGTTGCTGTCCTGCGGGAACAACTCGCCCATCTCGAATCTCGCGTATTCCACTTCGGACAGTGCGATCAGACAAACCAGTCGCCAGGGCTACAGCGGCCACGCCGCCTCTCCCAATAGATTCAGCTTCCGTGGCGGCCCAGCGTCGACGGGCTCGCTCATCAAGGTCCTCGACCAGTGCGTTATACTTGTAACGAATTCCATTTACGATGATTGCGTCCGGCATGCGGGAAATCTTCCCGGAAACCCACATCACAAATCAACACCAATCCGGTAACTTATTTACGGACGAGTCTTTAGTGGTTCTCATTGCCGTCGCCTTTTGGGGATTCATCTGGGGGCTGCCCGGCGTGTTTCTCGCCGTGCCACTACTGATCGTGCAGCGACAACTGTTTGCTGGATTTGAACGGACCCACTTTTTGGCAGTGATTTTGGGAGAGGATGATTGCCGACCAGGCGATGAGTGCGAACCCATCAAAGAAGACCAAACGATCGCCGAGATAGCGTAGTGGAATACCCCAGAATTCCCGTCCTGCGTCGTCATTCGCATTCCTACAGAAAAATGGAGACAGAAAGATCCTTGCTCTTCATTTTTTTGTCTCCATTTTCTGTCTTAAATCTCTGCCAGCTCGTGGCATGGGAAATGCACCCCTGCTTCTATCGCGTATTTCTACAGCCATCCCGAATCATCGAACTCCTTTAAAGGAACCGCAATGAACGAAATCAAAACAAAATCTGGCGGTGCGGACGTTCTTCGAATTCTAATTGCAATTTTTCTGCCGCCACTTGGTGTGTTTTTACAAGTTGGTATAGGGATGCAGTTCTGGCTCAACTTGTTGCTGACCATGCTTGGCTACTTCCCGAGAATCATCCATGCGGTTTGGATCATTTTGAAGAAGTAACGCTTACAGTCAATTTTGGAAATGAAGAAATGAAGTCAACGTCGCGGTTGCCTGCACCAAGTCGTCAAGGATTGCAGTGTGAAGGAAATCAACAAGACGCCAACAACCTCGTCCGTATCCGACATTGAACAGACTGTGTCGTCCGAGTGAAGGTTTTCGAGTCTACTTTGGCACGTCAATTGCATTAAGCGTTGGTTGAGTACGGGTTTGCTCTTTTGGTTTGCCTATTATCAGCTCACACTTGAGAGAATATTATGCTATACGGTGGCGGAATTTTGGGAACGATCTTGGTCGTACTTTTAATCGTGTATTTGGCGAAGCGCGTTTAAGGATCGTGCGAAAATAAGTGTCTAACGCCATTTGTGCAGAGCACTCGAAGGGCCGGTTCCCCGCAAATGTGGTCAGGCACTTTTTTTCCGCCATTGCTAAGCGATATGGTTTTCCATGAACGCGCTTTTCGTGACACTCTGGGCGAATGTTCGCAACAGCTACTGGTTCGTCCCGTCGCTGATGGCGATTGCTGCGTTCATGCTATCTTTCGTAACGACCTATGCGGATAGCCAACTCGGGTCTCAGTGGATGAACAACATCGACTGGCTGTACGCGAACAAACCCGCTGGGGCTCGCGCCGTGCTTTCGACGGTGGCGGGGTCGATGATCACCGTCGCGGGCGTGACGTTCTCGATGACCATTCTGTCGATCTCGACTACCACGTCCCAAGTCGGTCCTCGGCTGCTGAACAACTTCATGTCTGACAAAGGCAACCAGTTCACGCTGGGCGTGTTCATATCGACGTTCATCTATTGTTTGATGGTCTTGCGGACGGTTCGCAATGCGGAAACGGCCAGCGGCGATGCGGCGAAAAGTGATTTGACGGCGGCATTTGTACCGCATATCGCGGTCATCGTGGGAGTACTGATGGCGCTGGCCAGTGTGGGCGTGTTGATTTTTTTCATTCATCACATCCCCGAGTCGATCCATGTTTCGAACATCATTGCGAAAGTAGGACGAAGTCTTAACTCTAAAATCGAAAAGCAGTTTCCGTCGCGGATTGGTGAGCCACACGAAGACGAAGCCGATCGACGCATCGAAGCTGACTTGCCCGAGTACTTCTATGCAACCGCGAAGAGCATTCGCCCCAAGGGGGCGGGATACCTGGAGTACGTCGACGGCGAGTCACTATTGCGGATCGCCAGTGAACGCGACTTGGTATTGAGGATTCAGTCTACCGCAGGTGACTTTGTCAACGAAAACAGCATTCTGTTGCTCGCTTCGCCAGCCCTGAAGGTCGACGATGATCTTGCCGCCGAAATGTCAGCGATGTTCATTTTCGGAACTCAGCGAACGGCGACTCAGGATTTACGGTTCCAATTCAACCAGTTGGTCGAGGTTGCGATGCGAGCTCTATCGCCCGGTGTCAATGATCCGTTCACGGCGATCGGTTGCATGGACTGGTTGCAAACTTCACTGGAGCACCTGGCAGCCCGCGAGATGCCCGATGCCTACCGATTTGACGAGGAACGGAAACTTCGCGTCGTCGCCGAGCCTGTGACGTTCGCCTCGTTCGCGTCGCTGGTCTTCGATCAATTGCTTCCGTACGTCGCCGCAGATCGAAACGCATCGCTCAGGATGATGGAGATGCTGCGAGACATTCTCGTTGTCACGTCCAGTCCATCATCGCGACGAGTCTTGGGCCGTCACGCATGTGCTCTGCGTCGTCAGTGCAACAGATCGCAAACTGACACCCGAGCACTTAAAGCGATCTCGGCGAGTTATCGAGAAGTGCTGGTGCTAATGACCAACGCCGACGTGCGAACGCACGTCCAGAAAACCGGACGTCTCTCGTAGTGGGACTCGCCAGAAATCCATTCATCTCGGTGGGGAATACTGGCTAATTCCACTACGAAGAGATACCGGCCCACGATTTGCATCCTCCTCTTGCACCAATTTCTTCCGCAATGTCCAAAGTCTATCATGCCATATGATGCTCCACTGAAAACTGCCGACGCCCCCGTCGACGCTCAGCCGATCCTGAAAGCGATCGAGGAAAAGTTCGGAAAGTCGCTCAACATCTTTAGCACGCTCGCTTACCAGCCAGATGTGCTGGGCGGGACAACGCAAATCAATGACGGCATTCGCAGGGATCTACCGGAAAAGCTGAGAGAGTTCGCGTATTACAAAGCCTCTCAAATCAACGGATGTGAGTATTGCTCTCATTATCACAAAGCGGCAGCCAAGAAAGCGGGTGCGACGGATGCGCAAATCGCTGAGATCGACGACTACGTTCGCAGCAACGCATTCAGCGACCACGAAAAGGCTGTACTTGCCTACGCGGAACAACTGACCAAAACAGCGACAGTCGATCCCAAGACCGTTGCCAAACTAAAAGAATTTCTTGACGACACTCAGTTGGTGACGTTAGCGGCCACCGTAGCGCTGGCAAACTTCACCAATCGGATCAATCACGGTTTGGACATCGAACTGCCGTGAGCATCGCCGAATTTCCCCTCGGTTGGAGAACGTGACAACGACTGACGAAACCTCCGCGACCGCCATCCTTGGTGGCGGTTGCTTCTGGTGTACCGAATCAGACTTCGAGAAATTGCCGGGTGTAACCGATGTGGTTTCGGGGTACAGCGGCGGGACGAGTCAGAATCCGACGTATGAAAACTACGCTCAAGGCGGACACATCGAAGTCGTAAAAGTCACCTACGAAACACATAAAGTTACCTATGCTGGACTCGTTGAATGGTTAATGAATGGTTACTCAAACACAGCGACCCGAAGTCCGCTCGAAGATCGTGGACTCACACGTCGGACACGTCTTTGATGATGGTCCCGCCGATCGAGGTGGCAAACGCTATTGCTTAAATTCAGCCGCGATGCGATTTGTGCCGCAGGACAAGATGGAAGCCGAAGGTTATGGAAAGTACATCACAGACGTTGAGAAGCCTAAGTAGCCTTTCTGCGTTAAGACCTACTCGATGAATTATCAATCGCGCGTTTTAACGACGCGTGATGGATTGCGGCTGGCCGTGGACGTGTGGTTACCGCTTGCGCGTGAGTTGCCCGCCGCGACGATTCTGCGTCAAACTCGATATTTCCGCTCGATCCACCTCCGCGCCCCGCTGAGCTGGCTCAGTCCGAATCGGCCGATCGACCACAGTGGTTTGTACACGACGCGGCGACGACGGTTTTTGCGTTCGGGTTACGCTTGGGTCGACGTTGATGTTCGTGGCTCGGGTGCGTCGTTCGGACATCGCATCAGCCCGTGGTCGCAAGCCGAGGTTGCCGATGGATACGAAATCGTCGATTGGATCGTCGCTCAATCCTGGTCCAATGGATGTGTTGGTTCACTCGGCATTCATACGATAGAACGGCGGCGGAAATGTTATTGACGACCGGTCATCCGGCGGTGAAAGAGGTTGAGATTTAAATGTGAGCAGCAATCCCGGCGAAGGCATCACGTTTTCCGTCGCGGTCAATTGCGGCAATGTCGCTGACCATGAACTCGAGGCCTTAGAACTGGTGGCAGCAAGGTCGGCCGAGATTTCAATGGTCGAGATTCGGCTGAGCGCCACGATCGTGGTGGTCGATGACCGTCGCGACATCCGTTTCTTGGCTCAACACTTTATCGAGCGGGCCGGCGGCACGGTCATCACGGCAGACAACGGATTAGAAGGCATCGAGTTGATTGCCCGTCGTCACCAAGCGAGCGAGCCGATCGACGCCGTGATGATGGACATGCAAATGCCAGTGATGGATGGTTACGAAGCGGCGCGGCGACTGCGCGACAGCGGCTTCACCGCACCGATCATCGCGCTGACCGCCAACGCGATGAGCAGCGACCGGGACGAATGTCTGCAAGCCGGCTGCACCGAGCACATCGCCAAACCGATCGATGGAGCGAAGCTGATCCGCTTGCTCGCCAAACTCACCGAGAAGTGACAATCAATCGACGACGCTGGCGTATATGCGAAACAAAGCGATAACTTCATTGAGCTTCTGCTCTCGATCAGGGCTGTCGCCGTTCTCCATCGCCTCGGCAACGCAGGTCCGCAAGTGATTCTCAAGAACGATTTGGCCGACTTTGCCGAGTGCACCCGTCGCCGCAGAGAGCTGCATCAGAAGATCGACACAGTAGGCATCTTCGTCAATCATGCGACCGACCGCTTCCACCTGTCCAGTGATGCGGTTGAGGCGATGTCGAAGTTGTTTCTTTTGGTCGTCGGAGAGCATGGGATTCGCAAAACTATCAAATCTATAAATGTCAAACTCCATTTTACCACGGAGTCACAGAGACTAGAACCGTTCCGATGCCCGATACCAAAACTCTATGTTTCTGCGTGGCTCTGTGGTGAAATCTTCCCGACAGCAACCGACATCTTCATCCCCGGCATCATCTTTTTGCCAGGATCGTATTTTTCACGTTTCTTGATCGGTGCGGCTTCTTCTTCGCGCTGCGATGAGACTTGAAATAACCTTGTAGGTTATCGGTGTCAGTCGCCAGTCGTTCTACACCAAGACCGGAGGCGTCGAGCCTGCGGTAATCTTTGTACGCCTGATAAAGTCGTTGCTGAAGTTCAGTGCCACGTCGGCAAGCGTTGCTGCGATTGCCTCAAAAGTGGCAATGTCGTCGTACTGTACTTCCCGATTGTCATCGAAGGCACGATTCAATTCGTCGCCGATAAATTCTTGAGCGAGCACCCTCGTCATGACGTCAAAGGGAGCCTTTTCGACAAAACGATTGAAAACCTTGGACGACATCGCGAACCTCCGTGTAGCGAAATACACGGTGATACAGGAAAAATGGAACGAGCGATACCTTTACAGGCCTGACGTCTTGCCCCATCCGCCGCCACCGGGCGTCTCGATGATCAGTCGATCGCCGGCGATTAGGCTGATCGTTGCCGTTGGTGGCAATTGGATGGTCTCGTCGCCGCGGACAAGCGTGTTGCGACCTGACATGCCCGGTTCGCCTCCGCTCTGGCCGTAGGGACGCGTTGTTCGACGACCGGTCAACAGGCTCAGCGTCAGCGGTTTCAGAAACTCAAATTCGCGGATCATCCCGTTGCCGCCGCGATGTTTCCCCGCACCGCCGCTGTGCCGACGGATGGCAAACCTGCGCAACAGAACCGGCGTTCGTGATTCGACGACTTCGGGATCGGTGATTCGAGTATTGGTCATGTGCGTGTGCAAGGCGTCGGCACCATCATGGCCCGCCGTCGCGCCCGACCCGCCTCCGATCGTTTCGTAATACCCAAACGTGTCATCACCAAAAATGACGTTGTTCATCGTTCCTTGAGACGCAGCAGCAACGCCGATCGCGCCCAACAGGACGTCAACGATCCGCTGGCTCGTTTCCACATTGCCCGCGACAACGGCCGCACACAACGAGGGATCGTCGTGAGCGGGCGGGTCCAGTAGACCAGGATGGATGACGATATCCACGTCTCTTAATACGCCATCGCACAGCGGCATGTTGGATCCGGAAACGCATCGCAACACGTAGAGAACTGCCGCCGTGACGATCGCGGGAGTAGCATTGAAACCATGTGGATGCACCGGAGCCGTCATGAACTGAACGGAAAATCGATTCTCGATGCGCTGGAGGCGAACGGCAATCTTGGTTCCGTCGTCGAGTTGGTCGGAAAAGTCTTTCGGTTTCGTTGGTAACGTCGCGATCCAGCGACTCATCGATTCGGCGGCCAAATTCAAGATCTGGGTCATCAGCGAATCGACGACATCAATCGTGTAGTCGGACGCCAGTTCTCGCAAAGCGCTAGCGCCGTAGGTTCCGGCGGCCTGGGCGGCGGCGATGTCGGCCAAGTTTTCCGAGGCGCTGCGTGATGGATACGGTCCCGATGTCAGTAGATGGTGTAGCTCGTCGACATGGGACACCGACGACTTGATGAGCGCGAAGTTGCGAATCAGAACGCCTTCTTCGGCCAATGAAGTTGCATCGGGCGGCATCGAGCCGGGGGTCCTCCCGCCGATCTCGGCATGGTGCGCGCGTGAGGCAACGAAGAAGTCAGGCTTTGCATCTCGAACTTTCTCGTCACAAAATACGGGCGTCACCAAGGTCACGTCGGGAAGGTGCGAACCGCCGGCGAACGGATCGTTGCTGACGTAAGCATCGCCCGGCGACATCGTCGGAAAGGACTTCATCATCTGTCGAACCGTGTGACCCATCGCGCCGAGATGGACCGGAACATGGGGCGCGTTGGCGATCAACGCTCCGTCGCCTCGAAAGACGGCACAACTGTAGTCACGGCGTTCCTTCACGTTGACGCTGATGGAGGTGCGTCGCAGCACTTCGCCCATCGCATCGGCAATGCCCTGCAACCGTCGAGCAACGACTTCGATCAACACCGCATCAAGCTGACCATCGGTATCGACCGTCGTCGTTTCACTTGTCACAGGCGTCAGCTCGATCACGTCGTCAGTGATGACCGTGGCCTGCCATCCGGGTTCGACGAGCAGCGTCGAGTGATCGCCAACGATCATTGCCGGCGCTGCGATCCGTGTACCGAATTTGAGTCCAGCGCGATCCACCAATTTGCCTTGGATGACTTTGCCGTCATGCCAAAAGTCGATGCCGGTGGTTTCGATCGGGGCGATGCCAGTCGCGTTGATTTCATTCGGATAGGCCGATCGACTGAGCGTCGACTCACACCGGATCGCCACGACCTCAATGCTGCGGTTCGGTTGTGCGTAGCCAAATGTGCGTCGATGAGAATCATGAAAGCGTTGCTCGATCGTTTCGACGGGGCTCAACTCGATCATCAGCGCGGCGTCGGTTCCCTTGTACCGGACATCGCAATCCAAACGGTCATTCAAAACGAGACCGTCGTCGAACTCATCGGTCAGTTGCGAATGAGCATCGTGTCGAAGTTGGTCCGCAATGATTTCGATTTCAGTCGGCGACAGAAGACTTGCAAGGCGATAGATGCCGCGAGTGACGACGCGTCCGACATCTGCCAAGCCCATCCCAATCGCGCTGAGCATGCCTGCGTCGGGGTGATCGAGAATGCGTCGCATCCCCAACATCGATGCGATTCGACACAGGTGCTGACCCGATGCGCCTCCGAAACCGATCAGCGCCATCTGACGCACGTCAGTGCCCTGAGCCGTGCTAACTTGCCGAACGGCTTCCGCCATGTGAGTGACGGCGATCTTCAAGAAACCATCGGCCAGTTCTTCGTCGCAACTCAATGCACCGGAGGGCATGCGATCGGCGATCGCTCGGATACGTTGTTGTGCGGCGGCGCGATCGAGTGCAAATGGAAAGCGAGATTCGGGAATCCGACCGAGCAGCAGATTGACATCCGTCACCGTCAGCGGCCCACCGCGACCGTAACAGGCCGGCCCCGGTTCTGCGCCCGCGCTGGCCGGCCCGACGATCAACCGCCCATCGATGAAGTCGCAAATCGATCCGCCTCCGGCGGCAACGGTCACGATATCCATCATCGGTGTCATGACTCGAACGCCTGCCACGCGGGTTTCTTGGCGTCGGCCGACGAGACCTTCAAAGCGGCTGACATCGGTGCTGGTTCCGCCCATGTCCAACCCGATCGCACGCTTGGCGTCGCACCGCCGAGCCACATGCGCTAGCGCGACCACTCCGCCAGCCGGTCCTGACAAGATGCTATCGCGGCCGCGAAAACTGGGCGGCGCGACCAAGTTACCGTTGCTGGTCATCAATCGCATCCGGCACGTCGCTGCGCCACCAAACTCATTCCATAACTTGGCCACGTAACCCGCCAGAATCGGATTCAAGTACGCATCGAGCGTCGTCGTTTCGGCGCGAGCGACGAGTTTGATCAGCGGCGCGACTTCGCTCGATCGGCTGATCGATTCGAATCCGATTTTTCGTGCAAGATCCTCGACTGCCCGCTCGTGAGTGTCGTTCAAGTAGGCGTGCATCAGTGCAATCGCCAGCGACTGGACGCCTTCATCGCGCAGACGTTTCAAATCAACACGCAGTTGATCGCGATCGAGCGAAGTCAGTACGTTGCCTCGACAATCCATTCGCTCAACTACTTCGACCACCGTATCGGTCAGCGGCGAAGGTTTTTGGATGGCCAGTGCAAATAGGTCAGGACGATCTTGATCGCCGATTCTCAGGATGTCGGCGAATCCGGCCGTCACCAACAACGCCGTGTTCGCGCCCTGCCGCGTCAACAGTGCGTTGGTTCCCCTTGTCGTGCCCAAACGAATGTCTAGTTGCGGTAACGGATCACCGAGGGGAATACGAAGCAGCATTCGCGTCGCCAGCACGGGCGACTCGATACCCGCATCGATCAGTATCGAATGGCCGGGTGCCAGGGAGATCAACGGTCGATCGAGTTTGATCGTCGTTCCGCTCTGTCGAATCACTGTGCCGATTTCGGCGAGCGAACCATCGCCGCGAACTTGGGATATGTTTGCACCGATCCAGAATCCGCTAATCTCCGAAGCGGGAATCGAACCGACGTTGATTTCGTAATCCAAATCGAGGGATTGAACACTCGCGTAAACGGCGCCCGAGCTGAGTATCTTGGTTGCCCGTCGACCGCGATTGTCGACGAGGAAGCAATCCGTGAACGTTCCGCCCACATCGGCCCAAACGGAAACAGTCATGCTGTTGATGCTTTAGGGATTGAACAACGACAGACTATCGTCGGTCGTCGATTGGTCGATCAAGGCGACGACGATATCGCCGGCTTTCAATTGGTCATTGGCGGTCGGCACGCGGACGAACCCGTCACGATGGATCGCTGCGATCAGGCACTTTCCCGCCAGCGGCAATTCGGCCAAACACGCCGTCGTAACTTTCGATCCCTCGGTCACTTCCAATTCGTAGACTCCGATCGATCCATTGGGCAAGCGACTTTGGCTGATGATGGCGCCCTCGTTCAAAAAGCCCATGATCTGTCGCGCGGCGACGTCACGTTCGCTGACCGCGCGATCGATGCCGAGTTTTCCGACGACGTTGGCGTAATCCGGTCGACCAACAACGCACATGACTCGGGCCGCGCCGAGTTCGCGAGCTTCGACGCCGGCCATGATGTTGCTCTCGTCGCTGCCCGTGCAAGCGACGAAGTAATCCACTTTGCCGGCACCCTCGTCTTCGAGAATGCTGCGCCGGTTTGCGTTGGCGTGAACGACCGTGATGTTCGGCAGAATTTTCGCGAGATGACCGCAGCGATCGGGGTCACGTTCAAGCATCACAATTCGATAGTCGCGGCGACTCAGCGCGTCGGCCAAGTGGTATCCTGTTTCGCCACCGCCCGCGATCATGACGCGCTGCTGAGTGACGTTGTCTTTTTTGGTCACGAAGATGCCACGCGTTTTATTGACCGTGTCGGGCGTTCCGATCAGACTGACGCGGTCGCCGCCGTGCAGTTCGTCTTCACCGCTGGCGATCCACATGCGGCCTTCACGAGAGATCGAACCGAGACGAATGGCCGCAGGCAAGTTGAGATCGCGAAGCTTGTGGCCGACCGCGCTGCTTTTGGCGTTCACTTCCAATTCGTAAACTTCCAATTGTCCGCGAGCAAAGTGCTCCAGCGGAATCGCGTCCGGATTACGGATCGCGCGAGCCAACTCGAACGCGGACAATTGCTCCAGGCTCAGCAAGCTATCGATGTTGAAGTGCCGTTGATAGTCAAACGTGCTGAGGTCGCGAAACGCGGGCGCATAAACCCGGGCGATGCTGCGACGGGCGCCGAGTGCCTTGGACATGCTGGCCGCGACAATGTTGACTTCGTCGTCGCCCGTTACCGCCAACACCATATCGGCGGCGCACACATCCGCTTGAAACAGAACCGTGCTGCGCGACGCACTACCTTCGATCGCGCGTACGTCAAGTTCGCTGTTGATGCGTCGAACATTCTCTGGATTGTGATCGACCACGGTGACACTGTGTCGACGGCGGCAGAGCATATCCGCCACCCATCGTCCGACGGTTCCCGCCCCGAGAGTCAATACACGCATGGGTTCTTCATGGTTGGATGCCGAAGCAACATGGTCAGACGCGATCGCAATCTAGACCAACCAATCGAGCGCGCAAAGCACTGTGAAGATGATCGCCATGAATCCGGTGATCCAGCGGCCCGTTTGCCAAGCGTGCCGAAGCACCATCGACGTATCTTCGTGGCGGGTGCCGCCGAACACTAACGAGATCGCGATGATCAGGGGCACGTAGTAAAGCAAATAGGACGGTGCGATCGATAGCATGAATTAGCTCTTGGGGGAGTCGAGTTGGCCTTCGTCGGCGTCCGTCTCTTGTTTCTTCCGCCCACTGATGGGAACCGCCAGCGGGCCTCCGTAAGCATCGTAAATCACCAAAATGTTGAGCAATCCGGCGATCACGGTGTACCAAGTGCCCATTTCGTAACCGGCCCCGCGCCGCGCGTACCAAGCCGAGACCTCGTCGGCTTCGCTCTCCAAAACCGGACGAAAAGGCGGAGCCATGAAGCCACCCCACCACGGATCATACGCCGCCGAGGTGCGTCCGGTCATTGGATCAGTCGCATTTCGCATTCGGTTTCCCTGGACCATCGCCGGCAAAGCAACCACGCCGACACCAGCCTGTAACAAATAGTGCCATCGTTTGTCGCCCGGTTGCCATGACGCATAGACAACGTGGCCGCCGCCCAGCGCGAAACCCAAAATCCAAGCCGACAAGATACAGACGAAAAATAGGCAACCCTTGGTTGTTCGACCCTGATAAATGTGGCCGGCACCCGGGACCAACCATGCCAGCAGCGCTGCCAACGGTCGGTTCCGCAAGTTCACCGCTTGTCCATCGACTTCGATCAGATTGGGTTCGTCCACTGACATCTACTGTGTGCTTTCGCAAATCGGGTACGTCGAAAACTCTCGCCCGTGCATTGTGGGCAATTCTGTTTCGCGGCGGTAGGTGAATGAGACGCGGGAAGTAGCGATTAACGCTCGCGGAATCTATTGACCGGGCCGCGTCGATTTTTGTAGATAAGACGCTAGTTTCCCCGCGATCAAACCTCCAACTCAACCGGTCCCGAAATGGCTCGATCAGTTCAATTCGTCGCTTTCGCTCTTTTATTGGCAGCGATCGGTTGCGGGTCCAAAACGTCGGAAGTCGCCAACGTGGCACCGGGTGAAAACCAGTCAACGTCGCCGACCGCGTCTCCAACTGATGTCGTCAGCCAGTTTTTGGACCTGATCCGACGGGGCGGCGAGGATTCCAACGCGGGGATCCTGTTGACGAAAAAAGCCCAATCCGAGCTGAAAAGGATCGGGCGGACCGTGCAGCCGATCGGGTCACCCGACGCGAGATTTACCGTCACTCGATCTGAACCCGTTCCGGACCAACCCGACGCGGCCTTGGTCCACTCCATTTGGACCGAGCCGAACGGAGAGGGAGTTGGAACCGAATTCCAGGTCGTGTGGGCGCTGCAAAAGGAACTCTCGGGATGGCGAATTTCTGGCCTCGCCCTAGAAATTACACCCAATGCGGATCCTCAAATTATCGATTTCGAGGACGGCCAAAGAATGGCCCAATTGCTCGACGTCACCGAGTCCGAGATTGCGACGTCCAACGACCAAAGCGGCTCTCAGAAACGCTAGCCAACTCGCCGCCGCAAACGCCCGATCGTCCCGCCACCGTAGATTTCGTCAGTCAACGGGTCCCGCCGAAATGCCCCTTAAAGTGCTGTTCGCATCCACTAGGCAAGATATAGGGAAGATTCCTGTCCAGACGATCGCCGGCGCCAAGGTTGCCACGGCTATCCCCACCGTCTCCTTGGATCCGTCGCTTGTTGCGATCCGTGGTCAACTTGGCCCGTCAAATTGAGGTTGCTTTCGAACGGCGACGGTCGTTCTTTTTCGATCCGATCCGCGACCGTCACTACATTTCCGAAGGCAAATTCGGGCCTGAACCTAAGCACGACGTACTCCCGACACACTTGACAGCGCTCGACCGCCAGTTAATGTATCGTTCAAACTCACGTGGCCGGTAAAGATTGCGCAAATTGCGCAGTTTTACGGCCGAAATAACCAGACGACGGTCGGTATGTTGCCGACGGTTTGGTGAAAGGGTCCCAGGATCGGGGCTTTTGGTTAGTTGTGCGAATTCGGATCGCACCAAGCACTCCGAAATGTTGGGAGAATTCGATGAATCGGACTGTGGTGAGCGGCATTGCCGCGTTCGCGCTATTAATCGGTGCGAGTTTTGTGAATGTTAATTCGGCGGAAGCCGGCTGCTGTGGCGGCGGTTTGTTCGCCAAGCTGCATGCTAAAAAGAGTGGCGGCGGTCTGTTGGCCCATTTCAGAGCAAAGCATGCGTCGCCTTGCTGTGCACCCGAGCCAGAGCCTTGCTGTGCACCCGAGCCAGTGCCTTGCTGTGCACCTGCGCCAGAGCCTTGCTGTGCACCTGCGCCGGAACCAGTCGCTTGTTGCGATTCGGCTCCTGTGGCAGAACCCTGCTGCGGTGGTTCGGTCGTTGAAGCTGCGGCACCTTGCTGCGGCGGCGAAGCTGCGATGTCCGCACCGATGATGCAATCGAGTGACTCGGGCTACAACCTGGCTCCGGGCGAAATGCTCGTCCCGGGCAGCACTCAGTCGATGCCAGCCGGCGACGTCTCGCCTGCACCCGCAGCCGCTCCTGCTGATGCACCCGCTGCTGAAGAAGCTCCGGTCCCGGCTGCACCTGCGAGCAGCAGCGACGCGGCTGACGCAGTCCAGGAATCGGCACCGCCGGCTCCGACTCCAGACGCTTCAACGGATGCCTGAGTCGAAATGAACGTCGCTGAAGTTTGTCGGTCCAATGAAAGACCAACCGGCGACAGCGTTTGAGATGCGAAGCCCCGCTGGTCATTTGACTGGCGGGGCTTCTTTTTTTTCACCGTCAAATTGAGCCACGACATCAGGCCGCAACCTCGCGATGTCATTGAAGTCCTCGACATCGTCAGGTTTGAGGAATAGGTGTTCGCTGGTGTCGACATCACGCACGAAGAACCAGCTAGACGTCGTTGCCGCCACCTCGACTCGCGACGATACCGTCTGGTTCCAACGTTCGATCGGATTTCGGACCCAAGCTTTCGGCGAGATCCATGGTTGTTGTCCCGATGACAAATCGCGAAGAATTTCTACCAGCGAGGTTTGCGAGGTGGGCTGAGGCAGTCGGATCGGCCCGACATCACTGAGGATCATCGGCAATCGGATTTCTGGACTTCGCAGTGTTCCGCATCCATGGCCGATCCAACCATTTTGGCCAAGCGAAAAACCACTCGTGCCGACCACGATCAATAGCGGGTCATCGACCGTCAACGAGTTCAGCAACACTTCAATCATCAGGTCGATCAATCGCACTTGGCATCCGTAAGTTCGCATCCACGAGGTAACCAAGTCCGGGTCCACCACGTCACCGAGCGCGAGACGGGGCACGACGACAGAGTCGAAGATCGCGGCGATCGGTTCTTCAGCCGGCAGTTCAAGTTCATCGCTGATCAATTCGTACCCTTCGCTCGGTTCGCGTGATGGCAATTCGTTTTCGGGAATGGGAAATAGCTCGCGAGGTGCATCCCAGCGCGACGCCAAAAATCGACTGTGCAGCCACATCACGCTCCAAGGATCGGATTGACCGTCACGTTCGATTGCCGCTGCGATCAACGCCGCCAATTGAGTCGACTCGATCTCCGTGGCCGGCCGTTCATTTTCATCCGTCGGTGGAAACGGCAAAGTCGTTACGGTATCGAAGCTTTCGGCACGCTCGCCGACCGACTCGTCGTCCGTGATCAGATCGATCGAACCCAACTCGCGCCATCCTTGGGTCCACGGATCGGCAGTGGTGCCGAACCAATCCGCCAGTACCGCGCGAGAATCATCGTTGCTGGTCAACCAGCGGTCCCAAACGCAGCCATGGGCGGCGATCGCATCCATCGCCGGCGTCTGGTTCCAGGACGAACCATAGCAACCAATCGGCGCGGTCGCCAAAGCTTCAAACGATAGTACGATCAAGCGTCGATCGGGCACGCGATTTCTCAAAGTAAAATGGAGTTCGATTTTAACCCGCACAATCCGATCATCCGCTAATATCGTCAACGACTCTGGCGGCAGTGGTTCCGGATGTGGCTCATTGGCAATCGACCAGTCTATCGGCGACCTAGGTTTCATCGCAGTGGTTTACTTCTTTTCCACCGATGATTCTGAGCCGGCATGTCGATCACATCTGATACCGCATCAATCTTTTCGCCCGTCACGATTCCGATTGTCATGCCGACGAATCCGGTCACCGCTGTCGCGGTTGCGCCGGTCGCCAAACCCATCGTCGTTCCGGTTGAAGTCCCCCTTCATCACAGAACGCTAGTTTGGGGCGTCCCCTTCGATCACGTCACACTTGACGAAGCGGTCGATACGATCGACGCCATGGTTCGGCGAGGTGATCCGAGCTTCGTGGTGACGGCCAATTTGAACTACGCGATGTTGAATCATCGCCGCGACGAAGTGCGGGCGATCACCGAAGACGCTGACTTGATCCTGGCCGATGGCCAACCGATTGTGTGGCGAAGCCGTCTGAGTGATCGCCCTCTGCCCGAACGAGTCGCCGGCAGCGAGATGATCTATCGGTTGGCCCAGCTGGCCGCCGAAAAAGGTTGGGGCATTTACTTCCTCGGTGGCGAACCCGGCGTCGCGTCGACGTGCGCCGAAAGACTGGTCAAACAATATCCGGGACTGCGGATCGCCGGCGTCGAGTCACCGCCGTTTCGCAAACTGACCGACGAAGAGCAAACCGCGCAAGACAATCGCATTGAGCAATCAGGCGCTCAGATACTGTTGGTCGCGTTCGGACAACCCAAGGGTGAAGTCTGGATTCACGAAAATTATCGTCGCCTTGGTGTCCCCGTCAGCATTCAGTTAGGCGCGTCGTTCGATTTCATCGCCGGCACGGCCAAGCGAGCACCCTTGGTGTGGCAACGCTTTGGGATCGAATGGGCCTATCGCATGTTCAGCGACCCCAAACGACTCGTTCCCCGTTACGCCGCCAATGCGTCGTTCCTTGTCGCCGCACTGATCGAAGACTGGCGTCAACAGGTCATCCGCTGGGGTATGTGGACGCCGACGCCACGCTAGTCCGTTACCGGTTTCATCACCGCATTACCGAACACTCGAGACTATCCGTTATGCTCAACCTAATCATCATCACTGCCGCCCTGGCAATCGCAATCATCGCGGCCGCTTCGCTTGTGATTCGCACCTACAATCGATTGGTCGCGGACGATCAGTTCGCCGGCAACAGCTTTTCGCAAATCGAGGTGCAATTGAAGCGACGTTATGACTTGATTCCCTCGCTGGTCGAATCAACGCGTGCTTATCTAGTTCATGAACGGGATACACTGGAGGCGGTCATTGCAGCTCGTCAGCAAGCATCGTCCCACTTGGCCGATGTCGGTACACAACTCAACGACGCGAATGTTGTCGCACGGTGGTCGGCATCCGAATCGGCGCTCGGCGGCGCGATCGGTCGGTTGGCGGTGGTGATCGAAGCGTATCCAGAATTGAAGGCCAACGAGACGATCGCGAGCTTGACGGAAGAATTATCCAGCACGGAGAACCGCATCGCCTTTGCGCGACAGGTCTACAACGACTCGGCGACGACGTTCAACATTCGCCGCACAAGCTTCCCAGCCGTTGTATTTGCCGACTTGATCGGATTTGGCGACAACTTGGCGGTGTTGAGCTTTGATGATCAACCCCAGATTCATCACGCGCCGCAGTTCTCGCTAGTCGCAGCCAACGCTTCCTGATCGCTTAAACTCGGGCGACGGAGAAACGCTGATGCTCGACTTTCTGGCGAGAAAATCTGCCGCGATGCGTGCTTCGGCGCGGTGGTTTGCGCTCGTGATCACGACGCAAGTTTTTACTTCGATCGCGACCGGGATCGCGATCGGATACTTGCTGATGTTCCCGATCGTGTTGGTTTTCGCGACTTGCCAACCGCAAGAATCATCTGAAAAAAACCAACCTCGCAACTTCGCAAAAACATACGTTGCGGCGTTCGATGATCGCACGCCGGATGAGGAGCGATGTGTGGATCCCGGCGCTGTGTTTTGGTTCACGTCCCTACTCGGAATCGGATCGACGGCGACCGCGTTGATCTTCGTCACCGCAATGGAACATCGACGCATCGCGCAGGATGGTGGATGGGCGATCGGACTGGCGATCGGTGGGCGGGAGCTTGCCATTTCGGTCGATCGGAACGAGCGACGATTGATGAACATCGTGGAAGAAGTTGCAATCGCGTTTGCAACGGAACCACCCGCCGTGCTGGTGCTCGACGGCGAACCCGGCATCAATGTTTTCGCGGCAGGATTAGCGCCGGCGGACAGCATTCTTTGTGTCACACTCGGCGCGATTCGCCAACTCGATCGTGATGAATTGCAAGCCGTCGTGGCGCATGAGATGAGCCATCTCACCAACGGTGACACCCGAATGGGCACTCGCATGACCGCGATTCTATTGGGTCTGCAGAGTATTCGCGTTCTGGCCGAGACATTGTTCTCGCTTGGTCGTCACACGAGCGAGCACGACCCGAAATCCTCTATCTCGGCGTACGCGATGATGATAGTCGGCGCCGCGATTTGGCCGATGGGTTTATTCGGTACCATCGCCGCAACTTCGCTGACGTTTGCGTTGGGTCGATGTCGCGAAACCTTGGCCGATGCCGAAGCAGTTGCCAAGATTCGAAACCCGATTGCATTGGCGCGAGCGATGCGACGCATTCTCGGTTATCCCGGTCGCGGCCACATGCTTCATCCGATGGCATCCATGGTCGCGCCCATGCTATTCGTCGAACGAACACGCAATCACCAATGGTTCTCGACACATCCACCGCTTGAGTACCGGATCGCGGCGGTGGATCCGGCGGGGGATTGTTCACCGATCTACGACGAGCAATCACGCCGTCCGTCGACCTACAACGAGCGGCCATACTATGCCGCGATCCTCGATCAAGTGCTCGGCGGTGTTTCGATGTCTTCCCAAGGAATACCGACGCAACCGCTCGATCGAAACCAAATCAAGGCCGCATCGCTAGTCGTATTGTCAGCGGTCAGCGTTTGCGACGGCGAAAGTCTGTTGTCTGACTACGAGTTCATGCGTGGCTGGTCCGAGCTGAACATCGGCGCGGCCCAACGGATCGCCGCCGCCGATCTCTCATCGGACTTGCTCGCGCACGCAATCAAATCTCTGGCAAGTCAATCGCCCATCCAAAGAGAGCGGATGCTAGTCGCGATCGCGAGCACGATTTCCGGTGACGCAGTCATGAGCAGCGAAGAACAAATGTTGCTCGAGGAAATCCGCATTGCATGGTCCGTTGGAACCTAACCTTCGACGGCCTTCTTCTTCGGCTTGTAGATTTCGGTAGCCGTGCCGTAGTGAACTTCGCCGGCGTTCATCAAAGTCTCGCTGAGCGTCGGGTGCGGGTGGACGCTCTCGGTGATGTCATGAATCTCGCAACCCATTTCGATCGCCAACACCGCTTCAGCGATCAATTCACCGGCACCGCTGCCGACAATTCCACATCCCAGCACGCGATGTGTTGCGGGATCGACCAACCACTTCGTCAATCCATCGGTAATACCGAGAGCCTGCGCACGTCCACTGGCCGCCCAGGGATAGACTTCCACGTCCACATTGATTCCATCGCGTTTGGCTTCGTCTTCGGTGAGTCCCGCCCAGGCAATTTCAGGATCGGTGAACACGACAGCGGGAATTGCTTTCTTATCAAACGCGGCAGATTTACCTGCGATCACTTCCGCCGCAACGCGACCTTCGTGAGTCGCCTTGTGCGCCAACATCGGATCGCCAGCCACGTCGCCGATCGCAAAGATATTCGGATCGGCGGTCCGCTGTTGCTTGTCACAGACGATGAAGCCGCGCGGGTTGACTTCAACCTTGGTGTTCTCCAGCGCCAAGCCTTGCGTGACGGGTCGACGACCGATGCTGATCAGCACTCGGTCATATCGCTCGTGACCAAATTTGCCCGGGCCTTCGAACGTCACTTCGATCTTGTTATCGACCTCGGTCAATGAGCCGACTTTGGTGTTGAGGTAAACGCGATCGTCGCACATTTTGGCGATGCGTTTGGCGAGCGGTTTGACCAAGTCACGATCCGCACCCGGCAACAGCGTCTGTGTCATTTCGACGACCGTGACTTTGGAACCCAGATGCGCGTAGACGCTGCCCATTTCGAGTCCGATGTATCCGCCGCCGACAACCAACATCGTTTCAGGAATATCAACGAGTTCCAATGCACCGGTGCTGTCCATGACGCGGTCGCTGCCGATGTTGAACGCCGCCGGCATCGCCGGGACGCTGCCGGTTGCGATGATGCAATGGTCGAAAGTCAATTGTCCGCCGGCGGGAATCGATGCGTCATCGCCTTCGAGCTTGATCGTGCGAGAATCAACGAACGAACCGCGAGCTTTGATGACGGTCACATTTCGACGTTTGGCCAGATTGCCGAGGCCACCGGTCAAGTTGCTGATGACCTTGTCCTTGCGGGCTCGCACCTTGTCGATGTCGATCTTGGGCTGACCCGAATACTCGACGCCCCATTCGACGCCGAGTTCGGCAACTTCGCTGATCACTTTCGCGACGTGCAGCAACGCTTTGCTGGGGATGCACCCACGAAGCAAACACGTTCCGCCCAGTCGAGGTTCGGCTTCGACGATCGTGACATCCAAGCCTTCATCGGCCGCCAAAAACGCGGCCGCGTAACCACCTGGACCACCACCGAGAACAACAACGGGCGAATGCATGAAATCTGGCTTCGTTTGAAGGGGACTATCGCGACAGGAATTCGACAACGCTGTTAGCATCCACCGGCAAGCTGATGTCGCTGGCCCCTGGGTTGCCCAAAACAGTCGCCTTCAAGTTTTCGCTATCGAACGAGACCCAATCGAGTGCATCCGGTGAAGCGTTGGCGATCACGCCGCGATAAAGGTTCTTCAAGTTTTCTCGACCGCGAACTTCAACGATGTCGCCGGGGCGAAGGATGTAACTCGGCTTCGTCACTTTCACGCCGTTGACGCGAAAGTGTCCGTGACCGATTCCTTGGCGGGCCTGCGGACGTGTCTTGGTGAACCCGACGCGGCGAACGACGTTGTCCAAACGACGCTCACACATCAGCAGCAACAGTTCGCCGGTGTTGCCCGGCTTGTGGCTGACCGATTCGAAGTAACGGCGGAGTTGGCGTTCGCCCAAACCGAAATAGTGCTTGATCTTTTGCTTCTCCATCAACGCCAAACCGTAATTACTCGGGCGACGACCGCGGACGTGCATTCCGGGAGGTGCCGGGCGGCGATCGAGGGCGCGAGCGGCGCCGGCTGTTTCGTAAATCAGGGTGCCCAGACGACGATTGATGCGAGCTTTCGGTCCAGTGTAACGAGCCATCAGCGATACCTTTGTGTTCCGCCGGTCGGTTCAGTCAACGAACCGATCGATCACGGTTTGGGGGGACGGGGGCAAACGATCAAAACGCGTCAACGTGTGATCGCCAGCCGGCGTGATCCGTGCATTTGCGGGATCGCAAAAGCGTTCGCCCGAAACGATTTCGAGCGATTGGTCACGTGGGATTTTGGGAAGCCGGAGAGTTTGGCTGGAAATACTCGCTTTTGCAAGGGCAAGGACCTGACGACTTACCTGACTTTTCGCTACGGTGGGCGAAATTCCAGTTCTCAAATCTGACGAAAATCACTCCGCAATGACAGAATTCGACGTTTTCGGTGTCGGCAATGCCTTGGTCGATATCCAAGCCAAGGTTGACGATAGCCTGCTGACCGAACTGCAACTCGACAAGGGAATCATGACCCTGGTCGACGATGCCCGCCAGCACACCGTGCTGGCGAAGTTGAACGGCCGGCCGTTGCACCGATGTGCCGGAGGCTCCGCCGCCAACACGATTGTCGCGGTCGCGGATTTTGGCGGGACGTCCGCCTTCGTCGGAAAAGTCGGCAATGACGAAGTCGGCGAATTCTTCCTGAGCGACATGCGAGAACTCGGCATCAAAATCGATGTCGAGCCGGCGCCAGAGCCAACGGGCACGTGCGCCGTGCTGATCACCGACGATGCCCAGCGCACGATGCTGACCAACCTCGGTGCCTCGGTGACGCTGACCGAACACGATATCGACGAAGAACTGATCAAGGCGTCTAAGTACATCTACGTCGAGGGATATCTGTTCACCGGCGAGAACACCAAGGCGGCCGCCTATCGCGCGATGGATTTGGCAAAGAAGCACGGCATCAAGGTCGCATTCACTGCGTCCGACCCGTTCTTGATCAACATGATGCGGGATGAGATTTGGGAACTCATCACCGGCCCGGTCGATCTGTTGTTCTGTAATGAAGTGGAAGCGAAAAGCTTGACTGGCGAGTCCGACCCGATCGCCTGCGCCAAACTGATTCACGACCACGCCGAGAACGTCGCGCTGACGCTCGGTCACAAAGGATCGATCGTGATGCACGGCGGCGAAGTGTTTCCGATCGAGGGCGTCGCGGTCGAAGCGATCGACACCACCGGTGCCGGCGACATGTACGCCGGCGCGATGCTGTACGGCATCACCAACGGGATGTCCTGGCGCCAAGCCGGTCACTTGGCCAGTCACGCATCGTCACGAGTCGTCGCGCAGATGGGCGCACGACTCGAACGAAAGTTCACCGCGTCCGAAATTCGTGAGCTCGGTCGATTGGACGTTTAGAAGCAGCCTGAAAATTTCTCAGCGTCGATTGAACATGTTCCGCAGCGCTTGCTCAGCCGCACCCTGCGAATCGGCGGGACCCTTCGGTCGCAGGTGGCTCGGTAATTTTCGCGGCCCGTTCGTTTCCGTTTCCGTTTCGTCGTGTTCGGTTTCTTCTTTTGTTTCTTTCACCTTCGGTTGCTTAGCCGCTGACGAAGGTTGCTCGACCGGCTCGGGTTCATCGGCTTGCCGAGTATCACTCGTCGAGATTTCAACCGTTGAGCCGAACACGCTGTCAATTTCACTGTCGAACGTCTTGCTCTCGCCAGAGTGATCGGATCCCAGCACGAACGTCCGCGTGATCGCCGTATTGTCGCTGTTATCACCGAAGTTCAACGCAATCTCACTCAACTCATTGAGCAACGCACCCGTCGGTGAATCGCCATCAGGTGCCTGGAGCGCTTCGGCCAGTCGATTGACGACATCGCCCGTCCGCTCATTTCGCATCGCGATCAGAAACTTGATGCGTCCGATCTGGATTTTGTCACCGTCATAAAGCGGCTGAGGTTTGTGCTTGGCGAGCGGTATGCCATTGACGATTGTGGGGTTGCGACTGCCCAGGTCAATGATCAACACTCTTTCTTCGCGTTGCACAACCACGCAATGGCGTCGACTGACCGAACGGCTCTCCAAACAAAGATTCGAATCTGGTTGTCGGCCGATCAAGAATTCACCAGCATCGATCATGACCTGCGTTCCCGCGAGGTCGCCGTTTCGATAGGTGAAGCTTAGATTGATCAAAGGCGAGCTCACATCTTGCAAACGGGTTTCTTGATGACCGCGTCAAGCTTAGTGAGTTGATGTGAAGCTTCGATCAAGGCGGAACGGCAACCCGCGTTCAGATTCCGTGAAGATCGCGAGTGCCGACGATGTTCACAAATCCACCAGTGCTCGTTTTTGCCCAACCGGGGCGGCTCCGATCGAGGGAGAGTTTACGGCAGCGATACTTGCGTCGGATGACTGAGATAGCCGATCAGATCGCGAATCTGATCGCTCGACAGCGTGTCCATCAACCCGTCGGGCATCGGTGAATTCTCAGTAATCTTTCGCGAGACGATCGCATCCTTATCAATCGTCAACGCTTCAGTCGCTGACTGCAACGAGACAGTGCGATCCGTTTCAGCGGTTACCAAACCGTTCACGATGCGATCGTCATCGAGCAGAATGATTGACATGCGAAAGTCCTTGTCCACGACCGCGCTGGGATCAACGATGTTGGTCAACAAGTAATCCATATTTGCTCGGTTCGCACCCGTCAGATCAGGGCCGACTTTCGCACCCTCGCCATACAATTGGTGACAAGTCTGACAAATCTGTTTGAACAAGGCGCGCCCATGACTTTTGTCGGATGATGCCAGAGTTCCCATTGTCAGTTGTTTCTTGATCGTGTTGATGGTCGCTTGTTTCGCTTCGGGCGTATCGCGGACTTCGCCCCAAATCTCGCCGACCATTCGGCTGAGCGATTCGTCGCCCAAACTGTGGATCTGTCGAACCTGATAGGCCGACAAATCCTGGCGAGGAACCTTGCCGCGATCCATTGCCGACAGCATGGCCGCTGCGAACGATCCACGCGTCACCAAGATCGACATGATTTTCGGACGATCCGGCGCGCGAAAATTATCGTAGCGCGACACCAAGACTTCACCAATCTTCGGATCATCAAACTTCGATAATCCTTGCGCTGCCAGCACATTCATCTTGGCATCGGTCAGCAACCGTTCGCAAATCTTACGCAAGTCTTTCGGTTCGTTTCGAATCAACGTCTGCAAAGCCGACAGTTTCATCTCGGAATCGGCTTCAATCTTGCCAAGTACGATTGATTTCAGTTCATCCAGCGCCCGACCGTCGCCGAAAACAACGCTTAGTTCCCGCACCAATGGCGCGACGCTCGCGGACTCGATCGCCGCAACGCGGTCCCACGACGCGGGCTTTGGTGCCGATCGCCAACCTTTGACACCCTCACTGACGCCCCTCAAAACCGTTGCCGTGAATGGCTCGTCGTTCCGTTCGACGGCATAACGGAGCAAGTCGTCGAGCGGCGCGGGTTTCTCATTCATTTGTTCCGCCAGACATCGTGATATCAGCTTGAGCGTCGTCGGCAACCCGCAAACTTTGGCAACGTCTACCATCGCCTCAGGTTCCTCCGCACCGACGGCAATCAACCCGTACCAAATCATCAATGGCAAATTGTGGTCGTTGGCATCGCCCGCGTGTCCCACCAGTTTCTCTGCGAGCGAACAACGCATTCGGATAGGCAGTCGCTGCAATGTTGATGCGAGTGTCAGGCGAACGCTTGGTGATGTATCCGATTGAGCCATCTCGCAAAATGTCGGCAGCCACCGCTCAGCTTGAAGCGTGATTTCTTCAGCACGCGCGGGATCAAGCTTGGCTGGTTTTATCGCATCATCGATCGTCCAGTTCTCGCTCAACATGCGGATCGCCCACGATCGGATGTGCTCGTCACTGTCTTTCAAACTTGCTTTCAAAAACTCGTCATCCGTCGATCCGATCACGTGCATGGTCAGCATAATTTGCAGATTGGATTGATCGCCAGTGCGTCGCGCAAACAATTCGCCCAACATTCGCTTGGCCTCGTCGATGTCATCACCCGCTGCCGCACGTCTGGCCAATTCCAATCGAGCCTGTCGAACGTACCAATCGTTGGACTGTTGGTGCACGTCGGCGAGCTGCTTGAGGGTCCAATCGCGTAGGTCACCGTCAGAAAGCGAACGCTGATCGTTCGTCGTTGAGCTTGCATCGAATGACGAGACTTTGAAGATCCGTCCGCTCGTCCGATGAACGCCGGTGTGTTCATGGCATTCACCGGCATCCGACCAATCCAGCACGAATGCGTTTCCATCGGGGCCACTTGCGATCTCCATGCCACGAAACCAAGTATCGGCGGAAAGCATGAAATCCTTGTCGTGCCGTGCGACGTATCCGCTGCCCTCGCGATCAAGCGTCTCAACATTCGCGCGACGACCGTGAAAATTCAGCGTGAACAGTTTGCCGTTGTAATGGTCGGGCCACCGTCCGCCTTGGTAGATCATGGTGCCACAATGCGCGTGTCCGCCGCCGAACGAATTTGCCACACCGTCTCGCGATTCGTGCCATGCACCCGTCGTGTCAAAGTGCCAATGGTCGGCGTGAAAATCGATCAGCTCGTACGTTCGCGGATTGGGGTCCAACGTGAACGGTCGGGTAAAGTGAACGCCCGGAATCATCTGCCATAGATGCCCGTTGACCGTGTTGACGAAGAACATCTCACCGACTTCGTTCCAGTCATGCCCCCAAGGGTTGGTCGTTCCGGTCGTCAAGACTTCGTAGTTTCCGGTGATCGGGTGATATCGCCAGATGCCGCCTTCCAAGGACAGACGTATCTCATCGGGTGTGCCCGGCTTACCGATCCGGCCCGGACACGAACCACCACAACGACCGTAGAGCCAACCATCGGGACCAAACTTCAATCCGTTGGCGAAGTTGTGATAGTTCGACTTAGCGACCTCGAATCCGTCCAGCATCACTTCGCCGGCATTGTCGGGGACGTCATCATGATTGCGGTCGGGAATGAAGATCAGTTTGGGCGGACACATCAACCAAACGCCATCGTGGCCGACTTCGAGGCCCGTCAGCATTTGCACATTGTCCGTGAAAACAGTTCGTGTCGTCATTCGATCGCCATCGGTGCCATCGAAGATCAGAACACGATCTCGCAGATCGAGCTGAAACCTCTGAGTCCGTTCGGCATAGGTATAGTTTTCGGCAACCCACAATCGGCCCCGCGAATCCCAGCTCATCGCGATCGGATTCTGAACCGCAGGCTCGCTCGCAAACGGGGTGGCCCGAAAACCATCGGGCAACGTGAAGTTGGCAGCCGCTTCGCCCGCCGGCATCAATGTTTGATCCGAAATCGGTTCGGTGTTGAACAGTTCGGGGAAATCAGCCGACGCGATCGAATGGCCAAGGACGACTAACGCGACTAGAAATCTAATCATCACAGTTGAGGTGCTCATCAATTGTTAAATCTAAACTACGAACCATCATCATCATCATCATCACGGGATCAATCGATGAACGAATTGACCTCGTCATAAATTTTGATTGAACTTGGCTCGACGATCGAATCGGAAACATCTGGCACAAGGAAAGCTGACGCCACGATTGGCGGCAGCGGTGTATCACCCGCCAGGAACAACGAATGTGGCGCTCGCAGCGCCAAGATCGCCGGCAGATCACCATACTTCACCGCACCGGGAACAAAATTAGGATCTCGATAGTTCTTCACCGAATCGAACCGAAAACCATCGGTCTTGATCACCGTGTGATCAATCGCCGGGCCCGCGATCGCCGCGGCGGGCGCGGCCCACGCACACGAGCCGTTCATTCCGACCAGCGTGACGTGGCTCGGATCTGACAGCCGGGCGTGGGCGACGACTGTCAATAAGTCCGCGCATCGGGACGCCACCAAAGTCGGGTTGTATCCAAACGTGAACGCTGAATAGGGACGCGGATCATCAATGACCGTTTGCCCGTTCGGCACCTCGCCGTCTTTCAAAAACTCACCTTGACCCAACAAATCTGGCAGCATGACCGTGTAGCCGGCGCGGATCAGTCGGTAGAGCGTCTTACCTGGTAAGCCAGTCTCCTTGAACGCTTTCTCTTTGCCGTCGACGGAGGTAAAGATCACGACACCTTTTTCGGGGTCCGGACCTTCGGCGCGCGTGACACTCACCAGCGGCAACTCGGTTCCAAGCGCCGGGTCTCTCAGCATACCCTTCGTCCACTTTCTGTATTCGTTCTGGCCTTTCGCGACCTCGGTATAGTTGGTTGCGGCAGGAATTTCGCAGCCCATCATGGCCTGCCACGCACCGCCAACCACGTAGCGAAACTCAGCGATGTTTACTTCATCAAGGGGTTCACCGAGTTTCAGTTTTTCAGTCGCCTGCTCGTCGAACCAGCGACAAACCGATCGCTCGTGAGTGATCCCAACTTCCGCCGGCGGCGGATGCTGAGCGTCCCAAACGGTGATTTCCGACTGCGTTAGCGGTTCAAAGTCTTGCTCGATCACGGGATCGTCCAGCCCGAGTTTCAAGTGACGATTGAACCACTGATACATCGTCGCGCGACTGACGTAGTTGTAATTGTGTTTGAACTGTAGCAGCGGTCGGCAATACACATCTCGTTCATCGCCGATCATCGCGTACAACCATTTGAGCTGGGGATAACCGTCGGTCATCATTTCGCTGGTCCAGTCATCGGCCGCTGTCATCCCTTGAGGACGCGGCGCGAACAGTGCTGCCAGCTCGACGTTGCCCGTACCGATGCGAAGCAAGTTGCAGTTCTCGCAGTAGCATCCACCTTGCATCGCAGTCGATACCATGCCGTTGGGAAACGACACCTTGATCCGATCGTCGATCGCCCCCAGCAAAATCGATTGAGTTCCACCGCCGCTGCCGCCGGTGACACCCAAGCGTTCCGCATCAACATCGGGCAACGAAGCGAGGAAGTCCAACGCCCGAATCGCGTTCCATGTTTGCAGTCCCATGATCGATTGCAATCGCGAGTCCGCTTGGATGCTGAAGAATGTCCAGGCACCATCTACGAGTTCGGTTTCGGTCGGCCGAACAGCGGCGTGTTTGTGTGCGACATCTTGTTCGATTTGAATCGAATCAGCATATCCGAGCATGTCAAAGATGAACGTGACGCATCCCATCCGCGCGAGCTGGGCACAACGCGCCAGTTTTGGCATTCGCCCCGAGCCGGCAAAGTGCTCACCGCCCTCTTTGAGCTGTGCCGCCAGCTCTTCGTCCGTGAACGCTTGGTTGCGGCCACCATGACCGTGCGGCGACAAAACCCCCGGCCGTTTCTCAGCCGACGGCTCGCTCGGGCGAAAGAGCAAGCCCGTAACGAAATGACCCGGCAAACTTTCGAAGACGACTTTTTCGACCGTGAAGCCGTCACGCCGGGTCTTGCCGAAAATAGACGCGTTCAAGGGCGTCTTGTTCGGCATCGGCCACAATCCGGTTGCGACCAACACTTGTCGGCGCAGCATGTCGGATCGCGAGTACCACTGGGCCGGATTCTCAGGCGACTGAAAAGGAAAGTGATCATTGAGCGTCTTCCGGTTTCCCAAACGCGCGTCGTTGGGACGCTGATCCGGCGCGAGCACTCGAACCGACTCGCCTGTGCTTCGAGAATCATCTGCCGCCAAATCAAGCCCTGCCACTAAGCCAGATAAAAAGACTAAAACAACGTATCGCCATCGAATCATCACGGATCCTCGTCATCAAATGAGTTGGTTGACCAACCACCGCCGATCATGCAAACGATTTTAACCATCGACAGGGACGCCATGGGTCGCTGGGTCGCAAAGAATGCCGCGAATGACTTGCAAGCCGCGATCGAGCGGTTCGGCAGCGCGAGATTGGTCATCGCGACGGGTGCTTCTCAGTTCGAGGTATTGTCACATTTGGCTCAGGCCGAGGATGTCGATTGGACGCGCGTCCATGGATTCCACTTGGACGAGTACGTCGGCTTGTCGCCCCAGCATCCGGCGTCGTTTTGTCGCTACTTACGCGAACGGTTCGTCGACCGTGTTCCCCTGGCGGACTTTCAATACCTGCATGGCGACGAAGATGCCGCTGCTACGATCGCCCGCGCCGGTCGCTTGATTTCAGAATCTCGCATCGATGTCGCCCTGGTGGGGATTGGCGAGAACGGCCACTTGGCGTTCAACGATCCGCCGGCGGACTTTACGACGACCGAACCATACTTGCTGGTGGAACTCGACCACGCATGTCGCATGCAACAGGTCGGTGAAGGCTGGTTCGCTTCGCTTGCCGATGTGCCCACGCAGGCAATCAGCATGTCGGTGAATCAAATCTTGAAAGCAGTCAAAATCTATTGCAGCGTACCCGATGAACGCAAAGCCCACGCGGTCGCGGCGACCATCGAAGGCCCCATCACTGCGTTGGTGCCGGCGACGGCGCTACGTCGTCATCCGGCTTCGATCTTGATCATCGACGAGGCAGCTTCAGTGAAATTGAAACCGTCAACGAAGGCTGGCCTGGAGCGAATTCCATGACGGGCTTCGTCGACTTGCAAGTCAACGGATATGCCGGTGTCGACTTCAATGCTGATGACTTGACTGATGATCAGTTCGCGAGCGTGGCCGATCGACTTGTCGCTGATGGCAATGAGATCGTTTTGGCGACCGTGATCACGGCGCCGATCGATCGGATGCTAGCCCGGATCGGACGCATCGCGCAGGCGATCGAGTCGATCCCGTCGGTCGCTCGTGTGATCCGAGGCATTCATATTGAGGGGCCGTTTATCAGCCGGCTGGCGGGTTACGTCGGCGCTCATCCGGCATCGCATGTGGTGGAAGCTGACGCGGCGGTCGCCGATCGTTTGGTCGACGCGGGTTGCGGTCGAGTTCGATTGCTAACGCTTGCACCGGAGCAAGATCCGGCCGGGCGTATCACCCGCCGCTTGACCGAACGCGGGATCATTGTCGCGGCTGGCCACTGCGATGCTTCGATCGACCAACTCAAGTGTCTCATCGACCAAGGCATGAGCTTGTTCACTCATCTCGGGAACGGTTGCCCGGCCATGCTGCCGCGACATGACAATATCGTTCAGCGGGTGCTCAGTCTAAGCGATCGGCTCTGCGTTTCTTTCATCGCCGATGGTCATCACGTGCCCGATTTTGTGCTCGCCAATTACTTGCGTTGCATTCCCACCCAGAACGTCATCATCGTCACCGATGCGATCAGCGCGGCCGGACTGGGGCCGGGTCGATACAGCTTGGGGGACCAGATGGTGGAAGTCGATTCAGACGGCGCAGCATGGTCGTCGGACCGGAAGCACTTCGCCGGCTGCGCGACGACGATGCCCGAAATGACTCGAATTCTCAAGACTCGCTGCGGAGTCAATGAAGAACAGATTGAGAAGTGGACGCGACACAATCCGCTGCGCCTGATTCAATCGATGGGCGAGCTTTATTCGAATACGACTCGCAACCAATCGCTGGGTGACGCCAGCACGTGTGAATCTGCATGAGTGCCCGCATCGACCGGTTTCGCCGAGATGAACCAGCTTTCACTCTCGGGCGAATTTCCGCCCTCGATCGGTAAATCGACGAGATCGCGACGATCGATCGCCATCTCGAAGATGACTGTTTCGCCGTTTCTGGCCACATCCAGGAACCAGCTCGGTTGCCACGCCGGATTGCCGTCGATCGCGTCATGAGTTCGCCGCGCATCGGTCGCCTGCAACTGCATCGAAGTCATCAGATCTTGATCGACATCCAAACACAAACGCAAATGATCCGTTTGCCGAAGATCATGGTCGCGCACGATTGACGAAGCTGAATCAGCACCCTCGTCGCGGCGAATCTGATCCGATGGACAGATTGCTGCGACGTAAACATAGTCTTCGTCGTAAGCCATACGAATCGAAGGCGAACCGTTCGACGGGGGTTCAGATCCGCCCCAGCAAGCATCGTCGATGCGCCCGTCCAAATGAGGCGGCGCTACCGCACGTCGCGCGTGAAGTACATGGGGACCGGTGCGACGCAACAAAGCTGACCAGGGATGGTACTGCGACTCGGCGAGACGGCGCAAATTCGCGGGTTGTGTCGAAATGGATTGCAATCGTGCGCCGTCGCTTCGTCGACGTGATGCCTCCGTCGCAACCAGCACTGCCGGGTGAAATTCCCACGACAAATCAACTTCCGCGAGCGGGGTGGCGGCGCGGCTTTGGCCGAGTCCGATCGCTTCGGGTTTGGGGACGACGACGGGGGCGAACGTCGAAGCTTGGCGAACTTGGCCGATCGATGCCGAGTCGTCGAAAACCAAGTGGGATACTGCGGATGAGTCTTCCGAAAACTGGAACGGAGATACGGCGACCGATTGAACCGGAGTCGTGAAAGATTTTTTCTGAGTGGCCGCAACAATCGATTCGAGTTGCCCCCACTCGGCACTGTGCTCGATCGATTGCAGACGAAGCCTTGCCCAAGATCCGGCCGATCGGTCGGCAAATCGTTCGGCGATTTCACCGAGCAATATCCGTTGCATGGCGATCGATCCGTTACCGGATTCTTGAGAAGCGGCCAGCATCGACCACGCCAATCGAAACTGATCCTCTTTAGCCGTTTGATCGAGCAGCAATCGCAAAGTAGACGAAGTCTCAGTCGAACTCGCGTCACTGACTAATCGTTCGATCAGCTTTGACTGTTTCATCCTCGCTTGGATCACTTGCAATTGTCTTAGCGAGGCCGGAGAAGTGCGGTCGGTCAATCGCTGTGCGGTTTGCATCGATAGCCCCGATGTGACCGAATCGTTGGTGCGTCTGGATGGGCTTGCGTCGTACAAGTAACGCATCGAAATCGATGGCACGTTTGCACGCAGCGGGGCGATCATCTGCATCGCGTCGTTGGTCATGTCACTGGCCAGGATTCCGGTCTTCGGCAGCAATGCGTCCCGATGGAGCGACGTATTCTGCGACGGCAGCGACGAGTACTCGGCGACTCGCTGGACGCCCGCAGCGGTAGCTGCCTGGAAAAACGCGCCGTGAATCTCCGGTGCAAGCGTTTGATCCAAAACCAAAACTGTCGGCCGCGTAACCGCGATCCAGCGCATCGCTGTTTGCACGGGGTCGAGTTTGGAAGCGTTGCCACGATCCAGACGATCGACTGCCGAAGCGCCGAGATTCACTGCGACTTGATGCGTGACATCGAGCGCAGTCGCATCGTCCGAAATATCGGCGGCTGAATCCAGCAACAGCGTCACACGATTGCGAGCTTCGAGCGACTCGCTTCCCAAGATCGACCACGCAACTGATTCGGGATCGCGCGCCACCATCAGCACCGCGACTCGATGGTCGCGACCGACGCTGGCGGACCATGTTTTTCCGTTGTCGCGGCTGATGAGAATGATTCCCTGGTCGCCGACGACGCAAAGTGATTCCCCGCCCATGCGGCAAGCGTCACGGACCATGACGGGTGCGCCGATCGCGCGAACCCAAGTCAATAACTTGGCGACATCGACTGAATTCGCTGATGGTGCAATCGATGGTTCATCGCCAACGCCGCCCCAAGTCTGCCCGCCGTCGCGACTAGTAAACCGTCTGGCAAGCGCCGAGTGAGACCAGTCACCATCCGCCGAGATAGTTCGATCTTCATGAAGTTCAATGTGTCGCAGCCGGGGTAAGTCGCTGTCATCGGCTCGCCGCCAACGGACTCCCGCATCGCTGCTAACCAGAGCGACACCGCGACTGACTTTCGTCACCGCATCATAGGCTCCTCCGACGGCCACCAGCCGATTGGCGTCGAGCCAAACGACAGCGTCCAAGCGGCACTCGACTTGGCTCTCGCGAGCAGTCCAAGTCGCCCCGCCATCGTCGGTCATCATGATCGCGCCGCGATCACCGACGGCAATCCCGTTGTCGGCGTCTCGAAACGCAACGCTTCGTAACGAGGCGTCCGATCTCAATTGACGTGTCTGAGAATACGCCGGCGGAAGCTCCGGCGAGGCGGCGGGTGCCCAGCTTGCCGATAGGACGGCGTAGCTGGCCGACGCAAACAGAACTGCAACGACGCGGCCGATCTTCCCGGCTCGGATTCCTTGGACGCATCGAATTGGGTTCATCCGTTCCATCCTTTGACGACCTCGGCTGCGCCGATCAGCACGATCCACCCGCCAATGAGGTTGGCTGCCACGTACAGGGCCGACGCCGGAACTCGACTATCGAGCGCCAGCGACGCAGACTCGGCCGAGAACGTCGAAAAGGTGGTCAGTCCGCCCAAAAATCCAACTTGCAGTGCCAATCGCATCCGTTCGGCCATGACGCCTTCGACGCTGGTGTACTCAATCAAGCCTCCGATGGCCGCGCATCCGACCAGATTCGCGATCGTCGTGCCCCAAAACGACGATCCACCGGGAACCCACATGGCCGCCAATGTGACTAAGTAACGGGCAACCGATCCAACGGCTCCTCCGCCGGCGACCGCCATCAAATTGAACCAAGTTGTCATCGCAGGAGATCGTTTAACCATTGCCTAAGATTCGGCACGAACTTACGTTAGCGATTAGATTCGGTGTTTCAGCCGGCTGCGTAAACGTCAGTTTTCCACCAAATGTTTCCCGGAGCCTTCCGGCTTGGTGCTGGTTAGGTCCGCTTTCCACTTTTTCCGTTCAAAGAGCACATGAGTACCGCGAAAATCGCCACGCAACCCAAAGTGATGACCGGCGCCGATATTTTGGTCAAATCGTTGGTCGACCATGGCGTCGACGTGCTCTTCGCGTACCCGGGTGGTTGCAGCATGCCGATGCACCAAGCCCTGACGCGGTTCGGCGCATCGATCCGCACCATTTTGCCGAGGCACGAACAGGGCGGCGCGTTCGCGGCTCAGGGATATTCTCGCAGCACGGGAAAGGTCGGCGTTGTGATGGCAACCAGCGGCCCCGGTGCAACCAACTTGGTGACAGCGATCGCGGATGCAAAACTGGACAGCATTCCGATGCTGTGCATCACCGGCCAAGTTCCCACTAAATCGATCGGCAGTGACGCGTTCCAAGAAACGCCAATGGTGGAAGTCTGTCGAGGCATCACCAAACATCACTATCTCGTGACCAAGATCAGCGATTTGCCCCGGGTCATGAAAGAAGCCTTCCACGTCTGCCAAAGCGGGCGACCGGGGCCGGTTCTCATTGACATGCCCAAAGACGTTCAACTGAGCGACTTGACCGACATCGACATGGACCCGCCGATGAATTTGCCGGGATATCAGGCGACCGCGCCCAAGGTTCCCAGCGAAACGATTCGCCAGATCGCCGCCGCCATCAAGCTCGCGCGACGCCCGGTAATTTACGCCGGCGGCGGGATCATCATCGGTGACGCCAGCGACGAGCTGTGCGAGTTCATCAAAAAGAGTGGCATCCCAACTGTCACAACGCTGATGGGAATCGGCGCGGTGCCGCCCGAGCACGAACATTCGTTGGATTGGTTGGGGATGCACGGCGCGGCATATGCGAACTATGCCGTTCGTGATTGTGATTTGTTGATCGCGCTTGGCGTTCGATTCGACGACCGCGTGACGGGCAAAGTCGAAGCGTTCGCAAAAGACGCTAAGATCATTCACGTCGACATCGATGGTTCGGAGCTCAACAAGAACAAGGCCGCCCACATTCCCGTTCGCGGCGATGTCAAAGATGTGCTCACGCAACTCAACAAGATCGTTCAGAAAGCCGAGATCACCGAGTGGCAAAAGCATTGCACCGATCTGAAGGCCAAGTATCCGTTCAAGTACGATGAAACGTTCGACGGGATCTTGCAGCAACATGCGATCAAAACCCTCAGCGACATCACCGCCGACATGGAAACTTACATCAGCGTAGGTGTGGGCCAGCACCAGATGTGGGCGGCACAGTTTTACAAGTTCCGCAAACCACGAACTTGGATGTCCAGCAGCGGATTGGGCACCATGGGATTCGGCTTGCCATCGGCGATGGGTGTCCAGGCCGCGCACCCTAACGCGTTGTCGATCGACATCGATGGCGACGGCAGTTTCCAAATGAACATTCAGGAACTGGCGACTTGCTTCTGCGAAGAATTGCCCGTGAAAATTTTCTTGCTCAACAATCAACACCTCGGCATGGTCGTTCAGTGGGAAGATCGTTTCATGCAACGCAACCGCGCCCACACGTACCTCGGTCCGATTCGCCACGAAGAAGCATCGGGCAAAAGTGGTGCTGATCGATTCGCGTATGCCGAAGAACGCTACCCCGACTTCGTCAAGATCGCGCAAGGATACGGATGTGGCGCATCGACGGTGCGAAAGAAGTCCGATCTCGAAGGCGCGATCCGCGAGATGATCGCCCACAAGGGACCGTACCTGCTGGACGTTCAGGTTCCCTACCAAGAACACGTATTGCCGATGATCCCCGGCGGACACACCGTCGACGACATGATTCTGGAATGATCGGCAACCGGGATCAGTTCAACACGTCGCTGAAAAACTCGACGACCTTTTGACTTGTCTTCGGGTTCAAGAACGTCAGCATGTGTCCTTGACCCGGAATCACTTCCAAACGGCTATCCACGCCTGCCGAGACTTGAGCCGCGTGAAATTCGTGGCTCGTCTTGATAGGAACGATCAGATCGCCCGCACCGTGGATGATCTGTGTCACTGGGTCCAACGCGGACGTATGGGCCGCCGGTGATGCCGCCACGTAGACGCCCGGCTTTTCACGCCGTGAGCCGCCCAAGAAATACGCCAGCGTCGTGTTGTCCAAAGGCAGCGTGCGGAACTCACACGGCGGCCCGCCGATGCAAATCGCTTTGATCTCCGGCAACTCTTTCCATCGTGGATCTGCGGACGACCATTCGCTTGCGGTAGCTTGGTCATCGATCGATTCGTCCGCGAGCGAAGCGACCAGCGCCGTCAAATGACCGCCCGCGGAATAACCAAATAGGCCCAACCGATCGGTGTCGATTGAAAACCTGTCTGCATTCTCTTTCGTCCACATCAGCGCACTGCGAACATCGTCGACCTGCGATGGAAAGACGTAAGCCGGCGCCAGCCGATAGTTGATGTTCACCACCACAAAGCCGCCGCGAGCGAGCAACCGACTGTAACCCTCCATCGTCCATTTGTCGCCGCTTGCCCATCCACCGCCGTGAACGACGACGATGACCGGAAGGCGTGCATTGTCCTTCGATCCGGCGGGCATATAGACATCGCACAATCCCGCCTTTCCGTCATTGTCGCTGTAACGAAGGTCGGTCAACACAGAAACGGCGTTACGATCAGTTGGCGTTTCCGCCTGGACTTTCGTGCATGCGCAAAACGAGCAGGCCAGCATCCACCAACCGACATATCGATTCGCTCGCGCAATCATGGTGCAAAATCCGTTATCAAAACTCGAACGCTGACGATGGGTGTCAAAAGTCGGCCGGTGGGACGATTGGTCGACCGACGTATAATAGCCCGTTGTCGAATGCTCACGCGAATCACGTTATCCGAAAGCTACCATGTCCATCGAACTCAATACTGTGCCCGAAGCCGTCGAAGCGATCCGTGCCGGTGAGGTGGTCATCGTCGTCGACGCCGAGGATCGCGAAAACGAGGGCGACTATATCTGTGCCGCGGAGAAAGCGACGCCGGCGGTGGTCAATTTTATGTTGTCCGGACGCGGCCAGCTTTGTGTGTCGCTGTTGCCCGATGTTGCCAAACGGTTGGAACTCACTCCGGTGGTGGCACAAAACGATGCACCGCTGAAGACCGCATTCATGACGCCGATCGATTTGCGCACTGCCAAGACGGGAATCACGGCTTCGGAGCGATCGGAAGCGATTCGGCGACTCGCATCTCCGGATTGCAAAATCGACGACTTCGTCCGGCCAGGCCACGTTTTCCCGCTGCTCGCAAAGGAGGGCGGCGTGCTGCGGAGGGCCGGTCACACCGAAGCGGCGATGGACTTGGCCCGCATGTCGGGTCTGCATCCAACAGCGGCGCTCTGTGAAATCCTGGACGAATCGGGCGAGCGGGCGACGCGCGCCGGCCTCGTTGAAATCGCCAAAAAACATAACCTGAAAATCATCAGCATCGAACAGTTGATCGCTCACCGCCGAGTCAGCGAAAAACTAATTTCTCGCAACGCCGAAGCCTCGCTACCGACGCGTTACGGAAAATTCAAAGTCGTCGTCTATGCGGTTCAGTATGAAGCCCAAGAGCCGATCGCACTCGTGTTCGGCGACCTGACCGCCGATGGTCTGCCGCCATTGGTGCGAATGCACAGCAGTTGCTTTACCGGCGACTTGATTTCATCGTTGCGTTGCGATTGCGGCGATCAACTTCAAATGGCGCTGCAAATGATCAGCAACGAAGGTCGAGGAGCGCTCATCTATCTGCCTCAAGAAGGTCGCGGTATCGGGCTGGCGCAAAAAATCCGCGCCTATGCGCTTCAAGACAGTGGAATGGATACGGTTGAAGCCAATCACGCGCTCGGATTCAAAGCCGACATGCGAGACTACGGTATCGGCTTGCAAATACTGAAGGATCTCGGGCTAAGCGACGTACGACTGCTGACCAACAATCCGAAGAAGACGGAAGCCTTCAATCTGCGAGGATTCGACCTTCACGTCGTCGATCAAGTTCCGATCGTTTCAGATGTCAACGAGCACAACCAAAAGTATCTGGAAACCAAACGCGACAAGATGGGACACAAACTGCCCGGACGCCAATGAAGCGAAGACGTTAATGAAGCACGTACCCTAATGCCTTCCGGCGTCACTGAGCGTGAGCAGTTCGTTCGACTTCGCCGCAATTTGATCGACCGCGTCGGGCGAGTAGCCTTCCCAAACGCCGATGATTTTTCCATCAGGACCGATCAGCATTGATGTGGGATAAAAGAGCGACGGTTGTTCCAATCGCTCGGCCGCGCTGCGGCGAGTGATCCCGCGAGGGTCCGCGAGTGCCGGGCTGGTGATTCCCTCGCTGGCAAAGTATTTGTTCGTTTTGGCTGCTAAACCAGTGACCGTTTCATCCGGATCCGATTCGCTCGACACCGGCAAGAATTGAAAGTTGGGATTCGCCGACAATGCCTTTGTGGCTTCCGCCAAATGCGGGTACTCCATTCGACATGGCCCACACCACGTGCCCCAAAAATGCAACAGCGTGACCTTATTCGACGCCGTCGCATCGAGTGGACTGCCCGATTCAAGGTCAATCAAATCCAATTGTGGCGAGGGTTTCCCCACCGCCACACTCTTGTTCGATGCGTCGATCGCTCCTCGATTAAGCTGGATCAATAAGATCGCGACGACCACGATGGCCATCACGACGATCCAGCGGTTCATACGCGATGGCATCTCTATGAAACTCCTTCAAAATGGAACGGGCACGCGAAAAATGAGGACACGATTCTCATTGGGATTGATTGTTGTCGTTTGGTCAATGACCAATCCGGCGATCCCCTCCGCCGCGCAAGTGTCACTTCAAGTGCAAGGTGAAGTGCAGGAGCTAGTCGACGGAAACGCGAGTTCCTTCGACAAGCCGATCGTCTTGCGTGAAGCGAGACTGACCGAGAGCAGCGGCTTGGCCTGCTCGAATCGTCGTCCCGAATGTATTTGGACACACAATGACTCGGGTGGCGTTGCCGAACTGTTCGCGTTCGATCGACGGGGTGACCAGGCTGGCAAGCTCATATTTCCTTCGATCGGTCAACCGATTGATTGGGAAGACATCTCGTCGTACGTCGACGAAGGGGTTCCTCGAATTTTGATCGCCGACTGCGGTGATAACCTGGCGAATCGTCCATCGATCGCGTTGTATCTAGTCGATGAACCAGAGTTCGCAGGTCCCATCGACCAGAAATCGGTTCAGACTCTACGGGTCACCTACCCAGACGGACCGCGAGACTGTGAAGCTGTAGCGGTCGACATTCGCCGGCGACTGGTCGTCATGTTCACGAAGAGCGTGTTACCGGTTTGCGGCGTTTATGTTTTTCCACTGCCGACAAAGCATGATCCGATGTCGATGAACATCGGCGCGACTCGGATCGCTACTTTGAATGTGCCGATGGTGACAGGTGCCGACTTCGACCCCCGTAGTGGCGATCTTTGGCTGGTCAACTATTTTCAAGCGTTCCGTTACTCTGGCATGCCGGCAACGACTCGGTTTTCCCGGCAACTTACCATTCTTCCGAACGCGTTCGATCTACCGCGACTAAAACAGATCGAAGCGGTGGCGGTCGATCACGATGGAGTTGTATGGGTAACCAGCGAAGGATCACCGGCGCGGATTCAGCGGATATCGGTAGACTAGGCGGATGCACTTCGCCGCCAGTTTCGTCGCCGCAATTGTCGTAGCTCTGGGGGCTACAGACAGAAGTGTTGGCTGTTAGAATCCGGGTCGTCCGGTGAACCTTCGCCATCGCCGGGGCGCCTTCAACAGTGCCCACGTCGGCGGCGAGAGTCAATCGAGACGCAATCCCCGACACTGACGGGACGCCCTGGTGGTGGAATTGGCAGACACAGGAGATTTAAAATCTCCCGGGCGGTTACGCCCTTGCGGGTTCGAGTCCCGCCCTGGGTATTGGATCGGATTGCTGGTGAGTGCTATTGATTTCGAAAGTACCGCTTTCGTTGTGTTAGTGAGTTTCGTCCGATTCGTGTGATTGCTGTTGATTGCCAAAAGTTGCTGACGAGTGGGGTGGATTTTGGGGTGGATTCCCCACGGACACCATCGGCGAACCGTCGAGCCAAAACACATACGAGATTCCCGGAGTCGTGAGCAACGAGCGGGAATTGTTTCGGGTTAACGCTGGCGGCGGAGTGACGGTTCTCGAGTGAATGCTTACTCATGAAATCGATCGACTGGGTCGGCGCATCAAAACAATTGAGACCGATGCTCAAAGCAGAACCGAACTACAACAGGTCATCCCGGAAATGGTCGTCGTTGTGGCATTGCAGCGTGTCGAATTTCCTTTTGAATGGGGCGGGCGTCTTATTTTATATTTAGCGTCGCTCGGATGGTGTCGGCGACGTGTTTCGCCAATGACGCGTTGCCCGCCGGAGTGTAATGCACGTCGCGGGGACGCTGGAGATCTGCCTTTTCTTTGGCGAAATCGTACATCGCATCCGTTTGAATGCCGCCGACTTGGGCCATCACTTCGGCAGCGGCTGCGTTGTAACGCTCGGCATCCGCCGGCTCGCGTCCTTTCGCACCGCTGGGGACTGGCGTGGTTTCTCGCCAAATTACGGTCGCCCCGGTTGCCTTGAGACGCTCGGCGATCTTGAGAAGGTTCGCCGAATACTTGTCGATGGGAACTTGCTGGTGACTTCCTGCGGCGGTCGGTTCGGCAAGATTTTCACCTTGCTCGCCCATGTACTTCAAATCGTGAAGTCCGAAATTGAAATGGATCACGTCCCATTTTCGATCGCCCAGCCATTCTTCGAGTGATTCCAAACCTCGCGTCGTTGGCCCACAATTGGTCGGCGGGCGCCACACGTTGGCGTGGCCGGCAAGCAGTTCGCGGACCTCCACCGTGTATCCGATCGAAATCGAGTCGCCGATCAGCAAGACGTTGGGTAGTGTGGGATCGACGTCGGGCGCCGCAAATTCGGGCGGAACTTTCTTGGTGGATTGCTTCGCTGACTTTTCTTGACTCATCGCGGGTGACGTCAACGCGCACACCATCGCGCCGAACAAACAACATTTCAAACCATTCATCGCTGACCTACCTTTCATGACGGACGACTTTTTGCGAACGACCTATCGTATTCTGGATTCATCGGCGAATCGAGCCTCCGAAGGTTTACGGACGATGGAAGAGTTCGCGAGGTTCGTCCTCGATGACGGCGATTTATCAACGCGGCTGAAGTCAATCCGACACGATGTCGCCACATCGTTGGCTCGATTGCCTCGCGAGCAACTTCTGCTTGCGAGAGATGCGCCAGGCGACGTGGGAACGTTCATTGTCGAGCCGTCAGAATACTCGCGTCCGTCCGTCGCCAGCGTGATCGCGGCGGCGGCATCGCGAGTTACACAGTCGCTTCGCGTCATCGAAGAATATGGCAAGACGATCGATCCGGTGATGGCCGCGGAAATCGAGCAGGCCCGTTACCGAAGTTATTCGGCGGCGGCGGATTTGGAGTTGAGACTGCCTGGGGATGCACGCCGATCACGATTGGCGAGTTCGTCTTTGTATGCATTGATTGATGCGGGTCGAGATGAAGATTCGTTCGCCGACTGCGTGCGTCAGTTATGCGAAGGCGGCGTCGATATTTTGCAGCTCCGTGATCGACGACCGGACGATCGGACTCTGATCGCTCGCGCAAAAATCGGGTTGAAGATCGCACGACAGTTTGATGTCTTGTTCATCATCAATGATCGGGCCGATATCGCGTTGGCCGCCGATGCCGACGGTGTTCATGTCGGCCAAGACGAGTTGCCGGTGGCCGACGCGCGGCGGATTTTGGGACCGACGCGGCTGATCGGGCTGTCGACCCATTCGATCGATCAGGCTCGCGAGGCGACGGCGGCGGGCGCCGACTACATCGGTTGCGGACCCGTTTTTGCTGGGCGAACGAAGACGTTTGAAAGTTACGTCGGGCCACCGTTTTTGCGAGAGGTGGCTGCGGAGATAGTTTTACCCGCGTTTGCAATCGGAGGAATCGATTTGCAGAATCTGAACCAAGTGATCGAAACGGGGATCCGGCGAATCGCCGTGACAGGTGTCGTCCGCGATGTCGCCGATCCGAAGCGGGTAGCGGCGGAGCTCAAACGTCGGCTGTCGAGTTGATCGTCGCCCAAGCCATTTGACGGTTCTTCTCGGATCGCGTCTGCGGATTTAGGATACTTGTCCCAGATGTCATCCGAAACTGAGCCATCCGAGACTGGCACCGCCCAACCTGATGATCCATGAATAACTCCGCTAACAACGATTGGCCACGCCGGGTCGCGATTCTTGGCGTCGGTTTGCTCGGCGGCAGCGTTGCCTTGGCGATGCGTCGGGTGCGACCGGAGTGCCGGTTCATTGGGTACTCACGCACGCCAGACAAACTCGACGAAGCGATCCGGCGCGGCATCATTGACTCGGCGACGGACTCGGTTGTCCAAGCTTGCGGAGAATGCGATGCCATCGTGGTTGCCTCGCCGGTCGATCGCATCGGCCGAATGGTCATCGATGCCGCTCATCATTCGCCTGTCCCGTGTTTGATCACGGACGTGGGTAGCACCAAAGCGGGGATCGTCGCCGAGGTCGAAACGCATCCAGCCTCCGCCGCTAAGTTCGTGGCAGCGCATCCGATCGCTGGCAGCGAGAAATCGGGTTTCCAGCATGCGACGGCATCCCTGTTGGATCAGAAAATCATCGTGCTCACGCCCGGACCCAGCGCGAATCCCGACCTGATCGAGCGAGCGGACCAGTTCTGGAAACTGACGGGCGGTGTGACACAGACGATGAACGCATCCGATCACGACGCCCACTTGGCAGCCATCAGTCATGTGCCACACTTGGTCGCCGCTCTGGTGGCAAGGATGGTCCCGCCGGGTGCGCGAACGCTGGTCGGATCGGGTTGGCAGGACATCACGCGCGTGGCGGCCGGCGATCCCGAAATGTGGACCGCGATCTGTCGAGAAAACCGTTCGGCGGTGTCAGCAGAGCTCACGCGATTGAGCGATGAGCTGTCACGGCTGCGAGCGATTGTCGAGAGCTTCGATGAAGAGAGCTTCGATGACGGGGCCTTAAAAAAGTGGTTGAGCGAAGCCAAATCGATCAAAGAACAACGTTGATGACATCAAACGATTCCTATTAGTAAGGTCTGCTCTCATGCCGCTTTGGCAAATCGATATCTATCCGGCTGAGAATCAAATCGACCGAGAAGCAATTCGCACGCGCGAAGAGATCGCTGAACTCGGATTGGGACAGGATGTTTCAGTCGCGTTCGCGCGAGGGTTCTTGGTGCAGGGCGATTTTGCATACGACGAAGCGGTTCGCCTAGCCGAAACGCTGCTGTCGGATTCGATCACCGAACACTCGGTCGTTGCCATCGCCGGGCAAGATGTATTGAACGAACCGCCCGGCGAACAAACGGTTCAAGTCAACGTGTTGCCCAAGCCGGGCGTGATGGACCCGGTCGCCGCCAGCACACTCGGCGCCGCGCGGGACGCCGGATTCGGTGTCGACGCTGTTCGCACGATGCGCAAGTATTGGATCGGCGATGTGGATGATGCTGCGTTGGACGCGATCTGTCGTCGTGCGCTGTCCAACGATGCAATCGAACAAGTCGTCGTTGGCCCCTTGGAAATGGATCAGCTTGATATCGGATCGGCGAGTGAATTCAAACTGATTACCGTACCCATTCGTGACCTGGACGATGCGTCGCTTGAGAAACTATCGAAAGACGGCCAGCTCTATTTGACCCTGGTTGAGATGCAAACGATTCGCAATCACTTCGCATCGATCGGACGAGATCCGACGGATATCGAGTTAGAATCCGTCGCACAAACTTGGTCGGAACATTGCAGTCACAAAACGCTGGGCGGGCGAATTCACTACAAGGGTCCGGGGCCCGATGGCGTGTCGATGACCGACGAACGTCAATACGAAAGCATGCTGAAGGAAACGATCTTCGCGGCCACTCAGACGATTCGGCGCAGCTTGGGCGACGACGACTGGTGCGTCAGCGTGTTCAAGGACAATGCCGGTGTGGTGACCTTCGATGAAAACTATCACGTGTGCTTCAAAGTCGAGACTCACAATCACCCTTCGGCGTTGGAGCCTTATGGTGGTGCCAACACCGGCATCGGTGGTGTGATCCGCGACCCGATGGGCACGGGCATGGGTGCCAAGCCGATTTGCAACACGGACGTGTTTTGCTTCGCGCCGCCGGATACTCCTGTCGATTCGTTGCCGCCGGGCGTCCTGCATCCTCGCCGAGTCATGAAGGGCGTCGTCTCGGGAGTTCGCGACTACGGCAACCGAATGGGAATCCCAACGGTCAACGGCGCCGTCTACTTTGACAAACGCTACCTCGGCAACCCGCTGGTCTATTGCGGCAACGTCGGCATCATTCCGGTCGGCATGGAAGAGAAGGAAGTCAAACCGGACGACTTGATCGTTGCCATCGGCGGACGCACCGGACGCGATGGGATTCACGGCGCAACATTCAGTTCAGCGGAACTGACCAGCGAATCCGAATCGCTATCCGGTGGCGCGGTTCAAATCGGTAACGCGATCACCGAGAAGATGGTGTTGGATGTTCTCTTGCAAGCGCGCGACCGCCGGCTGTTCAATGCCGTGACGGATTGTGGCGCCGGTGGATTCTCGAGCGCCGTCGGCGAAATGGGAGAACACTTGGGCGCCGAAGTCTGGCTGGACAAAGCGCCGCTGAAGTACGACGGTTTAACGTACACGGAAATCTGGATCTCGGAAGCTCAAGAGCGGATGGTGCTGGCGGTTCCCCAATCGTCATGGGGCGAGTTGAAGGCGTTGTGCGAGAGCGAAGGCGTCGAAGCTGCGGCGATCGGACAGTTCGTGCCTTCGGGCCGATTGAATCTGACCTATCACGGTCAAACCGTCGGCGACATCTCGATGCGGTTCTTGCACGATGGTCGTCCGCCCGTGATTCGCGACGCTGTTTACATCCCGCCGAAAGTAACGGCCATCCAATTGCCCACGATGAACGCCGATGATCATCGCGCGGCGTTGCTTGCGATCATGGGAAGCCTAAACGTCGCCAGCAAGCAATGGGTGATTCGCCAGTACGATCATGAAGTTCAAGGTGGCAGCGTCGTCAAACCGTTGGTTGGTCCGCTGTGCGATGGTCCCGGTGACGCGGCCGTGATCCGTCCGCGGATGCACTCGCGTCGCGGACTGGTGATCTCTTGTGGAATGAATCCTCACTACGGTGACTTTGATACTTACCACATGGCCACGTCCGCGATCGACGAAGCGATGCGAAACGCGGTTGCCGTCGGCGCCGATCCGAGCAAGATCGCAATCTTGGATAACTTTTGCTGGGGATACACCGATCGCGCTGAAACGCTCGGTTCACTCGTTCGCGCCGCGATCGCTTGCCAAGACATGGCGGTCGCTTTGGGCACTCCCTTCGTGAGCGGCAAAGATAGTCTCAATAACGAGTTCAGCTATTTCGATGACGGAGGCGCCAAACAAACCATCTCGATTCCACCGAGTTTATTGATCAGCGCGCTGGGCCAGATCGATGACATCGGCAAAGCCGTCACGATGGACGCCAAAGAAGCTGGAAATGTCGTCTTCTTGCTCGGCCTTACCTCGGCTGAATTGGGCGGATCGCATTTGTCGTTGGTCCGCGAGTTGACGGGCGGACGAGTACCGAAGGTGCATCCGCTGGTCGCGAAGGCGACGTTTGCCACCTTGCACGCGGCAATCATGTCGGGCATGGTGCGGTCGTGTCACGATCTGAGCGAGGGCGGTTTGGCGGTCGCGGCCGTCGAAGTGGCGATGGCGGGAATGCTGGGAATGAAGCTGGAAATTAGCCAAATTTGCGGTTCAGAGCTGTCGCCCACCGAAGCCCTATTCAGCGAATCCAACACGCGATTTCTGGTCGAGGTACTCGCCCCGATTTCGAACGACTTCGAGGAACTGATGAAACGCGGCGCCGTGCCGGTTGCCCGAGTGGGTACAATCCAATCCGGTGACGAAGTGGTCGTCACCCACGAAGGTGAAGTGGTGATGCGAGTCATCACCGCCGACGCCAAAGATGCCTGGCAAAAGCCGCTGGCGTGGTAACTCGAAACGCGGCAACCGAGATTGATCCCGCTCCATGATTTCAGCAACACGAGTAGCCGTTTGGACGATCGTCATTTCTCGCGGTCAGTCTCGCAATCCGCAGAAACGCGACCTTGAACAGGCGATCGCGGATGCGGCCGGCGTGATCGATGGCGTGGAAGTGTTGATGATTCCCCATCTGTACGATTTGCCAAAATCAAGCGAATCGTTTCGCAAACTCAATGATGTCGAAGGCGACATGATTGTGGTCTCGTGGATCTACGGACGAGCCGCCCACTGGGTGCTGGATCGAAACGGCATCGGTGGCCAGTATGGTAAAGTTCAGTTGGGTCAATCGGCGGACGACGACGATGACGCTGGTCCAGTTTTAGAACAAGTGGATGCACCGGAGGTCGATCGCGTCACCGATTTGAATCCGCGTCCCAACCGTGATATCCACTGCATCGACTTGAAAGTCGATGAGAACGCGAACGCCTTCATTAATGAAATCCGTCGTATCATTGGGGTCGACGAGGATCGCCCAGAGGTATCCCTTCCGATCATCGGCGGCAAGATCGTGCAGGTCGACGAGACCACGTCGCGGCGTTGGTATCCCGTCATCGACTACAGCCGATGCACGAATTGCATGGAGTGCGTCGACTTCTGTTTGTTCGGAGTTTACGGCGTTGACGATGGCGAGAACATTCTCGTGGAACAGCCCGACAACTGCCGAAAGGGTTGCCCCGCCTGCAGTCGCGTTTGTCCTGAAAATGCGATCATCTTTCCGCAGCATAAAGCGCCGGCGATCGCCGGCGCTGAGGTTGAAGGTGACGAAGGATTCAAGATCGATCTGTCGGTCTTGTTCGGGGCTCCGGCAGTGGACGGTGATCCGATCGCGACGGCTGCCAGAGAGCGCGACGAGCAACTGTTATTGGCCGGTCGCGGTGCGGTGGGCATCGACGAAAAGCTTGCAATGCGGCAATCCGCCGAGAAAGCGAAGCCGAAAGACACGTTGGATCGTTTGATCGATTCGCTCGACGAGTTCGATCTTTAGCCATTCGGGTGCGGCAAATCGAATATAGTTGGTTTGTTGTCTCGCAAAGCGTGTGAAACGATTTTCGAGGTGAACTTCTAGCCAGCCGATGGCCGATAGGAAGGGAAAGGTTTGCCCGAACTCGGAGCCGCATGTGCTGCATCGTCGACTTCTTTCATTGACCCAGCGGCGGCACTTGTGCGCACTGCTTTCGACAAATCTCTTGGCCAGCGGAGCTCTCTTGGCCAGCGGAGCTGCTCTATGCTGCGCTCAGGAGGTGAGAATCGTCGGACCACCGGCCGCGTTACTCGCACCACCCGTCGATGCGACATCCAGCGCGCCGACCAGTCCATCTGATTTGCCGTTGCAACAGCAAGAAATGACGCTGGCGCCGCCAGAAAACTCCACGCTTGAGATGCGAATCGCCCGCCGACCCTGGTTGCTCGAGAAGTTGGTCAATCCCGGCGGTACGAATGCGAAGGAAATGAATCCACCGCGACCGCCCGCCGAGTTACCTGATCCGCCATCACTGAGTCGGCTGACTCCGATGCCGCCGACGCAAAACCTGTCGATCGACAACGGCGACGACGGATGGCAGGATCGTGATTCGCGACGTGAAACACGGCTCAGTCCCGTTGATCGTCAACCATCATTGCGATTGGTCCAGCCGCTCGAAAGGGCTGCTGAACCGACACCACCGGCGCGGCGCGAAGCCGCTCCGGTTGAATTAAAACGAGCGACATCGGCGCCACAGCGGCTCGCCCCGGTGCAACCGCCAGCGATGCAGCCCAACACGCCCAAGGCTGAACCGATTCCGTTGACGGACCCGCCGCCGATCGCGGCAAAGCCACTTGCAACGGAGCCAATCAAGCCCGAACCAATCAAGCCCGAACCAGTAAAGCCAGAGCCAGTCAAATCAGAGCCGATGCAACCGAAAGCCGCGTTAGCGCCAAAACCAGATCCGAAGCGCGAGTCAAAACCGGCGGCCCAATCGATCAGTGATCTTGACGAACCGACCATTCGTAAGTTGCGGATCGCCCGAGATGGTAGTCCCGTCGATGATGACTCGGATGATTCGAGCCTTCAGTCGAATGGTCTGCGATCCCCTTCCAAACCAGCGGCTCGGGGATCGATTTCGGATCTGCCCTCGTACGCACAACCAACTGATCCCCAGCCACTTCCAACGACCGAGAACCGAACGGTCGCGCCGCGCTCGATACCACTCGAAACCGTCACGCCTGAGATCATTGGGTCCAAAGCAGATTCATCCGATGAAGATGACGATGACGATGACGCGAAAATTTCAAGTCCGATGGAAGATGAAGTCGCCACGCCGTCGGATGTCGCGACGTCGACAGAGTCAGTCGATCGAGATTATGCGGGTTTTCAGCGAGAGCCGATCCGTTTAAATGTTGCGACTCAGCGGATGCAGGGTCAAATCAAATCTGTATTGACTTACCACTATGGGCGACCAGAGCCTGCAAACGAACGAAGCAATTGGGGCATGCTCCACGCCATCATGGTTTACGGCATCGACACGAAAGTGATTGCCGACAAGAACACCTACAGCACCATTGCTTGGATCGCCGGCAACAATGCCTGTCGTGGCCAACGTTTGTTGGATGAAGAAGATGGGCACATCGTCGTCAAAAGCGGCGTCGGTCTGCAGGGACACCAAGGTCAAATGTTGGCCGTGTTCTCGTTGTGCGGTGTTCCCGAGGAATACCCGTTGTATGCGGGTGGCACCGAGTACTCGGTGCGCGACGTGATTCGCGAGGAGCAACTGGCGTGCAAAACAGGCGAGGAATTGACGTTCACTCTGATCGGACTGTCGCACTACACCGAGACGGATTCGACTTGGCGAAGCAGGGACGGCCAACGCTGGGACTTCGAGCGACTCATTCGCGAAGAATTGTCTCAGCCGATTGTCGGTGCCGCGTGCGGGGGAACGCACCGCTTGATGGGCTTCTCCCATGCGCTTCGAAAACGCCGCGCTGAAGGTCGGCCGATCGATGGTCAATGGAAGCGAGCCGAGAAGTTTACCGAAGACTTCATCGCCTACTGCTATCGACTTCAGAACCGCGACGGTTCAATGAGCACGAATTGGTTTGAAAGCGTCGAGAACGAAGACGACCTGGATCGCAAGATTCAGACGACTGGGCACATGGTTGAATGGTTGTTGACGGCAACGCCGGATTCTCAGTTGCAGAATCCTCGATTGGTCGCCGCCGTCGGATTTCTTGCCTCGTCGATGTACAAGGAACGCGACCACGATTGGAAGGTCGGACCCAAGGGACACGCGCTTCGATCACTGGCGATGTACTACGATCGAGTCTACCAAAGTGGGCCGGCGTGGCGCACACCGATGACGGCTCAGTCGGAATTCCGGAGTCGAAGATAGCGCGGGCGACCTGTGCGAAGCTGGGCTGATCGGCTAAAACAGTGGGTCTACGTGACCGATCTTCCTGACTTCGAATGGCCCCGCCGTGGCGACTCAACGACTTACCAAACACAACGCGGCCATGGTTGAGACAGCCATTGCTCTTCTAAAGGCTCGCAACGCCGACGCACTGTTGATTTTGCTGGAAGGCTCGACGGATTGGAAGCGGATCGCTGAAATGTCAGTCGGCTTGGACAAGCCGATCATCGTCGCGGTTGATTCACCGGAGGATCTGGAGGGTGCTTCCGAAGCAGGTTTGAAGGCGCTCGCGCTCAACAAGGAAAAGGCGCCACTGTTGGAACGGTTGCAACACGCGATTTTGGAAGCCGCCGCCGACGAATTCATTCGCACCAATGGCGAAGTCGTTGCCGTCTATAGCGGTTTTCATCAGGGTCGGCTTGATTCGATCAGCCACCTTCAACTCGACGAACGGATGCGCCGGCTAACCAGCCGTGACTTGCAGATGCTCGAGAGCCGCGTGCCGTTGCCGACGATGAAAGCGGTCATCGACTTGGCGGCTCAGATCGGTCGTGAAGGACGCGAAGGCAAACCAGTCGGAACACTGTTCGTCGTCGGTGACACGAAGAAAGTTTTAGAACACTCCAACGATTCCGGCGTGGACCCGTTTCGCGGATACAACCGAAAGATTCGCAATCTATTGGATGCCAAGGTCCAAGACGACGCCAAGGAGATCGCGCAGCTTGACGGTGCGTTCGTCGTGGGCAGCGATGGCGTGATCGAGCGCAGTCGCCAAATGCTCGAGGTATCGCACGAAGATCTGACGATGACGAAGGGACTCGGCGCACGCCACTGGGCTGCTGCGGCGATCACGCGTAAGACGAAAGCAATCTCGGTCGTCGTCAGCCAGTCCACTGGCACGGTGCGACTGTATCAAGACGGAAACCTTGTGATGCGCATCGAACCAATGGAAAAAGCGGTGACGTGGCAAGAGTTCGCTTTTGAACCACCCTCGTCATCGAATCAAACTGAATCGTTACCTCGTTCGTAGCGTCGTGCGGAAAATAAGTGTCTGACCCCATTTGTGCGAAGCACCCGAAGGGCCGGTTCTCGGCAAATGGGGTCAGTCACTTTTTTTCCGCTCCCCAACATTAGGCGAGAGAACGTGTCGGATCGGCCGTCGTTGGGACTCGTATCTGCTACGACGCTGGTTGCGGCCAGCATGATCGGGGTTGGTGTCTACACGACCAGCGGCTTCACGTTGGCCGCACTCGGCTCGCCCGAGCGCGTGATCCTGGCGTGGATCGTCGGTGGTTTCATCGCCATCTGCGGAGCGATCAGTTACGCAAGCCTCGCCAAACGCTTCGCCGAATCGGGCGGTGAGTACCTGTTTCTCGCCAGAACCTTGCACCCGGTCGCTGGAGTGATGGCGGGTTTCGTTTCGATGTTGGCGGGATTCACGGGGCCGATCGCGATCGCCGCAATCGGCTTGGAAACGTATCTGTTGCCCTTGTTGGGTGAGACCGCCATCCGAATCCCCGGTGGTACGATCGCGATCGTCAGCGTGCTTGCGGCCGCGATGTTGCACACGATCGGACTGCGTGGCGTTGCCCGCGTTCAGGACGCGATCGTGATCGTCAAACTCCTGATGATTGCAACCTTCATTGCATTGGCAACCGCGTCGATCTTATCGGTAGGCAATAACGCCGTAGCGGCAAATGTGACTTCAGAAATTCCACCGCTCGACTGGCACGTATTTGTAAAACAGTTGGTTTGGATCTCGTTCAGCTACGCCGGCTTCAACGCCGCCGTGTATGTCGCTGGTGAAGTGCGAGATCCCCAACGCAACGTCCCGCGAGCACTGATCGGCGGTACGATGATGGTGGCGATCCTCTACGTCATGCTCAACGCGATCTTCGTCTATTCAGCGCCGCTTGAAGTTGTCACCTCCGATGAACACATTTCGCAAATCGCGGCAACGTCCGCGTCTGCCATCGGTGGTGCCCCATTCGAGACTCTGGTGCGATGGGTGATCATTGTTTCGCTGCTGACATCGGTATCGGCGATGGTGATGACCGGACCGCGCGTCTATGCAAAGATGGCTGACGACGGGTTCTTGCCAAAGTGGTTTCGATTTCAAGACAAGCCGCCCGTTGCTGCAATCTGGTTTCAAGCGGCTTTGGCCATCGCAGCGATCCTGGTTTCATCGCTGACTCAGTTGCTCGGTTACCTTGGTTTAACTCTCTCGATCTGTTCGGCACTTACGATCGCGATGTTATTTGTGCTGCGATGGCGTGGAGACGCGCTTAAGTTGCCACTCTGGGGAATACCGCCGGCGATCTATGTCATCGCCACCTTGATGATCGCGGTCCTTTATGCGATCAGTGAACCCCGGCAAGCGATTTTCGCGGTTGCAACGTTCGTCGTTGGCTTCGTCTACTACCGATGGAAGCGATGAATTTCGTAAGAATTTCGATCACCAATCGCCGCGACAAACCCTCTTGTACATCGCTCAAAATCTTTCGCCAGCGATTCTTGGCGATTGACCTTGTTAGGTGTCACGTTTTTTCCTCGACGAGTATTCGATGACGTCCGCAAAGATCACCAAACCGGTCACGAGCCCGCTTACGGCGAGCGAATGGAAACTGGTTCTGCTGCTTGCGGCGATCAACTTCACGCACATCTTAGACTTCGTGATCGTGATGCCTTTGGGCGATCAATTGCGTCATGAACTGTCGATCACTCCACGCCAGTTCGGATTCGTCGTCTCGGCCTATGGGATCTCGGCAACTATCACCGGGATCATTGCCTCGACGGTCATCGATCGGTTCGACCGTCGCAAATCCATGCTGATCTCGTTCACGGGTTTCTTGATCGCGACGCTGTATTGCGGTTTGGCGCCGAACTACACCCATTTGCTCGTCGCGCGAGCTCTGTCGGGACTGTGCGGCGGCATCGTTGCGTCAACCGTCATGGCATACATCATCGACTTGATCCCCGACCAACGCCGTGGCCGAGCGATCGGCGTTGTGACATCGTCCTTTGCTTTCGCATCGACCATCGGTTTGCCAATCGGTTTGTCGCTGGCCAATTGGTTTCATCATTTCGGAACACCGTTCATCGCCATTGCCATATTCGGAACACTGGTGCTATTGGCCGCTGCGATCATGCTGCCTTCGCTGCCGGGGACTCATCGCGATTTGCATGTGCATCCGCTGACAACGCTATTGCACGTCGCCAGCCGATCAAATCATTTGTGGTCGTTCGCGTTCATGATTGTGATGGTATTCGGTACGTTCATGATCGTGCCGTACATCGCGCCTTACCTGGAAGCGAACTGCGGTTTGGCTCGCAGCGAGTTGCCAATCATTTACGCCGTTGCCGGTGTCGTTTCCCTATTCGCGATGAACTTCAGCGGCTGGATGACGGATCGATTCGGGCCTCGCCGAGTTTTCGCTGTGGCCGCGGGAGCTACGGTTTTGATGACCTTGGTGATCACGAACCTGCCGCAGGTCGGGCTACTCGGCGCTGTGCTGGTGACCACGTTCTTCATGTCGTTCGCATCGAGTCGGATGGTTCCGGCTCAAGCAATGATGATGCGTTCGGCGGATGCCAAGTCACGCGGTGCGTTCACTAGCCTCAATACCGCCATGTCACACTTTGCCACCGGTGTCGGACCCTTGATCTCCGGTGCAATCATTGGTGAGGTCTATCCCGGCGGACCTTTGACGTTTTATTGGCTGGCCGGATACGTCGCGGTTTTGTTTGGAGTGTTGGCGGTCTTCTTGTCGTACATGCTTCGACCGTCGCCCGATTTCATTGTTCAGCACGACCGAGCAGACGCTGCGTCGCCAGCGTAATGTCGGGTTGCCGCATCAATGATTCGCCCACCAAGACAGCTTTAACGCCGCCGTGGCCCAATTTCAGAACGTCGTCATGCGTGACGATGCCGCTCTCGCCGACCAGCAACCTATCGGCAGGAATCATCGGTCGCAAGTTGAGCGTATGATCGAGCGACGTGTTGAAACTACGCAGGTCGCGGTTGTTGACACCGATCAAACGCGTCCCCGTGTCGAGCACGGCCTCCAGATTCGCTGGCTCATACAATTCGATCAGCGTCTGTAGTCCGAGCGAGATCGCCTGATCGTGCAAGCTCTTCAATTCGCCCGGCGATAAGCATTCTGCAATCAACAAGACGCAATCGGCGCCGTAGGCTCGTGCTTGTAACAACTGATAACGATCGACGATGAAATCTTTCCGAAGCAACGGCAACTCGACGGCGGCTCGGACCCGTTTCAAGTAATCGAGTGAACCTTGGAAGAACGGCTCGTCGGTCAGTACGCTGATGCAGGCCGCACCGCCGGCTTGGTAGCATCTCGCGATGTCAACGGGATCAAAATTGGCACGAATCAGGCCCGCCGATGGACTGGCCTTCTTCACTTCGGCGATCAGTCGAACCTCACTGCCCAGCGCCAATGCGGCGTGAAAATCGCGGCACGGCGCCAGACCGGCCAGCATCTTTTCGAGCTCGGCTGCTGACACCTTCGCGCGATCAGCGTCGATCGTTGCTCGGGTGCGTTCGATGATTTTGTCGAGGATCGTCATCAGTGTTTGAAGTGACGTCGTCCGGTGAGGACAAGCGGCATGTTGTGTTTGTCGCAAGCGTCGATGACTTCTTGATCCCGACGCGAGCCGCCGGGTTGAATCACGGCGACGATGCCGGCTTCGGCGGCTGCTTCGATTGAATCGGGAAAAGGAAAGAACGCATCCGATGCCAAAACAGAACCTTGGGCGCGGTCGCCCGCTTTGTCGATCGCGATTTCGACGCTGTCGACGCGGCTCATCTGCCCCGCACCGACACCGATCAATGACGTATCTTTGGCCAGCACAATGGCGTTGCTCTTGACGTGTCGAACCATTTCCCAAGCGAACGAAACGTCATCCCAAAGTTCGTCGGCGACTTTTGTGGATGTCACGGTTTGCCACTGCAGCATTGAGCTGGTCATGCGATCGGCGTCCTGCATCAACAACCCGCCGCTGATGAAGCGACGCTGGATCGGCGAAGGCGGCACGTCCAACCGCCCGACTTGCATCAACCGCACGTTCTCGCGCCAACGTGGTTTGCTGGTCAGCATGCCGACGGCTTCGGCGGCGAAATCGGGCGCGACGATCGCTTCGATGAACAACCCAGGCTCACACAGCAATTCAGCAGTTTCGCGATCAACGGTACGATTGAATCCGAGCACGCTGCCGAACGCGCTCAGCGGATCGCCCGCCAGTGCTCGTCGACAGGCTCGTGCAAGCTTGATGTCTGTCGCCGCGCCGCAGGGGTTGTTGTGTTTGATGACCGATACGGCTGGTCCACCGAAGCCGCGAACAATTTCGAGCGCCGAATCGAGATCGAGCAAGTTGTTGTACGACAGCTCTTTGCCGCTGATTTGTCTTGCCGAAACGAGGTTGGCCGAACGTACGCTCGGGTCGACGTAGACAGCGGCCCGTTGATGAGGATTCTCGCCATAGCGAAGCTGGGATTTTCGTCGCAACGAAAGATGCAGGCTGCTGGGAAATTCGCCACCGATCGAATCACCTCGCATGAAGTCAGCGATCGCTCGATCGTAGACTGCGGTATGGTCGAAGGCGTCCGCGGCAAGTTGACAGCGCAGTTCCAACGTCGTTCCACCGGCCGAGTCAAGCTGAGCCAACAATTCCCCGTACTGTTCGGGGCTAGTCGCGACCGCGACGTCGCCGTGGTTCTTCGCGGCAGCACGGACCAAACTTGGTCCACCGATGTCGATCTGTTCGACACATTCCTCGCGACTGACACCGGGACGGCTGGCGGTGGCCGCGAACGGATACAAATTCACGACGATCAAATCGAACGGAATGATGCCGTGCTCCTCGATCGTATCCATGTGATCGACGCGGTCACGGATTGCGAGAATGCCGCCGAAAATTTTGGGATGAAGCGTTTTCACTCGGCCATCGAGCATTTCCGGAAAGCCGGTGTACTCGGCGACATCCATCGCGTTGATACCCGATTCTTCCATATGCCGACGCGTGCCACCGGTGCTATAGATGGCCACGCCTGCGCGTTGCAGTCCGGCGGCCAAGTCCGCCAACCCCAGCTTGTCACTGACGCTGATCAGGGCGGTGCGAATGGGGACAACATCAGAGGCGGTCATGGCGATCCAAGGGGTCGGGTGCTGATCAAAACGCAAGGCAAAGGACGCAAAAACCGTCGCTCCAGGCAGCCTGCGGGGCGCCCTTTGTGTAATCGGCAAAAGCCCTCATAGTCAACGGGGTGCCCGGTTCAAACTCGTGTGCGAGCCCCCAAGCCAATCGCTCATTCGACGCTGGACCGCGCCGTCGCCAGCTTCAAGATGTCGGTGATTCGCGAGAGTGGAAAGAAGTGATTGCCCGGCATCGCCATCAGCCGAAATTGGTCCGATGTCGACATCCGCCAACGCTGCATTTGCGTCATGCCGACCGCCCGATCATCGATGCCACAGACTGCCGTGATGGGGATGGGAAGAGGTGTCGAATCCGCGTCGTGAAAGTATCCCTCGAGCAGCTCGAGATCGAATCGCAATCCTGGAACAAAGAAGCTCTGGGCATCGACGTTGTTCTTGATATCCTCCGGAAGACCGCCGAAAAGAACGTCCACGCGCTCGACCAGTTCGCTGTCGCTGAGCGTGTGCAGCGTCTCATGATGGGACGCATGATCGGGAGCTGGAAACGACATCACAATCAGGCGAATCGGAGTCGCGCCCAACGCACTTAACTCGCATGTGATGCGGTATGCCAGCACGCTGCCAAAGCTGTGCCCGATCATTGCGAACGGCGTTTCGATGTTCTCGCGGCGGCGTTGATCGACGATCTCATGCGCGACCATGACGGCCAGCTCACGTAAATCACCGTCAAAGGCAACATCAAATAGGTCTTCACGGGCTGGCATGGCGAGCGAGCGAACGTCGACGTTACAGTCGTCGCCGATTGTCCTCATTCGATTGACAAGCGAGTTGGTGCCGCCGCCCGCATGGTTGATCCAGTATGCCGAGACAGGTGCGTCATCGCGAATCAAGATTCGCCGCAAGATAGGTTCGTATCGATTGGACATTGAATTTGTCGCCACCGCTTAAAGTCGAACGGGGATTCCCGCATCACGCATCACTTGCTTGGTCTCGGCGATCGTGAACTGTCCAAAGTGAAAAATGCTGGCCGCCAGCGCCGCATCGGCTTTACCATTCAAGATCGCGTCCACCAAATGTTTCGGCTCGCCGGCACCGCCGCTGGCCACGACGGGAATCGAAACAGCTTCGCTGACCGCTCGCGTGATGGGCAGATCGTACCCATCGCGTGTCCCGTCGGCATCCATGCTAGTCAGTACGATCTCGCCCGCACCGAGACGTTCAATTTCTTGCGCCCATGGCACCGCCATCAAACCCGTTGGCTTTCGTCCGCCGTTGATGTGTACTTCCCAAACTTCTTCGCCATCCTTGATCACTCGCTTCGGGTCGATGTTGACAACGATGCACTGGCTGCCGAATCGATCGGCCGCTCGTCGCACGAAATCTGGATCCGTGCAAGCGGCCGAGTTGATCGAGACTTTGTCACAACCAGCCGATAAGAGTGCGCGGACATCTTCGATCGTTCGGACGCCGCCACCGACCGTCAACGGCATGAAAACTTGTTCGGCGGTACGGCGCACGACGTCCAAGATGATTTCGCGTTCTTCGTGGCTTGCCGTGATGTCCAAAAACACCAACTCATCGGCCCCTTCGTCTTCGTACCTTCGAGCGACCTGCACCGGATCACCGGCATCTCGCAAGTTCACAAAATTGGTTCCCTTAACGACCCGACCGGCCAAGACGTCTAAGCATGGGATCACGCGGGCAGCAAGCATGAAAAGGATCTCGAAGTGAAGCAAAGAATCAGGTTAGATGACGTAAATGTACTGAGACCATTCATGGCGTTTTTGGCGAAGCGATCGTTCCATAGACCGTTTCGGGATCGACCAGACGCCGGTCGGCAACGCTCACGTTTCCGGCACCGTCGACGACGCGGAAGAAACAGCTCGCGAATCCTTCGTGACAGGCCGCGCCGATCTGGTCCACCCGAATCAGTATCGTATCGGCATCGCAATCAACGCGGATTTCAACGACACGCTGGCGGTGGCCGCTCGTTTCTCCCTTGCGCCAAAGCGACGACCGGCTGCGGCTGAAGTAAACCGCTTGGCCCGTCGAAAGGGTTTCCTCCCAAGCCGATCGGTCCATCCACGCCATCATCAAAACTCGCCCCGTTTCGGCGTCCTGGGCAATCGCCGGCAACAGTCCGCTAGTACCATCAAAGGGTTGGCCTTTGGCGAAGTCCGGTATTGGTTTCATGAGTTTGCAGTCCGCCACGGAGGAAACGAACATCGGATTATAGAGGCAATCGCTAGAAGCGGAACGACACCCCCAACCAGAAACGTCGACATCAACATCGAGTCGCCCTCGCAGTAGAGCCGATGCAACGGATGGAGCCCGCCTCGACTCCGCTCGCGTCGTCCCGCCAAAAGCCACTTACGATGCTTCCATCTACCAAGCTGTCGATCGTGCTGCCCGTAAGAAACGGGGCTCAGCGGATCGCCAAACGTGTCGAACGGGTTCTCGCCGACTTGGTCGAATTGGCCATCGAAGGCACCGAAATCGTGATTGTTGATGACGGCAGCCTTGATGCAACATCGGTCGTCTTGGATGACCTGTGCGTGCGGTATTCGCGTATCCGTGTGATGCGACACAGTCGGCCACGCGGCATGGAAGCGGCGGGTCAAACGGGACTCGAACGTTCGACGGGCGATTTGGTATTCATCCAAGAAGCCGACGAAGATCTACGCATCGAAGATCTGCGGCGACTGCTCGACCTCAGCGAAGACACATCGATCGTCGCCGCTCGCGCGGAAAGCGTCTGTCGGCCACTTTCGGCCGAACTTCTACGACGCTTGCGCGCTTGGGGAACGAACGCCGATCTGCAAGTCGAAAGCGACACCGAAGGATCGCGTCGATACAGTTTGCAAATGGTTCGGCGAACTCATTTGCATACATTGGCCGGACCGCGCGGTCATCACTTCCACCTTACCGGTGAAACAACGTCGCTCAACACGGTCGCGTCAGTTTAGAGTCGTCACTTATTCGGCGGCCTTCTTGGCAAACGCTTTCTCGAAAGGCTTATCAGCGGACACCAATTTCATTTTCGCTTCGTCGCCTTCAGCCTTGTCGACGGATCCCTTGCAGCCATCACAGCAAAACGAGACTTGGGTGCCAGCGACTTTGGTCGAGATCGCAGGATCCAAATCGCGACCACTGATCGGACAAGCCTTCTGAACGTATTGCTTGGTCGCTACGAGTTGAAAGTTGGCCTTGGTCGAGAACTTGTCCGGTGCAGCCGCGAACTTACCAGCGCATCCGTCACAGCAGAAATAGACTTTGCCGTCTTTGTAATCCGCCGACTTATCTTGCGTGGCCGGCTTCGGTGCGACGACGCAAGTGATGTCCTTCAGATCCACGTCGCTGGCAACCACAGTCGCACCGGCTACCAACAAAACTGCGAAACAACTTAGAAATTTCTTGATCATCAAATCGTCTTTCAAACGAGGGAATTTAGCTCACGCGAAAGCGATTTTCGCTCGGCGACGCTAACTGAAGATAGGCAGACTTGAACGGAAATGTCAAGTTTTATGCGTTGATCGACGTATTTCCGGTCATTTCCAGCAGCATTCTCAGATAACTGCGGGGCTCGGGGGAGTGCAATCCCAATTCGGTCGCCAACGACTCGACCCTGCTGCGGGCCATCTCGACATCGTCAGCCGTCGAGACGATCGCTTCGACTTCCGCGAACTGTCCCAACTGATCCACGTCGTCGACAACGACCGACAGATCCGACCATGGACCATCCAGTTGAAAACTGCGGCGCACTTTAAGCACAGTTGCGACCTGACGAAAACCCAGCAAGAGCCAAAGTTCTTGAGTCTTGGAACCGTCTGCGTCGCCGGGATCTAGTCGCCATTCGAGTTCTTGCCTCGCTTTGACCGCGCCGGGCAGTTTGGTGCCCTTGTATGTCACCATCGGAATCCCATCGACACGCCGAATGCGCAGCGCTTCACGCGTCGCACCAAAATCACGCGACGGGTGATTGAAATAGGTATCACTGTGACGCTGTACCGGTTGCTCCCTTGCTAGTTCACGGAGCAATCGTTTCGCGAGCACGTCGACGTTCTCGATACGGTACTTTTGTTCAACTTCGTACATAATTAAACTCCGGCTAACTTCATCTCGCCTCCACAACGTCGATGTCTTCGGATAGCGTTCCATCTCAATTGGTCACGTGCACGAACATCTCATGATGCAGCAACCATTCCTTTCGAGGTAGACCACCAGCGTAGCCGACAAGTTTTGTGTTTGCCCCGATGACGCGATGACAGGGAACGATAACACTGATCGGATTGGCACCGTTGGCAAGTCCAACCGCCCGACAAGCCTTAGGATTGCCGATTTGATTCGCAACCCAAGCGTAGGTCGCCGTCGTTCCCAACGGAATGCTTCGCAGGACGGACCAAACTTGTTTTTGGAATGCAGTGCCGTTGGTACTAACTTTGACGGATTCGATCGCACCAACATCCCCATCAAAAAATGCACGCAACCTGATCGCAGCGTCGCTCATCATCGACGACGGTATCATCTCGAATAGCCCATAGTGGTTGCGAAGCAACCGCGTCATCCGTTCATGACAATCGTCGTAATCGACCGCACAAACGATCCCAGACTCCGTCACGACGCGAATCGTGCCCAGCGGAGATTCGATTTCGTCAACCATCAATCGCATTTTGAAGATCCAGTGAAAGCGTTGGTGACTTCAATCGAGTTGGCCTTTGCCCGACGCTGCTCGAGGCGCACGACATGTATATCATGCCACACAGACGAACGCTTCGTCGATAACGCCTCCACGATAAGAATATCGTCGTCACGATGACCAAAGTGAATGACATTCAACGGCCAGCCATGGTGATCTTGATTCCTGGGCTACTCGAGCCTCGGTTTGCCATGTTGCCATTGCGAGTGAGCTTGCAGAGGCATTTTGATCACGTGGAGTGTTGGCGAGATCGACTTGCGTTCCGGCATCTTGAAGCGAGCATCGACCGCCTCGCCGATCAGATCGCCGGTGACCCCGAAGTTGACGGGTCAATCGGTTTGGTCACTCACAGCTTTGGTGATTGGATCGCGCGTGCGGCAATCGCTCGGCAACCGTACCATCGCGTCCGCAAACTCGTTTCGGTCGCACCCGTTATGCGAGCGGGATTTCTTCCATTCTTGTCGCACATGCTGACCGGAAATCTGGTCCCCGAAATTGCGGTCATCATGGATCGCGAACGGGCATCAGCAAACGTCGATTGCGATCCACGAGTACGCCGTCTGGTGATCTGGTCAAGGTTCGACGAAAGCTTGCGCAGGATCGATCTGACGGAAATCAAGAATTTAGAAACGTGCCAAGTGATTGCGACCCATCTTTCGATTGTCATGCAACCAAACGTCATTCGAATGGTCAGCCGTTTCATGAACATTCAACAGCCCGCGTAGCGATATTTGCGAGAACGCACTGGGCCGTTTAAGTTCGCAGAAAGGCGACACTAATTGTCCGCTCGTTGCTAAGTGACTCCTCGACGCAAACGGATTGGCCGCCAATTCGTGCGAGAAGACCTCACGCACTGTCCACTGGTACTGATCGAAAACCGGTCGGTTAGGAAAGACGTGGTTGAAGTCTTGACACTCGCGATCTTCCAACTGCGCTAACTCGACCCAACGATGATCATCGGAGGTGCGCTTGAATACAAAATCCAACACCAACAAGAATCCATCTTCCTGCAGGCGATCGCCAGCGATGCGAGAAAACCGATTGGCGTTCTATTAGTCTTCGATCGAGTCATTGGGGATACGAATATTCTCCAAAAAGTTGTAGTACTCAACGCCTTCGAGAATGCCTCGGGCGTGCGAAGCTTCGGCGAAATACACGCGAGGCATTCCTTTAAGAGTCTCCAGTTCTTCGCCGTGGTTTGCCACAACGACGCCCAGCGTGCGTCCCATCAGCATCCCAGCATCATTGCCGGAATCACCTGCGACGAGCAATTTTTCGGGAGAAAACCCCCATTTGTATAAGAGATGTCGTATTGAAAAGTCACTGCCGCCGCGAACCGGCAAAATGTCAATGTATGCTCCCAGCGACCAAACAACCCTAGCTCGCAATCCGGCTTCGCGGAGTTTTCTTTTCAGTTCAACGACGGACATTGCGATCTCAGTATTGATCAAATAACTAACTTTGTATTCGGATTGATTGGCTTCGGATTGAAATTCAAATCCAACAAAATCGCTGCACAGTTTTCGAATTTCATCAGGTTGCCAAGCGAATCCGATTTGCTTTCGCCAACTTGAATCGGGTGTGAGGTTGGGCCCGTAGTGCAATTGGGTGCCGGCATCGGTGACGATCACGTCGGGACGCGGAAGATTGAGCTCATCAATCAACTGCATCGCGGAATCGAGACGGCGTCCGGTCGAAATCCCAAAACCGACTCGCTCATTGGCGGCAATCAACTCTGAAAATTCGCGTAGTGCCTCGTCATCGCCCGTGAGCGTGTTGTCCAAATCGGTAACGATGAGCCGATCAAATTCGGGCATGCGACGTTGCTTCGCGACGGCCATCAAGGCAGGTATCGGTGAGGTCTTGAGAATCTCATCAAGATCACGCAAATATCGACGAACGTGTTGCCCCCAAGTGTAGTGCTTCCTTGTCCCGATGATTCCCGCTTGCGACCAGGCTTGCCAACTGTGGGCTTCCGTCAACACACGGAGCAGCGCATTCTCAATCTCGCTTCCATCAAGTGGGTCCACCAACAACCCATTGCCGCAGTTCGCGATGATATCGCTCGGCCCACCATCGTTGGTTGCAACGATGGGCAACCCGGTCGCGCCCGCTTCTAAGAGCGTCAATCCGAATGGCTCGGTCAACGCCGGGTTAACGAATACGCCGCCGAGTGAGGTTGCATAACGATATAACTCGGCAACGTCGTCGTGTTGGTGCGTCTTGGGATAGGCGACCCTTCCATACAAGTCATAACGATCGATCAACTTCCAGACATCCGCGATGACCTTCGCCTGAGCTTTGGGAAGTTCGTCGATGTCCTGGCGCGTACCCATGATCAAGACCAAGTTGGCGAGCGACTGCAACTCGTCGCTGCGACCGTAAACTTCCACCAACTTTGAAAGATTCTTGCGTTCATCGGGGCGCGCCATCGCCAAGATCATGGGCTTGTCATGATCGGTTAAGAATCGGTTGATTGAATCCGCGATCGCCGGAACGGGAGCATCACTCTGGGGCGGTGAAAACTGTGTGAGATCAACGCCCGGTGGTATCACTTCCATCCGCTGGGGCACGTAGTGGTCGTAAAGCTCGTACTGCTGTTGGACTTCCTGGTTGGTGCTGGTCACGACCATCGAAGCCGTCTCGAGAGCAAACTCCTCGGCTTCGATTCTCACTTGAAAACTGTATTTGTTCTCGAGGGATTCTGATTTCGCGTTTCCTTGTTTTGCTATCAGCCGTTGACGTTTGACTCGCCCAAGTGAATGCCCGGTAAAAACGAAAGGAATGTGCAACAATCTCGCGAGCGAAGCACCCGCTTGCCCCGCATCGGCGTAGTGACCGTGGATCAAGTCAGGAATACCGCTGCGGCGAAAATGCACCAGAGCTTGGTCGACAAACATATCCAGGTAAGGCCACAACGCTTCCTTCCGAAGATATCGCTTCGGTCCGAAAGGAATGCGAATGATTTTCCCATTCTCACACAGCGATTCTTCGATGCGGGCATAGTCGCCGTCGTACCGCGGATCAATCACCTGCCTAGTCAGCAATTCGACCGATCCGACCTCGGGTTGTTTGGCTAATTCGCGAGCGAGTTCGATAACGTATTTGGTCTGACCACCCGTATCTGCGTCACGTCCCAACTCCAGGCCGTGCCCGCGTATGAGTCCGTGTAGAGAGATCAGCGTGACCTTCAAAGGATGTTCTGTATTGAGAAGGCTCATGAATCCGTGGGCTCGCGATCGGTGTGTTCATCGATTTTATGTGCGGCAAAATTGCTTTTGGGGCGTCCGCGTCGATGGGTGCGTGATCCCTTACCTTAACGTAGGGGCCGCTTCACGTGACGCAGTTGAACAATTCAACACCGCCATCAAAGAATTAAAGGCTAGTGAAGTACCGTAGACCTTCCAGGACGCCGCACGTTGCTGGTTGCGTGGCGATCCACAGGAAAGGTGAATCTTGATGATAGCCTTTGGCCGCCTGAACCAACGAATCAGCAGCATTGGCGACGACGATCGAACAAACACCCGATGTCATCGCGGCCGTATCGTTGCCCGAGTCTCCTGCAAAAACGACTCGACGCGGCGACAATCGTTTTTGATCGATCCACCAATGAAGTCCGAATGCCTTATCGACCCCGACCGGCAGAAAATCCAATAGTCCTACGCCATTGATGGGATCGATGCTGATCACCATTTGGAGCGGCGCTCGCTGTTGGGCAATCCACCGATTCGCTTGAACCTCAATATCTGCAATTTGCGGGCCATCAAAATTGAAACTGCATTTAACGCCCGTTTGCAGTGCCATATCTTGGAGTTCCAACGGCAGACTCGCCGATCGGACGTGATCGCAAATCTTTGCATGCGTCCAATCCCCCAACTTCTCGCTGACCTCGCGCTGGTAAGACGGATTTACCGCGAACTCGTCTCCGATACGGTCCATCAAACAGGAACCCACATCGCAAAGTATTGCATTGGGTATCGGAAGGTCGAACTCTTCGATCGCTGACATCGACAGCGAGAATGAACGTCCTGTTACAAAGACGAGATCCAGTCCGCGGTCTCGGATCAATCGAGTCAACTCCGCGAGTGCGTCCAACTGCATTGGAATCGCCTTGTCGGGAATCAGCGTACCGTCCAAGTCTGTCGCGAGCGCGGCGATCGAATCAGGCCTTCTCGTCTTGTTGATTGTGGACCTCTGGATGATGGGCTGCTGGAAGTAACACTATAACGTCTGCGGTCGACTCACGGTTTTCAGTTCGCTTCAGGTGCGTAATAGTGCCAATTACTTCATTCCCAACTTCGACGAATCCGCAAATCGATTGAGCAAGCACACCATGAAACAAATTGAATCGGTTCTATCGGCCCAGCTTCATCGTCATTTGGGTGCTCATTTGACCGAGCAAGGTGGGGCTCGATTTTGCGTTTGGTCACCAACCTGCGAAACCGTCGATGTACATTTGGTCGATTCGGGCAGCGTCATCCGACTCACGATGCTTGGCGGCTATCACGTCGGTGTCATTGACCAAGTGCGGGAGGGTGACCACTATTTTTTTCGTTTCGATGGCGGCCCCGATCGGCCTGACCCGGCATCGCGTTTTCAACCTGACGGTGTCCACGGACCAAGTTGCGTGGTGGCGGACTCATTCGATTGGTCCGACCACGAGTGGAAATTGCCAGCGCGTCGAGACCTTGTCATATATGAACTTCATATCGGCGCGTTCACCGACGAGGGCACGTTCGATTCGGCGATCAATCGGCTCGCCGAACTTGCCGACCTGGGTGTCAACGCGATCGAGATCATGCCGGTCGCGGACTGGGCTGGCCGTTGGAACTGGGGATATGACGGAGTTTGCATGTTCGCTCCCAGCCGCAACTACGGCCCACCGGAGGGCTTGAAGCGGTTAGTCGATGCGGCTCATCAAAAAGGTTTGGCCGTCATCTTGGATGTCGTTTACAACCACCTCGGTCCCGAAGGAAACTACTTGGGCCAATCGGGGCCGTATCTTTCCTCAGAGCACCACACGGTTTGGGGATCAGCGCCAAATTTTGACCACCCGGATCACGGTACCGAGCTGCGTCGCTTCTTCGCCGCGAACGCAGTTTACTGGTTGGACGAATTTCATATCGATGGATTGCGTCTGGATGCGATTCACTGCATGACCGATCGCAGCGATCGGCACGTGGTGATGGAAATCAGCGACACGGTTCGAGAATGGTCGTTCGAGTCGGGGCGCTCCGTGATGTTGATTGCCGAGTCGAATGTCTACGACAAGACGATGCTGATTCCAACTGCCGATGGTGGATGCGGATTTGATGCTCAGTGGAGCGATGATTTCGTACACAGTTTTTTCTCCGTTGTTCGTCCCGGCGAACAACTGTGCCATCGAACCTATCGTCCGCTGGCGGACTTGGACCAAGTGCTGCGAATGGGGTACGTGTACGCGGGCACATTGCATGACCAGCGGGGGCGAGGGCCTCTTGTGGATCGAGTGGATACATCGGGACTGATTTACAACATTCAAAACCATGACTTCATCGGCAATCATCCGCTGGGCCAACGTCTTCACCAGCTCACATCGCTGGATACTCAGCGTGCGGCGGCGACATTGCTGATGCTATCGCCCGCTATCCCGATGTTGTTCATGGGCGAGGAATTTGCATGCGACCGCCCGTTCGGTTTCTTCGTCGATTTCGGCGATGCCGCGATACGACAATCCGTTGTCGAGGGAAGAAAACGAGAGTATCCCCAGCACGATTGGTCGGGCGGCCATTCGCCATTGGACGAGTCAGCGTTTTACCAGTCCAAGATTGGACCCCATGAAGCCGGCAATCAGTCGATGCGTCATTGGTATCAAACCCTGATCCGAGTTCGCAGAGAATGGCTCGCCATGAAACTGATCGACGACAATCGACTCTCCGTTGAGACTGATTTGAGCACCGGACTATTCGTTCTGAGATATCAAGGCGTGGCAGGCAGTGCAACGGTCGCCGTTCGATTGTCGGATCATCGCGGCGGTAACGACCGAGTCGAAATTGATTGTGACGAACCTTTGTTGCTCGATTCGCGGGATGGATCAACCTCGAATCGTCAACTGCTTCCCAATCATGCCAAGGTTTTTGCGACGGCATGATTTGGGCAGATGCACCAACTCATGAATGAACATCAGCGACCGCATGTAGGCGAGCACCGTGACGATGTAGCACAGTACCATTGCCGGCCAAAGCCAGTGTGCGTTGGGGAACAATCGCGGTAGGAAAAGGATCAAGTGAATCGCAATATGCCCGGTGAAAATCGAGACCAAAAAATCGGTCCAGTAGTTCCACGGACGGGGCCGGTTGAGGTCGCGGATGAGAGATCGGGCCTGAGAGAAAGAAAAACCAGCGGGAGACTGAGCATCGGCGGTCATGGCACCTGCACGTTTTCGGGCGGAAACGGTTGCGGACGATTCATTTCATGTTGGTTGCTCAATTACGATTCAACAAGTCAAATTCTGCTGCGTCAATACCGAGTCAACTGATTTTTGACGACAGTTTCATCTCTCCAGAGAAACGCACTCTATGCGAATCATTGTCATTGGTGCCGGCGCGGCCGGATTGGTTGCCGCCGCCGAAGCAGCCCGAAGAGGCTCCGTGGTAACGTTGTTGGAAAAAAACACGAAGACCGGCGTCAAAATCTTGATGTCGGGTGGCACCCGATGCAACTTGACACACAACACCGACGCGCGCGGGATTTGTGAAGCGTTCGGCCACGCCAAACGTTTTTTGCAGCCGAGCGTGGGCGCATTTCCACCACAAGATGTGGTGCGGATGTTCGAGCAAGCCGGAGTTCAAACGAAGATCGAATCGACGGGAAAAATTTTTCCTGAAAGCAATCGCGCCGTTCAAGTCCGCGATGCGCTGCACCAGCTAGCGATCGATGCGGGTGTCGAAATCCGCCTTCGCGCCGGCGTGAGGGATGTTCGTAAGTCACAAGGCGGCTTCGCGGTCGCGACGGATGACGAAACGATTCTTGCCGATCGTGTGATCGTTACCGCTGGTGGCCGAAGTTGGCCTGGATGTGGAACAACGGGTGACGCTTATGGATGGTTGAAAGAACTCGGCCACACCATCGTGACACCGCGTCCGGCTTTGGTCCCGCTGGTAGGCGGTCATGCCTGGATGAATGCGCTCTCGGGCCTCACGTTGGAGGATTGTGTCGCGACGGTGAGGGCTCGCGAAGCGAAACGCAAGCAAGTTGCATCGACACGTCGGTCGTCCTGGCTATTCACGCATTTCGGATTCTCAGGGCCGGCCGCGATGGATGTCAGCGGCGTTATGACTGCGGCCGTATCCATGGATCAGATGCAGTTGGAATTAGACGTTTTGCCAGATATTAATGAATCTCAACTCGAGTCCATATTTGCGGATCGCAAGGCTGACGGCGGTCGGAAACGCGTGGCGAACGTGTTGGCACAATGGCTGCCGCACCGGCTGGCCGACGCGATCGCTGATCAAGCCGGCGCCGATCGATCGATCGCCGAACTGCCGACGCAGATTCGACGAAGGCTGATTGATGGGATCAAGCGTCTGCCGATCCCCGTTTCCGGAACGCGAGGCTTCGACAAAGCCGAAGTGACGGCGGGCGGTGTCATGTTGAACGAAGTTGATCCGAAGACGATGCAAAGTCGTATCTGTGAAGGGCTCTACATCGCAGGCGAAGTATTGGATGTCGACGGGTGGATCGGCGGTTACAACTTCCAAGCTGCCTTCGCAACCGGCCGCGCCGCGGCGCTCGCGTCAGCAACCCATGCCAACTAAAAACGCATTACCCAATTCACACAACGCCCAATTCACGCACTTCGACCACGAGCTTGTCGAGCGACGGTCGAACTTCCACGTACAGCGACGTAGCGACCTGTGCATCGCCTCGTCTGGCCGCATCTATCACAAGCTGCAGTTCGCTCACCGGCGCGCTCGTCTCGAAAGTGCTAAGCAAGCCCTTCAAAGCGTGCCCAACCGAGGCGACGTCTGAGAGTTGTTTCGCTTCAATTTCGCATCCGAGTCGTTCAAGCATTGTCGGCGCGTCCTCGGCGACCATGCCGGCAAGCATGACGAGTGTGTCCTCGTCGCCATCAAGCCGCTTCAGAGCGGCGGAAAAGCGGTTACGCTGATTAGTAGTCAATACATGCATGCGATCTCCCTCACTCGCGATTAGCCGCCGCAGAAGGCATCCTGGCTCTCGCCGTGGACGCGCGATTGCCGGCCGCACGGTCGGCAAACCATTTCGGTTGCAACACAGTCTTAGGGTTTCAGTTTCCAACCGACGATGATACCCAAACCAAATGCCCAACAAGCGGCAACATCGGGATTGTCTCGTGCGTACGATTTCGCCAAGCTGAACAAGTCGGCGGCGGGTTCTTGGAAATAATGCTTGGCGGCGTCGGACGCCATCTCTCCGGCACTCGCAGCGACGCGGTTGGCGGCTTCTCTCGCTTGCTCTGACATGATTCGTCCATTTCGGGTTTGAGTTGATACGTTAGACATGGGTCTACCTTCGGTTCGGGTAAGTCGATTTGCGATCGACCGCGCTGGCGTTGCTCCAGTCAGCCGTTCGCGATGAAACTGATTCGTCTTCGTTAAATGATTCGCGGCGAAGTTGGTTCCGCGGCGATGTCTTCGGTGAGATAATCGTCGCTTTGAGCCACCGCAGATTTTCAGCAAATTCTGATTTTGTTTCGCTCACCGATGATGCAGCACGTTTGATCGCCGCTAAAGCAATCGCACCGAGCACTCCAACTACAACAAAGACCCCGCCGCTGACGATTAAAAGAGAAATGCCGGAGGAAAGTTCCGTCGTTTCAGACAAGACAAAGCCACCGCCAATCATCGCAATCGTCAGCGCCGAACCAGCGAGTGTCGCAGCGGCCGTCCCGCAAATTGCGGCAGTCGTCAGCTTTCGTTTCGCTTCTTGACTATCGACGGACAACAACTCCATTTGTAATTCCATGAGGTCCAGCACGTCTTGCACGACACGCTGGAAACTCGAACGGCTCTGTTCACCTTCATGCGCCATATTAATTACCACTGCTTTCGTTTGACGAGCCAACCCAACGCAACGCCGATGATCACTGCAGTCGCGAGTGCGAGCTCAGGTTGCAATCCGATCAATCGTTTAACTCGGCCAACAGATCCGTTCTCCACTTCGTCCAGAACTATCGTGCGTGCTGGCTGGAAGCGGGGACGATCTGACTTTCGTCGACTCTGTGCAGGAGCAATCATGGTGCGACCTCAATTCTTTCGATACTCAGGAACGGACTTGAGACGTTGCTGAAAACTTGTTGGTAACTTGGCTAACCGCCAATGAAACGGCTTGTCGCATCAGCAATGTCATCACTGCCCCGGCGATTCCCCCAAGCATGCCACGCTGTGCAGGGAGGTCACTCGTTGAAGCCGATTCGCTGCGAATCACAACCGTGTCACGCGAGCGTTTTTTCGGAATGATCACGAAGCCGGCGGCAACCGCCGCGACGATGATCGGCAGCGGATGCTGTGACATATGGTACTTCCAGTCCGACAATTGCTTCACTCGCTCTCGCGCGTCATCAACGGCGTAGGGGAGTTCGGTGCGAATCTCTTGCATCCTTCGCCGAATCGCTTCCGACTGCTTTCGTGTTGCCAGTGTCGATGTCATGCCTATCGCTTTCGACCCAGAAACAAAAATGCACCGGCCGCAATCCCGAGGCCGAATACAATCGCCATCGACTCGGCGGGCCGTGACCGGACCGTATCAACCAACTTCGCCTTGTAGTCGCCCGACTGCTCCGCGAAGCGACGCGCCCGCTCCTTCGCGTACTCACTCGCCTCCGCTGCCATCTGCTGCGCGGCGTCGCTGTAGTGGTGCACCGTCTCCATCGCCCGGTCACCCAACCCACTGCTGAGCAGGCTTTCGATGAAGTCTTCAACTTCACTCCGAGCAGCGCCCGTCTTCTGCTGCACGACACCGATTAGTTGATCGGTCGAGCCCTCGGCGCGACGCAGGTCATCATCCGTCAACTGCCCCCAATGCTCCTTGAGACGTCCTGTGATCTCATTCCAATGTCCGCGTAATTCTTCTCGATTAGCCATCTTATGTTCTCTTAAGGGTGAGTTGGGCGTTTTCGTTTCCATCAGACGCATCGGAGCAAATCCTGTGCCAGTGGGCGGTGACGACCCTATGGCAACGCTTGGCAACCTTGGATGGTCGAATGCAGACCAGGGTGGATGAGAAGCGTTCGACAGCTTGGTGTCTGGTCCTCCAAGCCGGCGGGCGCATTGACGATCGCCATGCTAGCGGCATCGGATTCCGTCGCCTCGGTCGGCAACTCTTACGCGATGGTTTGCGATACGCTCGCAAAAATCACTATCAGCAGGAAGATTCGAAGAACGATCAAAGAGTCCGTAAAGATATCGCGTAACGCCAATCACCTATAGATTGACTTGGGTGTTGGTCATCGAGCTGATCATGAACGTACAAGATCTTAATGAGCACGATCGCCACCACCACCAACGGCGCCGCCATCATCACACCGATCAACCCGACGAATGCGCCCAACACGTGCTGTGCCGCCATCACCAAGATCGGTGGCAATGAAACTTCGTGCGTTGAACGATCGAAAGCTCGCAGGGTAAGACACCGTCGTATGCATGGCAGGCCAAGCGGTGATGTCATGGACAAAAACACCGAACAGCAAACCGGCAAATACCAATAGCAGTATGCTCAATGTCGGTACGAAAAACTCCCAGGTTGCCAGGATCAGAACCACCAGCAAGGCTGCGAGAACTAAAGATTGCTCCTTGGTCTTTCGTTTCAAACTAATCGGGCGGCTCATAGTCGTCGTGGGGGAAATCGGTATGCCAAAAATCTCTCTCGCGTTACCAACCGACGCGGACAGCCGAATGACACAATCCCAGTTGATCTGCGGACTAGTCCATCGCCCAGTCGTTTTAGGCACATAGATTGCATAACTGTCTTGCCGATGCTCGTTCCTCGATAAGTTGCTGCGCCATGTCGGACCCCACCCCACCAAAACGATGCGTGATTGCTGACGATGTGCGTGCATCCCGCGATACCGTCGGAAGTTGGCTGGGTGAATGTGGATTCGAGTGTTCGCTGGCGGAGAACGGCCAACGTGCCTGGGAACTAATGAACGAGCAACCTCCTGATCTACTGGTGACAGACCTGGAGATGCCAATTCTTTGCGGTCTCGAACTTCTTGAAAAAACCCGCCAAGCTACAGATCAACGAATCTGCAAAATACCCGTGTTGATCATGACAAGCCTCCGTGACGGACAGACCTTGAAAATTGTTCGACAGATGGGCGGCGACGGCTTGTTGCAGAAGCCGCTCGACAAGCTGGCAACGCTTTCCTTGATTCTTGATCTGGTGTCGGGCCGCGTTGGCGAGCAATTTGGGCTGCATCCGGGCGAAGATGAAGGCGTCGAGGATCATGGCTTGATATCACCCACGCTTCGGCGTTTGCTCAAGACCGTTGCGAAAAACGAGTGATCTCAATTGCCGTTTTGCGGCTAGAGAGAACCTTGGACGATGAGCTTCGTTCGCAGCGGGCGCGAGATCGATCGATATCTGATCGTACCTGATAGGCAATGAACGCACCTCCTGGCTTGAGCGAGGTGTGAATGGCCTGAGCAATTTCCTGAGCGCCGTCGGCGGACAACGTGTTGAACGGAATTCCCGATACGATCACATCAGGCCGCGTGAAAGCGTGCTTATCGATCAAGTTCATAAAATCAACGGCATCGCCAACTTCCGAAGTGAAGCGAGGATCAGTGATCGCATCCAATGCCTCGCTGAAGCTCGGAATCTTCTCGATGGACAGCAAACGACAATCCGGTCGCATTTGTTTTAAGAGTGCCTGACACGAGCAATAAAAACCCAAGTCCCAAGATCATTGCCAGGGACATCACACTTTTGCCGAGCTTTGAGAAATCGCTTGAATTTTCGGGATCGGGTCTCACTTGCCAAACGTGGTTAAGCGACTCTCGCAAAGCACTGACAACACCCGTTGCACCGACGACAATGCCCGTGACGCTGAGCAATGCCTTCCACCACACGCCGCCTGAATCGCGACTGCTTTCGAGGATCGTCGAGATTCCTTCCGCGGCCGTTGGATTGCCTAGTAGCTCAGTGGCTTGTTGTTTTAGAACTGTCTGCGCTTTGTCCTTCGCGCTATCGCCTTCATAAGTAACGGTTAATCCAAATGTCAGTATCGTCAACACCAAATACAACAACGGTGGTAACGCAAATGCCGTGTAAAAGGAGAGCGCCGCCGATAGCGTCGTGCACCGGTCGCCGGAGAACTCAGAGAACGTTTGTTACAGAAAGTCCATTCGCTATCGGGCAACACGAAACGTCGGGATTGGCTTATTCGTCTGCTTGGGGAAGCAAATGCCATACCGGCCGGTTTCGTTCGAACTGCCGCCGACGATCGTTGTTTGAGTCAACTTCCGCTCGAAGTTCTAGGCAATGCAATTACAACGTCTTGGGTTTCGGTTTGATCCCACGCGAGATCAGCCAACAAGCAAGCGCCCACACCAGCCCGGCGGTCCATCCGGCCAGCACATCTGTGGGATAGTGAACGCCCATGTAAACGCGGCTGACCCCTACTAAAACAGTCAGTCCAACCGCAACGGCAATCGCATAGAACCGCAGCCAGAAATGCGCCAGCACCGGCGCGATCAGCACCGCTAGCGTTAGATAGACTACCGCGGCCATCATCGAATGACCGCTCGGAAAACTGCTCGTGTACACATGCGAAAGATGGGGTACGAAGTCGGGTCGCGGTCGAGCGAACGCAGACTTCATTGCCAAGCTCGCTCCCATGCCGCTCAACGTCGAGACTAACAGCACAACCATGGTGCGATACGCCCGATTGATGGCGAGAAACCCGGTCGCCGACGCAATTGCGATCAATAAGACCGCTATCCCACCAAGTGCTGTCAGATCTCGACCCACTTCTTCCATCCAAGTCGGCCCAATCGGATTTGATAGGTCGTTCGCATCTCGCAAAGTTTTTACCGCCCAACGATCAAACGCATCCGTGCTTCCCTCAAGCACTTCGTCCGTCAATTCAATGAACCCCCAAGTCGCTATCACAACAACCAACAATCCGAACAGCACAATTGGCTCGCGACCTCGAAAGAATCGCATCAATCGAACGAAGGGCTGATAAATTATTTGTTTGCTCGGCATCTGCATAGTCGTCGGCGGGGCAAGTCCCGTGCCGTGCTGTTATTTCGCCGTTTGGCACGGTAATCGCAAACCGTTGATTCTGACAAAATGGAAATAGACTCCCCGAAAATGCCAAAAATCATGTCGACAACCCTTATCACCGGCGCCTCGTCCGGAATCGGCTTGGAACTCGCCAAGCAATTTTCCCGCGGCGGCGATGACATTGTCCTCGTTGCCCGCAGTAGGGACAAATTAGAAAACTTGGCAAACGAAATTCGCAAGGAGCATGGGGTAACCGTCACCGTAATCTTTAGCGATCTGTCGAAGCCCGACGCCGTCAATGAACTTTGTCAGCAACTCACTGAGCGTTCGATTCAAGTCGATACGTTGGTCAACAACGCAGGCTTCGGCGCGCTCGGGAAATTTGCGGAGCTATCCGCTGACCGCCAGACCGACATGTTAATGGTCAACATCGTGGCACTCACACGTCTCACCCGAATGCTGCTTCCGGGAATGTTGGAAAGGGGCAGCGGTGGCGTTCTGAACGTCGGTTCCATTGCGGCTTACCAAGCGGGGCCGTTCATGTCGGTGTACTATGCTTCGAAAGCGTACGTTCTATCGTTTACCGAAGGACTGCGAGAAGAGGTCGGCGATTCAGGTTTGCACATCACGTGTTTGGAGCCAGGCGCGACGGAAACGGGGTTCGGCGAAGATTCTGGCATGAGCACGCTGGGCATGTTCACATCCGCGACGATGACAGCCGAGGCTGTCGCGAAAGCGGGATACGAGGGTTACCGCAACAACGAAGACATCGTTATTCCAGGTTGGAAGAATCGAATGCTGGTCACATCCACCAGCTTTTTGCCGCGTTTCGCAACGCGGAAGCTAATCGCCAAGTTGCAAGGATCATAACGGTGACCTGCAACCCAAAAACTGATCCACGCCAAGTGAGAAAATCGGACTAAAATCTGATCGGCATTTCCCCCGGACAGAACGCTGCTGAAAAAGTCCAAATTCACTGATCCGCAGATCGCCTTTCGCGTTGGAGTAAGCGGAGTCAGGAACCCCCATCGAATAGGTTTGTGGCAAGCTTCGTATCAGTCAGCAGACCTCTTGCCGATGGAACAAGACATTCGCTGGACTTGAAACCGGAGAGCTTCGACGTTTCAGATATCCTTGAAAATTAACGACCCACCAGCATGCCCAAGCGTTCCTTGAGTGCTAACGCGAAATTTCCGGTACCCTCCGATACCGGGATCCAGCGACTTGGCTCGAAGCTACCAAACACGGTCGTCCGAAACGCACACGGGAATGGCACAAACTCCAACCCCTCGGCTTCCGCCAAACGCATCGCCCGTCGCATGTGAAAGGCGCTTGTGACTAACGCGATCTCACCAGCGGTTGGAAAGTCGGCGGGCGGATTTTGAAACAACTCCTTGAGTATCTGCATCTCCTGCGTCGTGTTCTCACCTTTGACGACATAGACCACGTCCTCCGGAACACCGGTCGTCAACAATACCTCCTTGCCAATGTCGCCAGGATTGAATCTTCCATCAGGTGTCGCTCCGGTGCAGATGATGGAAACCGTTTCCCCTGAATGCCATAGTTGGGCAGCAGAGAAAATTCGTTCGCCGTCCGCACCGAGTTCGGGTGTTCCGAGTGAACTGACGGTCATGCCTCCACCCAACACGACAACGCAGCGAAAGGGTTTATCACGTTTGGTCACGATGTCTTGTTCCGGCCATTCCAGTTGCGTCATCAATCGTGACGAAAAATAAATATTTCCCGTCACGTAAATCAGTGCGCAGATCATCGCGAAACAAAATCCGGCCGACCAGATCCTTCGCAGTCCGAACCAGAGCGCGAAACACATCGAACTGAGCCAAGCCAAACCGATCGGCATCGCCATCGATGTCGCCGTTCGCGTCGCAAGAGTCTTGCCTTCGATAACGTAGGACAACGCGACGAAAGCGGCCGCGAACCCCAGCGTCACGATGATCGCAATGATGAGCGTCTTGAAAGCCGATCGCGTTGGACCCGTCATCGTTGACCGATCGCCGAGTCGATCACTTTCAAGATTTTAATCGACTGGTCCAGCGGCATGACGTCGCTCTCGGTTCGACCGTCGGCGAGACATCTCATCACTTCGGCGGCTTGGTATTGATAACCGTTGCCCTGATAGCCTTTCGAGATGTCTTCACCGCTGGCTAGAAATTTTCGCTTCAGCGCCGATGCGATGCGGCGTAACCCGACATTTGCACCGGCACTCGCCGACCCCGATGTTGCCGGACGGGGCGGGCGACTGCGGACCAGTTTTGCTTTCGTCGGCCGATAAACGGGCGAATCGATCTCGATGAATCCTTCGGTGCCAATGATGGTTCCCCGAGTTGGCGTCTGAGCCGTGATATCTGCCAAGATCGTCGCAGTCGCGCCGCGATCGTAAACCAGTGTGCCACTCGCACGATAGTCCGCGCCACTCGCGCCACGAAACAGGTTGACTTGCACATCATCCGGGAGCCCCAAATACTCGACTGCCAACGAGATCGGATAGACACCCAAGTCTCGCAGTGCTCCGCCATTCTCAGGATCGAACAGTCGAGGATTCGATTCCGGCGTTTGCCGCAATCCGAAATCGGACGATACCGATACGACGTCGCCGATCACGCCGCCACGGATTCGCGAGCGTAGTTCGGCCATCAGCGGGATGAACCGCGACCACATCGCTTCCATGCAAAATACGCTAGCATTTCGCGCCGCTTCGGCGACTTGAAGGGCTTCCTCGGCGCTCATCGCGAACGGCTTCTCGCAAAGCACCGGTTTTCCCGCTGCAATCGCCGCTAGGCATAACCGATGGTGAAGCGGCGCGACCGTGCCCACGTAAACAATATCGACGCGGTCACTGTGAATTAATTCTTCGTAACTGCCGAATCGATCGGCGATCGAATGAACATCGGCAAACGCATCGGCGCGAGACAAGGATTCCGAACCGACCGATTGGACGATGCAATCGGGCAGCAATTTCAGCCCGGCGGTGAACTCGCGCGCCGCGTAGCCCGTCCCAAGAATACCCCAGCGATTTTTGTTGGATGCAGCCACCGGCGATCAAGCCACTTCGATCGCTTCGAGACGTGACGGATCTTCGACCAACTGCTTCGAGACACCGCGCAGATAAATTCCGTAGTCACTCTTCATCGTGGCCGATTGCTCGGCGAGCCGCTGCGGCGTGATGAAACCCATCCGCGCCGCGATTTCCTCGGGACAACAAATTCGCAGTCCCTGTCGCTGTTCGATGGCGGCAATGAAGTTCGATGCTTGCAGCAGTGCCATCGGCGTGCCGGTATCGAGCCAAGCGATGCCCCGTCCAAACTTTTGCACGCTCAATGATCCGTCGTCCATGTACTGTTGGATCACGTCCGTGATTTCGTACTCGCCACGCGGCGAAGGCTTGACGTTCGCCGCAAACTCGACGACTCGATTGTCAAAGAAGTAGATACCCGGTACCGCGTATTTTGATTTCGGTTGCTTGGGCTTCTCGACGATCGCCAGCGGGCGGCCTTCGAAATCCATTTCGATCACGCCGTAGCGTTCGGGGTCGCTGACTTCGTACGCGAAAATGGTTCCACCGGACTCCATTTGGGCGACCGATTGAAGCGTCTTCGACAAACCGTGGCCGTAAAAAACGTTGTCGCCCAGAATCAACGCGACGCTGTCGTTGCCGATGAATTCCTTACCCAGCACGAATGCCTGCGCAAGTCCGTTGGGTTCGAGTTGTACTTTGTACTGAATCGAAATGCCGAACTGCGACCCGTCACCGAACAGATGCTCGAATTTGTCGATCTCACCCGGTGACGAAATCAACAAGATCTCGCGCACACCCGCCAACATCAACGTCGACAGCGGGTAGTAGACGAGCGGCTTATCGTAGATCGGCAATAACTGCTTGTTGCACCCGAGTGTCATCGGGGCCATGCGAGTACCCGATCCCCCGGCCAAGATGATGCCTTTGGTGCATGCAGGATTTGTTGAAGTCATTGCGGTTTTTCGGAAGTGAGATGAAATTTGAGCGGTGAACGCTTAGGCGTCGATCAACTGAAACTCGCTACCATCGGCTTCCTCGTGACGAATCTCATCAACCGGTTCTTGCTTTCCGTGACCCGCGTAAAGACGGTTGGGTGCGTTGAACACGATGCCCGGATGCAAACTGATGTTTTTGTACGCATGCACAACACCGGGCGGTACGATGACAGACTGCGGGTTACTGGCGCCGACGACGCGAGTGAATCGTTGTCCGCACGTCGGCGAATCCTTTCGTGAGTCCCAAAGGTACAAACGGAAATCGCCGGGGCCGAAGAAACCGAACAAGTCCGACTGGTCAACGTGTTCATGAGGTCCGCGCGACACGCCCGGCAAAGTTTGGCTCATGTAAGCCATCACCGGTTCATGCCCCGTTGGTACTTCGTCGTTGCGGAACAGCTCGATCAGCCATCCGCGACTATCTTCGAATCGCTTCAGCTTTTTAAAGACTACGCCCTCAAACTGACAGTCTTCGTTTTGATTTGGTGCCGAGTCGCTCATGTCTGATGCGGTGATGTTCATCGAATCATCGGAGTCCGACGGATCAATCCCAAGACGCTGGCCGTCATAACCGTGCTTGCGAGTGCTCTCAACCCATTCGCCGTTCGCCAAATACCACTTCACCGTCGCTTCGATTCCGTCTTCAAAGCTGACGGACGGATGCCAACCCAGTTCGTTTGACAACTTTGACGAATCGATCGCGTAACGGAAATCGTGGCCCGGACGATCACGCACGAATTCGATTTGATCGCTGGACTTCTTGGTCGCTCCGGTCAAACGATCGACGGTGTCACAAATCGTGTGAACGACATCAAGGTTCGACTTTTCGGTACCGCCACCGATGTTATAAGTCTGTCCGATTTGTCCAGACTCGAAAACCAATCGCAGCGCGGTGCAGTGGTCCTCGACGTGCAACCAATCGCGAACATTCAGGCCCGTGCCATAAACCGGCAACGGTTTGCCGGACGCGGCTTTAGAAATGATCAGCGGGATCAACTTTTCGGGAAACTGGTACGGTCCGTAGTTATTGCTGCAGTGCGTCGTGATCGTCGGCAATGCAAAGGTCTCGTGATAGGCGCGTACCAGGTGATCGCTGGATGCCTTCGAGGCCGAATACGGTGAGTTGGGTGAGTAAGGTGTCGATTCGGTGAATGCGCCCTCGTCGCCAAGCGATCCGAATACTTCGTCGGTCGAGACGTGAACAAACCGGAACGACGCACTCTTCTCTTCGGCAAGCGACTGCCAATACTCGCGGGTCGCCTCGAGCAATTCGTAGGTGCCGACAACATTGGTCTGAACGAAATCGCCTGGCGAACCAATGCTGCGATCGACGTGCGACTCGGCAGCCAAGTTCATGACCCCATCGCACTGATAGCGATGCAGCAGGTCCAACATCAACATTCCGTCGCCGATGTCACCCTGGACGAAGTTGTAGTTGGGCGAATCTTCCAGGTCCATCAGCGAAAAAAGATTGCCGGCGTAGGTCAGCTTGTCGACGTTGATGACTCGGTACTGCTCCGTACGAATCAGTTGCCGAACAAGGTTGCTGCCAATGAAACCGGCGCCGCCGGTGATAAGAATCGTCCGCATGAGGTATTTCCAGGGCCTGAAGAATTGCTCGCCGTATTGCCAGCCGCGAATCCATTCCGCAAGTATCGTTCCCACCTGTCACTCGCAAAATCGGAAAGCGGCACCTGCGACTTTAAGCGGGCGTAATGCGTCTTGGGCCACCTTTAGCGGACGTTTTTTTGCTCATCGAGAGCCAACTTCGATGCTGTCAATTAGCGTGCCGATCAAGCCGGGTACCGGAGAAAGATCAAATCGAGAAAAGGGTTTCATCATGATGAGCAATACTCGCGGTGTCTCAAGCCGCATATTCGTCATAAATTAACATCCATGGACGACGCGACGCCGATTCAACGCGAGCGGTAATTGCGTTTCTCGGAATTTCAATTCACGCTAGTGCCTCGAGAGAGCTTCGTTGGTGCCGCGATTCTGAAAGTCGAAAAGTTCATGCGAGTTGCGTTTGTCGGATGTGGATTCGTCTCCGCGTTTTATGCCCGAACGATCCCCAATTATCCCCAATTGGAACTCGTCGGAGCGACCGACACGATTTCCGAACACGCGAAAAAATTCTCGGACTTCTACGGCTGTAAACATTATGAGAATCTCAACGAAGTGCTTGCGGACGACACTGTCGACGCGATAGCGAACCTGACAAACCCGAAGTTTCACTATGAGGTCTCGAGAGCGGCGTTGTTGGCAGGAAAGCATGTTTACAGCGAAAAACCGTTAGCGACGGACTTAGACCACGCGACCGAACTAGTCTCTATTGCGAAAGAGTGGGGCCTGCAATTGTCCTCGGCACCCTGCAATGTGCTGGGTGAAGCGGCGCAAACGATGTGGAGGTCCCTGCGCGAAGGTTCCGTCGGGAAAGCCCGATTGGTGTATGCAGAAATGGACGACGGATTGATCCATCAACTTGGCCACGAAAATTGGATCAACGAGATCGGCCGACCCTGGCCTTCAAAGGACGAATTTGAGGTCGGTTGCACGCTTGAGCACGCCGGCTATTACGTTTCTTGGTTGGTCGCATTTTTTGGTTCGGTCCGCCGAATGACGACCTTTCCCGCGGTCTTGATTCCTGAAAAAGGAACCGCCGTCGACCGACTCACACCCGACTTTACAGTGGTTTGCCTGGAGTTTGACGACGGTATCGTGGCAAGACTGACTTGCAGCATTGTCGCGCCGCACGATCACCGCATGCGAGTGTTCGGAGACGCAGGAACGTTGTCGGTCGAGGACTGTTGGTACTACGACTCGCCGGTCCACTTTGAACCGTTCTCGAATCTGTCGATTCGCAAGAGAAAGATTCCGATGATGACCTGGATCAAGGGAGTACACCCGCGTCGTGTTGCATTCGTCCGAGATCCAATAACGAAGCATCGATACAAAACCGGAGGGCACCGAATGGATTTCGCTCGCGGAATCGCCGAGATGGCGGACGCTGTTACCGAGGGCAGAGACAGCCGACTCTCCGCCGACTTCTCACTGCACATCAACGAAGTGGTTTTGAAGATTCAGGATCCGTCAAACGGTCAATCGACCCAACAGATGACAACAACCGCCGGGGACATGAAACCGATGCCGTGGGCTTCGCAAGTTCGATCTTAGGACGGATTTTACGCAGAGTCCGAGTCGGCAGATTTTGTGATAACCCGCGCCGGCACGCCAACTGCGGTGGAATTCGGTGGAACATCTTTTAGAACGACCGCATTGGCGCCGACTTGGCTGTGCGGACCCACGCGCACGCCGCCCAAGACACACCCGCCGGCATGGACGTCAACGTGACCCATCAATTCGGGTAGTCCAGGAACTTTCCCGACGCCGATCACAACGTGGGCACCGAGCAGGCAGTTCGGACCGATCACCGCCTCGGGATGAATCACCACACCGGACGGGTGCGGTAACAGCAACCCGCCGCCGATCTGGGATGTCAATGGAATGTCGGCAGCCGAAACCGCCGACCAAAATCGATGGGAGAGAACCCAGCGACGCTTCGCAATGACCGCGACAAGTCCCAAAGCACCTGTCCGGCCGCACCACCATTGGTACCGACGAATCGAACGGAGCAACCTTCGCGATGGGTCATAGAACATTCGCGGTCGTTCGCGTGACCAGTCGGGAACCGTCGCAGACGGACACGTTTTCGATTCGTCGTTTATTTCGTCCGTCATCGCCGGGTCACACCGAAGCGGTCATCAAGTTTGACGACCGGCTTGACCCAAATTTTTCATGCGCCTCAAAAGTCCATTCCGCTCGACGTCGGTACCAATTCTCTGCCGCATGATAAATCGCCGCTTCATGCGCCGCCTTGGCTAACTCGCATAGCCGATCCGGATTTTTAGCGAGTTCCGTCAGTCGATTTGCCGCACCATCAACATTCTTCAGCGGCATCAGCCAAGTTGCTGATTCCGTTTTGTGCCGTTCAATGCAGTAATCGATTTCATACGCAATCAATGGAAGACCCGCAGCATATCCATCAAAAATCATGCGAGGAGTGTCTTCAGCGAGCGGCGTAAACAGCAGGCCATCATAAGTTTGAAGTTTTTTGAACAACTCCGGACCATAATTCATCCGCCCGAGCATTTTGATCGCCGATCCCATTCCTTTCTTTTCAATCCGAGCTTCAATCTCTTCGTACTGTTCGCCGTGACCGATAATGTCAAACTCGATGGGTGCGCCCATTTGATGGCACTTTGCGACAATATCGACCGAATCGAGAATTCCTTTTCGCGGCGTCAGTCGGCCGCAATAAACGAATCGTGGCGCGTGACCGGCGGCCACGCGATTCTTCAAGTCGTTACATCTGCGTTCGATGAACTCGGCATCGGTCACGTCGTCGATCGAATAGGAAGTATCGTGAAAGAGTTTTGCGTTTTTTGCGTACGGACCATAGCGGTCGATCAGTTGTTGGCCTTTCAACAAACTCAAGCTTGCAAGCGCGACGGACTTTCGTGAATATCGCTCAAAAAGTTTGCTATAAGCCACGCTCAAGCCGCGGTGCACGATGTCACGCTCGGCGTTGAGCTGTCGCACTTGGACGGCAATGTCCGTGTCCTGAACGAAGATCGTGGTTTTGCCCTGCCTAACTCCCTCTAAGAAGCCTTCGTACATGATCGGACGATAAATATCGTCGAGGCCCGCGTGAACGACTTCTGATTCTTTGACCGCATCGTGGAGTTGCGACTTCCACATCGCACGATGCTTGACCCAATATTCCTTTGCCCCGCATTCCAGGTTGAAGGAAGGGTGCAGTTGGATGTCGTCCGCATCCTCATCGACCGCTTCGAGCATCTGGGACGACTGCTCGGGTAGATAAGGCAACGAAGGCGAGATCACGGACAGCGGTCCGAATCGCCCGTCGAATGAATCTCGCAACAGTCGAAGAGACTCAAGCCAATCCGTTGCCAAGTAGTTTTTGCTCGACCCATCAACATAAATGGGCACATGGATGGGAATTAAGTACAAAGCTCGCCCTCGAAAGTCTCGACCGCCATCATTTCTCCGACGCAATCGAAAAAGATTTCTTCGCAACGAAGAAAGCGTTGAATCGGAACGATTTAATTATTTTGCGGCTGGTTTCATTTTCTTTAATTGAATTCCAAAACGCTTGATCTTGCGATAGACCGTTGCTTGACCAAGGCCGAGCAGTTTCGCAGCGGCAACCGCGTTTCCGTCGGTATCCCTCAGTGCCGCCAAAATCGCATGCTTTTCGACCGTCTCCATGTGGCTCAGACCGAATTCGGTTTCTTGCGACGGGGAGCGAGATTCGGTTTTGATTTCGATCGGAACATTCTTAATGCCGATATACGGTTCCCGCGCGAGTAAGACCATGCGCGTCACCAGGTTCTCAAGTTGGCGGACATTGCCGGGCCAATCGTAGGCGACCAAACAGTCCATCACGTCTTTCGAGAAACCGACGACTGGACGTCGATGGGTCTCCACTGATTTTTCCAGAAACGCTTCCGCCAATATAGGGATGTCACCCCGGCGTTCGCGAAGTGCTGGCATCCGGATGGGGAAGACGTTGAGGCGATAATACAAATCTTCCCGCATCAATCCTTCGCGAACCATCATTTGCGGGTCGCGATTAGTAGCCGCCACGATACGAACATTGGCGTCTCGAACGAGGTTGGATCCGACTCGCATAAAAGTGCCGTCCTGCAGAAACCGCAGCAGTTTGGCCTGCAACTGAATGTCCATCTCGCCGATCTCGTCCAGCATCAGGGTGCCACGATCGGCCGTCTCGCACCAACCTTCGCTGGTCGTATCGGCGCCTGTGTAAGAACCCTTCTCGTGCCCGAACAAAATGCTCTCGGAAAGCGTCGCGGGTAACGCGGCGACATTCACCGGGACAAACGATTGATGCCGGCGATCCGAACAGCAATGGATTGCCCTGGCGAGTAACTCCTTACCCGTTCCGCTCTCGCCCAGGATCAGAACCGTCGCATCGGTCTCGGCAACATCGTGGATGAGTTCCAGAACATCGGCGATCGCTTGGCTTTTGCCGAGAATCCCAAAATTCGACGAGTGAATCCCCTCGGCGCAAAGTCCGGACTCGCTGCGGCGTGATCGATCTCTAGTTAAGTTATCTCGCACGGCACCATCAATCAAAACGCGTAGCTGGAAAAGGTCGGGCGGGTTTGCCACGACATCCACTGCGCCCAACTTCGTCGCTTGAACGGCCAATCCTATTGTTGCATTCGCGGCCATTGCAATGACGGGAATCGAACGCCACGATCGACCAAGCGTTGTCAGAGTCTCAAGCCCGCATCCATCCGCTCCTAAATCCAAGAGAACCAAATCCGGCGGTTCCGTACCCAGCCGACGTAGCAGATCTTCCAGGCAAGAAGTCGCCGTGACGTCATATCCCCATTTCGTGAAATGAGAATGGACTGACCCGACGACGCTGTTGCCCTCGCACGCAACGAGCAGCTTCGGTTTCGACATTGAGCTGTGCGAGTGTGCCATTGGAGGAGGTTAGGCGGGACCTTGGGAGGCTCGCAGCATTACTGCAAAGGAAGGATTTTGGGTTCTCGAACGTCAAGGCTCCTCCGAGGGGAGCCATGACCCTTTATCGTAGGTCGTCAGTCTGTTTGGGGGAAATCGCTTGTCAATCGAAACTTGGTAAAAGGTTGTCGTTTCGCCCTTAGCGGCACCGCAACGCGTTTCCCGTAAATCACATGGTTTTTATGACCCCCTAAAAAACATTTCTTCAAACAATTGGCGACTACTCAGTTGACGAGGAACTCGCCAGTACACCAGTGTCGCCAGTTTCACTACGCACCACGTATCGCGAGGGTCCTCAGTGACGTACGCCGCTCCGAGGATGTCAATTGGAAGCCCCGGTTTACTCGAAAATACCTGCTATCGATGAAAGAAGCCGCCTTCTGCCTCGAAGAATTCGATTGAATCGCGACTTCGCATGGCCGGATCATAGCGGTCGGCGCGGGTTATCGAAATGATCGTCATGAAACCCCTGGTTTTATCATTCTTGCGGGCCCTTGGCAGGATCGGGATGAAATAGCGTGCGTGTGATGGATTCGGCTGCGAGAATTTTGGAAAGATTCGACCGGCAACGCGAAGGGAAGATTCGCAGTCGTTATTTGTGCCTTTGTACGGGTTGCATCACCGCAGGCAGTCGAGGGGCTTCGCTCGATACGCGATGCCGGCATCAAATAACCTGGTAATCGAGCGTTTTGCCGGACGAGGAAACAAGGCGGTACACGTTTTGCCTCTATTTGAGTTCATCAAGCAAATCGTAGTTTTGACCGTTGATTCCTGCGACGCGACTCTCACTGTGTCCTCATACGCCCAATACTTTCGCGCCAATGTTCGTACTCCTGGCATTTCTGATCCTCGTTGCGTTAGTTCTCGCTTGCATGAGTGGCGGAACGACTCACGCGATTCGAACGGGTTGGGTTTGTTCGTTGATTGTACCTTCCTGGGTTGTTTACCCGGTTGGAGCTCTGAATCTCGATCTTCGTATGGTAGCAGTAATCATTTTGATTCCGATCGCATTGATCGGTGGTCGATGGATTCGCCGGCTCACATTGATCGACGGACTAGTGCTGATGTTGCTTGGTGTTGCTGCCGCTTCACTCCAGCATTCAGACACGTTCTCCGCATCGGAGTTTCTAGCGATTATTGGATCGCTGTTGCTGCCGTACTTTTTCGGACGTTTGTTGATCGGCTCGCTCGCCGACCTGCGAGCCTTGGTCCCGTCGGCCTGTGCCGGCTGCATGGTGCTGTCGCTCTTCAGCATCTTTGAGTCGACAACAAAGATTAACCCGATCAACCTGGTCGCTCAGCGTTATGGATCTCTGAATTCTGAAACCAACAACCGAATGAATCTTCGTAGGGCCGAAGGACCATTTGGGCACCCGATTTATCTTGGGATGTCACTGGCACTTCTTTTTCCTTGGACCCTTGAAGCAGCCCGCCTTGCGAGGAAGAAACGACTTCACTGGATGTACCTTGCAGCGCCGATGCTGTGCCTTCTCGGCGTCTTTGGAACGGTGTCGCGTGGGCCGATTCTTGTGGTGGCGGCTTCTGCCATGGCAAGTCTATTTTTTGCGGTTCCCCGCCTTCGCATTCCAGTGATCGCCGCTTCAGCCGGAGCAATGCTTTTAGCCCTCACTGCTTGGCCGCTGGTTATTGAACAGCTCGAAAGCTTTTCTGGCGAAAAGGCTAAATACAAGGTTAGCATTGACGGCAGAGAATTTGAGTATACCGGTACTCGCCATCGCGAGTTGCTGTACGCGGTCTATGACAAAGCGCTCATTGACGCCGGGCTTTTAGGACATGGAAAGTGGCGCGCGAAGGAATCGCATGAGGCACTGGTTGAGCCGCACCTTCGGCAATCCTTTCAGTCAATCGACAATCATTACATTCTTCTTGTTTTGAACTGGGGAAAAGTCGGGTTCATCGTGTTCGTCACCTTTGGCCTCTTTGCGATCGCGTCGGGTGGATTGCTTGCGTTGATGGTCGATCAGAACGACCGACTACTCATCGGTGGGCTGACGGGTTCTGTCGCCGGTGTCATGGTGCTATTGGTCAGTGTTTGGCTAGCGAACGACTACGGCTTCTACTGGCTCGCTTCGATCGGAATGATTGGCAGCGTTTGGGCCGCACGGTCGCGTGAAAAATCGGAACGACGATCGGCAAGGCCCTCGCCCACTGCGAGGGCGCAAATGTTCCCATTGCGGAATGAGCCTGCCAGACTCCCCAGGGCGTCGGCTAAGCTCATTGGTCAATTCAGGTCCGTCTCGGATACCGATACCGACGGTCGGTTTCCTAAATTGGAGTCGAATGAGTCAAATATTTCTGGATCGATGGTCGCACACTAGTCATCCTCGCTGTTGAGCATCCTTCAAACACACGCGTTGAACCCAGCGGGGTTCAAATTGAGTCACCTTAATACACCCATTCCCAATTCGATTTGATCGACGAATGCCAACTATGGAAACGATGCAAGCCCCTACAACTTATTCATCATCTTCCTCACACGATGAGGTTGGCACTCCGGTTTATGCCGGGATTAACGGGGCCGGTTCGAGCCCCGAAGCCCGCTTGATGGACGTGGCTAAAATGACATGGCCCTGGTTGCTCATTGCCGGGCTACTGAGTGCGGCGGCCGGCTATTTTTGGGCTGACAAATATGCATCAACTTCCTACGAGGTAGCGTCGCGACTCGTCTTCAATAAGACATATTTCGGAGCACCTCTGTATCAAGGACTCGATATTCGCACACTTCTTAACGAGTTTCAGACAAAGGAAACAATTGAAGAATTGATCGCCAAGCGTGGTTTGGAAACGCCCGTTGCTTTTGTCAATCGTCAGATCAAAACGAGTGTTGAGGGTGGTGACAGTTCGGTAACCGTTTCCTTCACCTGGTCCGATCAAAAAGATGCGACCGAAATGCTCGATGAATTGGTGCGAATAGGTCTGGAAAAAACTCGAAGGCTTCGTGATGCCGGGTTGAACGGACATATCGAAGGTTTGAACAAAGAATTGGCGGAATTGAATTTGCCCGAAGTCGCCGACCTTAAGCAACAGTATGAGAAACTGAGTCAAGCCAACGGAGTGACCGACATCAGCATCGCATTTGAAGAATGGAAAGCAAAGCTCGACACGCTCGAAGCGGAGTTGCGAGCAGAACAAGCGACCTTCCTAGCGGTACAAGAACAGTCCGATAAGCTTGTCTCGGGTGTCGCGTTGGTTATGACCTCGGTCAAAGGCAAGGATTTTGTCCCCGAGACAAAAACGCCATCTCCCATCGCATTGATCAATAAGATTACGGCGTTGGAAAAAGACATTCAGGGCCAACGAAGCATGGTCGTTTTAGAAGCCAAGCTCAACAGCAAAGAGGCTGAACTCGCTCGCATCACCCCGCTCGTAAGCCGAGGATTGATTCCGCAATCGAAATACAACGAAATGCTCGCCGAAGTTGAACAACTTCGTCTCGAAGCTCGCGGCGATGGTGCCATCGTTGATATGGAAGAGCAGCTAGATCGCTTGAATCGTGAAATGGAAAATTTTGGTGACGATCCGACCTCGGCGTTGGAAGCGGCAAAGGAGTCGTCGCGAATCAAGTCGGTACTCGATACGGAAGTTGCAACATCACGGATTCGGATCGAGCACCTTGAGAGCTCCATTAGTTATCTCGAGCCGAAGCTAAAAGATCTTGAAATTCAAATGGTCAAGGCTCGCGATTTAGAGAAGATGATAGCGATCGCGGAATCAAAATTGGAAATGAAAGAGACGGTTGCTGACCAACTTCGAACTCTGAAGTACGGCGACGCACACGGCTTTCGAGTTGTAGACGCGGCTACGCCGACAATGTCGCCAGAGAAAAGCGACTTTCGAAAACTGTTCGCGACTGTTTTCATGCTCTGCATGATTGGACTGGCAACTCCTGTTTTGGGCGTCGCCTTGGCGCTGACCAAACCCTCACCGGCGGACTCGTTGGCTGAACGACTCAACTTGGTACAGATCGGTCGATTCTCCAAGGGCGATTTAAAGTCCGCGCAGAGCGGTAAACTCGATTTAACAAAGTCTCCCGAAGCGGCTCGTTTGGTTGCCGTTCGACTGCAGTACCTCGCCGAAGGTATGACAAATCGCTTGATCCACGTCGTAGGAATCTCCGGGCGAACAGACACGGTCGAGGCCACGAAACATGTTGCCAGCGAAATGGCAAAACTCGGTAACGACGTCTCCCTGGTGATTGTCGCTGATTCGAGCGCCGCTGACGAATCGGAATTCGATGAAGTCCTGGAAAATGGGCAACCTGCGAGGTTGCGTATTCTGAAAACTCGTTCCATTCAGGCCGATGATATTCTGTCGCGACTTCATTCCGAAGTCAGAAGTGATTCGATGGTATTGATTACCGGCTTGTCATGCAAAGCTCGCGCGGAGATCGAACTCTTGAGCCTGAAATCCGGTGCCGTTGTGCTGTCGGCTCCCGCAGCCAAAAACTTCACTCCGGCTGCCAACGATGTCATTGGTAGCTTGGTGGTTTTCAACGCCCCGATTATGGGAATCATTTCTTGAGTGGAGTACCCGTAATGTTTGGTCTAGTCACTGCTCTTGACTTGGCATTGGTCATCGTTGCGGCGTTGTTTGTTGTTCCAACGACGATGTTGATGGTGCAATGCGTCGTGGGATCGTTTCCACGGCGCACGACGAGGGTGCCAAGTTTGAGAATGGACGGTCATTCGGATTCCACTGTTCGGCCTTCCGTCGACTTGCTGATCCCCGCCCACGACGAAGAATCCGTGATCGCGACAACACTTCAATCGTTGATCCCCCAATTACGGCAGGGCGATCGCATGTTAGTTGTCGCAGACAACTGCTCGGACAAAACTGCATCGATCGCCAGATCGCTTGGTGCCGACGTTGTCGAGCGGTTCGATGACAACCATCGTGCCAAAGGATATGCGGTGGCATTCGGACTACAGAAACTGCACGACGACATGCGAGATGTGGTGGTAATGGTCGATGCCGATTGTGTCGTTAGTGAAGGCGCTATCGACCGGCTCGCGCGAATGGCACTTTTGAAGAACCGCCCCGTACAAGCGAACTACCAGATGCCCGCATCGGTTGGCGGTGGGGCTTGGGGTGCGGTTTCGGGATTCGCGACTACGGTCAAGAACCAAGTTCGTCCTCTCGGGCTTCACCGATTGGGGTATGGCTGCGTGTTGTATGGATCGGGAATGGCTTTCCCATCGAAACTTGCTTCTCGACCCAACTGGGCGAGCGACAATATTGTTGAAGACATGAAGGTCAGCTATGACTTTATGGTCGCGGGATATCCGCCGCACTATTGTCCTGAAGCGATCGTTCGTGCGGGGCTACCCGATGCTCGCGCCGATGCAATTGAGCAACGCAAACGCTGGGAGCATGGACATCTTCACACGATCGCGACTCAGACACCGCGTTTATTAGGTCGAGCCGTCACCTTGGTCAGGCCATCGCTGATCGTGGCAGCGCTCGATCTAATGATTCCGCCCCTGGCGCTCCTGGTTCAGTGCTGGGTTGTGGCAACGATCGCGATGATTGCGGTGACCGCCTTGACGTCTGCCAGCGCCGTTCCGCTCGCATTGATGGTGCTCGCCGGTATTAACTTGGCGATCGGAGTTCTGACCGCCTGGTTTGTTCACGGACGAGAACAGCTTACGGCCCGTCAATTGTGCGCCGTTCCGGTTTACTTGCTTAGCAAGTTTCCGCTCTACGTGTCGGCGATTTTTCGCCGTCAACGTACTTGGCGACGCACCAATCGCGGCGCCGGCGACGGGGCATGTGCTTGAGGCATTTGATGCACACCACCATCGTCATCGTAAACTATCGAACTGCGGCATTGACCGTTGACTGCTTGGCGTCGCTCGCTGAGCACGTTGTGGGACGAAACTCAATTAATGTTACCGTCGTTGATAATGCGTCGGGTGATCAGTCGTTAACCCTGCTGGACGCCGCCATCAAGTCGAACGGATGGAACGACTGGGTCCGCTTGATGCCTCTGGAACGCAACGGAGGATTCGCGTTCGGCAATAACGCGGCGATCCGCGCGGCGGTCGAGGATCACGCAACCGGCGGACAAGATCGCGAGTCGGCTAGCACGGATTTTGTTTGGTTGCTGAACCCGGATACGATCGTTCGTGAAAATTCGCTTGATCGACTGATCGCATTCATGAAAGACAATCCCAAGACTGGAATTGTGGGCAGTCGGCTTGAAGATCCCGATGCGACTCCCCAACGATCCGCATTTCGATTTCCGAGCTTGGGCAGCGAAATCGATGACGGATTGAGAATCGGATTTGTTTCGCGTTTGTTGTCTCGATTCGTCGTTGCCCCCGAGGTTTCCGACATCGCAGTCCAAACTAATTGGGTAGCCGGCGCGAGCATGTTGGTGCGTACCGCCGTCTTTCGAGACGTCGGACTGCTCGACGACGACTATTTCATGTACTACGAGGAAACGGATTTTTGTCGACAAGCGTCAAACCGCGGCTGGATGTGTTCGTATGAGCCGGCGAGCCGAGTCGTTCACCTAGTGGGACAGGCATCCGGCGTGACCGTGCGTGGCGTCGTCCCCAAGCGCCGTCCTCGATATTGGTTCGATTCCCGACGCCGATACTTCATCAAAAACCATGGGACCATTTATGCCGCGGTTGTTGATGCGGCATGGGTGCTTTGCTATGCGTCGTGGTGTCTTCGTGCGAGGCTGCAGCGTAAAGCGAGTTACGATCCACCGAAATTATTAGGTGACTTCGTTCGCAACAGCGTTTGGTTGCGAGGAATCGCGACATGACGAACCAACTTTTGCATACGCAACCATCGCTTTTCACGCTGATCGCGGAAGACTATCGCCCCAACGGCAGCAACTGGCATCGACCCGGCTTTCGTGCACTCGCAACCTACCGATTTGGCGCGTGGCGGATGACTCTCCGACCTAAACTTTTGCGAATGTTCCTGGGCGTTTTTTATAATGCAATGCAACGTCGATTCGCACACGTTTACGGTATCGGGTTGCCTTGGGCGACGTCGATCGGTCGCAATGCGACGATCGAACACCAGCACGGGATTGTTGTACACGGTGCGTGTGTCATCGGCGACGGTTGCATCATTCGTCAAGGCGTTACTTTGGGTATCCGAGACGAGCAATGTCCCGATCAAGGACCTCGGTTGGGCAAGCAAGTCAGCGTGGGCGCGGGAGCAAAAATTCTTGGCGATGTAAAGATCGGTGATGGTGCAAAGATTGGTGCCAACGCCGTTGTGTTGTGCGATGTGCCCGCCGGATGTACCGCCGTCGGAGTTCCCGCTCGTGTGATCACGTCAGTCCGCGGAAGGCATCGCGCCGACTCAGAGAATAGTGGCGAAGCATCCGCGTCGCTGGAGGGTGTCGTATGAGTACTCCAGCCCTAGGCGTTGTGATCATCGGACGAAATGAAGGCGAACGACTCACCCGTTGCCTGAAATCGGTCAGCCATTTCGCAGCCGTCGTTTATGTGGACTCCAATTCGTCGGACGACAGCGTCGCGATGGCGAAGCGAATGGGCGTCGCAGTTGTTGAGCTTGATCTGTCTGAACCCTTTTCGGCCGCTCGCGCTCGTAACGAAGGGTTTGAGCGGTTGATGCAGCTCTATCCCGGAACCAACTACGTTCAGTTCGCCGATGGCGACTGCGAGATCGTCGCCGGGTGGATGGAGTTGGCGCTGTCGATCCTGGAGCAAAGCCCCGAACTGGCGGTGGTCGCCGGTCGTAGGCGCGAGCGACATCCGAAGCAATCGATTTATAACCGGCTTTGCGATCTGGAGTGGAACACACCTGTCGGTGATGCCAAGGCTTGCGGCGGCGACGCGCTGATCCGATCCGAGGCTTTATCGCAGGCTGGCGGCTACAACCCCAGTGTCATCGCGGGCGAAGAGCCCGAGTTGTGTGTGCGAATGCGCGCGGCAGGTTGGAAGATTCGCCGACTCGATGCCGAAATGACGCTCCATGATGCTGCCATGACTCGTGCCAAACAATGGTGGCGTCGGATGCAACGAAGTGGCCATGCCTATGCCCAAGGGGCGTCGATGCACGGCCAATCGCCGGAGTTCCATTGGGTACGCGAGCAACGTAGCATTTGTTTCTGGGGAGCCGCGATTCCTTTGTCGAGTCTTGCATTGGCATGGCCATCGATGGGAGTCAGCTTATTGCTGCTTTGCGGTTATCCCGTTCTCGTTTTGCGAGTCTATCGATATTACCTTAGCCGCGGATTTTCGTCTGGTGACGCCAGACTCGCCGCGATTTTTGACGTAGTGGCGAAGTTCCCTCAGTTTGTCGGCATCGCTGTATTCCGTTTGAACCAAATCCGATCCAAGAACACCACTCTGATTGAATATAAGGGAGCCACCCAATGAGTGTCTTCGTCGAATCCCAGCCCCAGTCAGTTCCACGCAGCAAATTGCAATCCTCACCTGAGTTTGCGGGCAAGATTGCTTATTTGGTGAACCAGTATCCGTTCCCCAGTGGCACCTTCATTCGTCGTGAAATCGAAGCGATGGAAACGTTCGGCGTGGAAGTTAATCGCTATGCAATCCGGCAGACCGATATGCGACTTTCCGAACCGAAAGACTTGGTCGAGGCTTCTCGCACAAGAATCGTGTTGGATCTTGGCATCGCCGGTTTGATAGCAGCGATGTTCATGACGTTGCTAACTCGACCGATTAAGTTCGCCAAAGCTCTTTTCACCACGATTCGTATCGGATGGCACTCCGATCGTGGACTCATATGCAACCTTGTCTATTTTTTGGAAGCGTGTCAATTGACACGTTGGTTGCTGCAGGAGAATGTCCAGCATTTGCACGCACACTACGGAACCAACCCCGCAACCGTAGCGATGATTTGTCGGGTGCTCGGTGGTCCGCCATACAGTTTTACACTCCACGGTCCGCACGAGTTTGATAAGCCCCATTTTCTTCGCCTCGGCGAGAAAGTTGCACGATCGAAGTTTGCGGTAACGATCAGCGAGTATGGTCGTAGTCAGCTTTTCCGATGGACCAAAAGGGAGCACTGGAGCAAGATCCATGTCGTACACTGTGGTCTCGATCGGGCATTTTTTGAATCCGAGTTGACGCCACCGCCACGCGATCGACGGTTGCTATTCATTGGGCGATTGAGCGAACAGAAGGGAACTCACCTACTCGTTGAAGCCGCAAATTTGCTGCGAGCGGAAGGTCTCGATTTTGAGTTAACGCTCGTTGGTGATGGCCCGATGCGTGGTGAACTCGAATCGATGATTCGTCGTTACGGACTTGACGACAACGTGCGATTGGCCGGTTGGCAGAACGACGTAGAAGTCCGTCAATCGATCCTTGAATCAAGGGCGCTGGTTCTCTCCAGCTTTGCCGAGGGGCTCCCGGTTGTCATTATGGAGTCTCTCGCGATGGGGCGCCCCGTTGTTTCAACGAACATTGCGGGTGTTGCCGAATTGGTGCAACCCGGTGTTTGCGGTTGGTTGGTTCCGGCGGGAACCATCAAGCCGCTTGCCGATGCGATGCAACAGGCGCTCGAAATGCCAGTCGATCAGTTAACGCAATATGGACGCGCCGGCGCGGCGTTAGTCAAGGAAAGTCACAACGCACTGACGGAAGCGGAAAAACTGGCCAGGTTGATCGGTTTGACCGAAGTTCGCGAATGATTTATGACGGTGATTCGGTGAAGGCATGGGCGGGCGATAGTCAATGGCGCGCCTGGCGGGCTGATTTCGCCCGATTTCGCATTCAAGGATATTCCGGGTTTGATTCGGAAGGATTCTGGGCGCTTACGATCTATCGATCGCAGCACGCAATTTTGCGAAGCCGTTATCGAAATCTGCTATTGACGCTCAAGTTATCGCTCTCGCTGGTCCGGAAGTTTTTCGTTCTGGTGACGCAGATCGACCTGAACCCCAATGCCGTAAGCGGACCGGGTCTCTTTATTCCCCACGTCGGGCCAATCCGTATGCATCCCGAAGTTCAAGTGGGGGCTGATTGTGCAATCCATCAAGTTTGCATGATCGGCGCGGGATCGAAGCCTGGAGCTCCCACCATTGGCGATCACGTAATGATCGGCTGTCACACCTGCATCCTGGGACCTGTATCCGTCGGTAATGGTGCAAAAATTGGTGCAGGTGCGGTCGTGACGTCGAATATTCCCGCCGGTGTTACGGCCGTCGGCGTTCCTGCAAAGCCGATCTGAAGCGATCACTGCCCGATCCGTTTCAGAGACTCGAGTAGGTCTCTGTGCCGAAGCTCGGATCATTCGTCTTTATCACTATGACCGCAATATTTTACCAATCCGATCAAGGGAGATCGAAGTCTTCGAATTCAATCTCGACAGGCGTTTCGCAAGCGAGCGTTATGCCCCGTTAAGTGACCCCAAAGGGATTCATTCTGGCACCGCAAAATATCGGAATTGTTGGCATGTCGGTTGCGTTTCTATTGAATCGAGCGTGAGTTTTCGAGCGAACCATGTCAGGTTTCGATGACCGATCCTGACTTGGTTACCTTCCCCTCCTTGCCGTAACCAACATGTCCACAGCAGCCGCTAACGAACTTGTTACCGATCAAGGCGTACATGCCTTTGATCGGCTGAATCTCCTGTTGAAATCTGGATTTTCATACGACCGCATGAAACGGCTTTCTGATTTCGTGATTGCGTCCATTCTTTTGGTCATGGTCTCGCCATTGTTTTTGCTGGTTGCCATTTTGGTGAAGCTCACCGACTTCGGACCGGTATTTTTTGTTCAGACTCGGATTGGAAAAAACGGAGTGCCATTTTCCTGTTTGAAATTCCGCTCGATGAGAGTAAACGCTGATTGTCTAAAGGCAAAAATGATGTCGGAAAGCCATCACAAGGACGGTCGCACGTTCAAGATGGTGAAAGATCCTCGCATCACACGGTTCGGTCGCTTCATTCGGAAGTTTAGCATCGACGAGATGCCACAGCTTTGGAATGTCGTGCGAGGCGACATGAGTCTTGTTGGCCCTCGCCCATCCTGCCCTCAAGAGGTCGCGATTTACGAAAGCCAAGACTGGCTTCGTCTCAACGTCAAGCCTGGGCTTACTTGCATTTGGCAAGTTCAAGGACGTGGCGACATCCCGTTTGATCAACAGGTGCTGATGGATCTCGAGTACGTCGAGAACAAAACGCTCATGCTCGATTTTAAGCTGCTGCTGATGACCGTCCCCGCCGTCGTCTTCGCAAAGGGTGCTTACTAGTAGTCGCGAATGCCATGTTCGCGATTTTAGTCAATGCTCTGCCCAATTCACCTTGTCACTCGTCGCATGATATTCAGCTCACAAGCACCAAGCCATAAGGAAGCGAGCGACTCTCCGACCGTTGCGGCTGAAGAAGAGGCGAGTCGAATTATTGGTGTTGTTGAAGAACAGTCTCGCGGAAGCGAGGTTTTTCCGGCGGGCATCGCTTCACTCGGTTTTGAGCATCGACGTTTGCGGACAGTTCCACCCAACCGCTTGGGACGCGAAGACAGCTATTGGTCGTTTTCCCAATTGATGCCTGAGCAACAAACCGACCTTGTGCATGCGATCAACACAATTCCACTCAACGCAAAACGGTTCGTTCTTGTTTTGGATGGCGATCCTGCTCGGCAGAGTGAAGCGGCCTTTCAGCGACATGCTCGTCTCGGTGAAAGAATCTTTCGATCGCCGTCTTGCCGGGCGATACTGGCACGTAGCGAGTTGGCAAAAGATCGTTTCATCAGTTACTGCAACTCGTCAGCGATGGAAGATGTGTCGGCAAAGGTATCGGTTTATCGCGGCTTTGTGAGTGAACGTAGAAAACGAGACGAGTATTCTCTCGCCCAATCCGGCGAGGCTCTCGAAAGCGAACTTCCGCTTTATCCCTGCAACGAAACCAAGTCGCCGATTCGTGCAATTTTCGTCGCGGATGACGCATTTGGAATGGGGCTTCCTTCCATCTTGGATGTTTGCGAATCCATGCGTGCCGGGGGTGTTGAAATACATTTGACCGTCACCTCTTCTCTTCGTTGTCAACCCGATCCTAACCTTCTTCAATATGCTCCATTAAATGAGAGGGTTGCAGAACGAATTCGTGCTTGTGAATGGATCCGCCAAGTGTCGCCGACTTCTTCTCGAAGGCTCCGAAGCATGTTTGCGGCCCATCATCTCTTGCTGATGCCCGCGTTCACGCCGTCATCCGGATGGCAAATCGCGGCCGCTGCGATGGAAGGTTGCTTGTCCATCACGACAAACGTCCACTCGCTTCCAGAATTAGTTGATGATGAAGAGACCGGCTTCATCGCGGATCTTCCGTTGGATGATTCGAAGCGGTGGATCGGCGAATCGATAAGGAGGATTGACAAGCAGGATGCCCTGATTCAGGCGAACAAAATTCTGCGCGACCGGATTTGTCATGCGATTAATTCCTTATCCGTCAATCGCACCCATATTCGTGAACTCGGAATGGCTGCCCAAGCAAAAATTCGACGGATGTTTGGTAATGCGGCCGCCACTGAAGAGCTGAAGCGAGTGTATGCCAATGCTTGTCGTTGATGCACAACTATCTGCCGATACGGAAACCGATGACATTGTCTTGACGGAGGATACGCCGGAAGCAATCGAACCTAATGTCTATGCACCTGAGAGGAACAATTCTTCTGTTCTCGGCGCGTCGGCGTGGTCGCTTGGCGGATATGGATTTAGCCAGCTTCTACGTTTGGCGAACAACATGGCGCTGAGCTACTTGTTGGTTCCTGAGGCCTTTGGCGTGATGGCAATGGTCAATATGGTGGTCATTGGGCTAAGCATGTTTTCGGATGTCGGGGCTGGCCCTTGCATCGTTCAGAATGCCAGAGGCGATCATTTCGAGTTGCTGGACACCGCCTGGGTCGTCGGCGTTTTGAGAGGATTTTTCATCACTTTGGTTGCCGCTGCCGTAGGGCCACCAATCGCGGCATTTTATAACATTCCATCTTTGTCGTATTTGATTCCATTGTCGGCAACGACCGCGCTAATCAACGGGTTTGCGTCAACCTCGATTTACACGATGCAGCGGCATCTCGACCTAAAGTCGCTGGCAAAGCTTGATATCCAGTCGCAGATAATCGGGTGCGTGTGTATGTGCTCGTTCTGCTTGATATCACCAACCGTCACATCGCTCGTTTTCGGCACCATTGCAACGGCCCTTGCGAGGACCTTGCTCAGTCATCGGTCCATAAAAAATTACCACAATCACTTTCGATTTAATCGCAGCGAGGCTATTGCATTGTTCTCGTTTGGAAAGTGGATTTTCATTAGTACTTTGTTCATGTTTGCGGCTTTGCAGGTAGATCGAATGGTGATGGGAAAACTGTTTGATGTCCAGACAATTGGCATTTACAGCTTCGGTTTAGCGATCGCGATGATACCCCGTATCATGGTTGAAAAACTATCGACCAGCATCCTCTATCCGATGCTTTCACGGTCGTCGCGGGAATCGCCAACAGCTTTCTCGGAGCAGCTATCGAAGGCGCGTGGGGTGATTCTCGCCGTGGGGGCTGCGATGGTGATTAGCGTGTTTTGTTGGTGCCAAGAATTTTTTACGGCCTTTTACCACGACGACTATTCCGACGCTGGGGAAATATGTCAGTGGCTCTGTGTTTCGGTATGGGTTTCGATGCTGACAATAACGCTCGTGCAAGCCTTAGTCGCGATGCGGCATACGCGTGAGATGGCGCGTTCAAACATGGTGAAGTTGCCGTCCGCAATCTTGGCGTCGCTACTTGGTTTTCGATTTGCCGGGCTGGACGGGTTCATCATCGGTTTGGCGATTGGCGAGTTGGCTGGGACCATGGTTGTTGTTTTCGCGCTATCGCGACGCGGTGTCCGTCTGATCCAACAAGATATTCTAAAGACTTCAATGGTTTTCGCCACCATGCTCTTTATTGCTGTTTGTCAACAAAACGCATCCAATCTTCCAACTCGAATTATTGTAATGTTGATTGTTACTGCCTTGTTTTGGGCGTCGGCCATTGTGAAGGTTCGCCGTTTCCGAAGAGAAGAGTATTCGCAAGACACGGGTAACGAACTCGCGACGGAGCCGTTTTAAATTCGCGTCGATGTCAATAAATCAATTTGACGTGTTTGTAAATTGGACGAGAGATAAGAAAGTGCGTCAGTCGCAATGATTTGAAAGAACATGGATTTAGACGGTGATCCGGCTAAAGGTTTTTCGCAACGTTGATTTTTGTAAATTGACGGTTTTTTAGAAAATTGATAGTAAAACACTGATGACAGATTTAAGTAACTCATTGACGCCTAACGGATTCGCGAAATCGGCTCCTCCATGCCGCTTTCCAAATCTGTTCTTGATCGGTGCAGCAAAAGCCGGCACGAGTTTCTTGGCATCACGCCTAGGCAGACACCGCGAAATCCTTCGCGGCATTGATAAAGAAGCGGATTTTTTTTCTTCACAAGACAATTTTGCCAAGGGGCTTGATTGGTATCAATCAAATTTTCCTGCCAAAAAAAATGCACGCTGGGTGTTGGATGCGTCGACTGGCTACACTCGATTTCCAGAGGTTCCCGGAATTGCCGAGCGGGTTTACAACTTTGCACCTGACGCAAAATTGATCTACTTGATGCGGCACCCAGTTGATAGAGCGTACTCTCACTTCATTCATCGATGGACAAAAGAACTCCATCCGAACAAGCCATTTCTTGATAGCTTCGAGGTGCACATCGAAGGCGATCCGATGTGCATCAACAGCAGCGACTATCGATTACAGATAGAGCAGTATCTTGAGTACTTTCGTAAGCAATCGATTCTTTGCCTCTTCAATTCTGAACTTCAGCTCGATCCCGAAAGGATTCTGCGTCGGGTTTGCGACTTTCTTGATGTTAGTTTTGATGAAAACATGGTCGTTTTTGGGAGCGGACGAAAAAACGACTCGAAAATGTTTTTAGAGAGTCGTGTTCGCGTTGCGATCACAGGTCGTCTTCAACGCACGCCAGGTTTGGGGAGTTTAATTAAATTTTTGCCAAGCCAAGCAAAGGAGTTTGGTTATCGTTGGCTACGTAAGACGCCATTTGCGTCGAAGGTTTCAGAAGGTTTTTCTCCGCCGCCAATGGGGCCGGATACTCGCAAAAAGTTGATTGAACGATTCGATTCGTCCAACCGCTGGATCGCGGATTTTACCGACGCCGATTTGTCCGCATGGAAATATTGATGTTCGTGCAAGAAATTTTGAGAACTACAAGATGATAGCTAACAATGATTCTTCAATGTCCGTGCTTGAGCGGCCTGCTCTTGTCGCATCGGCTGATTCACATTACCCGAGATCGATGCGGCCGTCGCCGCCGCGGGTCATCGTGTGGGATGTTCCATTTGATCAACTGACGCTTAAGTTGGCGGTCGAGAGAATCTCGGAGCTGATCCAACACCGCGAGCCCAGTTATGTCGTTACGGCGAACTTGAACTATGTGATGTTGCATTCGCAAAGTGACGATGTGAAAGCTGTGACTGCGGATGCCGCGTTGATATTGGCGGACGGGCAACCGATTGTTTGGCGTAGCAGATTCGGGTATCAGAAATTGTCTGAGCGCGTCGCCGGAAGCGAGATGGTTTATGACTTGGCAGGCAGAGCGAGTCGAGATGGTTGGCGGATCTACTTTCTGGGAGGTGAACCTGGCGTTGCCAAATCAGCGAGCGAAAATTTGGCTACAAAATTTCCTGGACTTCAAATTGCTGGAGTTGAGTCGCCTCCGTTTAGAAAATTGTCTGCCGAAGAGCAATTGGAACAAGATCAACGAATTCGTGATTCTCGCGCCGATTTGCTTTTGGTTGCATTCGGTCAGCCAAAAGGTGAGCTATGGATTCACGAAAACTACAAACGCTTGGGCGTTCCAGTGAGTATTCAGCTTGGTGCTTCGTTTGATTTCGTCGCGGGAACAGCAAAGCGAGCACCCGCGTTCTTCCAGAAGCTCGGTCTTGAGTGGGCATATCGAATGTTTTGCGATCCGAAGCGGCTGATCCCTCGCTACCGGAATAACCTTCGGTTTCTTCTGGGACTTTAACTGGACAGCGTTAACTACGGCAGTCGAAAGGCTGACGACATTTCGCTCACAAGGCGATATCGAGGTCGCACTCCGCCGCGACGTAGAGAACCAGCGACTCGCTTGCACGGGTGTTTAGGTTGTCGGTTACGAATGGAATTGCTTCAACCTCAGAAACTCTTCAGCGCCAAGGCCAGCGTCCAACGGTAGGACGTCTGCTGGCTAATCCCAAACTTTCGGCAGACCTCTTCAATAGGCGTTCCGGACTCTGCCCGCTTCAGCGCAAACGCGATCTGCTAGTCAGTAAATTTGGACTACTTCATCGACTTTTTTGTTAGGCAATGCCGACTGGATTTTAGTCCGATTTTCTCACTTTTGGTGGATCATCTTTTTGGTTGCAGATCAGTCGAAGGCCGCGTTGCCACCAATTGCTCAAAAATCACATTGAGGCTTCGCCTCAAGCAGAATGGAACCCGCTTTTACTAAACGACTGCACCCTTTGCGACGATTGAATTGATGCAAAAGAAACGGGATTCCCGGTGATTTTGGATTCTGACGCGCTTTTTCAGTTTTCCCTCATCCGTCGGTCAACAACTTCCTGCAGGATTTCAATGATACGTTCTGTCTTCGCATCCCAATCGAAAAAGTCCTGCCGGACTCGCTCCTGGGCGGCGCGGCCCATATCCCACCGCTGCTGCGGTGACCGAGCCATCTGAATCATCGCGGCGGCCAAGCCATCAACGAACGCTTTTGGAGAAGACGGCTCCACCAACAATCCGCAAGTTGAATTGATGTAGTTCTTGGGACCCGCCCAAGCGGTCCCAATCAGCGGCATACCGATCGCCATCGCTTCCAACATCGCGGTTCCGCCACACTCGCGAAGCGAGGGCATTACCATGCAGTCGCACTCTCCCATTAGTTTCGGCAACGCATCGTGTTTGATCCAACCGTGGATGCGAACCCGATCTTGCAAGCAGTGTTTGGCGACCGTTGAGCGGATTGCAGGCATCAGCTCCCCATCACCGACCAGCTCCAAAGTCGCGTCAGTCTGCGCGGCCACCAAAGCGAAAGCATCTACCAAGTATTCGATGCCTTTCCAGTCGACGAAGCGACCGGTGTAGATGAACCTCGTACCGTTGACCGATTCACGTCGCGTCGGCGACTCATCCCACTGCGAAAGATCGACGCCACTTTCAACGACTCGATAAACCTTCCCCCGAAAACCTCGGGGAAGCGCCTTTTGAGTGCATCCGTTGGCAACAATCAGCGCATCGGCTTGCAACTTGCCCGGAAATATTCGGTGCAGAAAATGAGACCCGACTCGCCCCCAACGCACCGCAACGCGGCTGAACCAGGAATCCATAAATCGAAAGGCTGGTGGAAACTCCAAACCGCCGCACATAGGCCCAATCACCACCGGGGCGCCGACATCATACATGCAACTGATTCCTTTTGGGGTGATTGGCGCGGGCTCGAATACAACGTCCACTCCCTTGTCTCGCACCAAATCACGAACAACCTGACGAGCACGAATCTGAGTTATAATATGCAGCACTTGGTTCACAATCAGGTCTCGTACGCGATACGGCAACCACCCTGTTGTCTTCCAAATCAGCGTCTGCAATCGCGACTCTTTCACAAAATGCACGTTTTTTAACGTCGGATCCGGCCAAAATGTTTTCAAGTCCTCTCGAACCCGCTCATGGCACACCAACTCGACATCCAAATCACGCTTTTGCATAAAACGTATGAACTGAAATGCCAGAAGCGCTTCCCCACTCATGCTTTTGGAGACATTTTCTGAGACAACAACTATTTTCATTTGAAGATAAAAAGTGGGGATACGTGGATAGAGAATAAGGATATAAATCGCAAATTATGTTCCGCAAATACCGCTAAACTTTTGTCGCACGTCTCGGTCGGATGAACGCCGAAATCATCGTCGCCGTCCAGCCACGAATTGACAGCAGAAAAATCAATGACCTGGATACAACGATCGTGATTGTTCGATAAAACGGGCGACACTAGCGTTTTAAGCTAATCAAGCTTATGGGCTGCCGCGAGCCCCTTTCTGCCAATGGAGGTGTCGGAGGCCTATCGAATGACATTTGTCAACATGTTTCACGAGGTTTCTATGGAATGATAACTGAACAGGAACGGCCCTGTAATTAGAATGTTTACCCATGTTGGCGTGCAATTCCAGACGAATTAATTCGGTCGCGTTCTTCTACCCGAAGCTTAGCGATTCATTTTGGGTGCACACCGACATCTGCAATTGGCTTGGAAATTATCAGAAAAATCCGAAAAAACGGGCGAGGAATTGAAGTACGTAAAGGATTAGGTCTCCACTTGAACACCCAGAGGCGGCTGCCCGGCAATGCAAGAACAGCAGGTTTTTGCTTTGGCTGAGGAAAGAAACGGGCCGTGCAAGGCCCTCGAACTGGGCGCCAACGAAGGCGGAGACACTTTCATGACTCTATTCGCCCAGTCACCGCCCGACAAGCCGTCAGCGTCGCGAAGTTTCAAGTATGACCAGTTCTAACCCGGACCTACTTTCAAACGTTCCCGATGGAGGAACGGCACCGAAAATCGCTTCGATCAGTTTTGATCGTGAACCCTGTCAAACCCGCAATCGAATCAAACAGGCATTTCCCAATAGTGTTCGGTGCACCCGTTGCTCAAGTGGATTGCCCCAATTTTCTGTACCAGGCGTTATGAAAGGTGGGGTTGGGAAACAGGTAATGGGCCAGGAAATTCGCTGTGCTCATTCCGTGGAGTGAGCGCAGCGAACGGAACGGGTGCGTTGGGCATGTATGAGAGATTGCAGGTGAAAGTCCTGTATGGAGCCTGTCGGAGGCAACCATGAGTTAAAAGCAATTGCACGTACTGACAGCCAGGCCGAGGTCTGAGCCGAAGTTTCGCCGTGAGGCCGTGTGAGATGGAAGCTCGCAGCGTATCGCAGCACCGAATGAAAATGAACCTTCTAGCCGACTGGTCGTCCTGGGTGAGCACGCCCGGAGTAGCAACGCCCAATATCCGATCGAGAATGTCCAGTTGAGGTGGCCTGGGGTTTGGGGGCCACCTCACTGGCTATTGCCAATCAGATGTGAACAGCTAAGAAACTGCTTGAAAAATCTGAAAATTATTTCAATGATCTCAATGGATTGCCACAAATTTCTGTACGAAGTGCTGTGAAAGGTTGTGTTGGGAAACTGGTATCAGTTCAGGAAATTCGCAGTGCTGATTCACGATGCCACTCCTCATTCTTCACCGTGATCAAACAACCAGAAGTCGTGGATCGACGACTGTCAGGCTTTTTCCGCACTTAGACTGAACTCGACTGTTGCTCAGTAACCGGAATCAATGAGCGAACGGACGGCCGTTTCGAGTTCGCGGAATGTCTGAATGTTCGACATAGCATCGGTGGCCAATTTTATTTGCATAGCCTGTTCGACTTCCATCATCAATTTGAGATGGCCGATCGAGTCCCAGCGTGAGACGTCGTTCATGCCACAGGTCCTAATGTCGATCTCCTCATCAATTTCCAAACAACGCCGAAACGTGTCAGAGAGAACGAAGAATACCTCGTCTTCCCCCCAATTCTCGGCCGCATCCCGATCGCTGGACGCGACGGATTTCGTCGGGGGAGGAAGTTGGGGCGACGGCGGATCGACGAGAGTTGCCATAAGTCCGCTGTAGTTCCTGGAAGCGGTAAATAGGCGGAAATGGCCATTCGCCAGCGATTTCGGGTCGACCAAATCGTCTCGAACCGACGAGGCAAAGGCTTCCGCATTCAAACGCACTTGAGTTTCGCGTGAGAAACCGTAGGGGATCGGGTTGTCTTGATAGTCGAGAGCGCCCGGCGCTATGCCGATTGTTCGCACCGAGGTTGTACGACACCGCTGAGCGAAGACATTCAACGCCCCCATGAGTGCCGTCTTTGCGATCGCGTAAGACGACCACGAGTCAACCCCCGGCGGCCGCATCGCTTCGGTCAGTAACCCGGCCAGCACTCCGTGCTGTGAAGCCAACATGTGCGGCAACAGCTTGTCGGCGATTTCAACAAAGGCGGAAACATTCACTCGCATCAACGATTCAAAATAGTTCGCGTCGAACCCACTTTGCTCATCACAAATCGGTGGGCACGCGAGGTGAATAAACGTTGTGACACGGCCGATTTGATCAATCGCCATTTCGGCAACTCGCGAACCTGAACCAGTGCCTTCGAGGTCCATCGCAATTATTGTGTGAGCACCATGAGCGACAGGGGAGAGTTCGCTCGCAATTTTTTGCAAAACGGAATTGCTTCGTCCGACAAGACACACGCGATGTCCCGCGGTCGCAAGGACGGGGGCAAGCGTCTTACCGACCCGGCCCGTAGCACCAGTGATAAGTACGGTCGGCGATGGAAAACTTCCGATAACAAGGTTTTCGATAGGACTCATTCTCGCACCTCAACAAAAACATCGCCGCGAGCACAAATTGTATGTCCTCGCAGTACTTGCGTAGCCAGTTTTATGGTCGATCGAATGGAATCGACGTGGGTCACTCGAGCGGAGAATGTTACGCTTTCGTCGACAAAAACCGGTACTAGAAATTCCATACTTACGGAACCAAGAAGTGCATAGCGGCCAGGCAATAGCATGCCGACGATCGACGAAAAATGCGATGTCATCAACATACCGTGGACGACCCTCCGTCCAAAAGTGGTGGATTTAGCAAAATCTGCATCCACGTGTCGCGGACTATGGTCCAAAATTAAGTCCGCATAAGCATCGACAAGTGATGCGTCGAGTAAGCGTGAGAAACTCGCAAAGTCCCCAATGGCGATCTCCTCGATGCGTTTTTCGGACAGGGGAAGCATATGTAATGTACTCATGTTTCGATCGTAAAATAGTCAGGCACTCGAGGTGACTCTTCTAGTCGTAGAGTAAAGATGCCCGGACCAACCGTTTCAAACCCGTGCTTGCTGTAAACATCGCGGACTGGTGTGTTGCGTTCAGTCTCGACTACGACACCTGTGAGCGTTTTCGCTGAATGACTCTTGGCACGTTCGGCAGCAAACGCGAGAATCGCCGTTTCCAAGGTGCGTCCCAAAATACGGCAACTCAACAGGAAAGAATCAATCCGAACGTCATCAGCCGAAGGAGTCGCAAGGATCAACACGCCCATCAACTCATAGGCGGAATGACGATCTTGAGCTCCGACGCCGTATACCTCGCCGCCAGTATTCATGATCTGCTTCAACGCGATCTCATCATGCCGCCGAGTCGTGGCATTGAATTGATTGGTCTTAACCAGTAATTGCAAGATTCGATCCTGATTGTGTTTTGAGAAAGGTTCAAAACGAATCGACATGTTCAGATCGCGGAGGAAATCTTCGACGTTGCTAAAGTCTTGCTTCGCCGCATTGATGACGCTGCGACTGCGATATTGTTCGGCGCGATTGAGGTCGGATTCCGTCAGGGCGACGCACTCCAGTGAAGGTAACTCAAGTAACCATGACGCCATATCAGCAGGATCGGTGGGAAGATCTGGAACTACAATGCCGGGTAAATTTTTTCGGACTTTCGCACGTTCAACGGGATTGTCATCGAGAAACAGACACGATTGAGCGCCGAGGGAAACCTCGGCAAGCATATCCACGATGTTCATCGTTTTCTCTCGCCAATTTATTCGGTGCGCCGCTAGGTCTTTCTCTCGTATCAACATTTCGGGGTGCGAGTTGATCATCTCCAACGCAGGCTTTTCGTCGTTCTTGCTGGCAACCGCCAGTGCAATGCCGCGCTGTGAGAGTGCCTTAAGGGTCCGCTGGAACTCTTGAAAACCAGAACCGGGATAGCTTGTACCGATTTTGAGGTTTTCTATGCCATCTTCCCCCAGCACGCCTCCCCAAAGAGTGTTATCGAGGTCGAGAATAATCAAGCGAGTGGATTTTCCGGTCTGCGCTAGGATCATTGACAGCAATCGGCGTGAAAGGTGTTCCCCAAATTCGTGGCTGTATGGAACACGGCCCAGGTGCCAGTACTTCCCCGGCTGTGACCGTGTGCGACCGACCTCAGCAATCAGATCGCCGGTCGGAACCCACATGATCTCGGGAAAATCTGCGATTTTTCTTGCAGCACATGAATTCGCTGCATTTACCAGCGAACAAATGCCGCGAGGGTTACTCGCTTCGGCAAGTCCTAACGTTGATCTGTGGAGTATCGCGAGCTCAAGAACATATATCGGTCCGCCAAGTTTTTGGCGGGCTAGTTCGATCATCTGTACCCAAGACGAAATGCGATCCGCAATCGCTGGTTCGATGTCCTCTTCGCGTAAAGAGAGCGGATTGTGGTACAAATCGCCAAGAACATCTTCGGCACGCTCAACTACGAGTGTCGATGTCGGTTTGAATTGATGAAGATTGGAGCTGTCATCGATCAACTCTTGTCGGGACCGACCGAACTGAGGGGTATAAACGCCGAGTTTGATTCCTCCTTTATCAGCAGCCGAACGGAAATTTGACAGAAGGTAATCGAGGTTTGCCGAACCCAGAAGAGCGAGTGATCCTAAATCATACATTGGCGCCGTTTGTACTTGCCGCGAGCCATACGCTGAGTCCGGTTTCGCTACAGCAGTAGCATGATTGGGTCGTAAAGTTTTGGACGGTTTCGTTGTCAATGCGGGGCGTGGTGACGCCGCGACCTGGGGGCCTGATGCCGTTCTAATCGAAGCCTTAGACGTGCCAACAGTTCGAGCCTTCGGTTGTCGCTTTACTAGGACCTGTCCGGGATTCCCCATGATGGTAGCTGATTCGGGGACATCGACCAATACGACTGTGTTGGCTCCCACTTTCGCATTCTTGGCGACATAAATCGCACCAAGCAAACTAGCGCCGCACCCGATATCGACACCGTCATCGATGATCGGCAGCTCGTCGTCTACGAAAGTTCGGGCGACGCCAATCGTAGTGTTCTGGCGAATATGGACATCGTTGCCAATCAAACGGGCGCCTACGATTATCCCGCTGTGATGCCAAATTCGGACTCGACGACCTACCTTTACGACATAGCTCAGCGTGATGCCGCCAAACACCTCGACCAGCTTGTACATCACCATATAGATTATCGTGCATGGGGCGCGCAGAATTCTGTACTTCAAGCCCGCACGCCAGTTGCCGAATCGGTGAATCAATAAAGCCCAAAAGCCTTGTTCTAATATGTCGGAATCATGTGTTTGAAAGTCTTCCCTGATCAGCGCAAAGAAGCTGATTCCTGGTGGGTTGAGATTTTCGCGCCCGCGGTCCGCCCATGCAGGTAACTGAAGACGAGTTTCAGCGTCGGTATAGTTGCGACTCTTCATGATATACAAACACAAGTCAATTGGTCGCCCCATCACTTGTATTTAGGGTCGTTCGCTTCGACACCAAACTTGACTGTCAGTAAGCGGAAAGTTAAACCGACTCCAACCTAAACCTAGAGTTTAGTCGTGCGATTCGAGAACACAATCGCATGCCACAAAAACGACCGATCAAAAAATAAAGCGTTCTGGGGCATGCTTGCTGTCAGGATGGCGCGACGCCCAACCCCTCCAGGTGTTGAAAAGTCATGGCCAAGGAAGTCAAGAAATTTTATGGTTATGAGTACGCAATTCGCCTAGCGACCATGATTGAGTTGGAAGCGGCTCGGAACGAGTCCTGGTCAAGGGAGAACGCGAGGATCGCATTCCGGCCCTGAGTTCGCTGCAAAGGTGTCCAGCGTCCCATTGCGAGTTCTGACCCGCTGTCACATCGCCAATCATCCGCCGCTACCTCTAGCTAGATTCGGGGTCAATCGTGCATAGGGGGCCAAGCCACCGCAGTAGAAGTAGATCGCAGTCTTGAGATTTTTGCGGTTGCGGTAGCCTCCGACACGACGATTGATCGACATGATTTTGCTTTTCATCCCTTCGGCCAACGTGTGTATGGGTGACTCCGTGCGTGCAGTAGTTGACAATATTGACTAGTCTGTCGCGAATCGTCCTAGCAACTTTCTTCAGGGAGTCAACTTGGCATGGATGACCCGCTTGTACCAGTTCTTGAAAAACGCAGTTACCTAAACTGCTTCGTCATGATGTCATAGATCGCGAAGCATCTCTTTGTACGCCCATGCCTAACCCGTTTCGAGGTCCTGCGAATAGATCGCCTCGAAACTTTCTCGTTGGGCATCGGTCAGGTTCTCTTGCCCAGTGAGCCACAGATAAGGTGGTGTAACTTACTTTCTGTACTTTCGATTTGTTGATGTTGCCGCGTTTTGATTCGTGAGCTTGCGAACGAATCAAAACGCGGCAACATCGGCGACCGCTTGAAAGAGCGAGCCAGATCGGTTTCTCTTCGACATTCTGACACAACGAAAAGGAAAACGATCATGACCCACCCCATGCAATCTAACGAACTCGGCGAAGCTGTCCAGCTACTCGCTGAGAATGGATTCGAAGGAATGGCAAACGCCATGCAAATTCTCTTCAACGAGGCGATGCGACTCGAACGCACCGAGTACATCGGTGCCCAGCCTTACGAGCGAAACGAACAACGTCGCTCCTACGCCAACGGATTCAAACCCAAAACCGTCAGCTCGCGGCTGGGAAAACTCGAATCGAAAGCCCCCCAGACGCGTGACGGTGATTTCTACCCCTCAGCCCTGGAACGGGGCGAGCGAAGCGAAAGAGCGTTCAAACTGGCCGTCTCGGAGAAGTATGTCCAGGGAGTTTCGACCCGAAAGGTCGCCAAGATCACAGCCGAACTCCGTGGCCTCGATGTCACCAGTACGCAAGTCAGCCGCGCCGCAGTGTTGCTCGATGAAGAACTCAAACCTAGCGAAACAGGCCCATTGACCAGATCCACTACCTCATCGTCGATGCTCGCTATGAGAAAGTTCGTGTCTCCGGAAGCGTCCGCGACGTCTTGGTCGCGATCGGCATCCAACCCGACTGCCATCGAAGCGTCTTGGGTGTCAGTGTGTCGCTCTCCGAGGCGGAAGTGCATTGGCGTGAGTTTCTCTCTTCGCTCAAACAACGCGGCATGCACGGCGTGACGCTCATCGTCAGTGATGCCCGGAAGGACTCAAGGCGGCCCGGCAGGCATCCTTCGCGGGCGTCCTTTGGCAACGCTGTCAATTTCACTTGGCGCAGAACGCGATGCATCACACTCCCAAAGTCGAAATGCGAAAGCAAGTCGCTGAAGATATTCGCAAAATTTTCAATGCGAACGACACGCATCAAGCCCAAGAAGAACTCTCACGCTTCGTCGACCGCTACCAGCAGACCGCACCGAAGCTGGCCGCGTGGGCAGAAGCAAACATCGCCGAGAGCCTGGCGATCTTCGGCATCCCGAGCGAGCATCGCAAGCGAATGCGAACAACCAATATGCTTGAACGACAGAATCGGGAACTCAAACATCGCACACGCGTCGCCAACTTGTTCCCCAGCGAAGCCTCCCTGCTACGACTCGTCACCGCAGTTCTCGTCGAACTCAGTGATGAATGGGAAACCGGAATGCGATACGTCACATTCCAAAATTAAACCGAAACCGACTGGATGAATTTACAGAAAGAGCGTTGCTCTATCATTCCGAGAAACCAGAGAACGCTAGGTTTCATTTTATTGAAGGCGACTGTCTAGCGACAATTGGTTTTCCCTATCCGCGACAATTAGATTTCCCCTGTTGAGTTGAATTGGTTCTGGGTTTCACGGCTGTGCGTTTCCCAGGCCAGCGACAATTAGAATTCCCCAGCTTGGGGTTTACTTGCATCATC
>JBGSLZ010000145.1:0-49470 GCA_041740415.1 Rubripirellula sp.
TCGGTCCATTGCCGAGTTTATCGGCAGCGACCCAGAACGTATCCTGTTGTTGCCGTTTTCGTTTTCCAAGTGCCATCGCAATGCCTCCAAGCATGTTGAAATCAAGATATCGCCAAAGCGACGAAAATCAACACGCTGCTAGCCCAAGAAAGCCGCCGGAAGCGAGAGCCACTTGGTTCGCTTGCCGCAGTATCCGGTCAGCGTGCGTATCCTGAGTTCCCGGTCGCCATGTTCGCAGTTGATCGGTCGTGACGTTGGCCCACAAGTAATAGAGATTGGGATCAGGACGTTTATCCAACCACGATTCGATCAAAGCAATCGCTGCCGCGTAAGATCCATCTCAGACCTGAACCAATGCCGGTCTTCAAGTCGGTGAACCTTTTGCATCAATGAGCAGATCGCAGACATTGTCCTTCTCCCACATGAATCAAATTTACTGGAAACCGAACTTGTTGACTTGGTCGGGCGGTTTGATCATTCCAAAACTCCGAGCTGCAAGTGGTACCGTGCTTGATTGACATGTGACCCCCATCGGCCACGAGTGAGTGCTTGACATGTCACTCTACGCCCATGAACGTTTCATGATATATTGAAAAAATGGATACTCAGACGACGAAAAAAGAATGGATTGAGGGGCCATGGGCACGCATAGCGTAAAGGAGACAAGCGTTTTGACCCTGTAGCGGAGTGCCGCGATGATATCAAAACAGTTCGTTCTTGCGATGAATGCGCTGCTTGTAGGCGTCGTTCTGGTCAGCGCATTGATGGAACGAGTGCCTTCAACAGCACACGCCATGACCGCCCACGGGACTGACAAGAAGACGATGCTCACCGTACTGCTGGACGCGGGGATGGAAGCCGTTGTTACCTTGGATCACATCACTAGCGATTTGACTGGCTACGTCCTCAATCGAGTCACAGGCCAATTTTTCATTCGATACCGATACAATGTGTCGCAGGACTTTCCCCAGCATCAAGGTGCGTATTTGATGGCAGCTGGACTTGCGGACTTTCGTGGCTTCAATAGCAATGATCGCATCGCAAATGGTGTGATTTATGTTTCCGAGGAAGCGTCTGGGCGTGTTTGCGCGTATGCGATTCCCTGGAATCCACAGTTCGCCACCAGCGGCGCGGCCAATCAAAACTTGGCGTTCATTCCACTGGACCACGCGCAAACGCGGTTTGTCGAATTACGTTAGAGCGGGCTCCGAACGGCATCAACTGACGCACCAACGTTTGTCGACCGGCTACAGGCGATCATTCGGCTTCCTCTCGTTCGCATTGTCCCCACTGGGTTTCCTCCCATTCGCCTTGATCCAGCGGCGCGGACGGGTTGAATTCATTGTTGCTTTGCTGAGATCGCTGCATTGTTGACGGATGCGATTGACTCGGAAACTCGCGGTCTGCGATCGCTTGCCTCGTTGCTGCCTGTGAAATCAAAGTCGCCGCCAACCCGTCTGCAACGTTGGGCAACCATGACAACCTCCGTGGACGAAACGGGACCAAGCATCTCGTTATAATATCAGAACTCGGGAAGTTGTTTTTGAGCTGTCCCTTACGCAGGGGCAAGTGCCGAAACACTCGGTTCTGATAGCAATTTCGTGTCAATTCGAGTAGTCTCTAGCTCGGGTCGGAGCTGAGAAATTGCCTTGGGAAAAGTCACTATGTATCGCCTGATTTGCGTTTTATCTTTGTCGGTTCTTCTCTTGACGCTTGAGCGTCCAGGATTCGCCGCTGGCAAAGAACCTCTCACCGACTCGGTCGACACGTCGGAGACGACCACGAACTGGTATACGCCTGCGTTTTGGGAGAGCCTAGACGGCGAGCCTGTAGAGAAGAACTGGGAGTTCGATGGTGACGAGATTCGATTGGTGAATCCTCGTGGCGGATCGGGGAGCATCGTCAGTCCACCGATGCCAATGAACTTCGAGCTTTCCTGGAATTGGAAGATCGATAAGAAAACGAACGCTGGTTTGAAGTACCGCGTGCGGAAGTTTGGCAAGCACATGTTTGGTAACTCCTTCTTGGGACTCGAGTACCAAATCCAGGATGACTCGCCGGCAAGTTTGTCCGATGGAAGCACCGCGTCGATTTACGACTTAATTGCGCCCAAAAAAGGAAAGACTCTTCATCCGCCCGGTGAATGGAACGCGTCGCGTGTGGTGGCAAACGGTGATCGTGTGGAACACTACCTCAACGGGGAATTGGTTGCTTCAGGAAAGTGCTCTGGACCTGACTGGGATTTGACCATTGCACTGAGCAAGTTTTATGGTGCTGACGAGTTTGGGATGGCAAACGAAGGCGACCGGCTAATGCTCACTGATCATGGTGGCAAGGCGACCTACAAACGCTTTCAACTGACGAAGCTGGATGCACCCGAGTCGTTGGCTATCGATGCAAAGCAAACGGGTCCATTTTTGGCCAATGCGATGCGAAACAGTTGGGCTGACCAAAACTCGATCGTTCTTTGGACTCGTACGACGGCGAGAAAAGAATTCGTGGCTGACGGAAAGCAATTTATTGACATAAATGCCAAAGAGGTCAAGAAACTGAGCGAAAGCCGGGATGCGGATGAGATTCTGCGGGCGCAATTGCCCGAGGGAGCAACGCTGGATGAGATGCTCGGCGCGTGCCCCGGTGCTGCGGGCCGAGTACGTCTGACGTATTTCCCGAGCAAGCGAAACAATGCGAGAAAGTCAACGGACTGGAAAACCACATCCGCAGATCACGACTTCACCGTTCAGTGGAAACTCGAGGATCTTAGTCCCGACACCGAATATGCGACGGTGATCGAGGCACGCGGTGTCGACGGCGACGCGACGACTGCGGTTGTTCGCGGTTCTTTCCGTACCGCGCCGCGGTCCAGCCAAACGAAAGACTTGACGTTTTGCTTCACCACCTGTCACGACTTCATTCGAACCGACGATGGGCTAAACGGACACAAGATCTATCCCTCGATGACGAAGATCGATCCGCATTTCATCGTTCACGCAGGCGATATCGAGTATTACGACAAACCACTTCCGTGGGCGATGACCAAGGAATTGATGCGATTCAAATGGGGTCGCATCTTTGCCCTTCCAAACTATCGCGAATTCTATAACACAACGTCGACGTACTTTCTGAAGGACGACCATGACACGCTCAAAAATGATTGCTGGGCCGGTCAACGTTACGGCACGGTCACCTTCGAAGAGGGCGTAAAAATCTTCAATGAGGAACAATTCCCGTCTCTCGCGCCGCGTTACAAGACGGTGCGCTGGGGCAAAGAGTTACAAGTGTGGTTCCTTGAAGGACGTGACTATCGCAGTCCCAACAACATGCCCGATGGTCCAGCGAAAACGATCCTCGGTGCTGAACAAAAGGAGTGGCTGTTCAAGACGCTGGGCGAGTCAGACGCGACATTCAAGATCATCTGCAGCCCCACTCCGATCGTCGGTCCCGATCGAGCGAAGAAAAGCGACAATCACGCCAACGAGGTGTTCAATCATGAGGGCGACGAAATGAGAAATCGCCTCTCATCCATTGAAAATGTCATCGTCTTCTGTGGTGATCGCCACTGGCAGTACGCATCTGTTGACGAAGCGACGAAGCTCTGGGAGTTCGGTTGTGGTCCAGGAAGCGACGAACACGAACTCGGCTGGAAAGAAGGCGATGAACGTCCCACGCACCGATTCTTGCGAGTGAAAGGTGGCTTTCTTTCCGCCGAACTGAAACACGCAGAGGAAACGGACGTACCCAATCTCACGATACGTCACCACAAAGTGACGGGAGAGCAAGTCAGCGAATTCATTTTTCCGGTCGAAGCTGAGTGACGTCTTTCCGAGGCTGATGGCGAGCCAGTTCGTCCATTAAAAAGCTGCTTCCGACAGGACGAAAGAAGTTTTAACGGTACTAACTCCGTTGTCATTTTAGCAGCGTCAGCAGCAAGAGCATTGGACTTGTCGCTTTGATGCTGTGGGGCGTTTTTGCAGCCATCTGAATCCAAACGCCCGACTTGCCTGCCACCGCCTCGTCGCCGACTGTCAATTCACCGTCACCGCGGATGACCTGAATGATTGCTGGAAGCGGGGCAACGTGCTCTTTGAGACCGTCGCCTGCGGCAAATGCGAACAACACAACTTTTGCGTTGGCGTCGTCGGTAAGCACGATGCTCTGTTTGCCGGACTCGGGTGGCTGGAGTTCGTCGATAAGTTGTCGGATTTGAAAGTGGTTACTGGTCATTGTTATCCCGCTGTTGCGTTAAGCTGGCCGTAAGTTAAGCGACCGTCGAGGTGGCAATCGGCTAGAGAAATTGAAGCAGACACCAAGCGACTGTCGTCAGCAACGAGTAACGGTAAGTTTAGAGGAGATACCGTGTCAGACGAACAGAAAATCAATCCCGGCCATGAGCCCGCTCGCAACTTCCTTCGAGTGGTCGGCCCACTCGTTCTCGGAATAGGCGGGATCTTTACCATTGTGGGATTCGGAAGTTTCTTCGCGGCCTTCGGTGGTGGCGGAAGCCCTCGCTATTTCTGGTGTTGCTTCGTAGGAATGCCGCTGCTTTTTTTTGGCTCGATGATGACAAAGTTTGGATTCATGGGCGCAATCGCTCGCTACCAGGCTGGTGAGGTCGCACCTGTGGGTAAAGACACCTTCAACTACATAGCTAATGAAACCAAGGGTGGCGTGCGCACTGTCGCCAGGGAGATCGGGATCGGTCTTCGTGAAGCGACGAATCAAGCACAATCGAATTGTTCCGCCTGTGGTCATTCGAACGATGAGAACGCAAAATTCTGTGATGAGTGCGGAGCGGCTATCTTGAAGCTTTGCCAAACGTGCGGTGAACGGAACGATAGCGATGCAAAATTTTGCGATGGCTGCGGCAGCCGATTTGAAGGATAGGCATCACGATGTCCCCTCAAACAAACGATCTTTTAGGAGTGATTCTTCGCACCTACGGTCCTTCGTCTGGGCGCAGGGCTTCAGAAAGTCGCTCCGCTCTTGTTCGAACCCGCTTGGCCAACTTAAGAGGGCGCATCGTTTTTGATTGAGACCTGTTTCCCTTGTTTACTCCATGGATTCACTCAGCCGACAGTCGATGGCGATTGCGATCTTTCCTTGAACACCGTGATTGGAACTCTCCAACCGCGCATGGGCGAGCGGAACGTCGGCGAGCGAATAGACGGCGCCAACGTGTGGCTTCAGCTGACCGCGTCCTATCAATGCACTCAACTCATCAAGCTTACGGCGGTTTTGTCTTGTGAATACGAAGTGATAACTCGCGTTCTTGCCCCAAGCCCCAATGACGTTTTGTGGCTGTGCAGTGTCCACGATCGTGACAACTCGGCCAAGTTGCGCGAGCGTGTCGGGGCTGCGTGACAAGGTGTCGCCGCCGATGGTGTGCAGCACGACATCGACTCCGCGGCCACCCGTTTCACGCATGATGATGTTCAAAGTTCGAACGATTCGGGACCGCCAAATGATTTAAGCACTATCGCTTTCATTGCAACCTTCTTTCGAACAATCCAGCCTTCTCGTTGAAAGGCATCTTTCAGATTTCATCGACCGAGGCGGCAAAACCGGTGTCGGCCGCCGGTGCCTCGAAAACTGTAGCACAACGTCGAGTCGGTGGCCCCGATCGAAGCCCATTCGCATAATGACTTAGAGCTGTCCGCTCTTCCAACCGAAGCGAACTGAACCCCGAATCCCGCGTCTGACCCCGGCGAAGCCTATTCCTTGTAGTCTGGAACGGCGCTAGTTGTCTTCATTGCTGTCCCGCTCTTGCTCGGCTTTCTCTCTTCGTAGCTTGACGATTTGGCGGCGGATTTGCTTGGCTTCGTCTTCGAGTTCGTCGAGCCGCGATTGGAGCTTCGCGATGCTGCGGTCTGTGTCTGTGTTGATGAATCGTTGGAACAGGTCCAGCAGCACAAGTGCTCGCAATGCTTTCACGGAAGTACCGCGAAGTCGATACACACGTGCGAGTTTTGTGAGTTGGGGAACTCGGAGGGCTTGGGTTGCTCGCAATATTTGAAACGAGCGCAAGAAGGACAGAAGTGGCAATATGATAATCGCGAGATCGATCCAGTGCTTTTTGCAGTAGGCGATTTTCTTCTCTGCGACTGATACCATGAGGATGAACTCGGCGGCAAACGCAAACCAAATTACACCGGTGCCGATATGCAAGAGCATCCTCAGCCAGCCGTATTGGGCGACTTGGTCTTTGAGGAAGAACTCGATGATCAAAAGTGGCATAATCATCAGCGCAACAACAATCATCGGGAAGCTGAACTGTCGCTGCAGCCGTGCTCTCAGCTTTCGATTCGCGACGCGCCATCCGAGCGTTGGCAACCAGAGCCGATAGCCCATCTCCGGACTCCGGGCGCAGAGTCGCAAACTTGGGCTGATGCAAAACAACAGTCCGAAGAAATGAAAACGACGCGTTTCAGGATTCCACGGACGGACAATCCAGTGATACACCGTCTCGCAAATGACAACTGGCCAGAGGGCGAGCATCATGTAGACGGCAATGTCTTGAACGTGATGGTCCACAATTTCACCTGAGAGCGATTGCCGCAGGCTCTCGGCGTTCGGGTCGTCAGGCGAGATGGTTAAGATTGCGTTTTCCTGGAGATTGGGAACGTCGACCCAAACCACGACAAGCACCGCTTGGCAGACCAAGAACGTCAGCGCAAGAAAGAACATGACGGGCGCGGAGACCTTTGTAACCCAGTGCTGGAATTCAGCATCCGATAGCTTAGGAACTTGGATCACTTGCCAATTCGATAAAGCGCGTTCGCGGTGCGCAGGAGTATCGAATGGTCGACGACCGCGAGCGAAGACAGTGTGCGTTCGCCAAGGTCAATGCTCGCAAGCTCCTCGAATTCACGTCCTGCGCGAATAACGGTGGTGATGGCTTCTTCGCTGGTGAAGTAAAGCTTGTCACCAGCAAGTAATGGCGATAAAGAAGAGTTTCCTCCCAGCCGTTGGCGATAATCGACATCGCCGGTTGAGCCTTCGACGCACAACGCAATGCCGTCATCGCTGACGCTGTAGTCAAACCCGTCATGCGCGATCATCGGCGGTGTCTTGGGGATGCTCGTGTCGAGTGTCCATTTCACATGCGGATCCGTTACGACTCCGGTGCCCGTCGGACGGATCGCCAACAGCTTGCTGTTGTCGAAACTCGTAGAGATGAAGAAAATCCCTCGGTCGTAAACAGGTTCGGGCACGACCGCGTAACCATCGTAGCTGACGTCCCAAATCGTTTCAACGGTCACTCGATCCATAGCAAATACACAATCATTGTCGGGAGCAATGACTTGTTTCTTTCCGTCAACCTCGATGACCGTCGGCGTCCAAAACGAGAACGTTTTCTTCGCTTGAACTGGGCGAGGCGTTTGCCGAGCCACGGCACCGGTTTTGGATCCAAAGCTACGATCATTGGTGCTTTGTCGTCATCGCATGGAAAAATGAAATGGTCGTCGACGAGGACTGGTGTTCCACCGTTGCTGTGCGTGGGTTTGAAATACAGATCACGATTCACCCAGACAATCTCGCAGTCCAAAGTTATGCAAGCGGTGCCCCGGGTATCCGAAGTGCGCGTCCAAGTATTGCTCGCGAGGACAATCAAGTTTGCAACCAACGATCAAATGTTGATCCGGGGAAGCTGTTATCATTTGTCGGTTGGCTCACGCTGATACGCTGGTCAGTCAAGCCGACAAGAGATTCCACTGGCTGGGATCTCATTGACGCCGTTCGCACCCGCGATCATGTGACGCCATTTCTCAATCCTTTGCACGAAAGAGACACCTATGTCGAATCACTTCTTGATACTGTTCGTATCGTTGCCGGCGCTTTTGTGTGGGCACGCGATCGGCCAGTCGAACGTCGGCGGCGACGGTCACTTGAGCGGCGAAACATTACTGCTGCTCGATGCGCCACCTGCTGTGCCGGACCAACTGCGACGGCTGTTCGATCGAATGGAAGCAGCCAATCGTCGTTCACAAGATGTCTTTCGAAAGTTGTCGGTCGGGCAAATGAACTTCAAGCCGTCCGATGGCACTCACACTCCGCGCTGGAACGCCGAACATATGGCCGGTCGTCAGCTGCTTTTCTTCTCGCAGATTTACCACGCACTTGATCCCAGTATCCCGGTCGTTGACCGGAACCCGCGGCAAATGCCCGTGGACTACGAAGCTCGCAATCCTAGTTGGAGCGGAAAGGATGAGGCACGGGCGATGCAGCGTGTGGATGACTTCTGTCGTCGCTACGCCTACTTGCTAGACGACATCGAGGTAAACGATAAGCCACCAGCGACGTCCTGGCCTTCGCTTGGCGCATTGTTGCTGCAAATGGAGAAGCACTATGACGAGCACACCGCTAACGTCAAGAAAAAGTTTCAGCTGCCGGATTGGCCAAAAGAATAGTTGACTCACCGCCGAAAACAGCCGCGCCAAAACTGGGAGAATGAATCTCTGCGAGTGCGTTGTCGCATTCACCGCGCCAGAGAAGTGCGACTAACCTGTGTTGCAAGGTCTCTCTCCATCACCCCGCAATTCGCGCCGCTACAGCCACAAATCGGTGCATGTCGCGAAGCACGATTACCTCGGTCGACCAGAAGCGGACCTATGCCGACTCGCGTAGCGGATCGCCATCTTTTGAGACTGGTGTCAAAAAAGTAAGCGTCGATGACGCAGTTTCCATCAAGGAAACTTCGAGGGAATCGAAGGGGCGTCGCGCCGAGGTCGAATTATCCATAACTTCGGACATGCGGCCGGTTGGGCTGGGCGAGGCATGCGAAACACGCATGAAGGAGTTTCTAGGTAAGCCGTACTCAAAAACGAAATCGGTGAGTCGCACGGTCACTTGGATCGGTATTGACCGGTAACGCAAACACGCGTTTCGACCGGGAAAACACTTGGTGAAGCTAAGAGTGTAGCAATGGGCGATACAGAACTCGAATCTGTGACCTCCACGATGTCAACGTGGCGCTCTAACCAACTGAGCTAATCGCCCGAAATCCGCGGAAGTGCCATTCATTGGTGTCACTCCGCATGCACGGGATCTGAATCGGCTCTCGCGGACTGGAACGATGAGTTGCGGTGCCATGATTCAGTGTCGGTAGTCTGTGCCGACACTGCCGTTGCGTCAAGTCGGTGTAAAGTGACTTCGTCTATGGCGAAAGTTGATTCCGCCCCTAAAACTCGCTGATTAATGGATCGGTGCGAAGGACAGCGGCTGATTCCGCACCGTTGTTGAGCAATAGAATCGGCAAAAACCGCGTTTTCCAACATTTCGCTGTTGACGTTGGTGGGTGGGCGACCCGATACTCTGGCGTTCTGGACAGAAGTTTTGTTTTTGGACTTGACGACCGGGCGCCCGATGGCGTAGCGGGAACGGTACGAAACTCGCACTTCCTCCAGAAACCTTGGGCGGTTTGCTGCCGGTTCGGCAGCTTGCGCTTTACCCCTTTCGCAATTCCGTTCGATGTAACGGCATAGCGGGAGCAATTTCAAACTTTTTGAGTCGGATGACCTCCGGCCGGAGATGCGTTTTTTGGTGGCATTGGCACGACGTTCTGTTCAACCTGAGACCCGCGATTCAACACGAATAAATAACCACATTCGAATCACGCCCATTCGAGTGGTGAGTGAGACCGGCGAACAGCTGGGAATCATTTCCACGGACGATGCGCTCCAGCGGGCTCGCGATGCCGGTCTGGATCTTGTGGAGGTGGCGCCCAATGAGCGTCCGCCGGTATGCCGAATCATGGATTACGGCAAATACAAGTACGACAAGAACAAAAAGAAAAACCACCACCAAGCCCATACCAAGACGAAGGAAATTCGTCTGCGTCCCAAGACGGGAGACGAAGACATTCGTACCAAGGTTCGGCAGGCGGAAAAGTTTTTGACGCACAAAGACAAGGTCCAAGTCAGCGTCCTTTTCCGCGGACGTGAAATGGCCCACATCGAGGAAGGCCGCAAGGTCATGGAGATGGTCATCGAAACGTTGAGCGCGGTGGGCAAAGTTGAAACGACTCCGCAGCAGCACGGCCGTCGTATGATCTGCATGATCGCCCCCAAGTAGCCTGGGTAGCGGCATTAACTCAGGTAGCGGCAAAACGATCACGCTGCAAACGGTGTGCGGTGCACTTGCTAGGATTGCGCCACTGCGGCTGGCCGAGGCATGGGACAACGTCGGACTGCTGGTGGGTGATCGCACGCAGCCGATTCGGCGAGTCCTTACGTGCCTGACGATCACCGAATCCGTGGTCCAGGAGGCAGTCGCCGATCGCGCTGATCTAGTGATCTCGCACCACCCGCTTCCATTCAAGCCGCTCCTGAAGCTGACGTCTGACCAAGTCGCATCGTCATTACTGCTTCGATTGACACGAGCCGGAACGGCGATTTACAGCGCTCATACGGCCTACGATTCGGCACACCAAGGGATCAACCAGCTTTGGGCCGAAAAGTTGCAACTCGTCAATATCCGCCCGCTTGTCGACAGTAGCGGAGATCGATCTCCCGATGAGTCCGGGCCGATGAACTCGCCAGCCGAGTCGGATGCGCAGGTTGGCAGCGGACGTTACGGCGATTTAGCGACAGAGGTCACCGTATCGAAACTGGTTCGACTTGCAGCGGCGATCAGCAGTTCGGTGACACCGCGATTCGTCGGCGACCCGCATCAAATCGTTAAGCGGGTCGCGATTGCTTGTGGCAGCGGTGGCGGGTTCCTCGCTGCGGCGAAGCGGCATGGATGCGATGTCATGATTACGGGTGAAGCCACCTTTCACGTGTGCCTCGAAGCCGAGGGCATGGGAGTCGCGTTAGGGTTGATGGGCCACTACGCGAGCGAGCGATTTGCAATGGAAACGCTTGCTGCCCAGCTCAACGAGTCGCTACCGGAACTACGCGTCTGGGCCAGCCAACGCGAGCGAGATCCGATTCACTTGTTGCCTGCGATTGACCCATCCCCCTGATTTTAGCGTGCCCGATGGATCTGGGTTTGCCCACTAGAAATGCCGGCGGACTTGCCGAAGTCAAAGATTGACCCTCTTGGCTCCGCTCCTAGAATGCCAAGCCTCGACGAATGAGGGGTACATTCTCACGCGGGGCACAATTCTTGCGTGAGAGCGGTATTTGGTCACTCGACGCCTGCCTTTTTGGGTACCGGGCGACGTAGGTTGGCGGAAAGGCGTCAAGCTTGCGCATTTTTGGTTGCCACAATCTCGGCAATTTTTGATTCACTTTTGGTTAAAGACGGGACCAACCAGATGTCTACAAACGAACGTTGGCTCGCGGCCCTGCCAGTCTACAACGAAGTCGACTATGTCAATCCGATTTTGGACCAGGTGCTAGCCTACGCTACCGACGTGCTGGTGATCGACGATGGATCGACGGATGGTACTTCGGAGATTCTCGCAAGGCGTCACGACATCCGAGTGATACGGCACGGGAGCAATTCCGGTTACGGAGCGGCGCTACAGATCGCATTTTCATATACGATCGAGCATGGATTTCACGGGCTGGTGACGCTGGATTGCGATGGCCAACATCAACCCCAGCGGATCCCACGTTTTATCGAAGCGGCGGCGAGTGCCGACATCGTGTCGGGAAGTCGATATTTGAAAAAGTACGAGGGTGACGATGAGCCGCCTGCAGAACGACTGTTTATCAACCGACGAATCACCAGCGAACTCAATCGACGCCTGGGGCTGGAGTTGACGGACGCATTCTGCGGATTCAAAGCCTACCGAACCGAAGCGCTGCGGAAACTCAAGATCAGCGATCCCGGTTATGCAATGCCTCTAGAATTATGGGTTGAGGCTGCCGCGGCGGGACTAAGAGTGATCGAAATTCCGGTACCGCTGATCTACTTGGATTTGAATCGTTCCTTCGGAGGCTCTTTGGATCACGCTGAAACTCGGCTGAGCTATTACAATCGGGTCATCGACGACGCGATTTCCAAGGCTTGTAGAGAAGGTCGAATCGTCAAGTCGCTCAAATCGCTTTGCAGCTAGCTTCCGAATGCCGTCGTTGTCCATCCAGTCGTCGTCCCAGCCCGAGCCAAGTTTCCGCGCCTATCGGGCGCCATCGGCGGACGGTAGCGCTCTCATCGAGCCGAAGCTGGCGCAAGCAAGTAAGTTATGGCACGACAATCGCTCGCTTGATTGGACGCGTCGTGGTTGGTGGCCAGAGTTGCGGCGATCGGGACGGAGGCAGCTTGTTCGCGACGCGATCCATTACACATCGGCGTATCGATCGACGTCGTGGGCCGAGGCAATCGCCAGCGATGGACCCGACGGAGAGGTTTCCGTCCTCATGGCGGGACATCAACCCGAGTTGTTCCATGCCGGTGTTTGGTTCAAAAACTTTGCCCTGGATCGGCTCGCCTGCACGCTTCCTGTCATCCCTGTCAATTTAATCGTTGACAACGATGTAGCAATGCGGCGTGGAATCCGCGTTCCATCGGTCAATGGCGACACCGGCTTGGCCCGTTACGAGTTGGTTTCGTTCGACCGTGGCACGGCCGGCATTCCCTACGAGCAGTTGGTCATTGGGGATCGCGAGCAATTCAACCAGTTCGATCGTCACGTCAAGCATACGCTCGGGTCGCTCGTCCAAGACCCGTGCGTCGTTCCCTTGTGGAGCCACGCCCGACAAGCGATAGGACGCTGTGGCGTCGCGGGTTGTGCGCTCGCCCAAGCGCGACATTCACTCGAAGCCGACGTGGGGCTCAGGACGCTCGAGATACCGCTGAGCGTTGCGGTGCGGAGCATTGCATTCGCTAAGTTCTTGCTCGCGATTTTATGCGAATTGCCTCGCTTCCAAGATTGCTACAACGGGTCGGCGAGTGTGTATCGACATGCTCATGGGATACGAAGCACGGCACACCCGGTCCCCAATCTTGCCCAAAAAGAGGGCTGGCTGGAAGCGCCGTTGTGGATTTACGGAGATGAATCGCCCCAGCGACGTGCGGCATGGATTCGCCTTGGAGACAATTCGCTGGTGATCAGCGACCGGCAAGGACGTGAGTGCGTCGTCGAAGATCCCCGATCGGACGCTGCGGCGGCTAAGTTAGCCGCCGCGCAGTGCCACCAGTGGAAAATCCGACCACGCGCCTTGATCACGACTATGTATTCGCGATTGGTCTTGAGCGATTTGTTTCTGCACGGCATTGGTGGTGGCAAGTACGACCAACTGGGCGACCAAATCATCCGAGCCTTCTTTGAGATCGCTCCGCCATCGTTCATGGTCATGTCAGCGACCATTCGATTGCCAGGAAGCAAGCCCGACACGGGTTTCGTCCAACAAGAGTCGGAGATCCGCCGTCGTTTGCGGGATACCGTGTTTCAACCGGAAACGTTTGCCGATCAAGCTTCGATCGATTCCTCGCTCATCGGGCACAAACGCGATCTATTGAACGAGATTCCGTCGCGGGGCCAAAAACGAGACTGGCACTTGGAACTGAATCGGCTCAATCAACGAATGTCCGACGCACTCGATGACGTGCGTCACGGGTTGCTCGCCGAGTTACAAGCCAATCGATTGCATCAGGCGTCGCAGGCGGTGCTAAACAGTCGCGAACATTCGTTCTGTTTGTTTCCGCTGGAGTACTTGACGCAGGCTTACGAGCAAATTTTATCGCGGGCATCGCGTTAGCGACTGTCGATCACGATTTGCCCGACGAGAAGCCAGATGGCGGTAAAAGCGATACCGAGCGCCGCATGGATGGTGTCCACATTCAACATGACTGATGGCCTTGTCATTCAGAGGGGAAACGGATTCGAGAGAGCCCGTTCCCTGGCCACAGTCGGTGTGGCAATCGTCGCCACAAAAAAATCTAGACGCGCCTATCCCAAGGCGTATTGTGAGTATCGGTCATCTCGACAATAAACCTGTGAGAAAATCCCAGCAGCCGAACAAGATTCGCAATCGACAAAGTTTCGCACTCATCCACCCCCAGCACTCTCTCGATCGACATGGTCAAATCCGAAATCGTCAAGCCCGACGCCGATCGCCAAGTGCGGTACTGGCTCATGAAAAGCGAGCCGACCACGTTCTCCATCGACGATCTCGCGGCAGCGCCAAAGAAAACGACATCTTGGGAAGGTGTGCGAAACTATCAAGCGAGGAATTCGCTTCGCGATGATTTTAGCAAGGGAGATCACGTCCTCTACTATCATTCCGCGTGTGAGCAACCCGCCGTCGTTGGCACCGCGATCGTCGTCAAGGCAGGATATCCCGATCACTTCGCCTTCGATCCCAAGCATCATTACTACGACGAGAAAAGCACGCCGGAAAACCCTCGGTGGTACATGGTCGATATCAAGCTCGAGAAGAAGTTCGCCCAGCCGGTGACACTCGCGGAGATGCGTCTCCATCGACCGCTCTCGGGGATGGTGCTGCTGATGAAGGGCAGCCGCTTGAGTGTCCAGCCGGTTTCGGAGGTGCACTTTCACGAAGTGATCCGAATGGCCGAGTCGAAGCGAAAAAATTGATCGCGGCGTTTGCCCAGCGTGGTATCCAAACTTGGGATAGTTGGCTATAATCGGCCCACGTCCTCGATCGCCATTGGCATTCGAGGATCCAAGCCGAAGTGGCGGAACTGGCAGACGCGCTGGACTCAAAATCCAGTGCCCGCAAGGGCGTGTGGGTTCGAGCCCCTCCTTCGGTACTCACAATGACGGTAGTTCGTTTGGTGCAAATGTCAAACGAACTGCCGTCGTTTTCGCTCATCTGCACCCTTTTGATTGCGGTTATTCGCGGGTGATGAACGCTTCGAATACTGTCGCGCGACTGACCACCTTGTCCGAGGCCCCGGACGTTTCATTGCTGTCGATCGGCACGAGCTTACACGCTTGGGTGAGGCAGAAAATTCGGATTAGTTTTCGCACCAATGGTTTGAAGGCGTTGGCGGCTTCGAGTGCTTCACCGAGTACTTGGGCGTCGTTCATCGTGGGTCTCAGGGTTGGCGTGGATTGGAGATCGAAGTGAGAAATCTTCCCGTGTGGTTGTTGCTGTTGTCAATCGCGCTGGTCGCAGGCTGCGGCTCGGCCGAGTCCGTGGCTGTGTCTCCAGTGGCGGAGTCTCCGGCAGATGCTTCCGAGATAAAGGCGACCCCACCGTACGACATGCATCGGTTTGATAGTCAAGAGAGCAAGATATTTCGCATGTCGAGTGAGCATGGCGGAAAGACTGGATGGACCACCGACGTTGACATCGATGGGAAGCAATACGAAGCGAAGTGGGAACTGACAGACTCACACAACGTTCCCCGAGGATTTCCGAATCATTTGAGTGTTGAGCCTGGCGTTCAGCTAACGGAGTCGATGACGAGGGAACTGATCAGCAAGGCCTTTGCCGTAGAGAAAACTACGCCGACCGATGACCTGGACTCTGTTCTTGAGTTCGTATCGGAGACGTTTCCAAAAACCGGCGAGAGAATCATTGACGGCTGGAAGGTTCGCTTTGGAGTCAACCAATACGACGTTGAAGGCGAGCTGAAGGGCGGCTTCATGCTCACATTCCGAACAGATCCGTATTCGACGGATCGTGAATCCACAAGTAACATGGAGGAATGAACAACGTGGCACACTCAACACTACCGTCTTGCGACACGATGAAAACATTCGCCGAGAATGTCTTGGCGATGATGGACGCTCGCGGCATTTCTTTGGCAAAACTTTCAAGAGACTCCGGTCTTGATCGATCGACACTACATAAGTCCCTAAAGGATGGCGTTGGTTCGTTCACGCTGGCGACATGCGACAAGATCTCGAAAGTCCTCGAAACAACGACTTCTGAACTAATTTCTAAAAAGTAGGGTAAACCCCTCTTTTCTTATTGTTGGGTTTGCCCTACATTTCAGCCTGTCAGTTCTTGACGGGGTTCCCACCCCTTGCGGTTGCCTTGTTTTGGGCTGGCGATTTGGTTGGTGCATTGGGCCCCGACCGGTTTGCTGTGAGCCCGTGATCCGCCTCGCGGGCTCGGTCATTGCTGGCGCTGTCGGCCGTGGTGGGTTTGACCTAGTCCACCACGGCCAAGCGTCGGCGAATAAGGGAGTCGGTGATGCTAGTGTTGGACCAGCCTATCGGATCGGGCTTTCGTGTCAGTGACGGACTGACGATTCGGATTCTCGGGATTGAGGACAACGGCAACATCCGCGTCGGATTTGACGCACCGCCCGATCTCAAAATCGTCAAGTCAGACGATGGTGCCTTGCGTGAGCGCGATCGCAGGCGGCAACGTCGCTTTGCCATGCCAGCGGTTGTTGCCGTTGTAATCTTTTCAATCGTTTGTAGATCCGTCACCGCTGCTCCACCCATGCGCGTCATCGATGATGGTTGGCGAGTGTCGATTGATGCCGAGGATTATGCGGCCATGGAGGTGCCGGTTTTGGAGGCCCCTCACTCTAACCCTCTTCCCAACAAAGCGATGGGGAGAGGGAACAAAGAATGGGGCGGAGTGAGCGATGGAATGCCGGGATGTGAAGTGGTTTCCTCTCGATCGGATTGCCGATTTGGAGATGTCGATTTCGGAGCGAGTCCACTCGCGGCGGTCGATGAGGGATGGGATCGGTTGCATGTTGGGGTTGAGCGGGTTACGTGCGGGCGAGGCGTGTTGGGCGCTTGCGAAACACTTCGAGCCGCTGAATCGGTCGTTGTACGTTTGCCCCTGCAATCCAAATCGGGTGAAGAATCCGAAGCAAGTTTGCAAGCCGATGAAAGGCGGCGTCAGTCGTACGATTCGGCTGGATCAATCGCTGGTGGATGCGATTGTCGAGTACCGAAGTACTTGCTCCGCGAAGGCGTCGAAGTGGTTGTTACCGAACCGGTCTGGCGAGGCACTGAAGCCTCAGTTGTTGTCAGGGAAGGCGCGCCAGATCTTATTGTCGCTGAGTTGCATGGACGATCCATCGACTCGCTACCACATGCTTCGGCATACATGTGCGATGCGTATTCTTGCCGAGACCAACGACTTGATGGTCGTTCAGAAGCATCTTGGCCACCGCGATTTGAAGACCACGCAGGTGTATGCGCACTGTCTGAGGCAAGTGCCGTCGGCATGCCTGGCAAAGTTGTACGAGGCACCCAAAGTGAGCCTCAACATGGACCGCCAATTGAGTTTGTTTCACCCGTTTCCGGACGAGGCCGCGGGATGAAAATCGCGTCACATCACTACCAACCACTCTCCCTAAACCGGTGCGAGCGTAGCGATGGAAATGGTGCAAAATGAAAAAGTGGCGCTTTTGTGTGAAAGCGCCACTTTTGCCAAAAACGTCGTGTTTTGCGTGGTTCGATTTTCTCTGATTTTGCAGGATGGAATGATGCGACCGTGTCCGATACCTGGGTGCCATGGACGTCGAAAGGGTGAGCGAGTGATGTGTCTGAGCTGCTGGAGCAACCTCGATCCAGAGACGCAGCGTGAGATCTGTGTCAGATGGCGACGGCGGCTGATTGATGCCGATTACTTTCGGCTGGTGCGCGATGCTCAGGAGCAGGCTCAAGCATTTTTATATGTGCGTCAGGCCGGGTGAACGCGATGAGCGTGGAAGTGAAGCGTGCTGATGGCAGAAGCCCGCATCGAGTGTTGATCACAGCGTGGAAAACTGGCGTGGCCGCTGGCTGGGCGACAGTGCCGATGAATCGGGGCCATTGGTTCTTGTGCGTTTCACGTGTCGGATGCTTGCCGACGCAGGGACGGCGCGGCGAAACGGTGGTCGCGTTTTTTCGGTTCCGTTTTGCGGTGATGTATCCAGTGTTGTTCGAAAAGGTGAAGTGATGAAGACGGACGAGATCAAGTTGCTGTATGAGGCTTGGAGTGATGTGGTGTGTGGTGATGACGAAGGCGAGATCGGCGTTGATGAGAATCGGTCGTTCGAAGCCTGCGTACGATGGTGCGATGAGAATCTCGGTTCCAAGTGCAGCCTCTTTGTGATGCAGTTTTCGCACAACATGCTACTGGTGTGGAAGCCGCATGAGCGTAATCTCTGGGACAAGCTTGATTTCATTCACTTGCATATCGCGAAACTCAACCGCGACGAAGTCAATCGCACCGCGTCGAAGAAAATGACAACGAGCGTGGCTTGAACGATGGTCGCGTACAACTTTCAGGCACGTTTCAGCGATGCGATTCGGACGGGTGCCAAGTTGCACACCATTCGCCGCAATGGAAAACGAAGGCATGCTCGGGTGGGCGAGTCACTGCAACTTTACATTGGCCAGCGGACTCGCATGGCCACGAAGCTGATCTCACCGGATCCCGTTTGCGATGGCGTTCACTCCGTGGAGATCGAAGTCACTGCCGCGTCGATCGAGTCGGTGCGGGTTGGTGGCGTTCCCGTGGAGTCAATTGACGAGTTCGCTCGCTCTGATGGTTTTGACGACGCCAGCGACATGCACCGCTTTTGGGTTGCCTTCCACGGCGAAGGCACGTTCTTTGGTTCGATGATCGAATGGAAATCGAATGGCTAAAACAGTTCGCAAGATGCTGCTCGACGCGATCAACGCGATTGACATGCACTCGATCAAGGCTGCCGAGGTGAAGGGAGTCACGGCGTATCGTCACGGCAATGCACCGGAGGTTCGACTGACCGCGATTGCGTTCCAGCGAGTGTTTCGGGCCACGGGTCTGTCGATCAAGAAGGTCAAGCGGTCGGATACGGAAACACTTCACCACTTCGAGTTTCTGCATCACGGCGTCGAGTATCGATGCTGCACAGCACGTGAGGAAGTGGAAGAGTTCCGGGCGTTGACTCAGGAGCAACTGCGGCTTCCTGAGCCGTCAGTGCGGATCAGTGCGACTTCTCAACTGCTACTTGGTGGGCCGAGATGACACGCGCATCCACTCTCACTCCTGGAACCTTTCAAGCGAATGGTTGTTACCAAACCGAAGTTGTCGAGAACTGGTTGGCGGCGTTCAATCTTTGCAGGGCGAATGGATTGAGTTTGGCTCATTTGCTCGGGTATCGGAATTGTGATGACAGTTGTGGAATCAAGAGTGATCGGTGGGAAATGATTCACGATCGCGGACGAACATACTACCGATGTCAGGTTTGTCATCGATTTGTGGGTTGGATTATTCGTCCCAAGAAAGGGCGTTGAAAATGATCAAGGAACGAATAAGCGAGCCGGTCGGCGAGAGTGTCAAAGACTCACGAGCGCGGTGGCTCGAGGGAGAGGCATCGGATATTTCCATCGAGACTGCGCGAGCAATCGCTACGGCGATCTACCCCAGTATGGATGCCATCGACACTGCCTTATTGACGAAGGTTTCCGACGCTTTAAAGGGACTGCAGGCTAAGGCACTTGCGGATGAGGCATTGGGATATCGTGAGGCTTTGGTGTTGCTCAACCAAGCTGAATCGTTGTTTGACTCCTTAGAGCGGTTCCTCATTTGCCAGCGGATCATTTCCGCTTACAGCGGACGGATCACTCATTATTTGGAGCCAAGAGTACACGGCGGAGAAACAATCCAGGCGCCGACGCTGGAGAGTCTGGTGGACTCGTTGGTGATGATCTATGCGTCGTGTGGTGAGTGCGGCCAGCGATACAAGATCGCGATCATCTACCCATACGGCGCCACGTTCGACGAGATCAAATCGATGGCTAAATCGCTTGTGCATGCGTATTGCCACAAGCGATGCACAATGCGTCTGGCCCCGACATTCGCGTCGATGTCGCCGTACCCATTCACCGACAAGTTCACCTCGTTGTACGAGCAAGCCATGCGAATACTCGCCTTTGACGTACCAGACTCAGATGGCAAAACAGTGTTGCCCGTCGGGCCGGTGGTGTATTTCCACGAAGGTAAATCGCCGTTTCCAGCGGTTTCGTAACTACTCCTGGTTGCGGATGAGCCGCCGCCGATTCAATCGCGTTTGGACATGATCGATGGACCAGGAATCACACCCGCCGAAGCGTCAGTTGAATCTGATTTTCGATCCAACATACTTGCAACGAAAAAGCTGGATCGATGAAGCGGAAATCCCGCCTGTGAAAGGTGTCTCGCAAGCTGCAATGAAAATGGTACTTCATCGAATCCACGATCATTACGGACGAAACAACAAGTCTTGGCCAAGCCAGACATTGCTCGCGGAACTGACCAATTATTCGACGCGACAGATCGAGCGGGCCATTAGCGCGTTGGATTCGCTGAGCTTGATTTGCATCGAGCGAAAAGGTCGCGGCCAAGGTCGCAACGGTGTCTTCAATTGCTACAAGATTGTGTGGACGGAAGTGACGTTGTTAGAGCCAGAACGACGACGATCCTGGCTCCAATCCTTAGGGCTTTTGCTCGCGGACCAAACCGACATGGTGTCGGACCAAACCGACATGGTGTCGGACCAAACCGACATGGTGTCGGACCAAACCGACATGGTGTCGGACAAACAACTCACTAACAACTCAAAGAACAAACTCACTAACAACTCACCACTCCGAACAGGGCAAGCGAACGTGAGCGGCGAGCTAATCTCGCCTGACGATCCCGCCGATGAGTGGGTGGTGGTGGTGAGTGATTTGAATTGTTTGGGGATGAAAGCCGCTGAGAAGGCGGTGCGCGTGGCTCGTAGCCACGGGCGAAGCGTGGCATGGGTGCGAGACGTCAGTGAGCTTTGGCAGCGGCGACAAGCCAGCCAGACGGCTGAACCGATCTCGTACCTGTACCACTGGATCATCGGCACTCATGAGCCGCCTTGGGACTCTCACGGCGCGGTGAATGACCTTGATTCGAAACCGCTGAATCGAACATCAATGTTGAGTTCGACGCAGCAGTGGAAGCAAGATCGTGACAACCTCGACGTCCGCATTCGCAAGGAATTGCGAAAGTTGGCGTGGCACTCGCTCGAAGATGTTTGGAGCATTAGGGCGGATCACCACGTCGCAATCGACGAGCACCGATAATTCGTACCGACGAGCGACTTCGGTGAATCGGTACTTGTTACCCATTTGCCAGCCGGGGCTCGCGTCGCCGGCAAGCAAGATGAAGTCGGCACCAACGCGACGCGCGTACGCTTCGGCGAGCGGGCCCGTGATCTTGGATTGATCCGAGTACACGCCGCTGGGAGCAATCATCACCACGGCTCGAGCGTGATTCTTTCTTGGCAACCGGTCGGGTTTCAGTGCGACGCGTACCACACTCAACTTTCGAGCCTGGTCGCGTCGCGTCCGTCGCGGTTTGGATGGAAGTGATTTCGTCGGCTCGGGTTGGTGATGCACTTCGACGAGTCGTTGGAATCGAGGGGACGCATCCGGGCACCGAGCCGCTGGATTCGGAAGGCCGAGCGGATGCAGCAGGTATCCGGCCCTGCGTCGATCGACCAGAATTCCGCACCGGTTTTTGCGACGCTTGGGGCACGCCGAACATATGTGGATTCGATCCGCCAAGAAATCCGATGCCAGAACGAATTCGGCTGGTTCGATCGCGATCGCTTTGGCGTGCTGTTCGATTGAATCAGCAACCGTCTCGGTTCCATCCGCGTGGAATCTCCTGCGGCACGCGCACGTGAACGGGTAGACCCGGACTTCGGTGTTTGCGTGAGGGCAACCGTCACAACGTTGGTGCACTGTCACGCTCGTACGTTGGTTCGGCCGTTGATGTGGTGGTGAAACCTGTCCAAGACTCCTCGGTGACGGTCAGATTCCCAGTGAGCGACGGCCATCGGGATTGCTTGTTGCTGGTACGACGTCGACACCGAGCCGTGCGAGCTGCCTGAGTTCGCGACGACACGTCCACCGGTGGATCCACCGCCGACAGATCCGTCGGCAACGGATGCTCCAGGATTCTCGAGACGCCATTGCTCCAATGAAACGCCGCCCATTTTCGTGACGACTGCGCCGGGTGGCAGATCGACGGTACCGACTCCCTTCTCGTCGACCGGTACCGCGGCCGTGGATACTTTGCCTTGCGTGTCACGCCACTCGATCAGCACTTGCTTGAATGCCTCGAGCTCTTCTTTGACGACGGTTCGCACGTCGTCTTTCGTGAGCTGCGATCGCTTCAGCTCCTCGACGATGGCTAGGACCTTATCAATCTGCGCGGCGGAGTCATTGAACGCGGCCGTGTAACCGGCGATCGCGTCGCCGATGCCAAGTACATGCTCCGGCGTGGGTTCTCCAGCGTCGTCGAATCGAATCGTCTCGACGGGTTCATCCGGAGTGCCGAAGTCGGCAACGAGTTGAACCTCGCTTTCCTGCAGGCGGAACGGGTTCGACTCGACCGCCGGCGTCGGTTCAACGTCAACTATCACATCAGCTTTCGCTTTGGCGGCCGAAAGTACGAGCGATCGCTGAAGACCAAAGAAGTACACAAGGCTGAATCCAAGCTGCACCGACTGCTGGAGAACATCGATCTTGTTGCCAGCGGTCGTCTGGAAATTCCCGATAAGGCTGATCCGCCAGTTTTCTTGCTCTCGGACTGCAAGTTGAACCAGCGGCCAAAAAGGAAAGAGCATTTGCGATTAGCCATTGAACATCAATGTTTTTCGGCGACCCGTTTCGCCGATGCGTTGTTCCGTCGCTTGGCTCCAGCGTGGATGGGGAACGTTGGGATTGACGTTGGCAAGGAAACCGTACTCGGCCGAAGCGTACCGATTCCAGCTCGTAGGTGGTTCGTCGGAGAGTAACGTTATCTTCACGATCGACTTGATGCCTTTGAAACCATACTTCCAAGGAGTGACTAGCCTGACGGGCGCACCGTCCTGTGCGGGCAATTCCTTCCCATACAAACCGACGGCGAGAAATGTGAGCGGGTGCATCGCTTCATCCAGTCGCAATCCCTCGACATACGGCCACTGCAAAACGGTCGTCTTTTGACCTGGCATCCGTTCGGGATCGTAGAGAGTTTCGAAGGCAACATATTTGGCTTCGCTCATCGGTTCGACGGCGTCAATGACATGTGACAGTTGCAACCCCGCCCAGGGAATCACCATTGACCACGCTTCGACGCACCGCATCCGATAGATTCGCTCTTCGATTGGCCCCAGCGACTTGAGTTCGGGCATTGTGAACGTCGTAGGTTTGTGGACCATTCCCTCGACGCGAATCTGCCAGCCAGTTGTATCGAAATTCTTTGCTTTCTCGGCTACTGCATTCTTATCAGTCGTGAACTCGTAAAAGTTGTTATAAGAAATGATGTCGGACTCGCTTGTCATTGGCTCGTCGACGAGATATCCACGCTCGCGCCGTTGATCTTCGTTCAGCTCGACCGATGCCAAGTCAGCAATTGCCGCCGTGTCGAGTTCCATCTTGCGAATCGGGTTGAACCAACGATAAAGCCCCGCCGAAGCAGCAAGCGTCCCAGCAGCTCCCGCTCCCTGCATGAATAGGCGACGATTGGCGTAAAGTGTTGGGGGCGTGACTTCGCCGCGAAGTTCGCTGCCTGACAGATTCTTGCTCAAGTGGTTGACTCCTGAAAACACGGGGAGAGTTGCTCTGATTGTGGTTCGCTTCGGCCGATTTGTCCTCTATCAAAAGGTAGATGTGACGATGCGACGGGGCCTTACCTTGGATCGGCAAACTTTCTGAAGATTTTCCCGAAAGCATCGTCCGCTGGATTGCCAATCCACCCAGGAAACACGCCGCCTCTACCTTTTGGCTGATTTGCGGTTCTCTCGGTCTCGGTAGCCTAGTGATGTGCCCCGACCCCGGGGTGCGAATTGTTCAAACATTGCTCGATGGCCGTCACCACTGGAAATGAGATTACGATGAAGATTCACTATCCCGCCCTTTGTATTGCGGCAATCACGATTGCCGCCACTTCACTTTCGACTAGCTACGGACAGTCGAACGCGACCAAGCCCGCCGGATCGTCTGCACCCATGATGCACGACGATCACATGATGCACCCCATGGCCAAGGGTGCGATGCAAATGGACAAGGCTCGCGAAATGGCGTCGCCTGCGATGGTCAAGAAGGCAGGCGCGTCGATGATGGCGCACGACGACATGCCAATGATGATGGCCCACGAAATGTCGATGGCCGCGACGATGGCAAAGCCAGAAGCCATGACGATGGTGGGTGAACATGCGAGTATGATGACACCGGCCGGTGCGCCGATGGTCACAGACGACGAAATCAAGGCAGCAATTCGGAAGGTCTTCAGCGATCCGGCTCAATTCCAAGCGTTGCTTCAAACCATGATTGCTCGCGAAACTGCATCCGCCATGATGGCGACTGCTCCTGCGATGGCCGCTCCAATGATGGTGGCGGAACCAGCGATGATGATGCAAGCCAAAGAGTCGATGATAACAGATATGCCTGCCATGACGGAAAGCCTTGCTAAGGAAATGATGATCCAAGCGATGGCCAAGGACGAGAAAATCATGGCGGCTGTCAAGTCGCAAGCGATGGCTTCCACCATGCCAGCGGTGAAGGGGATGATGAAAGATGAGAAGATGATGATGGCCGAGAAGTCGATGGCAACTCCAGCGATGCAAACCGGCATGATGCAAGACGCGATGATGCGGATAATGGCTCAGCCCACGATGGCGACTCCACAATGAAGAAGAAGTAGAGATTGCTTGCGACATCACAGCTACTTGCTCACCCTCGCTCTTGAGGGTGGGCATATTCAATTTTGACTCTGCTGCCGACGCAAACACTGGTGGAATCCAAAAAGTCGCTGGTTCTATGCTGGCTTACGGAACAATTTGATGACTGAAGACCAAGATTGGTTAGAACGGCTTCGAAGCACCGACGTTGCAATACACGACGATGCAATCGGACGACTTCGCGAATTGCTGATGCGAGGACTGAGCCGGTCACTCACAAACCGATATGGCCAGCCGTTCTCAGCCGAAGACATCGTGCAGGATGCCTTGCTCAAGATTCTACAATCGCTAGATCAGTTTCAAGGCCGCAGCAAGTTCACAACATGGGCAATGACAATCGCGACACGGATCGGGATAAGCTTCGTTCGTCGCAAGTACCATCGCGATGTTTCGATGGAGGCGTTCAATCAAGAAGACGGTTATCGGATGGAGATTGCAATCGAGTCGACCGTTGATGCAGGCTCCGCCGAGAGTCGAAACGAATTGCTGACTACGTTGCAGCAACTGACTGATGATGTGTTAACCGATAAACAGCGGCTTGCGATGCGGGCATTCTTGTCCGGCTTTTCAACGGACGGTATTGCCGAGCGAGTTGGCACTAATCGCAACGCCGTCTACAAATTGATTCACGACTCACGCCTCAAACTGAAGGATGGATTTGAGCGAGCGGGGATATCGGTTAAAGACATCCGAACCAGTTCTGCTTGAAACGAACTACGATGAATCTGAACTCACTTCAACTCACCAGCCTCATCGAACTGATGGTCACCGCTAAAGCCGACAGTATCGGCTGGGACGGATGCTATGAGCTCATGGAGCAATTTGCCCAAGCCGAACTTGACGGACCCACCATACCGGAATCGCTTGAGACTGTTCGCACGCACTTAGAATTATGCAAGTGCTGCCGTGACGAGTACGAAGCACTTCTAACCGCCTTGCGAGCAATCTCGGACTGAACCTGCTACCTGATGGGATCAGTGCCCCATCGACGAACTAGCCATTAAGGTTTCAGCCATCATGGCATCTGAATTTGTAGCTGGCTCTGACATTGCTGTGGCCGTCATCGCAGGTTGAGCCATCGCAGTGTCAGTTACTTGCTCGCTCATCATTGGAGCCGCCATGGTCGTGTCTGTCATTGCGGGAGATGCCATTGCTGGAACCGACGTCATCGAGTCAGCCATCGCTGGCTCAGCCATCATTGCGTCCTGGTGCGTATCATTTGCCATCGAATCCGACATGACGACGCTCATCGTTTCGGTCGAGTTTGGCTCAGCGGTCGCACGTGAGCGTGTCGAAAGTCCGTAGGCAGCAGCCGAAACGGTGAGGGCAACAGCCATGGCGGTGGTAGTGAAGGTCTTTTTCATGTTCGTGTCTTTCAGATGCAAGCGGTTTTTTTGTCCGCAGATCGACATGATCGCGGCAACACTGACTGGATGCTGCCTACACGTCGGGTCTTACCGACTGATTCCGAAATTTCGTGGAATTGCGAGCATGGGCTCAAGATTCTGGCAATCACGCGGCTTATTGGTGCCACGTTCATTACTGGCCGCTCTTACGTTTGATCCCAATTCTCGCTCGGACGCAGCTTACTTGTGATCAGCTAGGAAACTTTCAATCCGTCCGTAAGATTCGTTAACACCACCGCGTCTGAATTGTGTTGCTTCGAACACCTTCATGACTCAGGAGACCGTCCCATGTTACGCGCGACCATCGCAATCTCAGCTCTACTGACCATCATCACGCTGGACGTTACCCCAGCAAGTTCGCAGGATACCTCGAACCCTGACGTTCGCTTCGAGCGAAATCATTTCACTGTCGAACGATACCACGGTATGGTTTACTTCGATGGTGTCGCGTCAAAGCATCCCAAAACAGATCACGCCCTGTACATCGATCTCATCACAGCATTCGACGGGATCAAACTCCAAACCGATCGTGAAGTTTTGCACTGGGTTCGTACGCTACATGGCAAGCGCACCTACACCTACGACAACGTCATTCGCAAAGACGACATCGGCAACCAAACCGTGAAGCCATTGGTTCTGATATCGTCAGAGCAGCGATTGCAAGTCGATCCATTTTGGCATGCCTGGCTCGTGGCCGAGGCAGAGTCGAAACGTGTCGCCCAGCAGCAGCGAATCGCTTACGAATTAGAGCAGTCTAGAAACGCGGCACAGCAAGAAGCGACAAATCAATTGGTGGCGGCGACCCAAGCTGCCGCGAATTCGCTCGCCGTTGCAAGTGGAGAGACTAGCCTTTGGGAAATCGAACTGATTCCACAATCAAGCGGCTCACACTATGGATATGGAACTCAAATCGGGGCTGAAAGTTATCTCGTCGGACACTATCCAACCGGCGTCACCGCCAGCTCTGGCGGAGCTTACTTTGACATCGCTCCAACGAACCGCAAATACGTTCGAGCCTACGGTCGGTCAAGCGACTACGCATGGTCGCAAGCCCTTTCAACCAATCCCGACTACCGTACCGGCAGCATCCGCAAACTTGCCGGTTACTGAGAATTACTTTCAGCTAGATTTTGTTGTTTAACGCGTGAGTACCAAACGATACCGCGGCGAACCGTTTCGCAGTTTCTCGAAGGCTTCGTTGATGTCACTCATGGCGTAGGTTTCGGTGACAGGACTGATGTTGTGACGCGCCGCGAACTCGAGCATTGTTCGCGTCGTAGCGATACTGCCCAGAGGTGACGCGGATAGCGACCTCTGACCCATCAACATGGGGAATACCGTCGCCTCAACCTTCGCTGCCGCACCGACCGTGTGCAGTGTTCCCTTGGGAGCGAGCGTTCCGACGTAAGCGTCCCATGGCAAATCCGCGTCGGTCGTATTGATAATTAAATCGAATTTGCCTGCAACCGATTCGAGTGCTCCATCTTCTCCGGTGGCGACGTAATGATGAGCACCCAGCTCGCGAGCCTCAGCTTCCTTGGACCGACTGCGTGAGATTGCGGTAACTTCGCAACCCCATGCGTTTGCAAACATAATCGCCATGTGTCCAAGTCCACCAATGCCGACTACAGCAACCTTAGCGGTCGGCGACACGTTGTTTTGCACCAGCGGATTGAAGACCGTCACGCCACCGCAGAGCAAGGGGCCGCACTTGGCTGGATCGAGTCCTTCGGGAATCTTCGTTGCCCAGCCCCAATGACAGCGAACACGATCAGCGAAGCCGCCCGCTTGATGCGTGATCGTTCCTTCAACAGTCGGGCATAGGTTGTGATCGCCGCCGATGCACTGATCGCACTGCATGCAAGACCGACAATACCAACCCAAGCCGACCAAGTCGCCGACGGACAAACCCGGTACCGCATCGCCGAGCGCGGCCACGCGACCGATGACTTCGTGTCCACCGACGAACGGATATTGTGTAAAACCCCATGCGTTATCCAGCATCGACATATCGCTGTGACAGACGCCGCAGGCATCGACCGCGATTTCGACGTCTCCAGCTCCAAGCGGCGGCAACTCGAACTCAAGTTCTTCCCATTTTCCCGTTGCTTCGTGAGCCGCGTATCCGTGTGCTATCGTCATCAATTTATCCCTCTAAATGAAATCAAATTCCAAAATCAAAACTATTGGCGTTCAAGACTGTTGAGATAACGATGAACGCACGAGACCGCCAGTGATCCGTCGCCGACTGCAAAACCGCATCGTTTCGTTGTGCCACCGCGAACATCACCCGACGCCATGATACCGGGGATCGTGGTTTCTAATTCATATGGCATTCGATCCAACGGCCATTGCGAACGAAGTGCTTGGTCCACAAAGAATGAAGAGCCGGTCAAGACGAAACCCTTGTCATCCTTAAAAACGCCATCGGGTAGCCACCGAGTGTTTGGAACTGCACCGATGAACAGAAACAGGCCTGCACATTGAATCATTCGCGTTTGGCCATTCGCGTGGTTGATCGTCTGAACCGAATCAACACAGGAATCGCCGTCGATACTGGTCACCTCGGTGTTCGCAATCACTTCGATCTTGGGATGATTGAGCACTCTCGTTGAGAGATACGACGACATGCCTTTACTAAGGTCGGGGCCGCGGATCAGCATCTTTACGGCCTTGGCTTTGGTTGCCAGAAACATCGCCGCTTGGCCTGCCGAGTTTCCGCCGCCGACCACCACGGCTGTGCCGTCCTCGCACACGCGTGCTTCGACCGACGTCGCAGCGTAGTAGACACCGGCACCTTCGAATCGCGTGCAACCCGGTAGTGACAATTGACGATAATGCACGCCCGTTGCAATCAGTACACATCGAGTTCGCGCCGTTTGACCGGTACACAGCTTCAAATGGTGTTCGCCCTCATGCGATTCCATCGCTTTCACCGAAATCGGCGCGATGAAACTGGCACCGAATTTTAAGGCCTGCAAATAGCCACGATTCGCCAAGTCGTTCCCGCTGAGTCCCGACGGGAAGCCGATAAAGTTTTCGATTTTGGAACTGCTACCCGCTTGCCCGCCCGGTCCGACTCGATCGATGACGAGCGTCTTGATTCCTTCGGACGCGGCATAAACGGCGGCCGCTAAACCCGACGGTCCCGACCCCACGATGACCAAATCAAAAAGCTGCTGATCGACATCGCGGTTGATCCCGATACAGTTTGCAATTTCAGCCAGAGACGGATTGCCAACGGTGGTTCCGTTGCAACGCACGACCGGCAGTTCCAAATCACTCGCATCTAGTGCCGCTAATTGATCGCGACCGTCGTCCTGGGTCGCTTCAAAGAATGTGTGAGGAACGTGATTCTTATAGAAGAATTCACGCAGCCGTAATGTCTCGGCTGAATTGGATTGCCCAATGATTCGGACGCCCATGAATGGCATATCGGCGACCAGCTTTCGACGCATCTGAAAAGCGTCCAGCAAAATCTCGCTCACTTCAGGAGCTTCATTCAACAGACGCCTCAATCGCTCGCCGCACAGTCGATACGCTTCGACGGGTTCGTTCGCGATGGCGGTAAACATCGACGAACGTCCGGTGAGCATATCGACGTCGCCTGAAAAACTTCCTGCACCGTGCGTCGCAATCGGCGTTTCCAGATCGCCATCGAGTTCAACGATGCGTACCGTGCCCGACTTGATCACATAAAACGGATAATTCTTTTGCCCATGTGAGATCAACTCGTCCTCGCCTTCAAAGGTAACCAGCTCCGCCAGCTTAGCGATCGCTTTTAATTGTCGGTCGTCAAACTCAGGAAACGCGGTGGTTTCAATGGAGCGGGTTGTCAAGACTCAGTTCACTTTCAACGAAGGTACAGATCGCTATCGAATGGAAACGTCTACGCTTCGATCGCCGCGTAACACCGAAACGACAATCGGGATCTCTCCGGGTATCGCCATCAGCAACCGATGGACGTCGTCGACGTTGGCAACGATTCGCTCGTTGACAGCAACGATGATATCACCCGAAGCGAGTCCGCATTGCTCAGACACGCTGCCACGCATCACGTCCACAACCTCAACCGCTTGATCGGATAGCAGATCAAACCGCTGCATCGTTGTACGGTTCAATCGGCAAGAGGCAACCGTGATGCCAAGCTGGCGACGTTTGACTCGGCCACTGGCCAACAGCTCGGTCGCGACCCAACGAACGGTCGCACTGGGGACCGCGAAGCCGATCCCTTGCGCTGCCGCGATGATAGCGGTGTTGACGCCGACGACTTGGCCGCGTGAATCGACCAGTGGTCCTCCGCTGTTGCCGGGATTGATTGGAGCCGCGTGCTGAATGATGTTCTCGATCAAGCGACCATCTTGGCCACGCATTGCACGACATAGCGCACTCACAACCCCCGTCGAGACAGTCGATTGCAAACCGAGCGGGCTTCCGATCGCAATAACGAGCTGTCCAACGCGCAGCGACTCAGAATCACCGAACTGGGCGACAGGCAACTCGCTGGACTTCAGTTTCAATAGGCCAATGTCCGTAGCCGGATCGTCCCCCACCACCACCGCATCGATTCGGTCGCCGTCGGTCGTCTCGGCAATCAGCGTTGACCGGCCCGCGATGACGTGACTGTTCGTGATCGCGTAGCCGTCGGCAGAGATGATGAACCCAGATCCGGAACCGAGTCTCGCTTCGTTGCCTCGACCGACGACGCTGATCACCGCCGGCGAAACGGCATCGACGACGCCAATCACGGCCATCGAGTACGTATCCAAGATGGAAGCGTTTGTGACCGGCTTCCCCAAGCCATTTTCCAGACTTGGCTTCCCGCTGGACGCATCGTCGCTGATGAAAAGGTGGGGAGTATTCATTTTTGGAACCTATTGAAACATAGAAAATCAACGGGAGACATGAATTCAACTCAATCGCCCGTGAACATCATTTCAGTTTCGTAACCTTCGGCGGGCCGCATCGCCATGTCAAGGAACGCGGCTCCGATCTTCGCGGGATCAAACGCGGTTCCTGCCGCGACCTGTCCCATGATGGAGACCAATCCGATGCGAACCGGCGAATCAGCCAATTCTTGCGACAACGTCATCGCCAAACTGCGCAGACCCGCCTTGCCGATGCTTGGTGAAGCCGCCATGTCCCACGGATAATGTGCCCATCCGCCGCCAGTGAACAACACGCAGCCCTTGCCGTGCTCGGTCATGCTTGGCAAGACCGCCTGCGTGGCCGCGAGCGCGCCCACGACATTGACGCGGAAGTCGCTCGCGAGTTGATCGGCGTCGAGCTGAGTCGGCTTCGCGAATGTCGGCACGACGGCGTTATAGATCAGAACTTCAACTGCCGACGTTTCACATACCGACGCGATTGACTTGCGAAGCGACTGCGTATCAGCAGCGTCAACGGCAATCGATCTGACCGCAATCCCCTGCGCCGTCAATTCGGCCACCGAAGCGGTGTAGTTTTCCGGGTTCCGAGATGCGACGATCAGTTCGTGTCCCGCATTCCCAAACGCAGTAGCGATGCCATGCCCCACGCCCGGTCCGTACCCTACAATCAAACAAGCTGGCTTTGGCAATTCTGCGTTCCTTATTTCTTGACATACAACTATGGATTGGCTTTGAAGCATCTTAAGCTGTACGTTCTAATGGACAAGTACTAACCTCCTGGTAAGTGTTAAGGTTAAGTTTTCGTGAAGGTGTCTCGACATGGCAGAAGTACGTTTTCGGTGCGGCGTCGAAGCGGCGCTCAGTGTGATCGCTGGGAAATGGAAGGTGTTGATCCTGTGGCATCTCGATGAACCGCGACGGTTCGGCGAGCTGAAGCGTCGAGTGACCGGCATCAGCGAAAAGGTGCTGATCCAACAACTACGCGAACTCGAGTGCGATGGCGTGGTTAATCGCAAGGACTTTCAAGAGGTGCCGCCGAAGGTCGAGTACTCGCTGACGCCTTTCGGACGGTCGTTGAAAGTTGCACTGACGCCATTATGCGACTGGGGCAAGAAGCACACGAAGCGAATCACCGAACTGCGGGAGACTTGAAACAGGTTTGGATCGAGCGGTAAATAAGCGTCGATCCGCCGTAGTCTTTGGCAAGCCTCATCAAAGCGTCATGGAATCCCAAGTTGGGGAACGCGGCATCGACTTTTGCAATGTTGTGGGCCATAACGGCGAACCAACGTAGGATAGGCTTCCAGGCTGTCAAACTTGAAACGACAGGCTGGAAGCCGATCCTACTGATTGTTCCCACGTTGCTAATTTGAAAATCCGATCGGTGGGGAAAAGTTCTTCGTAAGCGCATCAACCGTCGCGGCGTCTGAGGTGTGTTCTCAGTTTTCAACCACAGTTTGGAGATAGTTCGATGTCCATAACCGCTACCGCTTTCACCGTTCCGACCCGTGAATCCGTTTCGCCAGCCAATCAAGGCATTTTTGACCAGCTCAAGAAGGGTCTTGGGATGGTTCCCAACCTCTACGCTACCATTGACGTCAAGCACGAAGGCCGCGGCTTGGTCTATTTAACCTGCGCGATTGATGACGATCGCGCCTCATTCGCCAGCACCCATTAGACTGATTGCGGGTTTGGACATGATCGATGATGACTCACTTTACTTGCGAATCAAAGCGGAGGGTGCGGTGCGAGACGATGCGATTACCGAGCTTCGCGAGACCTTGCTGCGAGGTTTGAGCAAATCGCTGAACAATCGTTACGGTCAACCGTTTAATGCCGAAGATGTTGTTCAAGATGCACTCATCAAAATCCTCTCGTCGCTCGATAAATTTGAAGGACGAAGTAAGTTCACGACGTGGGCGATGACGGTGGCAACGAGAATCGGAATCAGTGCCCTCAGGCGGAAGTATTACCAGGACGTTTCGATGGAAGCGTTCAACACTGATGACGGTTACACGATTGAGATTGCGGTCGACACCGAGTCGACAGTTTCCGATGCCGAGTCGCGAGGCGAAATCCTTGCTGTGCTCCAGCATTTGATCGATACCGAATTGACTGACAAACAACGGATTGTCACGCGAGCCTTCCTTTCCGACTTTGCCACTGACGCGATCGCAACGCAACTCAACATGAACCGTAACGCTGTCTACAAACTGATCCATGATGCGAGAGTGAAACTGAAGGATGGTTTCGCCCGCGCAGGATTCACCAGCGACGATGTCTTGGAGCCGTTCGTTTAGAACAACCAATCATGAAACTTACCCATCAACAAGTATCGAACCTCATCGAACTGACTGTCACGACTAAGAACGACAGCCTCGGCTGCGATGGATGTCTTGAACTAATGGACCAGTTCGCCCAAGCTGACTTAGACGGTGCGGAAATGCCCGAGGCTCTAGAAGCCGTCCGAGTCCATCTTGAGCAGTGCAAATGCTGCAAAGATGAATACGAAGCGCTAATCATCGCGCTGCGTGAAATCAATTAGAGGATTGCGAGATTCGTTTTCCACCAGCGATTGAAACCAATCGGTACGCCAACATGAGCGAAATGGCGATTGCGAATATGACCGGAGCGGTCACATCCGCCTTGGATTGCAAGTACTGATGCAAGACGGCCAATCCTGTTGCAACGTAACCTAACCGGTGAATGACTTTCCAACGCCTGTAGCCCAGCCGCTTTATCATGGCAGGCGTCGAAGTCAGTGCCAGCGGCACTAAGAGTACGAACGCGATGGCACCGACTTGCAAGCATCGTCGCGTAAGGACTTCGTTCCATGCGACGGAGAATTTGCCGGCTTGATCGTGGGCCACGTAAATCCCAAGGTGCAGGACCGCGTAAAGAAACGCGACCAAGCCAAGTGATCTTCGGTAAAGCACGATGCCTTTCCAACCGGACAGTCTTTGCACCGGTGTGACCGCAAGGGTTGCGACCAGAAGAAACACCGCTATCGTTCCGGTCGTATGAAGTGCGTTACGAATCGGATCAGGCCCGAGTCGATGATAGCGCGCATCGTAAGCCAAAAATACCAACGGCAAGCAACCATTGAGAACCACGAACCATTCTGGAAACGTGATTGCGCCCGGCTTGGCACGCGTTCGTGATCGCTTGGCAGGTTCGCTAGAATTCGACATTCAGGTCCATCCCTTGATAAAGATGCTCCACTTGCTTTTCATAGCCGTTGAACATCAGCGTATCTCTTCGGAACAGTTCACCGATGCGTCGCTCCGTCGCCTGACTCCACCTCCGGTGATCAACCGTTGGATTGACGTTGGCATAGAACCCATTCTCGTGAGCGGCAGCTTGGTTCCATGCAGTAACAGGGCGCTCGTCAACAAGTTCAATCTTGACAATCGACTTGATGCTCTTGAATCCATACTTCCATGGCACGACGAGACGAAGCGGTGCTCCGTTTCCAGGTGGTAACTGCCGCCGATAGAGTCCCGTCGCAATCAGCGTCAACGGATGCACTGCCTCATCGATTCGCAACCCTTCTCGATACGGCCATTGCAACTCGCCAGGGACTTGGTTGGGAAACCGAATGCGATCTTTGAGCGTTTCAAACGCGACGAACTTCGCCGCCGAGGTTGGACGAACTTTTTCAAGCAAGGCCGCCAGTGGAAAGCCGGCCCAGGGAATCACCATCGACCAAGCCTCGACGCATCGCATTCTGTACACACGTTCTTCGGCTGGAAACGCGGCTCGGATTTCATCGAGTGAAAACGTCTGCGGACGCTCAACCAGTCCACCGACTTCGATTGTCCAGCCGTCGGTTTGAAAATCCTTAGACTTCTCGACAACCTGCAGCGGATCGCTGGAGAACTCCTGGAAGTTGTTGAGATGCGTTATGTCGTACAGAGAAGACTTGCCTTCATTTGCCTCGAACCCAAGCTCGCGACGCCGATTCCACGACAGTTCCGTTTCGACAAAGTGATCCAACAGCGGCTGCGGGGGCACGTCGAAAACGATTGGGTTGAATTGACGATACGCGACCGCCGTAACAGGTAAACTGACCGCGATGGCAGCAGCGCGAATCCAACGGCGACGGTTTTTGAACAGCCGCTCTGGCGTTACTTCGTCATTCATCACTGGCTCTCTTCGATGATTAGTTTTTCAAAGCAACACTCGCGGCTAGGCGCGTCGCCCTTTTTCTTTTCAACGCAAAGCTCGCGCCGATTGGCGTAGGAATTGCCATTTCGTTGCGTTCGATCATTGTGAACTACTGGACCCACCGCTGAGAAATACGAAACTAACCATGCCCGACTCGGAAAAAGACACGGCACTTCACTCGGGGTGAGTCGCGGCGACGAGGATTGATTTTCGTTTTAGCGGTACGCCGCAAGCCGTCCGGTCCCACGATAAAAGTTTAAGGACGATACCGGACGGCTGGCGCCGTTCCGCTACAAAATGCGGCACCGGACGGCTTCCGCGCTGCCGCTATAAAGTGGCATAGAACTTGCTTTCATTCCAGTCACGTCAATTCGTCAAAACGTGGAAGGAAACAATGACTAAACCTCGACCCGCCGTAATCGTCACCGGAAGCTCCGGACTGCTGGGGCATCCGGTTTGTATTCGCTTGGCAGATCTTGGCTATCAAGTTTACGGGTTTGACCGCGTTGGATGGCCAGAGCCGCCTAAGAACCACGACAATGTCCGCGACATTGAATGCGATGTCACCGATTCGGTATCGGTACGGGCTGCCATGACGAAAGTCCATCAATTGACGGGAGGTACATTGGCAAGCGTCGTCCACATGGCGGCGTACTACGATTTCTCGGGTGAAGACAGTGACCTGTACGAAAAAGTGACGATCAACGGAACGGATCGGTTGCTCAATGAACTCGAAGATTTTGAACTCGAACAATTCATCTTCACCAGTACGATGTTGATTCATGCTCCCTGCGAGATCGGCGACCACATCCGCGAAGATGATCCGTTGGAAGCCAAATGGCCGTACCCGCAAAGCAAGATCGAAACGGAGCGGTTGATTCGCGAAGGCCATCCTAAAGTACGATCCGTCTTCCTTCGTATTGCGGGCATCTATACGGACGATGGACAACAACCAACCCTTGTTCAACAGATCAAACGGATTTACGAAAAAGATTTTCAGGGCCACTTCTTTCCTGGCGATACCGATGCGGGCCAATCCCTCATCCATCTTGATGACGCTGTCGACTCGATCATTCGCACCGTTGAGCGACGTGAGTCGATTGAAGCGAAGACCGCGATTCTGATTGGTGAAGCCGACCCCGTTTCTTATCAGACGCTTCAGAACCTGATCGGCAAACAACTGCACGGCCATGAATGGACGACGATGTACGTTCCGAAGTCCCTTGCAAAGGTCGGTGCGGCAGTCACCGATGCAATATCCGGTGGTGACGCTTTCATCAAGCCGTTCATGGTCAACATGGCCGACGATCACTACGCACTGGACAACTCCCGTGCGAAAGAACTACTCGGCTGGGAGCCGAAGCACGGCCTGAGCACCACGCTGCCCAAAATCACGCAAGCGTTAAAAGACAATCCCAAACGGTGGTATCAGGCGAACGGACTAGACGCGTGAACGATTTGAATGCACACGTTCCGCCGTACAATCACAATCCATCCGCATGGAGTCAGCGGTTACCGATCTGTTTGCTCGCGTTCGTGGCGGCAGCAATTTCGACGCACTTATCGATGTATCAGTGGGGTTTGATTGAGAGTTCCTGGGACCCGGTGTTTGGTGAGGGCAGCAACCGCGTGTTGAAGTCTGAGACGGCGAAATCAATGTATGGCATTCTTGGAATCCACGACGCGGCGCTCGGCGTGATCGCCTACCTTGGCGACGCGATACTCGGATTCGCCGGATCGACTCGGCGGTGGCAGTACCGACCGTGGCTGGTGATCCTGTTCGGCATCGACGTGATTCCGCTGGGGATCGTTAGCGTGATCCTAGTGGCGTGCCAAGCGTTCGTGGTCGGCGACTGGTGCTTTTTGTGCTTGGTCACTGCCGCTATCTCATTGATCTTGGTGTACTGGGCGTGGGATGAGGTGCGAGCATCGCTGACGTACTTAAAATTGGTCTGGACCCAGAATCACCATAAAGGATTGCTATGGCGTGCGTTTTGGGGATACCACGACGAAGCATTTGAACGCGCCGCTGGAACATTGTTGGCAAGGGAAAAACGGTGATGTGGGGACGAGTGGTCGAAATCATGACGGCGGTGTGGCTGGCGATGAGTCCTTGGATTTTCCATGCGTCAGCGAACCAATCATTGATGTGGGCCGATCTGGGCATCGCACTGATGATCGCTGCACTTGCCGGACTTTCGTACTGGCGTCCGACGCGACACGCACATTTATTGACCCTCGCAGTCGCCATTGGCTTGATCGCCTGGGGCAGACTTTCCGGATCGCCGCCACCGTTCGAGCACCAGAATCACATTGTCGTCGGCCTGTTTCTGTTGATGATTGCCCTGATTCCGAACGACGCATCGAACCCGCCGACGACTTGGCGTGAGCGCCCGGCTTTCGACGCAACGTAGCGGAGCGGCGCGAGCCGTTTGGTCTCGATGCGAAACCGGAGGGCTTGCGTTCAACCGCTACATACAAAGCCAAAAATGGAATCCAACCAACCGCCCATTGAGATCGGCATCATCGTTGCTGGCGTTCTTGATGACGTTGACGAACGGGCGACCAAGTTGGCCACGGCAACCGCGAAAGATTTTTTGCAGAAACACTTTTCGGCGTTTGCATTTGACTTGTTCATCTTGCGCCGACCAGAACTGGTTGGCGGCCGCGTTGTCCAACCCAGCGTCTTGCTGCGGCACGCGGTCGAAGAACGTGACGCACGGCATTGGGATTACGCGCTCGTTTTGACGGCGGCTGACCTGGACAGCCATTACACGGACCATTGCTTCGTAGCGCTCAGCCGGCCACTCGATGCCGCCGTTCTATCGTTCTCGTTGATCGATCCGATCGCAGTCGGAGAGTCTGTTGATGAAGCGGTGCGAGTGCAACGTATTGGTCATCGACTGAGTCGATTGATGTTGCATTCGCTCTCGCATCTGTCGGGACTCGGCCGCAGCGACGATCCGACCAATTTGATGGCGCATCCTGCCGACGCCGACGGTCTTGATGCGATGGACGTACTTACCGATCAGCAGATCGAACAACAGCAGCTTTCATTGAGCGAGGTGGCCGATCAAAGGCTCGAGGAAACCAATGAAGAACCGTGGAATGCGTCAGCGTTTGCGATCCGCGCCGGATGGATCAACCGTCGTGAAATCATCGAAGCGATTGTGGCGGCCCGACCTTGGCAATTCCCGCGTCGATTGAGCGGGTTGACGCTCGCCGCGGTTTCCACCGTCGTGGTGCTCTTGATGACCGCCGAAGCCTGGGACCTGGCTTTTTCGCAATCTTGGTTCAGCTTGGCAATTCTGACCTTCACTGCGTGGGTACTGACGACAATCTATGTTATCGTTCGACAACAATTACTCATGCAAGATCGCCGTCGCCCCAGCGAGCAAGCGGTTGTGACAATATCGTCGGCGATTGGAATTGTCGTTTCTGGAATGATCGTGACTTGGTTGTGTTTGATGATGATCGGTGCGGTCATCAGTGGCACTCTGTTCGGGTCGAATCTAATATCCTCATGGGCTGCGTCCTCCGAGCTCTCGGCGGGCGATGTCGGATTCGTGGTAAAGTTAAAGATGAGTGCGTTGTGTGCATCGCTTGGTCTATTGATTGGATCATTGGGAGCGAGTTTCGAGTCGCAACATTATTTCCGGCACGTCATCTTTGTGGACGAGGAAGTTTGAGACATGTTTACTGAAACCGATGGCAGCCGGAAAACGATTGGTGACGTGGATGTGCTATTCCACGACGGCTTGTATCATCTTTTTCATCTCGTGCTACCCAATCATGACTTCATTGCTCATGCCGTTAGCACCGATGCGCTCAATTGGCGGCGCGTTAACAATGCGCTTTTCATTGGTGATCCCGGAAGCTGGGACGACTTGATGTTGTGGACGATGCACGTGTCGCCAAATCCGCACGCATCGAAATCATCGGCGTCGGATCGCTGGCGAATGTTCTACACCGGGTTGTCACGACGCGATCAGGGCAATGTTCAGCGGCTGGGTCTGGCTTTCAGTGATGATCTGTTTCACTGGCGAAAAGCGGCTGTTGATTGGCAGGACAATCGTGGTCCGCATGATCCGCAACTTGTTAAACAGGCACGGTTGGCAAGTGCTTCGCAAATCATACCCAGTCGCAATGCCGAGATTGATTCGGGCAGTTGCTTTCCGCTCGAAGCCGATCCGAAGTTTTACGAAGCGTCGTTGGAGGAAGGGCGTCATTGGGTCAGCTTCCGCGATCCGTTTTTCTACCACGACGGCAAGGACGGATGGCTGTTGGCGGCGGGACGCATTAACCATGGCCCCATCGTTCGTCGGGGATGTGTGGCGCTGATGCGGGAAGTCAAACCGAATCACTTCGTAGCACAACCAGCGCTGCATCATCCGCGATTGTACGACGACGTGGAGGTTCCCAATCTGATGCGGATCGATAGTGATTGCTATCTGATCGGTAGCCTGCGAGAAGACGCGAAGATTCGCTACTGGCATACCGACCAAATCGGAGAGAATTGGAAGAGCTATCACGACAATGTACTACTTGCCCAGGGGAACTATGCGGGCCGCGTTTGTCGTGACGACAAGGGATGGCTGTTGTGGAACTTCTATTCGATGAATGTGGCGGATCGGACAGCCGAAAACTTGATGCCGCCGCCCAAGCGATTGAAACGTACCGAGACGGGATTGTTGCGCGCGGTCACGTTTGAAGGCATCGAGAAACACGTTCGTGATGAAGTTGACACCCGCTGCATTCACAGTTTGATTAACGACGTCGGCCCGCCGCTGCGACAGTGCCGAGTGGATGGTGAACATTTAGAACTGGGATGCGGCAGCGGCTTTCAAGCATTTTTGTTCGACGAAGCACTGGATCATTTTCGTTTCGCGGCCAGACTGGAGATGCGCGGCATGGGCAAGTGCGGTCTCGTATTTCGACTTCACCCCGACTCTCGCGATGGCTACTACCTATCGCTCGATTTACTCAAGGGTGTCGCGCAGATTCGTGCATGGGGCACGGGTGAGGCGGGAAGTCGCGAGCGAGTGATGCAATTCAGATCGCTGCAGTCTGGATTCTGGCACACCGAATCACCGACTGAGATCACAATTCAACTGATTGTTTTCGGCAGCTATATCGAATTGTCCATCGAGGGCCGTGTGATTTTGTCGCTCGTTGATAGAACGTTCGAGTCTGGCCAAGTGGGAGTATATTTGGAAACAGCGGTGCTTTGTGTCCATGAACCACGGCTACAACGGCTGGCCTCACCAAGCCAAACCGACGAGCACCTCGCCAGTGGATGAAGGCGGTCCCTTTAGGACTCGTTCATGAATAAACTACCAGTTAGCGGAACGGCGCAAGCCGTCCCGTGGCGTGAAACCGGAGGGCTTGCGCCGGGCCGTTAAAATTTCGGTATTGCGAGAGTTCTCTTTTACGCAAGTTTTCGGGCCAAAGGCCAAGTAGTTTACCTAGCCCAGGGCAACGCCCTGGGAAGCGGCAACAATAAAAACGCAAAGGGCCAACGGCCCGGCAGTTTATCAATCGACGCGGCCCGAATCCCACAAACTGCCGGCCTTTGGCCCTACTAGTGAATCGTCCGCCAACAACCCAGGGCGTTGCCCTGGACTAGGTAAGGCGCTGGGGCTTTGCCCCGAAAACAACTTGACGGTCTTGATTGCTGAGTATGACTTCAAACTTCTCGATCGCTGCTCTCAACTCGCCGAGGCCGATTGGTTTGGTGATGTGCAAATTGAAACCCGCTTCGTGGGCGAGTTGCCGATCGTCGTCCTGGCCGTAGCCGGTAACGGCTACTAAAAACGTGTCCGACAAATCGGGGTCTGAGCGAATTTCTCTGGCCACCGCGTAGCCGTCCATGTCCGGCAGGCCGATGTCACAAAACACGATCTCGGGGCGGTGTTCCCGAACGGCTGCCAGTGCGGTCGTTCCGCCATCCGCCTCGGCCACGACCTCCTGGCCTAGCGATGTCAATAACCGTTTCATCGGCAGTCGCAAGGCTCGCTGGTCATCGACGATGAGAATTCGATGCGACGTAAGTACTTTTGTGGTTGGAGTGATCTCGGGCGCGGCTGGGGAAGTTTGATCGCGACTCAACGGCAGCGTGACCGTGAACATCGAACCGTGTCCCAATCCCTCGCTTTGGACTGCGATGCTGCCGCCGTGCATTTCCACCAGTTGCTTACTGAGAGCCATCCCCAGTCCCAGCCCACCGCGACTGCGGGCGATACTGGTATCGGCCTGGCGAAACGGCTCGAACATCGTTGCGACCGTCGACGGCTCCATGCCGATCCCGCTATCCCGCACCATGATCATCGCCATGTCTTGATCCGACTCGACTGCCGACTTAATGGTCACGCTGATCGACCCGCCGGCGTCGGTGAACTTGGTCGCGTTGTTGAGCAGGTTTTTGACGACTTGCGAAATCCTCGTCAAGTCGCCTTTGATCCAGAGCGGCGAATCGGGAAAATCACTGGACAGCGAAAGTTTGCTTTGCTCGATATGGTGGCGATGATCCCCGACAACTTTAGCGACCCGTTCAACTAGGTTCACTCGTTTTCGGCGCAAGCGGATCTTGCCGGCTGAAATTCGGGACATGTCCAGCAGATCATCCACCAAACGCGTCATCAGCTCCGATTGGCGAGTGATGATGTCGTACAGTTCGGTAGCGTCCGCATCATGCGAAGTGGATTGCTTGAGAGCCTGAACGCCGCTGACGATTCCCGAAAGCGGATTGCGCAGCTCATGGCCGAGCATGGCCAGAAACGCATCCTTGTTTCGGTTACTTGCCAACAGTTCCTGATCGGCCTGTTTGCGCTGGGTGATGTCGGCGACCGTGCCGTCGAAACTCGCCAGCACCCTCTGCGGCCCCTCGTCGCGAAAGTTTGCCCGCCCTTTGGCGGATACCCAGCGGATCGCGCCGTCCGGATGGACCACGCGGTAATCTTCGGCAAAAGGCAACAGGTTTTCTGGACGCAGTGCGACTGCCACCGCGTCGCGAACTCGTTGTCGATCGTCAGCATGAACGAGTTCGTAGGCCTGCTCAATTTCGAGCGGCTCGTCCGAAATCACGCCAAAGATCGTACGCCACTGCGCGTCGGTCTTCAGTGAGTTGGATTCAAGATCGATATTCCACGAACCCAGTTCCGCCGCATCGAGCGCCCGTTGCCGCAGTTCCTGGCTAGTGTGAATCAACTCCTCGGTGCGTTTGCGATCGGTGATGTCGCGGATATTGCACTGAATCACATTATGGCCGCCTTCCGGGTAACGATTACTGACGAACTCCACCTCGCGTTTTGCTCCGCCGACCGTCTCCAGCGGCAGGTCCTCATAACGAATGTAACCTTGCTCTTGCAATTCACGAAACGCCTGTTGGCTGGCCTGTTCGTCCTTCCACAGTCCAATCTCCCACAGCTCCTTGCCGATCAGTTGGAGATGCGAATAGCCCAACAATTCCTCCATGTAAGGATTGGCGTCAACGATTTTTCGGGTGTCCGGGTCGAGGATCAGGATGCCGTCGCGGGCGGACTCGAACAGCCGCCGATAGCGCCGTTCGGACACTTGAATATCATCTTCCGCTGACTTCCGGTCGGTAATGTCCTCCAGCGCCAACAGGATCAACGCGGACTGGTCCTCTTCTTGCAGCAACCGACGGGCATTGAGCAGCATCACTCGCCGACCAATATCGGGAAACGCAAACTCGACCTCGTAGTCATCAAAAACGGTTTGCGTCGAAAGCACTTCGGTTAACAGTTTCCGCAGCGGCGGCTGATCCCACTGTCCGCTGCCCAACTCGTAAATGAGTTGATTTTCGGTTTCTTCGGGCGTGACTTCGTATCTCTGGTAGAACGATTGATTAGCCGATTTAATCCGCAGATCATCGGTCAGAATCAGCAACGGTTCGCGGAGGGTTTGAACAATAGCATCGGTGTACTCGCTCGCGGCTTTCAGTCGTAACTGCGAAGTTTTCGCGGCGTCGATATCCAAAAACACCAGCACCGCACCATCGATTTTGTTGTCCCCAGTTCGGTAGGGATGCAATCGAAGCTGATGCCAATGGCCTTCACGGTCGCGGATTTCCCGCTGCGTGACCTGAACGGTCGCGATGACTTCCTCCAGAAGCGATTCCAGGCCCGCAACTTCAATACCGAGGTTCAGGTCGCCAATCGGTCGGCCCACGTCGCCCGGCAGCAGCTTGAAAACTTTGCCCGCGCGCGGCGTGAACCGGCGAATGCACAGATCACTGCCCAACATGACGATGGGAACGCTGGCACTGGTCAGCAGGTTGGTCAAATCGTTGCCGATTAGAGTCAGTTCCTGATTGCGGGTTTGCAGTTGGTCATTGACGGTCGTCAGTTCCTCGTTGATCGACTGTAATTCCTCTTTGGCCGTTTCCAGTTCTTCGTTGGTACTTTGCAGTTCCTCGTTGGACGAGAGTATTTCTTCGTTGGCCGATTTCAGCTCTTCGTTGGCGGCGTCGTGTTGTTCGCTGGCGATTTGCTGTTGGTCGCGAGTCGCTTCCAATTCACGCCGAAGTTGGATCAGTTCGCGGTCGCGTTCTTCGATGGCGGCGATCAGTTCCGTCGCCGCTGGAGACCCGCCAACCATCGGCAATGCGGATGCGAGGCGAGAGAGCCACGAATCGCTTGGCTTCGTCCGTCTTGGCCATCGATGGCCGGACTGTGAAGTTGTTGACTCGTTGCGACGCGAATCCGTTTCTTCAAACAAGACCAAAAAACATCGTTCGTTTTGATCGCGAAGCTTGACTGGGCTGATTCGCAGATTGATTTCGCGGGTTTGACCGCCATCACGAATCGCTACGCCCAACCGCTCGATCGTGAGGTCTCCGGTAGCGGAAGTCGCCAAGACTTTCGATGATTCTTTCAATGATCCATCAGGCCGCTCCGAACTTTTGGCGAGTTCGGCTACGGACGCTTGCTTGCACTCATCCAAGGCGCTCTTGAGTTCCATGAACAAACCGTCGCGAGCCATCTTCAGCAAGTCCAAACTGGCGGTGCCCGCCGCCGGCTCCAGATACGGACCGGTTCGACCACGAAATTGCAGAATCTCAAACGACTCGTTGACCAGCACTCCGGCTGGAGCGTATTGACCGAGTACCATTCGGTCGGCTTCTTTCTGGAAATCGGCAGGGTTGGGTGCGGGATGCACAGTGTCAATGTCTTTGCCAGCGGTCACGCCCAGATAGTCTTCGGAGTTGAAATGCGGGTACTGCCGAAACACACGCTGTTTTTTAGCGTAAATGCGATGCGACTTGTCCACGACCTCGAACAGATCGGTGAAGCCGCCGATCGATTCGGAAGTGCCCAACATCAAAAATCCGGTGGAACTCAATGCGTAATGGAAAGTCGGTATCACGCGTTTCTGCAATGCCGGAGCGAGATAAATCAGCAGGTTGCGGCAACTGATCAGATCGACTCGGGAAAACGGTGGGTCCGCGGTGACGTTCTGCTTGGCAAACACACACAGGTCGCGGATCGATTCATTGATCCGATACTTGCCGTCCGTTTTGGTAAAGAATCGCCTCAGCCGCTCGGGTGACACGTCGGCCTCGATGCTCTCCGGGTAGATTCCGGCGCGAGCAATGTTGAGTGAACCGGAACTGCTCAAATCGGTGGCAAATATTTGAATCTCTGGACGATCCGGGCGGTTTTCCAAGTGTTCCAGCAGTGTCATTGCGATGGAGTATGCCTCCTGGCCCGTCGAACAACCGGCGGTCCAGATCCGGATCGGCGTCCCGTCAGGCTTGTCTTTCGTGATTCTAGGAAAGACTTGGCTCTTGAGAACCTCGAACATTTCGGGATCGCGGAAGAAGCTGGTGACGTTGATCAGGATTTCGTGGAACAGTGTTTCCACTTCGGCCCGGTCAGATTTCAACAGCGCAACGTAATCGGCCAGCGAGTCTTTGGTGTGCAGCGCCATTCGTCGCATGATCCGCCGCTTGATCGTGGTATCTCGGTAGTCCGAGAAATCAACGCCGACGGAGGATCGCAACAAAGTGATGACCTTGCGAAACTGCCCATCGTCGCCGGAGAGCAATTTGTGGTTCTCCGAGTTTCCGTTGGACGTCGCCAGAAACGGGTGCTTGCCAATCCGCGCCAGCTCGCGGCCCATTTCCTGGGGCGACAAAACGAAGTCGACGGTGCAACCCGCTGCGGCGTTCTGAGGCATGCCGGGAAATTTCGCCGATTGTTCATCCTGTGTGAACGTGATGGCCCCGGCTGCCTTCAGTTCCCTCATTCCCAGGGTGCCGTCGGAACCGGTCCCCGAAAGCACGATCCCGATCGCCTGGTCTTGCCGGTCGCCAGCCAAAGAGCGAAAGAAAAAGTCGATTGGCAGGTGCTGGTGTGTCTCCTCGCGGGGCGTAAGCTGAAGCACACCGCCGGCGATCACCATGTTCGTGTGTTTGGGGATGATGTAAACGTGGTTCGGGCGGACTGCCATCCCATCGGTAACTTCGGACACAGGTATAGACGTGGTCCGGGCAAGCAGATCATGAAGCTTGCTGTCGTGATGCGGGTCCAGATGCTGGATCAGGACAAACGCCATGCCCGTATCATCGGGCAAGTTTTTCAGCAGTTGCGTGAAAGCTTCCAGTCCGCCTGCCGAAGCACCGACACCGACGACGGGGACCAGGTTGGCATTGGCATCGTCGTTCATTGTGATCGGTCCTGGCGATTGACATTATCTGTCGTTCCACCAAGCAATCCTTTACGATCGTGGATGATTGAACACTGACCCTTCAAATAGCGAATTTAGATTCCAGAGCGCGCTTAGACTTGGCGTTTTGCTGGTGTCGCCAACCATCGAAAGGTCAACTTAAAAGGTAGCGTATCTGGTGCCAAATACTATTACCCTGCCCACATCAGTTCAGGCATTCCACGGCAGGAAAAGCATCCTGTCTCGAATTACGTCAAAGCTCGTTGGAGTAAACAGGGACAGCAGGTCAAATCACACTCGGCCCAACGTTTGCTAACAGACACTCTCGAGTAGCCACTCAAGTCAATCAAAACCAACCCCTTACAAGAGATCATGAAAATGTCTGAGACAACCTCGCAAGCGTTGACAAACCAACGGGAAGAAACACGTCAAACTGGCATAGGCGCACGGAGTCTACCCGAGCGTGGCTCGCGCGCCCATCAGACCGGCGAAGGCCCGCTGGCCCGCGCGATTGAAGAGCAAACTGCGCGGTTACCGTCCGACGTGTGGTTGTGGGCAGCGGGTGCCTCCATCGTGACGTCGTTGCTGCTGCAAGCCAATGGTGAGAAACAAAAAGCGTTGTTCGTCGGTAATTGGGCGCCCACTTTTCTGTTACTCGGCGTCTACAACAAGATGGTTAAACTGCATGGCTCGGATTGACGGACAACGTGTCCGAAATTTCCGCGTCCATCAAACGCATCGTTCTCGTTCCGGGGCTGCTCGGATCGAGATGCGGATTTTGGCCTCTGAAACGTTTACGACTGAAGCAGTTTAATCGGATTGACATTTTTAAGGATCGGCTTGCGTTTCGCGATCCGTCCGAAAGTATCGAGCGTCTTCGCGGTTTGATTGGCGGCTTGGTCACAGCCAATCAGGACGAGCGCGGCACCTACGAGGCTCGCGACGACGACAACCGTTTTGCCTTCCAAGATCACGCTGGCGTCCCAGCGAATTCGCTGGTCAATTCAGTGCCCTGAATCGGACGGATCGTTCCGACTGCCCCGAGTTCTGAAGTCCACGATTGAGTACTCCGGTTGGTTCGGCTCATGCGTGTTTCTCAAGCGACTTCGGTCCAGTCGTCTTCAATGACGCTTTGGCATCATCAAGTGTGAGATCGGAGACATCGTGAACGATGACGAGCACGGAGCCGGACTTGACGCGCTGCTCGTAGTCGGCGGTGACATCATGAGTAACACCCCAGTTCTCCATCTTGATCAAGCTGCCGACTACGGCACCGATCGCGATACCGACAAGTGGCCCGGCGATCATAAACGGACCGATTAACGTCCCGGCGGCGATCGGCGCGGCGACGGTCCCACCGATCAGCATGCCCAACGATGTGTTGCGGCCTTCTGGTGCTGAAGCGCCAGATTGTTGGCTTTCCGGTTCGTCCTGCAAGTCGTGTAGATGTTCACTGGCAGAATCATCGGCATGAGAAACGACCGAGACTTGGTCAAGCGTAAATCCGCTCTTTTCAAGAACTTCTAAGCCAACTTTTGCAGCGGCGTTTGTTTCGTATTCAGCGATTAAGCATTTCGACATGATGACCTCCCATTTAAGCGACGGTTGCGGAACTGATGTTTGCAACTTTGGGCGGCGTCTTGTCCACTGGACGTTCCGACTCCCACTGAATGAGTTTGTTAAATTTTTTCTGTAGGTTCCCGGTGATTCCTGACAACGCACCGCCGCGGTGCATCGCAGGCTCGGGACAGCGCGTCTTAACCCGAGTCTCCAGTTCGGCGGTAATGTTCGGTCCGATCTTTCGTATATAGCCGCACATCAACAACGACTTCAATAACGCATCGCTACGCTCGGCCAAACCAGAGTCGTCACCCTTGAGAGTCTCGCAACATAGTTCCGCAAGCGCGTCAAACTGCTCTTCGATTTCTGGGTTGGTGTCGTTCATCTCAATCTCCAAAACTCTTTTTTTGCGGACCCTAGCGAGGGTTTGCAGACCCTAGCGAGGGCAACTTCGCAAATGACATGCCGTTTGCCAATTTGATCGCTTCTTGTTGAAGGGCGCACTGTTTGCGGGCTTACGCCAAAGCCATGAACGAATTTCCGCCGGCAATGTTGCTGGTTGGCGCTCATGCACTTTGGAACGAACGCAGGAACCTCTCGTATGTCCGTCAAAAACCCCATTCGCCACCTCAAACCCTGGACCGTCGCGTTGGCCGCGTGCGGGATGTTTGCAATCACCGCAAACCAATCCTCTTGGAGCGATGAACCGAACAAGCCTCAGTCCGACGCCAACCAATCCGAATCGACTGATGCCAAATCGACCACGATGATGGACGAACACGCGGAAGATGAATCTCAGGCGCTCGGTGTCGTGGTCGGTTCCTGCCCAGGCAACGCGGTCTGCGTACTGGATACGATCTGGGGCAGTCCCGCCGACGAAGCCGGATTGCGGCAAGGCGATTACATACTGTCAGTTGACGACAAAAATGTTTCCTCGCCAAAACAATTGAACCAAGCGATCGAAGCGTCGGATGCTGGCAAAGAAGTCACATTGACTGTGTGGCGTCACGGAACCGAGTCTAAAATGCAAGTTATGCCGGCTTCGATGTCTGAGGAATTGCCTGCTAGCCAGCGTGCATGGCTGGGTGTGATGCTTTCACCGGCACAAGAAGGCGGTGGCGTTTTGATTGAACAAGTGATGCGAGATAGCCCTGCGGCTGAAGCCGGTTTGCGCAGTGGTGACACGATTACCAAACAAGGCGACAAAAAGGTAATGGACGTGCAGTCGTTCATCGAAAGCGTCGGGGACATGGGGCCGGGTTCCGAAATGCAGTTGACTGTGCAACGTAGTGGAAAAGCCCAACAAATGCCCGTCACTCTCGGTGACAAAAGTGAGGCGCCGATGCGATTCCAACGCGTCCAGCGCCCTTCGATGGACGATCAGGACATGAGTTCGAGCCGCGAGTCAGGTAACTCGATGGAAATGCTGGATGAAGCGATCGACGAAATGCGTCAGCAGATTCGCGAACTCAGCAACGAAGTTCGCGAGTTGAAAACCGGCAATGGGAAGCAACCAAAGCCAGCCGAAGTAGACGATTTGTCAAATTCTGACACGTTCACTGACGGTGCGATCACACTGGTCACTGATCGTTGGAATGGCAATAACTGGAATCGTGGCAACAGTTGGAACAACAACAACACCAACTACAACAACAACGATTGGCGCACCAGTTACCGCTCTGGGTATCGCTCGCCGTTATATCGTAGCCCCGGTTATGGAAACTCCTATTATCGAAATGGTGGCCAATCTTACTACGGAAACTTCGGACGCAATTATGGTTACGGAAGCGGCTATGGTCAGGGAGGAGTCCGCATTGGCAACTTCGGCGTATGGTGGTAACCCGGCAGTAGGTTTGGTTAAAGGTAGGAAAACGAATGGTAGGAAAATTGATCGGGCGCAAGAGATGTTAATCCCTATTCGATCATTTTCCTACCTTTTCACTTCGCGCACCCACAGCACGGGTTCAAATCGCGAATGAGCGAAAACACCTACACTTTATCTGTCTGCAATTTCTCGACACGTACCAAAGACTGAAACGCTGGCTTCAATCCGCCTCTCAGTTTCAGCGATCCTGAAAAATGTCCATCCGGGTTTATCGTGGATAGGCAGGATGTGCTGTTGGATTTTTTGAGGGATGGCTCCCGTGTCCAAAGTGACTGAAGGACGATCCTGTGCCGTACAATTGACGTGCCGGGTGAAGCGGACTGAAGCTCTGCGGGGA
>JBGSLZ010000146.1:0-4069 GCA_041740415.1 Rubripirellula sp.
ATCGGAATGGCGATTGGTTCAATAGGCGTTGTTCGGCGAAGGATCATCAGTGTAGGGAACTCACCGGGCGCGGATTGATTGATGTCGAAGCTGGTTGGTGGTTTCGGATCGCTACCGTCCGTTGGTGTTCTGCCCTGACATATTCTGAGTTCATCGTCCTTCAGTTCGTAAATTGCCTTGGCGATAACTTTCTCCGCGTTCAATAACTCGAGAACGGGAGGCGATTGAGTCGTGTCCAGCCGATACTGCATCGAGCTATGATCGGGTGAATGGATCACCTTGTTCTTCGTGAACGTAAGCTTGTAGCCCCCACTCTTGTAAATCTCCCGCTCGTCTTCGCTCGGTTCTCGCCCCATTTGTTGCAGCTCAAGAACGTTCCATGTGCCTTGGATGAGTTCCGCTTCGGTTGCTGCATCGGTGTTCTTGTTCTCTGGTAGTTGCCGAAACTTTTCTCCTGAGATGAGATTCCGTACTCGTGACCCATCCGGAATCGGCATTTGGTCTGGCACGTCTACATAGTCGTTAACTTTCATATCCGAAACGATCAGTTCCGCGCCCTGAACAAACACATCGCCCAAAACGAAACAGCGAACGCGAAAAGGAACTGGTTTGCCACAAACGCTTCGATAGTCATCTATCAACAGCACGCTTTGCGGAGTGGAATTCTCGTCTCCGTCAACCGTCAATCTGTCGACCCGCACTATCACTAGTTCGCCGCCAATTTGTTCCCAGTAGACTCGATACCAAAGCAATTGCTTAGCTCCAGGTGGGTTCGCTATCGGCTGCTGGAACATGAAGGTTGCCTTCCAACCAACCTTGTTCTCAAGCTTCTCCAGTTTCCATAGCGGACGACCGGCAACGTCTGGTACGCCTGGTTCACTGGTCGCCTTCGTCAACACCTCGGACATCAGAATGTCCTTGACTGGCCGAAAAGCAGCGATATCCAACCGCACGAGTGACGCCTCTCGATCGTCCCGGATGTCTTTACGTTTGTTGGTGACCACCGCTTCACAGGCACCGGGTTCGCTACCCATCAACTGCACAAACTCTTTGCCGTTGATGAACCAGTCCATGTACTTGATGTCCTTTGGAATCCCAGCATTGATTTCACCCATCGTAAATCGATACACGTTACTGGTGAAATCACGGCTAGCACTCAATGGGTACGGTGCGACTTTATCATCCATATAGACAGGAGCAAGACCCACACATCGAGCGACAAATTCATCCACTGACTCCGTGTTTGTTCGTTGAATTTCCTGCCGATCGTACTGCCGCACAGTTCCCTGATAACTGATCTGACGAATAGACTCCTCCCTCGCCTTTTGTTGCTTTAGCAACTCGCTGAGGTTTGGGTGTGCAGCGGTCAATGGATCGGACTCTCCTTGGCCACTTTGATTCGAACTGCCGTCTTGAAACATCATCGAAAACATCAACAACGCCGCAAGCCCGATGCCACAAAGCAGCCAACGCCAAATACGGAAACCTCCAGAACTCCGTGCAATATCGGCAGGTCGCGATTTCCGAAAATGATGCTCAACGAGAGATTTTGGCAGGTTTATCGTGGTCGGCTGTTGCACATGAGCCAGGCATTGCTCTAGCAGATCAGCCAGTTCTTCCGCCGATTGAATGCGCTCGTCGGGCTGTTTGGAAAGCAGCTTGTCGATGATCGCGCACAGCCATGATGGAATCTCGGCATTGATCTCCTGGATCGAACGCGGATCGTCGTGAGTCAGTCGATGCAGGACGCTGTAAGTTGATTCCCCGCGAAACGGTGATCGACCGGTACACATCGCGTACATGGTGGCACCCAGACTGAAGAGATCGCTGCGAGCGTCAACTTTCTCGCCGCGCACTTGCTCGGGAGACATGTACTGTGGAGTTCCAGCGATCAGTCCCGTGCGAGTCACCGACGCATCATCGACCGCGCGAGCTAAACCAAAATCGGTCAACATCGCGCGCTCGACGCTACCATCGAGCAGGATGTTCGACGGCTTGACATCGCGATGTACTAACCCTTGAGCGTGAGCCGCCGCCAGTCCGCGGGCGGTTTGCATGGCGACTCGCAGGATTTCGTTTAACTTAAGTGGCCCCTCAGTCTCGATGCGCTGCTGCAAATTCATTCCGGCGGAATACTGCATCACCAGGTAAGGTACGCCTTGCCATTCCGAGACCGCATGAATCGGCAGCACGCAGTCGTCGATCACCGCTGCGGCGGCACGACCTTCGCGAGCGAAGCGATGCCGAGCTGATCCCGAGACGGCCAAATGCGGCTGCATGATCTTGATCGCGACGAAACGATTGAGTGCTCCGTCGAAGGCTTTGAAGACCACGCCCATTCCACCACAGCCGATTAAGCCTACGACTTCGTAGCTGCCGATGCGGCCCAACATGTGCGGATCGTCGGTGGGGCCAAGCAGTTTCAATGCGGATTGCAACGTCGAGTCGTGATGTTCACGTTCGGTTGACGCAGCAGCCGTGCTATTGTGAAACGCAGGCAACAATTCCTGCTGCCAACAGTCATCCATCGATCGCGCCTCAAGTACCTCGCGGCAGTTGCGACATTGGCTAACGTGCTCTTCGCATTGCAACAGTTCGGTCGGCGTGCATTTACCGCGGGCGAGTTTGTGGAGCGTGTCTTCGTTGAGACATGCCATCGAGACCGGATTTGCTTTACTTATCATGTTCGACTATCCCACGAATGTGAAAATTCCTGAACCTTTTCTTTGAGACGAGCGATCACACGATAGCGAGCCACGTAGATCGCACCGGGCGAACGACGAAGCGACTGAGCTACGTCGGCTACGGACTGACCTTCGATCGCTGTGAGCTGAAAACTCGCCCAGACTTCGTCGCTGAACTCGTGTCGAATCTGCTCAGCGGCCCACAGCACGGTCTGCTGCTGAGTTTCTCGCAGTAGTTCCGATTGAGTTGCCTCAGCGCTGGGAAGCGCATGCAACTGATCGATGACTGACGACCCACCGGCCGCCATGTCTTGCGGACGCCGAGCGAGTGCATTGGTGATTGCATTGCGAGCAATCGTCGCCAACCAGGCTCGAAACGGCGGACCGCCAGCAATCGGCGACCAATTGTCGATCGACTTCGCCACCGACGCGAACACTTGCTGAATGACATCCAGCGCGTCGGCTTCCTGCATTCCCCGCCGCCGAGCCATCCGAAACACGACAGGATGATAGATTCCCACGAATTCCGCCCACGAAGCTCCGTCGCTCAGGTCTTTCACCCGAGCAATCAAGGTTTCGTTGGTTTCCGGAAACATGGTCATTCATCACTCTCCTACAAGTACCACACCGCAGAAGAGAGATTCTTACAGAAAATTCCGGAATCGTTATGCGAAACCAGTCCAGCAGTTTCGAGCTTCGCCTGAAAGTCCGATCAGGCGACTGCCATTGAAATGCAGTGCGGATGGGGATTTTGCTGTCGGTCACGCGACCATTGTGTCGCCATGTCTCGCCGCAATTATTCACTTAGCCACTACAGCAATTTCCACTTGGCCGGCAAGCTGCCGACGACTGCTGGCGCAGAGTCCGAGTACTTGCAGTGGTCACATCGACTTAAGCCAACGCGATTTGCCTTACTTGGCGGCGAACACGCAAGCGACGACGAGCTTCGTTCATTCCTTGAAACCAAGTCGATTCCCCAGTGCGCGTTGTGCCCTAGTAGGCGCACCGCGTTTCGTCATCCCAGTCCCTTGCAAAGGAGTAACTTGCAATGATCGATAGATTCCGACCAAAACCACCTCGGTTGCCGTATCCATTCATTCCACCCTTCGATCCGCCAGCGGAACAACCGCCGTACTTCCCACCGGATAGTTCTGGAGGCGAAGAGGAGGGTTCATCAAGCGAAGATCCAGGCCCACGTCCACCATGGTGGCCTGAGGATTGGCCCTGGCCGCCTCCACCGGATGAACCTGTCGTTATTGAGGCACCGCCACCGCTACCCAACATCATCTGGCCGCGACTGCCGCCAGATCATCCTTATCACTTGCCACCTGGTTATCACTATCCCGATAATCTGCCCGAGGGCCATCCAGGGCATTACTATCCTG
>JBGSLZ010000147.1:0-143935 GCA_041740415.1 Rubripirellula sp.
TGCGAAACTGACTGGGTTTGGCTGACCGACGCCGTTCGGATCGTAAACATAATCCGCCGTCGTCACGAACGGATCGAATTGGCCTCGTCGCGTTGAATTGAGCGGTAGTGCGTAGTTGTCGATGTCATCGGGGAGACGTTGCAAACCCGATGAGTCGGCGGCTTGCTGGGCCGACTTGGGTGGTTGCACGTAGACGGGAACCGGTGGGGTCAGCACTTCATGGAAGGCGCCGTACACGTCGCTGGCGAATGTCGTGGTGTGGGATGCCACGCTCAGGGCCAACGGCAGACCGGTTTGGTTGAGCTGCGACAAACCATAATCACGCGCCGTCCCCACTGCTACGCTCTTCACAAAACTGCCAACATCCAAAATGCCAGTGCCCCCGAGTGCCGCTCGCGATACCGAGTCCGACAAGTTGCCCGCCAGCGTGCTGGCGTACGGATCGGCCACGTTCCCGAAAATACCCACCGTCGGGCCGATACCCCAGACAGGAAGCCCCAAAACACTCACATTCGCGCCCGCAAACGCACTCGTGCCGCTGATCCCCGCGCCGATGCTGAAGTCCGCCAGACTTCCGATCGAAACGGAGTACGTCCCGCCGATACCGCTCGACGCCGGGGCGAACGGGTTGACCAGGATGGAATTGAACGCTCGGCTGGCGAGTGAACCCAAATTCGCAAACGCGCCGGCGATCCCGCCCGAAGCGGCCACGAACCAAGTGCCGGTCGCCAGCGCGGCTGCGCCGGCTAGAAACGGATGCTCCTGGGCGAAGTCACGGACATCCTGGAATGCATCACTGAGCACGCCGCGGACTTGGCCGACCAGACGCGACGCCTCACGTTTGACCTTGCGAAATACCGAACTGAGCCACGAGTTGCCCGTCGGATCTGTGTAGTCGACCGGCGAGTTGCCCACGTATCGCGACAAGTTCGTATCGCCGCCGGCGAACCCGATCGGGTCTTCGCTGGTGAATTCGCCCGTCAGCGGGTCGTACCAGCGATCGCGATAGAAATTCAGTCCCGTTTGCGAGTCCGGTTCGCGACCGGTGAACCCGAACAGCCAGTCCGCCGCCGCGCTAGTCTGCGTGAGCATTTGTCCGAAGCTGGCGAACGTGCGGTGGTTGGCGATCGTCGTCACCGCGCCACTAAACGAGGCAACGTCACGAACCGTGTTCTGGTGATCGGCCAAGCCCCAGTTGACGTTGCCCCCGACACCGATGTCGGCCAACACCTCGTCGACCATCCGCCCGTGCAGGTAGCGATTCTGGATCACGCCGGTCGAACCGGTCACCGCCGTGACGCTGTCGCCATCCAGGATGAAGCGTTGGTTCTGGTCGATGGTTCCGTTGCCGTCGACATCGACCGATCGAGTCAGCCGGTTGTTGCCGCCGTCATAGGTGTAAGTCGTCGCCGCCGTCAGCACATTGGCGGCGGTGTACTCGCGGACCGCCGTCAATCGGTTGCGGAAATCGAAGGTGTACCGAGTCTGGGCACCGGTCGGGTTGCCACCGACCAGGACCGTCCGCGTGATCCGATTGCCGTTGCCGTCATAGGTGTAGGCATACGTCCCGTCACGGAGCAGTTGGTTGTTGGTGCCAACGGTATTGCCGCCGCCGATCCGATTGCCAGCCGCATCGTAAGTGAACGCCTCATTGGCACCGATGGTTTTTGTGGCAGACGTCAGTTGTCCGGCCCCGTCGAGCGTATAGTTGGTAACGCCGTCGGCGACCGAGTTGATTTGCGTGATCCGTGATGCCGCGTCATACGTCAGCCCATATCCGGCCAACGTCGTGGCGGCGAGCTTGTGCGTGATCGCGGTTTGCCGGTCCAGGGAATCGAAAGCAAAATCGGTGGTCGCGACCAGGCTGGTGGCGGGCGAGTTGATCGTCGTCGATTGATAGCGCTGGACCGAGGTGACTTCACCGGTCGCCGAGTAGGCATAGTTGGCCTTTAAGCTGCGGACGGCGGCGCCGGTCTGCGAGATTTCGGTGATCCGGTTGATGGCGTCATATACGTTGGCAGTCGTGATGACATCGGACCCGACGGTTTGAGTCGTCGTCGTCAAGTTACCCGCCACGTCGTAAGCATAGCCGAACGAGTGAGCGGTCAGACCGGTTCCCGTCCGCGAGAAACCGGTCACCCGGTCCAGCGAATCGTACGAATAGATGGTCGACGAATCGGGATCGGTGACTGCGAACAGTTTGCCTCCATTGGTGTAGGAAGTCGTGATCATCCGCACGGTGCCAGGACCCGCCGGGTCGTACCACTGTTCCGTGATGACCCGGTCCAGTGCGTCATACCCGTAGTTGATGACTTTGCCGTTTCGATTCGTCGTTTTTGTTCGATTGCCGACTTTGTCGTTTTGGTAGGTCTCGACCAGCCCCAAGCCATTGGTCGTGGAAACGAGTCGATCGCGACGATTGTAGGCGAACGTCGTGGTGTTGTTACCGGGGTCGATGACGGACGTCAGATTGTCCTGTGTGTCGTAGTTCCAACGAGTGACCGCGCCGCGCGGGTCCGTCGACTGAACCTTGCGATCCCACGAGTCATAGGCATACGTCGTGGTCAGAAAAGTCGACGCCGTCAATCGCTCGGCCGTCGTGGCAAGGTTGCCTTCGGCGTTGTACGTGTTGATCGTTTGCGGCGCGATCAGTGGACCAACACCATCGGGATCTGGAAAAGTCGTGATCAGTACGCGATCGAGCGCGTCATACGTTGACACCGTCACTCGACCCAGCGGATCGGTTTGCGAAGTGACGTTGTTCATCACATCGTAAACCCACAAGGTCAGCGGTCCGGTCGCCGGCGAATGGACGCTCGGCGAGGGCGATGGAAGCTGTTCCGACTTCTTGCGATTCCAGTTGTCATAGGTCCAAGCGGTGCGATTGCCGCGAGGATCGATCGTCTCCAGCGTGTTGCCAATCGCATCGTAGACGTACCGCATGATCGGCGCGGCGAGCGGACCGGTGGCATCCGGATCGGGGAGCGTGATCGTGGTCTGCCGATCCAGTCGATCATATTGGAAACTCGTCACGCGGCCGAGTTGGTCGCGGCTGGAGATGACATTACCGACCAAGTCGTAAGTTGATTCGGTCTTCGGTGCCAACAGCGTACCGGCGCCGTCCGGGTCCGGCAATGTTTCGCTGATCCGGCGATTTCGGGCGTCGTAGGCGTACGTCGTGACGCGACCCAGTGGATCGGTCTTGGTGGTTTGATTGCCGACGCGGTCGTACGTGTAGGTGGTCGTGATGAACGATGACGCGAGCAGTTGGTCCGTGTCCGGTGGCAAATTCTCCACCGTCAATCGGTTCGCCGCGTTGTAGCTATAAGTCGTCGTTCGACCCAGCGTATCGGTCGACGAGACAAGGTTTCCGATTCGGTCATAAGCTTGCGAAGTCGTCGGCGCGGACGCGGGTCCATTACCGTCAGGATCGCGCAGCGTCGTGCCGATCGGACGATTGAGATTGTCGAAAAGGAAGTCTTCGCGTCGACCGGTGTGGTCGGTCACCGCGATCACGTTGCCAACCGCATCGTAGGTCGAGACGGTGAACGGTGCGGGCAGCGGACCCGCACCGTCGGGATCGGGCAACGTCGTCTTGGTGGGACGATTCCAGGCATCGTACTGCGATTGCGTGACGCGGCCAGCCAGATCGGTTTGCGAAGTAACATTGCCCGCACTGTCGTAAACGGTCGATCGAGTCGGCCCGCCCGTCGTGACCGCACCATCGGCGATCGGCAACATCATCTGAATCGGTCGTGACAATTGATCGTACGTCGTTCGCGTGATCCGCCCCAGTTCATCGGTCGCCTGAATTTGATTGCCGCGAAGGTCATATTGGAACTGCAACGTCGGCGCGGGGACGGCATCCGTCAAATCGGGGTCCGGCAGCGTTTGCAGGATCAACCGCGATAAATTGTCGTAGCCAAATGTTGTCACCCGTCCCAGCGCATCGGTGCTGGCGGTGATGTTGCCCAGCACATCGTAGGCGACCGATTCCGTGGCGGCGGAAGCTGGGTCGCCTGCGATAGTGCGAGGGTAAGTGATCGACGTTCGTCGATTGCGAGAATCGAAAGCTTGCGTCGTAACCCGTCCCAACGGATCGGTGATGGAGGTCACATTGCCGGCGGCATCATACGACCAAGTCGTCACCGGAACACCTTGACCGGCATCAGGATCGTTCTGAGTTTTCTTACGGTCGAGCAAATCATAAGTGAACGTGGTCGCTCGCAACAGCGTGTCGGTGACGCGAACCAAGTTACCCGCATTGTCGTAGGCGTAATTGTTGATCGGAGCGGTGTAGTTGAGACCGGTCGTCGCTTCCGGCTGGACCTCTTGGAACACGCGACCGAGCGAATCCAGCCAGCGAGTCGTCCGCTGACCACGGGCATCGACGGAAACTCGCGATTGCGATACGTCGTAGTAAAGCGTTTGCGTCGTCAGCGCCGGCGTGAGCGGATTGCCATCGAGATCGGGCAGCGTCACGATCGTCGGTCGGTCCAGCGAATCGTACGAATACTGAGTCACTCGCAGCAGCGGGTCCGTCATCGATGTCTCGCGGTTGGCCGAGTCGTAACCGTATCGCATCACGGGTGCGGCGAGCGGTCCGGGTCCATCGGGATCGGGCGATGTGACGACGACCAAGCGGTCGAGCCGATCGTATAGCTTGACGGTTTGAATCGCGGGATTGCCCGCTTCGGTCGGCTGCGTCGTCGCGATTACGTTGCCCACGGCATCGTAAGCGGTCTGCCAAACCGGACGCACACCACCCGCCACGACCGGTGGCGATGTCAGCACCGTCACACGATTGAGCGCATCAAAAGTCCGGTCGGTCGCCAGCGACTTGGCATCGATCGTACGAATCGGATTGCCCGCCAGATCGAACACGGTTTGGGTGACCGAAACATCGGGCGCCGTCACCGATGTCTGTCGCCCGATGGCATCATAAGCGTATTGCCAAAGCTGGTTATTGGCATCGCGGGTCTGAATCACGTTGCCCGTTTCGTCGTAAACCGTTCGCGTGATCGGCGCGGCCAATGGACCGGCACCATCGGGGTCGGGCAGTGTCGTTTGGATCTTGCGACCGAGTTTGTCATAAGCGAACGCGGTAGTACGTGACAACTGGTCGATCGTCGACACGACATTGCCGAAGCCGTTGTAGCCGTACTGCGTGTAGGCCGATACGAGTTGTCCGGCGCCGTCGGGATCGGGCGATGTCACGCGCAGCGGCCGGCCAACGGCGGTGTAGGTCCGCGTCGTCGTGCGACTGGCAACTGGCGCGATCGCAACGCTGGTGCCAGCCGCATTTTCGATTCCCGTCACTTCGGTCAGCACGCCGCCGACGACGTTGTACGTGTATGCCGTGGCCTTGCGGAGCTGGCTGTAACCGCTGTCCGCAGGCGCGTCGTAGAGGGGCGAGAGTGACTTGATCAGCCGACCGCCCACGTCATACACATTGTTGGAAATTCGTCCGAGCGGATCGATCGACTGAGTCAACAGCCCCTGCGTATCGTATTGATATTGCCAAACCGGCGCGGGGACGGCGTCAGTGAGGTCGGGATCCGGCAACACGGTTTTCACCAGACTGCCGCGTGAATCGTAGCTGCGATAGGTCGCGCGCCCCAAGGCATCGACACTGACGATCGGACTGCCCGCGCGGTCGTACGCGATGCTGCTCGACTGGCCCAGCGCATCGGTCGTGGTAATCGGACGATTGAGCGCATCAAAAACGCGGATCGTGCTTCGCCCCAGTGCGTCGACCGATTTCGTCTCGTTGCCGTTGGCATCCAGAATCGATGTCAGGACGGCCGCGCCGGCATCGGTGGCCGGAAGGGTCGTTTTATGAAGTCGTCCCGCGTTGTCATAAAGGAATGTGGTGACTTTCCCGCGGGCGTCGGTGACCGAAAGCGGTCGACCGGCACCGTCGTACGTCGTGATCTGAGTCGACGGCAACAGTGGGCCGCCGTCGTCCGGGTCAGGTGACGTGATCGCAAGCGGTCGATTGGAGGCATCGAATGTTGTACCGGTGACGCGAACTCGTGACGCCGCAATCGTGGTTAGGTTCGGATTGGCTGGTAGACCCAAAATATCATACGAGGTCACGATGATCGGGTTGCCGACCGAGTCATAAGTCGTTCGATCGACTCGTTGGTTCACGACGCGAGTTTCGATCAGTCGGCCCAAGGCATCGTAAGCGAACGACGTGACTTGGCCGAGCGGATCGGTCGTCGATGCAACTTGTCCGCGAGTGTTGTAAGTCCAAGTCGTGATCCCGCCATTGACATCACGAGATTGCGTCGTTTGACCCTTTGAGTTCTGAGTGACCGTCGAATAGCCGCCGTTGGCTTCGGTGACAACGGACGTTCCGTCGTTGATCCGTTTGCTGCCGTCGGGAAAGATCGTTGCCTTGAGTTGTCCGACCGCATCGTAAACATACGAGGTGACATGGCCTGTTTCGCTGCGTATCGTCAGCGGTCGACCGGCCGCATCATAGGTCGTCCGTGTGTCGGAACCATCGGGATTGACTTGACGGGCAATCCGTCCACTGGCGTCCCACTGGAACAGCGTTTGATTTCCTCGACCATCGGTCTGGCCGATCACGCGACCGAAGTTGTCGTACTGGATCTGCGTGATGATCGGCACCGTCGAGATGGCTGGATACGGCGCTGGCAACATTTTGCTGAGCAACTGTCCGATGCGATCGTACTGAAACGTGGTCGTCACGCCCGTCGGATCGGTCTGAGAAAGCAAATTGTAAAACCCGTCGTAGCTTAGGTTCTCGATCGGTCGCGATCCCGTCGGTGCCGTCGTCATGGGCAATCGACGCTGCGTCAATTGGCCGTCGGCGTTGTAAACGAACTCGGTGGTGAAATCGCCCGCGATCGATGGCGTGGCGACCCCGCGAGCATCGGTGATCGAAATCACTTGACCGCGCGAGTCGTAAACCCGCGTGGTCTTGTTGAGTAACGTGTCGACTTCATCAACGAGGTTCCCGTTCGCGTCGAGCGTGCGAGTGGAAAGGATGATGTCGTCGGTCGTGGTCGACAGAGAAACGTCGGAGATGATCCGAGTGACCTGGCTGAAGTTGGGGTCGTAATCGAACTTGGAATACACGCCGTTGGCGGCCTTCTGCGTCAGGATATTGCCCTTCGCATCGTACGTGTACAGGATCGGATCTTGACCGGCGGCGGTGACATTCGTCAGACGTCCGAAGGCATCGTACTGATTGGTGACTTTCAGGCTACCGTTTTCATACCGTTCCAGAACGGCTTTCTTGCTGTTGAACTTTTCGATCGTACGCACACCGGTACCGTCCACCATTTCGCGTCGCGCGGTGGCGTCGTCATAGCCGTACCGGGCGGTCACGATTCCCCCGGTGCTGACCGTCTCGAGTCGTCCGTTGAGATAATATTTGAACTTCGTTTCGTCGCCGGTCCGTTCGGTCACGTTGGTGAGCAGTCCGGTCGAGCCGGTCAGTGGCGAGTATTGGTAGCTGACCGATTGACGAGCGCCGCCGAGTAATGCTGCTGGCAGCAACGCACCACTCAGGTACGAATTGCCGCTGATGGATTGGTTGTATTCGTAGTTCCAAGTGCGGCCTCTGTCGTCGGTAACACTGGTGATGCGATCGCCAGTCGTTTGGAAAACGAGTCGAGTTCGTCCGGTCGATCCGGTGAAGCTCTCGTCCACTTGCTGAATCATGCCGCCCGCTTGGTACACGATCGATTGAACATTCGCGTTACGGTCACGAATCTGTTCGATCCGTCCTCGCTGACCCGTGACGCCGAACTGATAGCGTTCCCCATACTTCGTGGTGATGATGATCGTTGTAACCGAGCCGACGATCGTTCGCTGTGCGGTTGTACCGTTGCCGAGCAGATTTGAAAACGCGGTGAGTCCGCCCGTGGTTGATCCCGCATTGTAAGTCTCGGTGGTCCCGTCCGGCCGCGTCCACACGAAGCTGTTACCAGCGACAGCGACATTTACGAAGGTTCCATAGTTGAACGTCCAACCCGGCCCGAAGCCCTGGTTGTCGGTACGATCCGACGAGTAGTTGCGTTTGACTTCGACGGGAATCCCAGCGGACGGAATCGTGATGTCGGTTTCTTCGCGAGTCACGAATTTGGAGGCGGTCGACTCGACCGCGTTGCCACTGTTGAATGGTGATGCGGGAACCGCAGGAACACTGAAATTATCGAGCCGAAACAACAGCGCGCCGGTCGCGCGATTCCCCGAGGCATCTTCGACAACATACTTGATCGCCGCCTCGCCGGATGTCGCGGACGATCGGACTCGCACCGCGCCCGATTCGATCGAGACGACCGGTGGAGACAATGAATTACTCGTATCAGGCGACCAATTCGCCAACCATGCCGACACCAGTGAAATTGCTTGCCCGTCGGGGTCAAAATCATTGGCGGTGACGGGAATCAAAATCGATTGCCCGACAAGGATGTTTGCCCGATCGACAACCGCAATTGGCAGTGACGAACCGGGAAGAATGGCGGGCGTCGACTGGAAGCCAGGCGTCACGGTCACGGTCGTCGTCACAGGGGAATAGGCACCCGTGGTTTGGCGGATCTCATGCAGTCGTCCGATCGGAGTGAAGTTGATATCCGGAATCAATAGGATTTGATCGACTTCGATTTGGCCTGCGCGAGACCACACGTTCACCGTCGCTGGTCCGGCTGCGCTGGTCACCGAGAGCCGATTTCCGACGGGACCGCCCGCAATCGTGCGAACCCATTCCCACTGGCTGCTCGAGGTCGCGACGCCTTGACCGCCGTAACTGATCGGAACGCCGTTGAGCCCGAGATGAATCGACGCGGATGTGGCTTGCGGACTTCGCAAACGGACCCAAAGGTACTTCAGTCCGGCAGTCGCCAAGTCCACGTTGTAGTCAACGCGGGCACCATTGGTCGTATCGCCGAGCGATGTTGGCGGTGCAGCGGCAAGTTCGATCGCCGACAGACTTCCTTGAACGGATGGCTGTCGGTTCCAAACGGAAACACCGGAGCCCGTTTGAGTTTGAAAGCGGCGAGCTTCAACGACCAACGTTCCCGCGCCGTTCGCGGTGGCCGGTGGCAACGGTGAATCTTCGTCGAAGGGAGTGATGGCGATCGAGTAGGTTGCTGGATTGGCAAATCGATGCGAAGGCAAATCGCTAGCCGGTGCGATTTCGATCGGCGATCCGTCGCCCCAGTTGATCGCAACGTGTTGAACGCTTTCGATTCCGTTGTCGTTGAAGCGTACCGGCGGAACATACGGCTCGTTGATGTAAAGGGACGGCGCAGCTCCAAAGACTCCGACCGGCGCGGAGTTGTTGACGGCGAATGATGACGCGGCCAGCGGTATGCGACGAAGCGATGCACCATCCCAGCGAACGACCGCGCCGGTGGTATCGATTCCCCATATCTCACTCGTATTTCGCACCGAAATCTGAGTGAGCTTCGGCCATGAAAGGGGCTGCCAAGCTGTAACCGAATAGCGAAAGACATCACCCGCCGCATTGAGCCCAATCAGCGTGCCATCGGCTCCGACGGAAACATCCTTGAATGAGCCGGGCAACGGGCTCCAAGTGGATCCGCTACGGCTGTAAACCGTACCGGCCGAGTTGGCACCGACCGCGCCACCGCCCACACGCGCTTCGATGTCAACCAGTCCACCGGTTACGGATACCCAATTGGAACCGCTGCGCGTGACGATCACGTTCGCGGTGTCGATGCCCCAAGTCGTCCCGTCGCTGGCGACCGAGATGTTTTTCAGCAGTCGACCGGGGACCGGAGTGTTCGTCGCGCCATTCCAGATCGAAACATTGCCGACCGCGTCAAGCCACCAAATTTCGGTCGCCGTCCGAACCGAGATCTTGCGATAAGAACCTGGAATCTGATTCCAATTCAGACCGCTGAGTTGGTGCAGCGAATCATCAGACTTACGCGCGAAGACGGAGCCATCGGAACCGACTGAAATCTCCGTTGGACTGAACCCAGCAAATTTTCCATCGGGCGCAAACACGGAGGCGTTAATCGTGGGTGTCGTTGGCCCATCCGCATAAACGTGGGACACGACCGGTGAAGTGGCCGCGATCGTTTGAACGGCACCATCACCCCAATCAATTTGCCAGGTCGCCGTCGGAGATGGCTGAAGATCTTGCGACAGGTTAAGAACGTACGGTTGGCCCTCCGTCGCATTCGCTGCACCGATCGCGGTGGCGATCATCATGCGTCGATCTTCCAGCGACTCAAACCGGGGATGCCGATGTTTGTGACTTGCAGGAGAAAGCCTGCGACGAATGCCGACCATGGGTTCCGCTCCCAAAGAGTCAAGATGAGTAGATCGCCGCTACTGATTGATAGCAACGAGGCGAACGAGCGAAATGTATCGTCGGCAAAACGGAAGAAAAGATGGCAGCGAAAAAATTCACGAATGGAGTCTAACGACCTAGCAGCGTTTCGACCGTCCCATTCAATTTACGGCCCGTGTAATCCAATTGGACCACTTGCCCTTGGCGATCAAGAATTGCCACAAACGGCATCGAAACCAGTCAGAACTGCGAGGCAACCGGGTTGGCCACTTGAGCGGTCGCTGAAGATTCGGCGCGAAAGCTTGGGAACTCAATGCCCTGTTCACGCGAGAATGTTTGGACGTCAGCGCCCGCGACGTCCAGATTGATACCCACGATCGCAATGTCGTCTGGGTGTGCATCGACGAGCAACTTTAACTGCGGCAAAATCTGTAACGATTCCGGAAACGTCGAGGCCCAAAAAGGCATCAACACCACCTTGGCCTCGATAATCGGACATGCCAAGCAGAGATCCATCGACTGATGTTAAATCAGGATCAAATTTCCGACCGATCACACTCGAACTCGCATCTTTGGCAGGGATGGCAAGTGTGACCTCGCGTCCCGTTGCCGAATCCTTGTCCGAGAAGCGTTTGGAGAACACGTCATAAGTCGCGTTTACCAAATCCGTCAGCTCGGCTGATCAGCGTTTCCACGGACTCGCGCCAAACGTCCGCCGAGACAGACTGGCCGTTCATCGCTTGTTTACGCAAAGAATTGATGCCATCGAACAGAACATTGCCCGCGACTTGCGAGGCCATCAAACTTTGGACTTCTCCAATTGCATCGCCACCCTGAACGTGGAAAGAGACATGAGACGGGCGTAAGCTGCACGTGATCGTGGATTTAGGTGTCTGAGGCAATCAATTGCGCCGGTCCAAACGTCCCACACCCTGGAAAACTCGATCTTGTGGCGTACCTTTCTCGCCTCTGTTTTTGAATCGTGGACGGTCGGTGGAAAGTCCGGACACGGCTTGTCCGGCTTCGCTGATCGCTTGCGTTTAGATAGACTGGCATCCGTCATGGCCACTCCTCCCCAAAACCGTGGTCGTGAACGTCGTCCATGTTACACCGTCGGCCGCGCGTTTTGATATCAATTTGCTTAAGGAGTTGGAGCCATTCCCGGTCAATGCAAAACCTAGATCTGTAACCAGTTGCTAATTAACAGGTTAAGGTTGGTTGCTACCAGGAAATTACCGTGATCAGTTGAAGGAGTTGTGCCAGTTATAAACGACGAAGAAAACATCTCTCGCGCCCGTAGCTCAGTTGGATAGAGCATCGCACTTCTAATGCGGCGGTCGGAGGTTCGAATCCTCCCGGGCGTGCTTGAGTGGGGCGGCTATGTGCGCGGTTCTCACGATCCCTTGCCCAAATTCGCCCGGTGCAGTACCTTCTTCTCTCCTTCGGGCGGCTGGCGGTTATTCCGGTCGACCCGTTTCACTCACCGCCATTGCTGATGGGACGAAGGGCGCTTGCCCTGGATGCCGACCGTCGCGTTTTCAACCGGCACGGTTTCTCGTAGCCCGTAATGGCATAAATCTCAAGGAAAAACTACGTGGCAAATCCGATCGTACAAGAAATGATCGAAGCTGGCGTCCACTTCGGACACCGTACCAGCTTGTGGAATCCCAAGATGGCTCCATACATCTTCGGTCGCAAGAACCAGATCCACATCATGGACATCCGCGAAACCCTTCGCGGCATGCTCCGAGCCAAAAAATATCTCGGCCAAGTGGCCGCCGGCGGAAGTCTGATCCTGTTCGTCGGCACCAAGCGTCAAGCGGGTGAAGCCGTCGAAGAACAGGCGATCCGTTGCGGCATGCCCTTCGTCAGCGAGCGTTGGCTGGGCGGTACGCTCACCAATTTCCGCACCATCCGCAGCCGACTGACCCGCCTCGAAGAACTCGAAGAGCTTCGCGGCAGCGATCGCATCAACGACTACAGCAAGAAGATGCAGTCGACGATCAACCGCGAGTACCGCAAAATGTACCGCAACTTGAACGGATTGCGATCGATGAACCGGTTGCCCGAATGTCTGTTCATCGTCGACCCAGGCAAAGAGCGCAATGCCGTGCGCGAAGCCAAGCGATTGGGCATTCCAACGGTTGCTCTGATCGATACTGACAGCGACCCGTCGCAAATCGACTTGCCGATTCCCGGAAATGACGATGGCATCCGCAGCGTAGAATTGATTTTGAAGCAGTTGGCTGACGCAATCAACGAAGGCAAAGGCCAACTGGCGATGAACAAGGTGATGGACGATGCTCCAGCGGCACGTCCGAGTGCGGCTCCAGCGACCGAGTCGGACTCGGCTTCAGCAGACGCCGAGGCGGTCGAAGTAGCAGCCGCGACCGAAGGCTGACCTTAGTCCATTGAGAACATTTTTGTACGCAAGATCGAGTAGGAAGATAGATAAATGACAACTGCAATTTCTGCAAAAGACGTTAGCGAACTGAGACGGTCGACTGGCGCGGGCATGATGGACTGCAAAAAAGCACTCCTAGAGTCCGGTGGTGATATCGAAGGCGCGATGGATTACCTTCGCAAGAAGGGCCAAAAGGTCGCTGAAAAGCGTGCCGACCGAGAAGCCAACGAAGGCGTCGTCGTGGCGATCACCGAAGGCAAGCGAGCCATGTTGCTGGCCCTGAGCTGCGAGACCGATTTTGTCGCCAAGAACGATGGCTTCATTGACCTTGTCAACAAGATCGCCAAGCTGGCTTTCGACAACAAGTCGACCACCCCGGAAGAAGTTTCCGCACTGCCGTTCGAGAGCGGCACGGTCGGTGAGCGATTGATTTCGGAAACCGGCAAGGTGGGCGAAAAGATCGAAGTATCGGATGTTCAAGTCGTTGAAGGCGACAACATCACTTCGTACATCCACGCCGGCAGCAAGATCGGTGTTCTGGTCAGTTTCAAAGACGGCGGCAAAGACGAGGCTTCGCAGTTCTTCCGAACCGTCGCGATGCACATCGCCGCAATGAAGCCGTCGATCCTGCACCCGGATGAATTCGACGCCGAGTTTGTCGAGAAAGAAGCCGAAGCGTTGCGGGCTCAGATCATTGCCGAGAACGAAGTCAATGCTCGTGAAAACTTGGGCAAGCCGCAAAAGAACGTGCCTCAGTTCGCCAGCAAGCGACAGCTGACGCCGGCGGTTTTGAAGGAAGCCGAAGACGCCATCAAGGCCGAACTGACAGCGGAAGGCAAGCCGGAAAAAATCTGGGACAAGATTCTTCCCGGCAAGATGGATCGTTTCATCGCCGACAACACTTTGTTGGATCAGGAACGATGTTTGCTGAGCCAATTCTTTGCACTCGACGATACGAAAACTGTGGAATCGGCGATCAAGGGGCTCAGCCCCGACGCGGAAGTCCTCGCGTTCAAGCGAGTTTCGGTTAGCTAGTTCGCGGGAGGCCCACGGGTCATCAGAAAACCATCAACCTCGTCGACCCCCATCGGTTCGGCGAGGTTTTTTTGTGTACGATAGTCTTTCGAACGAACCCACTTGAACTACTGCATTGATGCCCCCGATGTCCAAAGACGCCGACGACAGTCCCAGTCAGCTACGTTACCAACGCGTCATTTTGAAACTCAGCGGTGAGAGTCTCGCCGACGCCGGTGGTCGCGGGATCAGCCCGGAAGAATCTGGCCAGATCGCTCAGCAAATCAAACGTGCCCATCAATCGGGATGTCAGATCGCGATCGTGATCGGTGGCGGGAACATCCTTCGCGGGGCCCAGTTTTCAGGTCGGAACGCGCTCGTTCAAGAAGCCACCGCGCACTACATGGGCATGTTGGCAACGGTCATCAATTCGCTTTCGATGCAGGACGCGCTCGAGTCGATTGGGTTGCAAACGCGCGTGATGTCCGCGGTGCCAATGGAGAAAATTGCCGAAACATTCATCCGCCGCCGCGCGATCGCTCATCTGAACAAGGGCCGTATTGTGATCTTGGCAGCGGGCATCGGAAATCCGTTTGTCACAACCGACACCGCTGCCGCCCAACGGGCTCTCGAACTGGACGCCGACGTGGTGCTCAAGGCCACTCGCGTCGACGGCGTGTACAGCGACGACCCCGAAAAAAATCCCCACGCCGTGCTCTATGAATCGTTGACATACGATGAAGTGATTCAAAAGAACTTGAAGGTCATGGATGCGACTGCGATCGCATTGTGTCACGAACATTCCAAACCGATTTTGGTTTTCAACTTCAAGAAGGATGGCAACATTGTCAAAGCCATCCGCGGTGATACCGTTGGAACCTGGATCGGTACCGCAAAGAACTAGACTCCCCATCCCCTCCTCACGAAAAGGATCTTCCTATGGCCACGGTCGACGAAACTCTGATGGACGCCGAAGAGCGCATGGAGAAAGCGATCTCCGTTCTGCAACATAACCTGTCCGGAATCCGCACCGGTCGTGCCACGCCGGGCTTGGTCGACTCGATCAAAGTCGATGTTTACGGGTCGTCAACGCCGCTGAAACAATTGGCGTCCATCGGCACACCCGAGCCTCAACAAATCGTGATTCGTCCGTTCGATGCCAGCACGATCAAAGAAATCGAAAAGGCGATCGTGGCCAGCGACATCGGCTTGAATCCGCAGAACGACGGTCGCATCATCCGACTGAACGTCCCGCCGTTGTCGACCGACGTGCGGAAAAAAATGGTCAGCCGAATCAAGGAGTTGACCGAGGAAGCGAAGATCGCGATTCGCAATATCCGGCGCGACGGCAACAAGGCGGCCGACGCGGCGGAGAAAGACAAAGTGATCGGCGAAGACGATTGCAAACGGCTCAAGGATGAAGTTCAAGAGCTGACCAAAAAATACGAATCTTCCGCAACCGAGATTGCGAGATCGCGAGAAACGGAAGTCACGGAATCGTAGTCTTTCGGGGACTCCATTCTTCCATCAGCGACCGACCCGCGTTCCAGGCAAACCCATCATGCGACTAAAGTTGAGCTGTTTGATCTTGTTCGGTTTTTTGTTCAGCTTCGACGTGCGCGCACAAGAGGCTGCACCGGAGACCGAGCCGCAGGCGGTCCAGGAGTTCCGCTTCGCATTGCCGGATACCAATGATGGGTTGGCCGGCGCGGGACCGATCCGCCGCTACGATTGGATGCGTCAGGTTTGGAACCAGCGGCGGACGACGTTTGCCGGGCGGGCAGAACAAGACGAAGGAGCGATCGTTTTCTTGGGTGATTCGATCACGCAAGGATGGGGCGACGATTTCGGTGGCAACTTCGACGGACTCAATGTCAACGTCGCCAATCGTGGCATCAGTGGCGACACGACTCGCGGGATGCTCCTTCGCCTTGACGAGGACGTGCTAAGCCTCGACCCGGTCGGCGTCGTGATGCTGATGGGCACCAATGATCTCGAAGAACACGCGGATGCGAAAACCATCGCGGGCAACGTTCACCTGATCCTCGATCGACTCAAAGCACACGATCCGGCCATGCCCATCGTGATGTGCCTTGTCATGCCAAGCAGCGAATCCAAGTCGCGTTTGGCGGACGACATCCGAAAAATCAATGAAGAACTTTCATCCGTCGCGCGTGGTGATTCACAAATCACGGTTGTGGATACTTATGTGTTGTTCGCGGACAAGAACGGCGACGCGAAAGCAGCCGAGTTTCCGGATCTGTTGCATCCCAACGCGGCCGGTTATGCGAAGTGGAAATCGGCGCTGATGCCGATCTTTGCGACGCTCGGAATCGCCGAGACCGATTCACCAATGTTCGAAACCGAGCAAGGCTATACCGATCTTTTCAATGGCAGAGACTTGACGGGCTGGGGATTCCGTCCGACGCCCGAGGCGATGAGAGCGGGGCGTGCGAAGTGGGTCGCCAGCGATCGGTCGGTCGTGTGGCCGTTGGTCGAAGAGGCTGTTTCATTTGACGGCATGACATCTTCGCCGGACGGGCGCTATCGCGCGATTGCCGGTCGATTGGTCGTCACGACACCACCAGAAGGACGCAGAATCCAACAGCTCTACACCACCGGTGACATCAAGGGTGATTTCACGTTGAAGTTAGAATTTCGCGCAGGAGTGAACGCCGACAGCGGAGTCTTTTTGCGAGGCCACCAACTGCAAGTTCGCGACTTCCCGCTCGCCGGGCCGTACAAAGACCTCAAAGACTTTCGATCGGGCGATTGGAATGAACTGGTCGTCGAAGTTCGCGGCGACAAGGCACGCTGCACCTGCAACGGTGAAGTGCTGGAGGCCGAGTTCGAAGTTCCCGCTGTCGGTCCGATTGGTCTGGAAGGCGATCGAGGACAGATCGAGTATCGGCGGATTCGAGTTCAAGCGGCGCCTTGAACGATCGGCTCTACGCGCCGTGCCACGGCGTCTCACCGCTTCGACCGCGATTGGCGTCTTGGATAGTCGAATCGCTCAACGAACGTGATTGTCTGGCTGAGTTGGTTGACCGACACGGCTCACCGCTCCACGTTCATCATCCGTCATTGATGCGATCCAACATCGACGCCATCGCCCGCGTGGCGGTCGACCGCGACATCGACATGCGGATTTTTTTCGCTCACAAAGCGAGCAAGTGCTATCACTACGTGGAAGCGGCGGCGCATGCCCAGATCGGGATCGACGTTTCCAGTGAGCGTGAATTGGCTGCTGCGATCAGCGCCGGATTCGAAGGTTCCGATATCGTCGTCACATCGGCAGCGCCGGCGCCGCCGCTCATTCACGCGGCGATCGACATCGGCGCGACGATCATCCTAAACGGCCATGACGAGTATGAAGCGGTATTGTCTGAAACGCGGAATCGGATGAAGACCGCGAACGTCGGCATTCGATTGAGGGGCTTCGATTTCTCATCCGGTCCTCACGAGTCGAGATTCGGCTTCGACATCGACGAATCGTTCGACTTTTTAAGAATCGATTCGCCGATTCGCGTGACGGGTCTGCATTTTCATCTCGATGGCAATTCGATCGCCGATCGCGTCGCCGCGATTCGACAAACCGTTTTGCTGGCGAATAGCTTCCGTGCGGCAGGCCATCCGATCGAGTTCATTGATATCGGCGGTGGCTTTCCGGTGCAGTATTTGGTTTGCGAGCACCAGTGGTCCGCGTTCCATGATCGGGTCGATCAACAACTGCTCGATCATGAAGCCGATCCGGTGATCGCAAAGGGTCATCACTTCGGTCGATCATTTGACGGCACTGATTTTCAACAAACGCAGCGCAATCATCCGACGTGGCAAGCGGACGACGCAGGCACATGGTTGGGAAAAATTTTGGATTCGGACGGGGTACGTGAATTGATTCGCGAGAGCGGATTGTGTCTGCACTGCGAACCCGGCCGCGCGCTCGTTGATGGGTGCGGGATGACGATTGCACGAGTTGAGAATCGCAAGACAGACGTGCGGGGCGATTGGCTGATCGGACTAGGGATGAACCAAACCAACTGCAAAACAACGTCGGCTGATTTCTCGGTTGATCCGATGCTTCTAACGGTAGGAACCGGCGATCGGACACTGCCGGGACGGGGTTTTTTTGTGGGGTCGTACTGTGCCGAGGACGACTGGATCACGCCACGTCGGATGCAATTCAATGACGGCGTCGCGCTGGGCGACTTGGTCGTCTTTCCCAACACAGCGGGCTACCAAATGCACTTCATGGAAAGCCGCGCACATCAAAGCGAATTGCCGGCGAACGTGGTTCATTCGTGACTTTTAAGTCACCTGAGTCCCATCCGAGACCGCGCCGTCTTCCAACGATCCGTCATCTTGGATGAATGTTTGTTCGCGGTACAGGAACGCTACTACGATGAAAGCGAATGCGGCAGCAAGCATCAATCCCGTAAAGAACCAGTAATACATCGCGCCGGGCAGCTTGGATGAACCGTCTTCGTTCAGAATCACGGCATTGACGCCGGCGGCGATAAAATTGCCCAGCGATACCGACAACAAGTAGAGGCTCATGATGATGCTCTTCATGCTGTTAGGAGCCTGAGTATAGCTAAACTCCAGACACGTGATTGAGACCATCACTTCTGCGGCCGTCATGATTACATAGGCGGCTACTTGCCAACCGATGCTGGTCGAAACGCCGCTTTGAATTCTTGATTCGGCGACCGCGATCAGGGCGAAGGCGGAAACGGACAGGAACATCCCGATGCTGACTTTTCGCAGAGATGTCAACGGAAAGAATTTATTGAGTGTGGGGTAGAACCAATAACTGAACATCGGCACGAATACCAAGATCAAGAACGGATTCGCTGCCTGAATTTGGCTGGAAAGCAACTCAACTCCGAATACGTTTCGGTCCATTGTTTCGGCTTGCAACACCCAACTGGTCGCCGTTTGGTCAAATAGGCTCCAGAACACCGCAACCAACAGATACACTGGAGTCAGTTTTAGGATCACCTTCAGCCCGACCCCTGTGAACGCTTCTTTGAAAACGACCGCGCCGCGAGGTGGAATATGGACAAATCGATTTCGTCCGAGCCAGAACACGAAGGTGGCAATCGCCATCAAAATTCCGGGAACACCGAATGCAACTCGCGAACCGTAATGCTGCAGCAACCAAGGAGTCAGCAGAGTCGATAAAAATGCGCCAAGGTTGATTGCGACGTAGAACCAGCCGAAGACTTTTTCGAGCAGGTGCGAGTTTTTTGATCCGAATTGATCGCCGACGTGCGCTGAAACGCAGGGTTTGATCGCACCGGTTCCCAACGCAATCAAGCTGAGTCCGACCGCCAGACCAAGTCGCGTCTCGTTGACCGCCAAGGCAAAGTGACCTGCACAGTACAGCAGGGATAGATAGAGAATCGTTCGATACTTTCCAAACAACCAATCCGCCACGAAGGCGCCCAGCACGGGCGTGAAATACGCGGCCATGATGAAGATGTGGCCCCAAAATTTTGCGTCTTCGTCGCCCATGGTATCCAAGGCACCCGTCGAGTCGACGAGATACTTTGTCATGAACACCGTCAGGATCGCCCGCATACCGTAGAAGCTGAATCGTTCGGCCGCTTCGTTGCCAACGATGTAGGGGATGCCCGGCGGCATCGTTTCAATCGGATACGGCGTCGTTTGGTGCTTGGTCATGACGTTTTCTCATGGGATGGAATTTTGCGTTCGACACAATCAACGCGACTCATTTAACGACTTCCGGTGCACCGACAAGGATCGGATCTCGGCCGTCGTGGTAGTACACTCGATTTCGGCCGATGTTTTTGGCGGCGTACAGGGCTTCGTCGGCACGACGCAGTACCGGCGCCACGATGATGTCTTCGCGTGGTTCGCTCAACCCAATGCTGATCGTGACGTCGATCGATTGAGTGCCAGTCTGGATCGGCAGTTCCGCCACTCTTTTGCGAACCTCATTCAACTGCGCGGCGGCGATTCGTAGCGGGCCGTCCATGACGACTGCGAACTCCTCGCCGCCGAACCGAGCGACCATGATCGCGTTGGCCAACTGGGTTCGCAGCACCGACGCCAACTGCTTGAGAACCTGGTCGCCGGTTTGGTGGCCGTAGTTGTCGTTGATCAATTTGAACTTATCGACATCGACGAGGGCGACGACGAACGATCGCCCGCCGTTGCGATAGGCAATGAAGATTTCTTCGAGTCGTTGGTCGAGCGCCCGCCGATTGAATAGGCCCGTCAACCCATCCGTCCGCGCTTCGGTCAGATAAGAAGCGATTTGTCGTGTTTGCTTTTCGAGTTGCTGTTCGGCGGCGTCCAACCGAGTCTTCAAGCTCGAATTGCTCTCCATGATCTGTTCCAACACCGTCACCATGCGGGCCTCCGATGGCGAGCGACTGGCGCTGATCTTGACGGCTTCGTTGAGTCGACCGAGTTGATCCTGGTAGTCGGAAACATTGCCCGAGTATTCTTGCGTCCAGACGCCGAGTTCGCGTAGCAGTTGCAACAACCGTTCACGATCGTTTTCGTTGAGGCTGTTCCCAACACCAGAGCGTCGAGATCGCCCGAGCCGGAATCCTAGGACGCCACCGACGGCCATGACGATGACCGCCAGCAGGAGGCCGAGCAGGAGGGGGGAACTGTCAGCGAGCAACATGACCATCAGGCGTGAACCGGATCGCGTGTGAATGACAATTCTTCACCGCGGGCGATCACGACCAATCCGCTTTCGGTCACGGTGAACCCACGCGCGCGATCAGCGTCCAGGTCAAACCCGATTTCCGTTTCGGCGGGAATGCGAACGCCTTTGTCGACGATGACTCTTCGCAATCGACATCGCCGACCGACTTCGACTTCGTCAAACAGAATGCTGTCTTGGACTTGAGCATACGAATTGATGCGAACATTCGGGCCCAGCACACTGCGGGCGACGCTGCCGCCGCTGATGATGGCGCCTTGGCAGACGATCGAATCGAGCGCTTCGCCGCGGCGTGTCGACGGCCCACCTTCGCTGCCGAACACGAACTTCGGGGGCGGCAGCATCGGCTGGAACGCTCGGATCGGCCAATGGCTGTCGTACAAGTTCAGTTGTGGGTCGACATCGATCAGATCCATCGTCGCTTCGAAGTAGGCGTCGATGGTGCCGACATCGCGCCAGTAAGCGTCGCGTTTTCGGTTTTCGTCCAAGAACGGAAAAGCGAACACTTTGCAGTTTTCGATCGCATCGGGAATGATATTCTTGCCGAAGTCATGATCACTACCTTCCAACGTCGCATCGTTGCAAAGCTGTTCATAAAGGAAACGAGCGTTGAAGACGTAGATCCCCATCGACGCCATGTACAAGTCGGGATCGTCGGGGGTCGGAGTTGGATCCTGTGGTTTTTCCTGAAACCCGACGATGCGATGATCCAGATCCGCTTGAATGACGCCAAACTGTTTCGCGTCCTCGCGTCCGACTCGCAATGCCCCGATCGTGATATCAGCACCCATGCGGTGGTGAAAGTCGATCATCGGACCGTAATTCATCTTGTAGATATGGTCGCCTGCCAGCACCAAAACGTCCTGCGGCTGTTCACGCTCGATGGCGTAGATGTTCTGATAAACGGCGTCGGCGGTGCCTTGGTACCAATTGTCGGCAAACCGCTGCTGCGGCGGTACGACGTCGATGAACTCGCCCAATTCACGGCAGAAATAATTTCGCCACGCCAGATTGATGTGTCGATCGAGCGATTGGGCCTTGTACTGCGTCAGCAGCAGAATCTTCCGCATGCCGCTATTGAGCGCGTTGCTCAGCACGAAATCGATGATCCGGTACAGCCCGCCGAACGGCACCGCCGGCTTCGCACGATCCCGAGTCAGTGGCTCCAGTCGTGAACCACGACCTCCGGCCAGAATTACCGTCAGAGTATCTCGCATCCAATCCTTGCTCCGTCGCTCAACAACAATGCCGTCAAATAGATTAGCAGACTGCGAACCGTCGGTGCGAGGGTGAACGAAAGAATTGGCCTGATGTTTGCTCGATAGGCCAACGTGGCGCGATCCCGTGCCCCGTTGGCAGCGTACCTTATCGGGTGAGACCCCGAACAAATCGGTGAACCGCCGTTGTCGGTGGGCCCGTATCAATCTGGAGAAAAATCGATGCAGAATATTTGGAAGAGCCTGACGTTCGTCTTGGTCGCAACGCTCGTCGGATCACTGGTCGCGGGCGTCGTGATGTCGCTGCCGCACTCCGTTCAAAATGCGGCAGTCGGCCAAGACCGGACCGTGGGTGACACTTCAGCCGTCGTGGCGCAGCAAGCCGTTGAGCAACAAAATTTGGCCGCGGCGGATAATCTTTCGACGGCCTTCCGGAACGTCGCTGAAGCTTTGAAGCCGAGCGTCGTCAGCATCAAGACCAAACAAACTGAAGTCGTTCGCACCCGAAGCGGGCGGGTGCCCAAAGGCGTGCCACAGGGCTTCGAAGATCTGTTCGGCGGCGGGCAACCGCAAACGCAAGAACGCGAATCGAGCGGTATGGGCAGCGGCGTGATCGTCCGCGAGGATGGTTACATTCTGACCAACAATCACGTGATCGACGGTGCCGACGAATTGACCGTTGAATTTTCCGACGGTCGGATCGAAACCGGGACGGTTGTCGGTACCGACCCGCCAACCGATTTGGCAGTCGTCAAAGTCAACTTGTCCGGTTTGCGACCCGCCAAGCTGGGCAGCAGCGACGATATTCGCGTTGGCGATTGGGTTTTGGCGATCGGTAGCCCCTTCGGACTCGATCAAACCGTGACCGCCGGCATCATCAGCGGAAAGAATCGCGTCCAGCGGATCATCGCCGATGGCAACGGTTTCGAGGACTTTCTGCAAACTGATGCGGCGATCAATCCGGGGAATTCTGGCGGCCCGCTCGTGAATCTGCGTGGCGAACTGGTCGGCATCAACACGGCCATCCTGTCGCGAAGCGGTGGCAGCGCGGGCATTGGATTCGCGATCCCGGTATCACTCGCCGAACCCGTGCTGAACCAAATTGTCGAGACAGGATCGGTGCGACGCGGATTTTTGGGAGCTCAAGTCGTCGACGTGACTCCCGAGACGATGCAAACCTACGACTTGAAAGTTCGGGTCGGGGGATTGATCGGCGGCGTGTTGGAAAATCAACCGGCCGCCAAGGCGGGACTTCAACCTGGCGATGTCGTGACGAAGATGGACGGCAAGCTTGTGCGGGGTGGAACCCAACTGCGTAACTACGTCGCCAATCGGCCGCCCGGAACCACCGTTAACATCGAAGTCAATCGCGCCGGTCAGACGCTGAACTTGCAAGTGAAGTTGGATGAGCGAACGGACGAAGCGATGGCAATGTTCAGCGGCTTCACTGAAGCGTTCGGAGCCGAACTTGTGCCGGTCACTGCCGAGTCGGCCCAGCAATACGGCTACGAAGGCTTGAACAGCGGACTGATCATCGTCAGCGTTCACGACGAAGGCATCGCCGCTCGCGAAGGCTTTCAGGCCGGCGACGTGATCGAATCGGCGTCCGGCACCGAGTTGACATCAGTCGCCCAATTGGCGACAAAATTTGCTGAGGCTCAAAATGCCCGTCAACCTCTCCGCTTGATCGTCCGTCGCGGCAATCAGCGGGTGTTGCTGTCATTGCGATAATGGGTGCTCTCGCGAAGCTTGGTCGAAGTACCGGCAATCACCGATTTGCGGTTGTCGTCGAGGGTTCAGTCGGTACATTCGACTGACATGACGACAACGACTTTTCAATTGCCGAACATCCGACAACTGCCGACGAACCTGGTGAACCAGATCGCGGCAGGTGAGGTCATCGAACGACCCTCATCGGTCGTCAAGGAGCTCGTCGAAAACAGCATCGACGCGGGCGCCCATCGGATCGAAGTCACGATCGCGGGCGGCGGAACCGAGCTGATCCGAATCAGCGATGATGGCTGCGGCATGACGGCAGAGCAATTGCCGCTGGCGATCGCCTCGCACGCCACCAGCAAGTTGCCCGACGACGATTCGCTGTTCAGCGTTCGCACGTTGGGTTTTCGCGGTGAAGCGTTGGCGTCCATCGGTAGCGTTTCGCAAATGACCATCCGCAGCCGTACCGAAGTCGATCCCTGTGGCAGCGAGGTGCAAGTTCGCGGCGGCGTGATGGAGGCGCCGGCGCCGTGTGGCAGCCCTGTCGGAACCGTGATCGAGATTCGCAATCTGTTCTTCAACACGCCCGTTCGCCACCGGTTCTTGAAGTCCGCCGGCACCGAGCGTGGGCACATCGTTGAAGCGTTCACGCGGTTGGCGCTGGCGAATCCGCAGATTCATTTTGTGCTCAGCAACAACGAAAAACTCATTTACGACTTGCCGCCTTCGACGCGCTGGTCCGATCGTATTGGGGCGTTTTTCGGTGACGAGATCGCCAGCGTTTTGATTCCGATTCGCGACGATGACGACCAAATTCGAATCAGCGGCTACGTTTGCGATCCGTCAGTTAGCCGCGGTAACAATCGGATGCAGTATCTATTTCTGAACGGGCGACACATTCGCGATCGATCTCTGCAACACGCGCTCGGTGAAGCCTATCGTGGGCTGTTGATGGTCGGCCGGTTTCCGGTTTGCTTTCTGCGGATGGACATGCCGCCAGAGCTGATTGATGTCAACGTGCATCCGACCAAGCTCGAAGTGCGATTCACCGACGGCGGCAAAGTCTACGCACGTTTACTGCAAACGCTGCGACACCAATTCTTGCGAACCGACATGACTCACCGTGTCGGACCGGCGCACGCTTCCGACCAACTTGGTAGCGACGATCCGCTGGTTGCTCCGGTGCAACCACGTGTGGGATCGCCGGACCACGTCGAACAGCAGCAACGGCAGTCGGTGATCGATTGGGCGAGAACCGGTCAATCTGATTCGTTCGCCGGACGACCGATCTCAACGACCAACTCACTTCCGTCGCTGGGCACACCGTCGTTTCGTCCGTTCCCCGGCGGCACAACTTTTCAGGACGCGCCCGCGCCGGAAGCGCCTTGGTCGCCGCAAAGTGAAGAAGACGCCAGTGACGATAGGGCAAGCGAACCGGCCCGCCCGAGCGTCTGCTATCTCGGTTTCCAAGTTCACAATCGTTACTTGGTCACGCAAGACGAATCGGGGATGGTTGTGATCGACCAACACGCGCTCCACGAACGGGTTCTATACGAGCGAGTTTGTGATCGCGTGCTCGGTGAAGGCAAGTCGCTGGAGACTCAGCGTCTGCTCGTGCCCGAACCGGTTTCGTTGACGCCGGCCGAGCGAACTGCGGCGCTCGATGCCAAAGAAACGCTCGCCAAAGTTGGGTTGGAGATCGACGAGTTCGGCGGCGAAACGATCGTGATTCAGTCGTACCCCGCGATGCTGAAACATGGTTCACCCGCCGATATGCTTCGCACGGTTCTTGAGTCTTTGATGTCGGCGGGCAAGCAGCCCGACCCGAAAGATTTGCTCAATCGTTTGTTGTCGACCATCGCGTGCAAGGCGGCGGTAAAAGCCGGTGATCCGTTGGCGGCCGAAGAGATCGTGAGTTTGCTGGAGCAGAAAGACTTGTACCGTGACACTCACCACTGTCCGCACGGTCGACCCACCGCATTATTTTTCAGTCGTGATGAACTCGATCGCATGTTCGGCCGGTTGGGGCCACGCGGCCGATCGTAGCGACGATGCAAATTAAGAAATTAAGTCTGCGATTGCAAATGCAGCGCCTTGAGCGTCGTTAAATCAGCCAGTAACGCATTGCGGATTTCCACCGGGATTCGTTCGGCACCGCCGGCCGCAAACGCCGCCTCGATCGCTTTGGATTGATGCAACGACAGTTCGGCATGTCCGCCCGTCGATAACTGGATGTGCGTGTGCAGCGTATGAAAGACCGGGTCGCGAATGACGCTCTCGAACATCGTCGGGCGTTCGATCAAGGCTTCCGTTGCCGCACGATGGATCGCATCCATTTGCCACATCGCGATCGCTGGTGGCGAAATTTCTTCGGGGATCAATAGGAAGCCGAAACGACGAAAGCATTTTCCGAGCCACCCGCTGCCCATCGCAACCGCGATCGGAATCGAAAATATCAATCCGACCAACAGCGGCGAAAACCAAATCAGCCACGCCGGCGCAAGCCACCATCCGATCAACAAGCCGATGCAACCCAACAGCGTGAACGACGCGAACTGGCTGGCGGCTTCTCGCCAACTGACGCCCTGTTCGTCTCGCTGCTGCGCATTCCATTTGACATTGAATCCCGACAGCGTCGACAAGACGAATCGGGAATGGAATAACGCCATGATCGGTGACATCAAGATCGAAAACGAAATCTCGATCAGTCCGCTGGCCCACAATCGGATTGAACCACCAAAACTCCGGCGCAGACTCGAGTCTGCCGAGATTGAAGTCAACGCAAAAACTTTCGGCAACAACAGCAGCGACATCGAGATGATGAACAAGATCGTCGCGCCGGTGACGGATCCGAAAGCGTCCCTGAAACTTGCCGGCTCCACGACGCCTTGATCGGGAGGAGCCGCATTGACGCGAGTGTGATCGACAAAGGCGCCCCCGATGGACGTCAACATGAACAAGATCCAAAGCGGGGAAGCGACGTACGCCATCACGCCGGACGAAAAATGAAAACGAGATAGCGGGTGAAAGTTTTCGCTGACGACCAGCCGAGCGTGTTGGAGGTTGCCTTGGCACCACCGTTGATCTCGCTTCGCATAATCAGCCAGGGTGGTCGGGCATTCTTCGTAGCTGCCGCCCAGGTCGGTCGCCAACTCGACCTTCCAACCCGCACGCCGCATCAGCGCCGCTTCGACGAAATCATGACTCAAAATCTCGCCACCGAGCGGAGCTTTGCCGGGCAGTTTTGGTAGGTCGCAGTTTTGCAGGAACGGTTCAATGCGGATGATCGCGTTGTGTCCCCAGTAGTTTCCATCGCTGCCCGCCCAGACGGCGAAGCCCTCGACGAAGATCCGACCATACGCGGCCGCCGCGAATTGCTGCAGTCGCGCGAATAACGAGTGACGTCCGATCGGCGCCGGCGGAACTTGCAAGATTCCTAACTGATCGTCGGCGTCCATGCGGCGAACCAATTCAATCATCGTCGCGCCTTCGACAAGGCTGTCGGCGTCCAAGACGATCATGTAAGCGTACCGGCCGCCCCATCGCTCGCAGAACTCCGCGATGTTGCCGGCTTTTCGCGATTTGTTTTCGCGACGATGGCGGTAAAAGACGCGGGCCGTCGTGAACGTGGATGTCAACGTCGACCACGCCTTCTCTTCCTGCAACCAGATTTCGTGATCCGTTGTGTCACTGAGCACGTAGAAATCAAAGGTGCTCGAGTCGCCAGCCGCGTCGAGCGACTTCAGCATGGCCGTGATTCCCGCGAACACTCGCTCGGGCGACTCGTTGTAGACCGGCATCAAGATAGCGGTCGGCGATAGGTTTTCGGCCGTGGACGAGGATGCAAAAGAGGAAGTTCGTTTTCCCAGGTACCACCAACCCAGTGTCGCAACGGTGAACGAAAATGCGATCCACCCGAACAGCAAACCAAACAACGCGATTCCGCAAATCTCAAGCACGTTCAAGCCGTCACCTTGGGCAACGACGCTTGCGTATCCCGCAATCCCCGCCACGGTAATCAAGGCGGTTACGCCGTAGACGATCGGCCGAACGAAGCCTCTATTTTCACGACTCATCCGTGTCGTTTTTACGAGTTTGAGTTAACGGATGTCGAATGTTGACGCGAAATCGGCAGCCACGCCATCGCCGCTGAAAACCAAAACTCACGCCGTAGCGGCGCGGCCATACGTACCGGGGCCGCATCCCGCATCGCTCGCGGCGATTCCTGGGGCACAACGACGTGACTGATCCGCAACCGCTCGAGTCGTTGGCTCAAATGCAGATCAATTGCTTGGCGATTCGCGGTGCCGAAGGACGAAATGTCGTGAACAAATTGGCTCGGATCGGCGACGTGCATGTTGGTCGAATGAGTCATGGTGATGGAATCCGCTAACAGAATTGTAGAGAAGAGACTTCGGAAACACATCGTTTCCCGTTTTGCCCGAAATGTCCAGAAGTACAAACGGCGTGCCAGTCTTTCGAAGGGCTCACAGCACGACTTACCCAGCCAGTTCGATCGGCCAACTTGCAGTTATCGGGCAACTCCCGCAAGTACGTTTAATGGCAAGTTTCGCGACCTAGCTGTGAACTTTTGGGAAAAATCTCGGTTAACACAGTGGACGGAGGTTTCTAGAATCGCCGAATTGAAAGTTGGTGATTCGATGGCATGCGACATCGAAACGCCTGAATTTGCACCAATATTATTTTGCCTGCTCGCAAATTGACCACACGGTGCGACAGTACCCAGCGGCGCCCCACCCACCTCCCACCCTGCCTAACCGAAATGGTCGACCGGCAAGCCAGATGCCGCGACACCGTTTCTCACTCTTAACCCGGTAACGCGATGATGCGGTCACCTTTCGCAATGAAGCGACGTTCATTCCTAGCTGGCGGCTTGTTGATGCCGCTGGCGATGGAGCGACTGTTTTCAACTCCCTTGCTGGCTGACCCCATGTCGCTTTCACCGATCGATCCAGCCGCTAACATCGTGGACGACGACGCCAGTTTTCTCGACGATATGCAGCGTCGTTGCTACCGTTACTTCATCGACGCCGCTCACCCGGCTACCGGACTGATCGCTGATCGGGGATCGGCGAGCGGCGCCTGGTTTAGTGAGCATTCCAGCAGCGCGGCATGTGGATTTGGGCTCGCTTCTCATTGCGTCGCGGCCCAAATGGGTTGGACGAGCCGCGAAGAATCGCTCGATCGGGTGCGACGGATGCTTCGGTCGCTGGTGAGTCTCGCCGAGCACGAGCATGGTTTCGTTTACCACTTCTTTGGCTGCGAGGACGGCAAGCGACGCCAAGCTTCGGAAGCCTCATCCATCGATACGGCCTTGTTGATCGCCGGCGCGATGTGCGCCGCAACCACCTTCGATGAAGATCTCGAAGTCGTTGAACTTGCGGGCGAACTCTACTCGCGAGTCGAATGGACATGGTTGTTGGGCGACAACGATCTGCTGCACATGGGATGGACACCGGAGCAGGGCCTGCTGCCGCATCAATGGGATTCGTTCAGCGAGTTGGTGATCTTGGTGCTGATCGCGATCGGCGCGCCCCAGCACGCGATCCCACCGAGATGTTGGCAAGCATGGCGACGCAGCCCGGTTCTTAGCTTCGACGGTGAAGACTTCCTCAGCTATCCGCCGCTGTTTGTGCATCAGTATCCGATGGCGTTCTTTGACTTCCGCAATGTTCGTTCGCCGAGCGGTCGGAACTATTGGGGCAACGCCGTACGGGCACACCGCGCGCAGATCGAGTTCATGACTGAACTCGGAAAACGCTATCCGAAATCGATGGGCCATTACGGCCGCGATTTGTGGGGATTGACCAGCAGCGACAGCATGGACGGCTATCGTGATTGGGGCGGTCCCTATGAAGTCGACCGATTTGAGCCTGATCGTGGCATCGATGGCACGGTCGTACCCAGCGCGGCGGCGGGCGGTTTGGCGATCGTTCCCCAGGACGCGATCCGCACGCTGCGGTACCAACGTGATCACTTCGGCGACCAAATTTACGGCCAGTACGGTTTCGTCAACGCATACAACCCGACTGCCAACTGGGTCGGACGAGATGTGATCGGAATCGACACCGGTATCTCGTTGTTGATGGCGGATAATTTGCGCACGGGCGGAGTTTGGAAGGCATTCATGAACCACCCCTCGGCAACCCGTGGCCTCGAACTCGCCGGCTTCACGCCGAATTAGCAATGTGTGGACCTATTGCTCAATGTGGTGCCATGTTCGGATCGCCAGCGCCCGCTCCCGGCGGTGACGGAGTATGGGTAATTGTGTCAATTGAACTATAAAACGCGGCGAGCCAATTGACGCTGGCGCTCGGCGAAGCGTTGTTTTTGATCTTCGGTCAGCGTGCCGGCGCAGTGCGGACATTGGACACCGGGCACGTAGTCCGCTTGCTCTTGGCCGGATGGCGATACGGGCCAGCCACATCCGAAACACATCACGTGGTTCGTTTCTTTGAGATCGTGGTCGACCGCGACTCGACCATCAAACACAAAGCAATCGCCCTGCCATCGAGAATCATCCGCCGGCACGACTTCCAAATACTTCAAGATCCCGCCGCGCAGGTGATAAACATTCTCAAACCCCGCTTGCTTCAACAATGCCGTCGACTTTTCACAGCGGATTCCTCCGGTGCAAAACATGGCAATTTTCTTGTGACGCTGTGGGTCGAGTTGGGTCTGCACAAACTGCGGGAAGTCGCGAAAGCTTTCCGTCGACGGATTGATCGCGCCCTTGAACGTGCCGATCGCAACTTCGTAGTCGTTGCGGGTATCGACCAACGTGACATCAGGATCGTCAATCAAAGCGTTCCAGTTTTCCGCGTCGACGTACGTGCCGACCGAATCCAGCGGATCGATCCCGTCAACGCCCAACGTCACGATCTCTTTCTTCAACCGAACTCGCGACCGCCGAAACGGTAGCTCATCACAGGTCGACCATTTGACATCGAGATCGGCCAAGCGATCATCGCGACGTAAGAAATCCAACCACTGCTCGATGCCTGCTCGCGGGCCCGCGACGGTTCCGTTGATGCCTTCGCTGGCCAACAACAGTGTTCCGCGAACTTCGCACCGGATCATGCAATCCAAGATAGGATCACGATGCGATGCGAAGTCGTCGAAGGGCACAAATCGATAGAGTGCGGCAACCGTGTACATTGTACGAAGGGTTGATTGAAACTAAACCAACATGCGAAGAGCGGCCATCGCTGCTTTGTAATCCGGTTCGCCCGTGACTTCGCTGACGATCTCTTTGTAAGCGACTTTGCCGGATGAATCGAGCACGATCACCGCGCGCGTCAGCAGTTTCAGTTCTTCGATCGTCAGACCGTAGTCCGTTCCGAATGCGTGAGTTTGGTAGTCGCTCGCCGTCCGCATCTTGATGTCTTCGGCGCCGCAAAAGCGTGCTTGCGCGAACGGCAGATCGCGACTGACCGTCACCGCGTTGACCTTATCGCCCATCGCGGCGAGTTCCTGATTGAACGTCTTCGTTTGGGTCGCGCAGGTCGGCGTGTCGAGGCTCGGGACAACGCTGATGATCGATGGCTTACCCTTCAACTCGGCAAGCGTCAGCGTCTTCAGACCGTTATCGGCATAGGTCAGCTTGAAATCGGGCGCGGCTGAACCGACGGCCAAATCGGGGCCCTCCAGCGTCATTGCATTGCCCTTGAAAGTGATGACTCCGGTACGTCCCATATTTGATTCTCCGATTTTGGGGGTGTAAAACGTGTTTTTCAACGCAAAGTATGGTGGCATGGACCTAGAAAGTGAATGGGGCGAGGTCGACCCGCTACCGATCGACCCTAGTCCTATCAACCCGTGAAACGATGGCGGGCAGCAGCGTTAGATTGACGACGGTGCCCAGCATCAAGGTCGCGGCGACGAGGGCTCCGAAAGTGGCGGTCGGTACGAACTCGCTTTTCGTCATCGCACCGAAACCGATCACCAGCGCGATGGTGGCCAGCACGACCGGCGCACCGATGTTGCCAGCCGCGTGAATCGCCGACTGGTCCGACGAATACCCGCGATCTCGCAGCCGACGGTATGCGGCTAGAAAGTGCACAGAGCCGTCGATCGACAATCCGATTGAGACTGCCGCGATCATCGCCGCGCCCATGTTGATCTTGCCGCCCAAGGGACCTATCAACGCAAGAACCAAAAATACGGGCAAGAGGTTTGGCAACAGCGCTGATGTTGCCAAGCGAATCGAACGAGTGGCCAACATCAAGAGCCCCCACACCAACAAGCCAGACGCGGCGAAACATCGCCACTGATCGCCGACCAACTTGGCGACCAACTCCGCCATCATCACGTAGTAACCGGTCACTTGGCCTGAACGCCCAATGTCGCTTGCCGCGACCACTGACTTCACTTCGGCGATCAGCGCGTTCTTGTGCCGCGAATCGAGTTGTTCTTTGCTCCGCAACATGATCCGAAATTTTCGCGTCGACGATGCATCTGGGTCCGCGAGCAGTGCCGCGAAGAAGACCGGCATCGTTGCTTGGATTCCCGACAACCGCGTCGACGGCGAAACCAACTTCAATATTCGGACCTTCAACACAACCGAGTCGGCGTCGGCGAGGCTGATGACCTTCGTCAACCGGGCTCCGTCGACATCGATCGCCCGCAAACGTTGCTCGAGTTCGCGAACTGAGTCGAGATATGGCTCGGTCAATTCCGCCGGCGCTTCCAGCACGACATCCCACACACCGGCGCCGCCGAAATTGGATTCCACAGAGGCGTAGTCGCGAACGATGTTGCTCTCGGGCCGAAAGTTGTTCAGGAAGCTCGTTTCAACTTCAGCTCGCCCCAAACCTAACGCGGAAACCAACACACCCAACAAACCGATCACCAAACAAAATGCGGGGTGGCGAACCGACCATGACGCTGCATTCAAACCCATTCGCCGCAGCGTTCGATTCCAACGGCCTTTACCGATCGATCCGCCCGCGATCGGTAACGATGGAATCATCATCAGCGCCGGCGCAAACAAGATCAACGCCAAGAACACGGCGACGCTCGCGATGGCGATCATGATTCCAAATTGTTGCACCGGTAAGATTCGCGACACCGCCAGCGCTGCGAATCCCGCTGCATCCGTCGCACAGGTCCAAAAGATCGGCGTCGACAGCGCGAGCAACGCATCGACGACCGCAACGCGTCTGGCTCGTCCGCGACGAAGCCCGTTCCGATAGCGGACACCCAAGTGCAACACCGAGGTAACCGTAACGACGGTGACGATCGCGGTCAGAATCGTGGACACCAATGACAGCTCGATCCCGACCATCCACAAAGCCGACTTCGTGACGGTGACGGTCCATCCGATCACGACCGCCGCCAGCACGACCAATCGAAGGTCATGCAGCGTGATCGCCAAAACAATCGATAGCAACAGGATCGAGATCGTCGCCAGTTTTGCACCGTCGCGCTGGATTAGCGAAAATCCGTCGTGGACCAACACGGGTTCGCCGACCAAGGCAACTTGGCCGGCGGGCAACTCTGACGCTATCTCTTTCAAGCTCTCGATTGTTGCCGGAGAATGGTCCGTTTTCAGAATCGCGACGACGGCGGAACGCTTGCCATCGGCTGAGTGCGTGTAACCGGCAAACAAGTTCAAGAATCCGCGCGCCACCGGATCAGATCGACGAAACAAAGCCGGCGATTTCGAGAACAGCGAGGCTGGTCGGATTTTCTCCACTGCCCGATTCAAAACTGCTGGGGAGAGCACGCCGGCAACTCCCAACACTTTTTCCACCCGATCAGAAATCGCTTCGTTGTCTTTCAGTCCTTCGTCGGTTCCGAACGCGGGATCTTCGTAGACCAGCATCACGACCGCATTGCCGCCGAACGATTCTTTCAAGCCTTGATAGGCGATCAACGTGGGATCATCGGCTGCAAACATCGCTTCGATGCTGCGATCAAAATCGACCCGCCTCGAAACGGGATACGCAAAACCACCGATCAATGCACCGACGATTGCCAGCACCATGCGATAACGCACCGCCGCTTGGCAAACTTTTTGGTAAACGGGGCGTGGCGGTTGGTGATTCACTATGCTTAAAGATCCGAGGTGGTCGAAATCAGAGAATTGAGGCGGTTCAGTTGATAAAAGTCGAAGTCGTCCAGTGATGATGGCAAGTCCGGCCCCGTGTGACGAGCGGTGGGGTCAATCGCCGCTCGCACAATTGGTTGGCGTCAAGTCGCTGATGTGGGTGTTCCTGGTCGCACTTGCGCTACGTGGCGGTGTTGCATTTGCGTCGATCGACCGATTCGGCGCCGATCCGGATGCCTACCGCGCGATCGCCGAAACCTTGATCCACCACGGCGTGTTCGGTTTGGCCGGTGCAAATGATCAGCCGCAGCCGACCGCGTTCCGACCGCCGCTTTATCCCTACGTTTTGTCTTGGACGACGACCGGCGCGGGCGCAGTCGCCATGCTGCACTCCGTGTTGGGCGCGATCACGGTCGTGACGATCTTCGCGGCAACGATGACAATTTACGAAGATTGGATGGCAGCTTCGGTGGCCGCGATTTTCGTCGCTATCGATCCGATTCTGTTGCAACAGTCGACTCTGGTGATGACGGAGACGCTCGCGACTTTGCTCGTTGCAATCGTGCTGTGGCGTTGGTGCATTGCGATCCGCTGCGGGTTTTCGATCCGCGAATGCGTCTGGATCGGATCAGCGTTGGCTGCCGCCTACCTGTGCCGACCCACATTTTTGGTTTGGGCGTGTCTTGTCGTGATGAGTCTGATCGCAATGGCGTTGTCGTGGAAAATGTGGCAGTCGAGGAAGACGTATTTTCGTTCGGCTTTGATCATTGCCGCAGTCGTTGCGATGGCCGTGGGTGCCTGGTGCATTCGCAATGTTCGTGAATTGGGGCATCCCGTTTGGGCAACCACGCATGGTGGCTACACGATGTTATTGGCCAACAATCCGATGTTCTATGACTATCTTCGCGATGAGTCGGCGGTCGGAGTTTGGAACCCGCAATCATTCTTCGAAGCCTATTCGCACCGCTATGAATCCGACCCGACGAGGGAGCTATTCTGGGATCGCGATTGGTCCATTGCTGGCCCACCGCAATATCCCTCGGGCGTGACCGAAGTCAGCGACGACCGACTCACCGCGATGGCCGCCAAAGCATCCATTCGGCGCGAACCGCTCATGTTCGCTTGGTCGTGCGTCGTGCGACTATCCCGATTGTGGTCGCCGTTCCCCTTCGTTACGCCCGAGCGATCGCGGTTGGCCACGATCGGCGTCGGCTTGTACTACGTTGTCCTTTATGCAGTCGTGCTGTGGGGCGGGCGCAGAATTCTTCGCAGTGATCGGCTTGCGTCGCTGTGGATTTGGTGGCCTGCGATGGCAATGATATTGACGTTGACCGCGGTTCACGCGGTGTACTGGTCGAACATGCGAATGCGCGCGCCGGCGATACCCGGGTGTGCGATGATAGCGGCAGCCTGCTTTGCGCGCGATCGACGCCGCGTTTAGTTACGAGAGAACTTGATGGAGTCTGACGCGGATGTGGCCGACCATTGACGGATTGCGAATGCTACGAGGTGCCGAAGCCCATTTGGTCCGTGGGTCCGTCGGAATGATGGTCGATCACCTGGTGGAGGAGTATCGCGACGACAGCGAAGCGTGGCATTACGGAATTCATGCGTTCGACATGTGGGACGTGGATCAACGAATCTGGTTGGTCGAGCAAGTTACGCTCGCATTGCTGACTCGTCGTCGACCGCCGCCACCGGCCGCTATCTGGGAAGCAACGATCGACGCGATCTTTTGCGAAACGCTTGATCTGATCGAGATCGAAATCACTGATCCGACATTGAACATTCATGATCGATCTTGGCGCCAGTCGGTGATCGACGCCTACGCATTTCAATGGGGTCGGCCACCCGATGTCGAAGCGCACGAACAGCGGTTGTCCGTTTGGCGGGCCGTCATGGCATCGGTCGCCGATGTCATTCTCTCGGCCGCGTCGTACCAGAAAGCGGAAGCGTTTCGAGATTCGGACTTTGGGCGGCTCGAACAGTTCTTGATCGAGCGTGGACTACCCAGCGATTTCCTGGATCGAATTCCGCCGATTCGCACGGTCGGGCAGACGCAATCGTCGATCGACCGTGTCCAGCGGATCGTGTTCGCGTGACCGCGATTATCTCAAACGCCATTCGGTATACTTGTCACGATAGCCATTGTGCAGCGACCACTGGCGAGTCCCCGAGGCGCCGAAGTACCCATAAGAATACGGCGTCTTCCATATCTCCGTTTGTCGTGCTTCGGGAATGGTGGCCGCCACCGGTTGGACCTGATGATGAAGTCGGTAGTTCGGGTGCAGCGGATGGTTCGGCGGTCGTTCCCCTTCGCCATTTGACGACATCGATCCGTGCGAGTTCGGCAGCGGCTTAGGGCCGGGGGCTCGGATCACTTGATGGGCGTGAGTCGGCGTCGCAAGGGCGTTCTCAAATTGATCGCCGTTACCGTATCCATTCATTGTCGCTTCGTAGTAAGGCTCGCCACCCGATTCTGCGATGGATTGATCGTGCGTTTCAATGTACTGAGCCTGACGAACGGGCGCGGGCCAAACGATCCGCTTCGACTGGAGGACTTCGCCTTCGTCGATCGGTTGCTGGCCGGGCGATCGAGTCGGCTGAAGTCGCTGCGGCGTCCAGTCAGGTGGCTGTGCCGATGCCGACGAGACGAACAGCGAAATCATTGCTGTCAAAACCAGGATTGCTTCGCATCCGTTTCGAGCGATCGAGAACATCTGGCACATCGGATTGTGAGGTCGGGGCAAAATATTCCGTTTGGCGATGATTCTCTCATCGTCCATCAGCGGACTGCCGAGTTACCCAATCTGCGGGGAAAATCCAGTAATCTTGGCTAAAAAACTGGTCTAGCGGGCCGCCGATTGATCGTTGTACGGTTCGCACAAGGTGCGACGTTTGCACGGAAGTGCAACGATTGCATGGATGCGGCGATCTGCAAACGATCGGGTCACCCAGCACCGATGGGCTGGGCGATAAGGTCCGTATCGGGCAGTCGGTGAACTGCCATAACGCCGCAACATTCAGTTCCCTCGCGGCGCTGCACCTCCAGCACGGAAGCAAGACATGAAACTTGAACGCCGCCAATTTGTCGCCTTGTTCGGATCGCTTTTCGCCACCGCGTCGTCGCGATCGCTGTTAGCGCAAGAGCAACGCTTTTCTGAGCCCGTTCACCGTGTCGCCAACGCGGCCAGCGTCGAACCCACTCCGGCGCCAACTCATGCGCATCCGCTGGACCGAGCACTCGAAATTGCTCGCAGCGGTTTGGCGGTCAGTCGCGAACGTGTCAACGATTACACTGCCACTTTGGTCAAGCGCGAGCGAGTCGACGGCACGCTCGGAGCTCACGAGTTCATGGAAGTCAAGATTCGCAACCGCAAGGTGTCGGGTGGTCGCATCGTTCAACCGCTCAGCGTGTACATCGGCTTCGTCAAACCGGCAGCCGTCAAAGGTCGTGAAGTCATTTACGTCGAAGGTAGGAACGACGGCAACATTTGTGCTCACGAAGGCGGCTTCAAAGGCAAGTTTCTGCCGACGGTGAATATTCCGCCGACGGGTATGTTGGCAATGCGAGGTCAACGTTACCCGATGACCGAAATCGGTGTCGAAAACCTGATCGAGAAACTGATCGAGCGAGGATCGAAAGCTCGTCAACAACCTGACGTGCGATGCGAGTTCCGCAAAAACGCTCGCGTGAAGGATAGCGTCTGCACGGTTTTGGAAGTCACCAGCCCGACCAAGGTGCAAGGTTTGGACTTTTACCAAGCTCAAGTGTTCATCGACGACGCCTTGAATCTGCCCGTCCGCTACATCGCCTACGACTGGCCGACTCGCGAAGGTGCGGCTTTGGAAGTGATCGAGGAATACAACTACCTCGATTTGAAGGTCAACGTCGGACTGACGGACGCCGACTTCGATCCGTACAACAAACAGTACGGTTTCTACTCGTAGTCCGCGTTTGTTCCATTGGATCGCCCGGTTACAATGCCGGGCATGAATAAGCAACGCTACGCGGTCATCGGCGCCGGCGCACTGGGCGGCCTCTACGGAGGCCTGTTGGCCCGCGCCGGTTTCGAGGTCCACTTTCTATTGAATCGTGATTTCGATCACGTCACACGTCACGGTCTGAAGGTCGAGACGAAGCTCGGTGACTTTCATTTGAGCGATGTTCACGCGCATGCTTCACCGGCCACCATGCCAGCGTGCGATGTGACCATCGTTGCGTTGAAAACGACGAAGAACGACCAGCTAGCGGATTTGCTGCCCGCACCGACGCGAGACGGCGGCATCGCGCTGGTGCTTCAAAATGGTCTTAACAGCGAAGCCCATTCCGTCGCGGTCGTGGGTCCCGATCGGGTTCTCGGCGGTTGTTGTTTTCTATGCAGCAATAAAGTCGGTCCCGGCCACATTCGCCACATCGATCAAGGTCGCGTCGTGTTCGGCGAGTACGGCGACAAGGCGATTGAGATCACGCCGCGCGTCCAGCGGATCGCCGATGACATGGTATCGGCCGGCATCGACGCTCACCCAACCGATGATCTGCCAAAGACCCGCTGGAAAAAGCTGATGTGGAACATTCCATTCAACGGCTTGTCCGTCGCGCTCGATGCTTCCACGAAGCAGATCATCGATGACCCCGACGCAATCGATTTGGCTGAGAAGATCGTCCGCGAAGTTCACGCCGGCGCGGCTGCTTGTGGCGTGCATGTGGCCGAAAAATCGATCCAAACGACGATCGATGTGACTCGCGTGATGGTTCCCTACGATAGCAGCATGCGGTTGGATTTTCTGGCCGGACGCCCGATGGAAGTGGAGGCAATTCTCGGAAATCCACTGCGGACGGCGACGTCGCACGGTTTCCCAATGCCGCACGTCGAAACGCTGTATCGGCAGTTGAAGTTTTTGGACCGTAGGGCGAAATAAACGGGCGACACCGCGAGTTTCCGTCGGCTATAATCGCGGGTAACAGCCTACCTACCTTGCTCGTTCGAGCACTCACTCGCTCGGCCGAGCACCCTCCTCAAAATGTTCGTGCCAGGAGTCTAGCATTTGCAGTTGTCAGCTCGTCTCAGCGCCCTCGCGATCCTCTCGCTTTTGTCCATCCCGGTGATCGCGGCGGAGGATGCGCCTGCGTTCTTTCGTGGATTGAATTTGAACGGCCCGGCGGTCCAAATCGATGGCAACCCGTGGGAAGGCGCCGACTCAGTCAACTACATCTGCAAGGACAGCGCCTTCGAGCAACAGAACGTTCCCTTGGTTCCATCGACGGACCCTGATCGTGCCAGGATGATTCGCAGCAGTCGCTGGAACGGCAACCGCGTCGAACTCAAGAATCTTCCCGCAGGTTTGTTCACCGTCTTTCTTTATGTTTGGGAAGACAACAATCCGGAAACATTCACCGTCAGCCTTAACGGCAAGACGGTGATGCCAAACGTCAACAGCGGCAGCGCGGGCAAGTGGCAGAAGCTGGGACCATGGCACGTCGACGTAACTGGCGACTCGATCGAAATCACCAGCAAGGGTGGCGCCGCGAATTTTTCCGGTATCGAACTTTGGCGAGGCAAACACAACGGAAGCATTAGCGCGCCGATCAATGAGACCGACTTGGCATTCTTCGAGAATCGAATTCGACCGCTGCTCGCCAAGCACTGCTACGAATGTCACAGCAGCGAGAGCGAAGAGTTGCAGGGCGGACTGTTGGTGGATTCGCGACCGACGATGCTGCGGGGTGGCGAAAACGGTCCGTCGATCATTCCCGGCGATGCCGACCATAGTTTGTTGATCAAGGCCGTTCGTTACGATGACGGGACAGAGATGCCGCCTGACGAGAAACTCGCCAGCAACGAAATCGCAGACCTTGAACGATGGGTTTCAATCGGCGCTCCCGACCCGCGATTGGACGCGACCCGCTTTGTTCGCAAGAAGATTGATGTCCAAACGGCGCGACAGTTTTGGTCGCTCAAGCCGCTAACGGACCCTGTGCCACCCGCCGCGACAAACCTCGATTGGTCGACCAATCCCATCGACCGCTTCATCGCCGCGAGACGAGACAGTAGCGGCATCCATCCGGTCGATCTTGCTGATAAGCGGAAGTTGATTCGACGTGCCACTTACGACTTGACTGGTTTGCCACCGACGCCGGACGACATTCACGACTTTCTTGCTGATCCTTCGCAAGATGCTTTTGCGCACGTCGTCGATCGGCTGCTCGCGTCGACGCATTACGGCGAGCGTTGGGGTCGCCATTGGATGGACTTGGTTCGGTACGCCGATACCGCCGGAGACAATTCCGATTTCCCCGTCCCCGAGTCTTACCTTTATCGCAATTACATCATCGATTCGATCAACGCCGACAAACCTTACGATCAGTTTGTGCGAGAACAAATAGCCGGCGATCAAATGCCCGCCACGAACGATGAACAGCGCAACCAACAAACGATCGCAACCGGCTATCTCGCGATCTCACGCCGCTTCGGGTCGCTCGTCAAAAACTATCCCCAGCATCTAACGATCGAAGACTCGCTCGACAACATCGGAAGAACGTTGCTGGGAATGACGATCACGTGTGCCCGGTGTCACGATCATAAGTTCGATCCGATTTCGCAAGACGACTACTACGGACTGTACGGCATCCTGAACAGCGCTCAGTATCCATTCCCAGGGATTGAACTGGAGCAAAAGCCGCGTGACTTCGTCCACTTGTTTGACGCTGGCAAACCGGGCGACAAGCTCGCCTATGCCATGGCAGAAGGTCACGCCGAAGATGCTGCGTTGCAACTTTTGGGCAACCCCGAGAAACTTGGCGACGTGATCCCGCGGCGGTTCCCCGAAGTGCTCGGCGGGCAAATGTTGCCCGCCGAACAGCAAGCCACCAGTGGACGATTGCAGCTCGCCGACTGGCTGACATCACCCGACAACCCACTTTTCGCCCGAGTGATGGTCAATCGGATCTGGCAATATCATTTCGGTGTTGGATTGGTGAAGACGCCCAGCGATTTTGGTATCCGAGGTTTGCCGCCGACGCATCCGGAACTGCTCGATTGGCTGGCTTCGCGGTTCATCGAAGATGGCTGGTCACTCAAGTCGATGCACCGGAGAATCCTGCTGTCGCGAACCTACCAACTCAGTTCGCTGGCGCCGGCAGATGACGAAGCAGTCGCAGTCGATCCGAGCAACGATCTGCATTGGCGTTTCAATCGTCAACGGCTTGATGCGGAATCGCTGCGAGACACACTGCTATCACTCAGCGGCGAACTCGACGTCGAGATGCCCCGTCAACCGCATCCGTTTCCGCCGAGCGAAGAGTGGAAATATACCCAGCATCATCCGTTTCGCGACCAATACGACTCCAACAAACGAAGCGTTTACCTGATGATGGCGCGGCTCAACGCTCGACCGTTTTTCACGACCTTCGATGGAGCGGACCAGAACGCCGGCACACCTTCTCGCGATAGCAGTGTGACGACGGTTCAGTCGTTGTATCTGATGAACGACCCTACGGTTCACGACCGAGCTCTTCGTTTTGCTGACCGACTGATCCGTGAATGCGATGATCCGATTCACCGATTGACGCTGGCTTTTGAGCTGGTTTTTGGTCGTCCGCCTTCGGAATCCGAACTCAAGATCGTCACCGAGTGGATGCACGGGATCGACGATGACACCGAACAACGCGATGCGTGGTCCGCGCTCGCGCGAACGATGTTCCGCACCAACGAATTTTTGCATGTTGACTGAACCATGAACCCACACCTATTCAACCGTCGCCAAACGATCCGCACCATCTTGGGTGGATCGATGCTCTTTCCGGCGATCGTGTCCGAATTGATGGCGGCGGATGCAGCCTCGACTTTGGCAACGAGCCCGCTAGCACCGAAACCGCCGCAATTCCCGCCAAAAGCGAAGCGGATCATCATGATCTTTGCCACCGGCGGCGTCTCCCACATTGATACTTTCGATCCGAAGTCTTCGGCCGGCGGACGTGACGGCAGCGGTAAAGATAAGTTGATGGGGAGCGTTTTTCCGTCCAGCCGAAACAAGACGACCGGCGTTGAAGTCACGGATCTGTTTCCACACATCCGCGCCTCGATGGAAGACATCTGCTTGATTCGATCCATGAAGTCCGCGCACTTCGATCACACCGAAGCAGCCGTCGGAATGCACACCGGATCGGCGACGTTCACGCGGCCCAGCATGGGATCATGGATCAGCTATGGACTCGGCACGGTCAATCAAGAATTGCCGTCGTTCATCGTCATCGCGCCGCACTTGCCTTACGGTGGCACGCAAGTTTACGCGAGCGATTTTTTACCGGCTTATCACCAAGGGACACGTGTCATTCCAGGTTCCGAACCGATCGCGAACCTGGCGCCGCGAACACCCAAGGAGAAGTTGCAGCAGTTGGAACTATCGCTGGCCGATACGCTGAACCAATTCCATTTGCAAACGCGAATGGATGATTCCCGATTGGCCGCGAGAATCAAAAGCTATGAAACCGCGTTCCACATGCAGTCCGCCGGTCCCGAAGCGTTCGATCTCGACCAAGAGGATGACAAGACGTTGTCAATGTATGGACTCGATCGGGGAGATACGAAGAGCTTTGCTTGGCAGTGCATCGTCGCCCGCCGACTTGCCGAACGCGGTGTCCGATTCATTGAGTTGGTCGACAGCGGTTCACGACCAAACTGGGACGCACACAGTGACATGAAGGAACACGAACCACTCGCCAAGGCATCCGACCAGCCGATCGCTGCGCTAATCGCCGATCTGAAACGGCGTGGCATGTTGGACGATACGCTCGTCGTCTGGGCGACCGAGTTCGGACGCACACCGACCAAAGAAGCCGAATTCGGACGCGGGCACCACGGCGAATGTTTTTCGATTTGGCTAGCCGGCGGCGGCGTCAAAGCCGGCCACGTTCACGGCGAGACCGACGATATCGGCAAGACTCTCGTTAGCGGCAAAGTCAATGTTCACGACCTGCACGCGACGATCCTAAATCAACTCGGCATCGACCACACGCGTCTGACCTACCGCCACGCGGGTCGCGACTTTCGACTTACCGATGTCCACGGCCGAGTCGTAACAGAGATTCTGGCTTGAACTTAACGGTCAGTGATTTTCGACCTGACTCGGACTTCGCAGGTAGTTGAACAGTTGTCGAACTTGGTCTTCCGACATCGGTTCGAGTTGGCCTTCGGGCATCAACGATGTTTCCGATTGTACCTGTTGTTCGATTTCGTCGCGAGAAAGCACTACCTTCTCGGTCGCCGTCTGAACCGTGACAGCGTCGTCATTGGATTCTTTGACCAAGCCGACAATCAAACGTCCGTCGTCCATCAGAAACTTCGTCGTCAAATAATCTCGCCCGATCAAAGCGTTCGGTTCCAAGATGTTTTCAAGCCAGTAGTCGATGCTGGTGCGATTTGCACCGGTGATGTCGGGTCCGATTTCGCCGCCCACACCGAACAACTTGTGGCATTTTCCACAATTGGCTTCGTACAAGGCTCGCCCTTTGCCTCGATCGGCTTGATCGAATTTCGCACCCGCCAGCATGCCTCGATACTTTTGATACTGAGCCAGCTTTTCTTCCGATGTCGGGTTGACCTTCCCCCACACTTTTTCCAACCGACCCGTCAGTACCGGATCGTCAAGGCTAGCGACTTGACGTACAACGAACGCGGGAACCGTATCGGCCGCGATCCGTCCTGATTCGATGGCACCTACCAATTCTCCCGCCCATTTCGCTCGTGAAGCCAGTGTCGTCATCACTGCCGATCGAGCCGGTGCATCGAGTTGTTCATAAACCGCCAGCATCCGACCAGGGATATCCGCGTCGGAGAACTTCCCAAGCGCCGCGATGCAGGCTGTTGCTACTTTCGGATCATCCAACAAACCGAGTAGATTCTCCGGTAGTTGTTCGTCCGCGATCGTCGACAAGGCATCCAGCGCGTTGATGCGAGATTCCATCGCCGCCGACCGATCCGACAGAGCGTTGCGAAAATAGACCGCCACCGATTTGTCACCAAACTGAACCGCCAACGAACGGCTCAAACTTGCGATCGCGATATTGTTCGCGTCGCGAAGCTTCCGAAATGCTTCGGGCCACCGATCAGGCATGTCAACACCGCCGCGACTTTTCGCGGACGCCAACAGTTCTTCCAGTATCAATGATTGCTCAACGGGATCTGCATTGAGCGTCAGACGCTCCACCAGCAAGTCGCGACCGTGCTTGGTCGTCGCTGCTCGTCGAACTACGAAGCGTCGCATCTTCGGCCAATCGCATTGTTTAGCCAATGCATATACCGCACCGGATTCGGAAGCAGTGAGCGGTTCCAGTGCGTACCAAACCAACAGGGGAATGTTGGCGTCATCGCGATCTTCCGAATGAGACATCAGCCCGGCCAAAATCGGCAAGCGTTGATCCAAGGGGATTCGATTGGCCAGTGATGCTAAGTAGCGACGGACGACGGGGCTGGCGTCTCGTCGCGCAAGCTGACTCAGTGTGTCGACCATTTCCTGATCGAGCTTTTCACCGAACTGCCCTTGGAATTGAATCACCCACGCTCGCACATATTCGTCTGAATCGCCGATCAGCTCCATCCAATCGTTCTCCATCCAATCGTCTAAACTTCCCAACAGCCACACCGCGCGCAACCGGTTGCGTTGGCTCGATTCCGATGCAACCGTCGTTCGTAATCGCTTAACGACGCTGGCAACATCAAGGCTGCCGACGACTGCCCGCTCCTGAATGATCCGAGCGGACTGGCGGGCAATGAAACCATTTCCACCGGTCAATCGCGACACGAGTTCGATGTCCGATTCGTTCCAAAGGTTGAATGACTGCGGCGCCACCTGTCCATAACGAATGCGAAACAGCCTTCCGTCAGTTCGGTTCCAAATCTCGGGTGATCGATTGTGGCACGTTTGGGGATCGTGCCAATCGGATGTGTAGAGGGCTCCGTCAGGTCCAACCATGATGCCGACGCCAATTTGTTGGTGGTCTCGCGAGAGCGCGAAGTCCGGCTGGTGCCGTCCGACATAACCTGATCCTTTGTTCTCGATCCGATCGACAACCACGCGATGACCGTGCAGATTGTGAAAGAACATTTGACCGCGATAGGACGGTGGGAACACATCTCCATCGTAGATTGCCAGTCCGCAATGCGCGTGGCCGCCACCGAGAGCCGAAGTATCGAGCGCCGCAGCCGGTCGATTGGTGAAGTTGTCGCCCCAGAAAGCGTGATCTCTCAAGTCGCCGACGTAGTGCGCGTGGTCGGCGATCGTTTGTATGTCGGCGTAGGTATTCGGATCGAAGTGATTGCCGGCCTGTCGCTTGTAGCGACCACCTTGTTGCAAATGAAACAGGTGCTCGATCACGCAAGCGGTCACGAACCAGTCACCTTGCTCGTTGAAATCCAATCCCCACGGGTTGCTGGTCCCATGCGCGTAAACCTCAAACACGTCATGTGTCGGATGGTAACGCCACACGCCCGCATTGATCGGCGTTCGCTGATCCTCGCGCGTGCCCGGCTTACCGACGTTCGAGTGCGTGAAGACACCATGGCAACCGTACAGCCAACCATCGGGCCCCCAAGTGAAACTATTCAACGTCTCGTGTGTGTCTTGATAGCCCCAACCGTCTAGCAAAACCTTCGGCTCGCCATCAGGAATGTCATCGCGATCCGCATCGGGATAGAACAGCAACTGAGGCGCCGCGCCGACCCAAACTCCGCCGAAGCCGACTTCGATCCCGCTGGCCAAATTGATTCCTTCAACGAAAACTTTCGAAGTTTCAAAACTGCCATTCGCGTCTTCATCCGACAGGATCAAAATTCGATCGCGACCTTGGCCTTCGGATGCCTTCTCCGGATACGTGTGCCCTTCGACGACCCAGATTCTTCCGCGCGCATCGAAACACATCGCAATCGGCTGAGTCAGGGTCGGTTCCGCCGCAATCAAATCGACTGAAAAACCATCGGGCACCAGCATGTTCTTTGCGGCATCTTTTGGCGACCAACCATCGGCATACTTGGTTTGGTCAGTGCCGTCATCGGCGATGATGCAGGCACACTGAAGAAGGCAATTGGCGATGAACAAAAACAGATACTTGGAAGTCATTTCCGCCTCGGACGGTCTGGTGCAACACTGATGGACCGGAAATTATAGTTCCGCCACGTGCACCTGGGATGAGCGAGAGTTTGATTTTTTTCGCAGTGATTGGGAACAAAAAAGCCGTGGACGAGCGAACGTCTTAAGACAACTCAATGCCGATTGGTAGCTTGGTCGTGGTCGCTCTCGTGATAGAAGTTTGTCGAAGGATTTGATTGAGCGTCGTTGGACATGCTTGGGGACGTGAGGCTCGTTGCCCACTGCATCGGCATCGTTCTAAGCGATTCCCGCAATGTTTGGGTCCAAAATGTTATTGCCACATCCAGTTCGTGTGCTTGGTAGCGTGCAAACCTCATTTCTGGGTCACACGCCGACATGACTGCTAGATCGATGGGGAAGTCCACATCAGTAACGCTGGTGCGCGTCGCGTCAAAAGCCAACAGCGCTAGCGCGATTGCTTCATGCAATGGCGTGTCGTAGTGCAACAAACGATCGACGATCGGCTTACCGTAATAGGTGCGTCCGATCATGAAGTACGGCGAGTCAGGTGACGCCTCGACCCAATTTCCTTCCGGAAAGACGTAAAAAATCTCGGGGGCTTCGTTCGCCGAAAGTTTTCCACCAATGATCGCATGCAAGTTGAAGGCGTGACTTGTCGCCGCCAACGATGCGCCGTCTTCTTCTTTCACTCGACGCAACTGTTGACCAAACAAGTTCACAAATTGGTACAACCGCTCGCAGTGCGGCGACTGCTCGCGCAACACTTCTTCGAGATAGACGAGGGTTTTGTCGCGAACCGAGCGTAGTCCGCTGGTCATTGTGAACACGGGAAGCTGGTCGTGCGGAAACGGTGCCAGTTTGCCCTTCATCGTCCGTTCGCTGCCTCGCACGATGCGTGTATCTGCCAAAGCGACGATGCCGTCGCGTACCTTGATTCCGATGCAAAATGTCACAAGCGTATAACTTATTTTTTTCTGAGTGCAGTTTGTGGCCCGCTTGCCAGAGCAAAAACGGGAAGACAATGACGTTGGCTCGCAGCAATCGTTGTGCCAACACGCGGAACGGATCAGGGCCAACGTCCGTAAAAATCCGTTTCCGCCCGGAGATCTTTGCGAAGTGTATTACAACTGGTTCGCTTTCTCGAAGACGCTAAAAATTGACCTTGGGCGCTTCGCGGGCTTCGTCCGTCGTCAGTTCAAAATAAACGGCTCGATCCAGACCGGCGAAGCTGGCCCAAATGCGCCCGGGAAACGCTCGAGTGTAGGCGTTGAATTCACGAGCGATTTCGTTGTAGCGGCCACGTTCGACCGAGAGACGGTTCTCCGTTCCCTCAAGTTGATCTTGGAGCTTCAAGAAAGACTCGTTGCTTTTGAGTTCAGGATAGGCTTCTCGCACGGCGATCAGCCGACCGAGCGCGCGCTCGAGCATATTCGCCGCAGACGCCTTCTCAGTCACGGAATCGGCCTTGTTGAACTGATTACGAGCCTCTGCGACACCGATGAATACATCTTTCTCCTGAGTCGCAATTCCCTTCACCGTCTCGACCAAGTTAGGGATCAAGTCATATCGACGCTGCAACTGGTTTTCGACTTGCGCCCAAGCGGCGTCTACTTCTTCGTCCATCGTGACCACGCGGTTGTAACCGGACACGCCGCAGCCGCCGATCAGAAGCGCAACGAAGCCAAGAATTGCAAAGATTGGTAAGTATCGTTTCATTTTAGTTTCCCATCGTTGTCAAAGTATCTGTTCAATTCGTCCTGGATCACCAACTCGCACCGCCGCCGCCGCCGCCAAAGCTGCCACCGCCGCCAAAACTGCCACCGCCGAATCCGCCGCCGCCATAGGAACGTCCGCCACCATTCCATGTCGATGTGGGCATGACCCACCAGCCACCGTTGCTTAGCCCGCGCGAACCGCCACGTCCAGGTGGACCACGATGTCGGTTCGCCAGATACATCACGATGAACAGAATGGCAAGGAACAAAATGATCGGCGCGATCGACAGTTCTTCATCATCCGCGATTCGGTTGGGTTGCGGTACGCCGGTCAGCTCAACGCCCTTCGCCTTGGCGATCCGATTGGCCGAGCGAAGGGCAAGTTCAGTGACGCCTTCGGCGTACCTTTGCTGGCGAAAGTACGTTTGGGCGACCTCCCGCGACTGCGTTCCGCACCAACTATCTGGAAGGATCGGCTCGATTCCGTAACCCGTTTGGATACGCACCTTGCGATCAGAAACGGCCAGCACAATCAAGACTCCATCGTCATCCCGCTTGCCGCCCAATTTCCACTGCGTAGCCATTCGCTGGGCAAACGGGAAGATATCCTCCCCGGCGGTCGAACTGATTGCCAACACTTTGAGTTGTGCCTTCGTCTTCAATTCCAATTCTTTTAGCCAGACTTCGAGCTGCTGCTCTTGAGCTTCATTAAATATGCCTGCTGGATCAACGACGAAGGTACCATCGTCGCGGATATCGGCATCTCGACCGTGGGCTCTTCCGGACACGAAAACAATGAGCGCTAAAACGAATGCCGGAACTTTGTCGATACTTCCAAGCATCACGTCGCACCGACGCGCTGGGCGTCTACCCATTCCGATAGAGCGGCGATCTCCATCAACATCGATTTCACGACTTGCATGTCATGTCGTCCGCGGAACTTAACTGCCTCTCCACAGCCAAGCAGTTCCACCTTTGTAATTTCGACGCATCGAGTGAGCAGTTCGGTTGGCAAAAATTTTTCGCGATCGCCGTTAAGCCAACTGATGCCGCGGAGAACTCGGATGAGCGAGTCGGCCGAGTCTTCTTCTAAACGACCTATTCGAGATTCCTTTCCGCCGCTTGCCAAAATACCCTGTTGCAAATGAATGTCGAGAGACCGAAGTTCACGTTCACATTGCAACCGGACCAAGGTTCGATCCAGCGACAGCTCATCGTCAATCGGTTGGCCAAGAATCGTTCGGTGGAAGTGAGAGATGTCTAACCATTCGAGTGGAAATACATCGCGTGACTGCTTCATCGAATATTCGGTCATGACCAGCGGCGGAGATATCCGTTTCCTAGCAGCTTGCTTCGAATGCCTCGCCAAATTGAGTAGCTCGTCGACGTTACGGGAAGCAAGTACGAGCAGAAAATGAATCTGATGCTCTCGAGTATCGAACACTCGCGTCACCGCAGGACCGTAAACCGTTGCGCTGAGCAAGTTGTCGCCCAAAGATACCTTTGCACACTCAACGAACCAACTCGCCGCATCAACAGCGGCAATGTCAATTTTCGCCTCCGAACTCTTGATAGCTGTATTTTCCAACCGTTCAGCATCCGTCATACCGTGTAACCCTGGAAGTAAATCTTGCCCCAAATTCTAGCGGATGTATGATCACTTTGGCGAATCCGACTGCAAAAGTCCATGGTAGCGTATGAGTGACCGTCGCCCGTTGCGACGGTTACCAAGTCAGGCAGCTTGAAATTTGTTTTTATTTAGCGTCTCCGTCAACGTCGACGCTAACGCCACCGTTGCCGACTTGGACATCCACGCCGTCAACGGCCTCGCGAAGGTTCTCGCGTCGCTCCTCACGAAGTTCCATTCGATCTTCGGCTGGTTCTCCATCAACTTCCACGGTGACACCGTTCGCATCGTTGGCTGGAAGGTTTCCCGGCGCCGTCTCGTGAACATCAACATCACAACCAGCCGAAATCAAAGCGACCGATAATAAAACTGCGGTGAATGCTGTCTTCATGGCAAAGGTTCTCTGTGAAAGTAGGTTTGAGTGTTGAAGGAACAATGTTCCTCGATGGCGGTTACGCAAAGGCCGCGCCAAAGCGGCGAATCGACGCGCAGAGCTACACGCAGTACTTGTGAACTTCGCCTTCCGCAACAATCCAAACATCGTCTCCGCGGGTCGGTCGGACGACCTGAGTCCCCGTAAACTCGCCGATCGCCGGTAGCACAATACAGCCGCGAGAGTGCCAACAGCAGGGCAGTTTTCCCAGCGACTCGCCACGCGAGCGGACGCGTACCGCCGGATGAATGTGTCCGCAGAGATAGAGATCTGAATCCTCTGGAACCTCACCGGGATGGTGCCCGACGGCAACACGCCCAAACTGGGTGCCTGGATCGACGATTTTGATCCGCCAGTCGGACGGCAGTTGACCGACGTGCGCATCGTGATTGCCCCGAATCAAAGTCCATTCAATGTCAGGACGCGCGCCAATGAAACTGCCAATGGATGATCTCACGTCCGACGACAGCGATGTCCGCGCATGAAACATGTCGCCGAGAATGCACAGTCGATCAGCGCCGGTTTGCTCGAGCATTCTAGAAATCTTGGCCAGTGTGCCATCGGTCGAGCCGGTAGGAACTGGTATTCCATGAGCACGAAACGTCGCTTCTTTGCCAAAGTGGGTGTCGGCAACAAACAGTCTCCGTTGATCCGGCCAAAATAGACCGCAGTCGGCCAGCAGTTGGAAATGATGTTCCGCAAAATGGATGTCGATGAGCGATGGCACTGACGTTCTCCGCGTACTCACTGATTTGCCGCCTGCTCCAATTCAGCTTGCAGGCGGGCAATGCGATCTCCCAACGTTTCGCTACTGACACGTTCCCTCAACTTGTCAACGAGCAGTGGAAATGACAAGGGTGTTACACGCTCGGGCAATTCGATCACGATTCGACTTGCCGTGATACGATCCAAAGCTTGAAACATGCGATCGGTTTCCAGTTGGAATTCTAGAACTTCGCGGCGACTCTGTGCGAGCAACAAATTCCTGGGATCATATTCCGCAAACACGTCAAAGAACAAATTGCTACTTGCCTGTAAATGACTCGCCGACTTCCGCTGTCCAGGAAACCCGGGTTGAATCAAGCCAGCGACCCGGGCGATCTGGCGAAACTGACGCTTCGCCATTTCTGTTGAATTCATACAGCACAGTATGTCTCCAACGAGATCATCGGTCGCCAAGACTCCATGCGCAATCGCATCGGCGATGTCGATGTCATGGGGTGATTGCAGCACGAATCCATGATCGTTGCACGCCATCGAAAACGTAGTTTTGTGCAACCGAGAGATACGATAGGCCATCAGAGCGGCGAGACCCTCATGAACTAAGCGTCCTTCGAAGGGAAAGACAAAGACTTGATAGCCGTCTCTCGTTTTGATCTTTTCTATCAGTAACTCATCCTCACGCGGCAGACTGCTCCATCGCTGCTGAAGCTCGAACAGTCCGCGCAGCGATTTCATTTCACGACCGATGAGTTTTCCGATGGACGCTTCGGCTATTTTTCGCCGTAGTGCCGAACTCAATTCGCTCGACAACGGCATCCGACCGCCCATCCAGCGCGGCACGGTGTCGGGTTTTCCTTTCGCCAACTTGACGTAAGCGACGTTGTCGCGAATCCGCAGCATCGAAACGAGTCGTCCTGCGAAGAGGAAGCGGTCGCCTGGCTTGAGCTTCGACAAGAAATTCTCTTCGGCTGTTCCCAGCGTCTTGCCTTTTTGAAACTTCACCTGCATCGACGCATCCGCAACGATCGTCCCGATGTTCATGCGATGGTTGGTGACGGTTCGTCGCTGCGTCACTTGGTATCGACCATCGATGACCGTGACTCGGTGGAATCCCGGGTACGCCGCAAGCGAGCTTCCGCCGCGCACGACAAAGTCCAACACCCATTGCCACTCTTGGTCACTGAGTGATTGGTAAGCCACAGTTGTCCGAACTTCTTCCAACAGCTCTTCGGAGCCAAACCCGCCACCGATCGCGATCGTGACAACATGCTGTGCAAGGACATCGAGCGGTTTGCACAGCAGCGGTCGGGCTTCGAGATTGCCCCGTTTGATCGCATCCTTCGTCGCCGCCAACTCGATCAACTCGATCGCGTTGGTCGGTACGAACGCGAGTCGACTTTCGGCATCCGGTTGATGACCACTTCGTCCGGCTCTTTGCAACAGCCTCGCAACGCCTTTGGGGCTGCCAATCTGGATCACCAAATCGACGGCGGTGAAGTCGACACCGAGATCGAGGCTGCTGGTGCAAACAACGGCCCGAAGTGTTCCGCCACGCAACCCGTCTTCGACCCAGCGACGCACGGAGATGTCGAGGGAACCATGATGGATGGCGATCTGACCGGCCCAGTCGGGACGCTGCGTCAATAGCTGCTGATACCAAATCTCGGTTTGCGATCTTGTGTTGGCGAATACGAGCGTGCTGTTGACGCTGTCGATCAACTCCGCGACCTGTGGAACCATTTTGGTGCCGATGTGTCCTGACCAAGGAAACCGGTCGATGCGTTCCGGGATCATTGACTCGAGCCGCAATCGCTTTCTTGTATAACCTTGGACGATGCGAACTTCACGAACTGGATCGACTCCGACCAACGACTGTTGTGCTTCCTCAAGATTGCCGAGCGTTGCCGAAACACCCCAAACGCGCAGTTGCGGATTGAGTTTGCGAAGACGGGCCAGTGCCAGTTCGGTTTGAATCCCGCGTTTGGTACCGAGCAGTTCATGCCACTCGTCGACGATGACCGCTTTCAATTGCGACAGTTGCGGTAGCAATTTTTCATGCGTCAGCATCAGTGACAGACTCTCGGGCGTCGTAACCATCGCGGTTGGCAATCGTTTGAGTTGCCTCGCTTTCAGGCTCGCCTTGGTGTCACCGGTACGCGATTCCAATTGCCACGGCAGCCCCAAACCATCCAACGGCTGACGCAAAGATTTCTCGGTATCGCCGGCAAGCGCTCGTAGTGGTGTGATCCAAAGAACCTGCAGCGCCGGCGGCCGTTTCGCGTTCCATTGCGAGCTGTCTTTGTTGTCGTCCATCCACTCCATCAACGGCCCCATCCATACCGCCAAGGTCTTGCCTGTACCCGTCGCCGAGTGAACAAGCCCGCTGCAACCCGCGCGATAGGCGCGCCAAACACTCCGCTGAAATCGGAACGGTTTCCAGAGAGTCGACGCGAAATATTCTGATACGATTCTTTCCGACGTCATGACGAGATTTGAGATTCCGGCAAAAGTGCCATCAAATCTTGCAAGGAATTCGCATCCGTGATTTTTTTGTCGTGACGCCATCGAATGATGCGGGGGAACCTTGTCGCGATGCCACTCTTGTGCCGTGTTGATCGTTGCAAGCCTTCAAACGCGATCTCCATCACCAGCGTCGGCGTCACACTTCGTACCGGACCGAACGAGTCCTTCGTGTTCTGTCGCACAAAACGATCCACTTGGCTGATCTCTTTATCATCAAGACCGCTGTAAGCCTTCGCGACTGGCACTAGCGTTTCGCCATCCCATAACGCAAATGTGTAATCCGTGTACAAGCTCGATCGCTTGCCGTGTCCTTTTTGCGCGTAGATGAGTACAGCGTCAATCGAGTAAGGTTCGATCTTCCATTTCCACCATGTACCCCGCACGCGACCGACATCGTAGGCTGCGTCTTTGCGTTTGAGCATCAATCCTTCCGCGTTCATCTCGCGGCTGGTTTCGCGCACTTCCGCCCAATCTTGCCAATCATTACCGGCAACGATGGACGTGATGGTTAAGTGATTTTGTTCGACGCTCGCGAGCACTGTTTCTAACCTCGCGCGGCGCTCAATGAACGGCAGCACGCGAATGTCTTCGCCAGCATGCTCGAGCAGATCAAATGCTTGAAACACGACAGGAACTTCGCTCAGCAACTTCTTGCCCACCGTCTTGCGATTGATCCGTCGTTGCAGTTGTGCAAACGGCAGCACCTCACCGGTTGGTAGGGTCGCCAGTATTTCGCCATCCAAAACGGTCCCGTCCGGCAGTGATTTAGCCGCGGTTTCGATCTCCGGCCAACGATTTTCCATCAATTCCTCACCACGTGACCAGATGAATGTTCGGCCCGCCCGTCGAATCAACTGCCCACGAATGCCGTCCCATTTCCACTCGGCAACGAAGTCGCTCGGTTCCCCCAAACCTTCGGGGCCTCGAGCAAGATCGATCGGATGGGCCAAGCAAAACGGATAGGGTTGACTATGGATCGTGTCCTGGACATTCGGATCAACGAGTCGCTGGTAGAACAGTGGTGTCGGTTTCCAATCGCCCATCAAGCGGTGAGCGATCACGTCCGCGGGGATGCCCGACTGTTGCGCGATCGCGCGGGTGACCAATCTTTTGCTGACGCCGACACGAAACGCACCGGTGACCAATTTCATGATGACCAATCGTATCGATGCGGGTGTCTGGCGCCAGATTTCTAGAATCGCTTCGCGCTGTCTAACTTCATCCAGCGTTCGCAGTGGCACCAAACGCTGCTCGATCCAGTGCGTTAGTGAGTCGTCGTTGATGAGAGTTCCCGGTGGCACGACGAGCGAAAACGTTTCCGCCAAATCACCGACGGCGTGATACGATTCCTCGAACAGCCAAGCGGGAATGTCGGCGACTTCGGCAGCCCACTCGCGCAGTAGCTTGGTTGGAACTAGTTGCCGAAGTTTGCTGCCGGACAGAAAATAGGTCGCCCATGCAGCGTCCTCGGCCGGTGCTGATGCGAAGTAATTCGCCAGCGCGGTGACCTTTTCGTTCGTTTTGGTTGTCGAGTCGATTGCGTGATAGAGTTGGCAAAATCGAATCATGGTGTCATCCCGCTCGGCATGAAAATGGGGATTTCGGTGATTCCCATCAGGAGTCGTCGTCGTCGGTTTCGCTACGCGCGTGATTGTCGATCACGCGCGCGTCGCGTCCATTCTCGTTCAGATAGCGCGCAACCGCAGCGGAGTATCCGTGAGTGACCCATACCAATTCAGGATCACATTCTTTCACCGCGGTTAGCAGCGACGGCCAATCGACGTGGTCGCTCATCACGAATCCTCGATCTACGGCCCGACGACGCCTCGCGCCGCGCACCGCCATCCAACCGCTCGCCATGGCGGTACTGGTGCGTCCGAACTTTCGCATCCAGGGCGTCCCATGCGCACTCGGGACAGCGACCACCATCGCTCCCCTCCAATCATGTTTGCCCGAGATCGCGCCGACGTGTGTTGTCGCCGGCAATTGAACGCCCGTTTTGCGATAGGCTTCGACACCCTTCTCGACCGCGCCGTGGGTGTAGATCGGACCAAGGCCGGGATCCAAGCTGGCCAGCAACCGTTGACTCTTTCCGACCGCGTACCCGTACAAAACACAGCACTTGCCTTCATCACGACTCTCTCGCCACCATTGATTGATGGACGCGTTGATGAGTTCATCAGGCTGCCAACGATAGACTGGCAATCCGAACGTCGACTCGGTCACAAACAAATCACACGCGATCGGTTCCCAGCTTGCACAAGTCGGGTCATCACCGAGCTTGTAGTCACCGCTAACCACAGCGACCCGACCACGATGTTCCAGTCGCACTTGAGCCGAACCGAGCATGTGACCTGCGGGATGAAAACTGATTTCGACGCCGCCGATCGTCAGCGATTCTGCGTACTCGAGAAACTGAAACTCGGCGTCCGGGTTCATTCGCATCCGCAGCAGATGTTCGCTCGTCTTGGCTGCTAGATAATGACGACAACCCCAGCGAGCGTGGTCCGTGTGAGCGTGCGTTACAACCGCGCGCTCAACGGGTTGCCGTGGATCGACATAGAAGCCGCCCGCCGCACAGTAGAGACCAAGTTCGGTTGTCTTGAGAAGTTCGTTCATCATCACGTCACGCTTAATTTTAAGTCGTCGACAAGCTGTTCGTGCATCCGACTTCTGCGGTGTGCGTCCGGCATTCGCAAAATCGCAGCGGGATGCCACGTCGCCATCGTTTGCTTGCACCACTGAGTGGGTTGCACCTTGCCACGTTCCTTCGTGATGCGAAAATCGCGACCAAACAACGCTTGGGCCGGCGTTGCGCCCAGACAAACGACGACGTCCGGTTTGATCGCGGCCAACTCGGCTTCCAACCAAGGGCGACAGGCAAAGATCTCTCTTGAATCCGGTTTTTTATGTAGTCGCTGGTTTCCTCGCGGAGCGGAACTCTCCGTGAATTTGAAGTGCTTCACAACATTCGTCACATAAACTTCACTTCGATCGATTCCGGCGAGTTTCAACGCATCATTTAGCAACTTGCCGGCGGGACCAACGAACGGATGACCTTCGATGTCTTCGCGGTCACCCGGTTGTTCACCGACCAGCACGACCCTTGCGTTGGATGGCCCCTCACCGAAAACCGTCTGTGTCGCGTTTTGATGAAGATGACAGGCTTCACAGCAAGCCGCCGCTCGCTGGAGCGATTCCAAGTCGGCATTCTCTGGCATGTAGTGCATCGCCGTTTCAGAGAAACCTTCATTCCTTTGGATCATTGATTCAACGCGGCTTGGAGCCTGTTGCAACAATTCGTCGATCAACGATGCCTCCGGCAATGTCGGCCAATGTCGAACTGGCATCTCGCGCTTCATCATTGCCACCTTCACGCGAGCCGGATTGAAAATGGAGGCGTAATAAGTTTTCCAGAGCGATTCCAAAACATCGCCGTCGGGAGCTTCGGTAACGGGAACGCCCGCTCCGAAACGCAATTCATTCTGGTCCCATGTCACAGATTCGTATGGAGTCAGGATGGACCAGTTCATTCCTCGGAAGCGACGTGCGAAAAACGGTGCCGCCAAGCTTACGATGCGGTGATCTGGACGATGCCAAGCGACGTAGTTCTCACCGCCATCTTCACCGACCACTTTGCGAAACCGCACGAACGCCTTCATCTTATGCACGTCGCGAGTGACCACCTTTTGCATCTGAGTCAGTGTGTAGACATCGTTGTCGGGGGTGATCGCCAACAGATGCCGTTCACCGTGCAGCAAACGCCACAGGGTTCGATAGAGCAATCCCCAACGCGCCGCGTCACGGTGGCAGGCCACATTCTTGGCAATCTCCAAAAACGCTTTTGGTACCGTCGCCACTGGCTTGGCGACATCCGATCCAGATTGCTCCGCCGAAATAAACAGAGATGGTTGATCCACGCCATCGGTCCATTGCACGTCCGCAGGCGACACATCTTCTGCCAGCAATCGTCTCGCAGCGACACGCCAGTCGTCGAAGGATTCGGCATTCACGAATTCCATGATCGCGAATCAAACCTCGCCGGTGAGCGCCGATGTGGCAGCGTCAAACAACATCAACTGAGTCGATTGCGTCTTTGCTTTGCCTCGCAAGTCCAATCGATCGAGGTTTGTCAGGTCGGGATTATGGTCCGACGTCAACACGAAGAACTTGGCTCGATTCCATGCGACTCGCAACTTCTTCAGATCCTCGATGCGGAGCAACTTGTATTTGCGGATCTCCAGGATGCGATTGACATTTCTCGCACCGATGCCAGGTATCCGCAGCAATTCCTCGCGGCTGGCTTTGTTCACATCGACGGGATAGTAATGCCGGTTCGCGAGCGCCCAGGCGAGTTTCGGATCGATATCCAACGACAGATTCTGGTCCGACGACGAGACAATTTCACTAGCATCGAAGCCATAGAATCGCATCAACCAATCGGCCTGATAGAGTCGGTGTTCGCGAACGAGGGGCGGCGACTGGCCTGGCAATCTCGCATCGGCATGGGGAATCGGACTGTAAGCCGAATAGTAGACACGTCGCAAACGCTGTCCGGTGTACAACTCCGACGCGGTTTTCAAAATCTCGATATCAGGCGTTTCCGTTGCCCCGACAATCATTTGCGTGCTCTGCCCTGCCGGCGCGAATCGCGGCGGTTTGAATCCGGCCTGTTGCTCCGACTGGGTCTCATCGATCTTTTGCCGAATGCCTTGCATTGCATCCAGAATTTGTGGCTTTCGTTTTTCTGGGGCGAGCTTATGAAGGTCCGCTTCCGTTGGAAGTTCGATGTTGACGCTCAAACGATCAGCCCATCGACCCGCTTCTTCAACCAATGATTGCGATGCGTTGGGAATGGTCTTCAGATGGATGTAGCCGCCATACCGCTGGTCGGTTCGTAACTTTTTCGCAACCGCGATCAACTGCTCCATCGTGTAGTCGGAAGTTTGGATGATTCCCGAACTCAGAAACAGTCCTTCGATGTAATTTCGTTTGTAGAACTCCATCGTCAACGAAACAACTTCATCGACCGTGAATCGAGCGCGGGCCGTATCGCTGGAAATTCGATTGACGCAGTACTGACAATCGAAAATGCAGTAGTTGGTCAGCAGAATTTTGAGCAGAGAAATACAGCGACCGTCCGGGGTGTAGCTATGGCAAATGCCCATTCCCTCGGTGCTGCCGATGGTGCTACCGGCGCGAGTCGTTTTCGACCCGCTGCTGGCGCAGGACGCATCATATTTGGCTGCGTCGGCGAGAATGGCCAGCTTTTCTTTAACGTCCATCAAACACTGATTTTGCCTTGGTCCATCAAATCGGGTTCGTCGCCGGTTACCGCTGCCACACCCATCTTCATCAGCGACACGAGCTTTCCGTTCTTCGGATCCCAATAGTGAGTGTCGGTCGGTTCGATGGCAAGTGCAGTCAAATTGGGATCGTCGAGGCCTTCAAACCAAGCATCATCGCTGTTGCCGTAAAGTTTTTCGAGAGTCTCGCGGTCCGTGTGGATCGTGGCTGACCCAAAGATTGACAGAAATTGCATCGAACTTGGGCTCGAATACAAAAGCTCTACTTGGCTGTCGCGAAGGATGTTTTCGTTGTGCTGGCTATCTTTCCCGCTCAGGAACCATACCTTCCCGTCCTCGTCAACCCGCTTGGTGCTCATCGGAATCGCGTGGAATGGTTTGGAAGAGAGATCGGTGCAAAGCATGCAGAAGTCAATCGACTCAGCCATCTCTTTGATCTTCGCCGAAGCCTTCTCCGCGTGCAAATTTTTAACGCTCATGATACTCGTTCAAGGTTTGGGGGAATGGCCCACTCGCAGGGAAATCGCGAACACGATCGCGTGATCTGTTTTTCGAGAGATCTAAACCGGGCCTTGGATGGTGTCCCAATTCATTGTTTCTTCCTTAAGTTCGCTTGAAATCAAATCTTTCCTCGATTGGATTGATGAACTATCACCGGAAGCAAGTCGCGGGCCATTGAACGCAAACTTTTGTATGTCTGACGTGTGAGATATGCTCGATCGGACAATTCGTGAAGGTCTCCAATTGGCAATAAGGTGGAATGCGTTCAACAGGTGACGGATCAGAGCCGAATAGTTCGTTCATGGTTTGCCGACGGCTATTTGAGCAGAGTGAACGGTATGCCGCCTGTCGATCTTTCACCCATCCTTGTGAGATGCCAATTGTTCCAATTCCCTGAGCGACTCGACTGCGATCCGAAGCGTTGTCTCGATGTCATCGAGGTCGCCGTCAACGACTTGCCGCTTGAGGATGTCCAAAGACAAACTGGCGACGTGCAAATTATTGCAAATCGAGTGGCGTTGTTCGGAACGTTCTCGCTCGGTGAGGACGGTGCCGGCCTCAACGACACAATCAGTCGCTGAGAAGTCCCTCGAAAAGAGACCTTTGGGCATACGGACATCCACAACGGTCGGCTTCCCCGTTACGCGAAACACATCAATGTGTACGTCCAAGTTTGGAAAATCTATTTCTTCGTGGCGGTTCATGGTCTTGACCATTTTGCGTCTCCATCCGTGTTGGATTAGCTCCCAATGCGAATGAGCGACGCACTTAACGTACCAGACCAATCGTTGTCGCCAGATCCGCAGACGCTAGCGTTTGATACCCCGTCAAAACTTCCTAGAACGCGTTACCAGCATGGAAAATTTAGAAAGCTTGATCGCCGAAGTTCGATCGTTGATAGAAGTGCAGACGCTAGTGATGGACGGTTATGAAGCAACGGCAGAACTGCGTCGTCGAGGTTGCCAACTTCCGATCATCGCGCTAACTGCGAACGCAATCAAAAGTGATCGCACCGAATGTTTGGGCATAGGCTGCACCGAGTACACAACAAAACCACTCGATATCCAAGAATTGGTCGCAATGACTTCGACACTTACGAGAGAACGGTGATAACGGTGGCTACACCGGATAGTCGGTTAGGCCATGCATCGCTTCGCTCTGCGTAGCCTACAACTACAACATCACTCGCCGATCTGCGACTACTTCGCGACTGCGCCGCCGATGATCGCACCGACGCTTCCACCTCGAGGGCCACCTACCGCGTTACCGATTGCACCACCGATGGTCGATCCTCTTTGTTGTGACGGCGTACCATAGGTTTGGTTGCCATAGGTTTGGTTGCCGTAGACTCGGTTAACGGAGTAGCCGTTGTTGTAGCCATTTCCGTAGTAACTGTTGTTGTAGCTGTTTCCATAGTACCTGCCGCCAGAATAGCTGTTGCCGTACACATCGTTGCCGTAGGTCGGGCGATAGGAGTGGTACGACTGTGTTTGTGCTGACGGCGACTGATAGGGAGTGCTCAAACTTCCGCCGCGATAACCATTGCTATAGGCTTGGGGCGTGGAGTAAGAATACGTCGGAGACGGCTGATAAGCTGGGGAACTCCGATAAATACCGTTGCTGCTGTAGTATCCGCTGCCGTTGTAAGTGGGCGTCGACCCGTAGCGGATCACATTCTGTGCGGATGCCACTTGTGCTACTGAAAACGAGACTAGCAATATTGCCGAGGTGACGGCAAGGTTAAAGAAACGATTCATGATTCAATCCTTCGTAATACGGTTTTGGCTCTTAGCTGTCGAGAGACGGGAGATGCGAGCGATTCGTTGACACTCCACGGAGGTCGGTGGCGGCGTCTAATCAACGCGCCCTCTCCGCCGAGCACGCACTCCTTGACGTGCTCATATTGTTGTTCGACCTTGCCTATCGATGCGTCAGCAGAATCGCTGCAACAGCGCGGGCAGTTGGTTTAAACCACAGGCCCGCGACGACCTAGAACCAATCCGATGACGAACAACACCAGAAACACAACGAACAGAATCTTCGCGATACTGGCTGCTGTTCCGGCAACCACGCCGAAGCCGAGGACGCCAGCGATCAACGCGATGACCAAGAATGTTAAAGCCCAGCCTAGCATGGTAATCTCCAAAGTTTGAAAGGTTTGACGCGACGTGAACATCACGTCGCGTTCGCCAAGGGTAGTTAGCGATTCTCGTGCCAATGAGTGTGGAAATTGAATGCAAGTCAACCGCGACCTATGATTGGTTGGCAACGAGCGAATGGGTGCCTGATGCCAATGGAGGCAGTGTTGCCCAATCACGACCGCAAGTTGATCGCAATTCGAACGACTTGGTCGGCCAACGCGCGAGCGGGGCGAACGAAAGAGCGGGAAGAGTTGAGGGCTACCACTATGCGTCTCGTTTCGTTCAAACTTTGTGGTCAGCATTTGGCGACGTCATCGTTGCAACGATATATTTTTCTTAGTCAATTCCACATGAAAGGTTACGGATGGCGAACGCCGAGCAGAAGTCAGAACTGGAAAGCTTCGACATTTTTGGGGCTAGCGACATTGGACAAAGAAGATCCGAAAATCAGGACCATTTCTTGGTGGGTGAACTGCGGCGACAGTTGATCATCCATCAAACCGACGTCCCCGAATCGGAAACAAGCCCTCTGTTCGGATGCCATGAAGGAAGACTTCTGGTTGTCGCGGATGGGATGGGAGGTCATCACGGCGGCGAACAAGCGAGTCGCACGGCCGTCGAAGCTTCGGCGCGCTACGTTCTTGACATGATGCAGTGGTTTCTGAAGCTGTCAGTCGATAACGAACATGATTTTGAGGACGAGTTGTCGAATTGTTTGACCTCGGTTCAAAAACAGATTTGGTCCCAAAGCGGAGACACTGATCGCCGAATGGGCACGACGGTCACCATGGCTTACTTGCTGCCACCGCGGATGTTTATCGTTCATGCGGGCGATAGTCGTTGTTATCTGTTGCGAGATGGTGAGCTGAAACAACTAACGACCGATCATACGATTGCCCAGCAATTGATCGATTCCGGGGGCATGCACGCCGACGATCCTGCGCTCAAGAATTGGCGCCACGTTCTATGGAATTGCGTCGGCGGTGGCAGCGAAACAGTTCGACCCGAAGTGTCCCGGTGTCGGTTGCAGCAAGGAGACACGATAATCCTGTGCAGTGACGGTTTGACTGGGATGCTAGACGATTCTAAAATAACTTCGATCATTCTAAATGCAGAAACGAGTCAGTCAGCGGCTGGCGAGTTGATCGATGCCGCCAATTCCTTTGGCGGCCACGATAACATATCCGTCATCGTTTGCCGGGTGCAAGGAAGAACCGATCGATGCGACGGAAAAGAGACAATCGAATCGACGATTGTGTGATCGGCTCAGGTCCACCGCAGAACAGTTGTCCCAATTGTTTGAGGACGCGGTCGAGACAACTGTTGGGCATTGTTGACGATGACGGTCAAGCTTAGCGAGGCTTGTTCATTCTCGTATGCACTCGGGTATACGCATCCATGGCAGCGGGCCGAGCGTCATCCCAAGTCATGTGTTCAGCGCCGCCTTCGTTCTCCCAACGTTGTCGAGCGGTCGCCTCTCGGGTCGTCCAATCTTCGTTGACGTCAGCGTCGTACGCTTCCCAGCCCGCTTGATACGCGGGGCGGTAATGATCGTAATCGTACGATTCGTTGTAGTATGGTCGACTCTGATGCTGTTCTTTCCAGTATGCAACTTCGACCGTCGGATCGACGTTTTCAGCGACAGCTTTCCCGGCGAGACCACCGGCTATGCCGCCAATGACGGCGCCCGCCACCGTTCCAATCGGGCCCGCTACAAGGCCGGCGGCAGCGCCAGCGGCAGCACCCCCCAGCGCGGTTCCGATTCCGGTTCCAACCGGATGTGATCCAGGTTCGCCGGTGATTGCATCTTCGTTGCGAAGTTCTTCGCGGGCTTCTTCTCGATTCGTTTTGTTCACTGACATGGTGCATTCCTTCGTGTGGGGGATAGGGCAACCGTAGCAAACTGATCGCATCGACTGCCAGCCATCGAACAGGCCGGAAAGTCAAATTGCATTTGCCGTGCCACTCGGAAAGTTGCCACTGTCCCCCGCGACTGGATTCATTGATTGTCGTCTCATGTCATGGCGTCACGCTTTAGCCAATCAGATTAACTTGACCTTCGAGTGCCGGGTGCGAAACGGGTTTTGCCGGTTGTGACTGTGCAGTCTGGGAGAGTCATCTATGCCCGCCGCGACGGTCGATCCTTGAAAAGCGTCTGTGGCAATCGTGCCGCTCGTTTTTGTCGTAACGGAATGTTGTGCTGAGTTGATCGACCGTCATGAAAAGACTCGTCTCCACTGCGCCGGTGTTGCTAAAGCCGGTGTTGCTAATGCTGGTGATAGCCGGTTGCCATGCGCCCGAGGTTCTGTGTGATCCGGGGTTGGTCAAGCGTCAGTGGATGTGCCGAATGGGCATTGCGACCGAGACGGTGGCTCCGTGTCAAGAAATCATTCCGTCCGGCGTCTTGCTCGAAGACGGTATCAGCGAAGGTGAAGCGGTTACGACGGCGCTGTCGAATAACTCCGCTTTCCAAGCAACATTGGCAACGCTCGGCGCGGCGGGCGGCGACGCGGTCCAAGCGAACTTGATCGCCAACCCACAATTGTTGGTGTACTTTCCAACCAGCACTAAGGAAGGTCAGTACACACTCTACGCTCCGATCGAATCGTACTTTCTGCGACCGATGAGAGTGAAGGTTGCCAATCGAGAATATCGGCGGGTCGGTGAGCAGTTGGTGCAGAACGGATTGAATCTGGCGCGAGATGTTCGGGTTGCCTACACGGATCTGGCGTTGGCGCAGCAGCAATCACAACTGGCGAGCGAGGCACTGGAACTGCGCGAGAGCATTGTCGACTTGACGAAGAAGCGACTCGAACAGGGTGACATCAGCGAACTGGAAACGATTGCTGCGAACGTCGACAAGCTGAACGCGAAAGCAAATCAAAGCGTTCAATCGCAATCAGTCGCGATTGCCGAAGCCCGTTTGGCAACGCTCGTCGGACTCACCAAACTGCCCACGCCGTTGTCGCCCGAACCGATGACTCCACCGACGGTTCTCGATACGGATGAGGGTTTGTTGGTTGCTCAAGCCCTGGCTTGTCGGCCTGATTATCACGCCGCTCGCTGGGCGGTTGCCGCCGCTTCGGATCGTTCTCGACTGTCACGTTTTTTGTTTTGGCGGCTCGATGGCGTCGTCGATGTGCGTAGCGATCCAGGACGTACCGGCGGTGGACTGCGCGCGGACATCCCGATTTTCAATCGCAACCAAGGTGGGATCTTGCGAGCTGATTGGGAACTCGACGGCGCGATGCACAACCGCGATGCGATCCATGACCAGATCGTCGCCGACGTCCGGATCGCGTCACGTCAGTTGGCGCAAGCACAGGCGAACCTTGTGGTATTGAGAGATGAAATTGCGCCGGCGTTGGAAGACGCTCTTCAAATTGCTCAGAAAGGCTTCGCCGACGGGGGGACGGACTATCTACTGGTGTTGCAAACGACAAGTCAGTATTTAGCGAACAAGGCACTGATTCTGGATCAAACGGCTGCCTGTCATCGCGCGACCGCTGAACTGGAACGGAGCGTGGGACGCAACTTGGCGGCGGGATTTGTGGATGCAATGGCACTGGCAGCAGCCTCGTTGCCACCTGAAGTTATCAACGAATCGCAGCCGTTTGAGCCCGCACCCGTCGTTGTGGCAACTAAAGTTATAGGACTTTCGTCTTCGAATCGACTTCTTGAATCGCACCAATGAAATCAACCCTTCTCACGCTGGCTATCGGGATATTTGCATTGCCGTGGCTACAGGGTTGCAGTCCGCCACCTGCCAAGACGGATGCGGCGCACGATAAACCGGCCAAGATTGAGAAGCTGCCTGTTGAAACGGACTTGACCATCATCACGCTGACGGCTGACGCAGATCGTCGGCTGGGCATCACGACCGCGCAGGTCATCGAGCGTGAAGTCACCCAGCGTCGCACACTTGGCGGACAAGCGATGGTGCCATCGGGAAAGACGATCATCGTGTCGGCGCCGCTCGCAGGCGTGGTGTCGCGAGTCGAGGTGGATGCGTTTCCGACACCGGGATCTCAGGTCAAGTCCGGCGATCCATTGCTCGTCATCAGGCCGCTGCTGTCCGCCGAGCGCGACGTGCCAACTCCGGCCGAACAGGTGGCGCTGGTCGGAGCGCGAGCGAATTTGATGGCGGCGCAGACGGTCGCAGCGGGCGATGTGGATCGCAGCAAGGCGGAAGTCGAGGGCGCCAAGATTGCCTATGACAGGGCGCAAAAGCTATTCGCTGATCGCGCCGGCGCGAAACGGACGGTTGATGATACGGAAGCGGCACTGAACATCGCCACATCAATGTTGGCGGCAGCGGAAGAACGCAACTCGCAACTGACAAAGCTAGTGAAGATGCTCGAAGCGAAGCCGCAAGAAGGCGAGGCGTCGGAATTGCCAATGACGACGCCGATCGGAGGCATCGTCAATCGTATCGAAGTCAGCGAAGGCCAAACGATCGCTAGTGGAGCGGTGTTGTTTGAGATCGTGAACCTGGATGAGCTATGGATTCGCGTGCCAGTGTTCGTCGACTTGATCGCGGACATTCAAACGCATGAACCGGCGAAATTGGTTTCCTTGTCGGGTGCCGCTATCAAGCAGTCCATCGATGCGTTACCCGTGGCCGCGCCGCCGACTGCTGATGCGATCACTTCGTCGGCTGATTTGTATTACGCGATCGACAATCGCGAACTAGGCTTGCGACCTGGGCAACGGATCGGCGTCGAGTTGGCGACTGGTATCACTGAGAATTCGTTGATCGTTCCCGCTGGCAGCATTCTCTACGACATCTACGGCAACGCGTGGGTTTATTCGGTAACGGGCGAGCGACAGTACACTCGCAGTCGCGTATCGTTGCGTTTCGTCGATGGCCAGGATGCGGTGCTCGCGGCTGGGCCGAAAGTCGGCAGCTCCGTCGTGGTCGATGGAGCGGCGGAATTGTTCGGGACCGAGTTCGGAGCGGGAAAGTGAACACGCTCATTAAAACTGCCTTGCAGTTTCGCTTGCTGGTGATCGTCCTTGCAGTCGCTTTAATAATCGTCGGTGTTCGCACGTCTGACTCCGTTCCGCTGGATGTCTTTCCCGAGTTCGCACCGCCGTTGGTCGAAATTCAAACCGAGGCTCCTGGGATCGCGACCGAGGATGTCGAGAGTCTGATCACGGTGCCGATCGAGAATGCCGTCAACGGAATTCCGTTCGTGCAAACGGTTCGGTCCAAGTCAGTGCTCGGGCTATCGAGCGTGCGGATGATCTTCGCGCCGGGAACCGATTTGCTCGTCGCCCGTCAACTCGTTCAAGAGCGATTGGCATTGGTCGCCCGGCAATTGCCAATGGTTTCGCGGCCGCCGGTGATCCTGCCGCCGCTATCGTCGCTGAGTCGATGTTTGAAGATCGGTGTGTGGTCCGACACCCAATCGCAAATGGAGATGACGGTTCTGACAAAATGGACGATTCGCCCTCGATTGATGTCGATCGCCGGTGTCGCCAATGTCGCCGTTTGGGGCGAGAAAGAGCCGCAATTACAAGTCGTTGTCGATCCAGATCGTTTGCGAGCCAATGGACTGACGCTCGACGCGATCTTGCAAACCGTTCGCGATGCGACGTCGGTCGGCGCGGGTGGATTTGTCGATACGGCGAATCAACGACTGGCATTGCGTCACGTCCCCGCAGTCTACACGCCGGAGCAGCTCGGAGAGATCGTCGTTGGTTTTCGCACCGCACCGCAGGCGACTCCAACTGCAACGACACTCGGTTCAAACCGCAGCGCCACGCCGCCCGCGCCGTTGCGAATCAAGGATGTCGCTGAAGTTACTTACGATTACGCGCCGCCGATCGGTGACGCGATCATCAACAGCCGGCCTGGTCTATTGCTGATTGTTGAGAAGCAGCCTTGGGCGAACACGCTCGATGTGACGCGGAACGTGGAGCAGGCGATGGAAGCACTCAAGCCCGCGATGGGTGAAGTCGAGTACGACACGACTGTCTTTCGCCCGGCGACATTCATAGAGCGAGCGCTCGCCAATCTTGGCCACTCGATGTTGGTTGGCTGCGTACTGGTTGTGATCGTCTTGCTGTTGTTTTTGTTCGATTGGCGATGTGCGGTCATCAGCGCCACGGCGATTCCGTTGTCATTGCTGGCGGCCGTGATGGTGCTTTACTATCGCGGCGGCACCGTCAATACGATGGTGTTGGCGGGACTCGTTATCGCGCTTGGCGAAGTGGTCGACGATGCGATCATCGACGTCGAGAACATCATTCGCCGACTGCGTCTGAACTCCAAACTCGATCAGCCACGTAGCAATTTCGTCGTCGTGCTCGAAGCGTCGATGGAAGTTCGCAGCGCCGTCGTTTATGCGACTGTGATTGTCGTCGTCGCGTTCTTGCCAGTGTTCTTCCTGACGGGGCTTGCCGGCGCGTTCTTCCGACCATTGGCTGCCGCTTACATCCTCGCCATTCTCGCATCGTTGTTCGTGGCACTGACAGTTACACCCGCGATGTCCTTGATGTTGCTGCCGAAGTCGGCTCAGCGACGAAGCACGGATGGGCCTCTGGTTCGCATGTTCAAGACTCTCTATCGCTCGGCGTTGGGGATGGCACTTAAGCTAAAATGGGGCACACTTGCGATCACCGCTATCGTTTTTGCCTGCCTAGTCGCGACGATTCCACGGATGGGCGAGCAGTTGATGCCCAAGTTTCGTGAGACCGATTTTCTGATGCACTGGGTCGAGAAGCCGGGGATCGGTATCGATGCGATGGACCGGATCACGCTGCGCGCAAGCGAAGAGTTGATGGCGGTGAAGGGCGTTCGCAACTTCGGTTCGCATATCGGACGAGCCACGGTCGCTGATGAAGTCGTTGGACCTAATTTCACCGAATTATGGATCAGCATCGACGACAACCAGGACTACGATGCGACCGTTGCGGAAGTGCAAACGATCGTCGATGGATATCCCGGTTTGTACCGTGACTTGCTGACGTATTTGACCGAACGGATCAAGGAAGTTTTGACCGGCACGAGTGCGTCGATCGTTGTCCGGGTGTTCGGACCCGATTTGGATCAACTCCGCGCGACGGCCGTTGAAATCGAATCCGTCATCAAACCAATCGCCGGCGTGACAACGCTGAAGGTCGAACCGCAAGTCTTGGTGCCGCAGATTGCGATTGATTTGAAAGTCGATGCTGCATCACAGTTCGGGTTGACGCCTGGGATGTTGATGCAAAGCGTCACGACGTTGGTCAACGGAATGCAGGTTGGCGAGATGTATCGCGATCAGGCGATTTTTCCGGTGCTTGTGCGAGGCAAAGAGAACCTTCGCACCGATTTGGCAACGCTCGGGGACCTGATGATTGACACACCTTCGGGCGCCCAAGTGCCACTCAACAGCGTTGCCTCGGTGACGATCGTGCCAGCTCCCAACGTGATCCAACGTGAAGGGGCATCGCGTCGACTCGATGTCACATGCAACGTGGAAGGCCGCGACTTGGCATCCGTGGCCAATGACATCGAGGCTGCGGTTCGTGACGGTGTCAGTTTCAAAACCGGCTATCATCCCGAATTTTTAGGTGAGTACGCCGAAGCGAAAGCGTCGCGTCAACGGTTGCTGTTGCTGTCGATCGGTTCGATCCTTGCGATCACGATCATTCTGTACATCGACTTTGAAAGTTGGCGATTGGTGTCGCTGATTTTAGTAGCACTGCCACTCGCGCTCGCCAGTGGATTGATCGGCGTGTTCGCGGGCGGTGGCATCCTATCGCTCGGTTCGCTCGTCGGTTTCGTCACCGTTCTCGGCATCGCGGCCCGCAATGCCATCATGCTGATCAGCCATTACCGGCATTTGGCGATTGAAGAACCCGAACTGAACGAACGAGAGTTCATCTTACGTGGTGCCGAAGAACGATTGGCGCCGATCTTAATGACCGCGCTGACCACCGGACTTGCGCTAGTGCCGTTGATTCTTAGCGGTGAACTGCCGGGGCAAGAGATCGAATACCCGATGGCGCTGGTGATCTTATGCGGTCTTGTGGGCGCCACGCTGGTTAACCTGTTGATCTTGCCAGTGTTATACTCCGTTTTTGCAAGTCACATCTACGAGACTGCATCCGCTGATGCTATTGACTGAGCTATTGCGTGATTACTTCGGTTATGACCAATTTCGCGGGTGTCAGTGCGACGTGATCGAGCATGTGATGTCGGGACGGCATGCCTTGGTCGTGATGCCGACCGGAATGGGCAAGTCGCTGTGTTATCAGATCCCGGCACTGGCCCTCGACCGCAATTCGAGCGAGTTGGTACTGGTTCTTTCGCCGCTGGTGGCGCTAATGAAGGATCAGGTGGATTCGCTAGTCGCACGTGGGATCGATGCGGCTTATATCAATTCTTCGCTCGATCGGCAAACTCGAGCGCAACGTTATCTTGAAGTTGCTGATGGTCGTTATCGTCTGTTGTATGTCACTCCCGAACGGTTTCGCAAAGATGATTTCTTAGCGGTCATGCGACACCGAAGGGTGCGGTTGCTCGCCGTCGACGAGGCGCACTGCGTCAGCCAGTGGGGACACGATTTCCGCCCGGATTATTCACGCCTCGAATCGATTCGCCGGGTCTTGGGCAATCCAGTCACGATCGCATTGACGGCGACGGCTACGCGTGAGTGTCGTGATGACATTGAACGCCAACTAGGAATCTCGCACGATCAGATTCGACTCTTTCACGAAGGCATCGATCGCCCCAACTTGGAGCTGGATGTGCGAATTGTGTTCGATGAAGACGATAAAATCGAAGCGATCAAGGAAACGCTGGCGGATCAGCGTTTCGGTAACGGCAGCGTGATCGTTTATTTCTCGTTGATCAAAACATTGGAACGGTTCAGCGATCGATTGACGGCGCAACGCATTGATCATGTCGGTTATCACGGTGACCTGCCGCGAGTCAAACGCCGGCAGATTCAGGACGAGTTCATGGCGGGCGATGCGGACATCGTGCTGGCAACGCCAGCGTTCGGAATGGGAGTCGACAAAGCAGACATCCGAGTCGTCATTCACGCCGAGACGCCCGGTTCGATCGAGTCGTACTACCAGGAGATTGGTCGCGCCGGTCGCGACGGACGACCGAGCCGATGTTTGTGGTTGTACGACCAAGCCGACTTGATGACGCAGATGCAATTCATCGACTGGTCCAATCCCGATGCAAATTTTTATGGTCGCGTTTACACGGCAATCGTTGAACAGAACGAAGCATGCCGTGCGTTCGGATTGCAGTGGCTCAACGATCGATTGCAACGGGTCAGCAAGCATGACCATCGTTTGGCGACGGCGATCGGAATGCTGGACCGACACGGCGTGATCGCTGGCCCGATGGAGCCCGATTGCTTCGACGTGTTGACTCCGTTGCCCGTGTTCTTCACGGATGAAAAGGTGCTGGGTGAAAAAAAGAAACGCGACCAACAACGACTCTACGCGATGGTGCAGTTGGCGGCCGAAATAGGCGACCGTAAAGCGTTTTTGGATCGCTACTTCATGGGGTAAGACTTTGTTTACCTTCCCAAACGATTGGGACAATCGTTTTGCTCTGCTCTGCCCGACGAATCGAACTAGGCGATCATGGTTGTGGTGACTGGTTTGACCATCACGCTGGGGTTGGCCGTGTTCGTGCGATAGTAGTCGGGTGCCCAGCGGTTGAGTTCCAACCACATCGCGACGACCGCGATCAACATGAACAACATGCTCAGCAACAACATCACCGTGTAGATGCTCGGCGGTTGTTTGCTACTTCGCTCAATCGAGGGTTGTGTCGACACGATCGTTCTCCTGCATGATGCCTTCGCTGTAGTCTTCCAAGATTTCGGCGACCGCGCGATCGGGTTCGGTTTTACGAATCTTCAGCTTGCCGATGTAACGGCCTTTGCGAGTGACTTCAAGAAAATGACCTTCGCGAAGTCCCTCGTCGTATCCGATCGAAACCAACGTCAAACGGCGCGGACGATCGATTTCCAAGATCGTGCCGTTTCTTAGCGGCGGTGCTCCGTCGAGCGGTTGGTTAACGTCGATGCCCTTGGACGCGACGACTTCCTCGAACCGAGTGACTTGAGCCATCAGTTGCTGATTGCGTTCTTCGAGTTGCTGTTTGAATCCGCGCAGCTTGTTCATCTGGTCCGTCAATTCCAACGTCTGTGTGAACAACTGGTCGCGGTCCTGTTGTTCGGTACGAACTTTGGTGCGAAGCGTTGAATTCTCGGCCGTCAATCGCTCGAGTTCTTGAACTCGGCTGAGATCGATCTGCGTCAACTCTTGAACTTGGGCGGTCAGTTTCTGAACGCTCGCTTCACTCTGCTGAAGATCACTTTTGAGTGTGTCCAGTTGTGTTTGCAATGCGGCCAACGCCGTGCGTCGTGCGGCCCGTTCGCGGTTCAGGTCGGCCAGCATCCGCCCTTCGCTATTTTGCAAGCGTTCGTTTTCTCGGGTGGCAGTTTCGATCTGGCTTTTCAGACCTGGTTGCCCGCTGACGCCCGTCAACACAACATCCCGCCAATTGCGGTGAGATGCGTTGACCGCTAATGCCAGCACCATAAAAACGGCGCTGAGGATCAGGATGAGGGCGGTGAATGACTTCCCAAGTAGGGTCATGGGTGTTTTCCGGTAACGACGAGATCGACAAGGGACGAGGCTACAGCACCCTCGCATGTGCTGCGGTGAGTCGGAACGCGATAGTCGCCACCTTGCGACAAGAATGCCTACTCTGAGGATCTTGCCAAGACTACCACGTACCTGGAAGTATAGTTACGCGGAAAAACCGGTGTCAACGAATTCGGCATGAAAACCCCGGTTACGCGTCCGCCGGCCGGGACCAAGCTGATTTTTCCGGTGGTAGATCCTGCGACGTCAGGTTTTGCGGCTTTTCGCGAATGCCGAAACGTCCCTCCACTGGGGTGAGAATCGGCATTAGTCCAAGAATTCGTTCTCGACGGCTTTGATCCCGCTGAGGAATTGGTCCATGTCAGCGGTTCGATCGTCGACAACCGGATTGAGCGCGTTCATGATTGTGCGGGCTAGTCGGGGATCAATCTTGGGGCATCGCTCAATCAGGTCCTTGGGCGGCGACGAATCATGCTGGAGCGCGGCACGCCCGTTAAGCATTTCACTCTGCCACGGATGCTCGAAACAGCACAGGCAATAGCAGGTCACACCGAAGGAAAAAATATCGACTCGTTTATCCGTGGGGCGTCGCCGGACGATTTCCGGTGACATGTACAGCGGCGTTCCGGTGCGGTTGCCGGCGGTCATGAACGGCGGCGTGGCGGGTACGGTCAAGCCGAAGTCGATCAGTTTGACGCCCGTAGTTCCGGGCAAGCAAATGAAGTTTCGCGGGCAAATGTCTCGGTGAATGAAGCCCTGCGCGTGGACGTACCTCAGCGATTCCGCCATATCGCGGATCATCAACATGCGTCGTCCCGTTACGTGGTGCTCCTGTTTTTGAACCACGATGTTCTGCAAGCTCGGACCAGCCACGTACTCCATCACAATGACGGGTTCGCCTTTGAGCGACGTGCCGATTTCGTAGGTTTCGGCGATGTTGGGATGCTTCATCTGCATCGCAATTTGCCCTTCGCTGGGCTTGTTGAGCCCTTTGAATCGGGCTTCGAACAGCTCCATTTTCTCGATGTCGAGAATTTTCACTCCGACCAGCCGATCGCCATGTTCACGATCTTTGGCGACGAAGAAATTCGCCATTGTGCCGGTGACGGCCGTTCGTTCGCGGGCGAAACGTCCGGCGACGTCGATCCGACTACCGGTGCTGGCACCGCCGGATTTGAACGCGGCTTTGATCGAATCGAACAGGCTCATGAAGAAGGTATCAGGAGTCAGGTTTCAGGTAACAGGAAAAAACACGGAAAAGTGCGTGGCGTGCCAAGGTGAACCGTTCACTTGAGTTTAATCTGTGAGCGGAAAACCTGACACCTGATACCGGCGACCTGACACCTACTTGCCACAATAATCGATCGCCCTGGCAATCTCGCTCTTGAGAAATTTGCGGGTCACGATCCGGTCGATGTAGCCGTGTTCGAGCAAAAATTCGCTCGTTTGAAAACCTTCGGGCAGCTCGATTCCGATCGTTGCTTTGATCGTCCGCGGGCCGGCAAAGCCGATCAACGCCTTGGGTTCGGCGAATACCAAATCGCCGAGCGAGGCGAAGCTTGCTGCGACACCGCCCATGGTCGGGTTGGTCAAGACGCTGATGAACAGCCCGCCGGCGGCGTCGTATCGCGAGAGCGCCGCGGAAACCTTCGCCATTTGCATCAGCGACAAAATTCCCTCGTGCATTCGGGCGCCACCACCGGACGCACTGATGATGATCAGCGGTAAATTGTCGGCGGTTGCCCGTTCGATCAGTCGCGCCAGTCGTTCGCCTACGACGCTGCCCATGCTGCCCATGATGAATGCGCTGTCGGTTACCGCGAAAGCGACCCGACGTGCCCGGATCATGCCGGTTCCGGTGACGACGGCATCGGTCAGGCCGGTGCGATTTTGCTCAACCACTAGCCGCTCGGAATACTTGCGGCGGTCGGAAAATTCGAGCGGATCGACGGGGCGAAGATGCTCGTTCATCGCCTCGAACGTGCCCTCATCGAGCACCTGAGCGATTCGCTCGAGTGCCGAAACGTAGAAATGATGCTCGCATTTCGGGCAAACATTCAGCCGCTGTTCGACTTCCTTTTTATAGACTGACGACCCGCAATCGGGACACTTCAGCCACAATCCTTCCGGAACGCCTCTCTTGACCGGCAGAATCGGCGCCTGATCGGACAAGTCGGGCGTTTCCTCTGACATCGCGTTACCGGCAGGCTTTGATTCGATGATGGACATGCAGGAAATGTCGGAAGAATCGCCGGCGCGGTGAAAATCACCGGCCGAACGGAGACGGTCGATCAGAAATTATTTTTTGCGGTGACGAATTCGGGCTCGCATACGACGCTTTTTTCGTCCCACTTTTCTTCGCCCTTTTCCCGTTCTCTTAGTACCCACCTAGTCTATTCTCCCATGGTTTGCGTCGAAAACAGAATGTAATGCGACGGATTGGACCAGTAAAACCTCGCGCCGCGAAAGCAACCGAGGGGCCGTAGCGTACCAAATTGCCGGCGTTAGGCAAGGCAGACACGTTTTACCGATCATTGCTCAGCCAACCATGATTTCGGAATCGCGGTTGTATACCGCAAGCGCCGTCTCGAACGTCTCGCCCTTGATCTTGTAGATCGGTTGAGCGTCGGTGTGGCGGTTGCAGTGATCCACCAAGACTCGGTACAGCAGCCGAAATAGATGCCGCGGCACGCGGAGCGACTGAAAAGCCGACAGCAATCGCTCGTAACTGATGTCGTCGGCGAACAAATCTTTCGGCTCCGGCGTCCGACCGTCTACCGCGCAGGCCATCATCCGTGCGCGGGCCAAGTCGTACAATGCTTCGCCGGTCCAGTGGAACGCGGGGATCACGTTTTGTTTATCCAACCGAGCCCGTTCGTGGAATTCGCGTGTTTCGCGTTCGACATCACGGTGCAGTTCTTGCGGCAAGAACAGCTTGAATCCGACACCGGGATGCTTTAACAGCTTGTTGTCCAACAGCGGCCACATGAAGCGCTGCATCAATTCGGGCTTGCCGCCGATCATGTCGGGCTCGTCGACGCGGTCCATCAACACCGTGACGCCGGTATACCCGAGCCGAGCCAAAATGGCGCGAAATTTATTCAGTAATTCGTAGCGATCGTCGGTGCGATCGAATCGCGGCAAAGGCTGGCTGGCCAGTTCTTTCGCCGGAATGCTCTCGAGCACTTTACGCAGTGTTCCCGTCTCACGTTTGCCGACCCGCATGTGTTTGCGAATCGCGATCGCCGCGAGCTGACATTTCGTCCATTTGATCCAGAACGGTATACCACCGATCAGAGTGATCAGCGGCACCAGCCACAACACGTTCGGGCTTACCGGCGCCCGTTCGCCATTGACCACTTCGCCGCCGCGAATGAACAGCCATCCGACCAACGCGAGCGACGCGATGAACGAAATGACTGCTAAAACGATCGGCCACTTCGCGGAAAGATTTCCGTATCGCAGACGCTTTCGCAGACTGCTCCATCGATCCGTGAACGACGATGCGCTGGACTGGTCGTAACAAGTCGCCAACATCAACAGGTCTCGCGCCGACGTGCGATCGAGATTCTTCAGCGCCGACGCATCAATCCTTGGACCAGTGCTGCCGTCACCCTCGTTACGCAAGATTCGATCGACCAAGTCCGTCACGCCGATGCAAAGGATCGAGTCCATGTGATCCCACAACCGCCACGAATCCAAAACCTTCTCTGGTTTCTTGGTCGTTCGGCGACTCATTCGTTCGCAAAAATGATCCAAAAACGGGTTGAAGTCATCGTAGCGAATCACGAACACTCGCGCCGTCGGATTGTCTCGGTTGTACCGTTCAAGGTGCCGGTCAATCTGCAACCGCATGGCCGTCTTTCCGGACCCCTTCGGCCCAAAAATGATCGACGTCGAAGGCTCGATCGGATCACCGTAGACCTTATCCCAAATCGGATGGTAAGCGCTGCTGATGCAGTGTTCCTTGAAGACTTGGTCGGTCTGAGCATCCTCTTCCGCAAACGGATTGCGAACGATGCCGTGGTGTTCCAAAAAGCTCTGAATGTTCATGCGGTAGGTCTTGATGAAGAATGATTGCGGCGCGATTGGACTACTTGATGTCCTTGATCATCTTCACGAACTTGTCACGGTTCGCTTTCACCGTTGATTCGGGTCCGATCATTTTGACGAAGAACTTCTTTCCCTCGGGATGGATCAAGATGGCGGCGGTCATGCCGTAATCGGGACGTTGGACTGTCTTGCCGCCCGAGAATGGGCCACCGCCCATTGATTCGCCGAAGCTGCCGTTCAGGTCGACGATGTGGACTTCCCAATTGCCGACTTTCATCACTTCCGTTTTGTTGAGTTCTTTTTTGCCACCGGCGAACTGGCCCTTCCAACGGTCGATGTTGGCCGTGACATCACCGCCGGCCGCCATCATCGTGATGCGTGTCGACGGAACACCTGCGGCGCCGGGGATTTCAAACTCGTGGTCGATCATCTGCATCTTGGGTTCGATGCGTTTGAACTCGGCGGGAATTTTCAAATCGCCCGCATCGAAAACGGAAACCTTGTCCGCAGTCGCCGGCCCGTCGTCGGCCGACACGGTGATGGTTGATAGGCTGACCGCAACGAGTGCCGCCAAAGAGTAGTTCAGCATCGGAATATTCAAACGCATTACAGGGTTCCGTCTTTTCGAGTGACTGGTCGTTTCAAACAGCCTACTGTAATGCGGCAGATTGCCAGCGGGAAGTTGGCGGAAAGACTACCACCCCGGGTCTTCAAAGTGCCCAGATCAAGAAACGCGGGTGTCAATGCACCCCGCAGGAGTGGAACAATTTTCCCCAATTGTTTGGGACAGGTGCCGATCCCAAACAATTGGGGACAATTGTTCTACGATGGCACTAAGCTTTGACGCCTGGCCAGAACTTCTTCCACTTACTGTCGCTCGACTTCGCAGCCGGATCGTCGCTTTCGGCGGGTGCGTTATTGCCACCCTTGAGCTTGGCGGCCAAATCACGAATCGACTGAGTGATCGCAGCTTTCGGCGCTTGAATGATCAACGGGACGCCGTTGTTGCGGACCTCGACCATCGTTCGGTAGTCGTTTGGCAGCAATGCGAAGATTTCGCGGCCGAGTGTTTCCTTCGCTTTCTTCAAGCTGATTTGGCCCGCATCCAACCCGGCGCGATTGACGACGATTTCGACCTTTTGCGATAGCCCTTCGATTTCCTCGAAACCCATCATCAATCGCACGACGTTTCGCAAACAGGGCAGATCCAATTGCGTTACCAGCAACACGCGAGTCGCGTTCTCGATCGCCGCCATGTCAACGGCGCTGTACGTCTTCGACAGATCGATGATCAAGTGCGTGAAGGAAGCCTTCAATAGTCCGATCACTTTACGAATGCTTTCTTCGGTGATCGATAGCGTGTCGTGCAGTTCGACCGGTCGCGGCAACAAATACAAACCGCTGCTGTGTTTGGTCAGCGAGCGTTTGAGCAACTGAATGTCCAACCGCGAAATGTTCTGCACCACGTCGGCGAGCGTGTAGTCGGGAATCGAATCCAAGAACACGTCCGCATCGCCGAGCGCCAAGTCCAAGTCCAACAGCGCGACGCTATTGTGCGGTTCCGATGCGAAGACACAGCCCAAGTTGACGGCGGTGCTGGTCGATCCGACGCCTCCGGTCGCGCCGGCGATCGCGAACACTTCACACCCGCGTCCACCCGACTCGGACGAACCGAACTTCTGTTGACTGACGCGGCGCAGCGCCGAATCGAGATCATCTTTGGCCAGCGGCAAAGTCAAGAACTCGCGAGCACCCGCCCGCATCGTTTTCAGAATCATCTGGCCGTCGGTCTGTCCACTCGCCACCAAGATCGCGGTCTCGGGCGCCGCTGCAGCAAGGCGCTGAATCAGCTCGATTGCCTTTTCAGGATTCGAGTCGAGCGAGACCACTCCGACGTCCGGCGCGGTTTGCTCGATCACATCCGGAAAAAATTCGTATCGCGAACAATCCGCTTCGAGCCAAATGGTGTCCATACTCAAGAGCATGCTCTTGAGAGCTTCGCGCGATCCGTCGTTCGGATCCACCAACGCAATCCGTAAAACGTTACTCATGATGGTCGACCGATCTTCAATTCTTTACAGAGGGAAATCAAGGGCTGAGGCAGGATCACGGTTGCCCCTACTGCGGCGCGCTGATCGTGACACCCTCGCCGACTTTGACCGGTTGCTGTCCGGGAACAATCGCTCCGGGCGGTAGCACGACGCCGCCTCCCATCTCGTTGCCGTACGTGTTCGGTGCATAACCTTCGCCATAGCGTGCCGATCCGAACCCATCGCTCTGGATTTGACAGTTCGGATCGCCACCGAGATTGTTGGGGACTTCGATGTGTCCCTTCATGTACAACTCGCAGTCATTGGGCGACATGGAATTGAGTCCGGGTCCACCGCGAGGCACTTCATGAGGATCCATCGCACTGACAAACTCGGGCGTGACGGTGATCAGCAATTCGATGTCGTTGCGTTCTTCACGGACACGTCGGAACAACGCGCCGACGTAGGGTAACTCACCAAAGAACGGCGTTGCTCGTGTGACGGACTCAGTTCGGCTTTGCAACAAACCTGCGATCGCGAACGATTGACCAGCTTGCAGTTCGACAGCCGTCTCGACGTATCGATTGCGGAACGCGGTCACCGAGATACCCGCCGCACTGATACCGTTGGATGCGTCAGGCTCGGAAACTTCTGGACGCACTTCAAGTCGCACGCGGCCTGGGCCGACAACGAACGGCAGGAAGTCGACTGCGGTGCCGTACTCTTCGTATTGGACCGAGATCGCACCGTTGCCGTTGGGAACTAAGTAGGGAACCTTACCCCCGACATTGAACCGAGCGGGACGACCGTGTGTCGCAACAACAGTCGGTTCGGCAAGGAACTTGATCAAGTCTTGACGTCGAAGTGCCGTGATCAACGCGGAGAAGTCTCCTGCGCCTACAACATTCGTCGCTACTAATCCGGCTTCGGTCGAAGAGCCTGCCGCAACTAGCCCACCACTGCTTCCGAACGTAAGAAGTCCGCCTGGGCCACTGAAAGCGGTAACACTTCCGCTGCTTCCCCAGTCAATCCCGAGGTCGCGAAGCTTGGTTCGCGATACTTCCATGATCTTCGTATGCAGCAAAATCTGCTGAACACCGACAACGCGGATGTTGTTCACAACGGTTGGATAAAACTGTTCGACGATCGCAACGGCTCGGTCGACATCTTCGACATTTGGCACCGAACCCGAAATGATGGCACTGGTGTTGATCGGCAATACTCGCAAGGCTGCCAATGGCAGTTGGCTGGCAAGAATGCCTTCGACTTCGCGAGCATCAGGCATCACCGTCACATCGACGGTGTACAGCTTGTCGCTGGTATCCCAAAGATTGAGCTGGGTCGTTCCCGGAGTCTTCGCGAAAATCTGAATTTGATTTTGCGAGACCGGCGTCGCTCCTAGAATTCCTTCGTTATGCACTTGGAATTTTGGAATTCGATCTTCGAGCGTCAAGATGCGGCTGCTCTTGACCAACATTTCCAATCGTTCGACCGATTGAGAGATGTTGCGATTGACAGCCGACGTGTCGGACGCCAATTGCACCGGGCCCGATTGAGCCGAAGCGTCACCAGAACTCAAGCCGCTCGTCAGAGCGAACATGAAGAGGGCGGCGGCCAGCTTTACCGTTGATCGGTTTGTTTCCATCGCAAAAGCTTCCGTGCGAAACCTGGCTCGAATCCATTCGGGCCGCTAAATCTCTAACTTGCAAATCACAAATTTGAGTTTTAATAGTCTCTGGGTTTAACAATAGTAAAAGGTAGTGAGCGTTGTCGTCGTCGCGAACGATCGATTGCCGATTTAGTTACGGATCATCGATTTGCCGCCGGCGGGCGGGGCGCTTGTCGTCGTTCCGTTTGATTGGCCGGGCGGCTGAAATAACGGACTGTTTTCGCCATTGAGGTAGCTGTAGTCCTGATCTGTTCCTTCGGTCACCGGCACTTCGACCATCTCGTCGGCGGATGCTGAAACGGTATCCGCATCGCCGCCGACTTCGCCCACGCGAACCGGCAATTTGCCAGGAACGATCCAGTATTCGACCATGCGTCCTTCGGACATTTTGAACATCGAGAAACCATCTTCTTCGCGTTTCTTCTTGGTCACGACGGTCGGCTTCGCGTTGCGACTCTCCTCCGCGGCTCGACGCTCGCGCTCTTTCTCGACGGCTGCTTGTTCTTGAGCAACACGATGGTCTTCCAGCCAAGCCAAGAATTCTTTACCGGCTTGATTGGATCCGTCTTCGGTGCTGTAGTCCGCGTCGCTGCCCAGACTCAATCGCACGCGACCAAGCTCGTTCGCGTATTGCCAAGCATCGGTGTCGTTCTCGTGAATCAAGAGTTGAATGTTGCGAAGGTTTTTTGGTCGGTCTTCGCCAACGCGTCGTTGGGTGTCACCGTCGAGCGCGTAAACGCGAACTCCCATCAGCACGGTCTTGCTCATGCTCTGCGGAATCAGATCGCTCTTGGTGAAGTACGCAAGCACGTCGACGCGGTCGCCGGGCTGAATCAAGTTGGCGATGGTTACATCAGCGGCCAGAAGCGCCACGACTCGGTAGCCCTTGGGAACCGTCGTCCAGTTTTCGTCCATTAGCTTGACCGGCATGATCGCTTCGCCGACGTAGAAGCGCTGCTTCGCGTACTTGCCCTTCAGAACGGTCAGATCGCCGGTTGAGCCTTGCGGAATGCGATCGGCCGGCCACTGTTCCAAACGAATGCGTTCGGGCGTGATCTCTTCGCCGATGTCGATCGCCACCGTCGCTACAAATATCTCGGTGGTGTTGCCCTCGCTCTGTCCCGCAGCTTGCGCCTTGAGCCATTGGTTGGCGACGACGGTGGCCACGGTTCCACAGACCAACGCGATCAATAGGTAAAGCGATTTTCGCATGGGAACTTTGTGGTCTTCGAGACGCGAACGATTCGTGAGCGGGCACGCAAAACTGATATGCCTATCCGACCCGGGTCGGCTCATTTGGATTGTTCGGTATTCGGCGTCACTCGGCTGCACCCCGCCGGGTCGACAAGCTACTACCGTTACGACCGACGAGGGCGACCCATCGTCGCAGCCTCGCCCAATCGTAAAACTTTAGCAGCCCACGTGGCGGTTCGGTCGCCGCCGTTATGCCAGCATGCCAGCACAGGCGAAGTAAATGATCGAACCGATGGCCATCGGAATGCCGTAGGGAAGCAGGTACATCGTCGGCTTGCGCTCGCGAGCGATTGCTGCCAATTCGCTCGGCTTGCGAACCGTTTTCCATTCGTGCAGGATTCGGTGAGCCATTGCAAAGTGTTTTTCCCATTGGCCACTGCGATAGATCATGATCGCAGCCATGATGCCGCCGACGATCGCGGTTGCTGCGAACGCATAAAGTGTTACGACCGCGCCCAACCACGCGCCGACACCGGCGAGCAGTTTCACGTCACCGGCGCCCATGCCACCGACGTTGCGCAGAACCAACAACAGCATCATGCCGACGAATGTGCCGAGCAAGCTGAACAGCAGTCCGTTGGTGCCAAAGCCGCCTTCGATCGTGCAATGAATCCAGCCGCTGACGATGAACGGAAAGGTCAACCAGTTGGGAACCTTCAGTATTTTTCCATCGATCACGGCAGCGACGACGAGGACGATCGTGACGAACCAGACGGTCCAGTTTTCGGCAATGCCGCTAAGTAAAGTGGTCATGTTTTTCCCCGTGGAAGTTTTTGGTTGGCCGTGCGAGCCGGGTAATTAGCGAGGTCCGATCATCCAGCTAAACATCGCGAACAGGAGCGTCACGAGACAGCAGGACAGTTGCCATGCAAAGGCAGCCGCGTCGGTGGGTAACAGTGGATAATTCATTTTTGGTTTCTCCCGCTTGGATTTTGCGGGTGGTCGACGCTGGTCGCGTCATGAGTCAAAAAGCAAAACCCGGCGCGGGTGTCGCGGACCTTGGTAGATCCTCGCCACACCGCGACGAGAATGATTTGCTGATCCGCATCGCGATCGCGATGCGGTCGGCAATTAGTTGCTGCCGATGGCGGTGCCAACGGTTGTGAACTTGGCTGCTGCGTTGGTACCGATGGTGGTAACAGCGCCCAAGCAAACGACGACGATCAGAGCCAACATCACTGCGTATTCAACAGCGGTCGGTCCGTCTTCTTCCTTCAGGAAGCTAACAATGCTTTCAGTGAACTTTTTCATGTCAATTTCTCGCGAGTAAACAAGCATGCCGGCCCAAGGGCAAACATGCGACATCTTTTTGGAACGACCCGACATGGATCTTTCCGGTATCCGAGCAGCCTCGTCTTTCGACTTTCGTCCGACTCGCCACGGCTTCAGTCCGCGTGTGAAACAACATTCACCCGAGGACCCTTCCTAGGTAGCTCGGCAATCCTGGGGCCGACGTGTTTGACCACGCCAACCCACGGACCCATAGCTTTGTGCCCCGTCTTCTCAGACGGTTTACCCTTGTCTTGGAAAGCAAGGCTGACCGCAGCTCGGTCACGTCGCACGAATGCGGATAAACTTGCTGCGGCAGCAGATCGAACAACGATCCGCTCACTTCTACTGGAAATCTATGACACAATTCGCGACAGTCAAAAAACTCTGATCGCAGAATCCTTAGCGATCCCATTAATTCGCCACTTGTAACGATCATGTCGATTGTGATCGTGCTTTGCTTTTGAGTAGGCAATGCAGGGCGAAGCGATGGATGGCAAATTTTTGTCGTAGGTGTGCCATGCATCGTTTCGCTCGGCATGGCCTACATAAGATCGCCGCTATCGCAGTTCCCTAGAATCGGCATACAAAACTTTCGTGTGCGCCGTGTGGAAGAAGATGCCGCGCTGGTGCCCCGCGACAAAGATTGAGATAAGAAACCATCGCAGGCCGCGACGACAATGTCGTCGCGACCACGATGGATTCGCAACTAGTTGCTGCCGATGGCGACGCCAACGGTGTCGAACTTGGCTGCTGCGTTGGTACCGATGGTGGTAACAGCGCCCAAGCAAACGACGACGATCAGGGCCAACATCACTGCGTACTCAACAGCGGTCGGTCCGTCTTCTTCCTTCAGGAAGTTAACAATGCTTTCGGTGAAATTCTTCATGTCAAATTCTCGCGAGTGAGAGGCATGCCGCCCGGTGGGAAAACATGCGACAACTAAGTTGGAACGACCCGACATGAATCGCTCCGGTATCAGAACAGCCCGTCTTTCGACTTACGTCCGACTCGCCACGGCTTCAATCCACGTGTGACACAATGTTCACACGCCGATGTTTCCTAGGCAGCCCGGCAATCCTGAAGCCGACATGTTTGACCAGTCGACTCACGGACCCGTAGCTTTGCGCCCCGTCTTCTCAGACGGTTTACCTTTGTCTTGGAAAGCAAGGCTGACCGCAACTCATCCGACCCGCAAAGCGCGACGAGTTTGCTGCGGCAGCAGATCGAACAACGATCCGCTCTCTTCTACGTGAAACCTATGGCAGAAAGCACGGGAGTCAAAAAACTCTGACCACGTAATCCTTAACGATCTCGACGAATCGCGGTTTGTAACGATCGTGCCGGATGCGACCATTCACGAGTGTGCAGTTTGCTATCGCCGAAAAGATTCTAGTCAAGCGCAAGTCGCAATTCGTCGCCGCCCAGCGGCCGTTGGCAGACGAAATCGGCACACACGTAAAGCGTCGGCCCGCCATCGATCGGTTCGCGATTTCGATTGAGCGAAACAACCGGGCCGGACTGGGGCGCGTCACCCACAACCCATGAAAGTGTCGCGTTGGGGCGAAACCGCTTCAGAAAACATGGTCGAATCGATGACATTGACGCTACGTCGGCAACTGCCATGACCAACTGTTCGTGGTCACCATGGTATCGGGCTAATGCCAAAACGAGCGCCGAGCAAGCGGCGGCTTGATTGGCCAGTACATCGCCGGCCGCGATCAGTGTTCGTTCCGCCGCATCACGAAAGTCATCACGGTCGCATAATCGTGACAAACGTAACAATCCCGCCACGGCTGACGCGTTGCCGCTGACCAATGATCCGTCGTGCCAGTCCTTCGTCCGCGCGATCAAAGATTCTCCATCATCAGCGGTATAGAAGAATCCGCCACGGTCGCGATCCTCGAAATGCAAGATCATCAGTTCAGCCAACTTTACGGCGCGGCCGATCCAACGAGCCCGTCCGGTGGCCTCGAACAGGGCAATGAACGCTTCGATTGTGTAGGCATGGTCATCGACATATCCATCTAAGTGAGATTGGCCGCGTCGAAAGGCGTGCAATAATCGGCCATCGTCTCGGGTCATCTCAGACAAAACGAATTCCGCCGCACGCTCGGCGGCCTCGATGTAACGAGGTTCATCCAGCACGCCGCCCGCGATGGCGAGTGACTTGATCGCCAGCGAGTTCCAAGCCGTGATCACTTTGTCGTCGCGACCCGGATGAACGCGAGCCTCGCGAACCACTCGAAGCTGCTCGCGATCGTCCGCCAACTCGGTCGCCAACACTTCCGGGTCGATCGCAAGTTCGGTTGCCCAGTCCGCAATCGAACGTGGCAAGTTGGCGATGCTATCTCCCTCGAAGTTGCCCTGCGGCGTGATGTCATAAATCTGACAGAATCGCGTCCCGCGATCGGCGCCGAGCACGTCCAACACTTCCGCCGGATTCCAGACATAGAACTTGCCCTCAACGCCTTCGCTGTCGGCATCCTCGCTGCAATGCAGCCCACCGGATGGGTCGATCATTTCGCGACAGAGATAATCGAATGTTTGGCGGGCCACGTCCGCATTCCGGCGATGCCCCGTCACCTGAAACGCCCGCACGTAGACTTCGCCGAGCAACGCGTTGTCGTACAGCATTTTTTCGAAGTGCGGGACCAACCATCGTCGGTCGACGCTGTACCGGGCAAACCCGCCGCCGATGTGATCGCGGATTCCGCCACCGGCCATCTTGTCGAGCGTGAACTGGGCGGTCGCGATCAGTTCATCGTCGCCCGCGACGACTCCTTGGCTTAACAAGAGCAACAGATCGGTCGCGTGGGGAAACTTTGGCGCGTCGCCGAACCCGCCTTCCGCACGGTCGTGGACACGAAGCAAATACCGAGTCGCATCGTGGACCATCGATTCGTCGGGAACATTCGTCGCAAGCACTTCCGATCCGATCGCCAGTTTCAACAGCGCCTGATTCATCTCTCCCGCATGTTCATTGATTTCAGTCCGCCGGTTTGTCCAGGCATCGGCGATTGCTTCGAGTACCTGCGCGAACCCTGGCATCCCATGTCGTGACTGGGGCGGCCAATACGTGCCAGCGTAAAACGGTTGGCAATCGTGGTTCAGAAAAACGCTCATCGGCCAACCGCCGCGTCCCGTCATTAACTGGACCGCATTCATGTAAATCTGGTCGATGTCGGGACGTTCTTCGCGATCGACCTTGATCGAGACGAAACTCTGATTCAAAAATGACGCGATCGAGTCGTTCTCGAAACTCTCGTGCTCCATCACGTGGCACCAGTGGCAGGCCGCATAACCGACGGACAGAAAGATCGGTCGATCCGTCGACTTCGCCAACTCGATCGCTTCGCCACCCCAAGGAAACCAATCGACCGGATTGTCCTTGTGTTGCAGCAGATAAGGCGACAGCGATTGGGCGAGTCGGTTCATGGGGAGGGAGCGATTAGCTGTTAGCGATTAGCTGTTAGCGATTAGCTGTTAGCGATTAGCTTTCGTGATGGCCTCTTGTAACCGGTCATACTTCCTGAAGCTATCAGCTAAAAGCTAATCGCTAACAGCTTCCTAGACATCCAAATTGCGGACATCGAGGGCGTGGGTTTCGATGAATTCGCGACGTGGTTCGACTTTGTCGCCCATCAAGAGTCGGAACATTTCGTCCGCGGCACCGGCATCCGTCAAATTCACCTTTAGCAGTGTTCGGTTGGCCGGATCGAGCGTCGTCTCGCGAAGCTCTTCGGCATTCATTTCACCGAGGCCCTTGAAGCGTGTGACTTGCAATCCCTTTTCGCCAGCCGCGCGCACTTCGGACAGCAACCCGCGAAGATCCTCCAGCGGACGACGAACGTCCTCGCCCCGAACCAGTTCGAACCGAGCCGTCGTTGACCCCGTTCGCTCGACGGGGATCAAGTCGTCGATGCTGAAACCGAGCACTTGCAGATCTTTCAATCCGCTGTTGATCGTGCGAACCTCGTGCAGTTCCGCCAAGTGAGCCAGATTGTCTGGCGGCGTTCGGATGCCTGGTTCCTTGCTAGTCACGACCCCGTCTTCACTCATCTCCAGCGAACCATCTTCCTCGTCATCGTCATCGTCTTCTTCGATGTCGAGTGTCAAACCACGCGTGCTCAAGAATTCTTCGACGGCTTCGAGCGTCATGAACCAATGTTCTTCGTTGCCGTGGGTCACCAGCAGCGACGGTAATTTCTCGGCCACCGGATCGTAGCGCAGCGCATGTAGCCGCAAGCTAATGCCCCGCTGTTCGAGTGCGACCACGGCGTCTTCCATCGCGGACAACGACTTGCACAGCGCCCGCATCTGATCGCCTTCGACGCGACGACCGTCTTCGGCCTCGAACACGCTGTCACTCAAACCTCGCTCGAGCAATTGAGTCTTCATCTCGGCATCGGTTTGAATGTAGTACCGATTCTTGCCGTGCTGGACTCGGAACAGCGGCGGTTGTGCCACGAAGACGTGACCGCGCGCGACAAGTTCGTACATTTGACGGTAGAAGAAGCACAGCAGCAATGTTCGGATGTGGCTGCCGTCGACGTCGGCGTCCGTCATGATGACAATCTTGTTGTATCGCCGCTTGGTCAAATCTTGATCGGCGCCGATGCCAGTCCCGATGGCTTGGATCATCGACTGAACTTCGGTGTTCTCAAGCACCTTCGCTTCGCGACTTTTGTAAGCGTTGATGATCTTACCTCGTAGCGGCAAGATCGCTTGGTACTGACGCATGCGACCGCCCTCGGCCGATCCGCCTGCCGAATCACCTTCGACGAGATAGAGTTCGCATTCGTTCGGGATCTTGCTGATGCAATCGCGCAGCTTGCCGGGCAAACCGCCGCCCGATAGAGCGTCTTTGCGTTTGCGCAGCAGATCCTTCGCCTTCCGCGCGGCCTCGCGTGCTTCGGCCGCCAACATACCCTTGCGGACGATCGTCAGCGCGACGCGAGGATTCTCTTCCATGTACTTGGCGAGTTGTTCGTTGACGGCGCCGCTGATGATGCCTTCGACATCGCTGTTGCCGAGCTTCGTTTTCGTTTGGCCCTCGAATTGAGGTTCGGGAATTCGGCAACTGATGACCGCCGTGACTCCTTCGCGAAAGTCGTCACCGCCGGGTGTGAGACCTTTGAACAGATTTTCTTTTTTGCCGTAGTTGTTGAGCGTTCGCGTCAAACCGCTGCGAAAACCCGACACGTGGGTTCCGCCTTCGATCGTGTGAATGTTGTTCACGTACGACTGAACGTTCTCGGTGTATTCGGTGCTGTACTGGATCGCAATTTCGTATTGGATGCCGTCCTTTTCACCGGCGATGCGAATCACGTCGGCGTGCAACGTGTCGCTGGCCCGGTTGAGGTGTTCGACGAACTCGACGAGTCCACGTTCGTACTTGAAATCGCCGCCTTCACCGTTGCGTTCGTCCAGGTACTTGATGTGAACGCCGCTGTTGAGAAACGCTAATTCTTGCAAGCGTTTGTAGAGCGTGTCGAAGTTGAATTTGGTGACCGTGAAGATCAGATTGTCGGGTTTGAACGTGACCTTGGTGCCGTTCTTCTTCGTGACGCGGCCCTTCGTGACGGCGTTGGTCGGCACGCCACGTTCGTATTCTTGCGTCCAAGTGAAACCTTCGCGGCTGACTTCGACTTCGGCCCATTGGCTTAGGAAGTTCACAACCGTGACGCCGACGCCGTGCAAACCGCCAGACGTTTGATAGGCTCCCTTTTTGAACTTCCCGCCGAATTTCAGCACGGTCATCACGCCTTCGAGCGTCGTGACTTCACGATCGAGTTCTTCGGAGAGTTGATCGTGTTTGGCGACGGGGATACCGCGTCCGTCATCCTCGACGGTTACACTGCCGTCGGTGTGGACGAACACTGAAACTGATTTGGCGAAACCCGCCATCGCTTCGTCGATCGAGTTGTCGACGACTTCGTACACCAAGTGGTGCAATCCTCGGGTCGCGGTGTCGCCGATGTACATGCCCGGGCGTTCGCGGACGTGTTCGAGGTCCGATAAGTGCTGCAAATCCTTGGGCGTGTATTCCGAATTCGCCGCCGGGATGGAAGATGCCTGAGTCGTCGACGCTTCACTCCGGATCGCGGGTACGCTTTCCTCGGGAGTATCTGCGGTGGGGGCGTCGCTCATGAATGCCTGCAAAAAGACGTAGAAAAAGGGCCGTTACCCGCTGGAGTGCGGGAGCAACGATCATAGCGTTTTCTCGACTTTTCCGCACCTGGGGTAGGTCATCGTAAACTCCGGCCCCGACGCGGCAGGAAGTCAAGACTTTTTCAGGTATCGCTGGTACGCCGCGACGGCCAGCACGTCGCAGCGTTCGTTTTCGACGTGTCCGGCGTGGCCTTTGACATGCTCATAAAGAATCGTGTGCGACTGCATCAGTTTGTCGAGTCGTTTCCAAAGGTCGACGTTCTTAACTTCCGCCAGCTTCGATCCTTCCTTTCGCTTCCAGCCGCGCGATTTCCAACTCGCCATCCACGACTGCATTCCCTGTAACACGTAGCTGCTGTCAGCATACAGCGTGACCTCGCAAGGTTCTTTCAAAACTTCGAGCCCTTGGATCACCGCCATCAACTCCATCTTGTTATTGGTCGATTCGGGCTCGCCGCCGCTTTGCTCGAGTTCCTTGCCGGTCTTGTCACAGCGCAAAATGAACGCCCACCCGCCCGGGCCCGGATTCCCGCTGCACGCACCGTCCGTGTAGAGACTGACTTTCTTCATGGCAAGAAAGTTAGCCGACAACGCTCGACCTTACAATCGACTAGCGTGAAACGTGGTGGCTCGTTGAAAACTAGCTTTGCTTTCGTCGCCGTCGCAGTCGGACGATGCCGTACGCGGTCACCGCTAGCATCGCTGCGAAAGTTGTCGGCTCGGGAACCGCAACGGCCGCGGTCGGGTTGATCGCGCCGAAACTGGTGTTGAACGGATCACCGCCAAAGGCAACCGATCCAGCGATGTCATTGGCGTTGATGTCGAAAATTTGGCCACGATCGGGATCGTTGATTGCATACCAAGCGCCGACGGACGCGTCACGAAAGACGAGTCGCGGTTGGTCACCCGTAAACGCAAAGTCTTGTCCGCCGAGTCGACTTCCGTACAACCCTCCGGCGTCGATGGCTGCTTGAATGTCAGCGATGCCGATCGCGTCTTGAATTCCAATCAGAGTTCCCAATTCAAGCTGGCCGTTGTCGAAGGGATCGATGTCCGTCGCGCCGGCGCCGCCCGCTTGGCCGGTGAAATCGGTGACCAGCACGATCGTGTGCGTCGGATCGATCAGATCGTTGATGTTGACCACCAACAGTCCGTTCGAATCGAAAGCTTGCGAGAAACTGAACGCGGTGTCCACGACGCCCATGGAATTCGCGTTACCACTGATCCCCAAAACGAAACCGGTGAAATTCATTCCGGCAATGCCACTGATCTCAAAGTTCTGAGTGGTACCGTCCGGGCCCGGCTGATCTGGCGAAAACTCGCTGATCAGTGCAGCATTCGCCCAAGTAGCTGATGAAGCCAGCACGATTGAAGCGGTAAGTGAACGAAGCAGGAGTCGCATGTTGAATCTCGTAGGGATGAATGAATTGAAAGCGTAAAAGATGTTCATCGTGCTTCTCTCGCGTTGATCGCGTCGATGGCAAGTTGTTCCAACAGCAAGTCGTCGATGACGCGGCGTCGTTGCTCGAGAACCGAATCGATCGCCGATGACTCGGTCTGAGTTTCCGGTGCCACTCCCGATCCCGAGTCCGGTGCAACTTGCGAGCGATCCAAGGCGTTGATGATCATCAGGGCATCCAGCGCCGTGACTCGCCCGTCACCATTGACATCCAGCTTACTTGAAGATCCATCAGCTTCGTCGACCAATTCGCCTTCTTTCGAGCTACTTGTACGCCCCATCGCGTTGATCACCATCAGCGCGTCCCTTGCAGTGATGCTGCCGTTGTTGTCGACATCGCCACGAAGGGCGACCGGAGTAACGGCACCGGATAAACTCGACTCGAACGCGCCGCTATCGGCAAGCAAGCCCTGTGGTCGAGCGACGCCTCGTTGATCGACCGTAAGACCAGCATTGTTGCCGTTGTTGATGGCCGGGCTTCCGGGCAACAGGGCATGCGTCAACGTCGGGCCACCGTTGTCGGCAAGTGCAGCCAAGCCCGCTGAACCGCCGATCACGTTGTTGCCGACATCGGTCACGCTTCCATTGATGTTCGGATCGGTGCCGGCCGTATTGTTTGCGACGATTGATGAATCGATCAAGACGCTGCCGCCAGCAACGCTGATACCACCACCGACGGTTGCCGTGTTGAATGCAACCGTGGCACTGGTCAGCGATACGTTGCCGCCTTCGCTTCGCAAGCCACCGCCGGATCCCGTCGTGCTGCCGCCCCCGATGGCCTCGTTGCCGCTGATCGTTGAGTTGGTTACAACGACATCGCCGCTGGCCGAATCGTTGAAGATCCCGCCGCCATCACCGGCCGTGTTGCCCGAGATCGTCGATGCGTCGATGGTCATCACGCCGGTTGAGTTCCAAAGTCCGCCACCCTCGTTGGCCGCGATGTTGCCCGCAACCGTCGACTGGTTGATCGCGATGTTCGCGGCACCCGAGACGTGCAATCCGCCACCGTTGCCGGGCGAAGAGAACAACGCACCGCCGCGGCCTGACTGGATCACGCCGGCATTGTTGCGATCGAGAGTGACGCGGTTCAGCGTGATGCTGTTGCCCGTCGCTGTCGTTCCACCGGCCACCGAAGCGTCTTCGATTCCCCCACCAGCCCGACTGGCGACGTTGAGTGAAATGTCCGTGTCGGCGATCGTGATGATGCCGCTGTTGGCATTGAATATCCCGCCGCCGCTGCCGGACGTGCCATCGGCAAAGTTCGACACGATGATCGTGTCCGTGATGTCGACCGTGCCGCCGTTGTTGAAGATGCCGCCGCCGCCCTTGTTGGCCGCGTTTCCGAGCGCCGTGTTGGCTTGAATCAGCGTGCCGTTGCGAACCGTCAGCGTGCTGCCAGTTTGATTCCACAATCCGCCACCTTCGCTGGCGGCAACATTGCCCGAAACAATTCCGTTGTCGATCGTCACCGTGGCAACGCCGGTGACATGCAGTCCGCCGCCATTTCCTGGCGCGTTCGCTGCACCACCGAGCGCATCGTTGTCGATCAAGTCGGTGTTCGTCAGAACGAGCGCACCGTTGACGATTTCGATGCCGCCACCTGCGCGGTTGGCATCGTTGAAGCTGAAGTCAGTGTTGTCGACGTTGACGGTCCCCGCAACACTCAACAATCCGCCACCGCTGCCCGCTGTACCACTGGCTACATTGCGCCGGATTCTGGCATTGTCGATATCGACTGTTCCGCCATCGTTGTAAACGCCACCGCCGCCGCTGTCCGATGCAACTCCCGCCGCCGTGTTGCCGCTGATCGTCGTGCCGTCGACCGTCAGCGTGCCGGTTGCCGAGTTCCACAGGCCACCGCCTTCGTTGGCCGCGAAGTTATTGCTGGCCGTGCCGCCGGAGATTGTGACGTTGCCGGCGCCGCTGACGTGCAACGCTCCGCCGTTGCCCGGATTGGCTCGGAAGCCGGTTGCCTGACCCACCGCGTCGGCTCGCAGGAACTCCAGTGCTTCCATTGGTAGCGCTGATCCGTCGATGCGGATGTTGTCAAGGAATCCGTTGAACGGAAACTGGGCCAAGAATTGTCGGTTCGCACCGATGAACAACGGCAACGTCTCCGTGTTGACCGCTCCGGCGTTGATGCTGAACGTATCCACGAGCGACAATCCGCTGTTAACTGTTCCCTTGTAGAACTTGACATTGTCAGTCGTACTGGTCCCGTCGTAGCTGGCCGCAAAGTAAACGTATTCGCCGACTTCCGTGTAGACGCGTGATGTTTCGCGAGTCTGGCCGTCAACGGTGAGCTGCAGCGTTCCCGCATTCGTGCTGCTGCCGCCGCGAAGACGAAAACCGGCGCTCGTCGATCCGTTCTCGAACAGACTGTCCTGCAATCCGATGCTCTGCGCCGTTGAAGGCAGCATGTACCAACCCGACAGCGTGAACGCGCTGAGCGTGTCGATCGCGTCAAAGTCGGCGGCGTGTTGTCCGTGACTGACGTTGGAAAAACCGCTGCCCGCACCGGTGTTATCGAACGCTCGGTCGCCGGCCGCGCCTGACACGCCGGTTCCCGGTGCACTGTGCAGATCGGCAGGGGTTGTGGTGTTGTTGGCGTTGAAGTTAAGCACGGGATTGCCACCGCCATCCGCAGCCGAACCAGTCGCCAGCGCCGTCGTTCCTGTTTCATTGAAGTTGTACAAGAGCAGCGGCGCGGGAACGTTTGCACCCGCCAAGCTGAGATCAAGTCCCGCGCTGTTGCTGTCCAAGTTGACGCCGGTCAGCGTCGTAACCGCCGCACCGACCGTTTCGATTCCACCGCCCGCGCGGACAGCGATGTTTCCGTTGATCGCGGTATTGGTGACCATCAACGTGGCACCGTTGTTCAGGATGCCACCGCCGCTGCCTGATACTCCGTCCGCCAAGTTGTTGTTGATGAACGATCCCGTCACTTGCAAATCACCACCGTCGGTGAAGATTCCGCCACCACCTTGGTCGGGATCATCACCGGAGGCGACGTTGCCTGAAATCGTTGTCGTGTCGACGCTGAGCGTTCCAGCCGCACTGTTCCACAATCCGCCACCTTCTTTTGTGGCAGTGTTGCCAGTCACCGACGCGCGGCGAATCGTGACATTGCCGGTGCGGCTGATGTGCAACCCGCCGCCGTTGACGCCGGCCGTGTTGCCATCAATGGCCAGTGGGATCACGTCTGCGAAATCGAAACCTTGATCTAGCGTGATCTGTCCGACGACTTCCACTCCGCCGCCGGCGCGACCGGCCACGTTGCCTTGGATCAAGCCACCAAAGTACGTTCCGCTGCCGCCTTCCGCGATCAAAATGCCGCCGCCGTTGCCCATCGGCATCGACGCGGTATTGTTGATCAAGTCGTTGTTGCTGATTTCGTTCGCCGCAGCCGTGAAGATCGCTCCGCCACCGAGTTCCGGTGCGTTGCCGCCGGCGCTGTTTCCAGTGAACGAGTTATCCGCCAAGAACAACGAACCACCTTCGGTTGCGATCGCACCACCGTTGACTGCTGCGCTGTTGTTGGTGAAGACGCTGCGATCGACGCTGATATCGGGGAACGCTCCGTCACCGAAGATCGCACCGCCGAACATCGCGTCGTTGTTGTCGAAAGTTGAATCGAGCACGGCCATGAATCCGCCGTCGCTGTTCCAAAAACCGCCGCCTTCGTTAGCTGCTGAGTTGTTAGTGACTTCCGCATCGGCGACCACCGCGAACGCGAACCCCGATTGATGAAGCGCTCCGCCGTTGACTCCGGCGAAGTTGCCGTCGAAGTCAGTACCGACACTGCTGAAGAAGCCACCGTTCTCGACGCCACCGCCGGCTCGAGCCGCGCGGTTGCCACTGATCGTGCCGCCAGTGGTTGAGAAATCAGAGAACGCGGGCGCCAACACTCCGCCGCCATCGGCTGTGCCCTCGGTCGCCGTATTGTTGATGATGTCGGTATCGGTCAAGACCGAAAAACCGGCCGCAAAAATACCGCCGCCTCCTGAGCCCGCAACCGTCGCGCCGGCCGAGTTGGAGTCAATCGTGCTGTCGGTGATCGTCAAGTTCTGAGAAAAAGAATTGCCCGCTTCGCTATACACACCACCGCCGCTTTCGGATGCCGCGTTGCCCACAACATTGACGTTGGTCAGCACGGTGTTGCCACCCAAGCTATACACACCACCGCCCTCGGTCGCCGAGTTGCCGGAGATCAACGTGCCAGTAACGAATAGGTTGCCCGTGTCGCTGTTCCATAATCCGCCACCGTCGCCAGCCGCCAAGTTGCCGCTGACCGAGCCGTCGTTGATTCGCACGATCGCATCGCCCGAGATGTGCAATCCGCCCCCGTTGCCGGGCAAGCCCGCGATATTTGCGCTCAGTCCCGTCGCCGCGAACCGTCGCGATTCCAGCTCGCCGACCGATACCACTGACCCGTCGATGCGGATCTCGTCGAGCAGCCCGTTGAAGGGATTGAGCGTCAAACCGCTGGTGCGAGTCACACCGATCGAAAGCGGAATGTTTTCTTGCAGCACCGGGCCGGCGTTGAGCGTCAACGTGTCAACGAGAGTGACACCGCCGCCGACAGTGCCTTTGTAAAATTTGACGTTGTCGGATGTCTTCGTACCGTCATAAGAGACCGCGAAGAAAACGTACTGACCGATCTCGGTGTACGCTCGCGAAGATTCGATCGCCCGATCTCGATTGACTCGCAGTTCGAGCGTCCCCGCATTGGCCACCGCACCACCGCGCAATCGGAATCCGCCCGGCGCATCGAGCGTCGAGATCGTTCCGTTTTCGATCAGTGCATCTTGTCGTCCGATGCTCTCGCTCGCCGTGCTGGGAAGCATGAACCAACCCGACAACGTGAACGCACTCAAGCCATCGATGGCGGCGAAGTCGGCCGCGTTCTGTCCGTGACTGGCAGACGTGATTCCGTTGCTAGCTGTGTTATCGAACGCTCGATCACCAGGAAGCCCCGATACGCCGCTGCCCGCCGGGCCGTGAAGATCGGCCGCACTGCCGCTGTTGTCCGTGAACAGCAACAGTGGATCACCGGCAACTGACGATGATCCAGAAGCGAGCGCCGATGTTCCCGTTTCGTCAAACAGGTAAGCAAGTAGCGGTTGGCTCGCCGCTCCACCGACGCTGGTCACACCCGCGTTGTTTCCGTCGAGCGCGACGTTGTTGAGCGTCGTTATCGAACCCGCCGTGGTTTCGATGCCGCCACCGGCGCGATTGGCGACGTTGCCCGTGATCGACGAATCTGTGATCGTCGTGGTGCCGCCGAGACTAAATACGCCACCGCCGCTGCCGCGGAGTCCATCGGCGACATTGGCCGCGATCGTAGCGTTTGAAATCATCAACGTGCCGCCGTTGTTGAATACACCGCCACCGCCGTCATCAGCGGCCGGGCCGCGTGCGATGTTGCGAGTGATCGTGGTGCCGTCAACTGTTAACGTGCCCTTGTCATTCCATAAGCCGCCGCCTTCGCGGGCCGCGATGTTACCGCTGACCACGCCACCGAGAAATGTCGTGTTGCCGTTTCCCGTCACATGCAATCCACCGCCGTTGCCGGGCATCGCGGTGCCGACAGGACCAGCCACGTTGCCGATCAAGCTGGTGCCGTCGAAGTTGACCGTCGCGCCGCCAGCCGACTCGATTGCACCCCCAGCTCGATTGGCGACGTTGGCTGAAAATGTTGTATCGAACAAGTCGACACGACCGGCAACCGTCAGGATGCCGCCGCCGCTGCCCGCAGCGCCGTCGGCAAGGTTTCCCATGATCGTCGATTCGTTGACGACAACGATCCCGCCCTCGTTGTAGATTCCGCCGCCGCCGTTATCAAGCAATGCACCGGAGGCGATGTTGCGCAACAGCCGCGAGTTCTCGACCGTCAACGTTCCGGAACCGTTCCATAGTCCACCACCCTCGTTGGCGGCAATGTTGTCATTGATCAGGCTGTCGGAAATGAATGTGTTGGCCGATCCCGTGATGTGCAAACCACCCCCGTTGCCAGGTGCTGCGGCCGTCGCGTCATCGTCGATCACGCCCGCATTGTTGTCACTTAGCGCGACACCCACCAGCGTCAACGCGTTCCGAGAGGACAAGGCGGTGTTCACTTCGATGCCGCCGCCGGCGCGGCTGGCCACGTTGCCGCTGATTTCGGTATCAACGACGTTCGCTTGAGCGGTACCGAGCAGCAGAATTCCGCCGCCCGATCCGGATGCGCCGGCGGCGAAATTGCCGGCGATCAGAGAATGATCAATTGAAACGGTGCCACCGTCGCTGGCGATACCGCCACCACCACCGGCCGCGCCGGTCGCCACGTTGTTCCGCACGCTGATATCACTGAGCACCAACAGGCCGCCGTTGTTGAACAGACCGCCGCCGCCTTCGGTGTTCGTCGCGCCGCCGGCGCGATTGCCCGAAATCAAAGTTCGACTGGTGACTGTCATCGTCACACCCGCTTGATTCCACAGCCCACCACCTTCGGAAGCAGCGACGTTGTTGAGCACTTGGCCGCCGGTGATGGTAACCAGCGATCCCGGCGCGCCGGCGTTGCCGGTCACATGCAGCCCGCCGCCGTTGCCAGGCGCGGCAGCGCCGGCCGGTCCGGCAGTATTACCTTGCGCAACCAAACGACCGCCCAGATTGACATCGGTCAGTAGCAATGTTCCGACCACGAATTCGATACCGCCACCAGCCCGATTGGCAACATTACTTTCAATATTCGTTTCACGAATGACAACGTCACCCGACGCGCTGAACAGTCCGCCGCCCGATCCGCTGGCGCCGCTGGCAGTGTTACCACTGATCGAACCTCGCAAGATTGTCAGCGTTGTGTCTTGATTGAAAATACCACCGCCACCTTGCGCCGCCGCAGCGCCGGTCGCCACGTTGTCAACGATATCGACATCGCTGAGCGTAACGCGACCGCCGCCAGCTAACAGCAATCCGCCGCCAATATCGGCGGTGCCACCAGTGATCGACAAGTCACGTAACGTCACCGTGCCCGCGCCGGCACCCACGTTGAACACGCGAGTCAAACCGCCGCCATTGATTGTCACCGACGACGCATCGCCGCGCGAAATGTTGAGCGAATCAGTGATCGATAACTCGGCGCCATCAAGCACGATCGTGGCATTGCCAAGCGAAGGAGCAAAGCGAATCGAATCCGTCGCGTCAGCGCCCAACTGACCGGCTGCTGCGTCGCCGGACACCGCATTCGTGTTGGACGCTTCAATCGCTTCACGCAAACTAACAAATCCGTCGTTGGCGATCGTATCTGCTACTGTGTCGACAAAGTAGGTCGTCAGCAATCGACGAGCTTCAAGCGATTCACAATTTAGAACACGACCACGACGACGCTTCGATATTGCCGTTCGCGTGGTCGATTTACGTCCAGGGTTGATCGGTTTTCGTCCACTGGCGGATCGAATGGTATCCAGATGATGACGCAAAGATTTCATGGAAGCACTTATCTTGGTGTTTGTTCGTTTGCGACCCTCGCCGAGAGCGAGAGGTCCTATCAAATCACCAAGGGTACGAGCCTCGATCGCCCGTCAGATTCCGAAAAATCGAACTATTCGCTAAAGAAGTCTGCGAGTCTTACAGCGACTTTTCGGTCGCCGGCTGAAACGCATCACTGACGAGCGCGATATCCAATCCCGGACTCGTCACGCCATCGGAAGCTTCAACAGAGATAGCTGTATACGCGATCGGCGAGTCCGTCTTGGGTACATCGACGATGTTACCGTAATGATTTTTGCCGAATCGATTGAGCATTCCCGCTGGAATCCATTTTCCGCTCTGAGTAACAAACCAGAACGCATAGTGGCGATCGTCCAACATCTCAATCGAAACATGGATTTGCATCGCTTCCAAGTCGAACACCATCCTGCCGGCGACCTGTTGCGGTTGGTCGGGTTTGCGGAACGAAACGAGTTGTGGTTCGGAATCGAGTTCGGTTTTTGGAAGCCGGCCTATTTCGACGCGAGGTTTCGGCGCTAATCGATCAGTGACGATGCGATTGTGGGGATCAACAGCCTGACGCTCGACCGCGACTCGTAGCGTTAACAACGTGAGTGCGAAGCCGCACGCTAACGCCAACACTGCGACGATCCAGGGTCGATCGTTCCAATGTTCCGGCCGACTGCTGAACCACAATGCGTCGCTTGACACGGCGAACGGTGGTGCTTGGTCAGCATCGATCGCGGCTTCGATCTTGGCCCATGTCGAATCGGCGGCCGTGGTGAGCGTCGGCGTATTCATCATTTCACCAGCTATCGAGTCAATCGATTCGTTGATTCGATCCAGTCCATCTGAACAGGCAGCACATGTTTCCACGTGAAGCGCAACGGAACGCGCCACCGACGAATCGAGTTCGCCGAGAATGTACTGAGTCAAAAGTTGCTTGCAATACTCGCAATTCAATGAATTGACCAATCGTCTTCCGATGCCGTTAATAGTTCACGCATTCGCTTGAGGCCTCGCCGAATGCGCGTCTTGACCGTTCCCAACGGTAACCCAAGTTGACCGGCGATCTCCACGTGCGTGTAACCAGAAAGGAACGCCAATCCGATCGCCTCGCGGAGCTCGTCTGGCAACGAACCCATGCTCTCGCCCAGCCTTGCTGCCCACCCTGTATCACTGATCGGGTCGGCCGGATCAAGATCGTCCTGGCGTTCCCGCCTAACCGACATCAATTCTTGTTGAGCATTGCGTTGACCCTGCGATCGACTGACCTCCGATCGCATCAAATCTCGAGCACGGCTTCGACTGAGCAATAATAGATAAGTACGAGCCGTTCCCCGTTGCGGATTCCAAAGCGTTGGTTTTTTCCAAACTTCCCAAAAAACGGTGACCACCACCGTCTCGGCATCGCAGTGCTGGCGGCAAACCCGCAAAGCAATTGTGAACACCAGATCACGGTACCGGTCATGAAAGATCTTCATGGCCGCCCGGTCGCCTTGACCGATACGAAGGATCAGTTCTTCGTCGGGATCGTTCTCCTGGGTCAACACTAGCCTCGTTTTGGGTTCTGGTTCAGTTGGCAACAGTCCGCATCAATGCCACGGAAGCTGGATCTTTGGCGCTTCTTCCGCAAACAACACAGGTGATACGCTATCGGTCATCCAACAGCTCGTGCCGTCATCGTCCGGATCACGCATGTCCAGTTCAGCAATTGTCGCGCCATCCCCAAGATTTGCCGTTCCGCGAATCATTTCCGCCCTTTGACGACTTAGAATGAACCGGTACGAGTAGGTTTCGCCATCCGCTGAAACGATCGTCGCCGTCACCGTCGAGTAGGGTTCCGCAATCGCGGCATAACCAATCATCATGCTCGTCAATCCCACCAACGGCTGATAAACGGGATCCGAAAAGAGTCTAGCAAAACGGCTGATCGGGCCGGTGATTTCACGATTGCCCGGTGACGCCAGGCTGTAGCAAACGATCAGATGTTCGGGATCTTCGGCGGACTTCGCCAACGATTCGAGCTGCATCCGAACGACGGTTTCTGGATCATAGGACGGATCGGCGATCGTCGGATCGAATCGATCGAGCACAATCGAGGTGGGCTCCCCCGGGTCTCGCCCCACCTCGCCGTCGCCGGACTGCGGCGAACCTGTCAACAAGAAAAACGAACATCCGGCCAGCACAACCCCGCCGGTGAATCCGATCAAGGCAACCTTGCGACGACGTGTCTTAAATTGGTTTTTCATCAGCATCCGGGCTTTTCAGTATCCTGGGCGAACTTCGCATCAAACTGGATTCGTCGAACTTTAGGTGAGTTTAGTCGAAGTGACATGGACGCTCCAGCAAATCAACAAGTTCCGGCTGCGAACCTGGTTTGACTGCGGTACATTGAGGCGGTCGCCACACATCACGGCGACTTTTTGAGTGAAGTTCGAAGCGGAGTGGTCGTCGTGTCGAAGTGTCGCCGAACCGCGTTGACGCTGATCGAATTGCTGGTCGTGATCGCCATCATCGGCATCATGGTCGGGCTGTTGTTGCCCGGTGTGCAAGCCGTTCGCGAATCGGCGCGTGTGATCCAGTGCCAGAACCACCTGAAACAGATTGGTTTGGCGCTTCACAATTATTCGACCGCCTACCGCCGTTTTCCCGGTTACGCCGGGGAATCTCCATCGGTGTTGACTCGGTTCCAAGCACCTTACGTGCGAAATCCATCAATGGCCGGCGTGAACTGGATCATTCAGTCGATGTCGTTCATGGAACAGCCCGAATTGGCGGGCCAGCTCTCACGTTTCATCGAAGACCCGAACGGAACGCAAATGGTCGACCGCCGACGCTGGATTCAAAGTCCAATGTCAACGATGAATTGCCCGACACGCCGCGATGCGATCGCCTATCCGATCCTCGCTCCCTTCGATGCCTTCTACGGAGACCTTGGTGCGCGGAACGATTACGCGATCAACGGAGGTCACGGATTCGTGCCCGACGATGCATTCGAGTTCGCGTCGCGAAGTATCGATGTGATGCAGCCCGGATTTTGGCAACTCGGTCGATCAACATTTGCCGCTGATATTCTGGACGGACTCGCGCACACCTACGCGGTCGGCGAAAAGGCGATGGACCCGAACATGTACACAACCGGAAAATGCCAAGGCGATCTGATCCCGATCGCGGGCGACCCGCGTGACCCGGCGACGATGTCCACGTTCGTGCGTTATGCCGCGCGAACACCCGAACTTGATCGCATGAACGATTGCCGAGTCTGTCACGATTTCGGTAGCGCCCATGGCGCCGGTTGGAACGCCCTGATGGCCGACGGCAGCGTCCGCATGATCACGTACAGCATCGATCTGCAAATCCACAAAGCCAACGCATCGATTCGAGGCCACGAAGTCCCAAGCGAGTTCTAAGAGTAGAACGATTGTCCTCAATCGTTTGGGATATTTACCCAACCACGCTGCTCAAACGATCGGGACAATCGTTCTACAAACGCGAACGATCGTGAACACCGACTCGCACGAGCGCGAACCCTCGCTCGCGGGCGACCAGGCAGGCGGCGGAAAACCATAGCGCCAGAGATGTTACCAGCCAAACCATCATCCAAAAGAACACCGGATCACCCGGAAATATCCCCAAGATTTTCGGGAACACCAAGGCCGTCACGGCGATCGCCAGTATGTGCAATTGCGACTGTTGTCGTGTCACTCGCAGGGAAAGAATTCCATGCAAGGCCAAGAGCGAAACGATGGTGATCGCGATCGATGTCGGCATCGCCATTTGAATCGCGTCGTCCGGAATTCGCAGCGGTGGTAGTGTCCGCGCGAATCCGAACACAACAGCCGCGCAAAACGACCAAATCAACAGCTGCCGCAGCGTGAACCGATGACGGATCTGAGCCAAGAAGCCTCGACGTCCTTCGGTTGCCGGGCCGCTGACGGCAAACAGGCTGCGCCCATCCGCCGTTCTTTCGATCGGCAATCGACCCAAACTGCGTTCGTATGCTCGCGCGATCACTTTTTGCCAGTACGGTGTCAGTCCTCGTTCTTCCATCGCCCGCATCGTTTGAGCGTGGTTGCCATGGCTTGCACCGGAGTCATCGAGCAGCCCGATCCACTCGCGGATGTCACGGCCGGTCGCCAGTCTCAAATCGGTCGCCGAAGTATCTCGCGTGATCTCCGTGACTCGAAATCCCAACACGCGAAACGACGAAACGAGAACGGCGAGCAAGCCGATGGCGATCGCTGTCGCGGTGAACGATCCACTCGAAAACGAATCGGCACTCAGGAAAGAAATAGCGCCGAAGGTCAGCGGCGCGATCATGCCGATTGCCGCCATCACCAACACTCGATCGCGAAGAGCCACAGCGATCGCGGTTACGATGACGCTGAAAAACGCAACCGGCCAAATTCCGGCTTGCGATTCACCGAGCGAAACCAGCGTCGCGAACAGGACCACGCCCGCCAAAAAAATCGGCAACCGCACGATGATCTTTGATGGCCCCAGCGCGACGCCGACTGCCAAACACATGACCATCGCCAACAACGAAGCGGGCACCACCGCAACGAAGATCGCCAACAGGGCAATGTTCATGCTCAGTCGCCTTTCTCGGGTACCTTTTCGAGAATATCCAGCAGCACGGTGTCGGGTTCGATGCCCTCGGCTTGGGCCTCGAAGTTAAGGATCACGCGGTGTCGCATCGCCGGCAAAAACACTCGCCGCACATCCTCGAACGACACGTTGTAACGTCCGTCCAACAGCGCACGAACCTTCGACGCCAGCGCAAGCGTCTGCGCACCTCGCGGGCTGGCGCCCCAGCGGACGTAGTTGTTGGTGGCATCGACGCTGTGCGGCCCATCGGGATGCGTCGCCAAGTTGAGTCGCACCAGATAATCCTGGACGTGCGGCGCCAAGATGACTCGTCGCACCATCGCCTGCCACTTCATCAACTCGCTGCCGTCCATGACTTTGTCGAGCGTTATCTTTTCGCCACGCGTGGTGCGTTCGACGATCACGTTGAGATCTTCGCGGCTGCTGTATCCGACGACCAGTTTGAACAGGAATCGGTCCAGTTGGGCTTCGGGCAGCGGGTACGTGCCTTCTTGTTCGATCGGGTTTTGAGTTGCCAAGACAAAGAACGGTTTGTCCAGCTCGAATCGTTTACCGCCCGCCGTCACGGTGCCTTCCTGCATCGTTTCGAGCATCGCCGATTGGGTCTTCGGCGTTGCCCGGTTGATCTCGTCGGCCAACAGGATCTGGGTAAAAACGGGGCCTTTTTGAAACTCGAATCTTCGACGACCCTGTTCGTCTTCGACGATCATGTTGGTGCCCAGAATGTCGGCGGGCATCAAGTCGGGCGTGAACTGGACGCGATTGAAGTCGAGATCAAGGACTTCGGCGAGCGTACGAACGAGCATCGTCTTGCCGAGGCCGGGGACGCCTTCGAGCAGGCAGTGGCCGCCGCACAGGATCGCGGTCAATACACCGTGAACGATGTCATCATGTCCGACAATGACGCGGCCGATCATGTCGCGAACGGCGGTGTAACGATCGCGAAATTGTGCGGCCTCGGCCTGCATGGACTCTACGGAGGTGCTCATCGTGGGCGTGCGGTTCCAGAGGTAGTTTTGAAAAGCTTCGCTATCTTATCCGAAACCTATCGGCCGGGGTGACCCGACCCTAAACGCACTTTTCGATTCGTCTCGATCGGGCTTCTTCACCCGCTCGCACCCAAACGGCGCGGATGGCCGCAAAAAAGCTCGTTCGGATCGTTTGGTGATACGGTGAATCGCTGGGCAATTCTTTCATCAATCGCCGATGCGCGGTTCCCAACGAGTGATAGGGAATCGATGGAATCAAGTGATGTAGCGCATGATAGCGTTGACCGAGCGGCGCCCAGATTTCAGTCAACAACGGTCGTCCCGGAATCGTCGTGCTGTCAAACATCTGGTCCAGATAACTCATCTTGTCGCCCTCGTTCAAATACAAGTGCGACGCCAACGCGCGGGCCATGCTGAGCACCGTCACGCAGGCAAACAGCGCGTACAGCTTCAACAGCCAGATCCAGGGAACAACGCCGGCGATCATCAAGGCCAGCACGATCCAACTGCAAAGCGTCGTGCCGGCTTCGCTCGCCCGCACGCCGATGCGTTCATCGCGTGTCGGGTCGGGGCGAGAAAATTTCAAGTTGTTTTGCGCAAGCCCACTGGCCTTTTGCCACACCAACTTTCGCAGTCGCGGATGCAAGATTGAGATCGGACCGATCACGGCGAAACGAAGCACACCGAGTATCGGAATCACCAACCCTTGCGCGACAAACCAAGCAACCAAACCGACCGGGCCCAATCCGATCGGATAGTATTCCGCATCGCCGTCGATTCCATAGCTGTGATTGGTATGGTGCGTTCGATGTTCGGTATACAGAAACGATGGCATCATCAGCGGCATGCCGAACAACAAATTCCACGCGATGCGAAAGTTGGCGAATGTGCCCCGGCGCAAATGCGCCAACTCGTGAATGAACATCAATCCGCGATACAACGCCAAGCCGCCCAACAGAAACCCAATCCATGCGATCGGATTGGTAGTTGGAAGCGTCAAGAATAGAAACAAGCCGGTGTATCCGACGATACCGCTGGCAAGCATGTCGCACCAAAAAATAACGACGTTCGGTTTCAGCAAATCTGAAACATGAACGCGAATCACGCGAGCAAAATTCGCGTCCTGCGGCGAGTCGTCGATTTCTTGCTGCGCTGGTTCGATGGTAGCGGACATGGTTGACGCCGGAATTAAATAAAAACGTGAGTCTACACGTCAGCGGGTGACCGTTTCACGAATCACAATCAATTTACCGCATTATGCACCACCGCCGGCTGAACGAATGTTTTAATGCCCGAAAAGACTCGACCGTTCAAAGCGACTAGAATCCACACTTTCCGTTCTCACCAGCTCAACACCTTTGACTGCCATGATGTCCGACTCGGCCTCCGACAGGCTCCGCAACTTGTCGCCTGCTCAACGAGCGTTGCTCGAAAAACGGCTGCGTGAAAAGGCCGCTACGAGGCACGATGATCCGCCAATCGGTCCCGTTGGCAAAATAAGGTCCGTTGTCGTAGATGTGTCGCAGATCGAAGTTTCGGAGCCCATCGCGGTGATCGGTGCGGCTTGCCGTTTTCCCGGCGCGGACGACTTGGAACAGTTCTGGCGACTGATCGACGGCGGTATCGATGCGACGGGTCAAATTCCGGCCAGCCGCTGGGATGTCGAACGGCTCTACGATCCCACCGGCACTCAGGCCGGCAAGACATCGATTCGACATGGCGGATTCGTCGACTCGGTGGACTGCTTCGACGCGACATTCTTCGGGATCGCGCCGCGAGAGGCCGCGCGGATGGATCCTCAGCAAAGGATCTTGCTGGAAACGGTCTATCACGCGATCCAGCACGCCGGCATCCCGCCGAAGGCGATGGCTGGTTCGCAGACCGGCGTTTTCGTCGGCATCGGCGGAACGGACTACTCAAAGATCCCCGCGCACTTTCCGGATTATTTGGAACACATCGATGCTCACGTCGGAACAGGAAACGCGCTATCAGTCGCGGCGGGACGTATCTCGTATGTCTTCGATCTTCACGGCCCCAGTTTCATTGTCGACACGGCTTGCAGTTCGGCGCTGGTGGCATTGCACACTGCCGTTCAATCGCTGAGGTCGGGCGAGTCCAATGCTGCGATCGTGGCAGGCGTGAACCTGATTTTGTCGCCGGAAGTCACCATCGCATTCAGCAAAGCGAACATGCTCAGCCGCGATGGCCGTTGTCGTCCGTTCGACGCATCCGCCAACGGCTACGTGCGCGGCGAAGGTTGCGCGGTGATATTGATCAAGCGACTGTCCGATGCGCGGCGTGACGGCGACTCGATCATGGGTGTCATTCGTGGTACCGCGGTCAACCAAGACGGTCGCACCAGCGGCATCACGGCTCCCAACGGTCTAGCGCAACAAGAATGCATTCGCGCGGCGCTGCGACAAGCAAGGGTCGATGCGGGCGACGTCAGTTATGTCGAAGGTCACGGGACGGCGACACCACTGGGCGATCCGATCGAATTGGGATCGCTGGCTGCGGTCTTCGCGAACAAGACGGACAATGAATCTCCGCTTCACGTGACCAGCGTCAAAGCCAACATCGGTCACACCGAGACCGTTTCCGGAATGGCCGGTTTGATCAAAGTCTTGTTGATGATGCGTGAGCGAAAGATTCCTGCGCAATTGCACCTCACGGAACTCAACCCGAGCGTTCGACTGACCGGTTCGCGAATTCAAATCCCGACACAACCGTTGCCATGGGTTGGCGAAAAGAATCGAATCGCCGGCATCAGTTCGTTCGGTTTCGGAGGAACCAACGCGCACGTCGTCATCGAGAGCCCCGAATCGTATCAGCCCACGGACACGGACGGAACTTCGCAGGGCCCCGGTGCAACCAGTTGTATCGTGTTGCCGGTATCCGCTCGCAGCGACGACGCGATCCGATCGGCGGCACGACTGTACCGCGACTTGATCGCGAACAATCCGATTCTCGCCGCCGACGTTTGCAAGGCTGCCGCGATCACTCGCGATCCGCTGCCGCGACGTTTGGTCGTGATCGCCCAGAACGCGGCGGGCCTTTCGGCGGGACTCGATGCGATGGGCGCAAATGGTTCTCAGCCCGCCAGCGGATCGAGTTTTCAGATCGCGCGTCGCACCGCCGTTTCGCCGCGCCCGACGATTGCGATGTTGTTCACCGGCCAGGGATCGCAGTACGCCGCGATGGGTCGCCAGTTGTACGATTCCGACGAGGTGTTTCGAGCGTCGCTCGATCGCGCGTTTGAGATCGTCGATGAAACGCGTCGCGGCGCAGGTGAAGCGGATGTTCGATCGTTACGTTCGGTGATGTTCGATGCGGTTGATGGCTCGATCGATCAAACCGGATTCGCTCAGCCCGCCATCGTGGCTTTCGAGTGCGCGATGGTTGACCGCTTGGCGAGCCTTGGCGTCAAACCGACGATGGTTTGCGGTCACAGCGTCGGTGAGTACGCGGCCGCGTACGCCGCAGGCGTTCTGACCCACCAACAGACGATGCAGTTGATCACGCACCGAGGTCGGTTGATGCAGTCGCTGCCCGCCGGTGGCAAGATGACGGCGATCTTCGCATCACTCAGTCGCGTGCAAGAGCTGATTTCTTCGCGCCCGTTGTCTGCGTCAAACGTATTATCGGTCGCTTCGATCAACGGGCCGCAAAACATTGTCGTCAGTGGTGACGGTGACGCGGTGGACGAATTTGAGCGGTTGGCAAAACAGAACGACATTCATTTCAAGTCATTGTCGGTGTCGCACGCCTTTCACAGCGAATTGATGGAACCGATGCTTGCGTCGTTTCGCAAACTGGCCGGTGAAATCGAGTACTCGTCTCTGCGCTGCGTGATGATTTCCAGTTTGACCGGTCAAGCATTGGAACGCCGATCCATTCCTGGCCAAAATGAAGTTTGGGCGGACCACTTCACCGATGCAATCCGCCGAACCGTACGATTCGATGATTGCGTTGCGTCGATGTTGTCGTCGAAACCAAGTCCAGATGTTTTCGTCGAAGTCGGTCCATCGCCGCACCTGATCGGATTGATGGGACGCACGCTGCGAGATTCACAGCGAGATTCGGATCGCGAGAAACACAGCACCGCCGCGTGGATCAAGGTGGCTGATCCGTCGAAGCAAGATCAAGCCGATCATTTTCAGTTCGCCTCGGCGGTCGCGGAGTTGTATGCGACCGGCGCCGACATCGACTGGCAAGTCTTCTACTCGATTGACAAGTCGGAGCGCGGGCGGCTCCGCCGAATCGGGCTTCCCATCTACGCATTTGATCGCACTCGGCACTGGATGGAATCAACGATGTCGCAGGGATCGTCGCGCCGCGATGAACTGCACTCGCTGTTGGGCAGCGTCGTTGAAACGGTGATGCCGGAACGACTGTACGAGAGTTGTTTGTCGGCCAGTCGACCTAATTTGCTGGCCGAGCACAAAGTCGGTGACACGGTGGTGATGCCGGCGGCTGGCCTGATCGAAATCGGCATCGCCAGTGCTCGCCAGCAATTCGGTGACGACTCGGTCTCGATCGAGTCTTTCGTAATATCTCAGCCGATGGCGTTTTCCGCCGACCAAACCAAGATCGTTCAGACGCGCGTTTCGCCAGTGCGAGGCGGAACGGCAAAGTGGCAGATCTTTGCCAAGAACGATCGAAGCCCGGAAGACCGTGGCCAAGAAACGTGGACGTTGCATGCCGAAGGTCTGATGCGAGACGTGTCGTCAGTACCCATCGTCGTCGATGATTCCGATGCGTCGCGTCAGAAGATCGCGAGGCAAATCGAATTGTTGATCGACTCGGCGGCGGAGACGCTTGATCGCGATGCGTTCTATTCGTTGTTGGCGGCACGTCAATTGAACTATGGACCGCGATTCAAACTGCTCGACCGTGTTCATCGCGCGGCCGCGGGAGCGGTTGCCGAAATCGTTTGCGATCCGTTCGTCGCGCCGATGTGCATCGATGCGGCAGCGTGTGCCAAGTCACCCAGTCAGTTTGCGCTGCATCCCGCGTTGCTCGATGGCGCGATGCAGTTGATGGCCGCGATCACTCCGATCCAGCCCGACGGATCGTACAGCCGCGCCACTTACATGCCTGTATCGGTGGACAATGTTCAAATTCTGAAATTCGGCGAAGCACACGCGATCCGAAAGATGGTCGTTCTGCGCACCGAGCCGATCGAGCCTGCGGACGACGAGAACCAGATCCACGGCGACGTGACCATGCTGGACCAAAATGACATGGTCGTTGCCCGGTTGATGGGCGTTTGTGTTCAGCGGTTGCAGGGAATGGGAGGCGAAGATGAATCGGGTTCGGCGATCGGTCGCTACGTCGTGCACTGGAAGAACATCATCTCAACCAACGATGGCGCAGACGCTCGGACGGACGTCGACTCATCGAAGCCGTACTTCATTTTTGCTGACCAACATCGCTTTGACGGTCGAGAGAACGCTACGCTCGACAAAGAACTGGTTGTTGAAATTCACCGGCAAACCGAACGTTTGCTATCGGAGTTGCAACAATTGGTTCGTCAGACTCCGGTGCAATCGCCTGTGTTGCTGGTAACATCCGGCGCCGTGGCTACAGCGGGGAAGCAGGTCGTGGACCCGGTCGGCGCGGCGTTGTGGGCGATGGGCCGAGTCGCTCAGAACGAGCATCCCGAGTTGGCGCTCAAGTTGATCGATGTCGATGATTGGGAGACTGCCAATGGCTGGCGAAACGGCGGTGCCGCTGCGCCACTGCTTTCGACTGTTTTGAACTGCGACGAAAATCAGATCGCCGTTCGAAACGGAGAGCCGTTGACGGCGCGATTGGTTGCCGAGCATGTTCAGTCAAATGAGGAGAGCGCCGACGGTATTCGAATTCCAAAGAATCGTCGTTTCCAGCTTCGTCTAGGCCGGCAAAAACGAATCAGCGATTTGAATGCTGTTCCGTTTGCCGCCGGCGAACCTGGGCCCGACGAAGTCGTCGTTGCGATCGCCGCCGCAGGCGTCAACTTCAGCGACGTGCTCAAAGCGATGGGTCTTTATCCAGGCATCAAAGATAAGATCGTGCCTCTGGGGATTGAGTGCGCTGGCGTCGTGCGCCGAGTCGGTTCGTCGATCAAGAATTTTTCGGTGGGTGATCGCGTGTTCGGCATTGTGCCGTATGGGTTCGCCAGCGAAGTCGTGACGCCGGCTTACACGTTGGCGAAGTTGCCGTCGAACCTGAAGCTTGACGAAGCGGCCACGATTCCGATCGCCATCATGACCGCGCACTATGCGTTGCGACGACTTGCGGACGTTCAAGCGGGCGAGCGAGTTTTGATCCACGCCGGCGCGGGTGGTGTCGGGTTGGCGGCGATCCAAATCGCCCAAGCCGTCGGCGCGGAAGTCTTCGCAACCGCCGGCAGCGAGTCGAAACGTCAGATGCTGCGTCAGTTAGGCGTGAAGCACGTCTACGACAGTCGCACGCTCGATTTTGCTGAATCCATTCGCCGAGATTTGCAAGCGGATGCACCGGAGACCGAAAACGGTCGGGCGACAAACCGCGTCGGGATTGACGTTGTCTTGAATTCGCTGCCCGGCGAAGCGATCGATTGCAGTTTGGAACTGCTGGGGCCGTACGGGCGTTTCTTGGAGATCGGTAAGACGGAGATCTATCAGAATCGGATGATCGGTTTGAGCCCGTTTCAAGATAATCTTTCGTATCACGCGATCGACTTGGACCGCCTGCTGCGCCAGCGACCGGCGACGGTGAATTCGCTCTGGAAAGAGATTTGCGAAGCGATCGAAGAAGGGATTTATGAACCGCTTCCGATGACGGTATTTGATGTTGAGCAAATCGACGATGCGTTCCGATACATGGCCGCCAGGCGCAACATCGGCAAGGTGGTGATCCAAATCGCGGACGAATCGAGTTTGATTTCGAATCCCTTGCACGACGACCGTGCCGACGAAGGCACCGTATTGATTACCGGCGGTCTCGGCGCGATCGGTATGCAATTGGCCGAACACATCATTGCCAACGGCGATCGTCATGTGGCGTTGTTGTCTCGAAGTCCGGCGTCCGATGCCGTGATTGAAAAGATAGCGAAATGGCGAGAAATCGGCGTCGAAGTGTGCGTTCTCAAAGGCGACGTCGCCGAGTCGCTCTCGCCGGCGCTATCGACTTTACCGAATACGTTTCCGCCGATTGACCGCGTGATGCACTGCGCCGGTGTTTTGGCGGACGGTCTGTTGTTTGACATGACGACCGATCAGTTGGCCAAGACGCTCAGAGCCAAAGTCGACGGAACGATGGAGTTGATCCGTTGTCTCGATCACCCGAATTCGGCCGGACAAAAGCTCAAGTCGTTCGTGATGTTTTCGTCGATCGCATCGCTGTTGGGGTCACCGGGCCAAGCCAATTATGCAGTCGCCAATGCGTTCTTGGATGCAATCGCACCACATCTGCGGCAGCGTGGAATTGCGGCGACGAGCATCAATTTCGGTCCTTGGGCGGGCGCCGGCATGGCGGGTTCCGCTGACAAAAAGCGAGGAATGGATTCGCGCGGCGTTGCCCCCATGAACCCCCTTCGCACGCTGCGGATACTGGACGAACTTATCGAAAACACCAGTGTCGCTGATGACGGCAACGGCCAAAGTACAGCGGTATTCATCGCCGATTGGGCAAAGATCGGCGGCGGACGTGACATCGGAGAATTGCCGAGCCTGATTCGTGATCTGGTTTCGCAAGCGACCAGTGACACCGTCGTATCGACCGACGACACGCTGCGATCAATGCTTTCTCTGTTGACATCCGACGAGCGAGTCGAGCGGTTGCTCGCCGATTTTACGGACCAGCTTGCCAAGATCATGGGTTTGTCGGTGGATCAAATCGACGCGGACGCATCATTGGCGGCGGTCGGCTTGGATTCGTTGATGGCTATCGAACTCAAGAGCAACATCGAGAAGCGATTCAAGGTCGTGTTGCCGATGGCTCGTTTCATGCAAGGACCAAGTCTGAAAGAGTTGGCGACCGAAGTCGGCGAGATGATCGCCACGGGTCACGAAGTCACCATGATTCGCGGTGACGAGCCTGCGGACGCATCGACTGATGAGAATCAACTCAGCGACTCTTTGGCAAACGGCCGGCCTTCGGACGGCGCCAAGCCGATTCGACATGAACTTTCCGGTGGCCAGCAAGCGCTTTGGTTCTTGAATCGCTTGGCACCCGACAGCGCCGCCTACAATATCGCGGATGCGGTCATCATCCACGGCATGCTTGATCGCGACGCCATGGTCAAGGCCGCCGAATTTCTAACTCATCGACACGAAAGTTTTCGCACCACGTTTCCTTGCGAGAATGGTAAGCCGATCGCGGTCGTTTGGCCTCACAGCAGCGTGCGGGTGAACTACACCGATGCTGGATCTTTTTCCGAAGCCAAGCTTGATCGAACCATCGAAGAGCTCGTTCATCGACCCTTCGATTTGGGCGACGGACCCTTGTTGCGAATCGAACTGATGCGTCAGTCCGATGAGCGACACGTGCTCGTGTTCGGGGTCCACCACATCATCGCCGACTTTTGGTCTTTGGTAACATTGATGGCCGAGTTTTCGTCACTGTATCAAGAGATCGTTGCGGGAAGGGAAATCTCGATGCAGGCGGCCCCACATCAGTATCGGCATTTCGTCGACTTCCAACAACGATTGCTGACATCGCCCGAAGGCAAGGAACAACGTGACTATTGGATGCGGGCGCTCTCGGGCGATCTGTCGGTGCTTGACCTGCCCACCGATCGACCGCGTCCGCCCATGCAAACATTCGAGGGTCGCTTGGCGATTCGACAATGCGACGCGGCGCGATCGAAAAGGCTGGCGGAACTTGCCAGATCCGCATCCATGACGGTCAACTCGTTGCTGTTGTCCGCGTACCAGTTGTTGCTGCACCGGATCAGTGGCCAAGACGAAGTCTTGATCGGATTGCCAACCAGTGGTCGCAGCCGAAACGAATTGGCCGATGTGGTCGGTTACTTCGTCAACCCAGTGGTCGTTCGATCGCGACTCGATGGACTCGAAACGCTGGGTCAGTTTCTGAAAGAATCGTCGCACACCACCATCGAGGCGATGGCCAATCAAGACTATCCGCTGGCCAGAGTCGTCGATGGCCTGAAGATTGATCGCGAACCCAACCGCTCCACCCTGTTTCAAGCCATGTTTGTGATGCAGAAGGCTCAAGCCATGCACGAACAAGGATTGACGGCGTTCTTGATGGGCCAGGAAGGTGCGACGATGCCGGTCGGCGATCTGACGTTCGAGTCGATCAAGCTTGACCACTACGTCGCGCAGTTTGACTTGTCGTTGGCTGCGTCCCAGACTGACGAAATCGTCACTTTGGCGCTGCAGTACAACACGTCCCTGTTCGATGCAGCGACCGCCGAGTCGATGTTGGACCGCATGATTCGCATCGTTGATTCGATGACCGATCTTCATCATCACGCAGGCGGACTCGATGTTCCGCTGGACAATGTCGACTGGGTCAGCGACGAAGAACGCGAGATTCTGGTTGGTGATTGGGGGACCGGCCCGCTGGTTTCCTCCGACCCGCCGCTGGTCCACGTTGCATTCGAGGAACACGTGCTGCGAACGCCCGACGCCATCGCGGTGATCGATTCACGGTCGCGATGGACGTACCGCGAGCTGAACGAGCGGGCGAATCGGTTGGCCGACCGATTGATCGGCGACGGATTGTCAGTGGGAATGGCGGTGGGAGTTTGTTTGCCCCGGTGCAACGACTTGTTAGCAGCGATCTTGGGCGTGCTGAAGGCGGGCGGATGCTATGTACCGCTCGATCCCGACTATCCTCCGTCGCGGTTGCAGCAAATCGTATCACAAACTGAAATGTTCGCGCTGGTCACGAAACAGCACGCTTTCGAGGCGACGCGACGTTACGACCCGGAAGAAATCTTTGACGGTGTCGGAACCACGAGCAACCCAAACAGGCACATCGCAATCGACTCGCCCTGTTACATCATTTTCACATCGGGTTCGACGGGAACTCCAAAGGGTGCGTTGGTGAAGCACCGTGGCTTTGGCAACTTGGTTCGTTGGTATCGTCGCGAAATGGAGCTGGGGCAACGTGACCGCCTATTGATCGTCGCCAACCACGGTTTCGATTTGACTCAAAAGAACTTCTTTGCACCGTTGGCCGTTGGCGGTCGCGTGGTGATGTCCGAGCCAATCGTCTACGATCCCAAACGTATCGCTGAAGAAGTCGATACGCATGGGATCACGCTGATCAATGCGACACCGAGCACGGTCTATCCGCTCGTGCCATTTGCGAACGATGGGCTCGGACGACTCGACACGATCCGGATGTTGGTTCTAGGCGGCGAGTCGATCGATCGCGATCGGTTGGGTAAGTGGTTGCAGAGCGTCACGGTTTACAACAGTTACGGCCCGACTGAATGCAGCGATGTCGTTGCCGCTCACCGAGTATCGTCGGATAAAGAATCGGCGATTCCCTTGGGCCGACCGATCGACAACGTGCGTTTGTATGTGCTGGATCAAAACCGAAACGTCGTGCCGGTTGGGGTGACGGGTGAACTTTACATTGGCGGTGACTGCGTCGGCGGAGGATATCTGAACGACGATGTCATGACGACCGCCAAGTTCGTGGCGGACCCGTTCACCGATTCGCTGGATCGCATGATGTACGCCAGCGGCGATTTGGCTCGCTGGAACCAGGACGGCACGCTCGCGTTTCTTGGTCGTCGCGATAGTCAAATCAAGATTCGGGGTCACCGAATCGAGTTGGGCGAGATCGAATCGGCGTTGATGGAGATCGCGATCGTCGACGAAGCTTGCGTGACGCTGCGGCGTGACGACTTGGGCGAGCGGTTGGTTGCCTATGTGGTGACGAGCAATCATTCGGATTGGGAAACCGACAACGACGGGGCGGAGTCGTCAGCGCTGAAAGAGATGATCCTCCGAGAATTGAAGTCTCGATTGCCGATCCAAGCGATTCCGTCGGCGATTGTACTCTTGAAGCAATTGCCGCTTTCGCCACACGGCAAGGTCGACCGAAAGCAACTGCCTGCACCGGAGCAATCCGGCGCCGGTTGCGGGCGATCGTTGCCGCCCCGCACGCCGTTGGAAAGGTCGCTCGCTGAGATCTGGTCGACCGTGCTGAGGGTGGACGCCGAATCGATCGGCCGCAGCGACAACTTCTTCACACTCGGCGGAGACTCATTGCTGGCGATCCAGTTGGTGAACCGACTCGAAGAAGCTCATTTTCGCGTTTCGCCAGCCTTGCTGATGCAGCGGCAATCGGTCGCCGAACTTGCCGACGCGATCGAGCGAATGCCAGACGCCGAACAAGACACAATCGGGGTCGACGATTTGGTTGATCGCGGTCCCACGACGCCGCTGCAACGAAGGTTGCTCGATCAATCCCTCGCAAATGTCAATCATCGTCACCTGAGTGTGACCGTTGCCATTGAGGGTCGGATCGATTCCGAAGTGGTAAGAACTGCCGTTTCAGCATTGTCGAATCGGCATCGCGCGATGACCGCATGGATCGATGAATCGGGGAATCAACGCTACGGCACGTCGGTGAGAGCGAGTGAAATACTGATGACCGCGGACTTGTCGATCCAAGGCCAGCAAGCTGGCAAGGATGACTATGCGAAGCTGGTACGTTCGGCGGCGGAGTTGATTCGTATCGACGATGGCAAACCGATTCGGTGGATCGTCGCTGTGATGCCAGGCGAAGTGACTTGGGTAACTCTGATCGGTAACTACTTGTTTCTTGATCCCGTTTCGATGCGTTTGCTAATCGAAGAGTTGGGTCTGCTTTGCTCAGGCCAACCGTTGCCGCCCGGTCGAGTTCTGGGACCGATCGAGTATGCCGCGAAGTTGGCGAAATTGACGGATGATGGGTTCTTCGATGATCGCATGGAAGGTTGGATCGTACTGTCAAAACCAGTTGTTCCCACGTCGACATTGCCGACATCGAGTTACGCCGATTCCCGCACTCACACGATTTCGATCAGCACGATTCACACCAGCAACGCATGGGCGGGGGTTGCGCGGATCGCCCAGGCGATCGCCGATGGATGGCAGCGAGTCAGCGGCGAGCGCGGAATCGGAATCGACATTGAAACCACAGGACGAAACCTCTCCGTGCCGATTCGTGCGACCGGCATCGTCGGAAGATTGGTCGCCATGTTCCCCATTCAGGTCGTGGCCGATCAGTCTGCGGAGGAGCTGCGATGTCGACTCGCCGGCATTCCGGATGACGGTGTCAGTTTCGGGTGGTTGAAGCAAATGGGATCGGCTGAGACACGCGAGACGCTCGAATCGATTTCGCCTTCGATGGTTCGGCTGAACTACTTGGGCAAGATTGCCGACGGTGCGATCGATCTCGTGCAATTGATCGAGGACATCGAACTTAGATCAAGCGAAACGGACCCGTTGAATCATCGCATGCACCCGATCGAGATCGATGTCATGGCCAGTGGCGATCGGTGGTCGATGAAATGGACGGTCCCTCGGAACGCCGAACTCGAGCCGATGATTACGCGTTGGATCGAAGCGGTCGGATCGCAGCTTGGCGTTTCGGCAAAGCATTGACCAGGTGCTTGAAAGTGGCAAGCACTTTCCAAGTGCCGTAGCCGTCGGAGTGTAAGCCTTTGCGAACGGCACACGGAGTGTGCCTGCCACTTTCGCGGCGAACGCGTTTTCAGGCGACCTTCTTGCCGCAGGGTGCTCGCAAGTCGAACAGACCGAAGATTTCGTCGCGGCTCAGGCCGCTGTTGCTACTTTTGGTCGGGCCGCTTTGATCGCTGAACAACGCATCGAACATCTCTCGCTTTTGATCCAGCACGGCGGCGATCCGTTGCTCGATCGTGTTCATCGCCATCATCCGCGTGACGGTCACCGCGCCGCGGGCGCCGATGCGGTGCGCGCGATTGATGGCTTGATCTTCGATGGCGGGATTCCACCAGCGATCGAACAAGAAGACGTATTCACAGAATTGCAGATTGAGTCCGACGCTGCCGGCGCCGTAACTCATCAGCATCACGCTGCATTTCGGATCGTTTTTGAACTGATCGATCACGCCGTCGCGTTTTTTGTGCGGCACCTTGCCGTGATACTGCAGCGGACCAAACGGTTCCATCGCGGGAATCATCTTCTCGATGCTCTTGACCCACTGGCTGAAGACAATCGCCTTCTTGCCGCTGGCGACGACTTCTTCCATGTCCGCGGTCATTCGTTCGAGCTTCGCGCTGCTGCCCGTGACGGGATCGAAGTTGCAAATTTGCTTCAAACGCAATACCAACTCGAAGACGTGCTGGATCGTCAACGATGCTTCGAGTTCTTCCAGTCGAATCACGCCTTCCTTCTCGGCCGATTCATACGTCGACCACTGTTCCGGCGTTAAGTCGAGTTCCGCGTCGCGATAGAGTTTCGGCGGCATGTCGTCCATCACCATGTCTTTGGTGCGGCGCAAGATGTAGTCTTTGGATTGCTTCGCCATTTCGGCCATCGGCATGCCGATCTTCAAGTAGCCGGGGGCAAGGTAGTCGAAGATACCGACCAGATCATCGGGCGAGTTTTCGACCGGAGTTCCCGTCAGCGCCCAAGAGCGCGTCCGCGGGATCGCGCGGACAATTTCGCTGGTGGTGCTGTTGCGATTCTTGATCCGTTGAGCTTCATCGAGCGCGACCAAGTCGAAGTGCAGTCCGCTATCGAGTACGGTTTCCTTGTCGCGCATCAACAGTTCGTAATTGGCGATCTTGACGGGTATCTCGGGCGATCGCCAAGCATGTTCGCGTTTCGCCGCGTTGCCTTCGATGGCGACCACGGGTATCTCGGGCGCCCAAACACGAAACTCACGCAGCCAGTTGGTGACCAGCGGTTTTGGACAGACCAGCAGCACGCTTCGCAATTCGCCGCTGCACAACAGCAACCGAATCGTGCTGATCGCCTGCATCGTTTTACCGAGCCCCATCTCATCGGCCAGAATCGCGGCGTAGCGGGGGAACAAGAACGCGATGCCATCGAGCTGATACGCGAAGGGATCAAACGGGAAGCTCAATTGTCCGCTTCCGACCAACAAATCCAGCGGCGGTTGCAACAAATAGTACAGTCGATCTTGCAGCTTGACGACGTCGTTGGGCGGCTTGATTCGATGACGTTTGATCGTCTCGAAACGCTTCTTCACCGTTGCGACCTGTGACGGATGGGCGGCAACCGCCGGTTTTGGCGGTGTCCACTGATTCGATTCGGGAAACAGAAATCCCGTCACGCGCGTTGTCAAAGGTGAAACGCGGATCGGCAACGACCGTGGCTCGATGGGTGCAAGATCGAGCGCGTAGGTGCCGGCGGGAACCAACGACTGATGCGACCAGCTATTTGCTTCATCGATCTCGGCGCGGACACCGGATGCTGAGTCACGGTTGAGCATGAGCGGGTTGCCAGAGATCAAAAGTTGAGGATCGTGCGGAAAATAAGTGTCTGACCCCAATTGTGCGAAGCACCCGAAGGGCCGGTTCCCGGCAATTGGGGTCAGACACTTTATCTCCGCTCATTGTTAAGCGGCATCGGCGATCTTTGCCGATGCGTTTTGAGTTGCCATGTTGTGCGTGGCGGTGTTCTGGGCGCGAGCAATCTGCGACTGTGCCTCTTTGATTGCTTCGCGAATTCGATCGAACGGTTCGACCGCATCGGGCAGGTCGGCGAGTTGCTGCGTCATCGCGCGAACGGCGTCTGCTTGTTCGATCGCGACTCGGACAGTCGAACGGGCGAGCGTGATTGCGATTGAACCACCGAGCATGTCGTCGGTGATCGGTCCTTCGCTCGGTTCGGCGGCTTCGACGACCAGCGCGAGCGGAAAATCAACCAAGTGACTCAGCGCCAGCGACTCGGGTTGATCGCAGCACAACATGCTGATCGGCAGTCGACATTTCTTGACCAGCAACGGCCCGATGACTTCGCCGATGATGTGGTCGCGCAGCGTCGGGCCGAACAGGATCTCGTGGGCTCGCGACGGACGGACGGGCAGCGTGCATTGAAATTCGAGCGGTCGTCCACCACGGTTGAGCAGCAACAGACCGCCGGTCCAACCGGTACGTTCGTCTTCAACGACGGTAAGGTAGGCAAGCGTGATTTCCGTCTGAGCCATTCGTCGCGGTCGTGAGAGAGAAGAACAACGTCCCCACAGTGGCTTTTCGGCGATCCGGTCGTCGGGACTTTAGGGGTTATGCGGCTAATGTTTGCGAGTCGCCAACGCAAGCGAAAAGCTAACGATTATTCCAATCTTTCTTGCTTGCAAATACAAAATGTGAGGTTGTCCGACCTTTGATCGCCACCCATTATTTTCATGAGTTATACTGCTGGTTCGGTCGGCCGAATGTCCCCAGTCTGCAGCAGAGCTTTAATTCCTATGTCTTACGATCACGAGCCCATTTCGCCCATGTTTCGGATCGATGTCTCGGCAGAAACTGATTCGCCGCCACCGCCGCAATCCAATGATCGTGTCGCGATTGAATTGCTGCGACAATTGGTTGCCGGCCAGCATCAGCAAAACAAGCTGTTGGAAAATTTGATCCAGCAAACTGCTGCCGCGAACAACCAACGGGTCAATGAATTGCAAAATTGGAAGAACGCGAATCCCGCACTCGCCAAATCATGCCGCCGTGCAGCCGAAACGCTCAGCCGAGTTCAAACTGAGTTTCTGGGCACATTGACTGAAGAAGTCGCCGACAGCGAGGAGCATTTGATCGAGGGCGATTACATGCTCAACGAATTCGTTGATCGATTCGGGCCTCGGTTGGCACACCTGAATGGCGTGCTGCAAGTACTCGCCCAACTCGGCACCGCTGACTAGGTGATCGCTGACGAAAGGATAGCTGGATCGATCAAAAGGTCAGTTCGACCTTCAATCCGTCGTAAGCCAGTTCGATACCCGGTGGCAGCATTTCGTTGGCCGGCCCGTGATCGAGATCGTGCGAGATGTGCGTCAACAGCGTTCGGCTCGCGCCCACCTTGGCCGCAACCTCGATCGCCTCATCGACGTTGAAGTGCGTCGGATGACTCCGGTAACGAAGCGCTCCGACGACGAATGTCTTGACACCCTGCAATCGATCGATCGATGACGGCGGAATCTCGTTTGTATCGGTGCAGTAAGCAAAATCGCCGATGCGAAACCCCAGCACATCGAAATGCGGTCCGTGCTTGAGCGGGATTGGTGTGACGGTCACGCCCAACACCTCGAAGGGCGTGTCGCGATCGATCGGTCGACATTCCAGTTGCGGCGTCGCGCCGGGATGAGTCGGTTGCCGATCGGTAAACGCATAGTCGAACGACTTGCGAATCCGTTCTTCGACGGTCGACTCACAGTACAACGGAACAGGCCCGCCGAGTCGAAAGGGGAACAGCCGCAAATCGTCCAAACCGAACAAGTGGTCGGCGTGTTCGTGAGTGAACAGGACCGCGTTGACGAGCCCGATTCGTTCTCGCAGCAATTGGGAACGCAAATCTGGGGGCGTGTCGATCAACAGCGTTGGCGAGTCGGAGTCTTTCCCCTCACTTGAGTCATCAGCGGCGGCAAACTGGATCGCGATCGCGCATCGGGTCCGGTTGTTGCGTGGGTCGGAGCTCTGGCAAACCGCACATCGACAACCGAGCGCGGGTACGCCGACGCTGGTTCCCGTTCCCAAAAAAGTAACTGTTGCGGGGCGTTGTGATTCGGTCATTTCGGTTCGCTGGAAATCGGCAGACAAAAGCCCCTTGGCCGTGACGGTGTGATTCTGCGATACTCGCGGCCTTGAAAACAGGACCCACAACGATTCCACCGTCATTTGAAGGTCGAATCACCCGGTAGAACGGTGCCGAAAGGTGATTGGCCACCCCCAACGTATCGCCGATACGTGCCGAAACAAACCAACTCAATCAAATACGAAAGAATCCTCCATGAAGATGATCAAGAACTTTTCGCCCCAATCGCTGGGCATCAACGGCCGCCAAACCGAATTGCTGGAATTGGCTTTGACCTATGCCTTCAACGGCATTGATATCGACATGCACGAAATGCTTCGCCGCAGCCTGCGAACGGACACCGCCGACGCGGCAAAGTATTTGGAAGCCGCCCGCAAGGCGTTCAAAATTCGCATCGGCGGTTTCGATTTGGGCATCAATTTGGATGCCGACGAAGACACGTTCGTTGCCGCGGTCACGGCGCTGCACCCGATCGCCGAATTGGCGAAGGAATTGAACATCAAGCGGGCCTACACACGTTTGCCCGCCGCGACCGATCGACTGCCGTACCACGAATACTTCCAAGTCCAACAAGCACGATTGACGCAGATCGCTGATTTGCTGGCCGCCCGCGACATCAAGTTAGGCGTCAGTTTCAGTGCCGGCAAAGAATTGGAAGAGGGCAAAGAGTTTCCCTTCATTCGCAACGTCGAAGGCTTCATCGCACTGATCAAGGGTCTCTCGCCCAACATCGGATTCTATGTTGATACCTGGGACTGGGTCGTTGGCGATGGCACGATCGATCAGTTCACGGCGTTGACGATTGACGACATCGTCGCGGTTCGATTGAGTTCGCTTCGTCCGGACAGCGATCCGGCGACCGCGAAATCGAACGAGCGCGTCGTACCAACGCAAGAAGGCCTGATCGATCACATCCAAGTCGTCAAGCACTTGACGTCGATCAATTATCGTGGCCCGGTCAGCCCCGGTGCATCGGGTGCCAGCTACAAGGGACAGACTCGCGAAAGCATTGTTCAGCGTTCGCAAGTATCAATCGACGAAATCTTCACCGCCGCCGGAATCACGGTTCCACCGCTGCCCAAGGACACGATCGAAGACATTCCGTACGAGCCCAACCCGATCGGCTAGTAGCTAGTACGTCCGGTTCCACCGGACAAGCTTACTGCAACACGCGGCGGATTCGTGCCGCCGCGACGGGGTCTCTTTCGTCGGCAAGCAGATCTTGCAGATGCCGACGTGCGCCCGGATCGTTCATCGTTGCGACGACCGAAATCACTCGCAATCGAACGTCTCGATGCGGATCGCGGCTCATCATCCACAACCACGGTCGTGGGTCGATCGATGGCTCACGCGAGATCATGTCGACGAGTTCCAAACGCGCCGGCACATCTGCTTTGGCGATTCGATCGGCCAGTGACAATTCGCGTTCGTCGTAACCTCGCGACATCAATTCCAGCTTCGCTTGTTGACGCAGATTCTCATGGTCGCTCGACAGCCACGTCATCACGGACGGGTCATCGTACGCGGCCATCGCTGAATCGACTAACGGCTGCGTCGATTGAACTTGATTGACTTGAAACGAAGTCTCACGCGACTCGACCGTTGGGCTTGTATCGGCGGCGACATCACGCAATACGATCGTCGTCTCCGGTGCAACAGTCTGTAAACGGCTGGACGCGGATCGATAGATGGACGGCGGCGGATCTTCGCGGACTTCGTCAACTGGTTCCTGTGAAACGATTGCATCGAGCGGCAACGGTTGGCTCTGGACCATCAAACGACTCGGCTTGAGCGGGTCCAGCGGTTCGTCGGCGAGCACGCTGGGGCCGCTGCGATCTGCCAACGTCAGCATTGCCAACGTCTTGTTTGCATTGACGTAAAGAGCACGCGAATCGGCATCACGGCGCTGGACGATTTCAGAAATGGTTTGTTGCAGCAACGTCGATGCCCAACCCGTGCGATCGTCGGGCAATTGGATCGCGATTCCACGCACAGCTTCGACCAATTGGGCATGGCGAGACTGTTGGACGGACAAACTCAGCACCGTCCAATCGTTCTGCAGGTCACAAAGCAAGTCATAGGCCGTGCGGGCGACATCGATGTCGTCGCAGAGCATCGCTTCGGTCAAGACGCCGATCGCGGCGGGACCAAACTGAGCCAGTTGGGCTAGCCGATTCTGTTTTTCGATCGATCCGAGCGAATCAAAATTGGCGGTCAAACGATTCAGCAAGAATTGTTTTCCACCGATGCTGATTCCCAACACCATCGCCGAACAGACGCCGATCAGCAAGAAAAATTTCAAAGCCGCCTTGGCTGCCCGTCGTCGCGGGTGTTGCCGACCCATGGACGCCGACGCGAAGGGGTTCGGAATATCGGTAAAATCACTGGAATTCATGTCGTTTTGCCTTCAGGGATGCGGATCGGATTGTCGTCAGACCAACTCCGCCGAGGCAAGATCAGTTAACTGGCGCCGCTAACTCTCGGCGGGCCCGATCGTACATCGCCACTTGTTCGGACCACTGCGATCGCAATCGCTCGGGCACGTCGACACCCGATAAGACATCGGCCATGACGTTGGTCATGACGGACAGCGTCGCCGCGGAAGCTTCATCATCGATCCACACGATCACACCATCACCGTCGATCAGGGCAACGCCGCCGGGCGCCAGCGACAACGACTCGGCGACTTCGGCGTCTCGATCCGTCAGCACTCGGATGCGAACCTGTTCGCGAAGCTGTTCTGGAACGGCCTCGGACCATTGCTGTCCGATCGACTCGGACTCTGCATCGTCCGCTCCGGAAACTCGCAGCAACATCGTGAGCTTGTCATCGTTTGAGCTTTTCGAGAAACCTGGCACTCGCGTACCGAGCGTTCGCGATGGCCGCGGTGGTGGCAGCGGGACGAACCGGGTCAAAAGTTTCGGGGACTGCGGCAGATGTTCGATCTTTGGTGCGCGATCGGGTGCATCGAAGCTCGCGCCGACCAAATCGATGCTCAACGAGATCGGCTGCGGCGACATTCCGGGACTCAGCGGCGCAAAGATCGGAGGCAAATCGACGCGGCGGATGATCGAAGCGCGGTCATCGATCCAGAATTGGAAACGCTGGCCTTCGGCGTCGACCGTAACGCATCGGCACTGGCGTGCTTCGATGATCCGCGTCGATCCGAACTCAAATTGATGATCGCCTTGAAAGAGTTGTCGCATCGGGTCCGGCGAAAATAGCCATTCCAATTGGGGCGGCGGACCCGCTAATCCCGCCGTGACGCGGCCCGCGAGGATCGGATCGGACAACAGCGCCGGCGTCGTCGGACGACCGCGGATCGGCGCCGCCTTGATGACTTGTGAGTCGAAATTGTCGGACGACGGATCGGCGATCCAGGCGGTGAGGGATTCAGGATCGCTCGTCAGCCGAACATCGTAGGTCGATAGGTACAATTCGTTTCGATCGAACCACACCCGCATCGGCGCGGCGCGAGTTTCCGTCACGTCGCCGTTGCGGTAACTGATTTGAGCTCGACCGTCGTCGCGATACGATGCCGCGGCGCGGTAGCGGGCGAACACGGCCGCCAACAACTCTTTGGGCGAACCTTGGCGATAGGACGCGGTTTGAACGGACGCGGTCGTCGAAGTTTCGACGGTGGAATCCGCCGATTCAGGTGATCGGCCGCAACCGGCGGCCACAACGGAAAGGAAGGCGGCCAGCAGAATGCATAGGAGGCTTGGTTTCACGGCGGCACAATCCCAGGGTCAAGCGACTTCTCGAAACGGGCCGAGCGTACTAAAACCGACGCTGCCTCGACAATCGCGATCCGATCGCGTGAAACTTGATGCTCGCTAACTCAATCCGACCCTAGAAACCTGCCAACGCCGCTCCATGCCGCTCAACTTTTCACGACTGACTGACGTTTTGAACAGCCAGCAGGTCTGGCATTATGAGTCCATGTCGGATCGGGCTTGTCGCGACGTTGCCTCGTCGACCTACGCGGCTCTTCAGCGACCCGATGACTTTCCGCCGATGGCGGCCGCGATCGTTACCGGCGATCGCATCACGCTTGCGATCGACGCGAATGTTCCACAGATCGGCGAGGTCGTTCGCGGAGTGATGCGAGCGATTGCGGAGACGGGAGCCGACGGGGTCGATGTCGTCACTTGGGACGAAGCGACGGACGCGACGCTCGACGCGATCCGCGCCGAAATGCCGCCGACGTCGCGTGTTGTCCGTCATCGCAGTGCCGATCGACGCGCGCTGAGCTATTTGGCGGCTGACGAGTCGGCCGACCCGATCTATCTGAATCGATTGCTGGTCGACGCCGACTTTGTGTTGCCGATCATGGTCGGCCGACCGTCGGGTTCGTGGCGGAACGGCGATTTGACCGGCATTTATCCGTGGTTGGCCGATTCGGCGGCGCGAAATCGCTTTCGCGATTCACCGCTCAAACGGGCCGCCGAGAACACGAGAATGGCTGCCGAAACGACTTGGCTTTTGGGTGTGCAGATGATGATCTCGGTGTCCCCCACGACCGACGCAGCGGTCGCGGAAGTCAACGCGGGCACGATCGAAGCGATCGGCCAGCGGCTCAAACGGGACGATGCACCGGAGCATGATCCGGATGAAGATGCTGATGAAAAGTTTCCTCCGTCAGCTTCCCTGGTGATCGCGTCGCTGGATGGAGACCAACAACAACAGACGTGGGCGAATGCTGCGCGCGCGGCCATCGCAGCCAGGGAACACGTGTCGCCAGGCGGTACGATCGTCCTGTGGACGGCGATCACCGATCCGCTCGGCGCGGTCTTGATCCGCGAAGACGAAAGCGACGAAACGGACGACCAAAACGACGATGCTGACCCATCGGTGGACGATGATTTCCCGGCCTGGGACGATGCAGTCGGCATCGCCCGAGTGTTGGCCGAAATCACGTCGGAACACCGCTTATTGGTCCACAGCGAACTGGATTCATCGACGATCGAATCGATGGGTCTGGGGTGCGTCGCCGATGGTGCGGAATTGATGCGGCTGAGTCGTTCGTTTGACGATTGTGGCGTCCTGCGTGCGGCACAATTCGGCTGAAGCATTAGCCCGGATTGATAGCTAAACGTGCATTCCTGATAAACACTTCCGCTCGTAACGATCAGGGGATGCGGGGATCCGCGAATTTGGGCGCAAAGGGACGATTTTGCTCAATTCAAAGTTGAGCGAAATCCGGGGACGGATAGGATCGTTGATGTGAGGGGACCAACCCAATCTGCTCAGCGACGGACGCTCTCAGACGCCCCAAATCGAATCAACTCAAACCTCCCCTGCCGACGAGGCGAGCACACAATGGATATGAGCGAGACGAGCCGACCGGCTGTCGATGAAGTCGACTTGATGTTGACCAACGCCCGCTTGCGCGACGAACTGGAACCGTACCGCGACGAGTCGATCGATGCTTCGATCCACCGTATGCCGTTGCGAACCGAAAACGAATACTTGGCTTCGATGTTGGCCTGGGAACGGGCACCGGCGCTGCCGATCGCATGCTGGTTCGAGCCCGTCATGGAATTGCCGTCGCCCGATTCGCTCGACGATGCGTCGCTTTCCGAATTGCTGATCGGAACGGTCATTCGGTTGCATTCCCAGCGCGTCGTGCTTCGCTGCACCGATCACCTTTCGGACCGCGAACTGTACAAGATCATCTACCGCGACATCTTGCCGTGCTGTGAAAAGAAGGTCGAATTGCCGGGCAAGTTTTTGGAGTGGCGCTGCATCGAAGACAACGACACTTGGCTGCGCTATTACGCGGATGCAGTCGAACGTCGTCGATTTCAAGAAGAGTACAACGTGGATCTGCCACCGAGCGAAACGCCGATGTTCCCACGTGATCTGCCGTAGCAAGTCAACGCGCAACGCAAGATCCTAGCCCTTGCGATAACGCCACATGCAGCCTAGCGCTGCGATGGCATCTCGCCAACCGATCTTCTTGCCTTCGTCATAACCACGACTTTGATAGCCGGTAGGCACTTCGATCATGCGATGACCACCGGCGGCGATCTTGGCGGTGATTTCTGGCTCGAAACCGAAACGACACTCTCGCAGTTCGATGCTGCGAATCAGATCGCCCTCGAACGCTTTGTGACAGGTTTCCATGTCCGTCAATTGCAGACCGGTCATGCAGTTGCTGAGCGAAGTTAGCAGCCAGTTGCCCAATCGATGGGTCATCGAAGGGTCGTGCGAATTTCCGAGATAGCGAGAACCGTAAACGACATCGGCGTCGCCATCCATGATCGGCCAAATCACTCGGAGCAGATCGGCCGGATCGTATTCTAAATCAGCATCTTGAATCGCAACGACGCGTCCGCGGCTATGGCGAATCGCCAAGCGAACAGCCGATCCTTTGCCGTGATTGGTGCGTCGGCGCAGAATCGTGCGTCCGGCCCGCGGCGCCCGCATTGCCAACCACTCGCTCGTGCCGTCGGTGCTGCCGTCATCGACGATAATGATCTCGGTCGCCGGCGGCATCACTTGCTCGATACGCTCGAGCACCTTGGGCAGCGTATGCACTTCGTTGAAAACCGGTACGATCACGCTGACGTCGAAGTGGTCTACCGCGATCGCGCCCGACGCGATCGAGTTGGCTTCGGCGATCAGGGCGAGCGATTCGTCGATCCGATCGATCGCGTCTTCGTGACTCCGCGTCGGTTGCCAAGCGGATTGGTTGTTGATGTCGCCCAGCACACTATCGAGGGCGGCGGGATCGCTTGTGAATGTCGTCGTCATACTAAGAGTCGTGCTCACGCGGTGCGAATATCGGGTCTGCGTGTGAAACGTGTCTCACAATCCGGTTTGCCGCCCGAGACAATTGAGTTGCCTGATCGTTTCTCTTGAAAGTAATGAAACGCATGTGACAGTGGTTCTGATTTTGCCGGTGGAAGCGAAGTTGGCCGCAACCGCTGGCGATTTCCGCTCGCCGCCCTGACAATCAGGCCAAACTAGAACGGTACTCGGACGAGATATTCATGGACTTCTTGCTGTACTTGGCGATCATTCCGGCGCTCGGCCTGGCCGCTCAGTGGTTAGCGTGGCGAACCAACTTGCCCAGCATCCTGTTGCTGTTGTTATTCGGCGTCGTACTGGGACAATTCGTTCAACCGGATGCCTACTTGGCCGAATTGACTGGCGGCAAGGCAACCGCAGGACCAGAGATCCTCTTCCCGTTGGTGTCGCTGTCGGTCGCGATCATCATGTTCGAGGGCGGTCTGTCGTTGAAGCTGGGCGAGCTTCGTGACGCCGGCAGCGCGACGCTTCGGCTGTGCACGATCGGTGCGCTGGTTACTCTCTGCGGAGCCAGCATCGCTTCCCACTTCTTATTGGATTTCTCGTGGCGCGTCAGCATCTTGTTGGGCGCGATCTTGATCGTGACGGGACCGACGGTCATTGGGCCGCTGCTGCGGCAAGTGCGACCGAGTCGTCGCGTCGCCGCGACCTTGAAGTGGGAAGGTATCCTAATCGATCCCGTCGGCGCGATCATCGCCGTTTTAGTGTTCGAGCATTTGATCACCACTCAGGCCGACATTGCCGTCGGACCAGCCATCCTGATGCTGCTCAAGACGATCGCACTCGGAATCGTGTTGGGCGCAATCGGTGGGTATTCGCTGAGCGTGGTGTTTCGTCGATTTTGGATGCCCGACAACCTGCATGGAGTTTGCACGCTTGCCGTCGGACTGCTGCTATTCGCGATCAGCAACCATCTTGCGCATGAATCGGGTCTGATCACCGTCACAGTTTTGGGTCTGTGGCTGACTAATCAACATCGATTCGACATCGAACACATCGTCGAGTTCAAGGAGAACCTGCGAACGCTGTTGATCGGTTGCCTGTTCATCGTGCTCGGTTCGCGTGTCGACTTGTCCGATGTCTTTGCACTGGGTTGGCCCGGAGTCTTGTTTTTGGTCGTATTGATTGTTTTGGTGAGACCCATTTCGGTTTTCTTATCGCTGATCGGTACGTCATTTGATTGGCGAGAAAAAGTATTCGTGGCCGGGCTTGCGCCGCGAGGAATCGTTGCGGCGGCGGTCAGCAGCGTGTTCGCGCTCGAACTGGAGCGTCGTTCGGGATCATTCTCCATTCCCGGCGCTGATCAATTGGCAACGGTGACGTTCTTGGTGATCGTCGGTACGGTCGCCGTGTACGGCATATCCGCGGCGCCGCTGGCAAAGTTTCTCGGACTTGCTGACCAAAAAACAAACGGCGTATTGATCGTCGGCGCGGAACCTTGGGTCCGAGACTTCGCGTTGGAGTTGCAGAAATCCGGACTAACGGTGCTGTTGGTGGACACGAACTACAACAAGATTTCCAAGGCGAGAATCGCCGGTCTGGAGGGAGTTTGCGCGAACATTTTGAACGAGACCGTGCGCAGCGAATTGCCGTTGACCGGAATCGGCAAAGTGTTGGCGATGACGCCCAATGATGAAGTCAACTCGTTAGCGATCCGCGAAACTCGCGGCATCTTCGGCCGCGCGAGTGCCTACCAACTGACCTTCAACACGAACAACGCGCACGTCCGGCGTGGCATGACGAAGCATCTGATGGGTCGGGAACTGTTCGGCGAAGGACTAACGTTCACGAAGATTCGCGATCTGCACGAACTCGGCGCGACTTTCAAAACCACGACGCTGTCCGAGGAATACACCTACAAGGACTTTTGCGACAAGTACAAGAACGCCTACACGCTGGTCGGTGTCCTGCGCGATGATAAATCATTCGATCTGAACAGCGTCGCCGATCCGCTCAAACCGACAGCGGGTCAAACGATCATCGCGATCATTTCGTCGACCGCGATCCCGACGGATCACGAAGCGATGCGAAACCGCGTGGCCGAGGCCTAAGCACCGAGCCGTCACGCAAAAAGAAAACCCCGCGGCAATGGGCCGCGGGGATGGGTCGTTTTTCGGGTCGTCTGTTTGCGAGGTCACTCGCGTGGGCGGATCGCGCCGGTCAAGCCGCTGTAATCGACTCGGTCCGTCGTGTGCCACAAGGGCTGACCCAATTCGACGCGACGACGCAGCACTTCGATCTTATCGGGGCTGCCTGCGGGAGCATCGGTTGCCTCGAAGCCGTTTTCTTCGTTCGGCACGAAATCTTCATCGTGGCCATAACGCAAAATAGCTTCAAAAACGTTCTTGCACTGACTCATGTACTTCTTCCACTTGCTTACCCTGGCGAAATGGTTTGTCCAACCACCATCTCTCCAGCGTGTTTGATTCTGACCGCCTCTGTCCTTGGGCGGTAGTGTCGACTCACGGGTTGATTATTGACGTATTGATGATGGAGTCAAGAAAATTATGCGTGCATCGGCGCTCGGTTTGGTCAGATGAAGAGTGCCCGCGCTGCCCAGCGAAGGTGTGCCGAAAGCGCCGCTGGTTACCCGCGATTCGCCAGCGTTTTGAAGAGCCTGCGAGCAAGTTCTCGCAAGGGGCTAATCCGCAACATTGGGTCCGCCCTGAGTGCCAATACGCCCACATCCCAATGCCGTGGTGGCACAAACTACCACCCGTCAAGCCTGTAGCAAATGTTCATGCCGGTCGTCGTCGATGAGCCGATGTCCGACAATTCCTTGAAAACCCGACGTCAGAAAATTTTCCTGAACCGTGAAAATTCTTTTATTTTTCAGCCTAGTTTGCTGGACTCTTGACGAATTGTCGTCTGGCCGGTCTAAGCGAAGCCGTGGGTCGAGCCGCCGCAACCATTCCATTCTGTCCCCTGAAATCAATTGAGGTTCCGCCACGAATGTGGATTCAACGAACAATCTCGCTGCCCGCCGCCAAACGTGGTTTTCACTTGATCACGCGATCGATCACCGACGCTGTGCCCGAGTTATCCGGTATCCGCGTGGGATTGATGCACGTGTTCATCCAGCACACCAGCGCTTCGCTGACCGTCAACGAAAACGCCGACCCCGACGTTCGCAATGATTTCGAAACAGCGATGAACCATGTCGTTCCCGAATCGCTCGACTACGTCCACACCATCGAAGGCCGCGACGATATGCCCGCGCATGTCAAAGCATCGATGATGGGCGCCAGCGTGATCGTTCCGATCGGAAATGGTCGCTTGACACTGGGAACTTGGCAGGGAATCTACTTGTGCGAGCACCGCAATCACGGCGGCAGTCGCACGATCGTCATTACCATTCAGGGCGAAGTTTCGACGTGATAGCGGTGACATTTGACGCATGCGTCTCCCGCCGCGCTGCTTTGATGGCATCCCGCGCAGGCTTCGATCCCCACTGCCGCGAACTCATGGCCATGTTGATTCGCCGAGACACTCACGACTGATCCGGCGGCGATCGTGTGGCAGTGCCGACAATCCGACAAGCCGGCGATGTTCAAATGGGGCGAATGGGCAAACTTTGTAAATTCGCGAGGTCGGCCGACCAGCGGGTAGGATCGCCAGCGCTCGTCGGATGTCCGGGTCGCCGCGATGGCTGCCGGATGACAGGCGATGCAAGCGGCAAGCGACTTGGTTTCCAGCAACCGCGTTCGAGCGGGATCGCCGGGCGTCAGTTCCCCAGCCAACTCGATCGCCGCCTTCAACACGGGGTCGTCGTGACCTTCGCCCCGATACCGGATCGCGAAAGTCCGATCGTCGCGAAACCATCCACCGGCCGGCAACATGGCGTCCGCGTCAAAGCGGGAAGGTTGTTGGACAGTTGACTTCGTTTCTTGCGAATCCAAATCAAGCGGGTCGGAATCAAGCGGGTCGCCGAGCAGATCGTCGTCGGACGATTCACCGAGCAGGTCGTCGTCGCCACGGGCAGGCATCTTGAACGCGGCCGGTCGTATCTTCGGCGCGTTCGTCGATGTGGTCTCGGCCAAGTTGTCCTCGTCCGCGAACCAACGACGGCATGCTTCTTCAATCAATTGCGGTGGCAGCGAACGAATCATGCGGGCGGCGATCGATGGCGAGATGCCGCTCTTGGCGAATCGCTCGACCATCGCGGACTGACCCTCGTTGCCGATTGTTTCGAGCAGTTGTCGATGTTCGCGAGCGACGATTCGCGCGGCCTGTTCCGATTGGTCGTGTTGGTCGTCGATCTTTGCGAAGTCTTGGTTCGGCAGCGATCGCATCGCCGCGTTCGCGTCGGCATCGACCCGAATCAATAGATCGGCCAGCCCGGCGATGCGGCCATCGTAAAAGCCGGTCGCGCCTTCGGGCCAAGCACCGATCGCGTCGGCGCAGCGCTTGGCGACGCTCGGCAAAGTCAACAGCTCCACCCCTTCGGCCGCTTCGATTCGCAATGCCCCGTCATGGCAAGTTTGACATGCCGTTTCATAACTGGTCGTCCGCGTCAGCTCACCATTGGCTTGGCGTGCGTGACAGACACCGCACTCAAACGAAGTCGGCTGACCTTCCAATATCGTTTTCGGAAAATGCTTCGTCGCGTGACTGGCGTGATCGAACGCGATCACGCCGCCACGCCCGTATGGCCATTGGTCCCACGTCGGATGCGAATCGGCAAAGCTGCCAAAGCGATCGCTGTGACAGGTCTGGCATTGATCGTTGGTCATCGCGGTCAAGCTGGCGACTGCACCACGATGCTCGCGGTGGCAAGCGTTGCACTGAACATTCTCTTGATCGACCGCGACCGAAGGCATCCAGTCTCGCCAAGTGGTATCGCGATCGCTTGAACCGGCCAAACGCAGCGACGCCAGTCGCAAATCGCTGCGAACTCGCGCCGGCAGATTGTGGGCCAGCGTTGCCGTCGAACGATTCATCGTCTCGTGATGACAATCCATGCAGCGGTCGCTCTGAGTGACATTGGCGACCGAATCGCCGACCGCGGATGAATGCGGATGGCAAGCTGCGCAGCGGCGCGAGTCAAGTGTGCTGGAGAGTATCTGTGCATGCGGAGTCGATAGTTCGCCCGGCTTCACGATGGCGGCTCGCGTCGCAGGCCGCGCGATCACGATCATCGCCGCAACAATAGTTAGCATCCCCACCAACGTCCAGCGTTTACGACGACCGTGCCAAGTCCGCCGCGGTCGACAAGGCTCGGACGATGAGCATTGGCCACGACCGATCGGGCCACGCACGCACGGCTCGCCGGTGCGTCCACACATCCAACGGTCGCCCGGGCGATCGTTGTTGGGCGGTTCGGAAAGATTGATCTCGTCGCGTCGCATCAGATCTCAAAACTTGATTGGTTCATCCCGCGTGACGCCACGCGATGACCGCGTGAACGATACCGCCGGCCAACAGCGCGATCGAAAACACGCTGTGAACGACGACCCAAAGTCTCAGTCGCAGTTGCAGTGCAAACTGATAGTCCAAGTCATCCCGACGACGCACCAGCGCCGCGAATCGGCCCGCCGTGCTTCGGCTTTCGTCTTCCAGGTAGCGATCGAGTTCCTTCAGCCCGCTGAGCAAACGTCGTCGTCGCACGCCGGTCGGCATCAACACGTAAGCCATCGACGGTCGCGTCTCGAAGAACGGGCGCAAGTAGTGCGTGTAAAAACTACCCAGCACTCTCATGCCCGAGTTCTCATGCAGGTCATCCAGCAATGTCCGCGCGGTCTCGGCGATTTGTGTACGGTGCCAGACGACGCGATCAAACCGATGCTGTCCCTCAACCGCCGTCAATCGTTTCGGCAACGTGCGGCTGGCGTACAGTCCGTAGAATCCGCTGCACGTGACCAATAGAAATACGATCGACAATCCGCACTCGAATACACCGCCGGCGATCAACGCGGGAACGTGCATCACGTAGACGCCGGCCGCGAACACGCCGACATACAGATGCACCTGAGTCCATGTGCTGACACTGCCCAAAGGCAACACCGGCAGACGTCGACGAACGCCCAACAGGATCAAGATCAAGATCGACGCCAGCACCGTGAATCCGGTGAAGAACGAAGCGTGCGCCAATCGACTTTCTTCGAGTCGAAAGATGCCGTAAACGATCGACAGAGCGACCGCCACGACGATCAACGAGAGCTTGCGACGAGTGCGAAACGAGATTGGCATCATGAACTCAACTCCGTCGCTCGAGCCAGTGTTGCAGCGGCTTCGATTCGGTCAAATCGATTCGCACCAGCGCATCGTGCGGACACGCCGCGACGCACGCCGGGCCGCTGGGTTGGCTTTGACACATGTCGCATTTGGTTGCCTTGCGGATCGATTTACCCGTTTCGACGTCGGTGAACGGTCGCCCTTTGGTATCGAAGACTTCGGCCATCCGAATATTCTCGTAGGGACACGATGCGGCGCAGGTGCCGCAACCGACGCAGATCGATTCGTGAATGCGAACCACGCCCGATTTCTCGTCGCGCGTGATCGCGCCGGTCGGGCATCCGATCATGCAAACCGGGTCGCTGCACTGCATGCAAGCCTGCACGAACTGCAATTGCTCGTGCGCGATTCCCTGGCGGACGAAACGAGGATTGCCGTCATGCGTCGCCGCGCACGCTTTCACGCAGTCGTCGCATCGTGTGCATCGATGCAAGTCGATGACCATCGCTTGCGTGCCGTTGTTGACACGGTTCTGAACGATGAATTCCAGCAAACCGGTCGGCTGAAACTGTTGTCCCTCGGGGCTGGGCAAGTCGTTCCAATCGGACCGGCCCGGTTCAGTCGGGCGGGTCGAGCGGCGTCTGTCGGAACCTTCGCTTGTCCGTTGTTCCGTCGCCTCGGTAATCATCCGCGCGGCCGATTCGGGCAGCTCGCTGCGCCGCACGTGTGGCAAAATCTCCTGCGCAAAGATCTCACTGGGAATGAACAACGCATCCAGAAACCCGATCGCGCGCAAGGATTGCTGCAACACCTTGGGCGGCGACGTGGGTGGCCGAAGCGAGTTGTACGCGATCTCTTCGAGACCGAAGACGTGTCCTTTGCCCAAGTAGGCCGTCGTGCGATCGGACGCACCGTAGCTTTGCGAAAGACGTCCGAAACCGCTTCGCATCACGATCAGATCGGTCGGCATTCGGCCTTCTCGCGCGACAATCGGCTCTGATTCAATCTGTTGTTGCACGGGCAGCAACCGCGTCTTCTTGTAGTCGGCGTTCCATTCCATGCGACCGAACGAGTGCATCGCAGTGGCAGCAGCGACGCGAGCCAAACTCGATTCGGGGAGATAGCGAAGCAGCGGCAATTCGCGCAGGTGAATCGACAACCAATGTTCGCGATAGTGCGCATCGAGCGTGTCGGCGAAGTTCTGGTCACGGCGTAAGATCTTGAGTCCTTGCCAGCGAATCTCCAACAACGTCGCTTCGGTTTCGGCGATCACGGTTGCGGTTCGCGGCGAACGGTACATTGCGGCCACTTCGCCGAACATCTCGCCCGGTCCCAACGACACGCTTCGTTTGGATCCCATCACGGCGTCGAAGTCTTGCAAAAAGATCGCCTGTCGATCATCGACTTGGCGGACGGATCCGCCGGCGTCGATGGACCCGGTGGTGACTTGATCGGAGCGACGCGATTCGGGGACTTGGCTGCGGAACAGATAATTCGTCAGCGCGTCTTTCCACGACAGCTTTTCTTGGGGCGTTCTCCCCAACTGCTGCGGCAACAGCGATTCGATCGCGACGCCCACGCTGCCGGCAATCACCAAGAAGGCGCTGTTCCCGTAATCACCTTCGCGAACAATGATCTGGCCGGGTTCACAGCGGTGCAGTTGGGTATCGTTGCGGAGGATTCCGTCGAGCGGAATGGTTCGGGGAAACGCCTTTCCGTCCATGCTTGCAAATGGTTCGCGCGAGCGCAGCCAAGCGACGTCGGCGTCGGTGATCGACGCGTCCATCGGCTCGCTCCATCGCTCGGGACGGCGCACGGCAACTGTTTCTTCCGATTGCATATGAGTCGATGGTTACCGATTTTTCGACGCAAACGTCAAGACAGACCGGGTACGACCCGTCCGCCGCGACGTTGATGGATCGGCCACCAACCTGCCTTGCCGGCATTGACGCAATTTCGCTATGACAGCGGACTGTGAGTGGCCTTTTTCTCGCCTTGAAGCCGGATGCGTGGCAGGATGCCGAAGCTCCCCCAAAAATCACGACGCCTGATGCTGTTGCTCATTTGCACCTGCATCACCCCGACCGGTTGTTCATTGTGGCCGGGCAAGTCGGACGATGATGAAAAAGACGCGCTGCGCGAATTGATGAAGGCGCCCAAACCACCCGATTTGGTCCGTGAAGCTGCGATTTCCAGCGGCCTGCACACGATTCGCGCCGATGGTGTCAGCGCGGTCAATGCACTGGCCGGAACCGGCGGACCCGCCGACCCGTCGATCTTTCGCGACCAGTTGATCGAAGAAATGAAGCATCGCGACTTCGACAACCCGAACCAGATTTTGGAATCCGACGACACATCGTTGGTCCGCGTGCAAGCGACGATCCCGCCGGGAGCCCGGCGCGGCGATCCGCTGGACATTCGCGTCTTGGCTCCGAAAGAAAGTCGTACCAGCGACCTACGCGGCGGCTGGCTGCTGGAAGCTCGTTTGCGTCAGCAAATTGCCGTCAAGAAACAACTGATGCAAAGTGCGATCCGCCAGAGCGATGTGCTCGTGACGGCTACCGGACCGGTGCTCACCCGCGCCGCGTATTCGGCATCAATGGACACGGTCAACAAGACCGAAGGCGTCGTGATCTCCGGTGGTCGCGTCCAAACCAGTCGGACGATGTCACTGGTATTGCGGCCCCAGTTCCGACACGTCGCGATCGCCACCGCGATTTCGAGCGCCGTCAATCAGCGATTCTTCTTCTTCGACGGATCGACTCGTCGCGGCATCGCAAAACCGATCGAAGACGACTACATCGAAATCGAAGTTCATCCACGCTACCGCGACAACATTCCACGCATGATGGAAGTCGTCCGCGCCGTCGGCGTGAAGCCGGAGTCTTCCGACACCCAAAAGCGATTGACCGATTTGGCGTCGCGACTGGCCGATCCGGCGACCGCGGCCGACGCCGCTTTGCAATTGGAAGCGCTCGGCGAGAGCGCGGTACCGACGCTGATCGAAGGACTCAAGTCGAACAACCAGGAACTCCGATTCTACGCGGCCGAAGCTCTCGCGTACATCGACCGAACCGAATCGATCGAAGTGCTGGAGAAATCCGCCAGCGATGTCGCGGCTTTTCGTGCACCGGCTTTGTTGGCGTTACAGGGGCTCAAACAGCAAGCTTCGCTGGATGCACTCAAACGTCTCACCAACCAACCGAGCATGGAAACGCGTTACGGTTCGTTCTGTGCGATTCGTCGTCGTCCCGAAGGGAAGCGAACGCTCAACTCACAAGCGCTCGGATCATTTTGGTTCTATCGCGTGCCGTCGACATCGTCACCGGCGATCGTCGTTTCGCTGCGAGAATCGGCGGAGATCGTGCTTTTCGGCGACCTATCGCCGCTGGTCATCACCCAGTTCGTTCGCGGACCCGGCGGCATCATCGTCAAACCCGACACTGAGGGCAGCGGGAAATTGCGAATCAGCCGTTTTCAGGTCGGCCAAGAAGACAAGATCGCCGTCGTCGACTCGTCGCCGCCATCCGTGATCGCGGGAATCGTCGCCGTCGGTGGTGGCTACGGCGATGTGATCGAATTCCTGAGACTGTTCAAAGAAAAGAACTACTTGGCCGACCAACTCGCAATCGATCCGCTACCCAAAATGATGCGGACCTACTATCGCGATCAGGACGACGAAGACGCCTTCGCTGACGCGAGCTGATTGGGGCGTTATTCGTTGACCCAAAAGTCGATGACTCGAACCTTATCGAGTACCGGTTTTAGAATCGTCACGAACGCTTCGTGGTCGGGATGCGGCAAATACGCGGCCCGGCCTTCTTCCGAATCGAACGTGACCATGAAGGCGTGCGTGAATCCGTCATCATGCTTCTCGGGACTGTTGTTGGTTCCCCATTCGAATCCTTTCACGGCTTCGATCTTTGACGGAAGCGCCGCGAACGCTTCTTCCACTTTGCGAATGTCTTCCGCCACTGCGTCGCTTTTGAACTTGAAAAACACCGCGTGCTTGAGTTGTTTGTCCAGTTTGTGATCGTCGGCCGTTCCCCAATAGTCGATCACGAACACTTCTTTCATGTGCGGACGCAAGGACGCGCCGAACGCCGCGTGTTCGGGATGCGGCAAGTACTTGGCGCGTCCGGCTTCGTCGGCGAATGTCAAAACAAACGCATGAGTGAAGCCATCCGCCAATCCCTCGGGACTATTGTTGGTGCCCCACTGGAAATCGGTGATCGAGTCGATTTTTGACGGCAATCCCTCGAACGCGGAAACAATTTTTTGAACGTCCTCTTTGCTCGACGAATCTTTGAACGCAAAGAACACGGCATGGCGTAAAACTTTATCTTTGGACACTTCGTTCTCCTGTCCTTCTTCCGCTCGCGAGGTGCTCGAACCCAGCAGGATCGACGCTGTGATCAATCCCGCGGGCAAAAAATGGAGGAACTTTGACGTGATATTCATCGTGGGCTTTCGTGAGGCGTGGTTCAGCGGAAGGTTCTGAACCAGCGACAGTAACACGCGGGCGGTCAGTTTTCAAACGTCCCGGCACAATTTCAGCGCGAGCGAATCAGATGTTCGCGCCGAATTCTGTGTTTTTGGATCGTTGATTCGATGTCGGCAAGGAACCGATCGGCATCGCCGGGATAGCCGGCGGTCGGTCGCAAGACTTGGTCACGCGGATGCAGCGAAGCAAAGTAGTCGTTGAACGACTCCATCATTCGTTCCCGTAAGTACTTCGCGTGCATTGACGCCAACGCCACCGGCGTGAACGAGTCGCCCTTGACCGTGAATTCGATATCGATGCACTTCTGGCCCAACAACAATCGATACACGCTTCGTACTTTCGACTCGGACAAGACACTGACGCTGGCATCACTGAACACGTGCTGAAGGACACTGCCATAATAACGTCGACCGCCGTGTCGATCGCAATGCACGACCACTCTCGACTCATCGGTGCCGTGCCACTGGATTAGGCGTTGAATCAAACCGATGGTCGACTCGGACAACAGATCCGCCTTGTTGCGTCGTTGGTCGCAAGCCAGGTTGAAGTTTGCGGCAGTGATGATTCGTGCTTGCACGTCGACAAGCTCGATTCCCGACGATCGCCATGCCGCGACGACCTCATTTGTCTCGGACTCGTCCAGGAAGGGCAACGCCGAGATCCGGTTCAACCAAGGCGTGGAAACGATCGAAGCTATGTCCTCCGCTGCAATCACTGGTAACAGCTCACCGAGCAACCGCTGGTCGCGCCCGCACCAATTTTGGCTTGCGCTGACGACCGCGTGCAGGCAAGCCAGTCCCTGACCGGATTTGTAAATCGCTTTCGAGTCGTCGACTCGGATCACCAGCGATCCGATCGAAACCGGCAATCGCAGCGGTGCGAACTTGCCATCGATCAACGCGGGTTGGGAGCTAACATTTGGAAACTTCCAGGCCGTCGCGGAAACCACCAGCGGCCCTAGTCTCGGCCCGTAGCCAGCTTCGTCGGTAGCAATCAACAACATTGCGAAAAACGTCAATTATGGAAGAGAATTCGGGACGGCATCGTTGCAAACTGGGGCGTTGCAGGCAAGCTATCCTACCAGTAAAAGCTTTTTCGATTCGCAATCGCAAGACTGACCATCATGCCACGCATCCTTCCCGGTAAGACTTATCCGCTCGGCGCACGACTGACCCCGTTGGGAGTCAACTTCAGCGTTCACTCGAAAAGTTGTTCGTCGATGGAGTTGTTGTTGTTCAACGATGTCAACGACTCCAAACCAGCGGAAGTGATCAAACTCGATCCGGCCAAGCACCGCACCTTTCACTATTGGCACGTCGAAGTCGGCGGATTGAGCGTCGGGCAAGTCTATGCGTTTCGCGCCGATGGGCCGTACCTGCCACAACATGGTTTGCGATTCGACGTCACCAAAGTTTTGCTCGATCCGTACGGACGCGCGGTCGCAGTTCCCGACAACTACGACCGCGACGCGGCCGCGTGTCCGGGCGACAACACGCCGTTTGCAATGAAGAGCGTCGTTGCCGACTTGACGACGTACGACTGGGAAGGCGACCTGCCGCTTTATCGTCCGTTCAACAAGACAATCATCTACGAGATGCACGTGGGCGGGTTCACCAAACATCCATCCAGCGGTGTTGCCGCGGATAGGCGCGGCACGTATTTGGGGTTGATCGAGAAAATCCCGTACCTGCAAGAATTGGGTGTTTCGGCGGTGGAGTTGCTGCCCGTCTTTCAATTTGATCCGCAAGAAGCGGCGCCGGGATTGACGAACTACTGGGGTTACAACCCGGTCTCGTTTTTTGCGCCGCACATCGGATACGGGACGACACGCGACGCGCTGAAGGTGCTCGACGAGTTTCGCGACATGGTCAAGGCGCTGCATCGCGCGGGCATCGAAGTCTTGCTGGATGTCGTCTACAACCACACTGCGGAAGGCAACGAGGTGGGGCCGACGTTCTGTTTCAAGGGGCTCGAGAATTCGGCCTACTACATTCTCGATAATAGTCGTGTGACGGGTCACGACCGCAGCACGTACGCGAACTTCAGCGGATGCGGCAACACGCTCAACGGCAACCACGCCATCGTGCGGCGGATGATCTTGAGTAGTCTGCGTTATTGGGTCGAAGAAATGCACGTCGACGGTTTTCGATTCGATTTGGCATCGGTGCTGTCGCGCGATACCCAGGGTAATCCGCAAGCCGATCCGCCGATCTTGTGGGACATCGAAACCGACCCGGTGCTGAGCGGGACGAAGTTGATCGCCGAAGCATGGGATGCGGCAGGTCTGTATCAAGTCGGAAACTTTTTCGGTGACCACTGGAAGGAATGGAACGGCCGCTTTCGCGACGACGTTAGGGCCTTCGTCAAAGGCGATGAAGGTCACGCCAGCACGTTCAGCAAGCGTTTTCTCGCCAGCCCCGATATCTTCGGACATCGCAATCGCGAGCCCGAACAGAGCATCAATTTCGTGACATCCCATGACGGATTCACGATGAACGACCTGGTCTCTTACTCGCACAAGTACAACGATGCAAACAACGAAAATAATCGTGACGGGCACAACGAAAACCTCAGTTGGAATTGCGGATTCGAGGGACCGACGGATGATCCCGAGGTCGAACAGTTGCGCATCAAGCAGATCAAGAACCTGTTCACGACCAACTTGTTGGCATTCGGCGTTCCGATGCTGTTGATGGGTGACGAAGTTCGACGGACCCAGAATGGCAACAACAACGCCTACTGCCAAGACAACGAAACCAACTGGCTCGACTGGACGCTGCTCGAGACAAACGCGGAGATCCTTCGTTTCGTGAAAAGTCTGATCGCGTACCGCAATCGATTGCCCGAGCGACTCGATCCGGGTGCGAGTTTGAACGAAGTCATCTCGCGTTCGCGAGTCCGCTGGCACGGTGTCCAGTTGGATCGACCGGATTGGGGCCAAGCTTCGCGGAGTGTCGCGTTCACGATTGAATCACGCGACAAGTGGTTCCACTTGATCTTCAACGCGTATTGGGAACCGATTTCCTATGCGATCCCGAACGTGCCCACGGAATTCGATCCCTGGCAGCGGATCATCGACACCAACCGTCCGTCACCCGACGACATTGGTACGGGCGTACGATTGCGAAACGCGGAAGCGTACATCGTCGGGCCGCGAACAACCGTCGTCCTGACATCGACGCGAACCTAGTTTCGAATCGTAGAACGCGGCTGTTATCGCGCGGGCAATGTTCCGTGCGCCGCGTCGCTGGCGGTCGTTGACCACCGGGCCCTCGCCTTTGTGGCGACCAGCGTGATGAAACGTCCGCGCTGGACGACGCGTCCATGCTGGTTGAGCAATTGTCGGATCCATGTCACGCGGCCGGCTCGGCGTCCGTGTTGATCGATCGCTTCGACTTCGGTTGAAACTTGAACTTCATCACCAAAGAAAATCGGTGCCTCGAATTGCCAGTCCGAAAGTCCGACCAGCGCAAGCGTCGCGACGTTCGGCCGAATGCTGCTCAATCCCGCTAGTATGCTCAGGCCCAGCAACCCGTGCGCGACGGGTTCGCCGAACGGGGACCCGGTTCCTGCCGGCGTGTGCAGCGGATCATGATCGCCGGTCAGGGCCGCGAAATCAGCGACATCGTCCGCCGAGATCTCGCGCCATTCGCTCATCCAGCGATCGCCGACGCGCATGTCTTCGAGATAAAGCAAGTCCTTGTTGGTCGAGATTTCCAATGCCGGCTCGAATTTAGGGGGCGTGGACGGCTATCTGGGGGCCGATTGGCTACAATCATGGCGTGTCGAGTCGAATCTCAACAGATCACTTTCGTCCACATCAAGCAAAATGCAAGCCAAACCGACCGCATAGTGCGATTGCGCAAACCTTACCTGCTTTCCAGCAGATCCCGCGAGTGCTCCCGTTGCCTCGCCGCACCTCTTTTCCCGCCGCCATTCGTCCCCCAGGAACATCCATGTCTCGCTTCCGCTTCCCGAAAATGTGTGCATTGCTCGCATTGTTTTTGAGTTTGAATCAACTTCGCGGCGAGGAATCAGTTGCGAATTTCGCGTCTCGAATGCTGACTTTGGACGCCAATGAAGGAATCGCCGCCGGAGATGTTGATGGCGACGGGCACGTCGATTTAGTGGCCGGAAGGAACTGGTTTCGCGGCGGAGACGGATCGAGCGGCGGAAATTGGGAACCCCGTCCGCTCCGCTCGATCCAAGATTGGAACGGCTACGTGGAAAGCAACGGCGATTACCTGTTTGATGTCAACGGCGACGGTCGCTTGGATGTCATCGCGGGCTCCTTTCTGCCGACACAGGTTCATTGGTACGAGAACCCCGGCGACGAGGCATTGCGGTTGGGAAAAATATGGCCACAGCACTTGTTGGTCGATACGGGAAACTCAGCCAACGAAGGACAGTTGTTCGAGGACATCGATGGCGATGGTCGGCCCGAATGGGTTGTCAACAGTTGGAAGACGGATGTCCCGACCGTTGTTTGGCGACTTGTCGAGCTTGAATCGCCGGACGCTGCCAACGGTGGCGCAAAGTTCAAACTGGCGCCTCACGAACTGGGCCCCAAAGGCAATGGCCACGGGATTGCGGTCGGAGATATCAGTGGCGATGGCAAAGCCGATGTGTTGGTCGGACAAGGTTGGTACGAACAGCCCTCGACCGAACCTTGGTCGAAGCTGTGGACGTTTCACAGCGATTGGAACTTGCACTCATCGTTGCCGATGTTGGTCGTTGATCTCGACGCGGACGGCGACGGCGATCTGATCTTCGGAAACGGACACGACTTTGGATTGCAGTGGTGGGAAAACGTCGGCACGGACGGTGATGGCAAAGTCTCTTGGACCGAACACTTGATCGATCGAAGTTTTAGCCAGCCACATTCGCTCGCGTGGGTCGACATCACGGGCGACGGGCAACCGGATCTGATCACGGGCAAGCGATACTTTGCGCATAACGGCAAAGACCCTGGTGGCATGGAGATGCCCTGCATCTACTACTACACCTGGGATGCGAAGGCCAAGACTTTCACGCGACACACGATCGACGAAGGGCACATCGGAACCGGCCTGCAGATCATCGCCAGCGATCTCAACGGCGACGAAAAAGTCGATCTCGCCGTTGCCGGTAAGAGCGGTACGTATCTGATGTTAGCCCAATGAGCGAACTCGACTCGCAGTCGCTCTCCATCGCCGACGCTCAGCAACGCGTCGACGACTGGATTCGTACCGTCGGCGTCCGCTATTTCGATCCGCTGACGAACTTTGCTCAATTGGCCGAAGAGGTCGGCGAAGTCGCGCGGATCCTTTCACGCACGTACGGCGAACAGTCGTCCAAGCCGGGCGAGATTCCCGGTGATTTGGCGGATGAACTCGCCGATGTGCTATTCGTGGTGATCTGTTTGGCGAATCAAACCGGAATCGATTTGACGGACGCGCTCCGCAAAAATCTCGACAAGAAAGCCAACCGTGATGCTAGTCGTCATCGCGACAATCCAAAGCTCAATGATTAGTTGAGCTGAACAGCGCCAAATAAGCATCGCGTTAAAAACAACCGACAAGTTAAACAATGTGGGATAGGCTTCCAGCCTTTTTATACCCATCCCTTTCAAGCTAGCATTTCGTGGCTTCAATCGACGAAATGTGAGTGACGTATAGAATTCCGGAGTCACTTCGCTCTTGGAGTTTATTTTGATTCAAACACTGCTCGACCGATTTACCAAAGAAACCCCTGTCGCGGTCATGGTTCGCGCCATGCTCGCAAACGTCTGGTCGGACAACAAGATCGACGAGATTTTCCGGCAGACTGCCGTTCGCACGGCAAACGCACACTATAGCACGGGAATTCCCAGTATTTTGGCAAGGTAGTCCAGGTTCCACCCCGCAACTCGCCGCCGCATCGCGATGCTGTACTTATCATTTTGCTGCTTCAGCATGCTAAGAGCGAACCGTTTGAGCCATGCCATGTTGTTGGCCGTGGTGCGCTGACGCACTCGATTTTCATCTTCGCGAAACGTCACATCAAGGCACCAGTGAAGCGTGTTTTCGATCGCCCAATGTCCACGGACATAGCGAGCGAATCGTTTCACTCCCAATGGGATCGAAGCGATAAAGAAACGAACTTCCGTCGACGACTTCGAGCCACTTTCGCTCTGCCGGATGGCGACTCCAATCGTTCGCAACCCAGACCATTTATCGAGGTTCACAAGCTCTTTCGGCACAGGCATTTGGTAGTAGGTGATTTCATCCACTCGGCCGTGGCCCTTGAGCGTCTCCATATAGCGTCTGGCCGGGATGTCCGCGAAGTCATTTTCCATGTGCTTGGTGATATAGTCCGTCACGGCGTCATGTAGCTTTCCCTGGTTCCCCTTGAGTGCAAGAACAAAATCGCCATCGCCATCGATGATCTTCTTGGCAATCTCGCGTTGACATCCAGCAGCGTCGATCGTGACCACCGCTCCTTTAATTTCGATATTGTCCAAAAGCTCGGGAATCGCAGTGATTTCGTTGGATTTTTCGTCGGTGGCGAGTTGTCCCAAGCTGATCGACCGATCCACCGCCCAGGCACTGACCAACCACAGCGGCCCCAGTCCCTTTGACCGATCATGGCTTCCTCGGAGCACCTTACCGTCAATCGCGATCTGATTCGTATCGACGTCTTCATTCAAAGGAGCGACCGTTTGAATCCAGGCTTGGAAGCAAGTCTGAAACGCAATCGGTTTGAGTGCCCCAAGCAATCGCCCCAAAGTGTCATGAGACGGGATGCCATTGGGGAGTTGGAGATACTTTTTTAACCACACTTTATTAGTGTCGGCCCAGACGCCGATCGCTTCAGGCCCATCGGCCCCGGCAATGACCGCCATGATACAAATGACGAGGAGGTCACCGAACACATGAAGTCGATTGATGTGCGATCGAGGGTCCTTTAAATCTTGTAAACAGGAGAGCATTGAATCAACATTATCGACCTGGATTTGGGCCATGCGAGATGACTTTCTGAAAGCAACTGGGAGCACATAAAAGCACCCAGAAATCATCACCTAAAAACCCAGTGAGCGCAACTCGACCCATTCTGCTCATCTACCGCAAAGTGCGCGTTAGCCGTGCTGCTGTTCGCCAACGCGAAGATCATTTGCTCTTCTCAACCGTCGTCAATCTTCTGCACTTGGCGGTGTTCAAAATCAAACCATCGCTTCATTCCGCTTACATCAGCAGACGCGAGGAACTCGATGTCACGATCACGGCAGTGTACGACAAAATCGCCGGTGCTGTACTCGCTGTCTCCAGGCAATTGGTCAAGCAGACGGCTGCTTCGATGCGTGAAATTCATGATGCACTGGGCACTCCGCATCGCGTCGTTCTTCCGGGTTACCAAACGCGGGTTCTTGATGGAAGTCACTTGCGTGCGACGGAGCGTTGTTTGGATGTTCACCGCATGATCAATGGCGCACCACTGCCAGGGCAAGCGTTGGTCGTACTCGATCCGCAGCGTCAGTTGATCGAAGATATGTACCCCGACGAATGTGGTCACACGCAGGAGCGACTGATCCTGCATCAGTTGATCGATGACCTCCAACCGGACATCGTCTG
>JBGSLZ010000148.1:0-2842 GCA_041740415.1 Rubripirellula sp.
AATGGCTAGTCGGTTACCGTCGTTTCCCGCAGAAGGAATGATATGCGTAGTACTTGCTCTCGAAGCGCAAGCGTACTGGAGCTATACTTGTACTTGCTTTACGATTGTGCGCGAAACGCCAATTCACAATCTGTTTGAAGCACGACGAATCGCGGGAATAATCAAAAGCTCCGCCTGCTGACCAACGCTCACTTCGCCACTTCAGGGAGTCGTTCGAGTCCATGGAGAACAGCGAAAAATAATATTCCTCGACAAGAGACTGGCTGAGATTGAAGCCAGCACCAATTCGCCAACGGTTTTGGATCTGCAAGAGTTCATGGCTCATGCCCCGACTGTACGAGAGCAGTAATGGGGAAGGCGTTCACAGAGGCCGTTCAAACGATGGGGAGGCAAGGACCGAATGATGTGGAAATCCTTTACCTGCGTGCTCGCAGCTTTTGTCTATGCAACTCTTATTTCTGCCGCAACGGCGCAAACGGTTCAGCCGAACTGGTCTGAGGACGGCAGCCGTTTCTGGTTTCGATCAACAGACAGCGACAGTGCCAAGACCTTCTACATCGTCGACACATCCATCCGTTCGCGCGTACCGGCATTCGACAATGAGCAGGTCGCGACTGCACTGTCGCAGGCGCTCGGCGAAGATGTATCTGCGGCAAGCCTGCCCATCGAGAATATCGAATTCACAGACTCGAAGGAATACCTACTTCTGCGGAGCCGGGGGAAGTGGTGGCGGTTGAACTTGAACTCGTATGAAGTCGCGAAGGTTGAACGACTGGAAGCGGAGAGGTCAGCGAACCGACTGTTCCTCCCAATGCACAGACGTGGCGTCGGTAGCGAATCGACAAACATATTCATTGAAAACCGACTCAATAAACCGCTCGCACTCTATTGGATCCCGACGACCGGAAGCGAACGCCATTACGGAACGATTAAGCCTGGGGAAACACGTGAGCAACACACCTACGTAGATCACGTGTGGCTGCTCAAGTCCGACGATGCCACATCCCTCGCGTGTTTCGAAGCGAGGGCTGACGATCACCTTGTTATTGACAGTGACGCGATCCGCGATGTTCGCCGTGAAAGTAGCCGCCGGGGCGATCGACGGCAACGCGACGGACGGCGTCCGGACAGCAGCAATGAATCACCCAACAAGATGTGGACCGCACTGGTTCGCGATCACAACTTATGGATTCGCGATGGAGACGAGGAAAAGCAACTCAGCACCGACGGCTCCGAAAAAGACTCGTATGGCAGTCCAGATAGCGGTTCGCCAGATGTGCGATGGTCTCCAAATTCGAACTATGTCGTCGCGTTTCGGTCGACGGTGGTTCCTGAACGCGTTGTGCACTACATCGATTCGTCGCCATCCGACCAGTTGCAACCCAAACTCGAAAGCTACCCCTACCGCAAGCCGGGTGACGAGCTTCCAACGCAAACCGTACATCTGTTCTCGCTGCCGGACATGAAGGAAATTTCGGTCTCACAAGAACTTCTTGACAATCCATGGAGTATACGTTTCCGCGGTTGGTCGGATTCCGGAGATCGCTTCTACCTGCACTACAACGCACGCGGACATCGAACAATTCGGATCCTCGAAGTCACCGTCGGTGATGGTTCGATTCGAACAGTCATCGAGGAAACCAGCGGGACGTTCATCCATTACTCAGATGAAGGCAAGTCTGTTTTCGAAGACTTGAGCGGTGACGAAATCCTGTGGGCGAGCGAGCGTAGCGGCTGGAACCACCTGTACCGCTACTCGCGGTCGACTGGAGAGGTGCTGAATCCAGTAACTTCAGGCCAATGGAATGTGAAACGCATCGAGAAGATCGATCGCGATGCGGAGCAGATTTGGTTTTATGCCGTTGGCGTGCACCTCGCACAGGACCCGTATCACGAACACTTCTGCCGAGTGAATTTTGACGGAAGTGACTTCAAAACACTGACCGATGGTGATGGCACGCACAGCATCAGTTTTGAGCAAGACGGACAGTACTTCGTCGACACTTACTCCAGAGTTGACATGGCTCCAGTTACCGAACTACGCGATTGCAGCACGGGCGAACTGGTTTGCGAACTCACGCGGGAGAATACGGCGGAGAGCTTCAAAGGCCGTCGCCTGACAGAGCGTTTCGTGGCCAAAGGGCGTGACGGGACGACTGACATCTGGGGCATCATTCACTGGCCGCGAGAATTTGACCCGTGTAAGAAATATCCAGTCGTCGAAAATATCTACGCGGGCCCGCACGATTACCATGTTCCAAAATCGTTCCGAACTCGCTACGACCATCAACACCGCATCGCCGATGCTGGCATGATCGTGGTTCAGATCGACGGTATGGGAACGGCTTGGCGTTCCAAAGCCTTCCACGACGTGTGTTACAAAAACTTGCGAGACGCCGGATTTCCAGACCGCATTGCGTGGATGAAAGCGGCGGCGGAGAAATATCCGCAGCTTGACCTTACTCGGGTCGGCGTTTACGGAGGGTCGGCAGGCGGCCAGAACGCAATGGCCGCGCTATTGTGGCACAACGACTTCTATAAAGTCGCTGTCGCCGACTGCGGCTGCCACGACAATCGCATGGACAAGATCTGGTGGAACGAGCAATGGATGGGCTGGCCCGTTGATAGCAGCTATGTGGAGAATTCCAACATGGAGAACGCTCATCTGCTGAAAGGCGATTTGATGCTGCTGGTCGGAGAACTCGACCACAACGTCGATCCGGCCAGCACAACGCAGGTGGTAAGACAACTGATCAAACACAACAAAGATTTTGAGTTCGTCTTAGTCGCCGGAGCTGGCCACGGTTCCGCCGAGACGCCATGGGCATCCCAAAAACGATTG
>JBGSLZ010000149.1:0-125644 GCA_041740415.1 Rubripirellula sp.
TCGCTGGATTACCAGAGTCCTATCGACTTCGAGCAAGCGATCAAAGAACCGTCAATCGTCGGTGTATCCTGATCCTCAGGACACACCATTTACCTTTTCGTTAAGATCGGTCCACTGTCAACTTTTCGTGGGCAATTCCACCGATGGCTTGATAGCCGACCAATGGGGCAAGGGCTAAACCATCCTGCAATGCTAGGCGAGCGTATCGGCAAGAGGATGCGGAAGGACGTCTTTTCAACGTTCTTGGCCGACGCAGCCGTGATCTGTCTGTCGAAACCGCCACTACGAAACGTCCTTAACTTCGGTAGGAGATTTCTGATTGATTCGTTGAAGGAATCGAATCACGGCCTGACGACTGGGGCAGATAGAATTGCCAACTATCACGACCTCAAGCTTGACGCCACGGACGCCTCTTCGATGCCAACGCCAGACCGTTGTTGAATGGACTTTGTACCCAGGGATTTCGCCTGCGACATCCGAAAGAGGAATCACATCCTCGACCAAAATGTTGAGCGGTGGTGTAAATAAGTCGTTCATTGATGGCTTCTCAAAGTGCAATTCACGCCGCAAATGCGTTCGCAAGAACGTCGGCATTTGTTGGGAAGGACGCATCTTCTGAGATTGGATGCCATGTCCGTAACTCAAAAATTCATCAAGAAACAAGACATCATTGCATCGGATTCAATGCTGTGTCGCCCGCACTTCCCGACTAGGAACGTTCGCGCCGAACGCCATCCCTTTCAAGCTAGCATTTTTGCTGTGCAAGGAGCTTTTGTGTGCTGACATGTTGATGGCTGCCGGTTCGTTTCGCTTTCGGTTTCTTGACGCCGCGTGGTGATTTTCGATAGCGGCGAATTTGGACCTGCAGTGCCATGCGTTTAAGTTCCTCCGCCATCTCAGGGGGCTTTAGGTTTCCGTATCGCTTACGCCAGTCGGTAAGTGGAATAGCAATTGTCATCCCTTGTTCGGTCGATGAAACCTCGATCTTCGCGTTGGCGAACAGCAGTCTGCCGGAAAATCTCGTCGATCTTGAGCAGGTCATCCAAGCGAACCAGCCATGGGGAACTGGCATCGAGCAAAGGGTGAGTGTAGCCATCGATCGGCATATTTCTTATCATGCTTCCGGTCGCCGCACGTCCCACTCTGTTTTTGCAAGTGTCATGTCACACCGATATCTGCTTTGCTTCGTATTTGCATTGTTCTCTGCGACCCAGGGATGGACGCAGGAAAAAGAATCTGGATCGGCTGACGTCGAACTCAATAAAGAGTTGGAAGGGATTCTGAAGCCGCTATTCAATTCAATTGCCCAAGCCAAGGTTTCTCGCGCAACGGTCGAAATGTTGGCCGATTCGATTTTGAGCGGAAAGATAGTCCAGAGCGAAACATCGACGTTTCAGATTGCCTCGAAACGACCAGATAAGTTTACGATCTACCTGAAACAACCCGAACAACGAACTCGTTTGTACTGTGATGGGAAGACCGTTGTCTCGGCAATGTCGCCCGACGCTTATTTTCGAATCCCAAATCGGATCTCGATTCAAGATGCGGTTACAAATTTACCCATCCCAATGGGTCCCTATCCTGAGCCACTATTGGCGTTAACGATGGCCGGCGTCGACCCGGCAATTTCGTTGGTCGCGGGAATGAAATCGATCGACCTCGTCGATCGTAAACCATTTCGGTCCACGGTCCCTGCCGTTCATATTCGCGGCGAGCAAGCGGATGGAGTTGCATGGGATTTATGGGCCACCGACGAAGCCTCCCCACAACCATTGCGATTCTTAATTGACATGACACCGATGTTAATCTCATCGGATCAAGTTCACGTACCAAAAGGTTTTTCCTATCAAGTCCGCTATGATTTTCTTACTTGGCGAATGTCTGGTGACGTTGACGATGGACTGTTCTCGTTCACGCCGGCCAAACACGCGAAAGAGTATAAGTCCCTTAGCGACTACTTCGAATCAGTCGCCGGCGGTGTTGGCGAGCAAGTGTTGTTGGGGAAAACGTCGCCATCGTTCACGACACAAACCATTGATGGAAAAGACTTCGATTCAAAGAGCTTGATCGGGCGTGTGGTCGTTTTGGATTTCTGGGCCAGTTGGTGTGCTCCTTGTTTGGCGGCTATGCCCGTCGTGCAATCGGTCACCGATGGCTTCGCCGACCAAGGCGTCGTGTTTGTGGCGGTCAACACAGGCGAAGACCGCGAGAAGGTGAAAGAATTTTTGGACGAGCGAAAATTGAAACTCAATGTGTTGCTCGATCCCGAAGGCAAGATCGCCGACGGCTTTCATATTTATGCAATCCCGCAAACATTGGTTATCGGTAAGACAGGCATCATCGAGTCCGTTCACGTCGGGTTTGACAGTGACGAGGACCTCAAGGAAAAGTTAACCGACGAACTTGAGGTCCTAGTCATCGGTGGAAAGATCGCCTCCGCGACCACGCCCGCCAGCGATCAGCAGGTTCCGAAAAAAACCTCGGAGTAGTTCGGCGAACGGGATGCTTGACTGCTTCGGGTCGCTACCGATCAGTCTTTAGAACGCAATTGGATCGCGGTATCAGCACGACGACGGCGGTGATGGCCGTGATTTGACATAAAGCGAACACCAGTGGCGGTAGTTCTCGCAGTTCGGCGAGCACTCGTTGGGCCCATCTTGGCTCGCGAGACTCCTGATCCGTAATCCAGTCCCCGATCGGCCGTGGCGCCGCTTCCCAACTCGATGTGTGCTCCCAACCATTTGCTGTTCGGCGCCAGCCTGTCGGCGTCCGCTCGATTACAGCCGACCAACCTCTGGCGGCTTGGTCCGCTGCCATGGCGATGGGATCGCCGGACGGAGATCTGTCTTGAGCGAGCGCCCACATCAGTCCGAGAACAACGACTGCGCCGCACGCGTTGCCTCGCAACCACCGGCCGAACCAACTCGCGTCGTCAGGATCAATATGGAGGTACTTCATACCCAAAACAATTCGCAATTTCGGGTCCGAAATCAAATCGCTGTAGGTTTAAGATCGGCAAAGTTCGCCAGCACAACGATTTACAGCACGCCAATTGGATCGTCGAATACTGCATGTTGCACCTGAGCGACGTGAGCGTGTGCGTTTTCGCGACGGATGTTTCTCGAATGCAGCATAAAGCCGCCGATATCTGTGCACCGATCGCCCGCTACGATCGTTACGACCCGCAACCCGCCGTCGCTGGCTCGGAAAAGCATGTCGATTAGCGACGTCAACCCGATCCATTTCGACCTACGTTTGAAGTGTCGGAAGTTGCCGCTGGGTCGATTTCACGCCCACCAAAAATCTCAAACGTCCTTTGAATCAGGGTCTCAATCTATGTCGACAACCACTCCGCCCGCACTCGAAGATGTGTTCCACACCGAAGTACTTCCCGCACTGCCGCATAGTGCAATTGGCCTTCTGCAACTGTCGCAAAACTCGGACTGTGGTCCCGCAGATTTCGCTAAGCCGATTGAGGCTGATCCTGGGCTGATGGGTCAGGTGTTGAAGTTCGTCAATTCTTCGTATTTCGGATTCAGTCGCGAAATCATGAGTGTTCAGCAAGCCCTAACACTTGTCGGCACCCGCGCAATCACCAACTTCGCCTTGTGGAACGCCGTCTTCAGTGTGATCCCGAATCCGAAGTTCGGACCTTTCGATTTGAAGTCACTTTGGCAGGACTCACTTCGCCGTGCTTTGTTCGCACGCATGGTTGGTCGGTCATTGAAGTTGACAAACTCGGAAGACTTGTTTGCCGGCGCATTGCTGCAAGACATGGCCATTCCCCTGTTGCTCAAGGAATTGCCGGCCGAGTATGCCGAACTGGTTGAACGTCGTGCTTCAGAAGGTCGTCGCCTCAGCGGACTGGAAAAAGAAATGTTCGGATGGGACCATGCCGACGCCGCTGCGATGCTTGCGAAGCGCTGGAATCTTCCCGAAGAGTTCGTCAACCTAATTGCCCAGCACACCAACTTGTCGGAACTGTTGCATGGTGGCAGTGAGCAACGAGGCGCCGCCTGCGTCGCGCTCGCTTCGTTGTTGCCTTCGTGCAGTGACGATCGATGGCGTGAGCGATCCGATCTGATCGATGGGTTCAAGCAGTTGACCAAGCAGAGTGACGATCAGTTGCGAGAGCTATGCGTCGGTGTCGACAAGTCAACCGCCGAGTTTGCACCACTGTTGAAGTTGCCTGTCCCCAAGAAGACTCTTGCGGAATATATGAGTGAGACATCGGCCTAACTCGGTTACCGCATCTCGATTCACTCGATGCCCCAGCCAAGCTTCTTCTCGTCAAGATAAGCTTGGTAAGCTTTTCGCTCGATCGCATCACGAGCGCCCTGCATGATTCGCTGGTAGTAGGTAAGGTTGTGAATCGATAGCAGAATCGGGCCGAGCATTTCGCCAGCGATGAACAAGTGTCGAAGGTACCCACGACTGTGACGACAAGCCGGGCACGGACAATCTTCCATCAGCGGCGCCGTGTCTTCGCGGTGCTTAGCGTTCCGCAACTTGATTTTCCCGCTGTCAGTGAACGCTAATCCGTTTCGGCCATTCCGCGTCGGCATCACACAATCGAACAAATCGATACCCCTGGCCACACTCTCGAGTAAGTCGATCGGCTGACCGACTCCCATCAAGTAACGCGGTTTGGTTTCTGGTAAAGCGGGACATGTGGCTGCGGTGATTCGGTACATCTCTGGCGGCGGTTCACCGACACTCAAACCTCCCACGGCGTAACCGTCGAACGCCATCGACGCGAGTTCGTGTGCGCACTGGATTCTCATATCAACATCCAAACCGCCTTGAACGATGGCAAATTTCGCTTGATCGTCTCGCGTGGCCGCTTCGAGGCATCGCTTGGCCCAACGAATCGATCGTGCCATTGCGTCCTCAACAACATTCGGTTCGGCCGGAAGCGCAACGACATGATCGAGGACCATGGCAACGTCGCTGCCAAGCGATTCTTGGATCTCGATCGAATGCTCCGGCGTCAGCCGAATGATCGCGCCGTCGACGTGGCTGCGAAAGGTCGCTGCATCTTCAGTGACTTGATTGATGGCATCGAGTGAAAAGATCTGGAAACCACCGCTATCGGTCAGGATCGGCCCTTCCCATCCCGACATACCGTGCAGTCCACCGAGCTTTCGTACCGTTTCGTGTCCCGGTCGAAGAGCCAGATGATAGGTATTCCCCAAAATCATCTCCGCACCCGTCGCGGCGACTTGATCGATGGTCACGCCCTTGACGGTGCCCTGCGTTCCGACCGGCATGAAACCAGGTGTTTGGACAGGTCCATGGGGTGTAAAAAAAACACCGCGGCGTGCCGATGAAGATACGTCGCGGTGCGATAGGTCGAAGCGAAATTGACTCATGAAAGTGCAAGCGGGGAATCAGTCCCCTCGCATCTTCAATCCGAGATCCGTGAGCTTTTCGCGGACTTCGTTCAGACTGGTAACGCCGAAGTTCTTGCACTCGAGCATGTCGTCGCCGGTCTTGCGAATCAGTTCACCGATCGAATTGAGTTGCAATCGGGCCATGCACTTGCGAGCACGAACCGACAAGTTCAAATCAGAAATCGGACGATCGAGCAGGGCTTGTTCATCAGCCGACATGTGGCTGACATCAACGGGCGGATCACTGCTCTTCTTTTCGTGAGCGAATTGACCGAGGCTGAGTCCCTTGCTGCTGAGCATTTCGCGAATCTCAAACAAGCTTGTTTCGCCGAAGTTCTTGCTGCTTAGCAACTCGGCTTCGCTGGTACGAGTTAGGTCGCCGATTGTATCGATGCCCATCTTTTGCAAACAGTTGCGGCTTCGAACGCTCAACTCAAAATTCGTAACGGGCATGTTCAGAATCTGAGCCAATCGATCATTGCGACGCTGGGCCTCTTCGTCGTAAAGCATGTTGCCGGTGGCGGCCGCATCCTTCATGTACAACTGGGCCTGCGGATGATTGGGATAGCAGTCCAGAATTCGCTTGTAGCAAAGCTGAGCTTTATCGAACTTGTTGTTGTCTTCGTAAACCAGCCCCAGATTGATCAACGCGCCCACACCTGTCGGAAACGTCTTAGCGGCACGCTCGTACAGCGCCAGGCTTTCTTGGTCGTTGCCCATGCGGTCGTTTTCGAGTGCCAATCCGAACAAAGCACCGGCATGATTCTCGTCGGTGTTGACGGCGCGTTGGTAGAGCGCAAGCGCTTCTTCCATCCGTCCACCAACGGCTGCGACCGTGGCCGCCCGCTGGTACATGTAGTCTGCCGTCTGCTCGGCGGGTCCGAAGATGTTGTCCAGGATCGCCAGCGCATCATCAACGCGACCGGCGTATCGATGGCATTCGGCGATGCCAATGTTGCACTGGTCTTTGTTGTAACCCGACGTTAGCGACTTCTCGTAAGCCGCAATCGCTTCCTCATACTTACCCAACTCGAATTGACATCGAGCCTGGTAGAAGTATGCCATTGCACCGCCATCGGACGCCTGAAGCGACGCCAAACCATCGCGGAATCGGCCCAACAAGAACTGGCAAACGCCTTTCTTTGTGACTCCGGCCGGGCTGAGTGCATCGTCGTCTTCCATGTCGTTGACGGCATCACGCAGCTCACCGAAATGACCATAATTCTCGGAGATCGCGGCGCGGATCTTCCCCACGTCGGCGGGGCCGAATGAGTTGTTGGAAAGAACAATTTCTTTCAGGTCGAGAACCTCGAGCTCAGTTTCACTCATCGAAACAAATCTCCTGCCTTCCGGCGGGGCTTGAAAAGCATTGATTATTGACGCCACGAATCAGGTCGTTCCAGTTGACTCGAACGGGCGACAATGTCAGTTGCGCGAACGAAAAAGCCAGCGGTGAGATTCGAACCCACAACCTACGCATTACGAATGCGTTGCTCTGCCAATTGAAGCTACGCTGGCCTACAAGTTGCTGGATCGAGACCGAGACGGCGACCAGAAAAATACGCTATTTCGACGATTATCGTCAAGAGGCGGACGCCCCGGCGTCCGGAAAAAGGATTCACAACCGCGACCAACCGCACCACCAGACAGGGGGTCCAAAACCACCTCGGGCCATTCGGCGGAATCCGTCGATTTACCGTAAACCGTTTTCGGCTATGGCTTTACATCCGCAAGCACTTTGACGCTCTTGATCGTGATCGGTTCTACTGGGACATTTTCCATCAACATTTGCGGAACTTTCGGATGGGGAACCGACCGAGTTGGTTTGGCTTCGATCTTGTCGACCACGTCCTTTCCTTCGACGACTTTCCCGAAAACAGCGTAGCCAAATCCATCGGAGTTCGGGTCAGCACGATTTAGAAAGCCGTTTTTTCCAGAAGTGTTGATGAAAAACTGGCTCGTCGCGCTGTGCGGATCACTGGTTCGTGCCATGGCGACGGTGTATTCGTCATTTCGAAGTCCATTGGACGCTTCATTGCGAACCGGCGGCAACGTCTGCTTCTCCTCCATCGAAGCGTCCATTCCGCCGCCTTGGACCATGAAATCAGGCATGACGCGGTGGAAAACCGTGCCAACATAATGCCCGTTTTCAACGTATTTCAAGAAGTTTTCGACCGACTTGGGGGCTTTCGCCGCGTCCAACTCCAGCACAATCCGGCCTTCGGTCGTTTCAATTTCCACGATGACCGGTTCCTGAGCGGTCACGGATGAAACTGATATCAGACCAGAAACTAAAACGGCCACTGCCGCAAAACGAGTGAACTGCTTTTGCATTCGTCGGGTACTCCTAAAGTCGAATTTGAAGGTGGCGCCGCAATGGTCGCCTAGGTGTGTCGTCGTGGGGCCGATCGCTAGCGATCATCAACCGATCATTGTCGCGAGTGGCGGCGTGCAGGCAAGCTGTGAACGGATACGAAACTTTCGTGACTGTCGCAACGCGTCTACCCGTTGATCTGGGTAACACGAATGAAACGCGAGATGTTTCGCCCGTGTCCTTCTAAAGTTCCGTAATACTTCCCATCGCGTTCCATTCTCACGCACCGGATCCGGCTAAAATCGGTCAACTTCGACACAACCTGCCCCTCTTTCCATCCTGAGATTTCGCGAAAACCGATGAGACACTTTTCCCCGCTGGCCTTTGTTTCCTGGCTCGTACCCGAATTCGCAACTGGTTGCCTTACCGCGGCGTTTCTAACGCTCGGCATCGTCACGTATTCTTACGCAGAGAAGCCGAACTTCATTTTTGTGATGGCGGATGACTTGGGTTACGGCGATCTGGGTTGCTATGGACAGTTAGTGATCCAAACGCCACGGCTCGACCAAATGGCTGCTGAAGGAATGAAGTTCACGCAGTTTTACGCGGGCAACACCGTGTGCGCGCCGAGTCGCAGCGTGTTGATGACGGGACATCACATGGGCCACACGCAGGTTCGAGGCAATGCAACGGGCGACATGCTGGTTCAATCATTGCGAGACGAGGATGTTACCGTCGCCGAAGTTCTAAAGTCTGCCGGCTACAGCAACGCCCTGATCGGCAAGTGGGGCCTCGGTGAAGTCGGCGACCCTGGCTTTCCGCTCAAGCAAGGTTTCGATCGCGTGTTCGGGTATTTGAACCAAGTTCACGCGCACAACTATTTCCCCGAATTCATTTGGGACAACGAAACCAAGATGCCACTTCGGAATGTCGTTCAAAATAGCGACAACCGGTACGGAGGTTTCGTCGGTGGTTACGCGACCAAGAGAATCGACTACACGCACGATCTGTTTGTTGAAGAAGCACTTGAGTTCGTGAACGCACATCAGAGTGAACCGTTTTTTCTGTATCTGTCCCTAACGCCGCCGCACGCCAACAACGAAGCAACGAAGATGAACGGCAACGGCGCCGAAGTGCCCGACTACGGAATTTACACCGATCGCGATTGGCCGGACCCTGACAAAGGGCAAGCGGCGATGATCACTCGGTTGGACGGCGATGTCGGACGACTGCTCGATCAACTGCACCGCGACGGCATGGCTGAAAACACGCTCGTGTTTTTCACCAGCGACAACGGTCCCCACGACGAATCGAATCACAACCTCGACCGATTCAAGCCGTCTGGGCCGCTTCGCGGCACCAAGCGAGCGCTCTATGAAGGCGGCATTCGTGTCCCCGGCATCGCATGGTGGCCCGGCACGATCGAGTCCGGCACGACGACTGATCACATCGCCTACTTTGGCGATTGGATGGCGACGACGGCGGAGATTGCTGGTGCAAAGATCCCCAACGATGTCGACAGCATCAGCTTTGCGCCGACACTGCGTGGCCACGCAACCGAACAAAAATCGCACGAATATCTGTATTGGGAGTTCTACGAACAGGGCAGTCGGCAAGCCGTTCGCTTTGGCGACTGGAAAGCGATCCGCCAACCGATGTTAACCGGCGATATTGAGCTCTACAACTTGGCAACCGACATCGGCGAAACGGACAACGTCGCGGGCTCACATCCCGATCAAATCAAGAAAGCCGCCGCCATGATGGACGAAGCTCACACGCCGCATCCGAACTGGAAACCCCGCAGATGACCTTGCAAAGGTGGCGAGAGAATCGGCAGTCTACTTGCGTTTCTTCTTGGACAACAACTTCTTTCGCTGCTTGCGTGACATCCCCACGACGGAACTCTCGGGCGCGTGACGGGATGCTGCCATATAGCAAGAGTCTTTTTGCAAATTCTTCCAGTCGGTTTCGGTTTAGCTTTGGAATATGAGGTATCGCATTCCGGTTTCCCATTCATCACTGAGCTCAACGAGAACTGCGGTGACGAGTCGTAGCAGGGAGGTTTCGTTGCGGAACAAGCCATCGCGACTAGCAGCAAGTTTGTCGGATCTCTGCCGCGAGACGCGTAGGCCAATCGCAGGGCAATCGATTCGATGTACCAGAGTCTACAGCAGGCTTTCGAAACCATTTGTCAGCGGGTCCGCTAAACGGGTTGGTCATTGGTTGCGCCGGCGATCGAACCGGTAAGCCCTGACGAGGTTCTGGTGCGCCGATTCGGTGATTGCAAGGACCAATCAACCTTGCTCGTGGCCTTCTAAGCTCGTTCGCATTCCGCCGACGTCCGTTGAGAATGAAGAGAAGGTTTATGGCCGTGTGATCCTGTCCGAACACAGACCGCGAGGTCGACTTGTATGGTCCCATCGCGACGCTGAATATGGGTGATCCGCAAAGCCAACACTTTCACTCGCTGGTCGCGGATCAACTCGGTCTAGCACCATTGACAACGATCGCCGATCGCGGCCACGACTCAACCGAAGTCCGCTGATTTTGGAAATCAGTTTAGAAGTCTCGCGTGGCGAAATACACGCAGCTTAACGTTAGCATCACCAGAATGAACGCGGCGCAGCTCACAATCGGACGTACGATCTTGTAACGAACAAGTTCTTCTTCTTCGGCGTTGCTGTTGATCGAAATCGCGGATTTGCCGCTGACCGTCGCTGCGATGGTTTCACCCAACTCGCCGGTTTGCGGTATCACCATCCTCAACGGCGATATCACCATCCGGTCGACCCATCGCCAACTCGATAGTCTCGGTCGGATCTGTTCCGTGACGGTCAGGTCATTCGTCGCCAACGCAACGACTTGGTCGATGTGATGGGCGAGATAGAGTTTCTTATTCTTCGGATCGAGTTGTATCGCTTCAACGTCGCTGGGTCCGAACGGATCGCCGATCTTATAGTTCGATGAGTCGCTGCCGACATCCGTTTTGCTCGGACCGATGATCCGGCATCTGCCGTCACCGCCGAGGAATGCGAAGCTCGCACCGTCGCCCATTCCCACGACGGCAATCGGAACCATCGATTGCGAGATATCAATTTCATCGGCAATCGGCTCTAGCGAAGCTGCATCAATCAAAACGATCGGCTCCTCCGCACGCGCGAGCAGCACGACGTTGCCCTCGATGGCGAGCACACCTCGTCGTGACGCCTCGCCGTCAAGCAATCGTGCCGCAGTTTCTCGCCATCGTTGTCCCAATCGATCGGCACGGTCCAGTCGAGTCAGTCGGCCGCGGCTGAACGTGATCAAAAAATCGCCGTTCGGATCCACCGCAATCCCGCGCGGCGGAGTCACCGCCATTCGCTCGGGCAGCACCGAAGTGAAGCCCTCGGTTGTGCCGCCCATCATCGTTGTCAGCTTCGATAGCCACGTATTTTCGACCGTCGTTGTCGAGTCCTTTGCGGCGTTCGATTCTGGTGAGTCTCGTTTGCCAGCGGCGGCCAACACGTCGTCTTGACTGGCAATCGAAAGATCACCCGTGTTGAGTGCGAGCAGATGATCGTCGCCGGCTCGATACAGCCACGACGTTGCCGTCGGCAGTCGCAGACTTGGTTCCGGCGTCCAATTGTCAGTCTCGTTCAAGACGAGCAGATCCAACGCGCCCGATCCGAAAGGGTTGAACCGCCCGTCGCGAACGCGTGCGGTGGCGATCGACCCCTGATTGATGACCAACGGCGGCACGATGCGGTCCTGTCCCATCGCATCGCTTTCAAAGATTTCTTTCCATCGATTGCTCGTCGCATCGTATCGGACCAATCCGCCGCCACGCGTCGACGCGAACAGATCGTCCCCGGCGATCGCCAAATGCTGCAATTGTTCGGGCCTCGAGACCAGTCCGTCGAACAGGCCACCGATGACCCCGGTAACTAAACAGATCGCACCGAAAATGCTTGTCACGCCGATCGCTAAAATCGGTGATCGCCAACGCAACCCGGCGAACGTCGACACACTGTAGAACACTGAAAATAGAAATACCGAGACCGGAATGCACCACAGCAGTCGAACATTCCAAATGTCCAATCGAAACCCGGCAACTAAGTACAAACCCAATACCAACTGAGTGACGCACAAGAGCACAAACGCGCAGCCACCGATGAACTTGCTTAGCAACAGCAGGGATCGCGACACCGGCTTGCTCAACAGCAGGTGCAGCGAACCTGGTTGCAACATGTCCGGCACGATCGACGCGGTTACTAGGATCCCCAAAAAGATTAGCACGAAGCCGAGTAACCAGTTGATGATCGTTGGCAAAACCCACTGGTTGATCAGCGTCTGGAATTGAGTTTTGTCGACGGCCAGGTTCGCGGGGAAATCCATTCCGGCATACGTCAAATAGATTGATCGCGACGATCGGGTCTCAAACACGCCCGGCAATGCGGCTTCGATTCGCAATCGTTCGCGCCGTCGCTTGAGCGACTTTGTCAGATTGATTTCCGGAGCCGCTTCCAAGTCGCGAAGTTCCCTCAAACGCAACGTCGGCGACCATGCTTGTTCGTCGTACCAAGACGGATTGTCGATCAATTCGTTTAGCGCATCCGCCAGCACCGACAATCGTATTCGAACCTCATCGCCTTCGCCGACGCGCTGGAGTTGGCGACGGAGATCATCGGGCAAGGCTGCGGCGATGCGTCCGATCGGTTCGTCTTTGGCTTTGGGATCGACGAGTCCTTGCGCAAGCATCGCCTTCATTCGCGTGCCGTTGTGAAAGTCTTGCCCGCGAAACTGCGTCGTGAAATCTTCGCGGTATCCGATCGGCGCCAGGCAAGCAAGCAACAACCAGATCGCGACGAACGCTACCCACAGGATGCGCGATGACAGCGCGGCGGAAAACGAATCAGCGATGACAGCCAGGTAAGGTCGCATCACGAATCTTGTGGCGTGAGAGATGAGTCGTCCTGTTTTTGGTCGACAAGTCGCATGAAGGTGTCTTCGAGTGTCGGACGTTTGTTTTCCAGTCGCACGATCGAAATGTTCGCCGCCCGCAGTCGATCAACAACTTCGTCGACAGCGGTTTGGTCGCACCCAATTAGAACGACGCGGTAATTTGCATTGGTGCCCGGTCGAGCGGTGATGGAGTATTTCGATCGATCGGCATTCGACAAACACGATTCGATCTTTGCGAGTGGGATATTTGCCAGCGGATCGGTCGCTGAGTTATCGGTGGCAACGTCGATCAGAACATTGGACCCTTCTTCGGTCGATGCCAATTCGTCGATTGGTCCGATCGCCAGCAATTGTCCGTTTGCCATGATCGCGACGCGGCTGCAAACCAGTTCGACTTCTTGCAAGATATGGCTGTTCAGAAAAATGGTCTTACCGAGATCTCGTAGTCGCTCGATGACTTTGCGAACTTCGTTGCGTCCGACCGGATCGAGTCCGTCGGTCGGTTCGTCGAGTACCAGCAGATCCGGATCGTGCATCAGGGATTGGGCCAAGCCCAATCGCTGATACATACCTTTGCTGAATCGTCGGACAGATTCTTGGTCGCGACCTCTCAGGCCGACTAATTCAAGAATCTCGTCACTGCGACGGGCAATGTCGGCGGAACTCATGCGGCTCAGTCGACCGTAAAATTTGAGCGCCGAGCGGGCGGTATGGTGACGGTCGACGCGCAATGATTCGGGCAGATAACCGACGCGACTGCGAGCTGCGGTACTGCCGACGGGCTGGCCGAACAACGACGCCGAGCCGCCCGACGGTTTGACGACGCCCAGCAATATCTTGATTAAGGTTGTCTTGCCCGCACCATTGGGGCCGAGCAATCCGAAGACATCGCCCGCGTGGGCCTGCAGCGAGACGCCGCCGAGTGCTTCGATGTTTTTGCGTCCGCGTACCGACCAACTCGAATAGGTTTTTCTTAGGTCACGAACATCAACGATCGGATCACCACGTCCGGCGGATGACGATCGCGACACATTCATTAACGAATTGGTGTCATTCAATGCGGAGGCTAATTCGACTTCGCTCACGCCGCAAAGGTTCGGACGATTAGATAAGCCAGCCAAATCGAAGTCACCGCGATCAAACCTGCCAACAACCAGCGGTGAGCGGGTTGTCGCCACGACGGGCTTTGGATCTCGCGTTCGTAGAGGTGCCGAAAACGCTCGCGTTGATGTTCGGAATCAAAAACGCCGTCTTCAACCAACTCGTGAAGTCCGAATTGCAAAGAGTACTCGACGACACCGTAGACGCCGTGTCGACGATCACGAGTGTCGACGCCGACACCCTCGAAATACCACAACTGACTTCCAAATGAACCATCGGACTCGGCACGGTCGTCGATGCATCGAAGCTGAATCACTTCACTGCGATCGGGACAGAAGCGAGCACGAATGAGTCCTCGAGTACAATCGAGCCTGACTTGGCGGATCGTTTTTTCGGGAAAGCGTCGTGTCCGTGTATCGGCGCTCATCGAAGGTTCTCCAAAAACCGACGCAATTAGGGAATGTAAGCCGCCTCTGCACTAGTATTATTGCGTGCCGACGAGCCAACGTCATGCCCAGATTCGGCAATTTTGTTCCTTCCGGGCAAAAAATATTCAGCGGCCGTGAAAGCGGCCTCTGACTCCGCAACCCGCACGGTTATTTTGTTCACTTATCATGCTCGAACGTCGATCCCTCCGCGCACCGATCGCCCTTGGCGTCGTGATGATCGTTTTGGTCGTCGTGTTGTTGGCAATTTGGATCACGGGCAACGTGTGGGGCATTACGCAAAACCTTGGTTCCAAAGCCGTCTTTCTGGCCATTTTGGTGACGGGAACTGTATTGCTGGCGGGTGTGTTGGCGGGTGTGATCGCCTATCTAACGCTGACCGTGAAGGCGGTTAACCTCAATCGACGTCAATCCAACTTCATCGACGCGGTGACGCACGAGCTGAAAAGCCCGATCGCATCGCTGAAGCTGTATTTGCAAACGATGACGCGGCGGACGGTCGACGAGCAGCAGATCCAAGATTTCCACCGTTTCATGCTCGAAGACGTCGAGCGACTCGACTCGTTGATCAATCAGTTGCTCGATGCTGCGCGGATTGAACGTGGGATCGAGCCGGCCGAGGACGAGACCATTCGGTTGGACGAGTTGCTCACACAATGTGGTTCGGCCGCGTGCATGAGATACGGATTACCCGACGATACGGTCGATTTGCAATCACCTTCGATCACGCTGCGAAGTCAGGTCGTTCAGCTAGAAATTCTGTTTCGCAATCTGATCGACAACGCGGTCAAGTACGGCGGTTCGCCTCCGCAGGTCACGATCACGGTCACGCCCGAAAAGGATGAACGAGTGAAGGTATCAGTCGCGGACAACGGCGCCGGGATCCCCGCGAACCAACGCCGGAAGGTCTTTGGCCGGTTCGTACGATTGGGCAACGAACTCGAACGTAGCACACCGGGGACCGGTTTGGGGCTGTATCTGGTTCGTACCGCATCCAAAGCGATCGGTGGTTCGGTGCGAGTTTGCGATCGTCAGGGTGTCACCGGCACTGATTTCGAGGTGATTCTTAAAGGGGTCGTTCCTCAACGTGACTCGGACGGCTAGCGTACCGATGGTGCGTCCCGATGGTTCCCTGTGATTTCGAATGAGCATGCGTCCACACATATTGGTTGTCGAAGATGAAAAGCATCTCGGGGTCGGCATCAAGTACAACCTAGAAGCGGAAGGGTACCGAGTCTCGTTGGTCGAAGACGGGCCGACCGCTTTGCGATTGATCGACAACACCGGCGAATCGATTCAGTTGATGATTCTGGATCTGATGTTGCCCGGGATGAGCGGATATACCGTTTGCGAAACGATTCGCGATGCCGGCATCCTGATTCCGATCTTGATGTTGTCGGCGCGGACATTGGCCGAAGATCGCACACGTGGTTTCGATGTCGGTGCCAATCAGTACATGAGCAAACCGTTCGAGCTGGACGAGTTGCTCAGCCGCGTGAAAAACCTGCTTCAAACCAGCTCGCGTTCCCCGGTCGCTGCACCGCCGAAGAAGCTTCACAACACCGTCACGGCGATCGAATTCGGCAGTGTCATTGTCGACTTTGATACTCACCAGGTCACGGTCGGCGGAAAAGCCATTCGGATGACGCCGAAGGAGCTGAAGCTATTGCGTTACTTCGTCGAGAATCACGGGAGAGTGATCAGCCGAAATGAATTGCTCAGCGAAGTGTGGAAGTTGTCGGGCAATCTTCAAACTCGCGCGGTCGATCAATTCATTGCACGGCTGCGCAAGATCATCGAGCCGGACAGCACCGCACCGATTCACTTGTTGACGATCCGGGACGCGGGATACCGATTTGTGCTCGATCCCGCGTCTCCGGATTCCGTCGGCGCATAAAAAAAGCTCCCGGAAAGAACGTGATCCTAGGGGGGCGGAGGATAACGCGCTTCAGTTCCGGGAGCCGGTGGATTGGGTGTTCGATCGTGTCGCTGGCATCCTTGCCATTGAGCACGATGAACGTGTCACTCAAAACATCTGATGCCACCGAAACATTGACCACGTCCGTGTGATCAAGAAATCGGTTTGTCCGCAGCAATCAAGAATAAGATTACCAGTGCAGGACCGCGTCTGAATCGAGTGCCAACGTTGTGGGGTTTGTTTCCGCACCCTCAACATGTTTGGGAAGATAGGGACTGAGCTTCATCGGGGTCAAGCCGGATTTGCGACGCGAAAAAAATTTTCGCGAAGAATCTGAAATGCGCCGTAATTTACGACCTAAACCGCTTGCTGAGCCGATTCCAACATGACGCCATCTTCGCTTTCTTGCTCTGCATGATCCGCCAAATCGATGCAACGCTCGACGACGTCCTCGAAATCTTCGCCACGCCGGGCTTCGGAAATCCCGATTCGCACCGGTTTGCTACCTGCGTCCGCTTTGCCCAGCCCGATCGCGGATGCCGAGCGACAGATTTGCAGAGAACGGCTGTGCGCGGTCGCTTCGTCAATGCTTGGCATCAACACCAAGAATGTCGTCGGGTCGTCGCTGCCGAGTTGGTCCACCGAACGCAACGTCGCTTTGACAATTTGCATCAGCGAACGCATCGCGGTGTTGCTCACCCCGCTATTGCAGCGAATCGCCATGACGAAAATCGAAACGCTTGACTGCGTGCGCCCGCGGACCTCATCAAAACTTTCCGCCAATGATTCTCGACCAGGCAAATTGCCAAATGGCTTCGCTCTTGCCGCCGGTCGTTCGCTTTCGGGCGCTTCAACCGCGCCGGCGATCTCGATTTTGATCGGAGTCGTTCCATCCATCCAGTGACCACAATCACGACCGGATTCCTTGGATCGGTACAAGCCATCGTCGGCACGCTGAAGCCAATTTCCAGCGCTCTCGCCGTTCATAAGCTCGGCGACCCCCGCCGACGCGGTGACTCGCAATCGCTTGTCCTCGAAGGGGATCTCGCGTTCACCGATTGCGGCGCGAGCGTCGTCAACCAGGTTCTTCGCTTGATCAACACTATATCCATCCAACAGAATCGCAAACTCCTCGCCACCAAATCGCGCGACAATTCCGTATTTGTTCAATCGCGAATGAAGGATGTTCGCCACGACTCGCAATACTTCGTCGCCGGCGCGATGTCCGTAGACATCGTTGAATTTCTTGAAATGGTCGACGTCCAAAATCGCCAAAGTCCCAGCTTTGCCGCTACCCAATGAATGTTGACAATGGAGGTGTTTATCGAACGCCCCGCGGTTGGGAACACGAGTCAGCGCATCGGTCTCGGCGCGGCGCTCGGCGGACTCAATTTGCACTGCCTGGTCTTGGATGCGGTCCTGAGCACTGTGGAGCTGAGATTGCATCAGCTCGTTCGATTCGATCAGTTGATTGATCGCCTGAAACACGGCTTCGGGCGATCCGCTTTGATCGGCGGTCAATCGATTGCTAACTGCTTGGACCGTCGTTTGATGAGCGTCAACATCGGCAGCCATCGAACGCGCGAATGCACGGAGATGCTCGGCGACTTCACCGATGCGTTCGCGATTTGTTTCAACTTCGGCCATGGAAGCTGATTGATCTTGTGATTTCGCGGGAGTCGATTGAGTTGGTTCGGCGGTTGGCGGATTTCCAGTCGCGTGCATAATCCAGCCACATACCAGGCCGGCTCCGCCACAACTCATCGCAATGGTTAGATCAAGCCACATCGTGAAAATCCTTGTCGGTATCGTTGTCCACAGCTTTCATGAATCTATTTACGACGCAACGACTGACAGTCAAACCGACAACGCCCACATTGCCTAGCTTGAAACAGAAGCAACGAACTTCGCAACCGGATAGCTGGATCCATCGTTACCACCGCTTCGACCAGCACGGCAGAAGTGCGACTGGGTAATATAGGTTGAGTACTCGGACGTTCGTCGCGACACAGCGGATCCGTGGGCCCCGTTGAGTCCAACTGTTCGCGATTTTTCACGCCGATTCGGATGGCCAGTCAATCAAAGATGTGGCATAGTGGAGTGGGGGATTGATTTCGAACGCAGAGCGTTCCATCAATCTCCGGTCACGTTTGAAGGGATACGAAACCATGATCGAATCTGCCCGACAAGAGGCTGCGGACGCCGCCGTTGCGATCCTCGCGAACAGTTCGGTGAGTGCGTTGAGAATGTTGAGGGTCGATCGAAACGCGAATCATCTTCAGTTGAGCGGTCATGTTCGGAGCTTCTATCACAAACAACTCGCACAAGAGACTGTTCGTTCAGTTGCGGGCGGGTTGACGGTCGTCAACCGCGTCGATGTTCGCTCTTAAGCATCGCGCTGAGTCACGTAGCCGTGTCAGTCGCTTTCGCCGCTCTTCACTTCGCCGTAGAAAACGACGCGATCGAGGTGGAAGATTCCTTTCCGAGTCAGTGCGAACTTGGCGTATTTGATCGGTTTGTCACCGGCTAGATTGAACGACCAATCAGGGTAGGCCTCTTCGCTTTTCCAAACCTGCGTCCATTCTTTGCCGTCGTTGCTGGTCCACATCGCCAGCCCATTCGCTCGATCGTGGAACTCTGCGTCTCGACGGTTGAAGATCGCTACATGACGCACGATCGTCGGATCATTGAAACGGATCACAACATCGGTTTCATCGCTGGCTCGATTGGCCGAGTGAAACGCAAAGGTGTTCTTACGAAGTCCTTCGTGGCTTAGCAGGTGCTCAGCTTCGTTGTTGAGGTTTGCGGGAAAGCCTTCGCCAAGCTTCAAATGCGTTCGGCGAGAAACTTCGGTCAGACCATTGTGTTGTTGCAGTCCAAAGTCAAGATTCGGATTCGTTGCGATCCAACCGTCCGATAAAAACGCCAACAGATCTAAAAACTCCTTCGGCGCGATCGTCTCGGTCAAGCCTTCCGGCATGCTGCTCGCTTTCATCTCTTTGCGAATTTCGATGTCATCCTTCGCGATCGTCTTCGTCTTTCCGTCTGCGATGCCGAGCGTGATTTCGTCATCGGTCTCCGAAATCACAAAGCCACTGGTGGCGTTGCCGTCATAGTCGAGCACCATCACGGTCTCGTAACCTTTTGCAATAGTCTCGTTTGGCCAAACGATCGAAGCGATGATTTGATGCTTCGTCATTCGATCGCCGAGGTCGCTCAAGTTCGGACCAAACTTCTTTCCCAGTTCCCCGTGCTGGTGGCATGCTGCGCATACCCGATTGAACACGATTTTTCCGTTGTCGGCATCACCAACGGCCGCGGCCACGACCTCCAACAGAGCTTGATCCTTGTCGGCTTGTTTGGCGTCAACATTGACCATCAACTTGAGTGTTTTATGGACTTCGGCGCCGGGACCCCGAGCAATGTTGTATTCTCGGAGATAGGATTGGGCTTCAGGCGGCAGACTCGCAATCAAGGCGTCGGTGTCGGCTGATTCCATCACCGGCTGCAATGTTTGAAGCGCGTGCGACAAGCTGTAGTCGATCCACTTGTCGATCGGCTTTCGAGTCACCTCCAACGCAATCTTGAGCGATTCTGGGGTCATTTGGAGGCTGGCGGATCGAACGGTTTCCATCCGCACGCGGGCATCATCGTCCGCCGCACCTTTCCATAAAAAACGATTCGGGTCGTCCATGTATTCCCACTGGTTGCCGACGACGTGAATCGCCGCCGCTCGATGCTTGAAGTCGCCACCGGCCAGAATCCGAGCAACAAGTTCACCGTCGACTCGGTGGAACATCTCTTGGATCCACAACGCTTCGCGCCAATCATCGGGATCGTCGCTGGCCGCGGCCCACGCTTTCACAGCCGACAATACTGCCACTTCATCGCGGTTGCGCAATTCACGCCGAGCACGGTAGCGGGTGCGAGTTTCAAAGGCCCGCAACTGGTCGAGCAGCTCTTCGACCGAAGCATCCGCCTGGGTCACCTTGTCCAACAACGGCAGCTTCGTGTTCACCAGACGGTAGATGCGGCCGTGTTCGTGGTCGCGATTCGGGTCGCGTTGCGAATATTGCATGTGGCCGATCAAAGCATTGCACCAATCGCCGAACCACAACGTGCCGTCGGGGCCGATCTTCGGATCGACGGGACGAAAGAACATATCATCCGAATCGATCAAATTGTCGACGCGTTTGCCGGTCAATCCACAGGTCGATGGATCGTCGCCCACTTGGAACGCGGGCATTCCGTGCATGTTGATCACGCAAGCGTAAATCAATTGGTCATGGAATTTCTCCGGGAACTGACGCGTCACCAACAGCTCGTTGCCGGCGGCCGGTCGCATGCCCTCGTTGTTGAAGATCGCATCGAGGCTGCTGCGCGTTTCAACTTCGCCGCCCGACAGCACGTTCGTCCAGTGTTGGTTCGCATTTGTCCCGTCACCGATGATGCCATTGCCGTCTTTGTCAAATACCAAGCACCAAGGGTTGTATTGGCCGGGCGTGCGGAAGTGTCGCATCTTGAGCGAGTCCAAGTCCCAGACGTAACTTCCCGAAGCACCGTTGTTGCGGCGCGGTCCCCAAGGCGTTTCCAACGTTGTTGACATAGCAATGCCTTCGAGCATGTGCAGCAGTCCGCCGGGCGAATACTCCCAAGCACCCATCGCGTGGTGCGTATCGTCGGTGGCAATGCCATCGAGAATGCGGGTGACTTCGTCGGCCTTGTCGTCACCATCGGTGTCACGAATGAACAGAATGCCCGGTTCGTCAACGACTACGACCCCATCCTTGTAAAATTCAAATCCCGTCGGGCAAATCAGCTTGTTGTAGAACGTCTTGCAGACGTCGGCTTTGCCATCGTTGTCGGTATCCTCAAAGATCAGCAGGCGATCATCAGGCTTCGCCTTACCGGGTAGCCACTGGGGGTAGTTGACCATGCACGAAACCCACAAACGACCTTTTGAGTCGAAAGCTATCTGAGTCGGATTGGCAAGCTCGGGGAATTCTCGTTCGGATGCAAACATCTCGACGCGAAAGCCGTCGGGAACCTTCATCTGTGAAATGGAATGCTCGGGCGTTGGGTACTCCAGCGTTTCGGGTTCACGCCCTTTGCGAAATCCTTCATCGCGCGAGCCGAACATGGTTTCGGGAATGAACACTTCGCCCGTTTGCGAATCGTCGGGTATCACGGGCACTGGCCTTCCCGCCGCCAAATCCCACAGGTACTGATCGCGAACGGTCACCATCTTGCGAATCTTTTGAAACTCGCCAGGGAACGTTTCGGTATCCCAGGTCCGACGTCCGCCGTAGACATACCAACCGTTGAGCATTCGGTAATCTTGCAAATGCAGCCAAGACTTTTCGTTCACAACCGCACGAACTCGCTCGAACACATCTGAATGAATTGGTTCCTGGGAAGTGCCGAAAAGCAAATCATCCAGCATGGCGGCAACCGCTGCGTCCCCCGCCTCGTTGAGATGGGCTCCATTGATCGTGTACTGCGCGCCCCGCTGAGCGCCGAACAAATCGGAAGTCGGCGCGAACAGATCGACAAACGGTAGCTTCTTTTCCGCGGCTAGCTCTCGAATCGCGGCGGTGTATTTCTGGAGTCGTTGATTCTCTTTCGACCCGTCTGGTTGAAGCCGATTTCCGGTCGACTCGAACGCGATTGGTGACACAAGCACGAATCGTGGCGATGCGCCGTCGACGCTCAAGCGTTTCGTTTCCTTCGTAAGATAGGCGTCATAGTTTTTAACGAACTGCTGGATATCCGAATCGTTATCGCCGGCGAACGATTCGTTGAAGCCAAAGAAGCAAAGCAACAGGTTTGGGTGAAAGACCAAAAAAGGATCGTCGATTTGGGTGTAATTTCCCGGCCGCTGTTGAACGTCGACCGCATCGGCGGGCCAACCAAAGTTTCGAAAAACCGGTTGGCGATCGGCAAACCGGATCTGCAATCGGGATTCAAAATGACCGAACAGATTCATTCGCTCGGCCGTTGAATTGCCGACCAGCGCGATTCGCTGATTCGGCAGTATTTCGAGTCGTTCCGCGTCGTCGGCGATCGTCGGGACACAGAAAATCAGGGTCGTCAGCGAAAGTGTCAGACAAGAAATTATGGATCGAAGCGTCATAACTTGAGTGGATCGGTGGCAAGGGAGGAGGAAAAGCCGGGAGGCGGGGTCTATATTGTAGCCCAAGCCTTTAACTTAGCGACTTGCCTTTTTGTTGCCCTCACCGGGTCCGTCCCACCGATCATTTTCCTCCGAAACCTGAGCCGATTGAACACGTGAATTATCGACTTTCAACCTTGGTCACGACCGTCTTGGTCGCTGCCCTACTTCTGATGACAACGCCAGACCTGTCGGGCGCGGAATTAAAACTTCAACCAAGCGATCATGTTTGCTTGATCGGCAACGCACTGGGGGAACGATTGCAGCATCACAACGAGTGGGAAGCTTTGCTGCACCAGCGTTTTCCACAGCTTGAATTGACGGTGCGCAACCTGTGCTTCCCCGGCGACGAAGTGGATCAGCGGATTCGGTCCGAGAATTTCGGTGATCCCGATAAGCATCTCACTCACAGTTCCGCGTCGGTCATCTTCTTTTTCTTCGGCTACAACGAATCGTTCGCTGGACAATCGGGCTTGTCCGACTTCACCAACGACTTGACGCAATTGGTTGAGCAGACTCGCGAGAAGGATTACGGAAAGGGATCGCCGCAGATCGTTTTGGTCTCGCCGATCGCGTTTGAGAACACGGGCGATCCGAACTTGCCCGATGGTAAAGATCACAATGCCCGCTTGGCGATGTACACCGAGGCAATGCGCGATGTCGCGACGAAAACGGATGTCGGATTCGCGAATGTGTTCGCGCCGACGAAATCACTTTTCGAGGGTTCGGACGAGCGTTTAACCCTTAACGGCTGTCACTTGAACGACCGAGGCTACGCAGCCTTCGGATCGATCTTCAATCAAGCATTGTTCGGCGACGGTGGTCCTGAAACGCTTGATTCGAAGGTGCTTGCCGAAGTCAACGATAAGAACTTTCATTGGTGGCATCGATATCGCGCGGTCAACGGCTACTCGATCTACGGTTCACGAGGCAAAGCCGGCAGCGACGGTACGTACGACAACACCGATGTGATGGAACGAGAACGTGCGATCCTGGATCAAATGGCGGCGATACGCGACGCGAGAATTTGGAAGCTCGCCGCCGGTGAAACCGTACCGGAAGAAGCAGATGATTCGAAGACGCTTCCATTCATCACTCCGAAGACCAACGTCGGCGGCAACAACGATCCGAACGTCAAGCAAGGCAAGCTCGGGTCGCTTGAGTATCGCACGGCCGAGGAACAACAGAAGCTGTTTCAGCTTGCCGATGGATTTGAGATACAACTGGTTGCATCGGAGGAACAGTTTCCAGAACTCGCTAATCCCGTCGCGCTCAATTTCGACAACAAGGGCCGGCTGTGGGTTGCGACGATGCAGTCTTACCCGCACTGGAAGCCGAAAACAAAACTCGACGACAAGATTCTAATCTTGGAAGACGACGACGGTGACGGCAAGGCCGACCGGTGCAAGACGTTCATGGGTGGACTGCATCAACCGACCGGTTTCGAGCTGACCGCCGACGGAGCGTACATCGCCGAACAGCCAGACATCTTGCTGGCGCGTGACACGGACGGTGACGACAAGGCTGATGAAGTTGTTCGCAAGCTGTTTGGATTTGATACGGCGGATTCGCATCACGGTATATCGGCATTCGAGTGGGGGCCGGGCGGAAATCTGTATTTCCAAGAAGGGACTTTCAAGTTCTCGCAAGTCGAAAGCCCCTACGGTTTGACGCGATTGGGCGAAGCCGGCGTTTGGCGATACCATCCCAAGAGCGAAAAACTCGGCGTCTTCAGCAATGTTGCTTACGCGAATCCATGGGGCCACGTGTTCGATTCCTGGGGGCAAAACTTCATCGGGGACGCATCGCCGGGCAACAGCTACTGGGCCGCACCGATCTCGGGTCGCATTGATTACCCGCTCAAGCACCCCGGTGGTAGTCAGCACGGGCGCGTCGCGAAGTTGGGCGGCGGTGATCCGAAGTTTCAGTTCCCGACGTTCTACAAGAAGCGAACTCGGCCGCTGTCCGGCTGTGCAATGATCTCGAGTCGTCACTTCCCGCCCGAGATGCAAGGGAACTTTTTGGTAACGAACGTGATTGGTGATCGGGGCGTACTCAATCACGAAGTTCGTGAACAGGGTTCAGGCTTTGTCGGAAAAGAAGTCGCGCCGTTGTTGATGTGCGATGACGGCAACTTCCGTCCCGTCGATGTGCAAATCGCGCCCGATGGTTCGCTCTACATCGTCGATTGGCACAACGCGCTGATCGGTCACCTGCAACACAATTTAAGAGACCCCAGTCGCGATACGAGTCACGGTCGGATCTGGCGAATCAAACACAAGACACGTCCGCTGTTGCAACCCGCCAAAATTTCCGGCGAGCCGATTCTCGCGTTGTTGGAACTGCTGAAAGTTCCCGAAGATCGAACTCGTTATCGCGCCCGACGTGAATTGGCGTCGCGAGATAGCAAACAAGTGATCGACGCCGTGAATCTTTGGATCGCGTCTCTGGACGAGTCAGAAGAAGATTACGAGCATCAGTTGATGGAAGCTCTTTGGATTTTCCAGACGCACAATGTCATCAACCGTGAATTGTTGGAGCGGATGTTTACGGCGAAGGACCATCGAGCCCGATCTGCGGCGACTCGTGTGTTGTCGTTCTGGATCGACGATGTCCCGAATCATTTCGAGTTACTCGAAAGGTGCATCGCGGACGAACATCCGCGCGTACGATTGGAAGGCGTTCGGGGACTCAGCTTCACCAGCGGCGACTCAGCCGTTGAATTGGCGCTGGGCGTCCTCGAACACGACATGGACGACTACATCCAATACACGCTCGACGAAACGATGCGCCGATTGGAACAGTAGATTGGCACTTCGTTTGTAGGCCATCCGGTGAAGCGATGGATGGCAAAACGCCGGCTGTCACGTGCCGGGCATCGCTTCACTCTGCATGGCTTACACGGCTACTTCGACACGACCGGCAGCTCCGTTTTTGTCCCGCTTTTGGGATTTGCATCGGGGTCGGCGTAGTTGGCTACGTCGAAATGCTTTGTGTAGGTTCCGAAATCATTGAAGGCATATTTTTTGGCCCAACGGTACACAAAACTTCGTTCGGGGATCTCGTCCCCCGGTTGAAATTGGCTGCGTCGGGGCGTGACTTTCTGCAACTCGTCGATGACCGCGCCGCGAACGGTTGTATCGCGAGCGCCATGCTTCTCGGCAAGTTGAATCAACAGATCGGGTCGTTCCATGATCACGCAACCGCGCGTGTGCTGGGCCGTCAACTCGCGAAAATCTTTTAAGAACGCGGAGTTGTTGAATGTCTCGGCGAGCGGCCGGTCGTCGTGAATCGACTCCGTCGCCAATTGGATAACGGGGCACGGTTCGATGTCGCCCCAGGGACCGACGTGGTGCGTGAATCCGGTCGCGGCGGGGCACAAGGCATTGCCTGCGTCGTCATGGTAGGCATCGACGACGATGATCGGTTTGTTGACTCGCGTGTCGACGACAAATTGTCGGACTCGACGTTGCTCACTACTGGACAACGACAATTGTGGATTCGCATCCGGACCCACCGGACGATAGATATGGAACCAGCAGTACATCACACCCATCTCGACCAACCGATCAACCCATGCGTCGCGAACGAGATCGTCGATGTTGGATTTGCAAACGCTGGTACAAACGCCCACCAACAGTTTATGACGCAGCGCCGTTTCCAAACCTTTCATCGTTTGGTTGAGCACTCCTTCGCGACCGCGCCGAGTATCGCTAATGATCTCGCTACCCTCGACGCTGATCAGTGGCGTTACGTTGCCAAGTCGTCGAAGTTCAGCAGCGACTTCATCAGTGATGAAATGGCCGTTGGTAAAAACCTGAAAGTAGACATCGGGGTTCGCCGCGAAGATCTTCAGCAGGTCTTTGTGCATGAAGGGTTCACCCCCCAGGATTCCGAAGAAGCGGTTCCCCATCGCTTTAGCTTCGGCGATGGTCTTGTTGGCGGCTTCGAGTTCGATGCGGTGTTGTTTCGCGGCAACGTCGACCCAGCAACCCTGGCAACGAAGATTGCAACTATTGATCACCGACAGATACAAGAACGGAGGAAAAAACTCGCCGCGTTTGAGTCGTCGTTTGTGCTTGTGGACACTGATCAGACCACCCAAGCCCAAAGTCCAAGCAGCCTTGAAGAGCAGGCGTTTATCAGTCTCCAGCAGAAAGCGTCGGGCCAAGCGAAGGTACATCGGGACGTTGCGTTCAGTTGAGAAGTGGAGCGTGTTCGACGTAGAAATAGCGTCTTCACTCAAGCGTAACCGCTAACGCGGTGTTTGGGAAACCTTCTAAAACTCCATTCATGATGCTTCTGCCTCGCGTGTGAATCAACCTCACTGAACGAACGCCCCCCCCTGGTACGAATTCTTGCGAACGCCGGGAACTTACGCCCGATGCCTGCCAATGTCGCTGGATCGTCGTTAGCGCAACCCGTGTGCTGTTCGCAATCGTCATGTTTTTCGGGCAAACGCATTTCGAAAGTCCCTGCTACGTTCGCATCAGATCTTCACGCCGTTTTGGTTCATCGATTTGAATTGAGCTTTCCATCGCTCGCACGCTCGATCGATATTTGAATTTCCAAGACTGTGAAAAAAATCACGCCAGGAAAGGTCGGACGCATATCCGAGGCCGCCGCGCATGGCGATGTCGAATTGTTCGACGGATGTGACGGTTCCGTCTTGTTGAGCGATCGTGGCTTCGATCCACATCGGGATGGCCAACAAATGCACTAAGTCTTCGTCGCTTGCCACATCCATCGGTCGGCGGTAGGTCTCGACCAATTTTTTCACCTCGGCCGAAACGTCCGCGGATCGTTGGCCGTTTACGTAGTCATAGAATCCGGCGCCGGCTGACCGACCCAAGCGACTCTGTTTGATCAGTTTGCCTAAAATGGGCGCGGGATCGATGCGGTTGGGGAACGATTGCCAATAGACACGTCCGGCGTCGAACATCGTTCGCAAGCCGATGTAATCGATGAGTTCCAGAGGCGAGATCGGCATCCCGTACGTCAGCGCCGCCTGTTCGATACGGGACGCAGAGACGCCGCCACAGAACAACAGCATTGCCTGGTTCAAGTAGGGTGAAAGTAACCGATTGACGATGAACCCCGGGCTGTCGGCAACGATCAGAGGTTGTTTGCCAAGTCGTTTGACGTGTTCTTCGCAGTGGTCAATTGTTTGTTGTGAAGTCTCCGATCCGCGAATGATTTCGACCGCCGGTCGGTCCTCGACAGGCATGAAGAAATGCATCCCGGCGAACCGGGAAGGCACGTTCAAAGTGGACGCGATCTCGTTGATTCGCAGGATCGACGTGTTGCTGCAAAGAATCGCATGCGGACCAAACAGGGATTCAGCGCGGATGAAGAATGTTTGCTTGACGTCCAGACGTTCGGCAATGGACTCGATGACCAAGTTTGCCTGTGGCGGCGCCGCTCCGATGCGTCGAATCGAAACTGCTGCGAGCAATCCACCGCTGAAGTCGATTGGGCGAACGGTCCAGTGTTCGTCAAGTACGAGTTCTCTAGTGGCCGCTCGCACTGCGTCGCCGTTTTGGTCGGCCAGCACAACGCAAAGGTCGGCATCAATGTGTGCCTTCAAAATTGCGCGGCCGACGATGCCGGCGCCTACCAAGACAGTACCCAACGGAATCACTTCAAGAGTCCGTCGGCGAAGTCCAGGAAATGCCGCCAATCGACGTGCGTCAATCCATGGCCTCCGCTGCCGATGTGGTAGCCCGTTTGTCCGACGATTTGCGGCCGGTTGAGCGGCGGCGGTTTGACGTACGATCGCAGGGAAACGTCATTGACCAGATCTTCGCCGATCGCGTGCTTCCCTAAAAGTGAAAATACGGGCGCCGAATCCACCAGCGATAGGTATTCTCCTTTCGGATCGGCCCATAGATCTTCATCGGCGCTTGACACGTAAACGCCTCGCGGCGCGAGCAATGCGAACAGTTCGTGTTGGTCGACGGGTAAGTCATTTTCGCGTCCGGCGTAGCTGGCAAATGAGGGGCAGAACCAGTGTGGGAACGCTGACGTGATTCGCCCAACGGTTTCGCCGAAGGCTCGTCGCGAGAGCGCCGCGCCGCCGCATCCGGAATGGTTGCTGTAGGCGATCGCGAAACGCTGGTCTTCGGCGGCAGCCCACAGCGATGCCTTGCCGCCGCGCGAATGTCCAGCGATCGCGACCTTGGTCGCATTGATCTGCGGAATCGTTTGCAGATGGTCCAAGATTCGGCTGGCCGTAAAACCCCAAGCGGACAAACTCCGCCACGCGTCATCTGAAGGCGGTTGTCCGTCAGCGAAGAAGCCGCGTATTCCGTCGGCGTAGCCATCGGCGCGATCGGGATCGGCATCGGACGTGAAGAAAGAAGCGGTCGCATAGCCACGGTCGATGATGTCTTTCACTGGGTAAAACGAATCGTACGTCGCCGCGTCCTCGATTGAGACGAACGAACGATTGTTGATGAACACCACTGCGGGAACGGGTGATTCGATTTTGGTTGGGATGAAGACCACAAACGGAAACGAAAACGAACGGTCATCGATCGTGATGGTCGCTTTCATTTGGCAACCAAGTGCGGCGCCATCGAACATTTCTGTTTGCGATAACTGTTCAGCCGAGAACGCGTATTTCGTGTCGGGCCGGCGACCGTAGACATGCTGGCGAAACAATTCCATCAACTCGGGCCGACGGGTCTGGTTCCAGCTTTGAGCATCCGTGACGATTTCACCACTGACCAGCTTGAGCGGATTCGGCAATTCGAAGCTCGGGACTTTGGCTTCGTCGTAGTTGAAGTCGGGTTGCTTGTTGGATAGCTGTGCGACTAATTCAGGATTGGCGGTCCAACTTTGGTAACTCGGTCCGGTAACCTGCGAAACCGCTGATGAATGAATCATCGGTACCGTGAACACCGCCAGCAGAATGGATTGAAATCTCTTTAACATAGGACGCCGATTTTTGGTGCAAGAACAAAAAAAGCCAACCTGAGTTTAACAGGCTGGCTCGTCGTTGTCGTTGCTCGGACCGATTTCGTCCGGCGTTTACAAGTTTGGCACTTATAAGTTTGGCGTAGTGTAGGGTTCGACGTCGCCAACCATGTGGAAGTGGTTGTGGTCGATGTAAACCACTTCGATCGCGTCTTGATCGTGCAGTGTGTGCGGCACCGGGTATCCGATCGTGGTTTTCTCGTCGAAGTACACCGTGCACTTGTAGTGTGCGTGGTGCAGTTGAGCTGGGCCGATCAGTGGATAGAACCGTGGTGGGTCGATGTAGTCGGCGATCTTCTCTTTGATGATGCGAACGTTGTTGCGTTGCTTTTCGTAAAGCATCGGAATGCCGCCTTGAATCGGACGTGCGGTTTCAATGGCGTGCATGACTTCATCGTCGCTGGGCGGGTCGAGTGCCTTGACGGTACCGCCGGATGTTGTCGGACCCAAGATCGGCACTCGCTCGTATCGCTCGTGCTTCCAGAACTTCTCTTCTTGCTTGTGTTGATAGTACGGGCTGACCGGAAGAGGATAACCAAGAAATCCGAGGTTGTAGCCGCCACCGGTGCCGTAGCAGCCGGTCGTCGTGACAACCATGACGGCCAGGGTTGCCAGAGCGATCTGGTTGAGCAGGCGACTGTGTTTCGCGGCGCCGCTTGCTAAGGGCGTTAAGCTGTTGTGGGTCGCGATGTTCGCGTCTTGAGTGCGACTGCAATTCGAGCTGGTCATCCGAGCAACCTTCCGTGGTTCGTTCCGTAAGCATGAGTCCCGTGCTGTGAGACTCATGAATCTGTTTCTGTGGCAGATTCGGCACCTCGTGCGTACAAGTCTTATCGTGTGAACTTATACCGGTCTTGCGGATAATTCCGAAGAATCATCCGATTCGATGGGTTGCCGTGAAACACGCTTAAATCTCGTTGCGCGAAAGCAGATGGCGATCAACGAAAAAACCCGCGATCAACCTGAGTTGATCGCGGGCGATGTCTGACGACTGATCGGGACTGCGACCGATCAAGTCGAACATTGATCGGTGCTGCGGCCTAGCGGTCGGTGAAGTCCAAGAACCACCATCCGTCGTCCCATTCGAGACTTACCTTACGCCATCCCAGCGGAACTTGCGGGTAAGGATAGAACGGGCCGATGTATGGCCAAGCCGACGGGCTGTACTGTTGCGGATAGGTCACCGCAGCGTAGTTCGGGTGCGCGGCATATCCTGGCCAAGCGTAGTTGGGCAAGTTCGGCGAATCGTATCGCGGAGTGCCAACAGCCGAGTAGGGTGCCATTGGAACCGGTTGTCCCATCACGGGAGCTCCCGATTGCATGTTCATCGAGGCCGTGTGCATTTGACCGTTTTGCATTTGGCCCTGTTGCATACGGTACGGGGCCGTCATGGCTTGCTGGTTCATCGGTTGCGGTTGGTTCATCGGTGCCGAAGCGAATTGGGCCGGAGCGCCCATCGAAGCTCCGTTATTCACTTGGGCCGGTGCGTTGAACATCGGCTCGGACTGTTCGACTTGTTCGAACACGGGCGACTGTGGCAGGCGGGCCAAACCATCGGTCGAAACCGAGGCGACCGAAATCGCTTCGCGAACCCCCGACACACCGGGAACGCTTTCGGCAATCCGCAGAATCGTGTTGCGTTGCTGATCGCTGGCGGCACGACCGGTCAGTTGAAGAATGCCGTTGCTGCTCTTCACATCGATGCCGAAACCTTTCAACTGGCCGGCGTCTTTGGCGCGACCTAGAGCGGTCACGACTGCCGAAACCAGAGCTTCGTCGTCGATCGCTTCCAGGGCCGAGGCCGGGCGAATCTCGCCGGGCACGACTTCCATCGGCTGGATCGCACGAGCCTGAGCTGCCAAGGCTTCTCTGAACGAGAAGCCTTGATCGGCTTGCTTGTTTTCCTGAGGTTTCGCTGCGACAGTTTTCTCCGTTGCCGCTTCGATCGGGGCCGGCTTTGTATCGCCGACCGCCGCTTTCGCTTCAGCCTTGGGTTTCACGACAGTCGCGATCGGCGCGGTCACGGTGACTTCGTCGACGATTTTGGCGATGCCTTCGATGCCTGCCGCCGAGCCGAGGACTAAGTCCTTCTGCACCGATTGGCTGACGTTGCCTCGGAAGAGCACCACACCCTGATCGACTTTCATGTCGAGGGTGAACTCTTTCAAGGCACCTGAGTCACGATTGGTTTTCAATCGTTGGATGATTTGTTCGGCGATTTCTCGGTCACCACCCCAAGCCTGCATTGGCCCGAGTGTAGCGAGCGCGGCAATCGCGAATCCGAAATACTTGCGTCGCATTGATATGCCTCCCTGCAGTCTTAGATCCATCTGGCCCGAATCAGCGGTAATACCAGAGTAGTGTTGTTGGTTGTTTCGGTCACAACGGGCCGGAGTAGGTAGGTTTTTTCTGATTTTGTCGCTGAATCGGCCTGCAGCGCCCGCAAAGTTTGCCAAGCGCAAGTTTCACGGCCATCAAGCGATGGCGATCATTTCAATCCGCGAATGAAAATCGTGATCGCAGCTATCGTTCCGATCGCGGGAAAAACCACCAACATCAATTGAGGTCGGACGGCGATGACGGCCAAACCGATCACACCGGCGACCGCGATTCCGGGCGGCAACCAACGCGCCGGTTTCTTGAGCGATGGCCAGGCCAGCCACAGCGCGCCCATCAGCAGCCCGACGCGCCCCGTCGCCGCTGATAAGAATCTCGCCGAACCGTCACTGCCGAATCGCCATGTCGTCACGGCGCAGGCCATCAACAGCAAGATCGAAATCACTAGCAGCAACGTGCGGCGGACATCGGGCGGAGTATTGGAATCAGGTTTCATTGGTCGCAATCATAGCATTCAACAGCCGATTGGATGCTCAGTAGCGTCGCACACGACCGATCAAGACCATGCCGATCATCGCCAAAATGCCATTGCCCAGCCAAACGCCGTAAGGGGGCACCGTGCCATCCTTGGCTTGTTCGAGCCCGAAGATGAACAGCGGGTAGTACACGATCAGAGTCGGCAGAAAGCACAAACCGAACGTCGTCCAGTAGTCGCTCGTTTTAGCAATCATCGCCAGCGGAGCGCCGACGACGACGAAGAAAAAACAACTGAACCCCCACGCCCAACGCCGCCAAGGTTCGGTTTGCAAACGGATCATTCGCCGCTTCGCGCTGCCCAGTTGGTGTTTGAGCGACTGGCCGGCCGATCCAGAAATTTCGGCGTGTCGGGACGCGAGAATCGCGAAGCCCGCGTGCGCAGCGATTTGACCGACGGTCGAATTCGTCCGACCTTCTTGGCGGATGCGTTCGCTGCTGATCAGCCGCAGCGGCAATTCACTCGGACTCTGTTCACTGATGTCTTTGCCGGTCATTGCGTTGGACAACGGTATGCGAAACTCGGTCTCGCCCGGTACGTTGCTCTCAAACAAACTGCCGCCTTGAACCTGGCTATCGACGACGGTCAACAACAATGTTTGGGTCGCCGGGTCGAGACTCAGTTCGCCTTCGCCGGCCGTCAAGATCATCGGCCCATTCTTGCCACCGTTGTGAACCGTCACTCGCGGGCGAATCAGCGTGCGTCCAGACACATCGCGAACGCTGATCGAGAATCCTTGTTCAGATGTGTACGAGTGCTCGGATTTGAGGACGCGATAGGCGATATCGACGATCGACAGCATCACGACTTTGTTGACGCCCGGTCGTCCCCATGAAACTGCCAAGTCGGACACGCAAACGGCGGCTGGGCTAAGCAGCGCGGCAAAAATCAATGCGGGTTGCAGAAGCTTCAGCGGCGAAATTCCGGATGCCTTGACCGTCGCAACTTCGCCATCGGCCGCCATTCGTCCGTAAACGCAGCAGACCGAGAACAGCGCCGTCGCGGGAAATGCAAACTGCAGCGAGATCGGCAAAACGAACGGCAGCAACTGGACGACCGCCGCTAGACCGAGTCCTTGTCGCATCAGTTCGCGACCGACGCCGATCAAAAGAATCAACATCGTCAGCGCAAACAGTGAGACAAAGAAGATTTTCAAGATCTCCAGCAGCACATATCGCGTCAAACGGGTCGGCACAGTTCAGTCGTTCGGAGTTTGGTTCAGTGGTCGGACGGTGAGGCGACAATCGGTCAAAAACAAGCCTGTTCCCTAACACACGCGGCGAGCATGGCGGTAGAGCGAAACCGTCTCCGTCTGGACAATGACGGACGGACAATTATTCTTTCCCGATGAAATCAACCGCGAAAACTCACTTTTTGACCATCGTCAAGTTCACTTTGCCGGCGGCGATCATCGGCTTCCTGGTTTGGCGGATCGAACCCGATCAGTGGGAATTGCTAACGTCCCAACCGAAGAATTATTGGCTGCTGACGACCGCGTTCATTGTCGCGCTGGCGTCGATGTGCTTGTCCTTCGCTCGCTGGTGCCTGCTGGTCCGTTGCCAAGGCATTGAATTGTCGATGATGGAGGCTTTTCGGCTGGGCGCAATCGGGTATCTGCTCAGCTTCGTTTCCGCCGGATCGGTGGGCGGCGATGTGTTCAAGGCAGTCTTCCTGGCCAAGCGACGACCGGGAAAACGAGTCGATGCGGTCGCGTCGGTGCTGGTCGATCGCGGTTCGGGGCTGTACGGATTGCTGCTGCTGGTCGCGGCGGGTTTGATCTACTGCAACCCACCCGAATCCTCGCAATCCCTCATCAAAATGGACCAGATCAAGTGGGCGACGGGTTCTCTGATCGCGGTCGGAACCGCGGTTTTAGCCGTTTTGATCCTGGGCGGTCGCGGCGTCGACCGGCTGATCGGTTGGGGCGGTACGCTGCCGGTGATCGGCGGGATTGTCAAAACTGTCGGGCCGCCGCTGAGAATGTTTCACCATCATCCGATCGCCTTTGGATGGTCGGTCGTGATGAGTCTGGGGGTCCAGGCGATGTTGGTGGCCAGCATGTATTTGATCGCCCAGGGTCTGTATTCGTCGACGCCCACGTTCGGCGAGCACTTCGTAATCGTCGGTGTCGGGATGTTAGCGTCCGCCTTGCCGATCACGCCGGCGGGAATCGGAGTTCTCGAAGCAGTCGTCGATTCGCTCTATCGCAGCGTTCCGGCGGTGCCGACCGAGGCTTCGGGAACTCTGGTAGCACTCGTGTTCGAGATCGTGAAGGTCGTGATGGCGATCGTTGGAACGATTTTTTACTGGACCGCGGGGACCGAAGTCCGTGAAAGCATCGACGAAGCGGAACACGAGGCGTAGATCGTTCCGAGCCCGTGGGGCCGCGACTCCGTTCGTGGAGACCAACAGTGCAGGTTTTCTTCGCGTACGGAGTCGCGGAGCCACGCCAGCGCTTCCCCAATTCGCCCAGATAGACGACAATGAGTGCCCAGGCATCACATATCTGATGGCGGAAACTAGGAAAAAACTTCAGTGCCCAACTTATCACCGGCCGGTAACCAGCTGGTCCAAGAACTTTCGCAAAAATATGGTCTGTCGACGGACGCAGTCACACACATGCTGATCGCCGTCAGCAACGGAAACGGCACGATGGCCCAGTTCGGCCACCCCGAGTTCGGTGGCGCCGGCCAATGGATGAGCGGCGGGATGACGATGGTTAGCGACCTGTTCAACAACCATTTGAAGAACCTCGTCAACAATCTTTGCAGCGATATCTCAGGCAAGCTCGCCAATCACCAGTTGGTGGCGCCGAGTGGCTCGTTCCAATCCCAGAGCCAGGGTGGAAGTCACAATCAAACACAGTCAAATGGTCAATTGGGCTCGCAAAACAGCTTGTTTGTGCCCGATCCCGAATCGACGTGGTGGCCAGCCGAATTGGGCTCGCCTTCGGCAACGGGTGCCCAAAACAACGCCAAGTATGCGTACTTTCCCGGCCGCCGGAGGCTAGCCGTCAAGACCGGCGGCGACCCTTGGGTGTATGACACCCTCGATCACCAGATCGGCGGATTTTCACAACAGCAAGGCGTCGGCGGCTCGATCACCTTCACCAGCCAATACGGCACGGTGATGTTGACGACGTTGCCCGTGGTTTGGCGTGGTGGACCGTCGTATGTCGAGCTCGCGCCGCAACCGTCGATGTCGAGCCAGAGTTCGCCGTCAGTGTCGATCCCCGTACCTGCTGAAAGCCCCTCGAACACTTCGTCCGTTTCGGGTGACGCGATCATGCAGACGCTCGAGAGACTCGGTGGGCTCAAAGAAAAGGGCTACATCAGCGACGAAGAATTCGCGGCCAAGAAGGCCGAACTGCTTGGCCGCCTCTAACTCGGGCGCCTGTAAACTGATTCGCCATCGGCTACACTTCGTCTGCAGGGACCGTATCGCGGTCTTCACAACATGATTGATCCACGTCGAAGGAATATGCATGACCGCTGAAGGCGCGGGAAACGGTGAAATGCTCAGCGAGGCCGATGCGTCTCGCTTGCACGAGGCTCGCAGAAGGATTCTGGAACAGCTCGGCAAGGTCATCGTTGGCCAAGAACACGTCATCGACGAGATTCTGATCTGTCTGTTCAGTCGCGGCCACGTGATGCTCGAGGGCGTCCCGGGGCTAGCGAAGACGCTGATGATCAGCACGCTAGCGAAGACGCTCGATCTGTCGTTCAGCCGAATTCAGTTCACACCCGACCTGATGCCGGCCGACGTCACCGGCACCGAGATCATCGAAGAGGATCGTGCGACGGGCCACCGTGATTTCCGATTCATGCAAGGTCCGCTGTTCGCCAACATTGTGCTGGCCGATGAGATCAATCGGACACCGCCGAAGACTCAGGCCGCGCTGCTCGAAGCAATGCAGGAACGGCAAGTCACCGTCGGACGTAACCGCCACATTCTGCCCGATCCATTCTTCGTGCTGGCAACTCAAAACCCGATCGAGCAAGAGGGCACGTATCCCTTGCCCGAAGCTCAGCAAGACCGATTCATGTTCAAGGTGTTCGTCGAATACCCCAGCTTCGACGAAGAATTTGAAGTCGCGCGGCGAACCACCGGGACGCATACAAGCGTCGTCGAACCAGTGCTTGCTGCGGAGGAGATTTTGCGACTTCAGCAACTCGTTCGCCAAGTGCCGATTAGCGATCACGTCGTCCGGTATGCATTGTCGTTGGTTCGTCAAACGCGAGTCGGTACCGACGGCACACCCGACTTCGTCGAAGACTTGGTCGGCTGGGGCGCGGGTCCACGGGCGGTTCAGTTTTTGATTTTGGGCGGCAAAGCTCGCGCTCTATTGGCGGGACGTTTTCATGTCCAAGTTGAAGACATTCAAACGCTCGCCAAAGCCGTGCTGCGTCATCGCATGGTGGTCAATTTTGCCGCCGAGAGCGACGGAATCTCCAGCGACGATGTGATCGGACGCATCATCGATGCCACGCCAACGACCGAAGACGAGCTTTCACGCGATGCCCGATTCCAAAAGATATTTGCGTCCTGAGGTCACCGGTCGGATTCGTCGACTCGAGTTGACGGCTCGCCGCGTGGTCGAAGGGTTCCTGTCCGGGATGCACCGCAGTCCGTACTTCGGTCAATCGATCGAGTTCTTGCAGCATCGCAATTACACCCCGGGCGACGAGATCCGGCACATCGATTGGAAGGTCTACGCGAGGCAAGACAAACTGCACATCAAACAATACGAAGAAGAAACGAACCTACGTTTAACTTTGATGGTCGATCGCAGCGCGTCGATGGCTTACGGCGATGGTGAAACAAACAAGTTTGATTACTCGGCATCGATCGCGGCTTCGTTGGCTTACCTCGCACTTCGTCAAAAAGATGCTTGCGGATTGTTCACGTTCGACACTGAAGTCCGCGCCAGCGTTCCGGCCAAGAGCAACCAACAACAACTCACTCGCATCCTGACGATGCTCGACGCGGTCGGCGCCGACGGACGAACGGATCTACCGAAGGTCGCCAAACAGATCGCACAGGGCATCCCGAAACGGGGCGTTGTGATCGTGGTTTCAGACTTGCTGGGCGTCGACAACTTGCGTGATGGATTGCAGGTGCTGCGTCGACGCGGCCATGACGTGGTGTTGTTCCATGTCCTCCACGATGATGAGATGAACTTTGAGTTCAATGGATCGACGCGATTTGAGGGACTCGAAGGCGAAGATTTTTTGAACTGCAACCCGCGTGCGTTGCGAGACGGATATCTCGAAGCGCTGAACACGTTTCTCGACCAAACCAAAAAAGCCTGCGGTCGACTGTCGATCGACTACATCCAAGTCCGCACCAGCGAACCGCTCGACGCAGTACTCGCCAAGTTCCTAGCCGCAAGAAACTCGCTACCGAAGTTGAAAAGTTGAGCTGAAGTAGGCCATGCAGAGTGAAGCGATGCATGGCGGATCTAGGCTAGATTACCGCGGAATGCCATGCATCGCTTCACTCTGCATTGCTTACACCCTGACCGACACTCAATACCTGAAACCTGCTTCCCTTGTTTCTATTCCCAGCTTTAACAATCGGCTTCCTGTTTGTGGCAGTGCCCTTGTTGGTCCATTTGATCAACATGCTTCGGCATCGACGTCAACGCTGGGCCGCCATGGACTTTCTGCTCGCCAGTTATCGCAAGCAAAAAAAATGGATTCGACTTCGACAGTTGTTGCTGTTGCTTTCGCGGTTGGCGGTAGCGGCATTGTTGATCGCGATGTTGTGTGGTTGGACGGGCGGCGGTCGAACCTTCGGAATCCTCGGTGGCACCACGACTCACCATGTGGTCGTGCTCGACGATAGCTACTCGATGGGCGACGCCAGCATCGGCGCGATGACGCCGCTTGCCACCGAAGAAGCGAATTCGACGGCCTACCGACGATCGCTAGGAGCTCTACAGGATCTGACCCGGCGTTTGGCATCCGATTCGGGCGTTCATCAACTGACGGTAATTCGCGCCAGCCGAGCGGCGATGATCAGTCGCAGCGGCAGCGGTTCCGCTGATGCCGCTGCCGACCTGTCGTCGCAAACCATCACCAGCGACGCGCGGCTGATCAATCGGATCATGTCCACCCAAGCATCGTCGATCCGCACCGATTTGGTTCCCGCTCTCGACCAAGTCAGCGAACTGATCAACGCGACTCCCGCGGACGCCAAGTACTTGTACATCGCCAGCGACTTTCGCAAACGAGATTGGGGTTCCGCCGAACGGTTGGCCGCGTCCATGCGAAAGCTCGATCGAGATGTGTCGATCCGCATGATCGATTGCGCCGCGCCACCCGGACCAAACTTGGCGATCACCGATGTCACGCCCGCGCAAGACGTTTGGGTTGCCGGAGTTCCGGTGGTCGTGCGAGTGAGCGTCAAGAATTATTCGTCAACGATGGTCAAGAACATTTCGCTAACCAATCGCGTGATTCGATATTCGAGCAACGTGGTGCTTGCCGACCCGACTCGCCAATTCAGTGGCGAAGTCGAATCGTTACCGGCGATCATGATCGAGCAAATTGCCCCCGACGAGGAAGTCACGAAGAGCTTCCAAGTTTTCGTCACCGAGACGGGGACACACGCGATCGAAGTTTCGTTACCGGAGGATTCGCTGTCCATTGACAATGTTCGTTCATGCACGTTGCCGTTATCGGATGTCGAAAAGGTATTGGTGATCGACGGCGACGCCGATTCACGCGGCGCCTACCACGTTGCATCCGTTTTGAATCCTGGCAGCCAAGTACGAATCGGGGCGGTTCCAGATATTCAACCGTCCTCGTTCCTGCGTTCGGCGACAGTTGAGACGCTAGCTTCCTACCGCGCGATTTATCTGATCGACGTGCCGGAGATTGGCGAGAACGCTGCCGACGCATTGTCGAAGTACGTTCTGCGTGGAGGCGGGCTGGCATGGTTTTTGGGTAAAGAGGTCAATCGTGAATCGTACAATCGCGTACTGCTCGATCTAGATCGTCACCTGTTGCCGGCGCCATTGGCATCACCGATCGAGTTGCCTGCTCCATCGGGAACTCAGGGCGATGTCGGGCTCGGCGAAGCGTCGGATTTGTTGCTGGCTCCCTTGCAATCCGTCGGCGAAAGTGCCTTGGCGTTAGTGGGCCTGTCGCAAACTTGGCAACTGGAAAACGCGAGCGAGTCAACTTTGGTCGACGAGGAAACTGATTCTGAAACGCCTCGAGTCCGAACCGTTTTGAAGCGTCGCGATGGATTGCCGTTTGTGACGTTGCATGAAGTCGGGCGAGGTCGCGTGATCACCGTGCTATCGGGGCTCGACGGATCGTGGACCAATTGGCCTGGCGATCCGACGTTCGTGGTCTTCCTGTTGCAGTCCAACGCGTTGCTGTGGAGCGGAGCTGCGCCGTCGACGAGCCGAATGATCGACGATCCAATTTCAAAGACTGTGTCAGCCCGCGACTACATGGGTTCAGCAACGTATTTGCCAGCGACCAACGACCCGCCTCGCGTCCCGATCGAAATCAGTGCGATCGAGCAACCCCCGCCGGCGATCGGCGAAGATCCGCAGTTGAGTTTCAAAATTGACCCGAACGAACTGGTCATTGAAGACAAAAGTGATGTCGATGAAATTCTTCGACCCGGCTTATCGGAATGGGTGCTCAATCGAAATGACGGTCGCAGTCGCGTGACCCCTGTCGCCTCGGTGATCCGCGTCGGTGAAGGTGACCTTGATCGAGCCGAACACGCGGACATTGCCCAGCAACTTCTTCCGCTTGAAGTCGCCTTCATCAGCAGCAATGCTTGGAGCGAACAGAATCAAACTGCCGGCAATTCGACGCTGACCCTGTTGTTGCTCGGCCTGCTGGCGATCATCCTCGCGGCCGAACAAACGCTTGCCCATTGGGCCAGCTATCACGTTAAACCGGTCGCGACGCGAACGACCTTGAGCGGGGGCGGAGCATGAACGAGTCCGATCAATTGCCGACCGCCGCGACCGATACTCGGCAAATCGTTTATGAATTCGCCCGCGCGTCCACGATGGAAGGCTGGTGGGTCTGGGCGTTGTTCGTGGCGACGTTGTGTCTGTTGTTTTTCGTTTGCGTTCGTTATTACCGTCGTGACGTATCCGAGTTATCGCCGTCGATTCGGATCGTCTTGATCTCGCTGAGAGTCATGACAGCGATCGCGTTGGTGTTCTTCTTCTTTGATCTCCAGCGACGGGCCCAGCGACTGGTGACTCGTCCCAGCGAAGTGGCGGTGTTGGTCGATACGAGCCAGAGCATGGCGCTGCCTGCGGGATCAGCTCAAAGCACTCAAAGTCGTTCCGAGCGAGTTGAAGCGTTGCTGTCGAAAACGGATTTGCTGGAAAAACTTTCGTCCCAGCATCGCGTGAGCGTTTATGCGTTCGGCGATGAATCCGATCCTCGTTTGATTGAATCGGTTGCAAGCGGCGATCCTGCCGCTGCTGCAACGCGAGACGAGCCGACTGCGGTGGCGCCTTCAAAGATCGCTGTCATCGGTGCTGCTTTAGTCGCGATCGGTGCGATTCTTGCAATTTTGTCATTGATGATCGGCGCGGTCGGTCGCGGTTCGTCGATCGGTCCGTGGGTTTTGGCGAGCGCGGCAATGCTCGTGCCAGGAATCGTCTGCTTGGGATCCGCTTACAGCATTCGCACCGACCAGTCGCTCACGCAAATTTTGGGGCTTGGTAAGCCAATCGAACCGGAAGCAGGATCGGAACCTTCGACCGATCCGGCTGAATCACCGCCGATTCGCGTCACGGATTGGAACGAGGCGGTCGCTGCGGCAGCCTCGCAAAGTCGCATCGGCGATGCCATCCGCGGTGTTCTCGCCGATCATGATCCGGCGACACTCGCGGGAGTGGTCATCATGACGGACGGCCAGAGCAATGGTGGCAGCGATGCCGGGGCCGCGATCGCATCGGCGCGGCGCAGTGAAGTCTCGATCTATCCAGTCGGTTTGGGAAGCAGCGATGCACCGACCAACATTCGCGTCGTCGACTTAGACGCGCCGCGACGCGTCTACCCTGGTGACAAGTTCGCAATCACGGCGGTGCTTCAAGGCAGCGGATCCAAACCGATGGAAGTCGACGTTGAATTGCTTGATGGTCTCGATTCCGATTCCGGCAGTGATGCGAGGCAGGCTGACGGAAAGATCAAAATGCCCGGTGATGTGATTGATACGCAAAAAGTAAAAATCAGCAACGATGGCACGCTCACCGGAATTCGATTTGAGCTCGAACCCGAATCAGTCGGTCGTCGTCGACTGGCAATCCGCGTGATCGCGCCACCGGAAGATCGCAATGATCGTGACGATGCGCGTGACGCTCGATATGAAGTTGTCTCACGGAAGCTTCGAGTTTTGGCGATCGCCGGTGGACCGACCCGCGAGTATCGGTTCGTTCGCAACTTGTTGTTTCGCGACAAGTCGGTTGAGCTTGATGCGTGGTTGCAAACGGGCCAACCTGGGATGAGCCAAGACGCGGATCGTTTGCTGATGGCGTTTCCATCAACAGCGGAAGAATTATTCGAGTACGACGTGATCGTGATGTTCGATCCAAATTGGACGGCGATTCCGGCTGAACAACTCGAACTTCTCGATCGTTGGTTGGCGCAGCAAGCCGGTGGTCTGATTCTGGTCGCCGGCCCTGTCTATCATCCTCAATGGATTCGGCGACAAACCGATCCTCGCGTCTCGCGAATTCGCGGTTTCTTTCCCGTCAATCTGTCGACGCAATCGCCCCTGTTGTCTGGCGGACGTCAGGGCGGCGAAAACGCTTGGCCACTGGCATTCACGCCCGAAGCGCGACGGGCGGAATTCTTCTGGATCGCTGAAACACCCGAAGCCAGTTTTGACGTTTGGGACTCGTTCGACGGCGTTTATGACTACGTCGATGCCAAGAGTGCGAAGCCGGGCGCGAAGGTCTACAGCCACTTCAGCGACCCGACGACTGAGATCGGTGGATCGTTGCCGGTGTATCAGGCATCGCAGTTCTATGGCGCCGGTCGGATCTATTTTCAAGGCAGCGGCGAAATGTGGCGTTTGCGAGGCGAGAGCGATGCCTACTTCGATAGCTACTACACCAAATTGATTCGCTGGGTCAGCGAAGGTCGTCTGCTGCGCGATAGTAACCGCGGCATCCTGTTGGTCGACACGTCTCGCGCAGGCGTCGGCGACACCATCACTGTCCGAGCCGTTTTATCGAATGAACAATTCGAGCCGCTCGATGTTCCCGAAGTGCGTGCAAAGCTGTTGGCGCCGAGCGGACGGATTGACGATCTTCGTCTACTGCCGCTCAAAGGCGAACCGAAAGCGGGTACCTATGGCGGTCGTTTCGTCGTTCGTGAAGCCGGCAGCTATGAGATCCGCTTGACTCTCGGTGACGCGCTCGATGAAGAAGTGCTGCGCCAAAGTGTGCAAGTTCGATTGCCAACGATTGAACTGGAGCGACCTCGTCGAAACGACGCCGAATTGACACAGTTCGCCAGCGTAACCGGAGGCGAATACATCCCTATCAACGACGACATCACTGACCAAATGATCGCCGAGAGTTTGTTGTCAAAACTGAAGCCTCAGCCGCAAACGACGATCCTGCCCGGAACACCGGACATCGATTTCAGTCGCCGTCGAAATGCCGTCTTGATGTGGTTGATCGCCACGATGCTGTCGATGGAATGGATAACTCGACGGCTTCACCGATTGGCATAAGTCGCGTTTCTGGCGAACCCCTCTATCGGCAGCTATTGTTTCGGACGACCTCGTCCCGGCTTCGGATCAAGCGGCAGCACGTCGGCTCGCTCCGCGTAGGCCGCCCACATATCGGACAGTTTCTTGACCTGTTCGGGGTCCAGGCTGCTCAAGTCGTTCTGTTCGCTGCGATCAACACTCATATCGTACAGTTCCCACTTCCCTTTGACGCCCTTCGCCACCAACTTGTGGTTGCCGACTCGAACGGCTCGATTGCCCTCATGTTCCCAGTAGATCGCTTCGCGCTCGATCGGATGGCCAGTAAACGTCGGTACCAAACTCTTGCCCTCCATCGGTTTGATCGCCTCGTCGTCGTGAAACTTTGTGGGGTAGTTGGCGTCAGCAACGTCGACCGCCGTGGCCATCAAGTCAATCAAGTGGCCCGGTGTTCGCTCCAGATCACCTCGACGCGGAATTCCATCGGGCCAATGCGCGATCAGCGGTGTCGAGATGCCGCCTTCGTGGACCCAGTGCTTGTATTCGCGAAACGGTGTGTTGGATACGGTCGCCCAACCCTGGCCATAACCGATCGCTGTATCGGCCGGACCCGCCATGGCGCCCCTGCCGGTTCGCGTCGGATAGCCATCGCGAGTCTGCTTAGGTTTCATATCGGGTTGCAAGTAGTTGTCGCTTTGCACGGCCATCGTCGGCTCACTCGATCGTGGACCACCGACCCCACCACGGCCGTATTCCTCGGCGCACCCGCCGTTGTCCTGCAAGAAACAAATCAGCGTGTTCTCAAACTGACCCGTTTCCTTCAGAGCGTCGACGATGCGTCCGATCCCCTGGTCCATGCTGTCGATCATCGCCGCGTAGACCTCCATGTTGCGTTTGTCCCATTCCCAGTTCTTGGTTTCTTTGCTTGACTCTTCAATCGGCCAATTGACCGTGTCCGACTCGCTGACCAAACCCAGCGCGAGCATTTTTTTATATCGCTCGTCGCGAATCGCGTCGTAGCCGTCGTCGTAGCGATGTTCGTACTTCTCGATATCTTTCTCGAATGCATGCATCGGCCAATGAGCCGCGGTGAACGCGACATACATGAAGAAAGGTTGATCGCCCGTTTGATAGTGATGCTCGTGAACGTACCTTGATGCATGATCGGCGATCCCGTCGGTGTAATAGAACTTCCCGTTGGCCATTTGCTCGGGTGTGTACTCGGGATCTGCGAATGGCGAAACGTAGGTATTGTCTCGAGTCAGCGTGTTGGGATCGAAGAAGCTACCCGCGCCGTGAATGGTGCCATAGAAACGGTCGAAGCCGCGTTGCAAGGGCCAGTTGTTTTTGTCGGCGTCGGTTTTGGGGTTGATCTTTGCAGTCACGTGCCACTTGCCTGTCATGTACGTTCGATATCCGGCCGACTTCAACACTTCTGCGATCGTCACACAATTTCGATTCAGCTCCCCTCGATAGCCATCAAATCCGCGATCGTCCATCATGTGACCCACGCCGGCTTGGTGCGGATAGAGCCCGGTCAGCAGACTCGCCCTCGTCGGGCAACAACGACCGGTGTTGTAAAACTGAGTGAAACGAAGTCCGCCCGCGGCAAGCGAATCCAAGTTCGGCGTCTCGACTTCACCGCCGTAACAACTGATATCCGAGAATCCCATGTCGTCCGATAGAATGTAGATGATGTTGGGACGATCGCCCGTTGTTTCGCGCGGCGCCTGGCCCGACGCGGGCATCCGACAAGTCAGCAACAAGAACGCTGAAAGAATCAGAGTCACCAGGACAACAGGGAATCGAAAGATCGAGTTTTCTTGGAATTGCATGAGTCGGGTGTCGGCGTTGTTGGGGCGTACTGGTGGATCGTCTAAGGTACGTGCGGAAAATAAGTGTCGGACCCCATTTGTGCGAAGCACCCGAAGGGCCGGTTCCCGGCAAATGGCGTCCGACACGTATTTTCCACTCATTGCTAAGGTACGTCCAATCGTTGGCTAGCGAAAGTATTTTTGGACTGGAAGCCCTGAATGAACAGCCGATTCTATCAATGTGTTTGTGGGTTCGTGCTGCTCACATGGGTCACCAACTCCCTCGCGTCGGCCGCCGGAGGCATTTTGAACTTGACCGTTCACGATGAAGCTACCGGTGATCCAACGACGACGCGGATGGAAATTGTTCGCTCCGACAAACCTGACAAACCGATGCCCATCCGCAAGACAGTTTCCGCTGGCATCGGTGTGGTGCTCGATCGGTCGTTGGAACTATCGCTGCCTGACGGCGGATATCAATTCAGGATGATTCGCGGCCCCGAATATCGAATCATTGCCGGAAACTTTGCGCTCGAAAAAACCAGCTTGGATGATCACAACGTCGACTTGCCTCGCATGGTCGATATGCAAATCAATGGCTGGACGAGCGGCGATTGTTGCGTGGTGGCATCACCCAATAGTTTGCCACTGCGAATGGTTTCCGAGGATTTGCACGTCGCTGCTGTGCTCGGCCACGTCGACGCCAATCCCGTCGCGCGTCGCCAGGAGGATGATCCGCCGACGATCGATCCGATGTGGATTCGTGAAGACGCGATCGTCCATGACGGCTTGATCTTTTACGGATTGAGTCACGACGAGGCTCCACCAACAACCGAAATTGGTAGCGAATGGATCAGGGAACTTGCGGATGATCCGAATGCGAAAGTTGCGGTCGAGAATCCATTTGCTTGGCCATTGCCCGTGTGGCTGGCGAGTGGTCGCGTCGATGGATTTTTTGTGTTGGGCGATTGGCTGCGTTTGGATCGAAAAGTGCTGTCGGTCAAAGATGGACGCGAAACCCAGAGTCTGATCAAGGGATCATCCCAATCCGTCGGTCTCTGGGCGGAACAGATTCATTGGAAGCTGCTCGAAGCGGGGTTTCGGATTGCGCCACTCGCCGGCGGAGGCGACGGGAGCCGCGACACACCCGTTGGTTACAATCGGCTGTACGTGACGGAGTCTGATGAAAGTTATCGATCACACGATGAGACAAAGTCGAGTCCGGTTGCGAGAACCGACGATTGGTGGCGAGCCGCCTGGAGTGGGCAAAGCGTTGCAACCAACGGGCCGATGCTGCGGCCAATGTTGGGCGGTCAGATCCCAGGTTACGTTTTCACGGCATCGCACGGCGAAGTTTTGCAATTGCAACCCGAAGTCATGCTGGCCGTGCGAGACCCCGTCGAATACCTGGAAGTCATTCACAATGGTCAAGTTCACTACAGTGCCAAGCTCGATGAATTCGCCAAATCGGGCGGCGTCATCCCGAAACTGATCGTCAAGGAAAGTGGTTGGGTCACGATGCGTGTCGTCATTGAGTTCGATGACCACTTCCGGGCCGCGATCAGTTCACCGTGGTACATCGAGTTCGACGGTCAGCCGCGAATTACCGCCGAGGCCGTTGAGTTTTTTCAACAATGGCAAATTGAGTACGAGGATCGACTGAAGCGTTTGCCGCCTGAAGAATTGGCGAAACACGTTCCCTTTGTTCAGGCCGCACGTGCCTTCTGGGAGAACCGCAAAACCCCGTAGGCCGGTTTCGCTGAGCGCCAGGATTGGCGAAACTCTGGCCTATGAAACCCATTGCGTCAGACCTACTCCCCTTCGACTCTCACGACTTCAAAATCGGCGGCAACACCCTGCGTTATCTTGACGAGGGTACCGACCAGCGGGTCGTTCTATGCGTTCATGGTAATCCGACGTGGAGTTACTATTGGCGTCGGATCATCGAGCGTTTCTCGCCAGAGTACCGTGTGATCGCTGTTGATCACGTCGGATGTGGTCGCAGCGACAAACCGTCGCGTCAAGCTTTCGATTACACGTTGTCCGCCCATCGTGATAACTTGGTTTCGCTGATCGAGCATCTCGATTTGCAAAACGTGACGCTGTTGGCTCACGATTGGGGTGGCGCAATCGGACTCTCATCGCTGGCCAAGTGTCGCCAGCGTTTCAAAGCAATCATGTTGCTCAACACAGCTGCATTTCCGCCTCCCTACCTACCCAAGCGGATCGCCGCATGTCGAATCCCCATCGTTGGAACTCTGGCTGTCCGCGGCTTCAACGCCTTCGCGAGGGCGGCCATCTCGATGGCGATGGATCGGAATCGAATGTCGCCCGATGTCGCGCGAGGTCTGCTGGCACCGTATGACAGTTGGCACAATCGCGTCGCGATCGACGCCTTTGTTCGCGACATACCGATGTCGGCCGATCATCCGACCTACCAAACGCTCGTTGATTTAGAAGCCGCATTGCCCGATATGAAAGAGTTGCCCGCCTTGCTGGTTTGGGGAATGAAGGATTGGTGTTTCCGTCCCGAATGCTTGCGGAGATTTCAGTCGATCTGGCCGGACGCGACGACCATCGAGATCGCCGACGCCGGTCATTACGTGATTGAAGACGCGCCGGATGAAACGCTCGTGGCGATCCAAAAATTTCTAAAAGCAACCTCCGATGAGTGATCCGCTTGACTCGATTCGAAGCGTGATTCGAGATTGCCAGGATGCCGTCCGATGGGCGTGCATCTTGGAAGCCACCGCGCCAAAGCCGGGCAATGTTTATCCGGGTCGCGATTTTGCTGATCTTCATTTCACGGACTTTGTGGTTGCCGCGGAAACCACCTCGCGTGAACTCACTTGCGATGGAGTCCCGATCAGCCAACGCATGAGCGACGCGGTATCGTCGACGCGGGCGGCGACCGGGACCAACGTGAATCTCGGGATCGTGCTGCTGATTGGTCCGCTCGTCGCCGCCGACCAAACGATGACGTGCCAGTCGCGTACGTCTCAACAATGGATCGATTCAGTATCCAGCGTTATCGACGCGTTCGATCAACAAGACGGCCAGAATATCTATATGGCGATCAATACTGCGACCGCTGGCGGATTGGGGGAAGTCGACGCGATGGATGTCCACTCGACGCATGCCGTCATCGATATACGATCGGCGATGGTGGCGGCAAAAGATCGCGATCGAATTGCGTTGCAGTACGCTACTGGATTCGCCGACTTGATCCAAAATGTCGTTCCCCTTGTCGCTGAAATCATCGAACAGTCCGGCGACGTATTGCAGGGGATCACTCGCGCCCAATTGAAACTGCTTTCGGTGGCTCCCGACACACTGATCGAACGAAAATGCGGGAAAACCGTTGCAAACCAAGTGCAAAAACGAGCGACAGCGGTAGACGTCACCTGTAGCGAATCCATTGCCCAGTTCGATGAATTTCTTCGCGGCGAAGATCATCGACTCAACCCCGGCACGACCGCTGACCTGATCGCGGCGGCATTGTTCGTGCTGCTTCGCTCGCCCAATTCTCTTAAACCTCGGATTGAGTGATGTTGCCTGGAATCAAATTATTCGATTTGTCGAACCGTGTTGCGATCGTGACCGGTGGATCGAAGGGGCTTGGTCACGCAATGGCCGCCGGCCTAGCCTCCGCGGGTTGCCGGGTTGTCATCGTCAGCCGCAGCGCTGCGGAGGCTCAGGCAGTTGCCGATGAAATATCAAAGGATTACGCGGTTGATTCGATTGCATTTGAAGCCGATGTCACTGACCAAGCTAGGATCGAAAGCATCGTTGCCGGCACGCTTGATCGATTCGACCGCATCGATGTTCTGATCAACAACGCAGGCATCAATGTGCGAGGTCCGATCGGCGAACTGAGTCTCGAAGATTTCCGGCGGGTCCAGCAGGTCAACGTCGAAGGTGTTTGGATCGCCAGTCGTGCGGTCATTCCAGCTATGCGGGCCAAAAGAAAAGGTCGCATCATCAACTTAGCAAGCACGTTGGGAATGGTCGGCCTGTCCAACCGAACGCCGTACGCAACCAGTAAAGGTGCGGTGGTCCAGATGACTCGCGCGCTAGCACTGGAATTGGCGCCGGACAACATCATGGTCAACGCCATTTGCCCAGGCCCGTTTTTAACTCCGATGAACGAACCGATTGCCGGGACCGAAGAGGCAGAAAAGTTCATCGTTGGTGCCGTCGCACTCAATCGTTGGGGACGATTGGAAGAAATTCAGGGAGCAGCTATCTATTTGGCCAGCGATGCGGCAAGCTACACGACCGGCAGTCTGCTCGTCGTCGACGGTGGCTGGACGGCGAGGTGAACGCCGCGAACGACCAGTCAATCTTCAACAGCCATTTCAGGAATCAAGCAAAATGTTTTGGATCGACGTTCTTTCACGCATCGTCCACATCGCCACCGCGATCACCTTAGTCGGGGGCAGCATCTTCACGTTGATGGTGTTGTTGCCATCCGCAGGCGAGTTGGACGAATCGCCGCATCGTCAGTTGGCGACCGCGATCGGTGGTCGCTGGAAACGATTCGTTCACATCGGTGTGACGCTGTTTCTGGCAACGGGTTTCTATAACTATTATCGAGCCGGTCTGCTGCACAAAGGTGACGGGACGTACCACATGCTGATCGGCATCAAGATGTTGTTGGCGTTTGCAGTATTCTTTCTAGCGGCGGCGCTGGTTGGTCGCAGCGAAAAGCTTGCAACCTTTCGCGCCAATCGATCAAAATGGCTAACCGTGCTCGTCTTGTTAGCAGCGATCATTGTCGCCATTTCCGGCTACGCGAAAGTACGCGGCGTTCCGAAGGCATTAATCGCCGAAGATCAAATCGCTTCGCCGTTGTAAAAAGAAGAGGCCGGACGCATTTCGACTCGATATGCGTCCGGCCTCACGTCATTCCTGACCGATTTTGCCGATTCGATAGTTGTGATTCGGTGCTTCGTTGCTTTGAATCGTGATCGTCCGTGACCTTGAACTTCAGTACTCCTCATGATCCACTCCGCCGGTGCATCTTGCAGTAGCGGCGACGCGATTCCGTGCGTCAAAGTGGGCAGTCGGGTACTTCAGTGTCAACAGTCGAGTTGGCAAAAGTCACATCCATGTGACCCTGTCCTCCTCAGCGGGAGTGTGCTTTCAAAGTCATCAAGCTACCAATCGTAGATCCTGTCCGGCACGTTCGGCGACACCCAAAACGAACTCTTCGAAGATACGAATGTCGAGCGCTGAAGCGGCTCCGCATTCGGGATGGAACTGAGTTCCGATAGCGAACCAATCCATCATTTCGCTTTCGATCGCCTCGATAACGCCGTCCGGGCAGCGAGCGGTCACACGGAATCCTGGTGCCACTTCGTCGATCGCCATGTGGTGGCGACTGCTGACGCGGATTTCCCCGTCGCCGTAGACGCGACCGACAAGGGAATCACTGACCACATCCAACGTGTGTCGATGATTGGGATCTTGGGGGTCATGATGGGGAACTGCCAATGGCAAATCTTCTTTCAAATGCAGGAAGAGGTTTCCACCTTGTTGAACATTCATCAACTGCATGCCTGTTCCGATACCGAGGACTGGCATTCTCCGTTCGGCGATGTCCGCCATCAGCAGACGGTCACTGGTTTCTCGCATCGGATCGAGCGGCCGTACGCTCGGATGCAACATGAAACCGTCGTTGCGGGGATCCAAATCGGCACCGCCGATCAGGACAAAACCGCTAAGTGAGTCCAAGACTCGAGAGATCGAGTCTGGGTCGTTCATGGGTGGAATCACCACCGGAATGCCATCGGCCGCAATGATGGACTGGAAATAGCCGGCCGCGATGTAGCTGTACGCTGGCATGTTGCGAGCGGCGGCGCGGTAATCGGCATTCATTCCGATAAGTGGTTTATTCGACATCCGAAAGGTCCTCTTCGAATTCGCGAACGAAATTTGATGCAAATCGTCTTGCATCGACCAGCTCAATTGAGAACAACTTTCACGCAGGTAACACGTACAACAAACAGATCGACCGGTCTCGCGATCACGCCGCCGGGGCAAGCCGTAAGGTTTTCTGCCCTGGAATCGGAACGGGAAAGGAGTGCCGCGATCGGAGGCCTGTTGGTTGCTGTAAAACCTTGCTCTCTGGGCTGGGTGGGTGAGGTGACAGTGCCTCGCCCTTGATGGTTGGTGAAGATACAGGTCGGTTGATAAGCCACCAAAACGGGACTACATCTTCCCCACTTCGGCAATAGCTAGCACTACATGTCGTGCTAGCAATCTTTTTTTTTGCTAGCAAGGCGTGTTCGTCTTCATACTTTGAGCGGGTCTCGGACACGGTTACAATTGTTGCAACAACAATGGCTCGAAACACTTAGGACAATGCGTGCGATTTGCTAACGTCTGCCTTGAATCGATCGGCGCTGAAATTCCCGAAGAAACTTGGTCAAGCCAAGCGATTGAAGCGCGACTGCAGCCGCTCTACCAACGGTTGAAGCTGCCCGAGGGGCGGCTTGAACTGATGAGCGGAATCGCCGAGCGTCGCGTTTGGCAACCCGGAACGATGCCGAGCGGCCCAAGCATTCGCACCGCAAATTGCGCGATCGATCAAGTGGGTTTCGACCGCACGCGGATCGGATGTTTGATCCACGCCAGCGTTTGTCGTGACTTTTTGGAGCCGGCGACGGCGTCTCGCGTCCATCATGGTGTCGGACTGCCCAACCGGTGTTGGGTCTACGACGTTTCCAACGCCTGCTTGGGGGTAATCAACGGAGCGGTCCAGATTGCAACGCTGATCGAGTCCGGCGCGATCGACGCGGGGATTGTTGTTGGCACCGAAAACAGCCGACCGCTGCTCGAACAGACCATCGCCTCTCTGAATGCCGACGACTCGATCTCTCGCAAGTCGGTCAAGCCGGCGTTCGCTTCGTTGACGATCGGCTCGGGGAGTTGCGCGTGGTTGCTTTGCCATCGCCGCCTATCGAATCAGGGAACGTCGATCGATGTCGCGATCGCCCACGCGCGAACTCAGTTCCACGATCTTTGTCGAAGCAATCACGATACAGCCGGCGCCGAGATGGCGCCGCTGATGGATACCGATTCCGAACAATTGATGGCCGAGGGCATCGCGACGGGCGTCGATGCCTTTGGGCAACTCATGGAAGAAAGTGGTTGGAGCCGCGACGAGATCGATCGTACCGTTTGCCATCAAGTTGGTAGTCGTCACCGGATCGCGATGTTAGAAGCGATGGGGTTACCGATCGAGCGAGACAGCGCAACATTTTCAAGACTCGGAAACACCGGCTCGGTCGCTTTGCCACTCACGCTGGCGGTCGCCGCGATCGCCGGCGAAATTCAACACGGTGATCGATCGGCGATGCTGGGGATCGGTTCGGGCATCAACAGCGTCATGCTGGCGGCAACATGGGGCCAGACGGTCGTCGGCGGCAACCTCCGTAAAGAACTAGGCGTATCACCGGCGACCGATCGAACTCATTTCTAAACGAAATAGAAAACGCTCGGTTAACCGCGTCCGATCGATTGCGCCTTCGCCATGGCTTCTTCGGCCTTGCCGATATAGGCCTGCTCTTGGGTTCCCGCCCAAGCCCGTTGGTAGGTAACGCTCAGCGCTGTGTAGTTGAACGAATCTGTCGGTTCTAACTCGCACGCTTTCTCGCCATGCACGATCGCCAGGTCATGTTGGCCGGTCTTGGTGTAGGCTCGCGAAAGAGCTAGATGGGCCAGCACGAATGTGTCATCTTCGGCAACGATTTCGTTCAAACCCGCGATTGCTTCAGGGTACTTCTCGTCGTCGATCAGTTTTTCGACTTCGTTGTATTTTTCGTAGGGATCGCTCATCGGCTTTTTCGCTTGATTGATAGTCGTCGTATCAGTTTGAATGAACGAGGGGCCCGCGGAATTCATCCGCCAGGCCCCTCAGAATAATCGCTAGTCTAACAGCCTTACTGCGCGCAAGTGGCGCAGACTCGGCTTAGGCCTTCTTGGCGCGAAGTGCAGCCTGTGCTGCTGCCAGTCGGGCAATCGGCACGCGGAAAGGGCTGCAACTGACATAGTCCAAACCAACCCGATTGCAGAAATCGATCGAGGCCGGATCTCCACCGTGTTCGCCGCAAATACCGATCTTCAATTTCGGTTTTGTGCTGCGTCCCTTGGTGACACCCATTTCGACCAACTGTCCAACGCCTTCTTGATCGAGCGATTGGAACGGGTCGACATGCAAAATGTCTTGCGAGAGATAATCGGGCAGGAACGTGTTGATGTCGTCGCGACTGTATCCGAACGTCATCTGGGTCAAATCGTTGGTGCCAAAACTGAAGAAGTCAGCATGCTCGGCGATCTTGTCGGCCGTCAACGCGGCACGAGGGATCTCGATCATCGTACCGATCGAGATATCCAATTTGCCATCGAACTTTTTGGCTTCCTTGGTTTCCTTGATCGTTTCTTCGACCTTCGCACGCAACATGGAAAGCTCGGCCGCGGTTCCGACCAACGGAATCATGATTTCAGGTTGAGCCTTGATCTTCTTACCGGCGCAACTGATCGCCGCTTCGACGATCGCACGAACTTGCATCTCGAGAATTTCGGGATAGGTAACGCTCAAGCGGCAACCCCGGTGGCCGAGCATCGGGTTGGATTCATGGAGCGCGGCGGCTCGTTTGACAATGTCCGCTTGTTTGACGCCCAATTCCTTTGCCATCGCTTTCTGCGCCGCGTCTTCGTGCGGCAAGAATTCGTGCAACGGCGGATCTAGCAGTCGGATGGTGACGGGCAATCCGTCCATCGCCTTGAAAATGCCCTCGAAATCTTTGCGTTGGAACGGCAGCAACTTTTTCAGCGCTGCCTTTCGATCTTTTTCGTTGTCCGCCAAGATCATCGAACGCATGTGGATGATTCGGTCGGCCTCGAAGAACATATGTTCGGTGCGACAAAGTCCGATGCCTTCGGCGCCGAATTCACGGGCTCGCTTGCTGTCGTTGGGGGAATCGGCGTTGGTGCGGATGCCGATTTTGCGGAAGCCATCTGCCCAGCTCATCAGCTTTGAGAAGTCACCCGAAAGCTTCGGCTCTTGTGTCTCGACTTCTCCGGCCATGACTTCGCCCGTCGTACCATCGAGGCTGATCACGTCTTTGCCGGTGAACGTCCGCCCGCCGACTTTGATCTTCTTACCCTTCTCGTCGATCTCGATCTCACCGGCGCCAGCGACGCAGCACTTGCCCCATCCACGAGCGACCACGGCCGCGTGGCTGGTCATTCCACCTGTGCTGGTCAAAATGCCCGCCGCGGCATTCATGCCGTCGACATCTTCGGGGCTCGTTTCTTTACGAACCAGAATGACTTTAAGTCCTGCCTCAGCCGCCTCGCGAGCTTCAGGAGCACTGAATACCAATTTGCCCACGGCAGCACCCGGCGAAGCGGGCAGACCACGGCACAGCACGTCCGCCGCGTTTCTCGCGGTCGGTTTGAAGCTGGGCAAAAGCAACTGGGTCAAGTCGTTGGCGGGAACCCGAAGCACAGCTTCCTTTTCGTTGATCAGGTTCTCCTTGACCATGTCGCATGCGATCTTCACCGCCGCAACTCCGGTGCGTTTACCGGTGCGCGTTTGCAACATGTACAAAACGCCGCGTTCAATCGTGAACTCGATGTCTTGCATTTCCTTGTAGTGATCTTCCAAGGTCTTCTTGATCGCTAGCAGTTCTTTGTGAACATCACGATTCCACTTGGGCATGTCGGCAACGGGCAGCGGCGTGCGAATGCCAGCGACAACGTCTTCGCCCTGGGCATTGATGAGGAACTCGCCGAAGAATTTATTCTCACCGGTGTTGGGGTTGCGAGTGAACGCGACTCCCGTTCCAGAATCATCGCCCATGTTCCCGTAAACCATCGATTGAACATTGACGGCGGTTCCGAGCAGACCGCGAATGTTTTCGATTTCGCGATAGCGAACCGCTCGAGCTGTATTCCACGATCCGAACACCGCCATGATCGACAGTTCGAGTTGCTTGATGGGATCTTGCGGGAAGTCATCGCCGCTCTGCTTTTTGTAGAGCGCCTTGTAGTCCTCACACAGTTGTTTGAGGCCTTCGGCGGGAACTTCGGTGTCCTCCGTGACCTTGTACTTTTTCTTGATCTTGTCAAACGCTTCCTCGAATGCGTGGTGATCCATCCCCATGACGACATCGCCGAACATGTTGATCAAACGTCGATAAGCGTCATAGGCGAATCGATCATTCTTGGTTGCCTTGGCAAGACCTTCGGTCGCTTTGTCGTTCAGGCCCAGGTTCAAAATCGTATTCATCATGCCCGGCATGCTGACCGCGGCGCCGCTGCGGACGCTGACGAGCAATGGGTTGGCATCGTCGCCGAACTTCTTGCCAAGCTCTTTCTCGAGCACATGCACAGCCGCATTGACGTCGTTCATCAAACCCGGCGGCAACTTTCGACCCGCTTTGTAATAAGCGTCGCAGCATTCGGTGGTGATGGTGAAGCCGGGAGGCACCGGAAGTCCGATGCGAGTCATCTCGGCCAAGTTCACGCCTTTGCCGCCGAGGATGCTCTTGGGCTTGTCATGTCCTTCGGTTTTCGTTTTACCGAAGTAGTAAACCATCTGCGATTTTGCCATCGTTTTTCTCGTAGGAAGCCATTACATGAGTGAGTGATAAAACCGCCGCGAAAGGGCGATCATTTCAACGGAAGACCAGGTCCGAACGACATTGTGTGCACCGCACTTCGTCGGGTCGACCTTGGACCGAGTGGTGATAAGAAGCGAATGCCGATGACCAGGGAGATCAATAGGCAGCCCAAATGCACGTCATTTTTGGGCTAAATGTATTTGCGAGCTCAAGGATGGTCAATGACTCATCGAAAACGCAAAGTAGGGCTGACAGGAATCGAACCTGCACTCCGTAAGGAACTAGATCCTAAGTCTAGCGCGTCTGCCAGTTCCGCCACAGCCCCATCGTGTGTCCAGTCCTGGACCCGATCGTCAAATTTTAACGATTGACGTCGTGAAAGAAAGTGGTCGCCTCGATCGACTGGCCCAATTCGCAAACTGAAAAGAGTGACAGGAGCCTCAGGGGCAGTTGAGGCTCCTGTCACATCACACCGAAACGCGGGGCACTTGCTCGGGGCGATTCTTCTCGCACGAACGTCGATTACGGCGTCGTGCCGATTGTTCATCGGTGCGAATAATCGAAAAGTTTGCGGTTTTGCGAATCATCCCCCCCATTGGTTGAGGAATTCGTTCGCCTTGTTCCGATTGGGTAAGTTCTCAGGCGCCCGCAGCGTCGCCGGTGACCGTTGGAACCACCCAGACCTTGATGTTTGCGTCCACTTCGCTGTGTAGGTGGACCCTGACGGTGTACAACCCGAGTTCTTTCAACGGGCCTTCAAGGCGAATTTGGTCCATCGCCAACGCAAATCCGGCACCCTTGAGAGCATCGACGATTTCGTGAGGTCCGACGCTGCCGTAAAGATGTCCCTCGTCGTTGGCGTTGGCTTCGATCGTGATCGATTGCTTGCTCAGTTCGTCGGCCTGTTTGCGATACTCGCTGAGTTTTTCCAGCTCAATCGCACGCAATTTCTCGCGGTGCTTCTCGACCATTCGCTTGTGGTGATCGGTTGCAACCGTCGCAAGTCCTTGCGGAAGCAGATAGTTCAAAGCGTAGCCCGGCTTGACCTCGATGATGTCGCCCTGGCGTCCGAGGTGTTCGACGTTGTGGATCAGCAGCAACTGAACGCCGCCATTGGCGCCCTTCGGCAAACGCTTGAAGGTTTGGTCGCGTCGACGGGGAGTGGAAGTCGTCATTTCAAGAACTCGATTTAAGATTCAGTGAGTAAAGGTCGTATTGTTTTCGCTAAAACGGAATGTCCGGTTCGTCATATCCTGGACCATCGCCGGTTGGTTGAGCGGAACGCTGCCCGGCCGTTGTCGTGTTTCGATTTTGGGTCGCTGGGCCGTGGTCTTCCGAATCGGAGTGACCGGAATCGAATCCGCCGGCGTCGTCATCTTGTCGCGATCGCGGAGCTGCCTTGCTGTAGCCGCCCGATCCGCTGCTGCTCGCGCCGCTTCCACCTGGGCCACCACTGCTGAGCATTTGCATTCGCTCACACACGACCCTCAATTTGTTTCTTTTCTGGCCGTCGGTTTCCCATGAATCCAGCTTCAGTCGTCCCTCGACCAAAATCGGCGAGCCTTTGCCAAGGTACTCGCTGGCAACCTCCGCCGTCCGACCCCATAATGTCACGTCGACGAATGTTGTTTCTTCAACCCACTCGCCACTGGCGGACTTGCGCCGCTCATTTACAGCCAAGCCGACATCCGCCACCGCAGTGCCACCGGGTGTGTACTTCAATTCGATGTCGCGAGTCAAATTGCCAATCAAGGTGACTCGGTTCAAGCTGGCCATGGCGACACTCTATGGGTCCGTGGAAACCAACGGAAGTCAATCATCAGTATCGAGTTCATCATCAACGTCGATGTCATCAACCAGCCCGTCCGCGTCACCTGCAGAATCGACAGAAGCCGAGACAACGACGGATTCGCCACGTGCGTTAGCCAAAATGGGCTCGATCAATCGAGGCTCGAGCTTCAGCGTCATTTGTCGCAGAACTGGCTCGCAAAGCTGAAAGGCGCGATTGATCTTCGGCAAGTTCGGACCTTCCATTTCCGTATAGGTCAGCCAGTAAGTGCCCTTCTGGTGCTTCTTGATCGGATACGCAAGTTTTTGCTCCATCCACAGTCGATTGACCAGCACTTCGCCGCCGGCTTCGGTGAATATCTCGCTGATCCTTGCGCTGACGCCACCCGGATCGCGGGCGTACATGTTGCTGTCCAAGATCAGCAGTGTTTCGTAAGTGTTCTTAGCCACGTTCGGTCAATCTCTCTAAAGCGGTTTCGCTGGTTAATCGTTATCGCGGGTGACCCATCGCTGGGTCTGCGTCGTTCGGTTCGTTGATCGCTATTGGCAATTGTGTCGGTTCATTGCCACGGTGGCTCCCTCGGTGGCCCAGCAAATTACTGCGTGAGCCGCATTGGTTGTTGCCGTTTGAATCGTCTCTTCCTCTGTGCCAGAAATTTTTCCTAACACGTAATCGGTCACCTCCCAACCTTCGGGCGGTCGTCCGATGCCGACTTTCAGCCGGGCAAAGGAATCTGTCTTTAGGTGATCGATCGTACTCGCTAATCCTTTTTGCCCGCCAGCAGATCCTGACGTTCTCAGCCGGATTCGTCCACTGGGCAGGTTCAAATCATCGCAGGCGACCAAAATGTCGTCAAAATCTATCTTGTAAAAATCGATCGCCTTGCGAATGCTCTGGCCACTCAAGTTCATGAACGTGTGCGGCCACAGCAATAAAATTTTCTCGTTGTTCGCCGTCGCTTCCGCGACCAACCCATCGAAACGACTCTTGGAAGGGCTCGCCGACAGCAACGCCGCGATCTTATCGACCACGTCGAAGCCCACGTTGTGCCGGGTCTGCTGGTACTTTTGACCGGGATTTCCCAGGCCGACAATCAGTTTCACAGCCCAACAACCATCTTCAAAAGGCCACCATCGCCCGGCACTACGACCCCACCGAGCCGGTCAATTAAACGGGTTCTTTCGGTTCTCCGCCCTTGGAGATCACTTCTGGTTGGCCGCCCATGTTCACTTCGGCTTCCTCGATGTCACCGCCGCGTGGCTCTTCGATGTGGGCGATCACTGCGTCGCCCGGAGTGACCAATTCCACACCCTCGGGCAACTCCAGGCTGGCCGCAGTGAGGTGCGAACCCATGTGCAGTTTGCTGACGTTCAGCGAGATGTGTTCGGGGATCGCACCAGCCGGACTGCGAATCTCAACTTCGTGCATATTTTCGAGCAACATGCCGCCTTCGCGCACGCCGATCGCATCGCCATGGAGGTGTACCGGTACGGTAACGTCCACTAATTCCTTCAGGTTCACGCGAATCAAATCCATGTGCAACACGTCGATGCCCAACGGATCCCAGTGGATATGGCTGACCAGTGCTGTCTCTTGGCAGGCACCAGCCAGTTCGACCATCTTGCCGTGGTGACGCAGGAACGTGCGGACTTGAATTTCGGGGATCGCCAGGTGCTGGTTCGCCTCGCCGTGTCCATAAAGAACCGCCGGCACCAAGCCCTTACGACGCAGACGTCGAGTGGCCAACGAACCAACTTCGTCCCGCGTCTCGACTTGCAATACGTCTGCCATCTTTACTTAACCTTGACCTGTCTATGATTGAATCGGATTTTCGAGAGAAGGCGGTAAGTATGGCGTAAGAAGCGCCTCACGCAAGCCCAAAGGAGAGCCTGAAAATTGGGTTTATTGCGGCAATATCGGTGTCGGTAGAGCATTTTTGATCATCACGACCCGCTGTCGACCGCATCAGCGGGTATCGATCCTTAGCGAAATTCGATTTCGTTGCTACACTTCGCACACTTCCATCACGCCCAATCCGTTCACGAGAGTTGTCATGGCCCAGCGAAAGGGTTCTGAGTTTGCCGGTCTGTCCGTCGCCATCATCACTCCGTTTTCGGACGGCGAAGTCGATTATCCCCGCCTTCGGGAGCAGCTTGAGTTCCAGATCGCCGCCGGCACCAAATGCATCGTCCCGGTCGGCACGACTGGCGAATCGCCGACGTTGTCCCACGAAGAACACGAACGGGTGATCGCCGAAGTGATTCAGTGCGTCGCCGGCCGAGCCAAGGTCATGGCCGGCACCGGCAGCAACAGCACCGCCGAAGCACTTCGACTGACTCGTCGTGCCGCCGCCGAAGGTGCCGACGCGACCTTGCAGGTGGCGCCCTACTACAACAAGCCGACTCAGGAAGGCTTTTATCAACACTTCAAGGCCATCGCCGAAGCCATCGATATCCCCGTCTGCGTTTACAACATTCCCGGTCGAACCGGTAAAGAAATCGATGTCGAGACGATCCAGCGATTGTCGGATGTCGCCGGCATCACGATGGTCAAAGAGGCCACCGGAAAGTTGGACCAGTGTTCGGCGATCCTCAGCACCACTGATTTGACGGTTCTCTCGGGTGACGATTCGCTGACCCTGCCGATGATGAGCGTCGGCGCCGAAGGCGTCATTTCAGTCGTCGGAAACCTAGTCCCTTCGGCGATGATCGAGCTGGTCAGTGCGGCGATGGCTGGCGATTTCACGGCTGCCCGTGCTCACCACCACCGGTTGTTTGCACTGTGCAGCAACATGCTCGGGATCGCGACCAACCCGATCCCGATCAAAGCCGCGATGCAGATGGTCGGTCGGGACAGCGGCGAATTGCGTCTGCCAATGACGCCGCTCGATGACCATGACTGCCAACGATTACGCGAGACACTGTTCGCGTTCGGACTGCAAGAAGCGGCTGCTGTGTAGGGCTGTGGCATGCATCACTTCGCGCTGCATGACCGTCAATTAATTGCTCTACCTAAGCTACATCGCAGCAAGCGTTCGTGTAACACCCGGGCCAGCTGCTAATTCGGCCGCGATTGCTTCAAAAAGTCCTGCACGGTTTCCGTCTTCGGTTCTTCGACCGGCGCCGGCATGAACAACGACCGGAAGAATCCAGGCTTCGCTTCTTCTTCGGGTTCTGAAGGTGTCCGCGAGGATGCCGGAAAATAGTTGACAGGGTTGAGCTTCTGTGGGTTGAACACTTCTTTTGTCTTCGTCCAGCTCTTGCCCGCCGACTGCTTGACCTCGGTGAACAGCCCGTCCTTCTTCTGCTTGATTCGCGTCTTTTCTTCGTTGCCAGGAAGCATCCCTTTGAAGTCTGGCATTGTCCAATTGGCCGGGTTCAGCGCGCTGAACATTCCAGCCATCGGCACCGCGGGTTCTTCGTCGATTTCCGGAGCCATGTCTTGCGCTACGACATTGCCGCTGATAACGACCGTCGACAAGCCGATCATCACGGCGAGTCCCAATGTGGAACGAAGCATCTTTCGTGGCCAAACTCGTTGAGTCATCGATCATTTCTCCAGCAATTCGTCGCGACAGCAATGAAGCTCATGCCGCGACCCGTGTTCCATTTAGGCCGACATCGTTCCGGGTAGATATTCGGCAATCCATGCCCCTGGGCTATCCCAAGTTAAGTCGGCAGTTGGCAATACCATTTCCCGCAAAAATTGTTTTGATCCAGTTACACGCGTGAAACGCGACCAAAAAAATTTGCGGCAAACACTTGACGAGCCGGAACGTCGGTTGTATTACTGAGTTAACACAAGTGAACAACATGCGAATTCACATCTCTTCCGACGGCGCACCGATCTACCAACAGATCGTCGACCAAGTCCGTCACCGAATCGTTTCCGGCCTGCTCATTGCCGGCGACGAATTACCGGCGATTCGTACGCTCGCGGAGAGCCTGCGCGTGAACCCAAACACCGTCGCTCGCGCCTATCGCGAACTCGAACATGAAGGGCTGGTCGAGAAGCGTCGGACGACGGGCACGTTTGTGGCTGAGCTCACCGAGCGGCGCAGCCTCGTCGAACGCAAACGCATGTTGGTACCTCATCTGGACAATCTCGTCATCCAATCTCGTCAACTCGGCGTGTCGATCGATGAAGTGATCGAGTTGCTGAGAAAACGAGACGAACAAATCTCACGCGAGGGGAAGCGATCATGATCCAATCCATGGCGGTCGAAGTTCAATCTCTCAGTCGATCCTTTCGCGGCACGGCGGCGCTGGTCGATGTCAACTTGCAAGTTCCGATCGGCACAATCTTTGGATTGGTCGGGCTCAACGGCGCCGGCAAAACGACCCTGATCAGACATCTGATCGGCTCCTACAAGTCAAAGCGGGGAACCGTGCGCGTGCTGGGTGAAGATCCGATCGCCGACCCCGAAGGCGTGCTGAAACGGATCGGCTATCTGACCGAAGAAGACTCGTTGCCCAAGTGGATGCGAGTCGGTGAGCTGATCGATTTCACCCGCGCGATCTATCCGACCTGGGACGAAGCGTACGCCGCAAAGCTCTGCGATCTGTTCTCGCTGACCCGTTCGACGAGGCTCAAATCGCTCTCCAAAGGCGGTCGCGCTCGCGCAGGCCTGTTGGTCGCGATCGCCCATCGGCCCGAGTTGTTGATCCTTGACGAACCCAGCAGCGGTCTCGATCCGATCGCCCGCCGCGACATCCTCGAAGCGATCATTCGCACGATCAACGACGACGGGCGAACGGTGCTGTTCTCGAGTCACTTGTTGGACGAAGTCGATCGCGTTTGCGATCACGTCGCGCTGATGCACGAAGGTCGCATCATCGAAACGATCGCGACCGACACGATCTCCTCAGACTTTGTCGAAGTCATTTGTCGCACCGAATCGCGCCAGCCGACTCCACCGAAAATCGACGGCTCATCGGGCTGGCAATCCGCCGGAAACGAATGGTCGGGCGTCATCGACAAACAAACATTCGAACGATCCGGTTTCAACGCCGAGCACGGCGTGATCGAAAGTCGTCCGTTGTCGATGGAGCGATGGTTTGCCGCCCGCGTTGGCTCACCAAAGATTGGCTCGAAATCGACGGAGGCTGTCCATGTCTGAAACGCTCGCACTCACAAGACTGGCAATTTCAAGCAGTCGCAAGCTCGTCATCATCTTGCTGGCGACGATCGTCACGTTCGCGTTGGTTGGGCTCGTATTGGAATTCAGTTTGGTAGCAGATGGCCCCGTCGAAATACGCCGAGCCTACGTCGCCTTGCTGGTGTTTTGGGGACTGCTCCCGGCCGCGTTTGCCAGTTTGGTGTTGTTCGATTTTTCCAGTGGCGGCAATCTCGGTTTACCCGAGAGCAATTGCAGTGCTTGGATTTTGCGCACGCCGATCGCGTCTTGGAAAATCGCGATCGTTCCCATCGCACTCAAGACAATGTGGATCAGTATCCTATGGATTTGCTTTGCGTGGCTGCTGAACCACAGCCTCGAAGGACCTGTTCCCTACGTGGTCCCATGCTTCGCGATCGCGTCTTCCGTGATGTGGCTGATGGCGATCGCCTGGCGACCATTTCGATTTCCTTGGTTGCGAATGGTGCTGCTGGCGCTCGCCGGGTTTCTCTCTTATTGCATTCTACTGCTGCTGTTCGCCGCACCTGGGATGCCAGCGAAAGAGTGGCGAGGGACAGCAGTGCTGGCCAGCGAAGCACTATCGATCGCCAGTTTTTTGTTGGCAGTTTTCACTGCGGTTCGCGCGATCGAAACCGCTCGGACGGCGCCCGACGGAATCATTTCCGAGAAAGGGAAAGTATCGACATCAAACTCGCTACGCGATCAACCGACGACGTTACGCAGGTTCTCGAGTCCGACCTACGCATTTGCTTGGTACGAGCTGGCAAAGACTCGAGACCGTTGGATGCGAACGATGATCGCGGGTGTGCTCCCGATCGTCGTGATCGTGACGCTGTTCATTCCATTCAACGTACTCACGCTCGTCATGATTCTTGTCGCGTTGATGGCTTGTGCAACCGTCGCGGTATCGGGCAACAGTTTCATCAACGAGACCAACACGTACAAGCTATCCGAGTTCCTCGTTCGATCGCCGCTCTCCACGGCTACGCTGGCATGGACTCGATTCGCTGTCGCAAATCTTTTGATGGTTTCCGTTTTCTCCTGCATCGCGCTGGTGTTTTTGGGATGGTCGTTGTGGCCCGAGAACCGCGCGACTTGGATGCAATGGGCAACCGATCAAGCAGCCTGGCTCGGGGCCGACGACCAAGCGTTCTCCATCGGAATGCGACTATCGGCAATGATCTTGCTTGTCATCGCAATCATCGGCTTTGGAGTCAACGCGGGATACTGGTGGACCGGCGCGACGGGGCGAGACTCGATCATGCTGGTCGTGATCGCGATCTCCGTCATCACAATACTGTCGACGTTGATGGCACTGGCCCTGTGGTTTAGCAAACAGACCGATATGCCGGCGGTGAAGGAATCGTTGCGGCAAGCCCGCGGCTGGATTGCACCGCTAGCGATCACGTTGCTGTCGGCCAAACTGGTCGCTTCGATTTGGATCAGCGTTGAATTGTCGCGCGCGAAACTGGCACCCTGGACATCGATTCTGAAAGTCTGCGTTGCCTGGGCTCTGATTGCGCTTCCACTCGCCTGGACGCTGGCAAAAATCAATCCGATCATCGACATCAAACCGCTGCACTGCGTTGCGTTCGTATTGCTCTGCATCCCGCTCGCGCGAGTCCTCGTGCTACCGATCGCGATGTTCCACAACCGCCATCGATGAGCCTTGATCGGCCCGTCGGCTCGTGGTTCACTGAATTTCTGAAACTCGTTCGCCCATTCGCCGTTCTTTTTGCGTTCGAACTGAGCGCTTTACCTTTCATCCTCGCGGTGATTAACTAACCTAGCGACCTCGTCGCGATTGACCGGTTCGACTCAATACCGTCTCGGGGTTCTGCGCTGCATCGGCTGCGCTTCCCGTTCGCGATGCTCAGACTCACCGTCCGCCGTACAATGAGGGCAACTCAGTGTCGCAATATCGTCGCATTCGCCGGCATCATTTCGAGTTGCTTGAAAAACGTCATCTTTTGGCGGGCGACCTCTGGGTTATTGCAGAATCGGAGCCAGGCAATGTTCCGGAACCGCCAACCATTGACATCTTCAAGGTTACTCACGTCGTCGACGAAGTTGATAACCCTGACGAAGTGAGCCTGCGGGATGCGATCGAAGCGGTCAATGCGATTGGAGGCGGCACAATCACTTTCGACAAATCGCTGGCTGATAAAACGATCCAATTGACTGGTGGCCAACTGAAGATCACCGCCGTGGGAACGACCGTTATCACTGGTCCATCGGGCGGCCACGTTACCATTGACGCCAACGATCAAAGCCGAGTCCTATTGGTTTCCTCGCCAGGATCGAATGTCACTCTTTCGAATTTGAAGGTGGTCGATGGAAAAACGAAAAGCTCCGATAAGAACGGTGGCGGTATCAGTTTTCTCTCGGGTGGAACGCTAATGTTGGTCGATGTGATCGTCGCCAGTAATCAAGCCGTGCCATCCGGAGTGGGAGGAGGAATCTATACCGATTCTGGTGACCTTTGGCTCGTCAATGCGACAGTCACTTCGAACGTGGCGGGCGATAACAATAGCTCTCTGGCGTCCAGTGGTGGCGGCATTTTCAGCCGATCGGGAGATGTCACCATCGAAAGCAGCCAGATTCGCTTTAACAAAGGAGGTTCGGGCGGAGGAATCGCGATGCAACATGGTGATTTGATGGTCACCAATTCGGCTTTCACGTACAACGACAGCAGGGGGGATGGTGGCGGGATCTACCTAGTCAATGGCACTGCGATGATTGCGGATAGCACCGTATCAGGAAACAGCGCTGAATCTGGCGGGGGGATTTATGCCGGCGAGGTGGGCAGCAGGCTTGAGCTTCTGCGAAGCACTATTGACGCCAACAAGACCGAAGGCTTAGGAGGCGGCGGGATCAATTGTGATCGATGTCAACTTACATCGAATGACAGCGCAATTTACAAAAATCGGACTTCGATTTTCGGTCGAGGTGGTGGTGTTCACGTCCTGTCCGGCGAACTGAATTTTAACAATACCACGGTTTTCGGAAACTCTGCCGACCGTCTTAGCGGAGGCATTAGTGCAGATCAATCCGATGTCTCGTTACAAAACGTCACCATCGTAGGCAATTCCGGTGCCGACTTTAATTCACGTGGTGGACTTTACGTTCGTACAATCGGTGAAGACGACCAGCTAACGATCCATAATACCTTGATTGCTGGAAACTCTGGCAATGGAAATTCCGAAGTCGGTTTGTTCGTTGATTCCGACTTCGTGGATGTGAAAAACACGTTGGTAGGCAACCGCTACATCGTCGGCATTTCTGATCAGGTAAACGGAAATATCGTGGGTGTCGACTGGCGCAAGGTGATCGAAACGAACGACTTGGGAAACGCGATACTCAAGGACCACGGTGGTCCAACATTGACGGTGGCTCTCGTCGCGAATACTGAGTTCCCGGATCGGGACGCGTTGGATGGTGGTGGAACAACTCGCGTGGCGTTCGACCAACGAGGCAATGGTTTTCGGCGTATCGCCGATGGAGATGGCGACGGTGTTGCAACTGTCGACATAGGCGCGTTCGAAGCGCAGAAGCCACCCAACTCGCCTACGATCTCGATTGAGGCAACCTTTGCAAACAAAAATGAATTGGACAACCAACCACAGTTTTTCTTCTTCACGGTTACACGAGAAGGTGAAGCAATCGGCCCCATTACGGTCGACTACTCCGTCAGTGGCGACGGAGCGAATCCGGCGGACTTCGCTGATTTCGGGGGAGCGTTTCCGGCTGGAACCTTATCGTTAGCAGAATTTGAGATGTCGAAAGCCATACGCATCGCTGTCAATGGTGACGCCATGTTCGAACCAGACGAAACGTTTGTGGTGACACTTGGCAACGCGACGAACGCAGAAATCGGGACAGCTTCGGCGCTAGCAACAATTCTCAACGATGATCCATCGATTCTGAGCATCTTTGAAACCAGCTCCACCCAACGTGAAGGTGATTCGACGACAACAAATTTTAGCTTCACGGTCAATCGCACCGGAGATCAGTCGAACTCAGCTTCTGTCAACTTCCAAACGCAAGGCGCTGGTTCATCGCCCGCCAACGAAGACGACTTTGGTGGTGCGTTTCCCGACGGAAGCATCGAGTTTGCATCCGGCGAAGCTTCTAAAGTCATCAACATTGCCGTATCAGGGGATACGGAATATGAACCCGATGAGCTATTCATCATAACGTTATCGGGCGCGAACGGTGCTTCGTTGGGAAAGACCACTGCTATTGGTTCGATTCGAAATGACGATGACCCTGAGCTCATGTTCGATTTTGGAGACGCGGCGCATCCGTATCCGGTAATGTTGGCCGAAAATGGTGCTCGGCATCGTGTCGATGTCGATGCAACTCTGTTTTTAGGACTGACGGTGGATTCCGAGGTCGACGGTCAGCCCGATGCTACTGCGGGTCAAAGCGGAGGCGGCGACGATAACTTTGGCAATGATGATGAAGATGGTGTCCTGCAAATCTCCAGCTTCTTGGCGGAAGCCGAAGGTGGAAGTCGAGCGAGTGTTTCAGTCATTGCATCAGGTAGGGGCTTGTTGGACGCCTGGATCGACTTCAACCAAGACGGTGTATGGGGGGAAAACGATCAAATCGCGGAGAAAGTCTTGGTAGTTGGCGGCGCCAATATGATCGGTTTCGACTTGCCACCCAACGCTGTGGCCGGGCCGACGGCGGCAAGGTTTCGTATCAGCTCCGTCGGTGGTTTGGCCCCAACCGGCGAAGCAGCCGATGGTGAAGTCGAAGACTACGAATTCGTGATCGAGCCTGTGCGTAATGCATCGGGCGTTGTCCAACTAGTCCACTCTGGTCATGTCGTGATTTCCATCTCGCAAGATAAACTTATCGTTCAGTCCCAACACGGAGTTCTCTTTCAATCTCGGCAAGCGTCCCTCGGATCACTGCAGATCAATGGCTCCGATGACGCTGACACATTCATACTCTCCGAATCGATTGACGACGTTTTTGCGCAACTGCGTTTTGATGGCGGGGCGGGTCATGACACGATTGAGTTCGACGGTGCTGGACGTCGTATTCTGTTGTCGCGAGGGACCGCCGATCTAATTCGAGAAATTGAGGTGATCGACCTACGTGGATCGGGGCCAAACTCTTTGTTTTTAGAAGATGAAAGACTGACCGAATCGATCAGCGGCAAAGCGGACTTGACCTTATTGGTCGACCCCGATGAAAGCTTGACATTTTACGAACCATTTCAGATCACGTCCAACTACGTCGACAATGGTACGTTGTACGTTGTTGCAGAAAACGGAAATAACCGAGTTAACATCGGCGGTGCCCGGTGGACCAACCCGCTTGATCGATATGACGTGGATGCGAATGCAAAGGTCACTGCATCCGATGCGCTAGCGGTAATAAACGCGCTAGCCCGAGGAGGTTTCGGTCAGACCAGTTCCAGTCGCTTGGTTGACCCTGCCGATCTCAGTATGTTTCCCAGTCGATTTTTCGATGTCAATGGCGACGGCGATTTGTCTGCATCTGACGCTCTCGTGGTCATCAATGTGCTGGCTCGCTTGCACGCCGCCGCTGGCGAATCGGTACTCCCGATCGCGGCAAACATGAGATTTACCGATTCCGTCAACTTGGATCGTTCGGGCGACGACGCATCGGAGCATACGCCCGGGATTGATGTATCGATGGCATCGACGGGCAATTGGATTCCGGTGACGACCGTTACACGACGGCCGTTTCCCACCTATGCAGAATCTGTTTCCGAGCGAGACGATGGAGAGAACGGGATCGCCGAACTCGACTCAGTCCAGAATGAAGAAGAAGTTTGGTCGCGACGACTTTGATATATCCCAAGCCGCCATGCGACCAGTGCCCAAATTCCAGTCACAGGAATCGCGCATAGGTTCAACGTCGGTAGACTCAAGCCCAGCCCGCGCAGTGAACCGAAGATTTGACCGGATATTGCATCGCCGCCGCGGAGCACGACGGTGTCAATGAAGTTTTTCGATTTGTATTTCTCTTCGCGACTGACAACGGTAAACAAAACTTCGCGAGCGGGCACCGTGATTCCGTAGCCGGTTGCCCGTGTCGCGATGATCACCACGAACAACATCGATAGCGTCGGGCTGACCGCCAGCGACGCGAAGCCGAGACCGTAAACAATGGGCAGGATCACCAGCGCCACCGAAACGCCTAATCGACGCAGCACGAATCCCGATAACAACAGTTGAAACAGCAACGTCAGCACTTGGGCTCCGAGATCCAAGTAGGCGAACGTTTGGGTACGCTCTTCTTTCGATTCAAACGCCGTGGCGACGATCTCCGCTTGCTCGAAATACAACTGGGTCCCGCAAGATTGGACGAAGAACAGGAACAAGCAGATGGTTGCCAAATAGGGTGATCGCAAAACTTGCTTGATACCGCTCATCACTCCGCCGCCAGTGGGACGATCGGCTTCGACTTGCTTGGCCGTAGAGTGCTTCGTTGACAGCGACGTTTGCTTCTCGAGTCGCCACGCGCACAACAGTCCTGCTTCGATCATGACGACTGGGATGAGCAGCAATTCGCCCGTGGATAGCACTCCGGCGAGTTGACTGGTAACGAGCGAACCGGTGATGGCACCAGTCGTGCCGCCCGCCGCGACCAGCCCGAACAGGCGTTTGCCTTGGTTGCTGTCGAACAGGTCCGCCAGAACGCTCCAGAACACGCTCGTCGCGAACAGTGAAAATACGTTGACCCAAACAAAGAACACGCGCGCCGTCCACACTTGAACCGGCTCACTTTCGACCCGCATCAGCAAGAAAAACGCCAGTAAGCACGCGGCGAAAAAGTGATACACCACTCGTACCAGCCAGCGCCGTGGCAACCGGGCAACCAAGAATGAATACACCGGAACCGCGACAAGCATCGCGACGAAGGTGATCAGCATCAATCCCTGCAATTGCTTGGTGCCGCCGATGCTGCCCATCGTTTCGCGAACCGGGCGGACGATCAAATAACCCAGCAGAATGAAGAAGAACCACGTCGTGGCCCAGAAAACCGCCAGTCTTTCGTCGATGCGGACTCGCGATGCCTGCTGCTCCGGTTCGGGTTGGTTTTGAGCCTCAACCGGAGGTCTGTATGGCATGGCTGATTTTAACTGAGCGGACGGAGGTTGGTCGCTTGCCGACGAAGCCGCGTCGATTGTCCTCGCATTTGTTCAGATAGTCGGCGCAGTTCAGTATCGAGTCTAACCGCGGCCGCTTGCGAATGCACCATCGGTGACGAACCCAAACGCACTTCGTCCTGATCATGAACACGCGACGACGTTGATGCCGAGAGTGACTCTCGAACCATCAAGTCGCTCAAGCGGGCTGCGGTTCGGCGTGCGTCGATGGGGATCAGTTGGGGTGCCGACCATGCCATGCGAACACCACCAATGTCCGCGTTGGCTGAGTCAGTGATCATGGCGATTCGGTCGGCAATCGTATGAACATCGGCGTCGAAAATCCAAACCCAACGGCGAGTTTCGCTGCGATACACCAACTCGAACATTTGCAGTTGAGATTGCAACAACTTATCGAACCGATCTGCCGCTTCACGCGACACGGCGGCACCGAGCGATACAGTGCCGGCCGCCAGCCGATCATCGCAACGAGGTTTAGACGTTTCGAGTTTCAATTCGATCGCTACCGATGGCGGGTCCAAACGTACGCGTTGGTCGTCTTTGCTAAGACGATCAGCCGAGTTGGCGGCAAGTCGTCGACTTGGCTTGTGCGTCGGACCGCGCGACGTGATCCGCCATCGTGACCAAGCATTGGCGACCGATCGCGGACCGAGAACGGGCGTCTCGAAGCCAATTTCTGTTCCGACGCCGAGCCGCGAACGGATCGCGATTGAAGTGAAATGAACAGCCGCGAGCTGCCGGCAGATTGAAAGATTCAAGCTCTCGTCGATCGCCGCAGGACCGCTACGATCAGCCAGGCGTTCGATATCGTGCTCACTGATTCCCGCACCCTGATCGATGATGGTCCAGTTCGCCATTTCCTGATTGTGAGACTTAGTCAATCGAATCAGCACGCAACCGCCTTCGTCGCTTGCCCTGATTGCACTGGTCGCCAAGTTGACGATCAACCGACGGAGCATCGATGCGTCCGCAAACACCGCCTCGGTGGGATCGGCACCTAAGTCCCAAAGCAGATCGATATTGCGAGGCAATGCCCATGCCCTCAACGATTCGTCGACGTCGCGTCGGACTTGACCGATCTCGATCCAGCTTCGGTTGGCGCGCGGTGAACCGGTACGAAGTCTTTCCAGTTGAATCATCTCGCCGATCATTTGATCCATGCAGGCGCAGTGGTCCAATGCAGCTTCTAAACAAGTTCGCTGAGCGACGTTGATGACGCCCATGTCGCCGTCGTGAACCAATCGTATCGCGTTGCCGACTGATTCGAGCGGTACTCGAAGATCGTGAGCAGTCTCGCTCATCACCCGTGCCGCAGTTGCGCCCCCTTGGTTTCCCAATGTTTGCGACGAGACCGATCCTGTACTTCGGCGAGAAGTTCGGGAAGTTGAAGGACGTGTGAGGCTCAATTTTCTTTCTCCGACGATGCAAGCTCAGACGAGAAACGTCTGTATGGCTCCGATCGACCGCCAGAGAATCCGATCGACAACAAAAGTTTTTTCGCCGGTTTTTCCCTACCCGATTCAAGTTCCGTGCGTGCCAGATGTGACGATCCTAACAGTCCTAGAAAGCTTGCGAGTGTCGGCGCCGCACCCTAGACTCGTTGGCAAGTGTCGCCCAATCCCCAATCTCCTCATCTCTGAATCCACATGAACCGAACACTGCTCGTCCTGGTCGCCGCTCTTGCCTTGTCCGGTTGTGGTCCGACGGCCAAGAAGCGGCCAACCGTCGCGTACGTGACCAACGGAGTCGCCTCGTTTTGGGTGATTGCCGAATCGGGCGTGAAGCAGGCTGGTGACGAATTTGATGTCGACGCGAGCGTGTTGATGCCAGCCGAAGGTATCAGTGACCAAAAGCGAATGATCGAAGACTTGATCACTCGGGGGACCGATGGGATCGCGATCAGCCCCATCGACCCGGACAACCAAACCGAACTGATCAATCAAGCTGCCAAGCGATCGCACGTGATCACGCACGATAGCGACGCGCCGAAGTCCGATCGTGAGTGTTATATCGGTATGGATAACTACGCGGCCGGTCGGATGTGTGGTCAGTTGATCGAGGAAGCGATGCCCGATGGTGGCAAGCTGGCAATTTTCATTGGTCGTTTGGAGCAAGACAACGCTCGTCGACGTCGACAGGGCGTCATCGACCAGATTCTTGGCCGCAGCGAAGACCCATCGCGCTACGATCCGCCAGATGCCGAAATCAAGGAAGGTAAGTGGCACATCGTGGGAACTTACACCGACCAATTCGATCGTGCCCAAGGCAAGGCAAACGTCGAAGACGCGATGTCTCGCCATAGCGATTTGGCGGGAGTTGTCGGTTTGTTTGCCTACAATCCGCCGCTGATGCTCGAAGCACTCGGACAGGCCGGCAAGCTCGGCAAAATTCAAATCATCGCGTTCGACGAAGCCGACGAAACACTCAAAGGAATTCAAAGCGGTCACGTCCATGGCACCGTTGTGCAAAACCCATTTGAGTACGGACGCCAGTCAGTTCGCATCCTCGCGGGACTCGTTCGAGGACAGAACTTGGATGAATTGGGAGTTCCCGCCACCGGCTTTGTCGATATCCCCGCCAGGCAGATTCGCAAAGACAACGTCGACGAGTATTGGAACGAACTGAAAAAGAACTTGGGTGAACAGTGAATCAGACCGCCGATGTAGATTCGCCGTTGTTAGAAGTTCGTAACGTGTCCAAACGATTTGCCGGCGTGACCGCATTGTCCAAGGTGTCATTGGAATTCGGCCGCGGCGAAGTTCATGCCGTGATCGGCGAGAACGGCGCCGGCAAAAGTACGTTGATGAAAATCATGGCCGGCGTTCAATCGCCCGATGAAGGCCAAATTCTGCTCGATGGCAAACCCGTCAACATCGATTCCGTCGAATCTGCACTCGATCATGGCATCGCATTGATTCATCAGGAATTGAACTTGGCCGACAATCTGGATATCGGCGCCAATATCTTTCTGGGACGTGAGCCCCGGAAGTTCGGATCGCAGCGTTTCGGAATCATTGACTTCAAGCGAATCCAGTCGGAGTCAAGGAAGTTTCTCGCGATGGTCGGACTCGACCTTGAACCGACGACGTTGGTGAAGCATCTGACGATCGGTCGGCAACAGTTGGTGGAGATCGCGAAAGCGCTATCGGTCGACGCGCGAGTGCTGATCATGGATGAACCGACCAGCAGTCTTTCGCAACACGAAGCCGATGCGCTGTTCGCGGTCATCAACGACTTGCGCGCCAAAGGTGTCACCGTCATCTACATCTCGCACCGACTTCGCGAAATCGAAGCCATTGCCGATCGTGTTAGCGTCCTCCGTGACGGCCAAAACGCGGGCGAGCTTTCGCGAGATGAAATTACTCACGAGGCCATGGTAAGCCGCATGGTCGGCAGGGACATCTCGGCGTTCTACGCACGCGCAGATCACGAGATTGGTGAGCCGTTGTTGTCGGTGCAAAACTTGCGAACTCGCGCATGGCCTGCTCACCAAATCTCGCTCGAGGTTCGCGCCGGTGAAATGGTCGGAGTTGCCGGACTCGTTGGCGCGGGGCGGACCGAAGTTCTCAACGCGATCTTTGGAATCGAACCGCCAATCTCCGGTAGCGTTCATGTTGCCGGAAGACCGGTCGCATCATCCTGTCGCGGTGCCATCGATGCTGGCATGGCTTTGGTTCCCGAGGACCGAAAGTCCCAAGGCTTGATTTTGGAGATGAGCATCCGCGGGAACATCGGCCTACCCGGTTTGGACCGCTACAAGAAATTCGGCGGGTTCTTGGATCGTCATCGAGAACGAGATGATTCGGCGAAGATGATCGCGGAGATGAACATCAAGACGCACGATGACTCGAAACAGGTGCAACTGCTTTCCGGTGGCAATCAACAGAAGGTAGTGATAGGAAAGTGGCTCACGATGAATCCTCGCGTGCTGCTGATGGACGAACCCACTCGCGGTGTCGATATCGGGGCCAAGCAAGAGATCTATCGACTGATGGAAGAACTCGCCGAGCGGGGAGTAGCCGTGTTGTTCGTTTCGAGCGAGCTTGAAGAAGTGATGTCGATGGCCGATCGAGTGATCGTGATGCACGAAGGCCGTGTCACCGGCGAGCTAACCCGCGAGCGGTTTTCGGAGGCAGCAATCATGAAGTTGGCAACTGAAAACTGACGGCACGAAAGTGTTCGCATGAACACATTCCGCAATCTAATGGTTCTTAATTTATCGCTAAAACAAAATACGGAGAAAATACTACCCATTTGGCTCGTTGCGACGTAGGATTCATTGCACGCGGCAAAGGAGCAAGATCGGCTCGGTTTTCCGCTCTCTTTCCCCGTGTCGCCCTCGATGGTGTCCATCATGGGGCGCGTCGATACCCGCCTGGCTGATTCCGAGCCGTCAGCGAATCGAAGTGTGAGTGGACCGCAATGGGTTATCTGCTGCACAACCATTTCTCGACCGACAAATTCGCGGTCGACCGAGTGTCTTCCGATCGTTCTTCGTCAGTAGGCAGCGATTCGTTGGAGAAGGTCGCGCCGGTTGGATTGGCGAGTTATCGCGATATGCCGGCATTCGGCGTTCTTCAACATGCAGCCGAACGCATTCCCGATCGGGCCGCAATCATTTACGGCGATCGAACTTGGGACTATCGACGGCTCAATCGCGACGTGATTCGAGTTGCAGCGATGTTGCAGCGACTCGGTATCCGTCCTGGGGATCGTGTCGGAATTCTGTTGCCAAATGTGCCCGAATACGTGATCTCAGCTAACGCGATTTGGCGATGCGGTGCGGTCGCGATCGCCATCAGTCCGTTGATGGTTGCGGAAGAAATTTCGTCGCTGCTTCTGAAAACCAAATGTCGAATGGTGGTGTCGCTGGACATGCTCAGCCACACGGTCACCGACCCTGCGGTCAAGTTGCTTCTGGTTTCGATTCGCGAGCACTTACCGTCGCTCTATCAACTCGGTTACTTATGGACTCGTCGCGCCAAGACAGGCCATTGGTTGTTGCCAACCAATGACCGATACCGATGGTTATGGGACGAGGTCAACGCGACGGCATGCGATTGGCGACCGATCTCGATCGACGCGGCAAACGACCCCGCCTACATCTTGCCGACTGGCGGAACGACGGGAACGCCCAAAGCTGTCACGCTCAGCCATACCAACTTGGTCGCAAATGCGTGGCAACAGTATCAATGGACCGGCTGTTCCTTTGCGACGGAAACCATGCTGGCGGTGTTGCCGTTCTTTCATAGCTACGGCATGTCGGCGACTGTGATGGGTGGAGCCGCGACCGGCTCGACGTTGGTGCTGCACCACCGATTCAACACGCGTCAAGTCATCTCATTGATCGAGTCGCATCATCCGACGGTCTTTCACGCCGTTCCAGCGATGTTGGTCGCAATGAACGAAAGATTCCGAAGTCATCCGCCCGACATACATGGTCTGCGCTGGGTCATTTCGGGTGGCGCCCCTCTGGAACAATCCGTTGCAGCCGAGTTCGCGAAGTACACTGGCGCGTTGGTCGTTGAAGGCTACGGGCTCAGCGAGGCATCACCGGTGACTCACGTCGGACACCTGTTTCGCGAGCCGCGCTATGGCGTGATCGGATTGCCTTTACCACATACTGATTGTCGCATCGTCGATTCGGTTGACGGGCGGCGAGAACTTGACACTGCGGAAGTCGGTGAACTGACCGTCCACGGGCCGCAAGTGATGCTCGGCTACTGGCGAGACGATGTGGCAACGTCTCAAGCAATTCGTGATGGATGGCTCTACACCGGTGACTTGGCCGTTCGCGAAAGCGATGGCTACTATCGCATCGTCGGACGCAAGAAGGATCTGATCATCACGTCCGGATTCAACGTCTATCCGAGCGAGATCGAGGACGTGATTCGTAGCGTTGATGGCGTTGCCGATGTCGCGGTCGTCGGCGTTGCCGATCCGCAAAGAGGTGAAGTTGTCAAAGCTTTTGTGGTGATGAAGCCCGCTTGCCAGTGGGATGAAACGGTACTGGCCGAACACTGCGTGTCGCACCTCTCGAAATACAAACGGCCACGGATCTGGCAGCAATGCGAGCGCGATTTGCCTCGTAATTTCTTGGGAAAGGTTCTGCGACGTGAACTCCGCGATTCATCATCGGGCGATTCTGAATCGCGTTCATCTGCCCTCGAGTCTTCGGAGTCGAACGAATGAATGTTCACGAATCCATTGCCGTGATTGCCGGAGTCCGAACACCGTTTGCCAAAGCGTTCACAGGCTTGGCATCGGTTTCAGCCGTCGAATTGGGAACTGCTGCGATGATGGGCGCGATGAAGCGGAGCGGCATCGACGCGAGCGCCGTTGACGAAGTCGTCTTCGGAAACGTCGCCGGCCCACCCGATTCGGCCAACGTCGCCCGCGTGATCTCACTTCGCGCCGGTGTTCCGGCGGATCGAATCGCTCATACCGTCAATCGCAACTGCGCGTCGGGGATGGAATCGGTACTGGCGGGTTGGCAATCGCTTCGCGAAGGTCGGTCGAACCTCGTCGTGGCGGGTGGAACCGAATCGATGTCGCAGATACCGATGCTGTTCCGGCCAGCGGCGGCGAAACGGTTCATGGAGTTGGCGAGAGCCAAGACGTTCGTTGATAAGCTTCGAGCACTGTCCCGTTTTCGACCACGGCACTTCAAACCGGTGGTCGGCATTGAACTTGGTTTGACCGATCCGGTATCGGGCCTGAACATGGGAGAAACGGCGGAAGTTTTGGCCAAGGAGTTTGCGATCACTCGCGAACAACAAGATGCGTTCGCAATGGCCAGTCACCAAAAAGCCGAAGCGGCCCAGCAACGATGTTTCTTGTCCGGTGAAATCATTGCGGTCGATTTGCATGGTCAGACGTTCGACAAAGATAACGCGATACGCTACGGACAATCCATGTCCAGTCTCGCGAAGTTGCGACCGATCTTTGATCGCTCGGGAACCGTCACGGCAGGCAACAGTTGTCCATTGACCGACGGCGCGGCGTCGTTGGTGTTGTCGCGAAGTGACGATGTCAATCGATTTGCTCAGCAACCACTCGGCTACATCACCGCTTACGCGATTGTCGGCTGTGATCCACGGCGAATGGGACTCGGTCCTGTCTACGCGACATCAAAGCTGCTTCGTCAAACCGGAATGACTGTCGCCGACTTTGACCTGATCGAAATCAACGAAGCCTTCGCCGCTCAAGTCATCGCCTGCCAACGAGCGTTTGAGTCAAAGCAGTTTGCCGAACGTGAACTCGATCGCTCATCGCGGCTCGGTCCGATTGATCCCGATCGACTGAACATTCACGGCGGCGCGATCGCGCTTGGGCACCCGGTCGGCACGACCGGAACCCGATTGATATTGACGATGCTGCGAGCGCTTCGTGAATCGGGCGGTCGTCGCGGATTGGTCTCGCTGTGCGTCGGTGGCGGACAGGGGTTTTCGATGGTGGTTCAAACGGAACGGGAGTAATGATGATAAACGATCAAACCTACGAGAATTTTTCGGTCGCGACTGATCGCCAAGGCATCGTCACGGTGACGTTGGATATTCCGGGACGCGCGCTGAACATTCTAACGCAGCGCGTTATGTCGGAACTTGACTCGATCGTAAGCGATCTTGAGCGGACGAGCGGAATCAAGGTCGTCGTGTTCCGAAGCGGTAAGGAGAGCGGATTTTTGGCCGGCGCCGATGTCGCCGTCATCGCGTCAATTGATTCACCCGAAGAGGCTTCAGATCTCATTCAGGCGGGACAGACTCTGTTTGCGCGAATCGAAAAACTTCCGGTGCCAACGATTGCCGTGATTCACGGGCCATGTTTGGGCGGCGGACTGGAATGGTCACTCGCCTGCAACCGTCGCATCGCGCGGGACAACAGTTCAACGAAAATTGGCTTACCCGAGATCCAGCTTGGACTGATTCCCGGTTGGGGTGGGACTCAGCGGCTGCCGCGATTGATTGGTGCCAGCAATGCTCTGAAGCTGATCCTGACCGGGAAGCATCTCAGCGCCGAAGAAGCGGCCGAAGTCGGGCTAGTGGACCTTGCAATTCCGCCCGACAGATGGCAACAGGATGTTGATCGGTTCATTGAAGCAGTCGCCAAACATGAGTTGATTCCATCATCGAAAAGGTCTCTCATGCGGCGGCTGATGGATGATACATGGGTCGGTCGCGTTTTAGTGTTTGCGTCCGCCGAACGATCGATACGTGCCAAGCGGAATGACTATCCAGCGCTCGGTGCTGCCATTCGTGCCGTCAAGATAGGCCAATCCGATAGCGATGGGATGGGTTACGCGACCGAGCGTGAGGAGTTCACGCGACTGCTTTCGACGCCGACGAGTCAGAATTTGTTGGATCTGTTTCTCAATCGCGAGCGAGCGAGAAGTCTTTCGACATGGTCGGGCGATACGACGTCGGCCTTCCATCGCGACCCGATTCGCCGAGTCGGTGTCGTCGGTGCCGGTGCGATGGGCGCCGGAATTGGTCAGTTAGCCGCGACGCGTGGTTACGACGTGGTCTTGAAGGAGATCGATGAAGCAACTGCCCGCTCTGGTCAAGCCCGGATTCAAAAGCTGGTCGACGACTTGGCTCGCCGAAAACAATTCACGACCATCGAGCGCAAGCGACTGCTGGACAAAATCAGTGTCCGGTTTGACGATCGGGCGCTCGCCGATTGCGATTTGGTTGTCGAAGCGGTTGTTGAAATCGAAGACGTGAAAGCAAAAATTTTTGCTCAGCTCGACGCGGTCGTTCAATCTCAGGCAATCTTGACAAGCAACACGTCGTCGTTGTCGATTTCGAAGATGGCCGACGCGACTCATCGCGCGACTCAAGTGGCTGGATTGCATTTCTTCAATCCGGTGCATCGGATGGAATTGGTCGAAGTGGTTCGTGGACGTGACACCGACGATGCGACCATCGCTCGGCTGATCGGATTCGTCAAGACACTCGGTAAGACGCCGATTGTGACATCGGATGCGCCAGGATTCTTGGTCAACCGCGTTTTATTTCCGTACCTGGGCGAAGCGGTCCTGATGGTCGGAGAAGGTCACGACGTCGCGGCATTGGATCGCCAAGTTCGTGTGTTCGGAATGCCGATGGGACCGCTGGAGTTGCTCGATCAAGTTGGAATGGATGTCGCCGCACATGTCGCCGGTTCGCTCAGGGGTGTCCTCACCGACGTTCAGCCAGTCGTGGACATCCTCGATCAAATGGTTCGCGAGGGTCGTTTGGGACGCAAATCGGATCGTGGTTTCTACGGTTATCGCCGTGGTAAACGCGGCGCTGCGTTACCGCCGATAGGATCACTGGATCGGTCGAGATCGCTCTCGATGCACGAAGGTGGCGACGACGGGCTAACACAAATCACCCGCCGATTGATCTATCCGATGTTCATCGAAGCGGTTCGTTGCCATGAGCAATCGATCGTCGCCACGGCGTGGGCGATTGATCTGGCGATGGTGTTGGGGACAGGTTTCGCGCCCCATCGTGGCGGACCGTTGCACATGCTCGACGCGATCGGTTTCGATGAGTTTTTGCAAAACCTGCGGCACCTTGAGGATCAGTTCGGATCGCGCTTCGCCGCGCCGCAGGAGTTGATCGAAATGGCACGAACGCGCCAAACCTACTTTTCGCGCCACCAATGCGGGGAAGTGGTCGCCGTCAAATAGGGCCGAAGTTCCGATTCAAATGTTTCTAAATTGGAGTTAGCATCATGAGCCTTGATTTTCGCAGCTCGCAGCCAGATACAGAACATGAAACTCCGGTGCATGCGAATGTTGCGGGTAAAACCGTTGCTTCATCCACACCGACGGCTCAAGGAAGTTCGTTCGCCGAAGTCGCACTTCGACTCGGCGGCGCTTCGGATGATGAAGCAAGGCGCACGGGAGTCTTGGATACGGCCGACGACCAAGTTGAAGGCCTCTTTTCGCCACAGTATCAAACTTCCAGCAGCCCGGCCCATCGTGCCGTGTGGGATTCCACAGTTGATGCGGGACTTTTCGTACGTCATCGTGTGAACGGTTCTCCAGAAGTGGGTCGAATCACACGCCAGTCGGTCGAGGCAGTGCGGATGCATCGTGATCGAGGATCGCTGATCGACGATTCCGGAAAGATATCCGACGAAGTACTGCGAGAACTCGGCGCGATCGGGTATTGGGGGCTGTTGGTCGACAAGGAGTACGGCGGCAGCGGCGCATCGATGCGCGAGTTTGTTCGCATGATCACGTCGATGGCGACGGTCGATCCGACGGTGGCCGGGCTCGCATCGGTTCATGGCTGCATCGGCGCAGTCGATCCGGTGCGCTCGTTCGGCAACGAATCACAACGATCGCGTTTCCTTCCTCATCTTGCCGATGGAACACGTCTTTCGGCATTCGCCTTGACCGAACCGGGCGCCGGCAGCGATTTGACGGCGCTGAAAACAACGGCTGTTTTGGATGGCGATCATTACGTCGTCAACGGCGAAAAATTGTTCATCACCAACGCGATTCCCGGTCGCACGATCGGGCTCGTCTGCATGATCGAGGGAGTGCCGAGTGTCCTGGTTGTGGATTTGCCGGAACACGAAGACGAGACCTTTCAGGTCAAACGCTACAAGATTTATGCGCTCCGTCGAGCTCACAATAACGGATTGGTGTTCAAGAACTTTCAAGTCCCTGCGGCGAACCGACTCATCCCGGCGCATGGTGACGGTTTAACGATTGCCTATCACGGGTTGAACTTGGGGCGGGTATCGCTGTGCGCCAACGCGGCCGGCACGATGCGATGGATGTTGGCGGAAATGTTACCGTGGGCCGACTATCGCAAAACCTACGGACAAACGATCGGAAAACGCGAACTGGTACGTCGTCGGGTTGGACGGATGGCCGGATTGATCGTAGCGTGCGATGCGCTCACGAAGTGGTGCGCAGGATTGCTGGACCAAGGATATCGCGGCGAGATGGAATGCATCATCGCGAAGATTTTCGGCAGCGAAGCTCAGAAAGAGTCCGCGATCGAACTGTTCATGAAGACGCATGGCGGTCGATCATTCTTGCAGGGGCATTTGTTCGGAGACAACGTCCACGAGTTCTTAGCACCATGCATTTATGAGGGCGAAGGCGAAATGCTGGGGATGGCGTTCTTCAAATCACTCGTCAAGGATCATGGAAAACAGTTCTTCGAACCGATCGGACGAGTGTTACACGACCGTGGGATCGGGCAACCGAACCTAGCCAACCCCGCTCATCTTTGGGCGCTCAGGGGACCGATGTTGTCGTATGCCAGGTGGTACGGATCGCGATTCATGTTCGGTTCGCGATGGTCATCGCTGCCGTCGATTCACGGTGAACTGAAATCGCATGCTCGGTTTGCGCAGTCGGTATTGTCCAAGAGTGCTTTTGAGGTAAGCGGAACGATGCGGACGCATCAATTGAAGCTTGCCGATCGTCAGTGCCGTATGTCCGCACTCTCGTCGAAACTACAAGACGCGATCGTGATCCTCGTGACCGCACTCTACGCGGCTGATTCGGGCGATCCGATAACCGAAGCGGCCGGCAACGTGATCTGTGGCGAACTTCGTCGAAAGATCACTCATTCGCCCACATCGGATCACGACTTCCGCCTGGTAACCGATCTCGGTCGTCGGATCGTTGAAGATGGTTGGTCGGAGCTTGGCGGTGTGACGGCCGGCAAGATCTTGATGCCCTACCAATGAAACTTGAATTGACAACGAGCGATGGAGGGTGCAATGGTCGACTTGATGAAACTGTTCATACCGGGGCTTGGCAAATCTAGGTCACCGATTACACCGAAGCGGCGACGAGCAGTGCTCGCACTCGGCGGCGGCGGCGCCCGAGGTCTTGCCCACCTGGGCGTGATTGAAGCTGTCGGTGAAACCGCAATCGAGACGCAGCGGATCATCGGGGTTAGCATGGGCAGTTTTGTCGGCGCGATGTTCGCAATCGATGGCAACATTCGTCGAGCCGAGTGCGACGCCATCGAAATGCTCGGATCGGCCGAGTTTCAAATGAGACAGCGTGTTTTGTGCGGCGCCGCGCCGCCGGATGATGAAGAAGCGTCGGGAGGAACCTTCGGCTGGTACTCGCGCGTGCAAAAAGTTCTCTCGGCGCATCGTAAGCTGACTCGTGCCGTGACGAGTTCGTCGTTGATTTCGGACTCGGCATTGAACGACTCAATCGATCACCTGCTACCCGATTGCGATCTCAGTGATTTAATGATTCCGCTGAGCGTTGTTGCGTTGGACCTCCTGTCGGGACATCGCGTGGTGCTTGAGCGAGGCTCGTTGCGACGAGCTGTGCTCGCGTCGTCTGCAATTCCTGGAATCTTTCCGGCGGTGCCATGGGATGACATGCTGCTGTGTGATATCGGGACAATCGAAGCGGTTCCGACGATGTTGGCCAAAACCTACGCAAGCGACATGACGATTGCCGTGGATGTCGGCCAAAGCGATTCGCGGATCGCCGTGTGCGACACCGCGATGGACGTGATGATGAGAGTCGACGACATCGGACAACGATTGATGAGACGACACCACTTGAAGGATGCCGACATCGTGATTCAGCCCGATGTTGGCACACGTGCCTGGTTCGACTTTAGCGACCCCGAACGAATGATCGAAGAAGGAAGACGTGCGGCACGCGAATCGCTCAACGAGTTCTCAAGGAAACGAGTTGCTTGAGGCCTCTCGGTAAGAATCCAATGCTGGTAATGAGCGGAAAAAAGTGTCTGAGCCTTATTTTCCGCACGATCCTGGCGAACTCGCCCAGAGCGAAGTTTCTAAAGATCCTTCACTGACCACGACCCATCAATCATTCGCCAAGTTTCGCCAGATGGATTCTTGTCCTGCAACAGGAGTGGCAGTCGATCCGCTCGGACGTTGTCGAAGCTGGTCAATTTTCCGAACCGAATCAGCGATGCGGGAACGCCAACGGCCGTGAATCCCGGATGACCGGTCGCGGGGTAAGGGCCGCCGTGATTCATCGCCGGTGACACTGCCACGCCGGTTGGCATTTTGTCGTTGAGCAAACGACCCACCTTCGGCGTCAGCTCGAAGCTGATTGCTTCGTAAGTGGCTTCGTCGGAACCATCCTTCGCGGAGTAAACGCATCCCGTCAGATTGCCTTCGAGGTGACTGATCGCTTGGCATAACTCGTCAACATCTTTGGCAACAACCAACAGTGATGCGTTGCCGAACGCTTCGGTTTGGAAACCTTCGGGGTTTTCCAAAAACTCATTCGCGGTCGTGCGTAACAACGTATTAGCGTAAGCGCAACGATTCGTTTCTGGCTCACCGCCTCCGGTCAGCAACTCGGCACCAAACTCGCACAACTTCTCGACACTGGCGGACAAACTCTTCGCCACCGCGGGCGACAGCAAAGTGCCCGAAGGCGACGACTGAAATTTTTCGACTACCGCAGCGATAAACTTGTCGGTCGCCGAGTCGCTGATCAGCATCACCATCCCGGGATTGGTGCAGAACTGACCTGTACCCATCAGCACGCTGCCGACAAACTCGCCGACCAACTCATCACCTCGTTCTGCCAACGCGGCGGGCGTGATCACGACTGGATTAACGCTGGACAGTTCCAGATAGATCGGTTTGCCCGCTCGATCGGCAGCCGCTTTCAACGTCAATCCTGCACCGCGGCTGCCCGTGTATCCCGTCGCGCCGACGCGATCATCGGAGACCAAGCGTTCGCCATCAGCGTGACTGGTTCGATAAATCAACTGGACCGTGGCGGCCGGCAAACCGGTTTCGGCGAGCGCTTCGGCTGCCTGTTCGGCGAGCAAACGCGTGGTTTCCGGATGCGAGCTGTTGGCTTTGCCGATGACCGGGTTGCCGGCCGCGATCGCAGCGGCGAAGTCACCACCCGCGACGCTGTTGAACGCAAACGGAAAATTGTTAGGACCGAATACGCAGACCGGACCGAGTGGCTCGAAGACACTACGAATTCCGGCCTTAGTGTCGATGGTCGGCATCGCCCAATTGCCCGTTTGACAAGCTCGCGCGGCAGCGCGAAGTTGATTGCTGGTCCGAGGCAATTCAACATCGACCAGTCGCGGGCTCTTCGCTAAACCAGTTTCCGCAAATGCGGCTTCGACCAATGCATCCTTCGCCGCATCGATTCGATCGGCAAAGCGTTCCAAGAATTCGGCGATCTTCGCGGCAGGCATTTTACGGAGTTGCCTCGCCGCATCCACGGCTGCGTCCAAAGCCTCGTCGCAGTCGTCCCAAGAGCTGATCGGAAATTCCGCGACCAACTTGCTGTTCTTGTTCGGATCGGTCGCTTGAAAAGTGTCCGAGAAATTTGCGTCGCGCCATTTGCCGGCGATCAGGACAGGATGAATCGTTGCAGTGGTGGACATGGATATCGTCTTAGGAATGATTGAATACGGTAAGTCTATCTCAGCTTGTTTTACGCCCAGCCGAAGGCAATGGCGGATCTAACACAATCAACCTTGGACGATCGAATTGGTCAGCGTTCCGACGCCGCCGATGGTGATGTGAACGATGTCGCCCGGCGCCAACGTGAAATCGCTGTTCGGAACGATACCTGTTCCCGTCATCAGGAAAGCACCTCCCGGAAAACTATTGTCGCGTCCGAGCCAACTGACCAAATCCTCAAATTTGCGAGCCATTTGGTCTGCGCCCGTTTGTTGATCAAAAACCGTTTCGCCAGAACGGACAATTTTTAGGTCGATTGGTATTTGGCTGACCGGCGGTAATGAATCATACAGCGTGATCCAAGGTCCCAGGCCGGCGCACTGGTCATAGCACTTGGCTTGCGGCAAATACAGCGGATTATCGCCTTCGATATCCCGCGAACTCATGTCATTGCCGATCGTCAGGCCAACGATCTTCAATTTCGGCGACAGCACCAATGTAACTTCGGGTTCGGGCACATTCCACGTCGCATCGCTGCGGATGCGTAGCGGTTGCTTGTGTCCGGATACCCGGTGCGGCGTTGCCTTAAAGAACAGTTCGGGCCGATCCGCTTGATAGACGCGGTCGTAACATGATGCAGCCGCTTCGGATTCTTCCATGCGTGCGGTTTGGCTGCGTTTGTAGGTTACGCCAGCGGCCCAAACTTCTTGAGCATCAATGGGTGGCAACCATGCAATCGAGTCATCGATCGTGATCGCAGTGTCTTTGCCCAGCGAATCGACGGCGCTCATTGGTGAGTCCGCAGCCAGCAAGTCGGCGAGAGTTCGGTAAGGACCGGCAAGCCGCAACGGCAAAATCTGATTTCCGTCGACAAGTCCGACCCGTGGGGCACCCGAGGCATCGACAAATTTTGTTAAGTTCATAGGGCTAAGGATATCGCAAACGAATCAATTCGGGGATGGATAGATGGGCGGCGTAAAAATCAAGGTTGTCGTGGCGGTCGTGCTCGCTGTGGTTGTTGCTTTGGCGATCATGTTCTGGCCGCGACCGGACGGCGAACAAGTGGCGAACGATAGCTCCGGCGATACCGTCGATGCAAGTCAGTTGGATTTGACCCGCGTGGCGCTATCGGCCACGGAAAACTTAGAAATGAATTCCGCCGAACAGGCCTGGCAGGAATTGTATCAACAGTCGCCCGCCGATCCATCGCTGCTGCAAAATCGAGCGCTCAATCGAATACTGCTGGTCGACGAGTTGTCGGGGAAAGCAACCAACGCGTCGCTCGATGCGGCAGCGAAACAGGATGCTCGGTCGAAGCTTCCCGATGCCATCTCCAAAGCTCGTGCGGCGATCGACGATTTCACAGAATCGACGTCCGATCCCGTGCTTCCGCTATGGATGCGGACACGGATCGATTTGCAGGAAGCTTCGCTGTTGCCCGCTTCGATGACAAAATCGCTCCGACGTGAAATCTACGGACGACTGTCCGATGCGGTGCGTGGTCCGGTTGGTGAAATGCCTGCCGCGAAGATCGTCGGTGGATCTTTGATGGACGTGTTGTCCCAGATGGAAGATCCGATTGATGGATTGCCCAGCGACCTGCGGGCGTCGGCGGCTGAAACATTGCAGATTCTTTCGGATCGACATCCTGACAATCTCTATTTTGCGCTCCGCGCAGCGCGGCTGAACATCGAAACGAAGAACCTGGCCGCGGCGCCTCTTGCCGCTCGCACGGGCGAATTGGCGAGTGCGCTCGCGCCCATGCTCGCACGCGAAACCCGCGCGATCGGGATGACGCCTGCGGAACTGGTGGCAGACATTCAAGCCAACATCGAAGCGGGGCAGTGGCAACCAGCAGAGACTCGCATGCTGCAATGGTTCAATGTGCTCAACGGGACCGAAATCGTCAAAACGGATCGACGACTATCGACGCCTCACCCCTTGGACCGACTGTCCTTCGGATCACTCCGCAAACTGTCGTCTTCCTTAGCTGCTGATTCGCCCGTCACTCGCGGTTCCAAGCCGTTCACATTTGATAAGAAACAACTGGATGCACCGGAGTCTCAGTCGATCGTGGAGCTGATTGATTTCGATTTGGATCTTGATGTCGACATGATTTCAGTCAACGAAGGGTCAACGCTGCTCGCGTTGCGAAATGATGGCAAAGGAAACTTTGCTGCGGCCGGTTCTGTCAAGCTCGATTTCTTGCCCACAGGGATTGTGATTGCTGATCTTTTCGTTGTCGACAGCAGCAGTCCTGATCGACTGCGTGGGGGCGACTCTTCCGCCGCCAAGCGACACAACACGCTGCCCTGTTTGGTGCTGTATTCGACTGAAAAGGTCGCGTTGGTGATGCTGGACGGGCGACCCGAGACGACGGACGAAAAACGATTCGTGATCGTCGAGGGCGATACCGGATTGTCTGATGTTGGCGGAGTCATTGCGGCGGTGGCGGGCGACTTAGAGGCCGATGGCGACTTGGATTTGGTCTTCGCAACGGAGAATGAAGGTATTCGGGCGTTCGTTAACCGAGGAAATCGGACTTTCTTTGAACTGCCTCGCCAAGCGAAGGAGTTTGGCAAAGACGATCCGGCGACCGGTCTCGCAATCGCGGATTTGGATCGCGATTTGGATCTCGATGTGGTCACGACGCATCGCAGTGGAAAGATCGGTCTGCTCGAAAATTTGCTTCACTTGCAATTTCGCAGTCGTTATCTCGATGACATTGAACCAGTCGCCGGCGCGTCGGCGATTGCAGTCGAAGAAGTTGACGGCAACGTCTCTTGGGATCTCGTCATCGGCGGAACAGAATCGACAACGATCGTGTTCTCACAAACGGCTGATGCGGGAAGTTGGACGATTGATCACATCGAATCGGCGAAAATCCCCGCTCCATCAATGGTCGTGGCCGATTTTGACAATGATTCTTGGCTCGATGTTTTGTCGGATCAGGGTGTTACGCCGATCGGTCCATGGGGTTTCGGCGAGACGATTCCTGTCTCGCTTGTCGACACTCGGTCAGGTCCATCGGATGTCAGCGGCGATGGATTGCCCGATTTTGCCCAGATCGAAAAGGGTCGGTTGAGCATCGCCATGAACCGCACCGACTCGAAAGGGCATCACGTCGACATTCGCTTCAAGGGCATCGATGATAATGCCAGCGGCCGAGTCAATCACTTTGCGATTGGCAGCGTTTTGGAACTGAGATTCGGTCCACACTATCGTGCGCAGATCGTCACATCGCCTTCGACCCATTTCGGCACGGATGGTTTCGACGGATCGGGGAGCATTCGCGCCATTTTGCCGAACGGTTTGACGCAAACGATATCGAAGATCAATCCAGATACGCTGGTCGAAGAAGAACAGACGCTCAAGGGTTCTTGTCCCTTCTTGTATGCCTGGGATGGCAATCAGTTTCAGTTTGTGACGGATTGCCTTTGGGCGGCGCCGCTGGGTCTGCAAGTCGCCGATGGAATCGTCGCCAAAGATCGTCCTTGGGAATATCTGAAGCTTAGCGGCGATGCGATTCGTCCCCGCGGCGACCAGTACGAATTTCGAGTTACCGAAGAGCTTTGGGAAGTTGCCTACTTCGATGAGATCAAGTTGTCAGCGATCGACCATCCGGCAAACGTCGACGTTTGGACAAACGAAAAAGTCGGCCCCGGCGGTATTGCGACTCCGACTATCTTCGCGTTTGACCAAGAGGATCGCCGACCGCCGACGCGAGCGATCGATGGTGGCGGACGTGACGTTACCGCTCAAATTCTTTTGCCCGACAAGAACTTTGTGCAAGGTTTTGATCGCCGAATCCGCCAAGGTCTTTGCCCACCGCACTGGGTCGACTTGGATTTCGAGAAGCTACCAGCCGACGGAAATGTTTACTTGGTCATGACCGGTTGGATCATGCCAACTGACACATCGCTGAACATTCAAATCGACCAGAACGCAGATCTCGCGCCGATCGAGTTTCCTTCGATTTGGGTTCCTGACGGTTCGGTCGACGGCGGGTGGCGCAACGCCATCCCATTCGCGGGTTTTCCGGGCGGCAAAACGAAGACGATTGTGATCGACGTGAGCGACGCGATCGATCGCGATAATCCTCGATTGCGTGTTCGAACGTCGGCCCAGATTTATTGGGATGCAGCCGAAGTTGCCGTGCAAACGAAGCCTGCTGAGTACCGAAAGACCGACCTCGAACTCGTCGCGTCCGAGGTCGGTTCGCACGGCTTTTCGCGACGCATTCGCAACGGGTCGACGCAACCGGAAACCTACGACTACCAAGACACAAGCCTTACGCCGCGATGGCCTCCACTGCGAGGTGAGTTGACTCGTAAAGGTGAATGTCTGGATCTGCTTCGCAAGTGGGATGACCGAATGGTGGTCATCGGCGCCGGTGACGAAGTCCGATTGTCGTTTTCCGTTCCGAGCATTGAATTGCCCGATGGTTGGGTTCGCGATTTCGTGATGCACAATGTCGGCTGGGACAAAGATGCCGACTTGAATACTCTGGCCGGACAAACGATTGGTCCGCTGCCCTATCGATCCATGACTTCGTATCCGCCACCGATCGATCAAGCGGACGCACCAGAAATGCGAGAAGAATTGAATCGCGACCATTTGCAACGAAAGCAATCGTATCGAGAATTTTGGTATCGACCCGACAACCGACCCGACACTTCGACTAGCACTGATGACTAAATCAGAAAATCGCGACAACGCTCCGAATGACTTCGTCATTGGCCGTTCAATTCGTACAATGTTGATCACATTGATGCTGATGGGCATCCCACTGATTGGTGTTTTGGTTTATCTAAACATTAAAAAAGTTCAAACGCGAAACGAATCCGCCGAAATGAACTCAACCAATCGATAGGCAACAATGACTCATCCTTTGACGGTTGCTCCGACGACCGAGCCCACGTTGCTGCTTCGTTATCGAGATCGACAATATGCAGCCGAATTGATCGGCGCTGCGGTCCTTGAACTCGATCTCTTCACATGGCTAGCCGATAACCGTGCTGTCGATACTCGCGCGCTGTGTGAACACTTCGGCATCTTCGCGCGACCGTGCGATGTCTTGCTAACGCTTTGCCGAGCGATGGAGTTGATTGAAACGGACGAACAAGACCACCACCGGTTGACGCCGACGGGTCTCGAGCACCTAGTCGCGACGTCTCCTTGGTTCTTAGGACCGTATTACAAGCCGATTGCCGATTCACCGATCTTGAGAGATCACATGAAGGTGCTGCGAAGCGGCAAGCCGGCCAACTGGCAAGCTGAAGACGGTGGCAGCGATTGGCATGCGTCGATGTTAGATCCGGCATTCGCAAGCAGCTTCACCGACATCATGAATTGCCGAGGGCTTTCGTTTGGTCAGGCGCTCGCGAAATCACTCTCACCGCTGCTGGCCGACCGTCATCACGTCTTGGACGTCGGTGGCGGATCGGGAATTTATTCGTCAACCATGGTTGCAGCAAACGACCATTTGCGAGCCACGGTACTGGAACAGCCGCCGGTTGATGGCATCGTAAGAAAAGAAATCTTGCGTCACCAATTGGCCGATCGCATTGATGTGGTCAGCGGAGATATGTTTTTGTGCCCGTGGCCCGATGCGGTCGACGTGATCCTGTTTTCAAACGTGCTGCACGATTGGGACGTTCCAGAAGTTACTCGATTGCTTCGCAAGGCCTCGGAAAGATTGAAGCCGGGTGGATTGCTGGTCATCCACGACGCATTCATCAATGATGCCAAAACAGGTACCCTACCTGTCGCCGAATACTCAGTGCTTCTTGCCAATATCACGCAGGGCAAATGCTACTCGGCCAAGGAGTATGGCGACCTGATGTTGCCGTTCGGTTTTACAGTCGGTTCCTATCACGACACCATTGCGGATCGTGGTTTCATGACAGCGATCAAACGCTGAGTCTTGAAGACTCCGAATCGGAAACACTACGCCAAGTGTTGCGGTTCGGGACGTATCGAAAAGCGAAGATTTCCGCCGACGAAAGTGTGAGTGACTCGGCTGGTCAGTTCGATGTTGTCCAGCGGCGTGCTGATGCAATTCGATTCGAATGCGTTACCGTCGACGACCCATTTTTCGCGTGGGTCGATGACAGTGATGTCGGCGGGTGTGCCAATCGAAAGCGATCCGCCGGCGATGCCCGCAATTCTCGCCGGAGCGGTCGAAAGCCGATCGATCAGCGAAAGCCAATCAAATCCCTTGACCCCGAGCATGAACGTCGCGACGGTCGACAGCGTCGTTTCGAGCGATGCCAACCCGAACGGCGAAGCGTTCAAGTCGTCCATCTTTTTCTCTCGCGCCCGCGGCATGTGCCCGCTCTGAACGGCGTCGATCACTCCCTCGGCAACCGCGTTGCGCAGAGTTTCGATGTGGCGTGGACTTCGCAGCGGGGGATGCACTTTGAATCGTGCTTCGAACGTGCGAAGTTGTGAATCGTCCAAGCAGAGATTGTGGGGACAAACGGATGCCGTGATTCGAATCCCGCGTTCTTTGACTCGGCGGATCAAGTCAACCGCGCCCATCGTGCTGACCGGGCCGATGTGCAATCGTCCGCTGGTGGCTTCGGCGATCCGCACGTCACGCGCAACGGCCAAGTCTTCCGCTTCGGTCGGCAATCCCTTGAGCCCTAGGACAAGGGAAACTCGGCCTTCGTGCATGATGCCGCCTTCGGAAAGTGTCATGACATTGGGGCGGTTGATGATCGGCAGATCGAACATTCTCGCGTATTCGAGCGCTCGTTTGAGCAATGCGTCGTTGGGCATCGGCCGGGGTGCATCGCTATACGCGACCGCACCGGCCTCGTGCAGCAAACCCAGTTCGGCCATCTGTTGGGCGTCACGATTCACGCTCAAGCATCCGATCACATGAACGCGAACACCGTTGGCTTGCACTGCTTTTTGACGTACGAATTCGACCGCGCCGTGTGAGTCGATCGGTGGCGATGTGCTGCTGCAGGCGAGAATCGATGTGAATCCGCCGGCGAGCGCTGCTCGGCTTCCCGATGCGATCGTTTCGTCTTCCTCGAATCCCGGTTCACGCAGCTCGACGCCTAAATCGATCAACCCCGGTGCAACGATCTGTCCGGTCGCATCGACGTGCCGGATGTGAGACGGTATGTCGCCATCGGCCGGGTCGATGGCTTCGACTTGTCCGTCGATTACCAATAAACGAGCGACACGATCAATCGATTGAGACGGGTCGACCAACCGGCCGCCGAAAATCAAGAATGAATTGCCAAGGTTACTCATGAATGGATCACGCGAGTGGTTGATTCGTGGCGGACGACTGGCCAGCGTTTGATGACGCACCGGCCAACAACCACAGCGCCGCCATCCGCACGGCGATTCCGTTGGTGACTTGTTCCAAGATCACGCTGTGAGGTCCGTCGGCGACTTCGGGAGTGATTTCAACGCCGCGATTGATTGGTCCGGGCGCCATGATCAGTATGTTTGTCTTCGCGCGCCGCATTCGGGCCGCGTTCATCGCATACAGCGCCGCGTACTCATGGACGCTCGGAAACGGTCGCGCGGATTGACGCTCGAATTGAATTCTGAGCAGGTTGAGTACATCACAACGAGGCAAAATTTTGTCGAGCGAGTGAGCGACTTCGAACCCGAGCTCGCTCCATCGGGAACTGACCAGCGTCGGCGGGCCACACACGATCACATGTGCACCGAGTTTGCTGAGTCCCCACAAGTTCGCGCGTGCCGTGCGGCTGTGTTCGATGTCGCCGACCAGGGCAACGGTCAGGCCGGCCAGTGAACCGCGATGCTGGCGGATGGTCAGCATGTCCAACAATCCCTGAGTCGGATGGTCGTGAGGACCGTCGCCGGCATTGATCACGCTGCAACCGATTTCGCGGGCGAGCAAATGCGGAGTGCCGGGAACGGCATGTCGCGTCACGACCCAATCGACGCCCATCGCCTCGATCGTTTTCGCAGTGTCGACGAAGGTTTCGCCCTTGGCAACACTGCTGCCCGATGAACTGAATTCAACCGTGTCGGCGCCCAATCGACGTGCCGCTAACGAAAAACTGTTTCGAGTTCGAGTGCTGTTCTCGAAGAACAGATTGGCAAGCGTCTTGCCCGTCAGCAAAGAAATCTTGTTGCGACAACCACCCGTCATGTCCTTCAAGGTTTGAGCGGTCGTCAGCAGGATATCGATTTCCTCGGCGGACAGGCTTTCCATGTCCAGCAAATGGCGACGATGCCAAGATGGAGGGAATTTCAATTCGGCTTGGGCCGTTTCCGCCATGGTCAAAGCACCCGCGTGGAAGAATCGTGATCCGGTCTCATGATTCGGGAAGCGGGGCGAACCCGCGCTGACCCCATTTCGATCAGAGCCTAGCGGGTGATGATCGGATCGACGAGTAGGCGGACCAAATCAGGGCGTTTTGCCGTGAATTTGTGCGAACTTCTTCGTCTTTTTCCGACCGTGATAGCCGACCCAAAGCAACATCAACCAGCCAATGATCCAAGCAACGCCGCCGATCGGCGTGATCGCACCGAGCTTCGGAATGTTGAACAAGACCAGCACATAAAGCGATCCGCTGAAGATAACAATTCCGATCGCAAAAAATCTGGCAGTCCAGCGACGGCTCGCCGGCGAACCATAAGGATTCGAGGCCAACGCCAGCAGGGCGACGGCGTGCATCAGATGGTATCGAGCACCCGTTTCAAACTGACTCAGTCGCTTGGTGACCAAGTCTGGTTCGAGTCCTCGTCCGACCAAGAAATCTGGCAAAAAGTGTGCCCCGAAAGCTCCGATCGTGATACCAAGTGAGCCGAAGATGGCTGCGTAGGTGAGGATTCGCCGAGAGAGGTTGTCGTCGAGCACGTTAGTTCGCCAGCAACTTTCCGACAGCGTCGATCAAGCGGTCCATGGCAAATGGCTTGCGAATGTAATCGCTGACACCGAGTAATTCCGCGTAAGCTTTGTGCCGACTTCCCTCGTTGCCCGTGATCATGATGACCGGCAATGGGACATCTCGCAGTCGACGAAGTTTTTCCAGCACCAGAAATCCGCTGCGTTTGGGCATCATCATATCCAAGACCATCAGGTCAGGATTTTCACGCTCGGCCAACGCGAGTCCCTGGTTGCCGTCACGAGCGATCACGACCTCGTATCCGGCACCCTCGAGGGCGTAACGTACCGATTCGATGATCTCGAAGTCATCGTCGACGAGCAAAATCTTTTTGGCATCGCCAGGCTTGCGGGGCGTCGCCAATTTCGGAGGCGGAGTATCGTCGGCTTCGCTTGTGGGATCACCAGAGTTCATAAGGTTTCACGTTGCAGCGGACCGGGAATGTCGAACGAAAATCTTCCGACAGTTTATCGCACAATCGCAAACCCTGGCACCTGTGGCACTAATTACTCGAATAGGCGGTGGGTGTGGTCGCCCACTGATCGTCCGGCTCACTCTCGACGGACACAACTTCTTGCATGATCCAACGATTGATGTCCGACAAAACGACGGTGTCCATTTCGTCGGTCCCGGGATATTGGCGGACTTGGACCTTTGCCCCGATCGCCATCGCCGATTGACAGTCGACCTTCAAACCGTCGGTTGTGTAGTTTTCGTTCTGGCTTGCCCATTGCCACAGCATCGGCATACGGCGTTTGCGAAGCTCGTGCAGGTTGCGAATGGAGCCCTGTGGCATTCTGCCGCCGACGGACACCGCAGCGGCGAATCGCCGCGGATCTCGCATCGCAATTCGGATCGCCATCGTACCGCCGGCCCCAAAACCGGCCAAAACGATGCGTCGATCGTGGATCGAGTAGCGATCGATCGCTTCATCGGTTGCGTCGACGATATTATCGTGAGCAATCCCGATCGCGGCCGGGCTATCGTGCCAATCGAAGCGATGACCCATCGAATCTGCGGCCCGATTGCCTCGGACACCGACCCCGACGTAGTTCCGCAAGCTGACGTGCGGCATCACGTGATTGATTTGGTTTTCGTTAAAGCCGTCATTGTGAAGCCAAACAATCAACGGGTATCGGTAGCCCGAAGAATAATGAATGGGCAGGAAGAATCCGCGATTAGCGCCGACCCGGGTACCCGATTCCATCGAAAACGGGGCGGGCTGCTCGCTTCGGCCAGTTTCCGAATTCGACGAACAATCTTGGCTCGGCGAATTCCATGACATCGGATGCTCAAATCGATTCATGTCGGCGTCTATTTTGCGAGGTTTGCGAAAAACGACTTGAGGTCCGGCGAAGCATGGCCTCGCCAACTAGAAACTAAGGTCCGGCGAGGATCGGTGTCAACGGCGATCCCCGAGCCTACGATCCCCGATCACTGTGTCTACGCGGATAGCAATTGGTCCATCGATGCGACCAGTTGTTTCACCGCATCGACGCTGTTTTTGAAGTCGGCGGTTTCCTTTTCCGTTAAATCCAATTCGATAATCTTTTCGACGCCACCGCTGCCCATGACCACCGGTACACCGACGTAATATCCGCCGACGCCGTACTCTTTGTCGCAGTAGGCGGCCACCGGGATGACTCGTTTTTTGTCTTTGACGACGGCTTCAACCATTTGGGCACAAGCGGCCGCCGGTGCGTAGTAGGCCGATCCGGTCTTGAGCAGCGAAACGATCTCGGCTCCGCCCTTCCGCGTCCGGTCGACGATTTCATCGAGCCGAGCCGAATCGATCAACTGAGTGACCGGAATGCCGCCGACGCTGGTGCAACTGGGCACCGGTACCATCGTGTCGCCGTGACCGCCCATCAACAGAGCGCTGATGTCTTCGACGCTGACGCCCAATTCGATCGCTAAGAATGTTCGATAGCGAGCCGTATCCAAAACGCCCGCCTGTCCGCAAACCTTGGCGGGGTCAAAACCCGTGACTTTGAACATCTGCTGGACCATCGCGTCCAACGGATTGCTGACAACGATCACGACCGCATTGGGGCTAGTCGCTTTGATGTTTTCGGCAACGCTGGTCACGATTTTTGCGTTGGTCGCCAACAAATCGTCGCGGCTCATGCCCGGCTTTCGCGGGATACCGGCGGTGACCACGATCACGTCGCTGTCGGCGGCATCAGCGTAGCTAGTCGTGCCGACGATGTTGGAATCGAATCCCATGATCGGAGACGCTTGCATCAAGTCGAGTGCCTTGCCACGCGGCATGTCTTCGGTTTGCGGGATGTCCAGCAAGACGATGTCGCCGAGTTCTGCGGCGGCGCACCAATGAGCACAAGTGGCTCCGACGTTTCCGGCTCCGATGACGGTTATTTTGGCTCGACGCATGACAGGGACCTGCAAGGAAAGGGGGTTCGGGTGAGCGTGCAACTTGCACACCCGATATCCTGAAGGTTGTCGACGCCGGGTCAAGTGGACGAAGTGCAAAGCATTTTTACGCTGACCTATATTCTGCCCCTCATTGTTTTGCCATTTTTTCTCCGGCCGACGATGGTGAAACGAGAGGGCAAGATTGATAGCGACCGCAATGCTCGTAGCGGCGATGGCGATCAGAGCCATGGTCGAAGTCTTGGAGCAACCACGGTCGATGCACTAGCGTTCCTCGCAGATTTCCGATGCGTTGCAAATTCACGTCCGATACCTTGATTTGAAATGACGACACGAATTGACATGACACACGGGCCGGTAAATATTTGTGTGCCACGACTGTCTAGGTTAGTTAGTCCAGGCTTTTCGGCATTCGGCCTTTGAATAGGATCGCGAAGAGATTGAGGGCCTCTTTCCTTTTCCGTATCGGGATCGTCCAACGTGTCGATGCTTCGTGGATCGCCATGTAAATCAGCTTCAACGAACTCTCGCAGTTGGGATACTTTTTTGCGGTTGCGTGTGAACTTGCGAATCACGCTGTTGATTGACTCGATCACATTGGTCGTGCACGTCGCTTTGCGGATCGGCATCGGCAACTCGAACATCGCGCTGATGTGCGGCCACTTCGACTTCCACTGGTTCGATATTGTCGGTTACTTTGCGTCCGACTTCTTAGAAAAATCCCCAGCTCGGACTCCGCTTCGCGAACGCTGGCCGCTTGATAGATCTTCTTCAAATCGGCGACAAGATCGCGAGAGTCGGTGTCGTTGACATAATGCAGCGCGAACAAGATGCACGATACATAGCTGCACTTGTGCCTTGAGGTACACCGACTTGGGACCGAGCGGAAAATTAGTGTCGGAGAAATTTTCTCCCATGCATAGAATGACTTGAAACCTTCATTTCCGGATTCGACTTGAGGCCAAGGATGACGATGCAACTGATGGAAACTCCGGCAATCAAGCGGTCCTTGCAAGAATTTGTCGCAACTCTGACAGAGAAAGATCGCGGCAGATTTGCTGCCGTCGAAGCGAAGCAGAGGGGGCACGGGGAATTCGGTACATCGCCCGAGTGATCGGATGTAGCGAGGAAACGATTGAACGTGGATTGGCCGAGCTCGATAGCTTGGCCGATGATCCAGCTGCCGGTCGCATTCGTCAGCCGGTTGCTGGTGGAAAAAAAGATTGAATCGGAATCTGGCGAAGAAGAAAACCTGATCGCTTGCTTGGACGTGAGGACCGCAGGAGACCCTGATCGGGAAGATGTCTTTTATACCCACATGACGCCACGCGAACTTTCTTCTCGACTTGCCGATATGGGAACGCCAACAGGTAGGCACTCGATTGCAACTTGGCTCGATGATGCCGGGATTCACCATCGGCAAATTGCCAAAGTGTTACCCGGAGGCGGACACGAAGATCGCGACGTACAGTTCGTTCGCATTGGAAACTGATCGAACTGTATGAGACCGACGGGAATCCTTGGTTCTCAATGGATTCCAAAGTCAAAGAGCATTTGGGGACGATGTATCGCAAAGGTCGTGTCCGTTGTAGCTCACCGTTGGAGGCATTTAACCACGACTTTCCATCGTGGCTGATGGCGTGGTGATTCCGCACGGGATTTATGACCGTAATGCAAATCTGGGGCACCTCAATCTCGGGATCTCGCATGACACGAGCAAATTCGCCTGTGATAGTTTCCGATGGTTCTGAAACCGAATCGGCAAACAATGTTACCCCAAGGCAGCATCGATTCTGTTAGCTTGCGATGCTGGTGGCAGCAACTCATCGAGCAAGTGCATCTTCAAGTACGATCTGCAGCTACTGAGCGAATCGATCGGGCTAGAGATACGTGTTGCACACTATCCACCGTGCTGCTCGAAGTACAATCCAATTGAACGCCGCTTTTTTCCACACGTTGGACGAGCTTGAAGCGGGATGCTATTTGATACACTCGATCGCGTGGTGGAACTGTTGCGTTGGATGAGCACCAGCACTGGCCTGAAAACGACGGTCAACGTCATCCGGCGAGTCTTTCAAACCAAACGAAATGCAACCGAGCAGATGGAACAACAGTTAAGAATCAAGTGCGACGACTTCCTGTCAAAATGGAACTACGTCGCTACACCACAAATCGGACAGTAATTTACGGCTCGGCACTAATTGCCCCGCGAGGTTAGCCGCTAACCTTGGGTTATTTTGTACAGGTAGATTGTTTGTCTGAGGGTTGCTCGGTAAGTTTGAACGTCTCGAATTGACGTGCACGTTCCATGGTCGGCAGGGCCGTCGATCACTTTTCCTTAGCGCATGGCTGCGCGACATACTTCAAGAGCCATACGCATGAGAATCGTCGCCTCCCTGGCAATGGGAACCGTCTTGGTTTCGCTCGCCTTTCCCGTGGCCGCTCAACCAGCGGCGGCACAGCCGCCTGCTACGGCAAACGCCAATGCCAAACCTGAGCTGGCCGCGATTCGCGAGTCGGCCACCGCGTTCGAAGCTGCATTCAACATTGGTGACGCAGCCAAAGTTGCGGCGCTTTGGACCGAGGATGGCGAGTATGTGGACGACAACGGCCAATCATTCAAAGGTCGCGCAGCGATCCAGGACGAGTACCGAAAAATTCTCGCCGCTGCCAAAGGTGAGAAGATCAGGATCGTGATCGACTCGTTGGAAATGCAAAGTGACAAGGCCGCGACTGAAAAGGGTCGCGCCATGCTTGATCCTCCTCCAGCAGGTGCCCCAGCATTGGGCGCTTACACGGCGATCCATACGAAAGTGAATGGCAAATGGTTGATGTCCAAGGTTGTGGACGCGCGTGTGGAGTTGCCTTCTTCTTATAACAGTATCGCGGATCTGGATTGGTTGATCGGCACCTGGGAAGCGGAAGAGTTCGGTTCCAAAACGGTATCGGTTTTCAGTTGGGTTGCTAATAAGAGTTTTGTTCAGCGAACGTATACGGTGACCGCGCCGGATCAAACGACGACCAGCGGCGTGCAGATGATCGGATTGAATCCGCAAGGTCGCCATGTTCAGTCATGGAATTTCAGCCCCGACGGTGGCAATGCGGTGGGCACTTGGTGGCCACGCGACGGTGGTTGGATCGCTCAGATGCAAGGCATGTTGGCGGATGGCCGCAGTAGTTCAGCAACGGTGACGCTCACTCGCCTGGATGACAACGCTTACGTGTGGCAATCGATCAATCGCATCGTCGACGGCCAATCGTTACCTGACACGAATGAAATCATCCTCAAGCGTCAAACCAAATAACTCAACAACCATCGCCTTTCTATTCCGAGGTATTCGTCATGACTTTACGCAACACGATTCCGCTTTGTATTGTTCTGTCCGCCATGCTTTTTGTGAATGACTGTTTCGCCCGCGGTGGAGGCGGTCGTGGCGGCGGCGGAGGCCGTAGTTTTGGTGGTGGAGGTGGAGGTGGAGGTGGAGGTGGAGGATTTAGCGGAGGAGGTGGAGGATTTAGCGGAGGTGGTGGATTTAGTGGTGGTGGCGCCAGCGGTTTCGGCGGCGGTGGAGGATTTAGCGGAGGAGGAGGATTTAGCGGAGGAGGTGGATTTGGTGGTGGTGGTGGTGGTGGTGGTGGTGCTTCACGCGGCAGTGGATTCGGTGGCGGCGGTGGTTTCGGCGGAAATGGTGGTGGCGGTGCCGGGTTTGGTGGCGGTGCTGACGCTGGCGGTTTCGGGGGAGGAAATGTTGGCGGAGGATTGGGACGCGGCGGCGACGCTGGATTTGGCGGTGGTGCAGCGGGCGCCGGAGGTGCAGGCGGATTCGGGCAAAGTGGTATGCGAGGTGATGGAGCGGCACCGAATCGCGATCAATTGAGCGGTTTTCTTGGCATGCCGTCCGACGACGGAATGCCGCACAACAATCCCTATGCTAGGAATCCATCGGGTGCTCAAGGCGCGGCTGTCGGTGCGGCGGCATCGAATCGCAGCGACTCAAATTTCTCTGGCGGCCAAGGTGCGGCCGCTGGTGCTGCCGCGGCGAATCGAAACGACCCCAATTTCTCTGGCGGGCAGGGTGCCGCCGCTGGTGCTGCCGCAGCGAATCGCAATGATCCGAACTTTTCGGGTGCTCAAGGGGCGGCGGCGGGCGCCGCAGTTTCAAACCGCAACGATCCCCGGTTCTCGGGTGCGCAAGGTGCTGCTACCGGGGCCGCAGTCGCGAACCGCAACAACCCCCGATATTCAGGTGCGCAGGGCGCAGCGGCTGGTTACGCGGCCGGATTCAACCGTGCCACTCCATCTATGAGATACGGAACCGCGACTGCGGTTCGTGGCAATTTCAACCACTATGACCTGTACCGACCAGGCTGGAATGTCAATCATCCCGGTGCCTGGTTCGCAGCGGGTTGGGGCGCGAACAACGCTTGGCGATCCGCCACGTGGTCGTCGGCCTGGGGCTGGTGTGGATACAACTCCACGACGCAGCCCATTTACTATGACTATGGCAATAACGTAACCTACGAAGGCGACAATGTTTACGTCAACGGACAAGATGCCGGAACGTCAACGGAGTACTACGAAGAAGCACAATCGCTCGCCAGTACGGGTGCTCAAGCGCCTGCGCCCAGTGATGGTGAATGGCTTCCATTAGGAGTCTTTGCACTTTCCAAAGACAGCCAGTCCAAATCGAATGTGACGATCCAGATCGCTGTCAACAAAGAAGCCGTCGTGCGTGGAAACTACACGGACACCGCGACGAACAAAGTCCAAACGATTCAAGGATCGGTCGATAAAGAAACGCAAAAACTTGCGTTCACGGTCGGCACCGACACCAAGGACGTGATTGAAACGGGGCTCTACAACCTGACCAAGGATGAAGCCCCCGTGATGATCCACTTCGGCAGCGAGCGAACCGAACAGTGGTTGCTTGTCAGACTGAAAGATAACGCAGATCAAGATCAATAAACCTTTTACACCCCGGAAATCACTTCGATGAAACGAATGCGCACTCATGCCTGCTTGGCAGTTCTAACTGTGTTGGCATTGTTATTCGCCGTTGCACCGGCGCAGGCGCAGGGCCAAAAAACCCAAGCCAAAAAGCCCAACATCGTCGTGATCATGGGCGATGACATCGGCATCTGGAACATCGGTGCTTACCACCGCGGCATGATGGCCGGCCGGACTCCGAACCTCGACAAGCTCGCCAAGGAAGGCATGCTCTTTACCGACTACTACGCGGAAGCGAGTTGCACGGCGGGGCGAGCCGCGTTCATCACCGGCCAGTTGCCCATCCGCACCGGTCTGACCACCGTCGGCCAAGCGGGAGCGAAAGTCGGGATGCCCACTGCGGCTTGCTCGTTGGCCAGCGCGCTCAAGGATCTCGGTTACGCCACCGGCCAGTTTGGCAAAAACCACCTCGGCGATCTCAATGAATACCTTCCCACCGTGCATGGCTTCGATGAGTTTTTCGGCTACCTCTATCACCTCGATGCGATGGAAGACCCCGCGCACCCCGGCTATCCGCAAGAGCTGCTGGACGTCGTGGGCCCACGCAACATGGTCCATAGCTGGGCCACAGACAAAGATGACGCCACCGAAATGCCTCGCTGGGGCAAAATCGGCAAGCAGAAGATCGAAGACGCCGGCACCCTCTATCCCAAGCGGATGGAGACCGTGGACGACGAAATCCGCGACCTCGCATTAAAGTTCATTGAAAAATCCAAAGCCGATGACAAGCCGTTCTTTTGCTGGATCAATCCGACTCGGATGCACGTCGTGACGCACCTGTCGGACAAGTACCAGAAAATGCGAAACTCGCAGAACGGCTGGACGATCCAGGAAGCCGGCATGGCCCAGCTCGATGACGACATCGGCCTGATCATGAAGAAGCTTAAGGATATGGGCGAGGACGACAACACCATCGTCCTCTTCACCACCGATAACGGCACCGAAACTTTCACCTGGCCGGACGGCGGCAACACGCCGTTTAAAGGCCAGAAGGGCACGACCTATGAAGGTGGATTCCGTGCCCCGGCGATGATTCGCTGGCCTGGCAAAATTCCCGCAGGCGTGGTTGAGAATGGCATCATCTCAGGACTCGACTGGTTCCCCACACTTGTCGCCGCCGCTGGCAATCCGAACATCAAGGACGAACTGCTCAAGGGCAAAAAAATCGGGGACACGACCTACAAAAATCACCTCGATAGCTACGACCAAACAGCGATGCTCACCGGCAAAGGCCCCTCGGCTCGCCACGAGATCTTCTACTTCGGCGAAAGCGACCTCGGCGCAGTGCGCATCGACGACTGGAAGTATCGTTTCATTGAGCAACCCAACGGCTGGCTCGGCGCCAAGGACCATGTCAACGCACCAGGCCTGACGAACCTGCGACTGGACCCCTTCGAGCGACTGGGATACCCGGTCAACGGAACCTTGGACGGCGCGCAGGGCTTCTTCATGGATTCGTTCATGTATGAGTTCTGGCGATTCGTATTCGTGCAGCAGGAGGTGGCGAAGCTGGCCATGACGGCGATCGAATATCCGCCCCTCCAAAAGGGCGCGAGCTTCAACCTCGACGCCGTGAAGGCACAGATTGAAGCCGCCGCGAAAGCCCACGGCCAGTAAAACTAAAGAACTTTCGATCTTTAAACGCACGGGCCGTCTCCCACGAGGCAGCCCGCCAATTCAAAGACGAACTCAGAATCTTTTCCGAGCGATAACAACGCAAGCAGCAACGCAAACAAAGACGCAGCAACATGAAAACAAACCGATACATTTTCCTGGGCATGACGTTCGTGACCGCCGTGATGGCGACCGCGAATGCCGCGCAGGCCCAGCAAATCACCGGCACTCCCGGGTCACCGAGTGCAACGACGACGATCGACGGGAGATACATACCAAATCCACCCGCCCCCTTTGCTGGAAAGATTGGTCTGACCACAGCCGATTCCAAACCTGGCTGGCCAGCGAATGTGGTGCCGCCCAAAGGCGCACCCAACGTGCTGCTGATCATGACGGACGACGCTGGTTATGGCGTTAGTGGTACCTTTGGCGGAGTCATTCCGACACCGGCGATGGATCGAGTCGCGAAGGCGGGCTTGCGTTACACGCAATTCCACACCACGGCCCTCTGTTCGCCAACACGAGCGGCGTTGATCACGGGACGCAACCACCACTCGGTTGGCTCGGGCGTAATCGGCGAAATGTCCACGGGCTTTCCTGGCTACGACAGCGTGATTCCGAAGGACAAGGCAACCGTTGGCACCATCCTCCGAGACAACGGTTATGCGACGTCGTGGTTTGGAAAGAATCACAACACTCCGACTTATCAATACAGCACCGCCGGGCCGTTTGATCAGTGGCCAAGCGGAATGGGGTTTGAGTATTTCTACGGGTTCATGGGTGGCGAGACCGACCAATGGTATCCGTATCTGTTTCGAGATCACTCACAGGTCACACCGTGGATCGGCAAGCCCGGATACAACCTGACCACCGACATGGCGGACGAGGCGATCAGCTACTTAAAAGGAATTAACGCCGCCGCGCCGGACAAACCATTCTTGCTTTACTACGCCCCCGGCGGCACGCACGCGCCGCACCAGCCAACGCCCGAATGGATCAAGAAGATCAGCGACATGCACCTTTTCGACGACGGTTGGAATGAGCTGCGCGAAACAATCTTTGCGAACCAAAAGAAGCAGGGCGTGATTCCCGAAAACACCGAACTCACTGCCTGGCCGGACGTTTTGCCAAAGTGGGATACGCTCAGTGCGGATGAGAAAAAACTGTTTGTGAAGCAGGCCGACGTTTACGCCGCGTACGTGGCCTACACCGACCATGAAATCGGTCGAGTCATTCAGCAGGTCGAAGACCTTGGCAAGCTGGACAACACACTCATCGTCTATATCACTGGCGACAATGGCACCAGCGCTGAAGGATCCGCCATCGGCACGCCGTTTGACATGGCTGCCATCCAAGCTATTAACATCCCTGTCGAAGAGCAACTGAAGTTCTACGACGTTTGGGGTTCGGAAGTGACACAGCCACACATGTCGGTAGCATGGTCATGGGCTTTCGATACGCCGTTTAAATGGACCAAGCAGGTAGCTTCGTTCTTCGGCGGCACGCGCAACGGAATGGTCATGTCGTGGCCGGAGCAAATCAAGGACGCAGGCGGCATCCGTACTCAATTCCACCACATCATCGACATCGTGCCGACGCTTCTGGAAGCGACCGGAATCGAGGCTCCGGTGATGGTCAATGGTATCGCGCAGGAACCAATCGAGGGTGTCAGCATGTCCTACACCTGGGATGATGCGAAAGCAAAATCCACTCGCGAGACTCAATACTTTGAAATGTTTGGCAACCGCGCCATCTATCATGCCGGTTGGATGGCAGCAACACCTCCACCTCAGCCGCCGTGGCTAATGGGTTCGGCAGAGATGCCCGAAGTGCTCAACGGCTACAAGTGGGAACTCTACCACATCGACGAGGACTACTCGCAGAACAAAGATCTCGCCGCCGAGTTCCCAGACAAGCTCCGAGAGTTACAGGATCTGTTTCTGGTGGAAGCGGAGAAGTATCAGGTTTTCCCGCTGGACAACTCGATCCTTCCCCGACTACTGACCGCTCGACCAAGTTCCACGGCGGGTCGAACCGAGTTTACGTACTCGGGTGAAATGGCTGGTTTGCCGGATGGCAGTGTGCCTAACACGCTGGCCAAATCCTACTCCATTAGTGCCGAAGTGGAGGTTCCTGACGGTGGTGGCGAAGGGATGCTCAATACATTGGGCGGCAGGTTCGGTGGTTACGGGCTGTACCTGGTTAAGGGCAAGCCGGTGTTTACTTACAACATGCTTGGACTCGAGAAGTTCCGCTGGGAAGGCAATACCGCGCTAGCGCCGGGCAAGCACACCATCTTGTTTGATTTTAAATACGACGGTCCGGGCATGGCCAAGGGCGGCACCGGAACTTTGTCGGTGGATGGCAAAGAGGTCGATAGCAAGAAAATCCCGCACACGATCCCGTCCCTCATAACCGTGGACGAGACCTTTGATGTCGGAGTCGATACGCGCACCGGTGTAGACGACGACGACTACCAGCCACCGTTTCGCTTCACCGGTACGATCGACAAATTGACGATCAAGTTGATTCCGCCGACACCTGCGCAGGCCAAGCTTCTGGAGCAAAAGACCCAGGAGGCAAAGAACGCGGCGCAGTAATCCGCTCGTGAACCGCGCGGGCCGTCTTCCACGAGGCGGCGGAAGCGATCGCCAACGTCCAAAAATATCCGCCTAACTTAGGCAGTCGCAAGGCAGGCGGTCCGCTTGGGCCGCCCGCCTCATGCCTCCAAGACGCCATGAATCGATTGCTCAAACTCAGCGCACTCATCGAAGCATCCGCAGGACTGGGCTTAATTGCTGCGCCGGCGCTCGTGGTTGGATTGCTCCTTGGAACAGAAATCGCCGTTGTAATATTTCCGCTGGCTCGCGTCGCAGGCGTGGCTCTGCTTGCACTGGGCATTGCCTGCTGGCTGGCGAGCTTTGACGACCAGAGTTGTGCCGCACGGGGAATCGTCAGTGGCATGGTGCTCTACAATTTCGGCACGACCCTCGTCCTCGCTATCGCTGGAGTTCAATCACAACCGATCGGCATCTTGCTGTGGCCAGCAGTCTTACTCCATACCGTGATGGGCGTCTGGTGCATCGGGACTCTACTAAAAAGACCGATCCAAATCACTTCTGAACAGCCAATTCCTTCCTCTCGGGTAGTTGAATGAAGCGGGTTCAACTTCAGATCTCGGTTTTGCTGTTGGCAACACTCTGTCAATTCCATCTCTACGCCGCCCCACAGGTTGCGAATCCTGACCCTAGTCCATCACCGACGAATTCGAGTGGCAAGAACCTCCTCAATCGCCCGAATCGTGAAGGTGTGGTTGTCGTCCGGGCCGCGTTTAACTTGCTTAACATCAATGCGATCGATGAAGAATCCGAGGCGTTCGAGTTCTCAGGTGTGCTGACTTTGAAATGGCAAGACGTTCGACAAGCGTTTGACGCCGGCGAAGAGGGAGCGGACGAGAAGGTTTATCAGGGTGATTACCAAGTGAAACAATTTTCCCCGTCATGGTTTCCCCAGGTCTTACTCACCAATGCATCGGGATCTTATGAGCAATCAGCTGTACTGCTTCGCGTACAACCCGACGGACAATGCACGTTGATTGAGTCGGTTAGCGCGATCGCCGAGACCAAACTCGACTTGAGGCATGCGCCATTCGATTCGCAGCGACTAGAGGCCGTGTTTGAAATCTTTGGCTTTGATACCAGCAAGGTCGTGCTGGAAGCAGACGCGATGCTTGAACGGACATTTGCAGCCAAGACAGAGGTTCCTCAGTGGACGGTGAATCGCGTTACATCAACAATTAATAGAATAGATGCCCCTTATACCGCTCAAGGCCATGAAGCTTCGGCACTCGTGCTCTCGGTCGATGTAAAACGACGACCGTTCTTCAATTTGCGTTTGGTAGTTTTTCCGCTCGCCTTGATCGTCGCGCTCTCTTGGTCAGTGTTTTGGATGGACCGGTCGTCGTTGGGGGATCGCATGAGCGTTTCGTTTGTAGGAATTCTGACCGCCGTCACCTACCAACTCGTGCAGGGCGGCATCATGCCTCAAATTTCGTATCTGACCCTGATGAATTGTTTTTTAAACGTCAGTTTCCTGGTGACATGCGCCTCGGTCATTGTGAACCTTGTCGTAGGAACCGCAGATCGAAGAGGGAACTCCGAACTTGGCGACCGAATTGATCGCGGTTGCCGCTGGGCATTTCCACTGGTGTACTTCGGCACTACGCTAACCGCGTTTGCAATCGCGTATTTCTGCCCTCAATAAACCTTTACAATATGAATACAGAAAAGCACTGTTTTTCTACCGGACTCAACTTTATGAAGCCGATACTGACTGCCTCCGCCGCCACCGTGGTTTGGCTAACAACAAGTCCCTTATGCTACTCAGCTCCTCCAATCACTGTGGAAGCTGCGCATGCGATTGCTGTGGATGCTTACGTTTACTTCTATCCGCTGGTCACCATGGACATTTCGCGGAAGCAGTTCACCAACATCGAGCCTGGCGAGGTGTTCGGCAAAGGGCCGATGAATCTGTTCGTCAATGCCCCCGAATATCCGCCGGCAGATTTTAAAAGCGTCGTGCGTTCCAACTTCGATACGCTCTATTCTGCCACTTGGCTGGATATGACGACGGAGCCGATGATCGTCTCCGCGCCGGATACGGATGGGCGCTATTACATGCTGCCGATGCTCGACATGTGGACGGACGTCTTCGCTTGCCCAGGCTCGCGGACGACCGGCACGCAAGCTGGTAACTTCCTCGTCACTCCGCTCGGTTGGATTGGCACTGTGCGCGATGGTTTCACGCATATCGCGTCGCCGACGCCGTACCTCTGGATCATCGGCCGCACGAAGACGGACGGTGCTGCGGATTACGACGCAGTGCATAAGATTCAGGCCGGCTACAAAGTCACGCCGCTGTCGCAGTGGGGCAAGACAGTCGTCCTGCCGCCGGTCAAGATCGACCCGAGCGTTGATATGAAGACGCCGCCGAAGCTGCAAGTCGATTCCATGACGGCAGCGAAATACTTTGCCTACGCAGCCGAACTGATGAAGGTCAATCCGCCTCACAGCACCGATCAGCCCATCATTGCGCAAATGAAAAACATTGGCATCGAGGTTGGCAAGAGCTTTGACTTTGACAAGCTTGATCCCGTGATGAAGCGGGCTATGGAAACTGCACCAGCGGAAGCACAGGTGCTGATGAAGTGGAAGATTCCCACGCTCGCTCGCGTCGTCAATGGTTGGTCGATGAACACCGACACCATGGGCGTCTATGGAAACTATTACCTCAAGCGGGCGATCGTAGCGCAGCTCGGTCTGGGTGCGAACCTGCCGGAAGATGCGGTCTATCCGATGAACCTCGCCGACGACACCGGCAAGCCGCTCGACGGCGCGAACAAATACGTCCTGCACTTTGAGAAAGGCCAGATCCCGCCTGTGAATGCCTTCTGGTCGATCACGCTGTACGACAGCGAGGGCTTCCAAGTGGGGAACGTCCTCAATCGCTTCGCGGTAAGCAGCTACATGCCCTTCAATTTCAATGGTGACGGCTCGCTCGATCTCTACTTCCAAAACGAAAGCCCCGGCAAAGAACTCGAAGCCAACTGGTTGCCCGCACCCCAAGGAGCGTTCAACCTGCTGATGCGTCTTTACCGTCCAAAGTCTGATATTCTCACCGGCAAGTGGAATCCACCTGCAGTGACTAAAACGCAAACTCTGCACCCGATCGGTGGGCAATAGCCCGGTCTCCAATGGAAAATGAATCGCTAAAAGTTGTTCGAAAACGTCGCAGTCTTAGCAAGTCAATCCTCGGCGTTATTGCCGGATCCTTGCTACTCTGGTTGGCTATAGCCTATTTGCTCGCCCCGGATGCGTGGAAAGAATTTGCTGCACACGACCCGGCGCTGGAGGACAATCCACGGCTCACGCAGACGAGCGATCATCATCCTGGCGATCCGCTGAATCTTGAGTTGATTGGAACTGAACTTGAGTTGCAGAACATTATGAAAGCGGCTGATTGGTATTCTGCTGCCGCGTTGGGACTAGAGAGCGACCTGAAGATCGCGGCCGATACCGTGCTTTCGCGACCAGATGATGCGGCTCCCGTCAGCAGCCTCTATCTGTTTGGACGCAAGGAAGATTTGGCGTTTGAACAGCCCATTGGCGACAACCCGCGTCACCGGCATCACGTTCGCTTTTGGAAGACTGAACAGCTTAGTACCGATGGACGACCACAATGGATCGGCTCGGCCGTCTACGACAAACGAGTCGGGCTGAGCCATACGACGGGACAGATCACTCACGTGACCGCTCCTGACATCGATTCCGAACGGGACTACCTGTTCGAGTGTCTGGAAAAAACAACCGACCTTGCCACTCGATCGGTCGTATCAGGTTTTCACAAGCAACTCGAAGGGTTCAACGGAGGGGGTGACCCGTGGCGGACGGACGGCGATCTCTATGTGGGCGTGATTCAGCCAGATAAGCCATAGCGATATTTGTTGTTTCAGTGATTTTAAGGTCGCTGATTGTCTGGTGCGATGGTTTGATCAAAGGCTGACGAGTTAGGCGAATGTTCAACAGCATTCCGAGATTCGCGCGCAGTGGCAAGCTCAGTTGCCACTGTTGCACGGAGCGAGTTTTTGTTTGTAGCAATTTGGCCAACATTGGTGTTAGCCAATTCGCGTTCATGCCGCCCCCACCAAGCATCCGCTTCTTCCGCAGTCCAACTCGTTGTCACCGAGCTGGCCGCAAGCTGCTTTGACAAGTCCCGAGCGGTCTGCGGACGCCGAGCACGATTCTTTTCAAGGCACGACATCAGCGAACTTTCTAGCCCGGCAGCAACGCGTTAACCAAGCCGACTCGACGGCGTTTCGGGGATCGCCGCGATGTGTTGCTTATCGAACCGGCTGTTGGAGACCAGCAGACTCGAATTGCCCACGAAAAGTTGACAGTGGATCGGTCTTAACGGGAAGGTAATTGGCGCGTCCTGTCGATTGCTCCGCTGACCGCGTAACCCGCAACCGACAGCACGAGGACGGCGATGATTGGCCAAACCCATAGCTGCTTTCGAAGAAACATACGCGTCCGCGCGACCGTGCGGCCAGCCGATGCTTCTCCGAACGTCATGTGCGCCTGTGCCTGATCCACCATCGATCGATCAGGTCGCAACCACCGCGAAAGCCAATTGAACATCAAAAACTATCCGAGACATTTTCAAACGAGTGGACGACATCGTAAAGCTGGAGTGCCTTATTTTATTTAGCGAGCCTGCCAGGTGAAGATTCTATTTCACCCCGATGACACGGCTTCAACCGAGATCAGTGGCCGTCTGGTGGGCGGCGGTCGGTGTGAGCCGAATGCTAAATTGCTGACCCGAAACATTCAAAAAGTCGGACAGCGAATGACAGTATCGCCGATATCGATCAAGGGAGCGGTAGATCGTCGCGAGGGACTTCCGCGTCCAGATTGGTCCGTGATTTCCAACTTGGGTCGATGCCAACGTGACTGACGAAAACCTTGACGAGTCATCCAATCAGTTGGCGAAGGATCGGCTCGGCATCTTGATCAAGTCACTTCCTAGCGGGTACACGGCGTAGAGCGGAGGCAGCAACAGTTGCACTCTCGCCGGCATTGTCGTTATTTGAAGCGGTAGGCGTCCTGCATAATCGCCATCGGTTTGAAAGGAGATCCGCTGCCGCGACGAGTCAACAGCGCTGACTTCGATCGATCGTCCGCGAAGTCGAATCGTATCGGGGAAAGCTAAGTGCCGACCGAATTTGATTCCGGCCAAATACCGAAAACTGCTGAACGTCGAGCGTCCTTTGAAAGCGATGACATCCAAGAGTCCATCGTCCGCGATCGCGTCCGGTTCAATCGCGAGCGACGCGGCGTAGCTGGGTAAATTGAAAACCATCGCCCAGCCTGCCTCGAACGAATCGCCACCATCGACGGACACACGAAGTGCAGGAAAACGGTAGTGTCGAAGCGCACGGGCGATCGGCTTCAGATAACTCAGTCGACTGATATGACCTCGACGCGTCAAATGCATACCGCGCACAACTTCGGCATCGAATCCACAGGTAGCCATGATTAAGAACGGCTTTCCGTTTGCAACGCCCATGTCCAAAGACATCGTGCGACCGTGGCGGATGGTTTCTTCGACATCCTTGGCGTCGGCGCGGTGCCCGAAGTATCGAGCTAACAGGTTCTCCGTTCCCATCGGCATTGGAACGATGGGGACGTTGCGATCGATGGAGCCCGCGATCAATGCCAATGTTCCATCACCACCGGCCGCAACGACGATCGCTTGAGCGGCATCCGCGATCGCGGACTGCGCGTCCGCGACTGAGTTCACGGTGACTGTGTCGATCTTCAATCGCGTCAATGAATCGGACAACCGAGGCAACTGATTACGACCGGCACCGCTGCCCGCTTTTGGGCTGGTAAAGATTACGACGCGCACCTTCGTCGGCGGCGCGAACCGGTCAATGGGGGACGTAGAAATCGGATGCCAGCCTTTGAATCAGAGGTTTCTTGAAGATTTTTGAATCTGGATCGAGATCGGCTCAAAGTTGACCTACGTTTGAGAGCCTACGAAGCGAATCGGCTTCGCCGCGGCGTTACACTCGTGTTGCAATCGATCCTACCGACACGATCGGCCAGATCGAAGTCACTTTCTCTCCTGTCAGAGCCTGTTTTCGTGAATTTGTTTCGACGTTACTGGGGTGCATGCCTAATTCTGATGATGGTAGCGATTCATGCTGCCGTGATCGGATACGTTCGCAGTCGGGTCAGTAGTTTGAGCGGACTGGAGTCGACGGCGATCGAGGTAGGTAGTTTTCGATTTCAGAGCGTTCAGAACTTATCGACGGTCTACCACTTCCGCATGCACGCGGTTATGGATCCTTCGAAGCTGCATCGCGGACGTGATCGAATGTCTCAGATGCAAATGGAGATTCGCGAGGCCTCGGAACAACTGTTGCGACAAGTCGATCCGCGTTGGTTAGCGGACCCGGCTCAAGTCCAAATTCGCGAACGGCTTTTGGAAATCACGCTGAGACATCTGGACGAGCCCTTGGTGCAACGAGTCCTGATCACCGATTGGCTCGAATTGCCGGTCCAGTCGGTCGACGTATCGGTCGACGGGACGACGGCGCTCGCGCTTTCATCGCAGTGAGTGTGAACGGTTCATCGACCGATTGAGTTTCACAGAGCACTTTCTCATTAAATCGTCCACGAGGCACCCGAATCCGGCTTGTGGCAAGCCGCGATGCGTTGGTAGTTACCGATCAGAGTCGGCCGAATGCTCAGATTTTGACATTCGAGCGGGCACTTGACGCCTATTCGTTTGATTGGTTCGCAAGTTATGCCACCACGTATGCGCCGGAAGATTTCGCCTTGTCGCTGGGTGAGCGATCGCGCCATCGTTATCCGACTATTCGGATGCCGACGATGCGTGCTTGGTCTATTGCTCGCTGCACCCTTGTCGATACCTGCCCACGCCCAATTCGGAGGTGGTAGCGGCGGCGGAATGGGACCCGGTGGTGGCGGCGGAGCATCAGCGCCTGGGCCGACGGCCAAACCGAAATTTAGCGAACACGTGCACGACCGCGACGGAGTTGCCATCCATCGCGAGCAGGGCGACGCCCTGGTGGCGGACGTTCGGATTGTGGGAAACAAACGGGTCACGATTCACCGCATTTTGCAGCAGGTCCAGACTCGCAAAGATCGCTTCTACGACTACGAAACCGTGCTCGGCGACGTACGACGGCTCAACGACATGGGCTCGTTCGATCACGTCACGTTCAAGCTTGAAGAACGACCCGAAGGCGTTGCGGTAACCTTTGTCGTTCACGAGCGGCCGACGATATCGCAAGTGATTTTCCACGGCAATCGGGCCATGAACGATCGCGAACTGAAAGGCCGAGCGGGTGTCGCTGCGACGGATCCGATGAGCGAGTTTTCGATCGAGTCGGCGCGACGCCGGCTCGTGGACTACTACCGCGAAGAGGGTTTCAATCAAGTCTCCATTCAAAGCTCGACGGGCATCTCAGGCGACCCGTCCGCCGTCGTCTTCAGAATCAATGAAGGCCCCAAAGAGCGAATCGAAGACATCCAGATCACGGGCAGCACAATCGTTACCGAGGCTCGGCTCAAAAAGATCATCAAGAGCCGCGATGGGTTCATGGGCGTTGTCTCGTACATCGGCAACGTCGCCGACTTCAATAAAATCGACCAAGACATCAATGTCTTGGCGGCCTACTATCACAATTTGGGTTTCTTGACCGCCACCGTCGGACGAACGCTCAAGTACGACGAATCGGGTAAGTGGGTAACGGTCACGTTCGTAGTCAATGAAGGACCGCGGTTCAAAGTCAATGATATCCAGTTGGTCGGGTATGAGTACGCGACCGAGCCATCGCTGAGAGACCGTTTGCAGCTCAAGCCCGGCGACACGTTCGATGGGACCAAGCTGCGACAAGATGTCGGCGAGATCGTTTATGGTTATGGCGAGCTCGGATTCATCTATGCCGAAGTCGACCCGCAAACCGTCATGCGAGACGAAGCCAACGAGGTCGACTTGGTTTACAAGATTGTTGAAGGCGATCGCTGGAAGGTCGGCAAAATTCGCGTCAACATCGACGGCGAGCCGCACCTGATGCGAGAAAACACGATGCTAAATTTGCTTGACCTTCGCGAGGGTGACTGGATCAATCGTCGCTCGCTTGAAACGAATCGATCGCGTCTCGAACGAAGTCAGTTGCTCGAAACGAATCCGCAAATTGCCGACGCGCCTGACATCAAAGTGGTCCCGACAGACGAAGACAGCAAGAAATACTGATAGGCCGACAATGGCAGGCTCCCTACATGTCGCCTGAGCAGTCACCTTTTAATCAATCATTCATCCACTTCACTCATTCACCACCGTCGAAGCTGACCGTATGAAGGACTCGATTCACACACCCGCTAACCGCTGGATCGGCTCCTTCGCGATCGTCGGATTGCTGGTGTGGACGACGGGATGCGCGCAATTGCACGGCGTACCGCCGACGCAAGCCGGATGGCAAACCCAGGTGACGCCCGGTGTTGCGCAGTCTTCGACGGTGATTGCTTCACCGGGAGCGCCGGACGCCTACATCGCTCGACAGTTCCCTCAAACAACATCGCCGCCACAGTACTCGGCACCTCAGCCATACACGCCTCCGCAGTACGGCGCAGCTCCGCAGTACGGCGCCGGTGGTACGATCGATCCCAATTCGCTCAATGGAACTGTTTCTGCGGATCCATTCGCGCCGCCCGTTTTGCCTTATGGTTCAATCCAAGAAGCTGTCCAGGGGCCTCGCGTGCGTGAAGCCGATTTGGTCATCAATGGATTTCCGGCGCGCACTGGTCGGATCATGTTGGGCGGTGCCGTCAACAGCGACGCCGGTGTGACCGGCCAAGTCACAATCGACGAACGCAACTTCGACATCACACGTTTTCCGCGATCGTTTCAAGACTTGTTCAGTGGGACCGCCTTTCGTGGCGCCGGACAAACTTTCCGAATCGAAGCGGCCCCGGGTACACAGTTCAAACGCTACACCGCACAGTTTGTTGATCCCAACCTTTTCGGATATCTGCCCCTTAGCATGTCGGTCAGCGGATTCTTGTATGACCGACGGTTCAATGACTGGAACGAAGAACGGCTTGGCGGGCGATTGGCATTCGGATATCGCCTTACGCCGGACCTTTCGTTGACTTTCGGGGTAACGGGCCAGAACGTCGATCTCGAAACCAATCGCAGTGGTCCCGTGCAGTTGACCAGTGCAGTCGGCGACAACGAACTTTACGCGGGCGAGGTTTCGTTGACGCATGACACTCGGAACAGTCCGATCCAGGCGAGTCGTGGACACTACTTTGAATTCAAGTTCGAGGAAGCCTTCGGGGACTACGATTACGCACGATTTGAAACCGAGTTTCGACAATACTGGCTGGTCCGCGAACGCGCTGACGGTTCAGGAAAGCAGACGATCTCGTACTCGACCAAATTCGGATACAGCGGCGAAGACACGCCCATCTTCGAGAACTTTTTTGCCGGCGGTTACGCGACACTTCGTGGTTTCGATTTCCGCGGTGCCGGGCCCGTTGATCCCGTCAACGGAGTTGAGTTGGGCGGACGTTTCCAGTGGCTAAACAGCGTCGAATACATGTTTCCAATCACCGCCGATGACGCATTTCGAGGCGTAGCGTTTGTGGACTTCGGAACGGTCGAGCAGACAATCAAAATCGACACCGATTCGTTCCGCGTTGCACCTGGGGTGGGACTTCGTGTGGCGATCCCAATGTTGGGACCAGCCCCGCTGGCGTTCGATTTCGCGTTTCCGGTCGCGAAAGCGGATACGGATGACACCCGCGTCTTTAGCTTTTACATGAGCTTGATCCGGTAGTTAGAATGGGATCGGAGTCGCCGAAGAAAAGACATCGCGACCTGAGCTTTAGCGAGCCGTCCATGAATTCAACGCCGATCGAAAGAGCTTTCGTTTACTGTCCGCGATGCGCGACGGCGAATCCCGACCTTGGATCGATACCCTTTCGATGCCCTGAATGCGAATTGAAACTATTCTTTGGGCCTGTTTCCGCCGTCGGCGGCCTCGTGGTCAATGACAACCGGGAAGTGTTGCTAGTCCTTCGGGCGAAAGACCCGGGGCGTGGGAAGTGGGGCTTGCCCGGTGGGTTCGTTGATCGCAACGAAACGATCGAGGACGCTTTGCGGCGAGAAGTTCGCGAAGAAACCAATCTTACGATTCGGGACCTCCGCTACCTGATGTCCCAGCCAAATCACTACGCCTACGGTGGTGCAACGGCGCCCGTGATTGACCTTTTTTTTGAATGTCGAGTTGAATCGTTGGAATCGTTCGCCTTATGTAAAGACGAACTGGACCATCACGCTTGGGTGCGACCGACGCATGAACACCTCGAAAATATGGCGTTCAAAAGCAATCGCATCGCTGTCGAAACTTGGCTCAATCAAACCTCGAAGTGACGACGGTTCAGGATGTTTTTTTGGGCTCAACCTTGGCAACTTTCTTCTTGTCGCCTTTCTCGGCCTTCTTTTTCATGCCCTTCTTTTCGTTCTTCTGAGCGTTGTTGCCTTTTCCCATAATGTTTCATTCATCCCGAGTTTGTGAACAGAAAGCCTGCGAGTCATTAATCTAACAGAAGATCATTCTCGTTTGAAATAGGAGGGCGACTCGTTGTTAGCCGGTTAGCGACTGCGCGTAAGACTTCAGCCGTGAATGATTCTTCTCCAAGAACGTCAATCCGACCAACAGCAAGATACCCGTGGTGATCCCGAATACCCACCACGGCCAGACCGCGTCGATCGATCGTTGAGCGTGCCAGACCATGCTGGTCACTCCGATAAAAACAAACGTGGCCCCCAAATACAAAAACGGGCCGACCCGAAAAACGACTCCGGCAAGCATTCCAGCCATGGCCAAAAGCACCAAAACGATCGGCCCCGCAAGGCTGGTGCCGATCTGTTGCAGCAGAATGTCGGCCGTGCTGCTGATGTAAATCACCAACGTCGCAGCGTACCGGATGGTCGCTAAGAGTTTGGCGTCCAAACGTGTTCGATAAAAATGGGTGACGGCTAGCACGCACACGCATGGCGGGATCAACCAAGCTTGTGGGTGGGAAAGAAAGTTCCAGCCTGGTTGTTGGACCAACATCACCCACAACGCGGCGTTGCCCAGCACAACTGCAAACACTTTTGGAAGTGCCGTTCTCCAAAGCATCGAGACTGCGATGTAATAAACAGCCGCCACGACCAGCAATGCGTCGTAGCGAAGTCTTCCGCCAATGAAAGACCACGACTCTCCATTGGCCTGCGTCCCTAACCATCCGCTGCTTAGCCAAAAACCGATCACGGGAATCAGGGGCAAGTAGAGCGACGTTTGCTTGAGCGTGTCGGAGATCACGCGGTCGCCGCGACGACGCGCCCACTCGGTAACTCCAACGCTTGTGAACGCAAGTCCCATCACGATCAGTGGCCAATGTTCGCGCAGCCCCAACAATGACCACGGCGACTTGCACAAGAACACGTGTAGCCAAGTGAGACCGGCGATGATCTGGGCAGCGACGACGAAGTCACGTCGGCGCTGATCCGCGAGTGTGAAACGCCGTTGGCTACTTGAATCAGGGCCGCTGAGCACCGCGACCGCGCCGGCCAGAACACTCAGCATCGCCAACACGATCGCAACACCAACCACCATCGCCTTCGAAATGCCAGCGATTTCGCCGTTCTCATGAAGCCAAAATTCGAGGCCTAGCATTGCCGATAGCGAACCGATCGCAGCGACGGCGCTGATGACAGCCCCGCCGCGAAATGCGGAGTTCCAGCGCTGGCCGGCGATTTCACCCACCAACTTCGGCAGTACAAAGAGCCACACCGGAATCGCAAACACCGACGCTACCAACCATCGCATCGATGCTTCCAAAATCGGGTGCGCCGCGACTGTCGATGATGTGCTAGCGAGCAACCCGAGCGTCGACATTGACAGCCCGATCGCGACGTGCCGCCAACGGGTCTGGTTGGACATTTCGGCCAACATTGCGAACGTCCACGCCGACATCGCAACCGACAGTGCGGTCAACTGCGTGACCCACGGGATACAATGCTCGGTCAACATCATCACGGCGGATCCGATTCCCGCGATGGCGACCACCAATGCCACTTGCCACATGTCTTTGAGCAGTTTCTCGGATCGATCGCGAGAAAGAGTTGCCGAGATACGTGGCACGCAGTGGGTGACGAACGCGACAATGAAACTCGACGAAAGTATGGCCACCATCCATCGCTGCGACCAGTCGGATTCGAAGAAACTTGTCGAATGAACAGCGATCAAGGAGCCTGCGGCGACTGATATCGCGATCAGGTTTCCGCCACCGAATCCGCGCCGACCGAACAGGTATCCGACGATCGGAATCGCAAGAAAGGCGACTAGGCGGAATAAGAATTTTCCGTTCGCGATCCCGTCCGAAAACAACGCATTTGAATCGACGACCGTCATGGCGATTTCGCCGAACGCCATGATCGTTAGGCCGGCAACCAAACCGGTATCAGGAACCGTGTTTGCCGTTCGGGTCGAATTCTCTTGGGGATGCAAGCTATTCGCCGACGCCGCCCGCCAAATGCACCACCAAAACGAAGACCAGACGACGATGACGGTGACGATCATCCGTTCGTCAGTTGATGCGAAAATCGGTTGGATCAATACTCCACAGCCGGCGATCACGACGAACCAACCGAGCAGACGCGCGGCGACTCGCATGAATCGGTCGTCGCGATCCGATATCGCGATCACCACGATTGCGGCGCCGGCAAATGTGATCGCGATCAACGCGAGACACGCTAATACGGAACTGCTCGCAACCGCCCATGCCATTGCTGATAGACCGACCGCGACCGCGCCGACATGGATCAAGTCGACTCGCGAGCTTTGTTGATCATGGAGACTGAGTATCGATGACCGAGCGAATCGAAACAGCGACGAAACTTCGCCGATCAATGCGATCGCAGCAGCAACTTCGATCATGCTCGCTCCGGATACCCAACCGAAACGATGGGTCAACCAAGCAACGTGACCGGCCATCAAGGTAGTGCCGATTGGCCACGACAATTCCTTCAGTTTTGAATCCATCCAAAACCATCTTCGTGGTTTGGAAAGCACCGCGATCCCAATCGACGCGGCTGAAAGCGTTAGACCTGTGAATCCCAGCCGTGAAGACAAGGGCGTCGATGGCAAGATGATCGCACCCCACGCGATGATCGCCGTTGCAATCCCGAAAGCAATTGCAGCGGTGATCGCATTTTGCACTGGTTCTCGCACAGTCGATACGCACTCGCGTCCGAACCATCGCATCACGCAAGCCCACGTTATCAAAGCGAGCGAACCGATTTGCAGCCAAGTGAATGGATTGCCGGTCGTGATCGCTGTGGCGGTTGCGAATGCGGCCGCGAAAAGAATCGACGAGATCGTTGCCAACCTTCTTCGGCTCGACTTGATCGCGATCAGCAATAGGTACGCAGCGGCAACAATCCACCAAAACGACACCGCGACCGTGGGAAATGAACTTGCAAGCCTGCCGGCAATCAATGGCTCGACTAGGAACTTTGACAACAAAACGACTGATGATGCCGTCACCGTCGTCGCGGCCAGCCATCCGATCAACGGCATACTTCGGTAGCGAAATCCAAGCAGCAGAGAGACGATCGAAATGAGCGAAGTCGTTAGTACCGCCATTTCCGGTGTGGCGAGGTGCAGCGACGACGCGAAATTAGTGATCGGCCAAGTCACTGCGGCGGTTGTGAATAGCGTGGTCGTAATTTGCAAAACCGAACGATTGCGATCGGCATTGTCGACGATCGAAGATTGTTTTTTCGTTACCATCCACAGCGCGATCGCGGAAAGCAAAAGAGCTGATGCGGGTACCCCAAAATTCGTGCTGGCAATCGACCAAGTCCAGTCGATGGAATCACCGCGAAAGATTGCGTAATGCAGCTTCGCGAAAGTCGATGTAGCCATTCCAACGGCGACCAAGGAACTGATGCTCAGCCAAACGCAAGAAGCCAAACCCATCCACTTGCGCAGTGGATCCGGTCGATACAGCCAAGCCGCTATCACTGAAATGAGACCCATCATCGACGCTGCGAACATTGGGAATTCTCCCGTGATGTGGTCGATGAGACGGACTTCGGCCCAAGGGATGCCGCCGATCAGAGTTGGCGATGTCAGCATCGCTGTCATGCCCAGCGGAATCGTTGCCAGCGCCATCCATTCGGGCAGTCGCAAGATGCGTCCCACGACGATAAAACTCGTTGTCATCGCGATCGCCCAAGCCCACAACCAACCGGTCGAGGCCATCGCCGCAGGCAAGATCGCGGTCGACGCGCCAACGGCGATGACGCCAACGACTGCGGCGGCCATCGAACCCGCCGCGCCTCGCGAGGATTTCGTCAACTCTCGCGTCACGCCGGCGATTGCGATCAACGCAGGAATGGTCGCGATCGCGATCGCAAGGATGCCGGCTGCTCCGAAGCGTTGGAGCGAAAAACATCCATAGCCTATCAAAACGGCTAGCGAGAATAAGCCAAGTCCGATCACCATCAATCTCGCACGGACCATCGCTTTGCCAGAAATTTGATCACGTCGTTCTTCGTTAGACCAACGTCCTGTCGTTGCTCGAATTGTTGCGGTGACCGCAATCGCTACTGCAATCGATCCGACTCCGATCAACCATCCTGCGTCGGCATTGAAAGCTCGAACGGCTGCCGGCATGATCGGCAGCACGGCGGCGGGACCGGCGACAGCAACTGCCAATGCAGCGCCCATGCGCCGGCGCACCAACGCCCTTCCGCCGCGATAGAGCAGGTATCCGTACACAACGGATGCGATCATGATCACTGCCAGCGTGATCGGATCGGTCAACCGGACGGCGTGCTCACCCGCACCGACGGCAGCCAATCCGGTCAACACGCTCAGGGGAACCAACATTGTCGCGATGACCAATACCGCGCGGCTGGTGTGACGCAGTTTCCATTTTGCCAGCGTGTAGAAACCGCCTGCATAAATTGCTGCGTTAGCCGCCAAAAAGATGAGTGATGGAATCGCGCGGTGCGCATCCACGAGCGTGCTCCACAAACTGACGACCAATCCGATCGAGCAAATGACGATCAGCATCCCGGCGACCAACTCACCCCAACGAATGTTTCGGCTGGCCAAGAACGAACCGATCAGTTGAGCGGGCGACAAGCTTGACGCGGCACTCACGTCTGCGTCGACCAAGATCGCTTCGATCACTTCCTCGGTGCCAATCGTGCCGGTTTCGCTCGTCATCGCCTGCGGTGTCGGACGAGCTGGCAAAGGCCCTTGTGAAATTGGCCCCAATTCCAATTCACGAAGTCGCGTTCTCAACGAGCTGGCCGCATCGCCATCGATCAGTTGTTCATCCACCATTCGATTGACGACGCGGCGAGTCGCCTCGATGTCGTTTCCCTGATTGAGAACCGGCGTTGAGCGATTGGGCACATAACTGACCATCCGGATCAGGCCGCGAAGTGCGATCCACGTGCCATGCCCGATCACGGTCACAAAGAACCAAACGATCAGAAGAACGAGAACGATTTCCATGGTCAGTGGCGGGCGCGAGAGAATGGGTGGCGACGGTTCGTCGTTGACACAGAGAGAATTAGAGCCTGTTGTCGATTGCGTCGTGCGCGCAACATAGGCTCAGATGTGGGATAATTTTGATATGAATAGCGAGAAGAATGCGTCGCCGAGCCTCGAATCCGTCATGGCGGACTACCTGCAGCGTCGCGAGCGGGGCGAGGCCACCGATCCGTCGGATTATCTGAAGCGCTATCCGCAACTGTCATCGGACTTGTTGAGTTTTTTTCGCAATCACGCATGGTTCGGCGAAACCCAGGATGGACCGGCATCCTCGTTGGCGGGCACTCAAATTGGCCCCTATCGGATCGAATCCGAAATCGCTCGCGGTGGCATGGGCGTCGTCTATCGGGCGAAACAAAAAGGACTCGATCGACCGGTCGCGTTAAAACTGATCAGCAGTGGGATTTTGGCCAGCCGCGAAGAGCGAACGCGGTTTCGCATCGAAGCGGAAGCGGCGGCCGGTTTGCAGCATCCTGGTATCATCGCCATCCACGAAATCGGTTCATGGGAAGGATACGAGTACTTCTCGATGACGCTGGTCGATGGGCCGACACTGCAACACAACGTCGATCAAAAAGTCTTCGACGACAAACGAAGTGCAAGCTTGCTTCGTGACATCAGCCGCGCCGTCGCATACGCGCACCGAGCTGGCATTGTCCACCGCGACTTGAAGCCCGACAACATTCTTATCAACCACGAAGGACGACCGCTGATCACAGATTTTGGTTTAGCGAAGTGGCATCGTGAGGGAACGCTGGTCACGCGCACCGGACAAGTCTTGGGCACGCCGCACTACATGAGTCCCGAACAGGCGTGCGGTCGCGGCGACTCCGACGCGACGTCGGACATCTACTCGCTCGGTGCGATCCTTTACGCGCTGCTAGCCGGTCGTCCGCCTCACGATGGAACGTCGACTGCGGAGGTTTTGCGAAGTGTGCTGCAAGATGAGCCCGAGGCGCCGCGTCATCATCGCCGCGATGTTTCACCCGAACTCGAAAAAATTTGCTTGAAAGCGATTCAATACGAAGCCGATCAGCGGTACCTGACCGCCGATGCGCTGGCCGATGATTTGGATCGCTACTTGGCGGGTGAGCCGACGAGCGCCGATAGCAGCGGATTGTTGGATCGTGTCGCTCGTGAGATCCGGCGTGATCAACACCAAAGCCACTTCATCAACTGGAGCCAAACATTGGTGACGCTGGGTTGCATCATCTTTGCGATTCACGTCACGATGTTTGTTCTAGCTCAGTTAGCACAACCGCGTTGGCTGGCATTCTGGGTGCCACGGATCGTGATGTTCGCACTGATATTGCTGGTGATCGCCCGTGCGAGAGGCGGTGGGCTGATGCCTAGGACCGTCGCCGAGCGACCGGTCTATTCGATTTGGTTCGGATATTTGGCAACACTGGCGGTGCTGAACATTTTACTGTTGCTAGGCGAAATCGATCAGACCCGATTGTTCCCGATCGCGGCCGCGCTGAGCGGATTCGGGTTCATCGCGATGAGCGGCCACATTTGGGGCGGCGCGGCGATTCTGGGCGTTGCGTTCCAGTGCACATCGATACTCGCGGCACTCTCGCCACGTTTCGCACCGTTGATTTTCGGCACGATGTGGCTCGTCAGCTTGTGCGTACTAGCGAACCACTACCACCGCACCAACGCAGACGAACGAAATGGATGCAAAATGTAGGCCATGCAAAGTGAAGCGATGCATGGCACAGCTCCAAATCGAAGATGCCATGCATCGCATTACACCAGCGATCGCAGCCGACTCCTCCTCAACTTGCATCTCTCGCCAACTGCGACGAGGCTCCGCAACCGGATCCACGACTCTCTCGGACCACCGAAGCGGGTGCAGGTCCGCCAGCGAAGTTTCGCGGGCGATTGCCGCCGGCGGTTTCTTCGGCAGCAAAGCTACGGCGATCAACACAACAACGGCAATCAGTGCAATTGAAAACATAGCGGTTAGTTTCCTCGCTTGATCAGAATGAAAATGACTAAAACCGTCGCCAGAGCGAACAACGCCATCGTTGCGATCTCGCCCGAGTTGGCCCATAAGAATGCGTTGCGACCGCTGGCCAATCCGTCGAACAAGTCCCCATCACGGTCGGGTCGTAACCGGTCACCGGGTCGCCACGCAGCATCCGGCGTGGGGCAGTATTCATCGGGACAATCGTCCAGCGACAGTCGCATCGTCGGCTCGATCGCTTCATCCCACGAAAAACCGCGTGATTTGATCGCTCCGGTCTTCGTCTAGATGCTGGATGTCGGGACGAATGAGCATGGGGATGGTGACGCGATCAAGTTGGTTGGCTTCTTCGGTCGCGAGTTTCAACCGGATCAGGAACCAAAGGTCGCGTCTCACCGTCATGTTGCTCACTGGGTTGTCCAGCAAACCATTCAGGATCTTACGAACATCGGTGACCGTTCGGCCGTGGTACAGAGTTCGCAAGGCCAACAATGTCTTCTCGATCCGCTCATGGTATTGCACCTCGAACTGAGCGATAGGAATTTGTTCTAACTTGGCCATCCGAAACCCTTCACACCCACCGTGAACCTCGATCGCAAGAATCCTATCCCCAGGGGTTCACTGCACCTGTGACCCAAAAATTGCCGAGACCTACTGCGATGAACCGACCATCGCATCCGAAGCCAGCACCAACTCAATCGCTTCGATCTTGGCGATCGTGAAATTGCGAGGCTCACCACGCTCCAAACAGAAAGCGTTCACGACCGCGCTGCGGTGAGAAAACCGGATCGGGCTGATCATCCGAACCGACAGTTCGTCATCCGGTTTCCGGTACCAGATCCGGCAAACCCAACGATCCGGATCCAAGCCCGCAATCAACATCCGCCGAACGTCGTTCAGTGCCATAGCCATTACCAAGACAAGCCGCGACATCGCGGGTTTGGGCGCGACGGTCCAACCGCATTCGACTCAGCGGATTACCGTCCAAGCCGCCAGTTCAGGATAGCCGTGGCGCCAACGGAACGTGAAGTCGATCCATGAACCTAAAAACCACGCAATTGAGAGAGGGACAGCCCTTCCCCCTCCCTTGGGCTAAGGGTATTATGGGGGGCGAGCCCGGAACAAAGCCTTTGACCACACGTCAGCCGAGTCGCAAAAATTCTCAGCGCCCGCGCGAGCCGGGAATAATAGATCATTCGGCGACGAGAAATCGCACATCGATTTCACTTGCAATGTGACTCAATCTCGCATTAATTCGTCTTCCTATTTCGCCGAGTCAAACGATGGTTTCATTCTTCCACATAGCGTCCTCGAAACAGGCTTTTGACAAGTTTCGGTCCAACGCTTTTAGTACCGTACGTTTGGAAGGCTTGGAGCGCGAACAAGCCGGATTTTTTCGCGGCATCGCCCTGCGTTATATCCATGGCAAGAACTCTGTTCAGCGGTTTCTCGTAGGTTCATTTCTAAGGTGCCGAATTGCGGTCGCATTCCTTGCGACCGGACTGTTTATTACAGCGGTGCTCGGTTGTGGCGCAGTGCTCGCCGTCGGCGTGCTATCGATTGGGGTTTCCGCACTTACACCGGATTCGACTTCGTCGGATATGACATATGAGGGGACAGCTTACGACGGGTACGACGATTCGTTGCAACCGCACGAAGAATCTCGATACGCAGTTTCGGAACAACCGTCGATCGAAACGCGGCCATCTTATTCGCCCGGCTACACAGGGAAGCAATTAGGCGAATTCTATAGTGACAGTCACACATTTTTTAATTCCTCGAATCAGGTCACAGTCTCGGGGCACAACCGGGGTGATACATGGGTCGACTCCTATTCTCGCAGTCCTCCCGGTGGCGTTTCTGCTGTGGACAATTTCGATGCGCATGCTAAGAGTGCTGCAGCTACGGCAGCTGCAATTGCGATTGATTACGCAATCCAAAAGTACAATGAGAAGTAAACCGGTACCACGAACGCATGCCGTGCACCGAAGCACGACATCGAGTGATACAAATGGTAGACCAAACCGCCGTACCCAGTGGTGGTCAAACATTATCCCTAATTTAAATGGAAGAAATCAAAAGTGTCAGGAAGAAATCAAAGGCGTCAGGACTCTTTGTTAGAGGCGACGTCAAAGAGTCCTGATGCCTTTGATTTGGTCCGGGAGAGCTATCACGCGAACTTAGTCACAGGCGAAAAGATCTCAGATTGGCGGGGCTGGCAATGATTCCAGGAGACAAGGTGCGTGCATGAGCGTCGATAATGAGAGATAAGGCAGCTGTACGTAAGTCGCTGAAAGCGACAACAGATGCGATACCAAAGCTTATATCTGCAGCGAGCGCATTAGAGAAAGCCGTTCAGCACAACCGCAAGGTTTATTTGAAATATCGCGATCCGGATTTGCTCAACGATGCAGAGGTGCGCGATGCAGAAACTGAAATGCAAAACGATTTTGAAGATCACGAGCGCCGCGTTCATGAATATGAAAGTCAATTAAAGGTCATTGAAGAAAGCAACGCGAATTTGATTGCAAACTTCAATAAGGACATGTGCGAATATATGCTGAAACATGCAAACTGGGTGTCAACTTCTGTATTTTTGAGGTGGTTGGATCAGAAGCCGGTCTCTCCGACCTATCCACGTTTGAGAGAGAAACCGCCGTGTCCCGCAAGACCAATGATTCGTCCTCCTGTTCGACTACTAATCACCCCAAATGCAGCCGGTGAACAAGCAATCGGCGACACGGAGTGGGCGAAGGTTTGCCAACAATTCGAGTCTTTGCAACCCTTTATTAGCAGCGGATCTGTCGCGTTTGCGTGCGAGGAAATGCTGAAAGAGCTACGATCTCTTGTATCGCGGTGTAAACAAGCAAGAGCTTCACTCAATTGGGAGCTGAAGTTGGGTGAGGAAGTTAAAGATCGCGCTGATTTTGAGGCCATGAAGGCGAGAAACGCCGGAAGGACCAGGAAACGGGCTGAAACAGTCCGAGAGCAGATTCGTTACCAGCAAGCAACCTTTGACGGATGTCCCTACTGTGGCGGAGCACTAGTAAGACCAAACGCTGACCATATCTATCCCGTGGTTAGAGGAGGCCTGTCGACCCACGAGAACATGGTTTTTGTCTGTGGAGTGTGCAATTCTCGCAAATCCGATCTAACGTTGCGCGAATTTATTGAAAAGCAAGGTCTAAGCCGTGATTCGGTCGAAAGCAATCTCGAAAAACTGGGCAAGCGGTTTTGAGAGGATAGAGAAATCAAAGGTGTCAGGACTGAATGCCGCGTGGTTAAGACGCAAACTGTTTGGTTGGAAAGAGTTCGGGATCTGTCGGCTTGCTCGGAAAATGTCGCAACAAGCGAAAACACAATGAAAACAATTTTGGCACTGAGTATGCAACGCCGATTTGCATGCACTACCTGTAGTCGCTCGGCATGAATGCTTGCACTGCTGGCAGTTGATTTGTGCTTAACCACGCGGCATTCGGTCCTGATCCCTTTGATCTGGCCGTGCCCAGTGATGGCCACCTTAACCCGACTTGGTGATGGCTCAAATGAATTTGCGAACCTTAATATTTAGTTTCTGTGTTTTCTTGCTTCCGACGCTACATATTCTCGCGCACGCCCAGACCACGAACGTAGTTCATTCCGCACAGTATACTTCGGAGGGCTTAGGACCGAGCGGAAAATTAGTGTCGGAGAAACTGAGTCCGACTTGTAGAATGCGCCGACACGTTCGATCCCTAATTCTACACGAGGCCAAGGATGGCGATGCAACTGATGGAAAGCCCGGCAATTGAGCGGTCCTT
>JBGSLZ010000150.1:0-9465 GCA_041740415.1 Rubripirellula sp.
CGTTAACGCGGCCGCGACCGCAGCGTCGATGGCGTTTCCGCCGCGCTCGAGCGCAGATCGACCGGCCTCGGTGGCGATCGGGTGAACCGTCGCGATCACGCCTCGTTTGCCCACGGCAGTATCGGCGAAGCCATTACAAGTCAGGAGCGTAAGAATGACACTCACTAATTCCGAAAGTCGCGTGAGCGCTCGACACCATGGTTTCAACGTGGTCATACGCTTGTTCAATGGGAGGATGGAAAGCGAAACGTCTGGCCTAGTGTAGTTGACTCAGCGAGTAAGATGAACGCTCCAACGGCCAACTCCGATCCACAAACTGAATGAGAACGCAAGCATGTTTCGCATCCTTTTGGTCACCTTTCTTGGTGGTTGTTGGGTTGGTATCGCGAGTGCTCAAACGCCCGCAGAAGTCAGCGATTCGCTTCGATACGAGATCTTGCCACTCGTGACGAATCACCGCGGCGACGTTGCCGTGGCAATCGAGCACTTGGCAACGAATGCGTCGTTTCGCCATCAAGCCGACGAGCCGATGCCGACCGCGAGTCTGATTAAGTTGCCGTTGATGGTGGCTGCCTACCACGCCGTCGAAAGTGGTGAACTTGACTTAGCGAAATCGATCACGCTCACCGACGATGACAAGGTACCGGGTTCCGGCATTTTGACGGATCACTTCTCGTCCGGTGCGACACTCCCGCTGCGTGATTACGTGCGGTTGATGATTCGCGATTCCGACAACACGGCGACGAATATCATCATCGATCAAGTCGGTTTACGAGCGACCGCGAACTTGATGGAGTCGATCGGGCTCGGTGATACCAAGCTGCACTCCAAAGTGTATCGAGGCGACACCTCGATCTTCGTCGAGCGGAGCAAGCAGTTCGGGATTGGTAGCACGACTGCTAACGAAATGGTGTCGCTGCTGCGAATGCTCCATGAGCGGAAACTCGCTAACGAAGCCAACACGCAGTCGATGCTCGGGCACCTCGCCGCATGTGATGATCGCACCAAGCTCGCACGACACTTGCCACCGGACGTGAAGTTGTTTCACAAGACCGGAGCGATCGGCAATTGCCGCACCGACGCGGGTATCCTCGAAACGGCGACGGGACCGGTGGCGGTATGCGTCTTGACCAACAAGAACACCGACCAGAGTTGGGGTGATGCGAACGAAGCCGAACTGCTTTGCTCGGAGATCGGACGCGTCGTTGTCGAGCGATTCGGTCATGTCAAGCCTTCCACGGCTCTGCGTTGTGGCTCGACCGGGTTGCTGGTGGAATCGTTACAGCGAACGCTCAATGCTCGACTCGACCCGTCACCGAATTTGAGCGTCGACGGTGACTTTGGACCGAGCACCGATTCGGCGGTGAAGCGATTCCAACGCGAGCAGGGGATGGAAGCCTCCGGTGAACTCGATGCACTCACTTGGCAGCGGCTCGGTCCGCTCGTCGAAGAAACGGAACTCAACGAAGACCCCGAACAATTCAATGCACGCGTCGCGACGCTACCGCGACAACCGGCTCCGGCGAACGATGATCCGCCGATCGTAACTTGTAAATCATGGTTGATCGCGGACGGAAGCACCGGCATCGAGCTGCATGGTTTCGGCGCCAATGAACCTCGGCCGCCGGCGAGCACGACGAAAATGATGACGGCGCACATCGTCGTGCAAATGATCGCCAGGAATGCGAAAGTCGAGGAGGAGATCGTCACCATCAGTGAACATGCCGACAGCACGATCGGGTCATCGAGTGGATTGAGGGCGGGCGAACAAGTCACGGTCGCGGAGTTGCTGTATGGGTTGATGTTGCCATCGGGCAACGATGCCGCCGTCGCCATCGCCGAGCATTTCGGAGACCGAGTTCAGCGCGAACCACGAGACGAATCTGTGAAAGCTGCCGATGCATTCATTGCCAAAATGAACGAGACCGCTAAAGAACTGGGAATGAACATGACGAACTTTGAGAATCCGCATGGACTGTCTGAGCCGGAGCATTTGACCACGGCAGCCGACCTTGCTCGTTTGGCGTTCGCCGCGTCTCAAGACGAATTGTTCCAACGAGTCGTGTCGACGCGGCAGTACGCTTGCACGGTCCGTAGCCAGCACGGATACCGACGCACGGTCACGTGGCGAAACACGAATCAACTACTCGATATCGAAGGCTTCGTCGGGATCAAAACCGGTACGACCGATGCCGCGGGTGCCTGCTTGGTCGGACTGGGGGCGAGTGGTGGAAAGTCGAGGCTCGTGGTGGTGCTCGGATCGACGGAGTCTCAAGCGCGCAACGCGGACCTCAGGAATTTATTTCGATGGTCGATCGCGGATTCTCCGTAGCATGGCGGCCGAGGAGGCGCGTGAATAATACGAGAGCCGCGAACTGGGCGGGTAACAAGTACCAAACCGAAACACCGAAACCGATCGGTAACGTGCCGAGCACGATGCTAACCGTCGCAGCGAGCGCTGCGTACGGGGCCTGGGTCCACACGTGTGTGAGGTGATCGCACCCGGCCGATTGCGATGACAGGATCGTTGTATCAGAAATCGGTGAGCAATGGTCACCAAACACTGCACCGGAGAGAACTCCGGCTGCCGTGGCGAGTAAAATCGGATCGCTCAGCGAGACGTTACCATCGACCGACAACATTCCGCAAACGAGCGGGATCGCCATGGGCAACAAGATCCCCATCGTGCCGTAGCTCGTTCCCCTGCAAAACGCGACCACGGCAGCAAGCAAGAACGAGACGGTTGGCGCAAGGGCGATTGAGAAGGCCAAACTGTCGGTCGCGGCACCGTCGGTGGCGCGTTTGTCTCCGGCGAGAAAACTGGCAAGGTAGTCAGCGGTATACAAGCGATGATCTTGAAACTGGTACGGACGCGACGCGACTTCACCCGCCACGCTGCGGTCCGTCGTCATCCGTGACAATGCCGACGCGGTCCAAAGCACGGCAACGGCGGGCAAGATGAGTCGAACTCCCGCGCGGGCGCCGTCCTTGAGTTGGTTGACGGACATCGTTCGCATCAATAGGGGCATGCCCATGGCGACGGCCAAACCAACGATCGCTCCGTACTGCAGCGAGGCACTCGAACTCGCCGCGCCGAGGACTTGGCGAATCCATGCGAGTCCGCTCAACTCGTCGCTCGCGCCCGAACTCACTTGCTCGGCGACGGCGAGTTGTCCGGTCACGATCAAGGCGATGATCACGACCAACAGCATCGCAACAATCGGGACCACGGCCAGCAACCAACGATAGCGTTCGTGCGAGTCCGTTTCGATTGCCGCGACGTCGTCTTCGATTGACGCGGATGACGCGAGGCAAGTCGACTCCGCGGCGTGCATCGATCCCAGGTCTCGCTGCATGATCACCGTGATCGGCACCAACACGAGCGACGTCAAAACATAGAAGCGATAGGGAATGCTCGCGACGAACGCTTCAAACGCTAAGGAGCCATCGAGTCCGCTGGCGACAAATCCGTCTCTGATGTAATCGATCTCCACGGCGATCCAAGTTGACACGAGCGCCAAACTCGCCGTCGGCGCCGCCGTGGAATCGATGATGTAAGCCAGCTTCGCTCGGGAGATGCGCAGCCGATCGCACAGCGGCCCTAGCGTGCTGCCCAGTAGAATTGTGCTCGCGTAGTCATCAAAGAAAATGACCATGCCCATGAACCAAGTCGCCAACTGGCCCCGCCGACGCGTCCTCGCGAGCGGGATCAAACTGTCCATCAACGACCGCATACCGCCGGATACCGTGATGACACCGACCATCGCGCCCATGATGATCGTGAACGAATAAAGCCGCATCTTGCCGGGATCGATGAGCGTCGGCCAAAGATGCGTTTCCCAAGTGTGGTACGTCGCAACTAGCGGGTTACCATCGGCCATCAGCAGGGCGCCCGCGAAGACACCGATGATGAGCGAAAGCACGATTCGACGTGTGATGATCGCCATCGCGAACGCGACCACCGGTGGCATCAAGATCCAAGCGCCGTAAGGATGTTCGCTCACGCCATTCCCCCGGCAATCCGCAGCGCGCCGACGGCGGGATCTTCGACACAGACCACCTTGGCCTTGTGCGCAACTCCCCTGAGCGCGCACCAATGGAGAACACGTTTTTGTTCCTCGGCGCGTCCGGCGCCCGCGATACTGAGGCACGCAGCTTCGGCGGTCGCAAAGTCGATCCCAGCTTTCGCGTAGGCATTGCGGATCGTTGTGCCGATCGTATTCAGCGCGACGTCGAAGCCGACGGAGCTTATGCTCCGCAACCGAAGTTTGTTGTTCGAGGCTCGGAGATCCACCATCAAGTTGCCATAGGTTTTGCCGATCTTGACCATCGCGCCCGTCGTCAACATGTTCAACACCATCTTGGTGGCGGTACCGGCCTTGAGTCTCGTCGAACCGCTGAGCACTTCAGGACCCACCACGGGTGCGATGACGATGTCAGCGTGCTGATGCAGTTTCGAGTTCGCTTTGCAAGTCAATCCCACTGTGACGGCGCCGCATTGTTTGGCGTAGTCCAGACCACCGAGAACGTAGGTTGTGCCGCCGCTCGACGCGATGCCAATGAGTGTGTCGCGGGATGAGAATTGATGCTTGGCCAGATCCTCAACCGTTTGAGTCGATGAATCCTCCGCACCCTCGATCGCTCGCCGCAACGCTCCGTCACCAACGGCGATGATCCCCACGACCATTTCCGCTGGGGTGTTGAAGGTTGGCGGACACTCGGAAGCATCGAGCACGCCGAGCCGACCCGAGGTGCCGGCACCGATGTAAAAGAGTCGGCCACCGGATTGAAAGCTGGCCACGATCGCATCAATTGCCTGGGCGATCGATTGTTTTTCAACAGCCACCGCAGTCGCGAGTAAGGCATCTTCGGAATTCATCAGCTCGACGATTTCGATCGTGCTCAGCGAATCAAGATGCGTCGACCGCTCATTGCGAGTTTCCGTCGTTAGCTCATTCATGGGTTCATCGCGGTCACTGATGCAATCTCGCATCGCTCAAGTATAGGTCAGAAAAATAAACAGATTCAACCGAGATATAGCAAATTACTGATCTCAATTTGCTTATGTTGTAGATCTTGTCTTCCCCAACAACACTTCAAATTTAGCTTTAGCGTCTTGGACGACAGACGCCGCTTTCCATCGGTGCAATCGATGCCGTCGTGATGCTGATTTCGGTCGCTGCTTCGATCGCCATCGAATTGCGTTTGAGCGGCAAAACGATTCGGTGGAAGCGTTTCTGGTGGGTAACCGAGACCTACCGTGGTGGGCGATCGATCGTGGTGAAGTTGCTTTTACCGCTCTTCTTTCAAGGCAAACTGTTTAGCGCCTACGAAGTGCTCGACCGGCGGTTTGGTGACGCGGTGAAGATGAGCGCGTCGAGGTCTGTAGCCGAGATTGAACGAGAACAATCACCGGTTAGGACCCAATTCTCGGCCGGAGCAGGAACGACAGTATCCGCACGTGAACCGCAACCCAACGTGCAAACCATGGCCAACCCGAAAGTCACCATGGGAACCAAGAACCACTTCCTCGTCGAACACCTCAGTTTGATTGTTGACAAACCTAGAACCGAAACATTTCTTCCGAAACTCGAACGTCGATTCCCGGTCAAATACTCGCGAAATCCACTCCGACATTTCCAATGATTTAGAAAGATTCAAGAAGCAAATTTCACGAATCGATGGTGCCAGTGTACAACAGCGACCCTGAAGCGACTGTGTCCGACCAATGGGAAAGTTGACGTCTTCATCAACGATCGACGCCGGCGCGCGAGCGCGTCGACAGGACGCTTCCGTCCGACATTTAGAATCAGGATCGCTGAATCATTCCCCCTCATGTGCATGCCGGGATTGCCAATCGATCTAGTCAATAGTTTTCAACACGCTACCCTGGGTAGACGAGATCCGTCACCATTGCGGCTGGCGGTGCTAAGTCGGAGTTGAAACATGCCAACCATTTGTATTCACACTTTCCTGCCGCTGGCCATTTGCATCGCCCTGTGGATGAGCGTCCAAGTAACCGCGGAGACGCCCGCCACCAACGTCGTCGAGCGAATGGTTGGCCATGTCCATGAACATGCCGATGGCAAGGCGGCCTTTAGCTTCGACTTATCGGCTTACCAACAACCGACAATTAATCTACCCATTGGTGTGTTTGATTCGGGGATCGGTGGGCTCACGGTGCTCGAGGCGATCCTTTCGCTCGATGCATTCAACAATGACAACCTTCGTCCCGACGCCGACGGTCGCCGGGATTTTGAGCATGAACGTTTCATCTATTTGGGTGACCAAGCCAACATGCCGTACGGCAATTACGCCACCCACGGTCAAGAAAACTACCTTCGCGAGCTGATTCTGAAGGACACGGTGTTTCTGTTGGGGCGTCGATACTGGGATACACCTGCGGCGATGGAACCACGGTGGGATAAGCCGCCCGTGAAGGCGATTGTCATCGCCTGCAACACCGCCACAGCTTACGGACTCGATGATGTACGCCAGGTGGTGAAACGATGGGGGATTCCAGTTTTCGTCGTCGGTGTCGTGGAATCGGGCGCCCGTGGCGCCAACGAATTGATCCGAAGCAGCGAACCTCCCAAAACAATCGCCATCATGGCGACCATGGGAACCTGTGCAAGCATGGCGTACCCCAAGGCGATCAGCCTCGCGTGCGGCTTGGCGGGTAAGCGGGCGCCGGTCGTCATCCAACAAGGATCCGCAACTTTGGCTGGCGCTATCGAAGGTGATTTGAGTTTTCTAAAAACGAATGACCGATCGCAAGCCGATGCGATCGCTGATTGCATTGATGCTGACGTTGCGAACTTGGTCGAGAGCTACCGAACGAGCGGCGCAAACCAGCCCATCGAAATGGTCGTTTTGGGCTGCACGCATTTTCCTTTGGTTCAAGGCGAAATCGTTGAGGCGTTTGCCCGACTGCGCAGCTTGCGGTCCGGCGACGATGATCGACCCTACGAGGATCTCATTGCGGAAAGTATTGACGTTGTGAATCCCGCGGAGCTGGTCGCCAAGGAACTGTTTCGTGAGCTCGCCCGGAATCGGCTACGAGCGACGGGCGATCGAATGACTAACCAGACCGACCTCGCTTTCTACATCTCCGCCGTGTCACCCAACGTCAAAGCATCGGTTCGGACTTCCACCGGCGAGCTAACGAGCGAGTACAAGTACGCGCGACAACCTGGCCGATTGGACCTCGAAGACACACGCATTGTGCCGATGACCGTCAGTGAGCTTCCGGACGCAAGTCGAAACCTGATCCGAACTCGACTCCCCAACGTATGGGCACGATTAAGCAGTTCGGAAAAAGATCTGCGTTGAGTCGGACTTCACTCTCTTTGCAGGAGAGTCGGCCGCTCCTTCGCGGAAAGGGCACGCACCGCAGGCATTATGCCTAAAGGTAAGAGACGAACGTGCGCTGGTGTCCAGGCTTTAGCCGCATTGGTGCAGGGGTCTTGAGCTGGTGAAAACGAAGATCGCCTGGAGGCTATACACCAGTGCTTTGAAGGTCAAGATTTTGTTGTTTGTTTGGCTTCTTCGAGAAGTCGCTTGGTTGAAACGTGAGGTGTGTTACGGAAACGCGTGCGTGGAGTCGGCGGTTTCTTTGGCCCTCGTTTATGCTTGCGGTATTTGCTGATGTCCAAATTATGAGCCCCGTAATAGGACGACAGATTCTCTGGCGATGCCGCTTCCCCATGGGCCGATCGAAGGGATGCCTGAACCACTGCCAGCACATTGTAGGCGACGAGCGAAATGCAAAACGCAAACAACGTCGCTGGCGGATATCCTAATGCCTTTTGTTCGCTCGCAAAGTGCTTTACTAGCTGGACAGCGCCAAGTTCAGTGAGCGGGCGGACGCTAGCCCGGATATTGCATCCGCAGATTGCTACCCCCCCCATAGCGCGAAAGCCTTAGTTCCGCTATGTATTGGAGTTACGACACTTCAAACACCACGAATCCAAGGCTTTCGGCAATGACAAATTGTAAACCAAGACGACCCGCTCTGAAACGCCTCCGACGACAATCGGTCGAAGTCGATTTCAAGGGCGGAACGTTGACTTCCGATGGCGGACTGCTGCTCCTGCGCGAGATGGATCGAAGGCTCGATCTGATCCGACGCGTCGACCAAGCGATCCCTGATCCTCGCGATCCTATTTACACCGCTCATCCGCAAGCCGAGATCCTCACCAGCCGCATCTTTGGCATCGCCGCAGGCCGGACTCCCGCAGAGAACAATTACAACGACGAGCAGTATCCGCTGGCCAGCCCCTCGACTCACTCACGCTTTGAAAACCGGGTCGATTCCAAGACGATCTTCAGGTTGCACGACGTGCTCGTTGACACGTTCTTGGACAGCTTCGATGAGCCACACGATCCCTGGCGCGACTGGGTCAAGCAGCCCAGTGACGATGGCACGCTCCTGAGTGTGTCCATCTTCACAGGGGAAACAATCGACCACTGCGTTGGCCCACGACTGGCGGGCTCTTGATTTAGCTTTTTAGGTAGCTAAAACCACTTTTTTGTTTCTTCGGCCCATGGCGATCAATGCAATGAGCCTCCATCAACGGCTTGACCAGCGTGCTAAAACCCTCAGCTGCTCCGGTTGTAACATCTGCCGCCAACACCGTTGCAGGGACAAGCACAAGCAAACCGTAGAAGGAAACGTTCATTATTTTAAGGGTTATCCAAGAATGCAGGGGAAGTATGCTCTGTTGGTAAGGTAGAGCCTATTTTCTCGGCTGGGCTGCTTTTCCGGTAAACGTTTCTGGTTGGTTCACAATCCGGCAAACAGGAAACGGATGACTGGGCAAGAGCCTGACATCTGAATAGAAAAATTGCCCAAGATCGGGATTAAGCCCGCCCTCGATCGCAACCGCGACTCACAATCGCAAGCCCTCACGGATCAAGGTTTCGAAAAGGTCGCGCTTCCCAAAGTCCCGCTGTTCGCACCCAACTCATCCGCCAACTACTGCACGCTCTATCAAAAGGACTGCGTCACCGGTGAAACCATCCTCATCGGCAAATGGGCCGTGCCTGTGTTCTTCCCATGAAACCCGCGTTCCATTCACCCGTCATGCCTGAGAACGACAAAAAGTTCGGAGACAAAACATGAAGAGCGTGTAAATCTTTCGCGTTGCCTTCGCGGCTTGCCCATCGCGAGCCTTTACCAGTTCTTCGATCCGCGTTTTCAACGACGCTCGATGTGTGCGCTGTGATTCGTCCAGCGACGCCGTGAGCTGGCCTTCGGAAACATACTCAGCCGCATTACCTGCTGATGCCGCAACTTCGTCGGACGTCAGTGCTCGATCGTACAAGGCCGCGCGGTGAATACGCCCTGCAAGATGGCGATTACCGCCGGACGGCTTGTGCCGGAGGCCGAACAGAATCCCTGTCTCGTTGGCCTTGAATGGTTGCAGGTCTGACTTGCGAATCGAATGACCGTAGGCCAGTCCG
>JBGSLZ010000151.1:0-1939 GCA_041740415.1 Rubripirellula sp.
CGTGACTGCCACGGGTCACCACGCGGTCGCCAGGATACAGGTCGCCACCTCGCACTTCGATCAGATCTCCCGAACGCTTCCCCAGTACCAAGGGTTGCTTCTGGTAAGTCGATGCGACAACCGTTTGTTCTTGTTCGACAAGCACGAATCGTTCAGCGCCATCACGTATCACCGATTGCATCGGAATCACCAACGGTTCGCCATCGTTGGCCGCGTCCAGTCGAACAATTCCAGACATGCCCGGAAGCAACTTGGCCCGACTGTTAGGATCGTTTCCTAGCGTCGCCCAAACGCTGCCCAGGTGGGTTTCGGGGTCCAAGAATGAATCAACAACATCAACCTTGCCTTGAAAAACGTCATCGGTATCGGCGGTCAAACGTAGTTCAACCTGTTGTCCCACCTTAACCTTGGCGAGGTCTTTTTCAAGCACCTGAATCTTGACCCAAACACTGCTCAGATCGAGAATCTCAAACAAGTGTTCTTTGGGATCAACGACTTTACCGATCGACAAGTCCGCGTGAGTGACCACGCCCTTGATGGGAGACCTTAGCTCCAATAGTTGTCGATGGTCTTGAAGTGGCGCTTCCAGAATAATGTCGAGCATGGACTGAGGAAGTTGCAGTGCATGCCACTTAGCACTCGACAATTCAACCGATGCTTTATCCTGTTGGAGTTTTGTATTTGCCTCCAACAAACGCACCCCAGGGATAGCGCCACTGCGAGACGCTTGCGTCATGTTCTCGACAAGTTTCGTCGATAGCTCATAGTCAACTTGAGCGGCTCGCAATTCCAAAATGAGCTGCTCTAGTTCGGGACTATCCATCGCCGCGACGACTTGACCTGCCTTAACCGATTCGCCAGGGCTAACCTTGAGATCGACGATGCGACCAGTCAGCGGTGACGCGATCACGGCATGGTGATCCCAAGGTGCGACAATCGAGCCATAAGCATTGATTGATTGCGTCAAAGCGTGCGAGACTGCTTCGACCGTTTGCACATCGAGCGTTTCCCGAGCCGCTTTGGTCAAAACCATGCTGCCCGCATCTGCGTTGACTTCCATTCCACGCGTCGGCAACGGCCGGTGACCTTCGTGTGCAGACGCAATCAATGCGTTCGATAGCAGGACGGCGGAACCGGCGGCAACGATTGAAAATCGAATCGACATGTGTATCAAAACGTCTACCCTGACGAAGGCCCGTGAGAGAATTACTATCGAGTGATCGTACCAGTAGCAATTAGTTTCGCGACAGTTGCAAGCGTCTCTACTGGGTCGCGAAGCGCCTTGTTCTTGCAACCCTTGCAACAAAGAAACACGGGTTTGCCATTAACGTCCACTTTCAGCGGCGTCCCCATAGAACCATGCAGGCTGTCAGTCATCACGGCACAAAATTTCTGTGACTCGGCCAAAGCACGATCTGCATCACTCAACTTGGCGAGAGCTGCTGCGACTTCAGGATCAACAACGGCGGCCGAATCAGGCTTCGGCTCCTCCTTGACACTCTTGCTTCCGCCCATCCCGCCACGTTCGCCTTGAACATACTCTTCAGGTTCTTCTACTTCGTCAGGCTCTTCTTTTGCCATACGAACAAATTCGTCGACGCACGGTGGGCAGCAAAACAAGTACTTCTTGCCGTTGACTTGCCATTCAATCTTCGGGTTCGCTTTGGTGAATGTAACCGGGCAAATCAAATCGCCTGGCTTCGGACTCAGATCGTGCTTTGACATGAAGCCGCGAAACTTTGCTCCGGCCGGCAAAGGTCCATTCGCTTTGATGTCGGCTTCGGTGTATTTTCCTGCCGCAGTGAAATACAACTTTTGCTCTTCGTCACCAGTGACCGCCGCTGGCATCCCGTCATCATGCTGTTCGACTTTGGTCGTGAAGCCGATGCGAAAACGCTCGCCTGCGACTCGAAGGTTTGGAATCGTCACATCGATCGGC
>JBGSLZ010000152.1:0-1564 GCA_041740415.1 Rubripirellula sp.
CTTCTCCATCGCCCATCCGCCGTCGCGATTGGGTTTCTCGTAACCGTCTTTGATGACAACAACAGGACGACCGTTGCGATAGTACTGCGATCGTCCTGAGCATTCCCCGATCATCATGGTGTTGGATAGCCCGTCGAAAACGGCGGACATTTTCACCGCGCGGCTGTTCTTATCCCAGTCTGATTTGTTCAGAACACCGTACAATTGTGACTTCAGCGTGCCAGCGATCAGGCCCATGTGGCCGAGGTCTTCCTTAACGCCTTTGATCGGGGCGTAATCGCCTTTCGCTGCGCTGTATTGCAGCTTGATGGAGCCGTCTTTCTTTTCGTATTCGATCACGTGGTCGATCGGATCGGAAATCGACGATGGACAAACGAACGTTGCCACAGGTGCTTCGCGGTAAGCTTGGTTCGCCGCGTGATCGACATCGAACTCCCATGTATGTAGTTCGGCGACGTTGGACTGTTCAAAGAATGGCAGGACTTGGATTGCCCAACCCGTTTTTGACGGGTTCTTGATTTCGCCAGCGGGAAAGGAGCGGTGCGTCGATTCGTAATTGTGACTGGCCAGACCAATCTGCTTCAAATTGTTGCTGCAACTCATCCGCCGCGCGGCTTCACGAGCCGCCTGGACGGCGGGCAAAAGCAGTCCCACGAGAACGCCAATGATCGCGATCACGACCAACAGCTCAACCAACGTAAATCCACGACGGCGCAGTGTGGTTCAAACTGACTTCAAGACTCATCAAATTCACCTGGGGCAAATGGGAAGACGGAACTTTCGGTCGAAGTCGACCGGGAATCGTCTGCTTTGCTGGCGAATGATGCCGATGCCGGGGTGTCAGATGGTAGCTGGCTACTTGCAGAAGCCGTTGTTGCGAACTGTTCTCAAGAGGATATCCGTATGAAAACGCCTGTCAAGGGAGGTCAAATGATTGTTCGGACTCCAGCGATGGAAAAATCACGCGAACAGTGCTGCCTTGGCCCGTTTTTGAGTCGAGTGCGACCTCCCCCTCGTGTCTTTGCACCAACTCCGCGACGAGACTAAGGCCAAGCCCCGAACCGCTGCTGGTATCGAATGTTCGTACGCGGTCCGCTCGGTAAAACCGGTCCCAAACCAGCGGTATGTCGGCGGCTGATATTCCGATCCCAGTGTCCGTGACCGTCAGCCGCGTCATCGCACCATCCGGTTTGACGACGACGCTGACCTTGCCACCGCTAGTGTTGTACTGGATGGCGTTGGAGAGCAAGTTGAACACAATTTGAAGCAAACTGGTTCGATTGCCAGAAATCGACGATGCGACCAAGTCCGTTTCAATTTGAATCCCGCGTTCGCTCGCTAGTGATGCGATCATCTCAACCCCGTCGCGGACGATCTCCGCCAGATCGACCGGCTCGAATTCAATCTCGCCCGCCCGTGACTCGGCTTGCGAGATCGCCATCAGGTCATTGACGAGTCGTTTCATGTGCGCCGCCGTGTCGCGACAAGTCGTCAAGGCGTCGCGGTAATCACTCGGCGATCGCTCCTTCGACAAACTGAATTCAGACTGCGACAGGATGATCGC
>JBGSLZ010000153.1:0-3383 GCA_041740415.1 Rubripirellula sp.
CATCGAAGCGTTGGACCCGTCCGATCAAACATTGGAAGCAAGCTCTGAACCACTTCGCCATACTGTTCCCCGACCGAATCCCAAAAGATCACCAACCCTGAACCAAAGTTCAACTGACACAAAATTTAGGACAGGCCCGTGCCTCGTCCCAAGTCATGTACTCCGATCCACCCTCGTTCTCCCAACGCTGACGAGCGATCGCTTCGCGAGCGGCCCAGTCGTCGTTCACGTCGGCGTCGAACGCTTCCCAACCCGACTGGTAGGCGGGCTGATAATGATCGTAGCCATAAGCCTCGTTGTAGTAGGGACGATCGGCATGTTGTTCACGCCAATAGGCATCTTCAACGGTTGGATCGTAATCCTCAGCGACCGCTTTGCCAGCCAAACCGCCAGCGACTCCCCCGATCAAGGCTCCGGCCACCGTTCCAATGGGTCCACCGACCAGTCCGGCGGCGGCACCTGCCGCAGCACCGCCTAACGCAGCGCCGACACCTGCTCCAACTGGATGCGAACCAGGTTCGCCTGTGATCGCATCTTCGTTCCGAAGCTCTGCACGAGTCTCGTCGCATTGAGTTTTTTTGACTGCCATGATTCTTTCCTTACTGACTGGAGGACTAGACTATCACGGCGAGCCAGTCGCCGTGATGAGTGGATACATCGGAAGTCACGGACAAAGCATTTGCCGTGCCGATCAGTGTTGTTATAAAGGCTTCCGCTGGCCCAAAATTTGCTACCCCGATCAACAGCGTGTCTATCGGTTCGCGACCACATAAAAACAGCGCGGGGGAAATTCATGTCGCAGAAATTTCGAGTCAGGCAAAACGTCAAGTGGAACGATGCGGGGAACACCACTGAAGGCCAAATCAAAGAGTCGTTCAAGGAGACAGTGACGCGGAAGATCAAAGGCAATGAGGTCACTCGCAATGCGACTGACGAGGAACCCGCGTACTTGATCGAACAAGAGTACGGGAATAAGGTTCACAAGAGCGAGAGCGAGTTGTGTAAATCATGAAAGTCACCACCAAACTTGCCGCCGCCACGATTGCTGGCTATCCTCGCCTTGCGAGTCGCGAGACACATCGTTCGCACGAATCGCAATTTTGATTGGCGGGCGAAGCGAGTCATCGTCACTGGCGGCTCACGCGGGCTTGGTCCAGTCATCGCGCGGCAGTTGGTCGACCAGGGTGCTCGATTAACAATCTGTGCCCGCGACGAGTCGGACCTTGAAGTCGCCGCCGAAGAACTGCGACAGTGAGGCGGAGGTGTGATTGCCGTTCCTTGCGACCTACGCGAACGCGAGCAAGTTGAATCGCTGGTGGATCGAGTCGTCAACCCGGTCGACGGGGTTGATGTTTTGATCAATGTCGCTGGCATTATGACGGTTGGTCCGCTCGACTCGATGACGATGGACGACTTCACTGATTCCATGAGCACGAATTGCTGGGGCGCATTACACACGTAGCGAGCGGTCTTGCCGTTCATGCGACTTCAAGGTTGGGGCGAATCGTGAACATCGCTTCGATCGGCGGCAAGCGAGCGGTTCCACACATGCTGCCCTACGCGGCCAGCAAGTTTGCCCTCGTTGGACTATCCAACGGAATACGTGCGGAACTGAAGCAGGGGAACATCTTCGTAACCACCGCATGTCCTGGACTGATGCGTACCGGCAGTCCCCGAAACGCGGACTTCAAATCACAACATCGGCAGGAGTACTCTTGGTTCAGCATATGTGATTCATTGCCGCTGCTGTCGATGGGTACTGAAACCGCCGCGAAGCAAATCCTGGTTGCATGTCAGCAAGGTCGAGGCGAAGTACTCATCCATCGTCCGCTGAACATCGGCGTTGCCTTGCAGCGAATGTTCCCCGAAATCACTCGGGAGATACTCACGCTCGCGGCGACGCTACTTCCCAAGATGGGCGGAATCGGTCGAGACACTGCAAAGGGATACGAAAGCCAATTCGCGCTGTCGCCTTTCTTTCTCACCACTCTGACGCAGCCTGCTGCGGCAGCCAACAACGAATTGTAGTCCAATGCTTGTGTGATCACGTGGGCTTGAGGTTTCTCAAATTTTGACGACACCATAAGCGGTTTGGCCACTTTCATGGCGGTAGAGAGAGCAGATTGGGATCTCAATCTCCCCGTACACAATTCAATTGTGGCAAGTTCTCCTTTCGCGGAAATTTTGTAATCCCTTTATTTCAGGGACTTGCCAACGGTTCTTGATTTCCGCTCTACGGAAGCGAACCGAACTCGAAGGTCTTTACGACATGTCTCGGTTAACAGCTTGCGTTAACCCGTCACCTGATTTTTTCGTGACTGTTACGGGTTAACAGCGCAGAGACATTACGTTGGCCGACGCGAGGGCAGACTCCAACGCGTAAAGATGTGCGGGTTGCCACGATTGAGCGTAGGGCTTATCGCTCGTTTGTTGTCGGCGGCCCTGAGCTGGCATTGCGGGAATCGAAGCTTGCCATAGGCTCGTTTCTTGAGCGGGGTAAAAGAATGTCGCCACGCCAATCATTACCCGATTCGCAGAGTCTTTTCGGCCCCTCGATGATCAACATTGTATACCCCCGCCTGAACCTGTTGGCGTCGCTGACCCGCCAGCAACTCGCTCAGCAGATCCGCATCTTGAAGGCGGAGAATAAAATCCTTCGTTCCAAGTTGCCCACCCGCGTCACACTGGACAATCGGGAACGACGAAGGCTGGAACCGTGCTTGAAAAGTTCAGCAAGAGCAGAGTTGTCTGTGAATCGGAACTTGGCGGGCATTTGCTTTCTTACCGCCGGGCCGCGTAGGTGCATTGAGCGCTCGCGGTCTTCGTTGACCCAGATCTATTGAAAACAGCCAAGAACGCTCGGTATAAATCCGATTGCGGGCAGCTATTCAGGTGGCATGTGAATTCTACAATGCATCGAAATTCTGTTTCGATTTTTCGTCCCGTGATGTTAGCTCTACCCGTCCATGGTCTACTTGTCACTGCTGGTTGGTTTGGTGGTTCTTGTTGTCGGGGCGGAATTGTTGGTTCGAGGAGCGGTTTCACTGGCCAAAGTGGCGAAGATTTCGCCGCTGGTGATCGGGTTGACGGTCGTCGCGTTTGGTACCAGTGCCCCCGAGCTTGCGGTTTCGACCGTTTCCAGCTTGAAGGGTGACTCGGCGATCGCGTTGGGGAACGTGGTCGGCAGCAACATATTTAACGTGCTGTTGATCTTGGGGTTGTCCGCGGTGATCGTTCCGCTCACCGTTTCTTCCCAACTCGTTCGTTTGGACGTGCCGATGATGATCGGAGTCTCCGCGCTGGCTTGGTTGGCGGCGGTCGACGGCACGGTCGAGCTTTGGGAAGGCGCGGTGATGTTGCTGGGGTTCTTGGCCTACACCGGA
>JBGSLZ010000154.1:0-2520 GCA_041740415.1 Rubripirellula sp.
CGTTATCCGAACAATTCACGATCGAAACACAGGACCAATGCCGATACAATCCGCCATCCTTTGCCGACGCACCGAAATCTCCGCTGATGCCGAGGTAACGATCCATGGTGCTTGCCCGATCCTGGACGCATCGCTTGCGAATCACGATCTGATGGTCGCCATGTGGATTGTGCCCCACGGCGACTACGAAGAACTTTTCATGTTCCGGTGGTTTCTACTTGCCCTAGAGGGGCAAGTGGAATTATCAGCTTCTGGTGTCGGTTCGCTAGGTAATTCCGCACGTTTTCCCTACGTTGCGCCTCAGGCCATATCGCTTCCGACACCTCAGTCGGGATCTTACAAGCTGGAACTTCTAGCGGGCCGACGTATTGAACAGGCGTTAGAGGCGGAAATCCATCAGACATTGTTTGTCTCCGTTGCGAGTATTGGCATTGCGATTGACGAAGGCATGACGATCGACGCGGGCTAGCGGTTAATCGGTGCGTGGAATCGGATAACCATCGGTTGCAACGGAGCGGCGGTGGAGGCCGGTTTCAAGTGGCTAAGTCGTTCGCCGCCGCCCGCTGAACCGTGGCGTTATCCGACAGAAGCAATGCACATAATCAATCCCAGCGACTACGACGAGTTCTTCGTGTTAATCCGAGCCGTCGAAGTCGACGAATCAAGCGGACAAATTCTCCCGCTATCGCCAAACACACCATGCCTTCAGCAGTGGGTTGACGGCGTGCCGTGCTACCCCCTGTTCACTTCACTAGCCGCCGCTCTCGCATGCGCGTCACGAGCGAAGATAAACGACCTGGCCGTTTCGTGTGATCGCGATACGCTACGTCGCATACTCATTGAAATGCAACCAATGGCGGTGGCATTTGATCCACCGCACTCCAAGGGCCTTGAATGCGAAATGATGCTAATCAATGACTTTCTTGATGCGATTTCCTAACCAAGTCTATGATGATCTTGTTCGCATCGGCGCAGCTCATCACTGTCGCACCGGCTGTCACGCCACCGGCTTTTATGATTTTCCGAAGGGTGTCACGCTCGCTCGCTGACAACGGATTTTCACCTGAATCGCTGCCCAATTGGCTTTCGCTACTTCTGTCAGACATCTAACCCTCCAAGAAAAATCGGATAACCATGCGATCCACCGGAGCGGCGGTGGTTCGCGTTTTTGAAATTGAAAATTTGATCACCGCCGCCCGGTGATCGCTGTCGTTATCCGAACTAACCAGCCAAAGGTGTCTGCATGAAAGCCGACGATTTCGCTCGCAAGTTGCGACAAAAAGCAAACGATCCACAAGCGACCAGTCGAATCTCGCTAACTGCGGATGAACTACTGAACGACGATTTCATCGTCGGCACGACAAATTTCGCTTCCGTCAGCGATATGCTCGCCGCAAGCGGACATGATGGCATCAACCAATTCGCCACGAATCCTCCTGACGATTCCTTTTTCGTCGCCAACACTCAGTTCGATGGATTCGACGCCATGATCCATGCCGCCAAAAGAGAGGTCGCGAAGCAAGTCGGTCTTCGCAAACTCCTCGAATAAACACGCGAGGAAAGAATGGAGACTGGGGTCATTCGGGATGGTGATACGAAACATCGCTTCGTCGGTTTTCATAACTGAATCCTGCAAAAACGGATAACCACGCAATGCACACGGAGCGGGCGACGACGCGATTTTGAATGGTTGCGTTCTAACCGCCCGCCCGGTGATTGCAACCGTTCGTCAAGATAAATTTGCTCGCTCTCATGCTCGTTGATTTTGCGCTCGAAACCATGCTCGATGATGGTTGCGCTCGATCCACGGCTCGTTGATTTTGTTCCCGATCAATGCTCGTTGATTGGGTGCTCGGGATTCGACGCGAAGTTGTTTGCCAGTTCGAGCCGCGTTACAATGCGGGTCGTAAACGCCGCCCGACTCAGGCCCGTTGACGAACCAACTGATGCACCGGATCGACGGCAGCGTTATTACTCGAAGTGGTAAATCGGTCAGCCGTCGAACCGGTGATCTTCGCCGTTATCCGGCTGAAATGCGAAGCTCGCTTGGTCTCAAATGAACGAAATTCCATGCCATACTCTTCGATGTCCGGCTTAACGCTTCCCGATGACGCTTCGTTGATCTGGCGCTACATGGATGAAAAAAAATTCAAATGTCTAGTTAAGTCTAGCGGTCTGTACTTTGTGCGATCCGATCGTTTCGCTGATTCCTGGGACTCAGTGCTTCCGCCAAAATGGCGGAAGAGAATGCAACGCGAGTTCTGTGATCGACCGGATAGCCGTTCTTACACAGAAGCAGAATGGTATGAAGAGCGCGAGATACCCAACAACCCGATTCAATGTTGGAATTGTGACATTGACGAGAATGAACGCATGTGGCGCGAATACACAAGTGGTTCGGACTCGTTAGTCGTTCAATCATCAATTGGCAACTTCAAGCAATGCTTCGACACTTCCCCAATCAATGTGCACATAGGAATCGTCAATTACGGCATTCAAGACGAAGTTGCCGACCCGAAA
>JBGSLZ010000155.1:0-2833 GCA_041740415.1 Rubripirellula sp.
AGCGACACCAAAATCCGTGATCCCACCCTCAGCCGCATTCATTGCAGTATCGAGATCGCCGCTCAGCGGATCGTCCTTGTCGATCGAAATAGCTCTTCCGGAACATTTATCCGAGGCGTACGAATCACGTCGCCACAGGGCTTAATGCACGGGAGTGAATTTCAAATTGGTGAATCTGTTTTGCGCGTCGACGTTGAAAACCAACTTGACGCACCAACGGTTGCACCTGAACTGTCTCTCAGCTTGCAACCCGAGCTTCGAACCACTCCGTTTGCGATCGACGCGTTTCGACCCGTTCACGAACTCGAAGGCGAAACGATCTTGCGTTTCCGACTTGACCGACTCGTCTCGACTGGCCGTAACAGTCTTATCTTCAAAGGCTTTGATACAAAACGCGATCGCGTGGTTGCGGTGAAAATTTTGAAACCGCAAATGGCTACCACTGAAGCACAGCGTGATCGGTTCATACGCGCCATGCGAACCATGTTGCCAATCGTCCATCCCAATATCGTTCGCACACGAAAAGCTGGACGCAAAGGCCCCTACTGCTGGGCCGCGCTTGAGTGGGTTGATGGAGTCAGCGTCACGAGGCTGATCGAGAACATTGGCATCGGCGGCATGTTGCCATGGCAAGAGGTCTGGCGCGTTGCCGTGCATATCACGAGAGCACTCGATGAAGCACGTCGGCGCCGCATCGTCCATCGCAACGTCACACCTTCGAACATCTTGCGACGAAACCAGGATCGATCTTTTTTGCTCACCGATCTGATCTTTGCTCGCGCGTTGGAGTACACCAACGCCCCGGCGTTAACACGTCCCGGCGATGTAATCGGTGAACTGTCATACATGGCACCTGAATTGTTGCTTGATTCCGCCAACGTCAACGAACGATGTGACCAATACGGCCTTGGAGCGACGCTGTATGCTTTGCTCACTGGTAAGCCGCCCTACGTCGCAATCAGCGTCACAGATTTTCTGGACAAACTCAAATCGGGATCGCCCGAAAACCCAGTGCATTTGCAAATGGGCACCGATGAGCGGTTTTGTGACGTCGTGCTGCGGATGATTCGCACATCGCCCGATGCACGCTACGAGTCACCGCGTGCGATATTAAAAGACCTCCAGAGGGTCGGCAAGTTCGGTGGTATCGAAGCTGATTGGTCGGACTGGGTTGATTGAGATACCGGTATCTTGCCACAGATCGTCGGTTGATCGGCAATGGCGTTTAACAATTCACTTCAAGTAGAAGAATATCGACCTTCACTAAGAATTCACAGTCACAACCACCAAACTGAAATGGACGCGATCGCTTGGTCAAATCAACGATCATAAGAGAAAAGTGGAAATGGCCGTGCTCCACATTGGGCATCCAAGCTTCTGTCCAGCAATTGGTTTCTCGCGATCAGGTCTGTAAAGGTACTTGGCTAATCAAAGAAGTGCGTTGGTAATGGATCATGCACTGGTCGCATTCAGGAAGGGAGATCAACGATGGAAAGCGAGCAAATAAATAAACCGAAGTTCTTTCCGCTATTGAACGACGTCAAAGAACCAACGACAGCGGAGGATGCAGTGGACGTGATTGCGTTTGTTCTCGCAGGAATCGACCCCGCGGAACGCCACAATCTGTCTCACCGTCACGCGGAATTGCGTAGTCTCGCAGCAGACTCATCTGCGGCGCGGATTGGTTCTAGCTCCGCGCTTCGAGACGATCACAAGTACATTTTGGGTCCACAGTTTAATTTCACGACGATTGATTTCGAGGATGTTTGGCAGGATGCCAAACAGATTCCATCAGGGCAGGAGGCCACCGAGTTCCTCAAGCTGGCCAAGCAGCTTCGTCGGCTGGAAATTGACGCTGTCGGTAGCGAGCTGCATTCGTCTAAGAACACTGAATTGATTCAGCAAGTACGCGAACACGCACATCGACTGCTGCATCGTGCGCATCGAAACGCTGTTCGCCACATCGAAGAACTCTTGAACAATACTTCCGGAGCTTCAACCCAGCCGTGGTACGGATCGATACTTGAGCGGCTCGGACTGCGAAAGAAAGTTGCTGCAAAAAGCGTTCACGTCGACGAGGAGATACGGAATGAAGCAACTCGTTACGTCATGGATGCGATAAAAATTGGTCGCATTTTGCGAGTGGGAGGACGGCGTGCTTAGACTTCTGAGATCGCAAAATCCCGCATCGCCGTCGTGCGTCGTTGAATCGATGCGTATCGTCGATGGCCGCAACCATCGCTTCGGCGGTCTTGCGTCCGACGCCCGGGATCGTCATCAGCCGAACGATGTCGGGATGCTCGGCAGCAAACTCATCGAGCTTGGTTTCGAGGGATTCAAGCTTGCCGGTTAAGTCATCCAGTCGTGAGAGCTGCATGTCGAGTTGGCCCCGCCACAACTCGTCTCGTTTGCAATCTTCGATGGGCTTGCGGAACGAGTTGATGTGCAACCGTCGTGTGTTCCAGGCTCGCTCGCCGGTGTCGATCTTGTACGGTTGGCGAAGATGCTGCGTATCGAATTTTTCAGTCGGTTAATGTCCTGGTCGACACTCTTGCGATACTTGATGAACGCGCGTTGCTCGCGAATGTCCGGCTTTGGCACATGGACCGGCACGAGTCGCCGCAGCAGGGACATTTCGGCAAGCTTGAGTGCGTCGTCGCGATCGGTCTTTCGCTTGGTGGCTTTCCAGTTCCAGGCTTCCTCGTTGGTGCTGCAGACGAGTGTTTTGACTTGTCTTTCTTGGCAAATGTCGTTGATCCATCCCGACGGTCCGCAGGCTTCCATGACGATCAGATCGATGTCGGGCCGAGTCGCCAGCAGGTGCTCGACGTGC
>JBGSLZ010000156.1:0-2432 GCA_041740415.1 Rubripirellula sp.
TGCGGAGCATTGGGTCTTCGTCTTCGCTGGCGATCGAACCGCTCGTCGCGTTGGTATCAATGACCACCACATCCTCCGTCGTCATACTGGCGAAAGAACCGCGGATCAATTCCTTGATCATGTTGATGCGATCCTTCGTGAGCGGCTGCGTCCCCTCGGGCGACACGACGACGCTGGCGGATTGAGCTCGGGTGCGCGACATTCCAAACCGCTCACCACGGTCGTATTCGACGCTGGCCCAACGGATATCGGGGAAAGCGGTGATTTTATTTCCCAAATCACGTTCCTTCGCGTGCATCTCCCTCGCCTGGCGTTGCTCGCTGGATTCGAAGGCGGACGTCTTATCGATCGCGTCTTGAATCGATGATCGCAGGGCAAGCGGCAGCGTTGACGACGCCTGCAGCGCGGCAAGGTAATCGCTTCGTGTTTCGATCGGGATTTTGATGCGTCGGCCTTCGCGAGCCCAACCTTTGAGCCCCGCTTGGCTGAATGCCAGCTCTACCGTGTCGACCTCGTTTTCACCAAGCGTTCGACCGCCGAAAAGATACTCGTCAGGGATGTTGCCACCGCCACGAAGCAGCAATGCCAGTGCCAGCAGAATGGTTGCGACCAGCATCGTCGCGATCACCCGCGACTGCATCGGCATGGCGAGGAACGAATCACGAATCGGCGTGAAGAACTGCTGGATAAAATTCATGGCGGACGATCAGTGCTCAGAATGTGTTTCAGATCTGGATTTGTTGCAGTTCGCGATAGGCTTCGATCAATTTATTGCGTACCTGCATCATCATTCGAAACGCTAGATCAGATTTTTGCACGGCCGTCAAAACCTCGGCTTCGTTGACGTTGCCTCCGGTCAGCATCGAATGGACTTTGTCGTCCGCGTCGGTCTGCATCGCATTGACTTCACCAAATTTGTCGAACAGCAGCTTTGCAAAATCACGCGACGGATCAGCACCGGCCTCGAAGGGTCGCGAAGGCATCGCCCCGCGAAGCGACATCGGCATCGCTGGGGCAGTGGGCGGCTGGAGAGCAGAAATCGGTTTCAAGGAATGCCTAAATCACGGTGCCAAGTAGAGAGCGATCGGCTTACGCGAGGATGGTCAGCGTTTCTCGCGTCAAATCCTTGGTGATTTCCATGACGCCAACGTTGGCTTCATAGGCACGAGTCGATTCAAGCGCGTCGACCATCTGTGTGGTCATGTCAATGTTGGGATACGCGACATAGCCTTGATGTTCGCCATCGGCAATCGCCAACGGATGGTTGGGTTGATACCGGTACATTGGCTCGGCATCGTCCGATTTAATCTCGGCGACCTTGACCCCGGCTGCCCCATCGCGAGACGAGAGCGTCGGGTCGGTCTGGAAAATCACTTGGCGGGCGCGGTACGGATTGGGTTTGCCGGTTTCATCGGTAAGCGATGACATGTTGGCGATATTGCCGCTGATCGCGTTCAGCCGAGTTCGCTGAGCAACGAGCGCCGACGTGCTGATGTCCAATGCTTTGATCATGTCATGACTCCTTTAACCGCTCGTGTTTATGCCCGTTCGGTGATGGCCGCTCGCAACATCGCAAATTGATTTCGCATCGTCGCGATCGCGACGTTGTGCAAGCTCTGATTCTTTGAAATTTCGGTAACCTGTCTTTCGAGGCTGACGTCACTGCCATCGTGGTACACGATCGGTTCCATCGAATCTCGCGGTCCCATCGCATCATCATCCCGCTGAACCGGTTGTCCAAAGATATCCAACGTCGCTCCGCGTCGTGTCGTCGCGTGGCCAGGGGACGGCCGTTGGGCTTGTTCGATCGAATCAGCAAGCGTGCTTTGGAAATGGTCTACTGACAAATCACGTGCCCGGTAATCGGGCGTGTCAAGGTTGGCCATATTGCTGGCCAGCAATTCGTGTCGACGCTCGGTAAACATCGCCGTCTGCTGGAGCGCGGGGATGGTCGTCGAATTGAAGAGCTGAAACATGATGGCCCCCGAGGCATGAAATGGTTCAGGCGGCTTTGCGAGCCGCGTTGTTGAATGGCAGGACGATCGTCACCGCGGCACCTCCTTGTGGACAATTCTGCCAATGCGGCTTGCAACCAAGCGCCGCGGCAAAGATGGAAAGCGATTGCCCACGGTTCTGGGCGTCGCTGCCGGTGTCGGCGATTTCAAGCTCAACGCCATTCGCCGTGATGCATCCCGAGACGGTCAACTCGCCATCATCGGGCATTTGATCCAAGGAGTCTTTGATCAGTGATTCAACCAGCGATCGCAGATGGTCAGGGCTCGCGGTGGTCATCAATTCAAGATCGATATTCGATTCGTAGCAAACACGACCGGGGTGCCTTCGAAGCAAGGGCAGGGCGACGCATTCGACAAGCACCGCAAGCGAGGTGACTGTTGACAACTTTGATTCCTGACGTTTCATCCTGCGCTCCC
>JBGSLZ010000157.1:0-20858 GCA_041740415.1 Rubripirellula sp.
GGGTAACTCCAGTATCGATTTGGAGGAAATACGAGTTGCAGGTAGCCTCGATTCCTATCGTGATCGCTTCAATTTCCGGATTTACTGTCCTGATCCTGGCCACACTGGCGTCCCCATCGTCGACGATGTACCGAATATGACGCGTACACCCAAGCCTCGACTGACTCGTCAGAACCAATTACTGCAATCGCTTGTTACGGATTGCACACCGTTCGCATTCGCACGTTAAGCGGACAACGCCCGTTTTTGAAACCCAACCTTGCGGTTCAAAGACAATCGCGAGGGTCCGCATCCCTGCCGACCCTGCGATCATCAATTTGCGTTTCTCACACCTTGATCAGAAAAAGCAAGACTACTCTCGGTCCGGGTTGTCCGTTAAGTAATCGTCGGCGTCAATTACTTCTTCTTCGTCATTGACGAATGCAATCAAACCCTTGTGGTCATGGAGTTCAACGCCTCCATTTATCTCTTGGCTGTGGAATTCGTCAGGCATTCTGGCCTGATCGTCATCAATACGCTGATCCCTGAGGTCGCGCCGGTAAATCCTGATTGCGTGTGCCACATCTTTCACCATCTCGTCACCCGTTCCTTTTGCTGTGTCAAGAGTTCGGCGACAAAGCCGCGAAAGGAAATCGCTGAAAACTCGGTCGTCGTTCCGGACAACTGGTAAGCGAGAGACGATCAGATCGCGGGTCAGATAATCGGCAGTCTTAGATGAGGCTTGAAAATGCGAATGTCAGCCTCGCGAATTTCACCTAATCGAAAATGCGTTTTATCTACGCCGAAGGATCACTGTGTACTGTGCCGTGATTGTCCACAAGCTAGTGATTGGGTCAGCGACTATACATTGCGGATGGTCGCGGGGGCGATTGTAGATGCTGTAGGCAACGTACAAAAAATTCCGCCGAGTGCTGTAGATGTCCTCCAGGTCGGCCTGGTCGCCGATTCGTTGCGAAAGTGGAATTCTATCGTCATCACATGCCATCGCCGCAAAGCTGCGGAACTCCAGCCGCTTCGTGGCGTGGATTGGTACCTAACTAAAGCACGTCTCGAACGGTTGCACATTCATTCCTCTTCCGATCGTTGTGCATCACCACCACGCTTTGAACCTGGTCGCAAAACCAAGTCGGTCACGCGGCTGACAAGGTCGCGGAAGGCGTCTTCGCGGTACCCGACGATGAACGCCGAGACATGGTACAGATTTAGGCTGAGCGGGGCAGAGGGAGCTGTGGCGAAGTTAGGTGGAGTGCTTCCTCCGAGCGTTACGATGACCGTCAGGATCAGGTACGACATCAGACCAACGATCCCTCCCACCAACGGGCGAGCGAAGTGCCAGTAGTTGTACTTGGTGTCGTAGTCGTCATTGTGCTCGATGATCCCCTGCAAACTGCACAGCACGGCACCCAGCACGCCGAACCAAACCACCGACAGCGGCACGCCCATCAAGAATTTTGCTTCTGGTTTGCCATCGTAAATGGCTGTAACGACTGCGGCGACCCAAACGCCAGCAGCAAAGCCCACATTGACCCAGAACACGGTTTCGCGAGTCCAGCGCTGAAGCCACCCCGTGGTCGTCTCTGATGCGATTGGATCGTCGGACTGCCGCTCTATTTGCTTGTTTTCATGGTTGTTCATTTTGTACGCCTGGGCATCGCTGACTCAGTGTTCGTCCAGGTCGCTAGCGTACCATCACGTCGCGCACGAGGGCACGAATAACGAGCGCGCCATTGATCAGTGTCGGATAGATGCGGTTGCGGTCGGCTTGGTTGAGCGACGTTCGGCCCAGGGGATCGGTTTGCGAACGCAACGACCCGTCATCGTTGTATCTGAACCGCCACGTCGACCTTAATTCATCGCTCAGGCTGATCAGTTGATCGCCATTGGCATAAGTCAGTTCGGTGAAGCGACCGAGCGGATCGATGCCCGCCAGCCGAGATGCTTGGCAGCTCCGTAAACCGGACCGAGAGCCGCGCCGATGAGGGGGATCGCTACCGAGAAGGCTGCATTCATGGCAAGCGTGAAACCGATTCCGTGAACGTATCCCGCGAAGGGGTCTCGGCCTTGAATGACCGCTTCGGCCGCAAAATCCAGTCCCGTCAAGTAGCTGTCGGCGATCGTCAGGACGGCGTTGAACACTTCGCCGCTGGGGTCGTTGAAATTGATCGGGTCGCCGATCGAATAGGCGTAGTTGTGCCATGTGCGCGGCGTCGCGGCATCGCCGACGAATGGATCGAGCGTGGTAAAGACGCCCGTGCCCACGTCGTAGTACCGTGCGCGTAGGTATTGCTGGCCCGTCGCCGCGTCGGTCCGCTCGCCGCTGTACAGCAACGCTGTCAAAGTCGGTGCGTCGGCGTCGGTCAGGTTTAAGCCGCTGAGTTGCTTGCCGTAGGCGTCGAAGGCATAACGCTGCGATAGCGTCGCGTCTTCCACTGTCGTCAGTGCATCCAGGTCAAGCACCGCTCGGTTGCTGCCATGCGCGTCGGTGAGCAGAGCGTACGTGTTGCCCACCGCTTCGGCTTGAACGGCGACGTCGGCGGCGAGCGTGTACACCCGTTCGATTTCCGCAACATCGAGCCTGCCGTCACCATCGGCATCCGTACCTTCCTCAAGGATTTGCGAATACCCGGTCGGGTTCATCGGGTCATTCAGGTTTAGCGACGTGATACCGTCCACGGATTGCCTAATCCGCATCCCGTCGGCACCGTAGTCATAGGTGCTGCTGGAAGTACCCGTGACGGTCACGCCGTCTGTGGCGTAGTCAGATCGGTCGTAAGCGATCAATTGTCCCATCGCGTCGTACCGCATCTCGACACGCTGGCGGACCGGCGCGGTGGAATCCGCACCGGCATGGGTGACTTGACCGAAGTTGCGCCGCTAGAGAGTCGGAATTGAGATTCGGATTCAATCGCATCGCCAATCCCGAAACCCGAGTCTGACCCCACGCGGCCACGCTTAGTTTCCCAATGGTGTGATCCGTATCATCCAGTCCCGTCGATCGAGAAACATCAAAGGGGTCAGGTGCCTGCCCCCTTTGATATCATTCCTTTTTCTGTCTCCTCACTCCTGACACCGTTGTTCGTGTGACACCTTTGTTCGTGCCTGCTATTGACCAAAGTTAAGACCGTCGCTGACCCCTTTGACCTCGCCCGACTGAAATGGTGAAAGATCTAGCCAATCTAAAGATACTCGAACGGACTCGGCCGCTGATTGGTACTGCAACAACAATTCCAGATAGGTCCTGAAATACGCTTGCTTGGATATGATAACAGACTTCACCTCATTTGCATTCTCGTTCCGCACGGTTGCGCCTCGCAGGTTCCGCCAAAAAAGCATAACACTCGAGCTATATTCAGCAGCGAAGAGATCAACAGAATCCAAAGCGTCGTCCCAGGTATGGATTGCGACAGCCTCCCAAACTGTTTGACTACTTAAGTTCCGGAAATTAGTGCCACTGTCGATGGCGGAAACTAGTTCAGCAATGAGCCCTGTCGAGGGTAAATCTTCATCCGAAAGTCGCAACGAAAATCCTTTGAGGTGAATCAGGGCCGTGGAGTAGACTTCCGACATGAACGTAGGAGCATAAACGCTGCCTTTGCCAACCCTGAAATTGTTAAGAATGAGTTGACACCCTGTGACACCGCGAACATTGATAGGAATGTCAAGCAAGAATGCCATGGCAGGTAATTCGCCAATCAGTATGTTAGGGTGTTGCATCTAGCTGCTGCTTGATTTCATGTGGGATCTTAATGCGATCGTCTGTCAAATTGCCATAGCGATCACGACCGTTAGTTTGTCCGTTCCAATGGAACTCTATGTTGTTGCCATCTGCTTGGAACCGATGGTAGTTTCCATCGGAATCTTTCGCAAAATATGTTATCTTGCCTCGATCTTTTTCGTTGCGATAAGGAACTGCGGCATTGAAAAGATTCACATGAATACTGGGCAAGACAGTAGAGCCAGGACGATAGGGATTGTCCCCTCCAAATGGCTGGTGATGCCCGGGATTTGAGTAGAGGTGTCTTTCGCCAAGTTGTCCTCGCAAGCTCGGCTTACTCGCTTCTGCCAACTCTTCTCCGCGAGTCAGCAATCGCTTTTCCGCCAGTACCCGATGGCTTGGCTGAAAACTTTTGATCGTTATCGTTCCCCCGGGATACCTAGTCGGGATCTGATAAACGTTGTTTTTCTTGAACGCCAGAAAAACATCGCGATAATGTGATGTTACTCTTCTTAACGCTCGTACGGCCCCGTAGGCACCTGCGGTAACGATGGAGACTGCGATAGCATCAGGAGAAACCGATGCAAAAATCGCGGTTGACATTCCATAAAGGAACCCAGCTACGGGATCGAAACCAAGCAGTGTCGCGTCGGCCGCAGCGGACAATCCTTCCAAATAAACCTCAGCCGGAAACACAACGTCAAAGAACTGCCCGGTTGGATCAATCCCCTGCACCGGATCGCCATGGACATAGGCGTACTTGTGGAAGCTTTGCGGGTCCTGGCTGTTCCCGAAGAACGGGTCGAGGCGGTTGAACGTGCCAGAGTTGGGGTCGTAATAACGAGCCCGCAGATATTGCTGACCCGTTAGAACGTCGAAACGCTCGCCGCTGTAGAGCGTGGACGTAGCGGCTTGGTTTGCCGCCAGATTGAGCAGGTTGCCGTAGGCGTCAAACGTGAATTGCTGCTGGACGCCGAGGATCGTTGCGATGGCTCCGGCGGCACCAGCTAACGCTCGGACGTCGCCATGACCGTCGTGGAGGAAGAAGTCCGTGCGACTCGACGCAGTGCTTCCGTCGGCGTTGAACTCGGTCACTGTTTGGCTGAGTTCATCGAGGCCGAACGTGTAATCGATCGTTCGGGTTATCTTGCCATCGGCGTCGAGCTTGGTCTCGCGAAGGACTTGTTCGTAACCGGTGTGATTGTCGTGATCGAGAACGAATTCGACTTTCGAAATGTCATCGAAGGTTCCGTCCGCGTTCGTGTCGATCTCTTGGAATGCACTGATTCGAATGCCGGTGGAATCGTAGTCGTAGGTGCTGCGGGTGATTGAATCGGAGGCCGTGATCCTGACGGTCTCTTGGCGACCTTGTAAATCGTACGTGAAGGTTTTAACCACGGAGGACACCGAGTTCACGGAGTCTGTTTCCGTGGCTTGTTGCGTGGCCCTGTATCCGTATTCGGTGGTATTGGTGACGATGTCGTCGCCATCGCGCGTGGTCGATGTGAGCAACCGATCATTGACATCGAACAAGGACGAAATGATTTCGTCGATCGTGCCATCGTTGCCTTGGTCGGTACTCTTGGAGACACGGTTGCCGACGGCGTCGAAGGCGTAGGTTGCGTGGAAGTCCAGTGTGGCGTCCCAGTGGTCCAACGCTTCGTCGACGAGGCGACCGGCGACGTCATAATCGTAAGACTTCGTCGCGGTGAACGTCTCAAAGTTTCCGTCACCGTCGGGGTCTAGCGAAAATGTCTCGGTTAGACCGGTTCGTCGTCCGTCCTCCCGCACCGTGTAGTCGAAGCTTGCGACGACGGGGTTGTTGCTCAAGTCGGCGATGTCGGCGGCAGATCCATCGGTTTGATAGTGCGTCAGCGTGTCGAGGCGACCGAGTTGATCGTATTCATAGTCCGTGACGACGTTGTTGGCCGCTTGTTCGATATCGAGACGGCCTTGCAAGTCGTAACCGTAACGATGGACGTGATCGTTGTCGGCAGGCGATAGGTCATTCTCGGTAACCGTGGCAAGGCGGCCGAGCGAATCGTAGGTGTAGCGAGTGATTCGATCGCTGACGTTGGCGTCATCGGTATGAACGGCGACACTAATTTGACGGCCGAGGTCATCGTAGGCATAAGTCACAACGCCCTCCTGTGCAACGTGCTGCGTCATGCGCCCGCGATCGTCGTAAACCATCGATTCGGATCGCGAAATCACGCCGCCGATGATTTGATTGACACCGGTCTGCCGGTCGCGGGGATCATACGAATACGCCCAGACTTCGCCCGGCACGCCGGTGCCATCGTTGTAAACGACCGAATTTTCAAAGAACCGCTTCTCGCCGACGTTGCCATTTTGGTCGTAGACCGTTTGCGTGACAACTCCCTCGAACGAGACGTGGAGTGACGGACGGTTGCGGTCGTCATATTGGAACGTTTCGGTGTAGGGCCGAGTTGAGGGTTCAGAGTCAAGGGTTGAGAGTTCAGACGCCGACGCAATGCCGTCGGCACCGAAGCCCAAGGGCAGTGTCCGACTGGTTTGGCGACCTTGCGTATCGAACGTGAACCGCGTCGTGCGACCGAGCGGGTCAATCAACGACGTTTGGTTGTCGTCATCGTCGTAACCGTATTGATAAGTCGGTGCGACACCGCCCACCGCTGGCAACGTTACCCCGGTCAGTTGCCCATCATCGTCATACATGAATGTACGAGTCTGGCCGAGTTGATTCGTCTCGGTCAGTTTCTGTCCTTCCTCGTCATAGGTGAACGAGATGTTCGTTCCGTCGGCGAAAGTCGTTTGGACGAGGTTGCCGTATTGGTCGTAGGCGTGATCGGTTCCAACGGCCGTGCTGCGGTCGATGGTTATACCGAGTGCCGAGTACCTGTCGGATGACGACGGCCATGCCAGCGATTGCCAATTCGCCGGAACGATGACGGCGATGCCGGAGACTTGCCGAGTCGCTTGGCCCGAACCGTTGTAAACGGTTTCAGTGCGATGTCGTTGGAGCACACCGCCCATCGCGATCACACCGCTGATCTCCGCGATGCGGCGTCCAAAGCGATCGTATTCGTAATCGGTGACCTGACCGTCGGCCGCGATCATCCGTGAGACGCGGCTGAGCGAATCGTAAACCGTCGTCGTGGTCCAAAGAACCGTGCCAGGATCGGCGACGATTGATCGGTTGCTGACGATTTGAACATCGACGCCTTCGAGATAGGCCGAGCCGATGAGGCGACCTAGTTCGTCGTAGTCGGTGCGCGTTGCGTAGACGGTTTGACCGGCGACGTGCGGATCGGTCCGCAGGACCGCGCGACCTTCCGCATCGTAGACCGTGTCGCGGATGACGCCGCGATTCGTCTGCGTGCGGATGACCCGTTCTCGGTCGTCGTAAATCGAAAGCGTGACGTTGCCATCGGCATCCGTGACGCTGTTCCGATTCCCCGCACCGTCGTAACCATAGGTGGTTTCGTTGCCACGGCTGTCCCGCGTCGATACCAGTCGCTCGTTGATGTCGTAAGTATAGGTAGTGACGGTGGCCTCGCGGTCGGTCTGCGAGAGCAACCTGCCTTGGGCGTACACACTCGATTCGGTCCAGACGACATCGGACGTGACCGGTTCCAGGACGCTGCGACGGTCCCTATCCGAAGTGCCGGTGATCTGAATGTTCAGGTTCGCGTATCGTCGGGTCGTCGCGATTCGACCGGCGGCGTCAAACGTGTAGACAAAGCCCTCGACGTCTTCGCCCAAAACGTACGGATCGGTCTGCGCGATCGTTTGACCGGCGGCGTCGTAAACCGTTTCGACGATCCGGCCGTCGAAGTTAACTTGATGGATTTGCCGACCGGCGGCATCGTACGTGTAAGACGCGGTTCGTCCGTAACCGTCGGTGCTGGTCAGTACCTGACCGGCCAAGTCGTACGTCGTCGCTGTGGTGACGGCGAGTTGATCGATCGCCTGAGTCGTGCGCGCGGTGACCCGTCCGGCCGCGTCATTGGTAAAGCTGAGGACGCTTCCGAACTCATCGGTTTCGATCGTTCTCTGGCCCGCCGCATCGTAGGCAAATGTGCGGCGAGGATTGTCATCGTCCGTAGCGGGAGTGTCGTCGGGAAGGATCTCGGCGATCAAGTTCCCGGCGGGGTCGTACGTTCGCTTGGTTGTCAAACCGTACGAATCCGTTTGCGTGACCAACCGACCCTGTCCGTCGTAGCTTAACGTGCTGGTTCGTCCGTTGACCGTGATCGAGGTTTGCCTCCCTGCCGCGTCATAGGTGTAGGTCGTGGTGCCGGTATCGTCGACACGAGACAGCATGTTGTCCCGTTCGTCGTAGACTTCGGTTGACGTTTCGGTGACGCCGGTGGCGCCCGGAGCAGTACGGCTGGAAACCGCGACGACCGTGTAAACAGTATTGCCCGATTGCGGATCGAGCGTGAAAGTCGGTGTCTTGACCGTGACGGTTCGTGAACCGTCAAAGTCCACAGCGGTTTCGGTCGTCACTCGCGTCAGTCTTGCGCGGATCGACGAGGCGGTCCGTTGGTCACCATCGGGCGTCAGTTCGCGATACGACGACGCGGCGTCGGCGGTGTAGACGAACGCGCCGTTGATCAGTGTCGGATAGATGCGGTTGCGGTCGGCTTGGTTGAGCGACGTTCGGCCCAGGGGATCGGTTTGCGAACGCAACGACCCGTCATCGTTGTAGCTGAACCGCCACGTCGACCTTAATTCATCGCTCAGGCTGATCAGTTGATCGCCATTGGCATAAGTCAGTTCGGTGACGCGGCCGAGCGGATCGATGATTTGCTCGACGTTACCGCTGGCGTCATATTCAAAGTACGAGACGCCCCCATCACCGGCGCTGAACTGGACAGGGTTGCCTTCATAGTCGTACTTGGTGCGGATCGTTCGTCCGAGCGGATCGGTCACGCTCTCGGTCAAGTTTACAAGATCGACCGTGGTTTGCGTCACGTAACCGTTGGCGTCAACCACCTCCGAAAGCCGACCGCTGCCAAGATCAAACCGAGTCGACGAAAGGACGTTACCATCCCCATCAAGAACACGCGATAGCTCCGAAGTTTCGCCATCGTATTCGTAACTCTCAACTCGTCCATCGGCGGCAGTGAACGAGTCCAGCCGTCCGAGCGCATCGTAACCGTAGGCGATCGATTCGCCCGCCGGATCGATGATCGACGTGATCCGTCCGGCTGGGTCGCGGACGAAGCGGACCTGCAAACCGTTCGCCGACGTGAACCCGTCGCGGCCCAGCGTGACCACATCGCCGTCGGGCGAGGCGACCGTGCGGGCGTCGCTGGTCGCCGTGTCCATCGTGTACACGATGCCCGTCCGCGTGGTCACCTGCATCGATCCTCGACCACGGTCGTACAGCGAGTACGCTCGCGTGCCCAAGTCGCGCTCGGTGAAGAACTCGCCTTGCAGTTCGTACAGCCGTTCCTGCGGGAAAGTCAGCTCGCTGGTCGTGCCCGCATCGGGTTTCCAGCCGACTTCGTACAGCGGCGGCCACGAACCCGAAGTCTTACGAAGTTAGCGAACCCGAACTATTACAATTCGGGTTCATTTCTTCGGCCCCCCTGTAAGGCAGCAGAAACGGCCGACTGTTCCTCGCTCCCCAACGCCGCTGACGCTGCTTGCGACACTGTGCCGAGGCTTGCCTCTATGTCTCGCAGTCGATAGCTGCGGCCTTGTATGTTCAACACCGCGGCCCAGTGAATCGTACGCCGTCGACTCAATCTCGCCGGTCGGCAACATTCGTGTCAGTTGGAACGACAAAACAGAACGACGGTCCATTCAGTGATTCAACGCCCGTCTCGTTTGATTTGTCCAAGCCCGGATGAATCACTTTATCCTTGCTTGTACGCTTGATTTACTGCCTTCAAGATGTCCCACAGGTTTTGTGCGATGGCAGGGAAGTCGCCTGACTTCCAGAAGCGGTATGCGTGGTTACCATGCACGATGACGTCGTTGAAGACGGCGTTCTGGCTGCGGTCGCGATCCACGTCTTCGAGCATTTGCGAGAAATCACGTGCTTGGTGATCGGCATATTTGTACACCCGTTGCAGCATTTGCTCGGTTAGCGAACGTAGCTCCGTCGTCGGGTGAGCAGGATCGGTTGTCCATGCTTTGAGCATGCCGTAGCCGTATGCGGCGAACGTTCGACGTTCCAACTCACTGGTTTGTGCAAAGGGAACGTTAGCGACGATAAACAATGAGTCTAACATTTGCACGATTGCATCGTTGTTTGTTTCAGTAGGGTTCGACATTAAAGCACCATTATTATCTTGAAATTGCAACAATGGCCAACGTTGTCGGCGAGTGCGTTGCCTTGGAAATGCGGATGTCTTTTGCGTCAGTGAGATGCTTGCGTACGGGGTTGTTCGAAGGTGTTTCCAGTATTTCCAATTGATGATTAGGAAATTGAAACGTTGCCTGTCGTAACGCATCCAACACCACTATGGATGAGCTAGTAGTCCTTCAACGATGAAACGCTTCTTTCGGCTCTTTTCTTGGCAACCTCCGTATTCCCATCCGCCATCGCTCTTCACTCGACACTGGCCTTCGGTTGTCTCGTTCATGGCTTACGCTTTTTGAGTGAGTGTCGATAAAACGGGTTTAGCACGCGACTAGGTAGTTTACGAATCAGAAAACCACAAGCTCGCCGTCTGGATATTCGCCTCGCCAACCACAAGGAAAGTGCCCATCCGCCCAATACTTGTATATCTTACTTATGTAGAGATTGTCTATTCTCGGTAGAGACTCTACAGCCATCAAAAAACTCACGCTCAGCGATTCGATAATGGACGCCGGGGCCGCAATAGACGGCGAGCCAAACTCCTTTAACTTCGGCTCAATAACATCCTTTCGCATCGCCGTTGTATGCTCTCTTGCTGATTCCACGCACTCATTCCAATTCGATTCATAGGGTCGGAAAGATCCAGTTTCAAAAAATGCTTTTGCTCGGCTCACTTCGTTTTGGAGGTTTAAAACAAAGTTGCCATAGCAATAACTTCCCCATTCATCTTCCTTGTCAAGCAAATCGACGGCTTCTTGCCACGAGTAGACTCGCGAGACGGCTTCAAGTTGGTATTCACCGATCGACGAGAACCAATTGAGAGCCTTTAGCTCCTGGATTTTCAGAATTGTCGTTGTCTTTAGTTCATACATAGTCATGCACCTCCGGGAATCCACTTCGTTTCCGAACGTCTGTAAACTCGGTGCTCGAGCTGAGGCTAAGCGGCGGTCCGTTCCATTGAGCCTTCGCTAGATCAGCTAGGTAGTTTGCATCTACATCAGAGTACCCTGCGTCTCGAAGCGCTTTCCGTAATACAACGTCGTACTGGCCGAGTGTTGGTTTCTGATCTTTGAGCGGTCCCTTGGCTCGATACAAATCCCAGAAGGATTCAACTGTATAGTGGAACTCATAATGTGGGGTCCCCGGCAATCCAGAACCTCCCACCATGGGTACAGACAATCCATCGTTGGATGGTATACTTTTGCCCGTCGGAAGCAAATCCTCAAAAGCTGTTTTCTGATTTAAGTGGTTAGCTTGAACGGTACCTTGACCAAGTATATGCGTCCTAGCCGCACCACCTTTCAGCTCACCATACGGGGCAGTATGCAGGGTGCGGGGTTCTGCTTTCGCTAAAAACCTGCCGATGTATGCCTGTGAGTTGCGAGATTTTAGAAATATCGATACGTCGTTCGCTTTCTTCCCGAACGCCTTTGCGACATCGAGTATCGATGACGATCCACTTGGACCGATTGCGGCCGCCATCGCTGCGGCAGGTCCGGACGTAGAGCTACTAATCCCGGAGGCCCCGGCACCGGCGGCGTCCGCGATCTGTTGAATGATCTCGCTCCCGAAATAGCTGGCAAGCATCCCAAGCCCGAGTTCTGCGAGTTGCAGCCCGTCGTAAATCACGCCGACAACCGGGATCGCACTGACGTACGTGTCACGCATGCCATCAGCGAACGTTGTGCGGAACGCATCGTACGGGTTTTCCCCGGCGTCCGACGCGAATTTGGCCGCCCCCGCGGCGGCACCCGCATTCGTCAAAACGTTGTTTTGCAGTGATCGCAAACTCGACGCGATCGATGTCGCGCTTGCCGATTCACTTACCGAGAACAATCCCGTGGGATCGAAGTAGGCGATCGGATTGGCGCCCGCGTAGAGCCACTGGTTGCCGTCAATCAAGCTGGTGTGCGGCGCCGACGGATCGAGGCGGTTGTCCGTTAACGTTGGCGCGTTTGAACGACCGTGCCGACGTTGAACAAACGACTTTAAATGACCGGATTGTCAAAGATCAAATCAGCATCGAGCGGGCATTGCCTGCTCGCGAGAGCGAGTTTGAGATTTGAAAGCGCGTCTCGCTCGCCCGAAGGTGTGTTACGTCGAGAACTCGAACACAAACTCCAAAATGTCCTGGTGTTTAGCATTGCAATTTTTGGATTAGATCACCGTGAACCTATTCGAGAAGTGGGTCCAGAAACTTTGCCAAAGAAGGCTTCTCTTCAAGTTGCGGAATCAAAAGATCTTCATCCCATCCAACGATCTCGAAAAACTCTGACCCGACGATAAACCCGGTTGCCCAAAGTTCGCGAATTGTTTTTTCCAAGTGTTCTGGTGGCACAATCCACAGAGTATTTGTTGAGCTGATTGCGCGAAGCTGGCCCCTTGTGCCGTCTCGCCCTACCCAATCACAAAGTTTCAGATTGGTTGACGGAACCAAGGTGTCGAGGTGAGTAGCTGTCAACACCGAAGTTGGAAAAACCAGCTCAATAAAATCGCGAAACTTTTGCTCGTCTTCTGACCGAAAAACATTGTTGACAAATTGCCAGCGCGCTCGCGCTGAGCTGAGTCTTTCGTAAAGCCTTAGCTTAGGCTCCGTTGCAATACTTGAAGTCTCGAAGAGATACGTGCAAATCAAAGCACCAGGCGTGAAACAATTGTTGTACTGAATTCCATACCTTATATTAACAATAGCGGATATCATCTCAATTAGGGAGGTCGGAAAGATGACGTCAAGAAAATTTCGAGGAATATCAACTTTCAAGTTGTTTTCAACGCGGCTGTGAAGTCCCAATGAGAACCTGAGTTCATTTTGTGGTTCTGTTATTATTAGTCCAGTGATGTCTTTGGCTCCGCGCCGTGCAAGAATCGCCTTAAACCGCGGGTAATCAGTGGCGAGCGGCCACCGTTTTCCAGAAGTATTCACAGTCACACTATCAATGATGTTATTTGGAATGAGTCGGACGATAGATGATATCATCTCGAGCTTAGCCAATTCTGAGACACCGGGTTTCCACACTAGGTTGACGGTACAACTAAAATTTAAGCGATTAACTCGCTCAATCATCTTGTTTCCGACGATTTCCATACAAGTTCCTAGAACGTTATTTTACTGCCAGTGTCACTAAATATCCGCAGTTCAATGTCTAGTCCAGTGCTAAAGCCGAGTCGCCGAATTTCCGCGAGGTAAGCGAGATACTCCTTGTTTGCTCCGCTCTTTAACAGTTGACCACTTCCACCGCTTGATAAGACTTCGATGATCACAATTTTATCGCCCTTAATTGCAACAACGTCGGGTCGAAATCGGTCAAGAGTCTTTGCGGCGCCCCGCCAATCGACGTTTACGCTAAGGTTGATTCCGTTGAGGCTATCAAAGAATGACCCTATCGGAACGGTGTCAGCGTATGTTCGCAAGACCGTTCGCAACGCGCGATTCATGGCCACGAGTTCCGTCCCCGATTCTCGTGCCACAACCTTTGCCAATTTCCAAACTGTTTCCGCGTGCGGACCGCTTGTGAATTGCGACGTCCCAACAATCGGAATGAACGATTCAATGCCATTGACGACCTGACGGAACGACCGAATTGTGGCGTTTAAAGGGATTTTTGAGTAAAACCGCGAAAGTTTCAAGTAGCGTCCGGCGAACAGTAACGGCGTCAAACCGGGAGGCAGCGAAAGGGATGCCGCCGTCGCTGACGAACTTAGCGGTCCCGGTGAGCCATCGAGATCAATGATCTCGCCCAGTCGAGATGCTAGCTGGGCACTGGCTTCAACCAGAAGCGTGCCTGCGTACAGCGTTCCGATTACCGGGATGGCTGTGATGAGCGAATCCGCTAGTCCATCCTCGAGTGCCGTCCTAAAGGCGTCATACACATCACCTCCCTGATCAGACGCGAGCTTCGCCGCGTAGGCCGCTGATAACGCATTGAGATTGAGATTGACGTTGAATTCTCGCAGCGTGTTGCTAATCGCGGAAACCGTCACACCCTCACCAATCGAGAACAATCCCGTGGGATCGAAGTAGGCGATCGGATTGGCGCCCGCGTAGAGCCACTGGTTGCCGTCAATCAAGCTGGTGTGCGGCGCCGACGGATCGAGGCGGTTGAAGCGACCCAGTTCGGGAGAGTACCAACGGGCGCGCAGGAATTGTTCACCCGTGATCGCGTCGGTCCACTGGCCTCGATACAGCAGCGGTGTGCTTGACGGCAACAGGATTTCGCCCGGCGCGGAGAGTCGGTTGCCGAAGGCATCGTACGCGTAAATCGTCGTGTCGACGTGCTGTCCGTCCACGCCGAGAATGATCCGCGTGCTGCCGCCAGCATCCGCAACGAGTGTTTCCGTCGCTTCACCGGAAGCGGTTTGGGAAACAACCGATTCGCCGAGCGTGAAGTGATTCGCCGTGACCGATGGGCCGAGTTGATCGGTCGTCGTCTGTCGAATGACCTGCGAGTAACCGGTCGGATTGACTCGGTCGAATAGAAAGTCGTCGGCCGTCCAGACGTCGACGGTGCCGTCACCATCGGTATCAGCGTGGTGAGTGGCTCCGGTACGTAGTCCGTCCGGTGAATAGCCGTAGGTGACATGATCGGTCGATTGAAGGTCACCCGTGACACGATCGAAGCGACGGATCTGAACTTCGGCGAAGCGGGACAGGTGATCGTAAACGTTCTCCCGATCCTCGATGACTTGTCCGCTGGCCAAATCGGTGACGGTCTGGCCGAGTTGCTGTGAGGCACTCCAGTGATAATCGGTCCGTTGGTCGTCGGTGCCATTGTTGTTGCCATCCACCAACGACTCGATGATTCGGTCACCAACGTCGAAGCTCGATCGAACGACTTCATCGACGCTGCCGTCGTTTCCGTAATCCGTCCGCTTCTCGACGCGATTGCCAACAAGGTCGAGGATGTAGTCCGTTGCTTGATCGAGCGAGTCGTTCGTGTGATCGATCGTTTCACGGATCAGGCGATCGATGCTGTCGTAGTCGAAGGTGCGGTCGATCACCGTCGCATCGTCGCGGTACTGCGACGGGTCCAGCGGATCGCGCAGGTCGCCGCTGGGTCCGGCGAACGCTTCGAGGGTCTTGGCGGTTAGCCCCGAGAGTAGATAGTCATAATGGAACTCCGCCGTGACCGGGTTATCGGTCAAGTCGTCGGGCGTTGAGTCCGGTGCCAGTGTCCGCAGATCGCTGACGCGACCGAGCCCGTCGAAGATTCGGTCAACGATCGCGCCATTGGAAAGGTCTTCTCGGACGATTCTGCCAAAGTCATCGTAGCGGTAACGTGTCGTTTCCGGTGACGGCAAATCCACACCATTTCGCCGCGTCACGGAAACGCTACTCAGTCGCAACGTTTCGTCATACGCGTAGCGGGTGATGTCCAAAGCGGACGCGGTTCGCCAATCGACAGCGGGCGCGAAGGTCGAAGTCGATGTCCGTAGCCCAGTATCGGGATCGTAGGTGTAGGCAACGGTCCCTTCGGCCGAGACATCCGCCAGCAACCGACCATCGATGTCATAGTCACTCGTGTGGAGCGAAACATCCGGGTCGGCCGAACCGTCATGCCGCGTGACTTGGGTTTGGGTGGCCCGTCCGAACGCATCAAAATCGTAGACGGTTTGTTCGATCGGTTCGTCCGCGAGCAGGCTTGCCAGATCCGTGAACACGTGAGTGCCGACGAGTCGTCCCAGACCTTCCACCGAGTCGTCATAATCGAAGCCCGTCACGACGCCGTTGAGATCGGTTGTCGACTCGACGCGACTGAGACGATCGAAAACGCTCGCTTCCGTTGCCCCACCGGGCAGGGTTCGCGTCAACTGGTTGCCGAATATGTCGAAAGTGAAGGTGGTTTCCCGTCCGAGCGGATCGCGGACGAGTGTGACGTTTCCGGAAGCGTCATGTTGGTATTCACGGCGGGGTCGAACCAGCGGTGAGCCTTCTTGAGACGGGTCGATCACGGCGGGTTGGAGCACTGCCGACAGGTTGCCTTGCGAATCGTACTGGTAATCGGTGCGGCGACCCGACGGATCGACGGTGGCAATCTGCCGACCGAAGGCGTCGTAAATGGTTTCGGTGCTGGAGCCGTCAGCCAAAATCGTTTTGGTGATTTGTCCCAAGTCGCTGTATTCGTAGCGAGTTTCGGTGCCGTCGGAACTTCGGACCAACGTTTGATTTCCACGTTCGTCGAACTCGAACTCCGTCCGCAAACCGGACAGTGATATGACTGCGGTTTGTCGGCCGCGTGGATCGTATTCGAACGTGGTCAATTGAAAAAATCTGCGCGCAACATTCACGGAACAATTCTGTTAACGTGTTCCATTAAGTTAGTCATCGAACCAGCCGGAAAGCGAGGTTGCCCAAGTGGCTCAGCGAGCAACGCGAAGGCAAGAGCCGTGCTCGGCTTGACATCGTTCGTCAAGCATCCAAAAAGATACATTAAAGGGTAAATCGCGAGTGAGCCATCCAAGTTTGAAACCGCCAAAACCTTTGAATCTTGGTTGTTATTGAATACTGCACCGCACCAACTCCAATCAAAGCAGCGAACGATGTGTTCACCCCAGAGACACCCGAGAGATTGCGAAACAGAGTAGAAATCAGCGGGGTGCTCAACGTTGCCTTGTTGAAAATCAAGAATCGATTTGTCGATCGCGCAAAAAATGTCGGACTGTAAGCTGCCCCCGTTCAAGCCCAAATGAGACATCGTTTCTTTCGCGCTCGAACGAATACCAGAAAGAATATGTTCGGGGAGTGTGATTCGCTGAACTAACATCGGCTCTATAATTGAAATATGGTATATTTAATAGTTATTTCGAGTTACGATATCAAATCCATTTTATAACGGTAGGCATACCTGGAAGGTTCTATCTTTTAAGTCAGCAAAATCTCATTTCCGTCGATCCGCCAGTTCTTCGTCCCGCTGTACGGCCAGAGCTGCCGAAAAGACATTCCGACTAATCCGCCCTCCCTTGCAACTCGCACGAAACGATCGCTAACGATTAGTGTTGAAGGATTTTCTGGGATGCGGAAAACGTCCAAGCCTTCGAGTCGATTTTCGATAAAATGGAAGTGGTCGATCGAGGTCGCAATCGTCTTGGCTTCATTCATGAAATTGAGCTTAGTTTTCTTTCGGTCAAGAACATTGGCGATTTTCAACGCATTAAAGTAGTAGAATCCGTGACCTTCACCCGCCAGTGGAAGAAGTTCACCATTTTCAGTGAGCAGTCCATTCAGGGTATCGATCGCCCTTTGGCTAAAGGCAGGTTCAATAAGGTTGATACAGGGGTAATCGTGCGGCCCGCTGGGTCGATCGTAAACTGCAGGAGGGTTCCAACGATCTCCAAACTTGTGTTGGCTCCAATCGATTTGCTTAGAAGCGATGCCGAATCCGGCAGTCATGTCTTCCTCAAGGCTGTCGTTGCCAAGCACCGACGGAAGGTCATCCATTGCGAATCCAGAAACCCAAGGGTCATCAGCTATGACGCTCAGTTTGTACAAAGTATTCGGCCTACTCATAAAAACTCTCCTGACAAGACTCTAGATCTCATGTTAGTGATCGCCGATAGTGCGGTTGCTTCGTCGGACACATCCTTAAATGCCGTTCCTAGCTCAATGTAGTACGTGTACTTATGAGTTCCGAGATGACCTGCTTCCGCCCAAAATCCGTTTAGAATTGTGTCTCGCTCAGCCACACCAATGTATTTATCAAACTTATCCTGTGCCGTCTTTACCGCTCTCAGTACACTTCTAGGTGCGTTCGCGCCTGGACCATTGGTTGGGATTAAATGTGCGGCTTGATGATCGGTGGACGGCCTTGGGTGGCCCCATGCTTCTAGGTCGCCGGATAGGCGGTTGCTATGGAATGATGTGTTTTTCTTTGTGTTTAATGTGCATGCTGAGTTATGCACCAGCACCGACGCTTCGCCGGGTTCGACGTAATACGTGTGTACAGAGTCGACGGTGAGATTATAAGCAGCTTGGTCGGGTGACGTGTAGGTGTGCGTTCCGACGGAACGCTTAAAGGTTCCATAGGTCTATTTGATCAGCTAAGATTCTTGACACCTTTGCTCGCTCCCCAATCATCATCTTTCCCGAATTCACTCTCCCTGGCTCGCTGGCCTGTATTCGTGTTGCCATTTTATGCAAAGCTTGACTAGAGGTTCAAAGAGTTCTCTCAATTCGACATTGCTTTCAAGGCCAAGCTCATGAGCAATATTTGGCGTCTGACGGGAGCCTTGCACGTCTATTTCGTTGGCTATCGTTGATAATATTTGAAGCAAACATTCCACAGAGGATCTCGTTCGAGTAATGTCTTCTTCGGCTTCGTCATCAAGAATAATTCCATTTACCAATTGTGCTCGCGTCAATAGCTCAATAAGCTCCTGATTCGGACGATATCGCTCACAAACGACGCGGAAGAACAGCTCGAAAAAGCGGTTTGTTACGTACCAGTCGTCAACGCTGCTATTTTGAGACAGTGAAATCAAGACGGACATTAAAAACCTATCGGTTTGATCTTACTAAATTCGGATGCTGGCAAAGACAATACGAAATTTGAAATGTCATCCTTAATGTGCTGGGGAAACCCAGTTAAATCGATGACTGTGAAGTCCGCCTTTGCAAGATGCTGGTGAATTTGTCTGAAAAAGTTCGAACGTTCCCTTGTCCAATGCAGTATCGAATCGGGGTTTCCGATTTGGTCATAGGTTTTACCGTCGGATCCAATCCAGTCAGGACCGTTTTGTTTTGGATTGGGCGTCATACTCGTTCCGTAAATTCTCTCAAATCTCCGGCGACTGTACTCTTCCACTCGGGCTTTGTTTCTGGTCCCAATTTTGCATGCTGAGTTATGCACCAGCACCGACGCTTCGCCGGGTACGACGTAATACGTGTGTACCGAGTCGACGGTGAGATTATAGGCAGCTTGGTCGGGTGACGTGTAGGTGTGCGCTGCGACGAGGATGATCGTTTTGCCGTTGGCGTCCAGTAACACATCCCCCGCTTGCAGGTTCTCTGTGTCGACCCAGCGCTGCCGGGCTTCGTCCCAGAACGGATGGTTGGCCGTCGCAACGTCGCAACGAGTTTGGCTCCGTTTATTGCTTGTCCGATGTGATTATGTCGTCGGCGTTCAGAAAGCGGTAAGTGTACATTTGCAAGAACTCGACCCCGGTCGAGCCACTTTCTGTTAAACCAAATGAAATTTGCCCAAAAGCCTTGTGCTCAAACTGAAACGTCTTCAAGAAATGCTCTTCTTTAGGCTTCTGCAATCGGTCGACTGTCGATTGGAAGCACATTGGATGATACCAGACGCCGCAAGTAAGCCGGTATTCCGGTCCTAATACTCGAACAAACTGCTGCCGATGCAGATCAGAAAGAAAACTGAATTCTTTAATGTCAAAACTTAGCTCACAGCTTTCGGTTGGCGGAAAATCGCAAATCTGCTGAAAAGTCTTACAAGCTTTGCATACACCAAATATCGTGTACCAAAAAGCAGCTGGCGGAACGCTGGATCGCGACGCCATCGCAGCAAATTGATTGTCCCCACACTCGCCGCACTCATAAGCTTCAAAGTCAGTGCGTGTATCTTTCGTCGAACCGGCGGAATGAATAGAAGCTTCCCAAATTCTTTTGGCTAAACCATCAGTCAATTCAATGACTGCACCAGTTTTATCCAAAAACTCCAAGCCAGAAATAGGCTCAAGTGACGTTGCGGCGCGGTACCATCTAGCCGTGTTAATAAAGAAGATACAGGCTCGCTGGAACTCTTCAAGCGACTTTACTTTAAGTCTCGCAGATTCACTCATGCGGCATATCCTCCAGCGCGAAACAGTGCTCGAAAATATTCATCCGGACCCAACGTTGAGAAAATTCTAGCGGTGCCGCGCTTATCAATTTCAATAACCACACCTCCATCGCGATATGGAACAATTACAGAGTCGCTGCGATTGACTGTTCCAGCACGTTTGCCAGGATCAATTATCGTTCCATGTGGCCACCCCGTCGTTTTAATGCCATCTACGAGTGTATCAAGTTCACCTCTAATTTGGGATTCAGTAAGTCCTATCGCGGCCTGTTTCTTTACCGCTTGCGTTGCAGCGTGGGAGTTGCCTGTTTTAATAATTTTTGCGGGAGGTGTTAACGTTCGCCCTGTTATGAAACAGCTGGAGTTATGCACCAGCACAGCCGCTTCGCCGGGGACGACGAAGTATGTGTGTACTGAATCGACGGTGAGATTATAGGCAGCTTGGTCGGGTGACGTGTAGGTGTGCGCTGCGACGAGGATGATCGTATTGCCGTTGGCGTCCAGTAACACATCCCCCGCCTGCAGATTTTCTGCGTCGACCCAGCGCTGCCGGGCTTCGTCCCAGAATGGATGGTTGGCCGTCGCAACGAGTTTGGCTCCGTCGTCGAACGTGAGCTCAACGAGTTCTTTGTGGCCGAAACCGTAGATCACATCGAGCACGGCTTCGGCAGTGGTTTCGCCCGATATCGGATCGTGAGCGAGCACTAAATCGCCAACCTGAATCTCGCTGATCGCTTTGGTTGTGCCGTCGGCAAGGAGCACCTGCGTGTCATGCGTAAAGCTGTTGCACCGAGTGAGAATCGCGTCCTGTTCAGCGATTTGTTTTCTGGCATTGGCTTTGGACGTCAGACGTTGGAACGCTGGAGCCTTTAAAAGCTTCGTGACGAACTGCGGCTTGGTCGTTGCGATCAACGTCAATGCCGCGATCGCCGCTCCGCCGGATACCGCCAGCAGCTGACCCACATCGACGCCGCCGACCGCCGCAGCCGCCGCGTTCACTTCCGCACTGGCTTGTTGGAAGGCGTCCTCGATGTCGTCACCGGAGAGGTAACGC
>JBGSLZ010000158.1:0-149938 GCA_041740415.1 Rubripirellula sp.
CGCCGCCACCACCGCCGCCCTGGCCACCGCCGCCACCGCGACGACGGCGACGGACGCGGGGTTTACCACCCTGATTTCCGACCGATTCAGAACCGTTTCCGTTTCCGTTTCCAGTGCCGTTGGAGTTGCTGTAGCCGGAAGGGTTTCGGCCGTGATTGGTGCGTTTCTTTTTCGCCATTTGTCATCCAGAAGGCTGAGCGCTTTGTCGCTTACACGGCTTGTCGTTGGGCACTGTTCGTTGTTCGCACTTGAAAGGGCAAATTTGAGTTCAGCGCTGTTGAGTTGCAGAGCAAATGAGGCCAACAAAGAGGTCAGCGAGATTGAAGAAGTACCGCGTCCAGTGGAAAGGAAAGAAGCTCCGAGGATGGAAATCGCGGTTCAATTTCCAGAGGAGAAGTGCATCATGTCTTGCGAAACGTCCGACGGCATCCGAGGGCCGACGGAGTTCCATAATGGAGAAGCGGTGAATCAAACCGCTCAAATCCTACTTTTCTGATCTGACCCAACCAGCAAACTCATTCCTCGCAACCATTTTCCATGGTGGAGTCGGCGGTCGCGCTGGGGCGTGGTCGCCAGATGAGAAGGACGCAGTCGAGTCGTCGTTGAAAAGGTGTCGACGCCTGATCGACACCACAGTGGTCGATCCGCTGCACCCATTTGATTCAGTGCAACGATCATTTCGGCCTGTCGAGCCGACACCTGCATTCATTTCTTTTCTGAACTATACCCGGATCAGGATTGATGTCAAGTCGTGTTTTTGCGTACGCGAGGCGATGGTTGGCGTGTTTTAGAGGCGTTGGGTCAATCCTGATCGTTAAAGTCCACTCAATCTGCACTTTCGGCAAAATCCGTTCAAGTGGTACCAGCGGGACATCCGAAGAAACCACTAGCGCGGAATATGGTTTCGCCTCCCACATACATTTTTGATGCCATCCGACGACTAGGAAGCAGATTTCATGAAAGCGGTAGCCCTATCACTGATGACCACCATGGCGATCACGCTGTCGGTCGCCAGCCCTGCCAATGCTGAAATCGCTTGGCACTCCAATCTCCGCACCGCGCACGCTCAGGCCCAATCCGAAGGCAAGCTGCTGCTGCTGCACTTCTACACCGACGACTGCTCGTGGTGCGACAAGCTGGAAGCCGGCGCCTTCAAAGACCCGTCGGTCGACCGCGCCATCAGCCAGAACTTTGTCCCGGTGAAGGTCCATGCCGGTCAGACGCCGAAATTGGCCGAGATGTTCAAAGTCACCAAGTTTCCGACCGACGTGATCGTCAACGTCGAAGGAAAAACATTGTCGCACGGCGTCAGTCCGCAAGAACCGATCGGCTACGTCGCGATGCTGACGGGCAGCCTACCCAAGTCGACCGCGAGCACCAGCACGATGATTGCCGCGACTTCGGCACCGGCCCAGCCAGCGCCAGCCAATAATGCCGGCAGTCCGCCCAGCTACGCCGCACCGACTGCCAACCAAGTCGCCGCAGCGCCGGCAACTCAAGTTGCGCAGACGACTCAAGCCGCACCCGCGAAACCATCGAGCTTCGCGCTGCCCAGCGCCACCACTACCGCAGCCGGCGCCACCCAAAACACGAAACTGGTCAGCAACCGCAGCGACGACATGTCGCTGGCGATGCCCGATGAATTGATGGCTCCGTCACAAACGTTTGCACCGGAGAAAACAGCCGCGAAGGTCGCTGCGGCGGTAATGACCGCACCCAAGTCGTCCAAAGCGAAACCGGCCAACGTCCCGTCCGATCCACAACTGTCGATGGAAGGTTACTGCAGCGTCACCGTCGTCGATGACGCTCAGTGGGTCGAAGGTAGCCCCGAGTTCGGCGTCATTCACTTGGGCAAACTGTACCTGTTCGCGACCAAAGAGAAGATGCAGAAGTTCTTGGACAATCCGATCCCCTACACACCGATCCTGAATGAAATCGACGTCGTGCGATTCTTCGAGGAACGCGTGATCGTTCCCGGCAAACGCGAATGGGCGATGCAAGATCAAGTGACCAAGCGAATGTTCTTCTTCGCCGACGAAGCCGCCATGTTGCACTTCGAGGAAACCCACGAACGCTACGTCGACGCCGCCATCACCGTGATGGAAACGGCAGTCAAGGAAAGCAATCCGGGAACGTAAGAGCTATTAGCTTTTAGCGGTTAACTTTTAGCTTTTGTTCTGCCTCGATCGCGCCTCCAGCTAGAAGCTAACAGCTAGAAGCTAACAGCTAATCGCTAACAGCTACTGTCTGTTCCGCGTAGGCGGGGCGGAGGCCCGAGAGAATCGCGGCGCCGCTGGTGAATGCGGCCAGTGCGATCGCCGCCCAAACTCCTCGCGCGATCGGCTTGCCATACCGCTGCTGAACCGCTTGGATCGTTCGCAACTCGTACGGTTGGTCCCACGGGCCGACCGCGATGAACACGGCGATGGTCGACATTACGATCGACAATGTGCCGACCAGCGGTTCGTCATAACTCATGTTGCGAATCCAATGTTGGGAATCGGGAAGCTTCAAGAATCGTTGGCTTGCCGCAGCTTGCGTTGGATCAGCCGAATCTGGGCTCGCGCACTTTCCATATCGGGACAGATCTCCAAACAACGCTGCAGCGCCGCGATCGCCGACTCGCCGTCACCCAACATCAATCGACATCGGGCAAGACCCTGCCACGCGGGATAGTGATAGCGACAGTGCCACAAACACGCGCTGTAAGCCGCTTCGGCTTGAAAGAAGTTTTCGAGCCCGTGCCAACAAATCGCCAACTGATGATGTGCCTCCGCATACAACGGCGCCTGATCGACCAAGATCATCGTCGGTGCCAGCGCGCCGGCATACTCGCCACCGTCGTTCAGGTGCATCACCTTGAGCAGTTGCTGATGGTGCAGCGGCGCCGCATCGCGAACCAACAACGCGCGGAACGAATCGTCCGATGCCAAACGCACGCCACGATCCGAATCGCTGATCGCACGGCCCAGCGGTTCGATCGCTGCGTGCCTGCCCAACATTCCCAAAGCCAAAGCCGAAGCGCGACGCAATTCAACATCGCCGCGCCGAAGCAGCGATGCCAACGTCGAACTGCAATAGTGTTCGTCAACTTCCGACGCGAACCGCGGCGAGTCGGCGGAACTCAGATAGCGCCGATACGCGGCGGCTAGATGAGTCGTCCGAACCAAAGGTTTAGTCACATCTTCTCCGTAACATTGATTCCATCGTTCCCAGCGTTGGGCATACTACTCGTCCGACCGCGTCGGGCAACCCTCCCGAACGTGCGGGCTGCCTGCGATCGTCCGCCCAATCAACACCCCATTGGCTGCCCCGATGCAATTACAATGACCGAGTCTAGTCACGACCCCGAACCGCGACAACCATTCAAAACACTGCGTTTTGCCGATTCAATCGAGCCCGCGATGAACTTCACAAACTGCCCGATCGATGCAGTTCGCCCAACCCATCCAGTACTCCGCCCGCCCAGTTTTACCACTGTGGCTGGTACAAGGTGGCTCGGACGGGCATTAAGAAAAATCAGCATCCGGGCGATCGTTCCGCTAGGACTTTTGGTTTTGTCCGTGATTGTCGGTGACAGTTCGACATGCCTGGCGGGAACCGTCGACGAGCTTTCTGATCGAGATCCGGTGGTGGCCCGTCTTTCGGCGCCGATGAAAGCCATCGTCGATGGCGTCTCGTTCCGCGATGCCGTCAACCAGATCGCATCGCGCGCAGGCGTGAACATTTGGATCAGTCGCAACGTCGATCCGACGGCCAAAGTCGAGATAGGACCGCTCGGGCCGACCGGTTTTGCGGCGATCGAGCAACTAGCGGCGTCGCGAAATTGCGTCGCCCATCTGATCGCCGGCGTTGTCCTGGTCGGACCCGCGGGCTGGGTCGACGACACGACCGCCGGCGTTTTGAATAGGGCGCCGAAACCCCCAGCCATCGCCGACGTGACTTGGCCCGTTTTGTCGACGCCCCAACAAGCGTTGGCGGCGGCCGGTGAAGCCGCGCCGACGAACGACGCGCTGCCCTACGATTTATGGCCGGCCACGACGTGGACGCAAATCGATCGAGCGGTCGCGATCGAACTGGTCAAACGACAATTCCCGACCGCTCCAGCGAAACAACCCGTCGCGCGTCGTTACCGATCCAAAGACATCGAAGAAGTCCGCAAGGCGATCCAGCAAAATGACCCGAAGGCGCGAGTCCGCGTCGTCGACGGCGCGCTCGAAGTTCGCGCCGCGTCGGCCGCTCATCGTGTCGCCGCCGCAACGATGATGCGACTGTCCAAGCCGAAACCCGGTGCTGACGAGCCCACGTTTTCGCTGAAGGTGACCACATCGGCGCGAAATGCGCTGAACCAGTTGTGTGCCGCCGCCGATCGAAAGTGCGAGATCGCGCCGTCAGCCGTCGAAGCATGCGATCACGAGATCTCGATCGAAGAGAAAGACATCAGCTTGACGGAACTGATCAAACGAGTCGCAGCCCAAGTCGGCGTCAAAGCAACCTGGACCAACAAGAGCGTCGTCTTTGAAAAATTGTAAAACGATTGGGGACAATCGTTCTACCCTCGCTCAAAAGATCTCGATTTCGGTTGGCGTTTTCTTGCGGCGAATTTGCAAATCGCCTGTCCCCCAACAAACCGTTTTGCCCAGCACTCGCATCACCACGCACGTGCCCACGGTTCGCTGGATGTATTGCCGATGGGCGGCGATCGATGCTTTGTTTGTCGGATTGATCGACGCATACGTTCGCACCGATCGCGGCTGCTGACTCAATGCCTGGTTGACCAACCGGCGATAGATGCCCCGTCGACGATGACTCCTTTCGATGAACGCCGCGAACAGCCACGACTGTTGATGATTCAGTCGTATGCGGACTCCGAGGTCCGATTCGTCAAAGAACTCCGTCGCGATCCAAACTCCGCCAACCGCGTCGGCCCAATCGACCGCCAAACAACATTTCTGGTTCGCACCCGACGACTCGGTGGGGCGATAGTAGGTCAGCTTCTGCGCGGCGGCGAAATCTTCTTCGCTCTCGCACCAGCGAAATGTTAGCTGATCCGACGGCGAATCCGAGCCGCGATCGCCCGATCGACGCTCCTGAGACGGGAATAGCTCGAAGATCCGAAAAATGCGGAATCGAAAAAGCCGCTCCGGTACGATTCGATTGAACAGGATCCCACACGAATACAGGAAGCCTCGCGAGAATGCGCTTTTGGGCATGACAGAGATCACCTTTCGCTCGAAACCATACGCCGCCAGACTATAGCGGGGGTGTGCCGGCTGCGGCAGACCGTTTCGGATCGCTACGAACAATCTAGGAATTCATTCAGTGTCACTCTTTGTTGGCGTCGACGTTGGCGGAACCACCAGTACGATCGCGATCGGCGATTCCGATCGAAACGTGCTTTGCATTTCCAATCAGTTCGCGACGCGTTCGATCGACGGCCCCGACGCCACGATCGGCGACATCGTTCACCAAATTCGTACCGAACTCGACGCCCTCCATCGCCCGGTGGATGCGGTCCAGCGGATCACGCTGGCGACGCCTGGCCCGGCGACCAAGGAAGGAGTCTTGTTGTCGTCGCCGAACCTGGATTCACGGCTGTGGAACAAATGTCCGATCCGCGCGATGCTGGAAACGGCCTGGGCGAAAGTGGGCCAGCCGATCGGTGTCGCCTACGTCGGCGACGGACAAGCAGCCGCGCTCGGTGAGTTCGCGATCCGCACCCATCAATTGGAGTGGTCCGAATCGCCAGTCGAAGGCGACGGCGATCGTTTCGATTCGCTGTTCATGGTCGCGGTCGGCACGGGACTGGGCGGCGGCGAAGTGCGAAACGGAATGCCCGTCCAAGGCAGTCGCGGTCGGGCCGGTCATGGCGGCCATTTGATGCTACCGATCCACGCGTTTCGACATGAGCACGATCGGTCGCTGAAGGTCGGAAACGCTTTTTGCACATCCGAGAGCGCCGTGTCGCTGACGGCGCTGACGCACCAGCTCGGTTATCGGCTGACGCTGGACGCCCACCGCGAACATCCGCTCAATCGCCAAACGTGCAGCATCAAGGACAAAGCGAAACAGTTGCGAGAGTTGGCGGCCGACGGTGACGAGCTGGCCATGGAGCTGCTGGACGATCAAGCGCGAGCGCTTGGGATCACGCTATTGATGATCAACTACATCGGCGACTTCGATCGGCTGGTGATCGGCGGCGGAGTATGCGATCTGTCGAAGCCGCTCCGCGATCGCTACTTGAGCCTGGTGCGCGAAGCCTACTTCGAGAACGCGTTGGACGGTTTTCGCAATTTCGACGAGTTCAGTTTTTCCGTCTGCGGCGATTCCGCATCCGTGATCGGAGCGCTAGCGCACGCGGTGGGGGGGAGTAGGTAACAGGTAACAGCTAACAGGTAACAGCTAACAGGTAACAGGTAACAGGTAACAGGTAACAGGTATTCGATGTCGGGGTTTCACTACCTAACACCTAACACCTAACACCTAACACCTAACACCTGTCACCTAACACCTGTCACCTGTAAGCTACTCCCCGACGAGTGGGTGAGACGATCGCTGGTGGCACGAGTTGTCACTGGAGGAAAGTCCGGGCTCCGCAGGACAGGATGGTCGATAACGTCGACCGGCCGCGAGGCTAGGGAAAGTGCAACAGAAAGCAAACCGCCGAACGGCGCCGCTGGACTCGTCCGGCGGCGCGCGTGGTAAGGTTGAAACGGTGCGGTAAGAGCGCACCAGCGGTCGAGGTGACTCGATCGGCTAGGTAAACCCCATCCGGAGCTAGACCAAACAGAATGAAGCGGCGGTCCGTCGCGCACCATCATTCGGGTAGGTCGCAATGAGGCGGCGAGCAATCGTCGTGCACAGATAAATGATCGTCAACGTATCGCCGCACTCAGGTGCAACGATGTGTGACAGAACCCGGCTTACGAACCCACTCGTCATTTTTTTTTACAGCCGCAACAAGGTCACCGCGCCGCGTTCCTCACGAAGCGGCGACCCCGCCATCACTCGGCGGATCGCCGCCAACGGATTCACGTCGCCCGACTTCATCGAACCGCGAAGCATTTCACCCAACCGCTGCGACGACTCCGGTCCACGATTGCTGTCCATCATGCCCCGCGTGAACGCCAACAATGTTTCACCATCGAGCAATCGGAACGTTCGGATCGCCGGTCGCGAATCGATGTGGCTGTTGAGCGGTTCGCTTGCCCCGTCCACCAACGGTCGGTATCCATAACGATTGCCGATCATCGCGGTGATGTTGCCCGCCGATGCGACTTCGCCTTCGCCGGTTTCGGGATCGACCCGTGCGTACAGCAGCGACATCAATTGTTCGCCGGTGCTGGTCTGCCACAACGTATCGCTGACCCGTCCCAAGACTTGCGCGGGCGTGTGACGGTATCCGATATGTGAAGCCAGTGCCGCGCGAGCGACCGTGGCGTTCATCGCGCCCATCACCGAGCGATCGACGGCTTCGGCGATGGCGAGCATCAACGTGCCATCAGGCAACACGTCCCAAGTGTGCCAACCGGTCGCAAAATCACGCGGCGATTCGATCATGCCGTCCACCCGCCAACGTTTGGCAAGCATCGCGCCGACAGGCATCGATTGCTGTTGCCAGCTAGCCACGTCGCGGATCACGGATGTCGTTTCTTTTTGACTCGACGCGTCGCGGCGATTCGATGCGCTGGCAAGTTCCAGCCCGATCGCGGTGGCGACCAATCGCGCCGCTGCCGCTTCGGCCTTACCGAACTCAGCGACTTCAACCGCGAACAACCATAACGTCCCGATCGGAACTCCGGCCGACTTGATCACAACACAAATGCCGGCGGCGAACGGCTCCGGCGGGTTCCAAGTATCGATCGAACCGGCGGCGAAGTCGTCGATCGTGACGACGTCGCGAACCATGGCTTCGAGATCACCCCGGCTGCCGCGCAGTTTCCTCGCGGGCTTGGTTAGCGCCGACGGCGACATGCCGAACGCGGCGCGAGGAAGCAAGTATTCGGTGTCGTCGTCGAGCAAGTACAGCATCGCGGCGTCGCAGCCGCAGGCCGCCGTCGCGTCGGACATCAACGACTCGATACGCTCGGCCAGTTTGGTTGTTTCTTCTTCGCCGGCGATCAACGAGGCGCGTGCGGCCAGCTCCATCGATTGGTGCCGCAATGCTTCGCGAGCCTGCGTCAATTCGGTCACCAGACGGCCGGCGGCTTCGGCCAAACGCGTGGCATCGGACTTGCCCAACCCGATCGGATCGTTTGCAAGCTCGTTTTCTAAGACGCTCCCCAAATCAACATCGCCGATGGCGGGCAATACCTGTACGGCTTGGTCACGACGGGAGGAACGTCGATCGATGCGCCATCCGGTGGTGCGGGAAAAGTCGTTCCAGAACTGCTCGACGCAATCGGGGGTTTGCGGGTCGAGGGAGGGTGAGTTCGGGCGGCTGGGGCCGCGATGGACTTTCAAATAGTTGGGGAGCGTCTTGGTCACGGAGGGGAACTTGGATGTTGGTGCAAACGGAATGCGTCAAGGCGATCCGTGCCATGCTGTGGGCCCGAGTGTGGGAGGGCTATTGAGGCGTCACTCGGTCGCACCAACATCCGATCGGTGCAAGAGTAGTGATCGACTCACCGCACAGACTTCCTGAAGCACCATGTCGTTAAAGTCAACGAAGCTTGCCAAGCCGCAAGCGCAATGCGTCCATCCGGAACATCCGACAACGTGGCCACGAGCGGATCGAATTACCGGGGTCAACCGCCGGCTAATTGCTGCAACCGCTCCGCCGTACTCGATCGCGGGCTAATTGCTTTCGCCGCTTCCCGGTGGCAGGGACCGGATTCCCAAGCTGGATGCGATCTCAAGGCTGGACGGTGAACCAACGCGAATCGCGTTGCGGCTCGGGTGCCGATTGTTGGCGAACTGGTTCGGGCCGCGCCGGCTGTTGACGCACGAGCGCCGCTTCGCGAACCGGTGTGCCCGACCCCGTCGAACGAACCGATGCGCTGTTCGCGTCGGCTGGATTGTAGGAACGCGCCGCTGGCAGTGGCGGTGCGTCGAAGCTCGTCGCCGGTTTGCTCGGCGTCGCGAACGGCGACGGCTCAAACTCCGGTGCACGGATTGGTTCCGCAGCCGTGAATGATGGGACACTCAAGCTGATCGGATCACGCGAAGGTTCCGCACGAGTCATCGCCGTCGAATTGTCGGCGTCTTGCAATTGCCAGTAGGACTTCGGCGCGGCCTCGCGTGGCTGTGTCGAAACAGGCGGCAACGTGGGCTGGACGGCCGGTTCCGATGGTCGATACATTTCCAGTCGCGGTTGATCCAACGGTGCCAGATCGCCGCCCGACTGAGTTCGCGGCGCGGCGGGCGATCCCGTCAACGGCGCGGTACTCGTTTGGCCGTAGTAACTGCCTGGGTTGGCATCGTACGCACCAACACCGTAACCACCATCGGCAGGCGCGGTAGACGGGATCGGCACCGTGAATTGATTCGGCGATGCGTACTGATTCGGCGCAGCTTCCATCGCACCGGCTTGGCTGACGCCACCGTAAGCGGGCTGACCGTACACGGGCTGATCATACGACGATTGCCCATAAGTCGGTTGGCTATAAGCAGGTTGGCCATAAACAGCCGGTGTTTGACAATCAGTCGCCGGTTGCCCGTAGATCGGCGCGGCTTGGCCGACTTGGAAGCTGCTATAAGGCGTGCGCTGGACCTGTTGGATCGTCGACGTACAGGGTTGCTGAGTCGTGACGGTCGTGTCCATCACGGGATCGATCGAAGTGACCGGTCGATAGTAAGTCACCGGCGCGCTGTAGTACGAAGTATTGTAGTTGGTACCGAACAGCGATCCGAAGAATCGCGACAAGCCGCCGCCGACCGGTTGCTGTGGCACGGCGCCGAACGGTGGTGCGATCTGAGTCGTCGGAATCACGTTCGACGGATAATTTGCCGAATACGCGTTGGTGACCGGCGACGACGGATACTGGTTCGCCGACCCCAAGTAGCCAGACGTAGCCGCACTCGCTCCGCCTCGATAACCGTTGATGACCGGCGCTGTGTAACCGGCCTGGGCAACACCCGTCGGCATGCCCGTGTAAACCGATGGGTTGTCCAAGTACGTCGGTCGTTGAAGCTGATAAGCACCGCTGGCGTAGGCCGGCGTCGACAACGGCAGCGCCGTGTAACCCGATGCGTAGTTTGCCGCATACGGAAAATTGGCGTCGTACGGCGTTGTTCCGATCGGCGTTGTCAAAACTTGCACCGGAGCGTAACCGGCTGAATACGGCGCGTAGGCCGGACCGTACGGCGTGTAGCCAGCCGCGTAGGGCGACGCCCGGCGACCGAACAACCAATCGGTCAAACAGCACGCATCAGCGGGCGCAGCCGAGGTGGTAGCCGAAGCAAATAGCAGCAAAGCGATCGAGAGGCGTCGAGTCGACATCCACGATATTCCGAAACAGAGAAATCCATTGAACGTCGGTCGCGAAAACAAAGTCCATGCGACCGTACCGTGTAAGTGGACGCCGCAGCATCGTTCTGGTCAACGTTTCGTGAGTCAACTTTCGACGTTTGGAAATCTTTTCGGCCCGGCATTCTCCGGACGCAACGGTTGCACCGAATTTACCATCGCCTCCACCCGACACGTGGTCTCAAAATCAGTTTCACGCGCTGCCAATCCACTCGCGCCACTCAAACCGTCACGACGTGCTTCCAAATTGCCCATCCGTGACAGGCTGCCGCCGCCATCACGAACAGATGCCATCCGGCATGGATGTAACGCATCCGGTGATCGTTGACTAGAAACGCAACGCCGATCGTGTACAGCACGCCGCCGGCAACCATCCACGCAACCAGCTCACCCGTCACATGCGTTACTAGCGGAAGCGCCGGCAGCCACCCCAGCGACAAATACGAAATCGTGCCGACCGAATTGACGCGATGCTGAACGGCCACCTTCATCAAAAAGCCAACTGCCGCCGCAACCCAAATCGCGATCAACAGCGGTGTGCGAGTAGAATCGGTACAAAACCGAAACGCGATCGGAGTGTAAGTGCCCGCGATCATCGTGTAGATCATCGCTTGGTCCCAAGCTCGCATCGTGTTGAGCAGCGGTTGCCGCCGGACCATGTGCGAAATCGTCGAACACAGAAATGTTCCGACCACCGACGCGACGTAAGCAGCGCACGCGATCGCCATCCCGGTGCTGACGTCTGCCGCAACAGCGATCAGGTAACCACCGAGCAACCCGCTGATCACCGTCGCCAATCCATGCGTTAGCGCGTTGGCCCATTCCTGGTCCGCTCGAATCGGTGGCAAGTGGATCGTCAGCGGTGCTTCGTCTTCGATACTTTCGATCGTCACGGCGCCAGCATCCCGCGGCTGCGCATCCACGTCGCGCAGAGTTCTGGCCAAGCATCCGTCGGCGCACCAGCCGCTCGTGATCCGAATCCATGACCGCCGCTGGAAAAGATATGCAGGCCGCTGCCGTCGACGTTGTTCTTTTTCAATTCGCTGTACAACGTCACGCTGCTCATCGCATTGATCGGATCGTTCGCCGCATGCGCGATGAACATCGGCGGCGACTTGGGCGTCACCTTCAACTCGTCAATCAATTGATTCGGATTGTCATCCTTGATCAGCCACGCCGGATAGACCAACACCGCGAAGTCCGGCAAGCAATCGGCTTCATCGGAAGCATCCTTGGCATCGTAGTATCGCTTCGGCGCCAGCGCCGCGCGAGTCGCCGCATTTCCTCCGGCCGAAAAACCCAACACTCCGACTCGCTTCGCTTTCACGTTCTCGATCGCCCCGCCACGCACCATGCTGATCGACCGCTGAATGTCTTGAACGGCGGCGAGCCACTTCGTTTCGCTCGATTGAGTCGGCACACGGTACTTCAACAAAATCGCCGTCACACCGACGCTGCTCAGCCACTGTGCGATCTCGGTTCCTTCCAAATCCCACGCCAAGATCGAGTAGCCGCCGCCCGGGCACACCACGACCGCGGTGCCCGTGTCGGGGCCGGTCGGTCGGTAAACGTGCAATTGCGGAGTCGAAACGAAACCGAGCCGAATGACTGGTTTACCAGCAACATCTTGCCCATCAGTGCCGCTAGTATCGTGTTCGGGTTCCGTCGGCGCGTCCCAAGCCGGCGGTTGATCTGGCCAAACGGAAACGATCAAATCAGCCGGCGAGAATGGCTTGTCCGCCAATAGATCGCCACAAAAAACAGCGGCGGTAACAGCGATCGCGATGAATAGCTTCATGGTTGGATGAGTCGGTTAGAGTGATCGGAAAGGCGTTCGCCCACGTGTCGCCTCATTGTCTCGCAGGGCACAGCCACAAAGCAACCCGTTAGCATAATCGGCGAAGAAAGGACGGACCCGTGACATTCTCAGCCGGTGATCTCGAACTTCGCCGAGCCCGCGTCCAACCCTACGCCGGGCGGCTGGAGTTTCGTCCGACCGGCGCGATCGACACCGACTCGTCGCTCGTCGGCATCACCAGCAGTCGGCTCGGCCACGACATCAACTTGCACCGGCGAGTTTGCCAGTTCCTCAGCCGCGCGTTGATGGAAGCTCGTGACGCCAAATCGACTCTGTTGGTTGCCGAAGGGTCGGCGATCGAGCCTTGGGTTGTTCGCGGCGCGGCCCTGTTCGGCGTGCCTTTGGTACGCATGCGAATTCGCGAATCCGACTCGGGTGATTTGTCGCGAGACGCGGTGCTGATCGATGTCGCTGATCGGGTCGATGCGATGCACGTCTTGCGCGGCGGCAAAGTTGAGCAATGTTTGCGAGACCGGTTGGCAAAGTTGCGCGACGCATCGACCCGAGTCGCCATTCACGGCGACAAGAAGTGCGCGGCCGCCGGTCTGATCGCCGACGGTGCGATCGGATGGTACTTGGCCAGCAACAAATGCTCGACCGCCGCATCCCCCGCACATACAACGGTCGCACCCGACTCGGTCGACGCCGACTGGACACGCAGCGACGGAAACTGGCTGGTTCATTGCACGCGCGGTCGCGAGGGACCATGGCCGGGCGAATCGGACGATCAATATCGAGACGCGATTCTGGTCGATCATCCTTGCGCCACGTCGCGCGCACCAATCGATGCACTGGAGCGGATCGTTCGGTCACGATGCCTGATCGCGTCATCCGTGGCGACGCTTCGATCCGATCCGGTCGTGTGTTTCACGGCGCTTCCGCTGGCGCAAGTCTTGACCAAACGATGTTTCCGGCCACATTTGGGGCGATGGGATTACGAACCGTTCGGAGTGGCGATCCGGACGTCGGCGGCGAAACAGGTCGGCATCGAGGGGGTGATCTACGGTCAACCGGCTGATCGCAGAGCCCTCGCGCGGGAAGATCGTTACCGGTTCCATCCGGTCGGAAAGACGTTCAATTGGCAAGTCGAGCGCGAGTGGCGATCACGCAGGACGATCGATCTGAACGAGTTTGCGATCGAGGATGTCCGCGTCTTCGCGCCGGATTCGTTCAGGGGCCAAGGCAAGCTGGCGAATTGCCCGTGGCAGATTGCCTGGCTGACTTCGTAGGCGACAAAAGAATTCTGGCGAATCCCACTCCCTGAGAATTTTCGATTGTCGCGGTTCTCGCATTTGTGCCGATGAATCCGATCAAGCGGTTTCGCTGCTGCATTTTGATCACTCGAGACGACCTCATCATGAACGCGCTGACCCGATTGTTGTTGCTCGCTGTGGCTGGCGTTTCGTTGTTTTCGACGGGCTGCGCAACCGTGATGAGCGAGCGTCGTTATCCAGTTGTGATCGACAACACACCGGGGCCGACGTACTTTTCAGTCTATGACCGAAAGAATAACGTGATCCAGCAGGGCGTCACGCCTCAGAAAGTCACGCTCGATGCGAAGGCGTTCCCGTTCTGGCCGGCGAAGTACACCGTCGTGATGGCGGGCAACGAATCGACCAGTCAAAAACAGGAACTCAAAGCGGGTATCGATCCGTGGGTCGCCGGCAACATTCTGATCGGTGGCGGCGCCGGCGCGATCATCGACGGTGCGACCGGCGCGATGTTCAAACTGCCACCGCGAGTCGAAGGCAGCGTCGCGTCGAAGTACACCGTGCTCGATCCGCAACTGGGATCGATGATCGCGTCCAACACGATCGGCACCAGTCCCGACACCGTGTCTCTCGCCCAGCCGCAACTGACGCAGACCCAAACGCCGACGCAGGTGATGCCCGCATCAGCCGTCACCGGTCGCTCGACCAACCAACCGGCTTACCGCTAAGGATCGTGCGCAAAAAAGACTCTTCGAGGCTGTGAACCTCGTTGCGTCAAACTCGCTCGGCGACTCGCATCTTCGCGCTTCGGCTTCTTGGATTGGATCGGATTTCGTTATCGGTTGGTCGGATCGGTTTCTTGGTTAAGACGTTCCAGCGATCGTCGTCGCGAAACGCATTCTTGACGATACGATCTTCGAGCGAATGGAAACTGATCACACATAGTCGACCGCCCGGCGACAACCAATCGGGCGCCGAACCGAGCGTTCGTTCCAAGATCCCGAGTTCATCATTGACGACGATGCGGAGTGCTTGAAACGTCCGCGTCGCCGGATGGATGTCGTGATTCTTGCTGCGCGGGACGCAGCGACGACAAACATCAACCAAGTCGTTCACCGTCCGCACCGGATTCTCACTCCGCCGGCGGGCGATGATCTCACGCGCGATCCGTCGACTGCATCTTTCTTCGCCGTACTTGTAAATCGCATCCGCGATCTCCGGTTCCTTCTTCCAAGCTAGCCAATCCGAAGCGGGATGACCGTTCTCGGGATCAAACCTCAGATCCAAAGGACCGTCCGTGTTGAAGCTGAACCCGCGCGTCGTATCGGACAACTGGTCGCTCGAAAGTCCGACATCCAACAGGATCGCGTCCGCCGAAGTCAGCTCGAGTGCCGCGAGCGCTTTGGGCGTCTGTTCATAGCTGCCCAAGAAAACCGTCAATCGCGGATCATGCTGTTCCGTTTCGACCCGCTCGCTAACTTTCGGATCACGATCGAGACCAATGAGATGCCCGGAACCGGGCGGCAGTTTGTCCAGCAACAATCGTGAGTGACCGCCGCCGCCGTAAGTGCCGTCGACGATCACGCGCGGTCCGTTTTCGCCTATCCACTGAACCACTTCGTCCGGCATGACCGGAACGTGAACTGTATCGACGTCGTTACTGGACACTCGCCACTCTCAGGTTGCAACGGAGCGACGTGTCCATTTCTTGGCTGACCTTCGTCAATCGATTCAGATCGCCACCGCCGACTTCGGCCGCCAACCAGCCCGTGAAATTAATCTCGTGAAGTGCGCTCTCGACCGCCGACCAATCAATGTCGCCTTCGGTGATATCCGTGAACTTATCATCCTTGCGCGAGAAGCCTTTGATGTCGAGCTTCTTGATTCGCGGACCCAGCGTTCGTATCCACTGTGCCGGATCGCCATATTTCCAGTGGTTGCCGATATCGAATTGGACTCCGACGAGCGGCGAATCAAACTCATCAATGAACTTCGCCAGTGCATCGGCGGTCTGATCGTTGGAGCCGTCGTGTTGGTAAAGGAAGTGATTCCAAACGTTTTCGATCAGGATCGCGACGCCGACCTTTTCCGCGATCGGTAACGCTTCTTGGATCGCGCCGATCGCCCGTTCATAGACTTCCGCTGGCGTACCGTCTTGGCCGTGTGCGGGCACAAGCAACATCGTGTCGGCGCCGACCGCCGCGGTTTCTTCCAATCCGCGTTTTAGATTGTCCAGCGCAGTCGCGCGGACGGAGGCATCGGGGTCAGTGTGTCGAATCTTCCAGTGATAACCGCCAACGGTTCCGTCAATGATCAGACCGCTTGATTCCGCTGCCGCTTTGGCTTCGTCAACATCGATGCCAGGCACGTTCAGCTCAACGCCCTCGAAACCCGCTTGCTTGGCAACGGCAAACTTTTCGGCCAACGTCTTGCCCTGTCCGATCATTCCGATCTTCAGAGTCTTGCGAAGCCACGGCCCATCGACTTCTAGCGCGGTCGCCACCGACGGCCTCAACGAGACTGCAGCCACACCCAACGCACCACCGAGCCTCAAGAATTGTCGGCGATCGGGTTCTGCGTGTCGATGAATGGGCGTGAGCATGATAGTGACCTGATGTTTCGTGTGAATCCGACTCGCGCAGTTGGACAGCGCCGAGTCGATTATACACGCCAAAGGTCACAGGTAGTACATCATCAAACAGACGGCCAAAAGCACCGTGGCCCAAAACGTCATCGTGCTGCTGGACCAAGTTCGGCCCAAAATGCCGGTCTCGTCGAAAACCGATTTCATCGTCGCGAACAAGCTCTTCAGCACCACGATCGAATCTTTTCGCATCGACGTGTCGACGACATCCACGGTCGTCCTCAGGCCCTTCACGAACTTGGGCAGAGCCCGACGATAAACCCAATCCGTATCCAGAACCGTGGCACGCTTCTCGGCCGGATACAGCCCCGTCTTTTCTAAGAACACGAACGCCAGCGCCGCGAACATTAGCAACTGCAACTGAGTCACGACGTGAGTCACGGTGTAAGGATGATACTCGACATCAAACGGCAGCATCTTGTAAAGCAACGGGTAGGCGATGCCCAAACCGACGCAGAAGGCCGCCGCGATCGCCATCGCCACCAGCATGTTCAGCGGCGCTTCGTCGACCCGTTTGCCGCTGTCGTGCGCGAAGAACGCGAAGAACGGAATCTTGATACCCGAGTGTTCCATCACACCAGCGGATGCGATCAACAGCACGATCCAAACCCAAAACAGATGCGCTTCGCCGGCCGCCGAAAGGATCATCGACTTGCTGACGAAACCGCTCAGCAGTGGGAACCCCGAGATCGCACCGGCGCCGATCATGCAGAACCCAGTCGTCCACGGCATCGATTTGTGCAGACCACCCAGTTCGGTCGCCTTCGTCGTCCCGACACGGTACAGCACCGCGCCCATCGACATGAATAACAACGACTTGTAAATGATGTGACAGAACGCGTGCGCGACGGTTCCGTTGATCGCCAGCTCCGATCCGATGCCGATCCCAACGACCATGAATCCGAGTTGGTTGTTCAGGCTGTAGGCCAACACGCGGCGCAGATCGTTTTCGATGACCGCGAAGACGATCGGAAACAGCGTCATCGCGCAGCCGATCCAGATCAGTGGTTCAAATCCCGCGAAGCCGCGAATCAACGAGTACACCGCCAACTTCGTTGTGAACGCGCTTAGGAAAACGGTTCCGGTCGGCGTCGCGTTGGGGTAGGAATCTTGCAACCAATTGTGCAGCAGCGGGAACGCACATTTGATCCCGAACGCAAACAGCACCAGAATCGCGGCCGGCGACAACGATTGGCCTTCGACTACGAAATTCTCAAACGCCAGCGATCCCGTTTGAACGTACTGGACGATCGCGCCCGAGAGCAACAATACGCCTGATCCGACCTGGACAAGCAGGTATCGCATGCCGGATCGATACGACGTTTCCGTGCCAGTTGCCCACACCAGGATGACGCTGGAGATTGCCGTCAGTTCCCAGTACACGAACAGGGTTACCAAGTCGCCGGCGCAGGCAGCGCCGATCGCGGCGCCGGCATAGATCAATGCGGCGACATGTTGTTTTGTGTCGCGAACGTGCAGCGCGTAGATCGCGGCGATGATCGCGGCGGTGTGGAAAACTAGCCCGAAAATGCGACTGTATTTGTCGATGCGAACGACGTTTAGCTGGGCACCGAACAACTCGATGTTGCCGAATGGTTCGTCCGGTAGGAACCAAAAACTAATCAAGCTGATGATCGAAACCACCAGCACTCCGGTAGCCTGAAACTTTCGCGGACACGCCAACAGCAACAGCCCGCCGACGATCATCAGAATGCCGGGCGGCAGACTAGCGACGACGCTCATAGTAGTCCTCCGGCTTGCTAACGATCAGTCTCAACAGTCGGCCGAGAAACACGATCACGACGAACGCGACGAATCCGAACCAGGCTTGAAAACCGAACGATGATTCGAGATCAAAGTGCGGGTGTGGGTTCGTGTAGAACAAATCGGCAGCGACGAGGCCAACGCAAACGACAATCAACGCACGGATCATCAGCTTGATGTTGGCCGGTCGATCGAACCAAGATTGTTCAGTGGGTGTGGTCATGGTTATATTTCTCGTAGGGACGCGACTCCGTTCGCGTCCAAGTATTCTCCGCGAACGGAGTCGCGGAGCCACGTCAAACTCTATTTTGTGATCGGCAACAGCGCTTCGTAAATCCATGGCGCGGCAAAGAACAACGCGATGCTGCCGATTGCCGTGATGCACAGCGGCACCACGCACAACATTGGCGCTTCGTGGATCTTCACCGGCTCGTCCGTTTTCGCTTCACCCACCGGCGACATGAAGGCCAGAACGGGAATCGGTACCAAGTAGGCGATGTTCAGCAGCGAGCTGATCATCAGCGCCGCCGTCAACGCGTATTGTCCTGTCTCGACGGTCCCGACCGCCAAAAACCACTTGCTCCAGGCACCGCCGCCGGGCGGCAGCCCGATGATGCTGATCGATGCGATCAGGAACGCCGCAAACGTGAACGGCATCTGACGACCGAGTCCACGCATGTCGCTGATGTTCTTCTTGTGCGCGGCAACGTAGATCGCACCGGCGCAAAAGAACAGCGTGATTTTTCCGACCGCGTGCATGGCGATGTGCATGCCGCCGCCGATCACGGCGGACGGATTCGCCAGCGCCGCGCCGAGCGTGATGTAGGCCAGTTGTCCGATCGTCGAGTAAGCCAATCGAGCTTTCAAATTGTCTTTCGTCATCGCAACCAACGACGCCACCAGCAACGTGTAACCCGCGACGTAGGCCAGCCAAACATTGACGCCGGTCGTGTGCAACAGATCGATGCCGAAGATATAGACGGCGACTTTCATGACGGAGAACACACCGACTTTCACGACCGCGACCGCGTGCAACAGCGCGCTCACCGGCGTCGGTGCCACCATCGCGGCGGGCAACCAACGATGCACCGGCATCAGCGCCGCTTTGCCGATCCCGAATGCGTACAGACCCAACAAAACGCCGAGTCCGGTATGCGATATCTTTCCTGATTCGTAGGGTTCGCGAAGGATTCCGCCGAGCTGAAAATCGAGCGTTCCGGCAATCGACCACGTCCAGGCGATCGCCAGCATGAAGAACGCGACGGAGGTCGAAAGGAGAATGCCGAGATAAATTCGTCCGCCGATCTTCGCTTCGTTGTCGCCGTGATGGGTGACCAACGGATACGTCGAAACGGTCATGATTTCGTAGGCGACGAACAGCGTGAACAGGTTCGCTGAGAAGGCGGCGGCCAGCGCGGCGAAGATGGCAATGGCGAAGCATCCGAAGAACCGAGTCTGATTCAATTCGTGATGTCCGCGCATGTATCCGGCCGCGTACACCGTTGTCAAAATCCAAAGCCCCGATGCGACCAGGGCGAACAACATGCCCAGCGGTTCGACGCGAAACGCGATGGCAAAACCGGGCAAGACTTCGCCGATCGAAAACTCGGGTCGACCGCCGGTGAAGACGTTGCGAGCGAGTAGCATCACGACGATGAACAGCACGCTGGCGATGGTCAGCGTGCTGCCTTCGCGCAGGTTCGGTATCTTGCCGAATACGAAGTTCATCGCGAACGCCAAGAGGGGCAGGATGAGTGCGATCGCGATCATGGTTTCGGGAGTCATGGCGTGGCGGCTCCCATCAACGCGACGGCGGCATTCAATGCCAAGCCGGCGGAATACGTCGTCCAGACGCCAAACACGATCGTCGCGCCGACCAAACAATAAGTCGGTATCAACATGCGAAGCGGTGCCTCTTTCGCTTTCAAGACGAGCGCGGACGGTTCGGCAAAATACAGCGTCTCGACGACTCGCCAAACGTAGATCACCGCCAACAGCGAACTGATCAGCATCATTACTGCCACCGGCCAGCGTCCGGACTCGAATACCGATGTCAGCAACAACCACTTGCTGATGAATCCGGCCGTGACGGGGACACCGATCAGACCGAGACCGCCGACGGCCCAAGCGAATGATGTCCACGGCATCGTCCGCGCCGCACCCTTCCAGTCGCTCAGTTGAACCGAACCGAGTCGTAGTGCGAAACATCCGACGACCATGAACAGACCGCCTTTGATCAGGGCGTGGTTGAACATGTGAACGATGCCTGCGGTCAATCCGGTTTCATTCACCATGCTGACGCCCAACAACATGTAGCCGAGTTGGGCAACGCTGCTGTAGGCGAGCAATCGTTTCACGTCGTCTTGGAAAATGGCGGCCAGCGAGGCGGCGAAGATTCCGACCAGCGACAATACTCGCAGCGCCGAATCGAGCGGCAGCATCCCGAACGCAAACTCGGGCGTGATGATGCCGTAGACCAACCGAATGAATGCGTAAACCGAAACCTTCGTTGCCGTCGCGGCGACGAAGATCGTCACCACCGAAGGCGCGTACGTGTAGGCATTGGGAAGCCATGTGTGCAACGGAAATACCGCCATCTTCACGAACAGTCCGATCGTCAAGAACGCGAACGCGACCAACAAAGTTCGCGGGCCGTTGACGGTGTTGATCCGCGACGCGATGTCGGCCATGTTCAGCGTGCCAGTCATTTGATACAGCAATCCGATGCCGATCAGAATGAACGTCGCACCGACGCTGCCCAGAATCAAATACTGTAGCGCCGCCAGCGGTGCTCGTCGCGATTTACCAAGCGAGATGAGCGCGTAAGACGACAGCGACGAAATCTCAAGGAACACAAACACGTTGAACAAGTCACCGGTCGCGCACATTCCCAGCAATCCCGTCAGGCACAACATGAATGTTGCATAGAACAGATAGTGCTTCGATTGCGGAATCTCTTTCTCGACGCTCGGTGGCGCATAGATCAGCGTGATCGCGGCGATCCCCGAAACGAACATCATCACGAATCCGCTGAGCGCATCGACGACGTATTCGATTCCGTAGGGCGGCTTCCAACCGCCGATGTCGTAATGTATCGGGCCCGATTGAGTGACCGTTACCAACATGCTGATGGCCATCGCGAAGGTCGCAATCGATGCGACCAGCGACATCACGTAGGCTGCTCGGCGGCTGCCGACCAGCACGCAAAGTGGCGCCGTGATCATCGGCAGCACGATCATCAGTACGGGCAAGTTGTTTTGAATCACGACGCTCGATCCAGTTCCAGGATCTCGTCTTCTTCGATCGTTCCGTAGTCCTCGCGAATCCGCACGATCAGTGCCAATGCCGTCGCGGTCGTTGCCACACCGACGACGATCGCCGTCAGCATCAAAACGCTCGGTAGGGGATTCGAGTAAACGATCGCTTCGATTGTTTCAGTCTGTTGGACGACGTGATCCGTCGCTTCGGCCGCCAATCCATGCTCGGCGACCAGTCGCGGCGGAATGATCGGCGCCGTCGCGCCATGGATCTTGCCCATCGTGATGTATAGCAAGAACACTGACGTTTGAAAGATGTTCAGGCCAAGAACTTTCTTAATCAGGTTTCCTCGCGCGATCACAATGTAGAAACCCGTCATCATCAAGAAGACGACGATCCAGTAGTTGTAGAGTCCGTAAAAGGGATGGCCGCTAAACTCCAGGCTCATACCGAACTTCTCCTGCCCGCGAACGTGTAGAAGATCATCGTCATCACGGCCGCGACCGTGACGCCGACGCCGGCTTCGATCATGAAGATGCCGAGGTGCTGGCCCGACGGCAGAAACTGTGGATAAAAGTTGTGTCGAAGCAGTTTGTAATTCAAGAACTCGCCACCCAAAGCCACCGTCAACAATCCAGTGCCGGCGTAAATCAAAACGCCAACTGCCATCAATCGTTCGACGATCCACGGCGGGGCGACTTTCTGGACGGCGTCGAGTCCGTAAACGAGTCCATACAGAATGATCGCGGCGGCGAAGATCACGCCGGCTTGAAAGCCACCGCCGGGCCCGTAGTCGCCGTGAAATTGGACGTAAAAGGCAAACAGCAAGATGTAGGGGATCAACAGCTTGCTGACGATTCGTATGATCGGAAATTCGGTCATCGGGTTGCCACCGTTTGTTCTTTGCCACGTCGCAAGATCAACAGTACCGCGATGCCGGCGGTCAATACGACGGATGTTTCGCCGAGCGTGTCGTAACCGCGATAACTGGCCAGCACCGCCGTCACAACATTGGGCAGTCCGTGCATGTCTTCTTGTGATCGCTCGACGTAGCTGGGGCTTGGATGCAAGTGAATCGGGTCGTTCGGGTCACCCAGCGGCGGCATATCGAGCGTGCCATAGATTAGCGCGCATCCGGTCAACGTGACGACGATCAACGGGATCGGCGAGAAACGCTTGCCTCGCTTCTCTTCTTTGCCCGTCAGCGCCAAAGTGCTGAGCATCAAGACGGTCGAGATGCCCGCGCCGACGGCGGCTTCGGTGAACGACACGTCGGGAGCGTCCAGCGACAACATCCAACTGGCCGACAAAAAACTGTAGATGCCGGTGAACATGATCGCGGCCCACAGATCACGAATGCGGGCGATCGCGACCGCGGTCACGGCTAGCATCGCGAGGATTGTGAAGTCGATGATGCTCATAACGGTCTCTGCTGTTCTTCCACGCGAATCGCGTCACCGGATTCTCGCGGCATCACATCGAGTTCCGGTTTGAGTCCGTGCGCGAGCGCCGAGTGGGCGAGCGCGTGGCAGGAACTCGGACTCGTCACGATCAAGAAGAACAGCGTCACGATCAGCTTGAATGCGACCAAGACTGAATCCGACTGACACACCAAGCCCGCGAAGATCAATCCGGCGCCGAGCGTATCGGTGATGCCGCTGCCGTGCATCCGCGAATAGAACTCGGGCAGTCGCACGATTCCGATGCCACCGATGACGGCGAACACCGAACCGGCGATCAGAAAGAAGCAACTCAGCGCATCAAGGGCCAGCGGGAATAGTTCAGCCATCCGTCAAAACCCTTCTTCGCTGAAGGTGCCGGTCGTGGTGAATTTCAACAGCGCCACCATGCCGATGAAATTCATCAGGCTGTAGAGAAGCGCCAGGTCCAAAAAATCGGTTCGCCCGTTTAGGAAACTGACCACGCAAATCAGCAGCACGGTCTTGGTGCCGAACATGTTCAGCGCCAGCACTCGGTCGAACACGGTCGGTCCCAGGCAAGCGCGGATCAGCGCGAGCGTCATCGTGACCAGAACCGCGATCGCCGTGATTGCGAGAAGATTGTTCATCACAAACCTCGTTCGAGTCGACAGATTCGTCGGTTCAGTCGGCCGGTCATATCGTCGTCAGCTTCTTCTAACGACAGCGCATGAATCTTGATTTGGTCGCCGACCACGTCGATCGCGACGGTTCCCGGCGTCAACGTGATCGAGTTGGCCAAGATGACGCGTCCCAGTTGGCTCTGCTGCGTCGATCGGATCGAGATCATGTTGCGTCGCAAACGCATGTTGGGCGACAGAATTGTCTTGGCGACCGCGATATTGGAAATCACGATCTCGCGAACTAGCCATGGCATGAAGCGAGTAAAAGGGCGAACCCCGAGTTGGACCGGTGCGCTTTCTTCGTCGATGATCCGCATCCGCCGCGACAACCACAGCGTGAACAGACACGACGACGCACCCAGCATGAAGAGGAACGGATCACCGAAGTGGCCGGACCAAAGCAGCCAGTTTGCGATCAGCAAAAGGCCTAAGGTGACTGTGTATTTCAAGTGGCGATGTTGGGTGTGCGTCCGAGCGGCAAGGAAGCACCGGCATGGTGATCGACCGGAAATATAGCCATCATTCCCTTTCAACCCAATACCAACTGCGCAGGTCCGGTTGGACCGGACGTTTTTTGCTCACACCGCCGGGTTCACTGGACCGTCAACTTCCGCCTCAACACCGCCCGACCATTCGTGACGTAAAGATACTGATGATCGGGGCCCGCTAAAGTGCAACTGGTCAGCGGCTGATCCTCGATCGGTTTCGGTAAGACTCCGCACAGACGACCGGTGGGATCGAAAATCTGGACACCGACGGCGCTGGTCACGTAGTATCGGCCCGCCTTGTCGACGGCTGTTCCGTCACCGCGAGATGCCGACTGATATGGCGGCGGCTCGTTGAATTTGAATTCACCCTTCGGGTCGATGGGCAATCTCATCGTCATCGTCGGCATCTTTGCGTCGAGCTTGCCGCCCTCGTTCACGCGAAACGTCCATGTGTTGGGGCCGCCCGAATCGGACACGGCCAACGTCCCACCGTCGTTCGACAAAGCAATGCCGTTGGGGCGTGTGATGCCCGTGTCGACCGGCGATACCTCGCCCGACTTGATGTTGATGCGTGTGACCTGCTGCTCTTTCGTTTCAGTGATGAAGATGAATCCGTCGGCGGTGATCGCCAGATCGTTCGGCGTGACGTCCATGGCGATCTGCTTCACCTCGCCAGTTTTCGCATCGATCGAGATCACGCGACGACTCGCGCCCTGACATCCGTATAGTTTCCCATCCGGTCCGAACTTCATCCCGCTGACGGCCTCCTTCGCGATCACGGTGCGGACACCGTCGGTGGCACTGACGCGATAAACCGCCGGAGCTTTCATGTCGGAAAAGTAGAAGTTTCCATCAGCGTCGGCGCAGGGTGCGTCGGCGAACCCGAGTCCATCGGCGACGACTTCCCATGATTGGCCGGGGATCAGCAAGTTCAAAATGGTTAAGTCACCCTTCAAGTCGCCTTTGGTGTCCAGCTTGGGCTGATGCTGTTCGTTTCGCCACAGCCACTTCATCGCATCGGGGAACTTGGTGCTGCCGAAGTCGGGGCCGTGCGAATAACCTTCGGCCCAATCGAAACGTACGTCGTAACCCATGTACTTCAGCGACGATGCCATCATCTGGTTCGCCCATGGCCAGCTTCCGAATTGGTTGTCGACATCGCCGCTGGTGTCGGCCAAGTAAACGCGAATCGGTTTCGGTTCCGTCTTTCGAATCAACGATGCGTAGATGTTGCCGCCGCGGATGTTGGTGAAGCTGCCGACGCTGGAATAGACCTTCCCAAAGACATCGGTGCGTTCCCACGCTGCCGTGAAAGCACAGATTGCACCGGAGCTGGAGCCGCCGATGCCGCGCATGCTGGGATCAGTCGAAATGTTGTACCGCTGCTCGACTTCGGGCATGATCTCTTCGAGCAAGAAACGCGAGTAGCGATCACCCAGACCGTCATATTCGAAGCTGCGATTGGACGGTTTTCCCTTCGGCTGATTCTTCTTCGACTTGTCGTTGCCCGGATTGATGAAGACCGCGATGGTCGGCGGCATGTCGCCTCGCGCGATCAAGTTGTCAAACACGGTGGGAATCCGCCAGTGACCCTTGATGTCGCGCAGTCGTTCGCCGTCTTGGAAGATCATCAGCGCGGCGGGTTCGTCCTTCTTGTATTGGGCCGGCACGTAGATCGACCAATCTCGCGTCGTGTTTGGGAAGATCTTCGATTCCCAAGCCGGCATCGACTCGACGGTCCCTTTCGGCACGTCTTCTCGCGCGATCGCGTCGGGATGCGGCGCCCACTCGGGCTTCGTTTCTTTCGATTTGGCAACATCCGATTTTGCGTCGTCGGACCACAACCATTTCAGCGCGTCGCTCAACTGCTTGCCCGCATACTGGCCGCTGTGTCCACCCTCGGTCATCACAAACTTGTGTTGATAACCGGCGAAAGAAAGTGCGTCGGCAAGATCTTGATTGGCGAGCGGCCAATCGCCGAACAAGTTATTCAAATCGTCTTTGCCGTCCTGCATGTAGACCTTGATCGGCTTCGGCTTGTCCTTGGTTTTGCGCACCAGGCCCGCGTAGGCCCAGCCGTCGCGGATGTTGGTGAAGCTGCCGATGTGGCTGAGCACTTTGCCGAACTGGTCCGGTCGTTCCCAAGCCGCGGTGAAGGCGGCGATGCCACCGGACGAGATCCCGCACACGGCGCGATTGCTCGGGTCGGCGGCCACGCTGAGGCCCTCCAGTGCAACGGGTAGAAACTCATCGACAAGAAAGTTGGCGTAGCGATCGCCCATCGAATCGTACTCGAACGATCGGTTGCTGCGGTCGGCCGCGCCGGGCTTGGTCGCCGCGACGGTGCCCGGATTGACGAAGACGGCGATCGTGACGGGCATCGCTTTGGCGGCGATCAGTTCATCGAACACGGCGGGAACATGAAACGCACCGTCAGCCTTCGCGTAATTCTGGCCGTCCATGAACACCATCAAGCTGGCCGGCGACCCGGCGGTGTACTGAGCCGGAACGTAGACGCTGTAGTCACGGCGAGTGCCCGGAAACACGCGGCTGTCGGCAAACACGCCCGAAGTGATTTTGCCGGCGGGAATGTCTGCCGCATCGACAAAATTGGCGAATATGAGCAACGCGATGACGAGTGCGAATGAGTACTTCATGGTTGGCCGAGCAGGAGGGAAGATTGGGGGACTCCAATCATCACTGACCGAGCCCCAACAAGCAAGCGCGACGTAGGTCCGGTTCCACCGGACACATCTAATCCCGTAGGTCCGGTTCCACCGGACGAATCAACTTGGCCCGTACGTCCAGACCCAACCGACACGTCAACGATCGGTTCGGTATAGTGGTGTGATGGAATCGCGACCGCAACGACCGCACATTGAATCGACCGCGCCTTTGGCATCATCATTGACAACGGCTCCCAAACGCGACGCGTTGGCTTCGCTTCGCATCGAGCGTGAAGTTCGTAAAACATCTCGACATCGTCGGCGTTGGCCTTGGATTGTGCTGTTGTTGCTGTCCATCGGTGGCGCGGTGGGTTATGCGTACGTCACCGAAAAGCTGGCGATTCCGGATCAGTTGTCGCAGTCGAGCTGGATGCCCGACGTCATGCAAAACCGCATCGAAGTTCGCTTGCAGAGCGTCGAAGTGCAACGGGGTCGGGCAGCCGATGCGGTCGTCGTGGCAACGGGATACCTGCGTTCCCATCGTCAAGCGGGAATCGGCGCGCGAACGCCAGGTCGCATCAATGTGATCTCGTTTGAAGCGGGCGACAAAGTCAATCGCGGCGAGATTCTGGCTGAACTCGATCACAAAGATCTCGACGCTTCGTTGGCGGCATCGGCGGCGACGGTGTCGAAAGCGGAAGCGGCGATCGGCGAACAAACGATCTTGATCGAACAAGCCGAAGCGGATCAGGCGAGAGCGGTCAAGTTGCGAGACGGACGCAGCATCTCCGACGCCGAATTCGATCAGATGCGATTCGCTCGCGCCTCGGCACTCGCTCGCATGACTTCGCTCAAAGCGGATGTTGCGTTGGCCAAGGCCCATCTGCAACAGAGCGAACAACTGCTTGAAAACATGTTCATCCGCGCACCCTTCGACGGAACCGTGATCTCCAAAGACGCGGAAGAGGGCGAGTCAATTTTGCCCGGCGGAACGGGTGGAAATTCGGGCCGTGGCAGCGTGGCAACGATCGCCGACCTCGAACGCTTGGAGATCGAGTGTGACGTGCAAGAAGGTTACATCTCGAAGGTCGCTCAGTCGCAAGAAGTTGACATCTCCGTCGATGCCGTTCCTGATAAAAAGTATCACGGCGCCGTCAGCAAGATCATTCCGATGGGCGACCGCGCTCGGGCGACGATCAAAGTTCGCGTGGAAATATCGGACGCGGACGGGCTGCTGTTTCCCGAGATGAGTGGAACAGTCTACTTCTTACCCGAGCAAGGTGGACACGCGGTCGACGAAGAACCTCGCATGTTTTGCGATGAAGTGTCGGTCGACCGAAATGATCGCAACCAAACCATCGTGTGGGTCGTCGACGATCTCAAGCTTGCTCAACCGATCGTCGTCGAAGTCGGCGAAACGAACGACGGTCGAACTGAAATCGTCAGTGGTCTCGAAGGCCGCGAACGACTGATCGTCGATCCAAGCGACCTGCGGCCGGGATCGCCCGTTCGCGTCGTCGAATGACACAACAACAATTTCTCTTTCGAGCTCATCATGAATCCAACCGCTCAGCCGGTCGTCTTGGTCAAAGACGTATGCAAAGAATATCGACGCAACGACTTGGTCATTCCCGTTCTCGCTGACATGAACCTGGAACTGCAAGCTGGCGACTACATGGCATTGATGGGCCCGTCGGGGAGCGGAAAATCGACGCTGCTCAATCTGATCGCCGGTCTCGACAAACCGACTTCGGGACACATTTACGTTTGCGGCGAAGACTTGTCTCAAGCGTCCCAGAGCGCGCTGGCGATATGGCGATCCCGACACGTCGGATTCATCTTTCAAATGTACAACCTGATACCGGTGCTGACCGCTTACGAGAACGTCGAACTTCCGCTCACCCTGACGCCGCTGAGTCGTCGCCAACGCAAAGAGCAAGTCAAAACAGCACTCGAAATCGTCGGCTTGGCCGATCGCATGGATCACTATCCGACTCAGTTATCCGGTGGCCAGGAACAACGTGTCTCGATCGCCCGCGCGATCGCAACGGACCCGACGCTGATCGTTGCCGATGAGCCGACGGGCGACTTGGACCAGAAGTCCGGTACGGAAATCTTGGACTTGATGGTTCGACTCAATGAAGAGTTCGGCAAGACGATCGTGATGGTGACTCACGATCCCAAGGCGGCCAAGTGCGCCAAGCGTGTGTTGCACTTGGAAGATGGTCGCTTGGTGGGTGATACCGATGTCGCACCACTGGAGCACATCGCATGAAATTGCTCGTTTACATTTGGCGAAACGTCACTCGCAATAAACTACGTTCGAGTCTGACGATTCTGTCCGTCGGATTTTCGCTGGCGCTGATGACGATTCTGTACGGCTATCTCGCGATGCAAGGTGTCGCCGAGCGTGAGTCGGAAAAGTACGATCGCGTCGTTGTGCTCAATAAGCTCGGCTTTGCCGCGCCGCTGCCGATCGCGATGGTCGGTCGCGTCAAGAATCTCGAATCCGTTTCGACGGCCATGCCGTTTGCTTGGTTCGGCGGAAACTATCAGAACAAGCAAGCCACGTTCGCTCAGTTTGCCGTCGACCCCGAAGTTGCATTCGACATTTACGACGAGCTAGAAATTTCGGACGAACAGGAGCAAGCGTTTAAGAGCAACCGACAAGGGGCCGTTTGCAGCAGGCAACTCGCCGAGCTGATGGGTTGGAAGTTGGGTGATCGCATTCCCCTGCAAGGAATGATCTACCAAGTCAATCTGGATCTCGTGTTGGTCGGTGTCTTCGAATCGCCACGCAACTCCGGCGCGATCTGGTTCGACTGGAAATATCTCGATGAAGAAACCAAACGCACGGCGGGCGCGTTCAGTCCTGGGGCGGGTTCGATCTACGTCAAGTGCAAGAATCACAGCGAAGTGGAACGAGTCGCCGAAGAAATCGACGCGCTGTTCGCCAACTCCGAAAACTCGACGCGAACGCGCACCGAAGCCGCCTTCTCGCGGATGTTTGCCGACATGCTCGGCGACGTGCAGTCGTACATTCGTTACATCTCGATGGCCGTCGTCTTCGCACTCGCGCTGGTTGCCGCAACAGCGATGGCGATGTCGATGCGCGAGCGAACGACAGAGATAGCGGTGCTCAAAGCGATCGGGTTTTCACGTCAGCGAGTTCTAGCGTTGGTGTTGGGCGAATCGACGTTGATCGCGATGCTGGGCGGCATGCTCGGGATCGCCGGCGGGTTGGGCGTTTTGAATCTGCTCTCGAGCGTGCCCATCGCAGCCAGTTTGTTTCCGATTCCCGTCAACAACTTGGTCGGCCCGTGGCTGGCGGGACTGGCCGGCGTTGCCGCCGCGATCGGTTTTGTCAGCGGCGTTGTGCCGGCGATTTTGGCCGCCCAGTTGTCCGTCGTCGACGGACTGCGCCGAGTAGTTTGAGCTTAATTCAATCATGATTCCACTGAAATACAACATCCGTTCCCTCCGCGTCCGCTGGGCAACGACGCTGCTGACGTGCATCGCGATCGGTGTGGTCGTGTTCGCATCCGTGCTGACGTTCGGAATGATCGACGGCATCGAACACGCGCTCGGTTCGTCGGGCGACCCGCAAGACTTGATCATCATGCGGCAAGGATCGGATGATGAAATGTCCAGCACCGTCGATCCAAACGTCGCGCGCGAGCTGTCGAATCTGTCGGGCATCGCGACATCGCCCGATGGCCAGCCGATGGCATCGCGCGAATTCATCACGATCCTGATGAAACCGCGTCGCAACCAAGGCGGAACGGCAAATGTCATCATTCGTGGTCTCGATTCGGTCGGACGAAACCTGCGTCCCGACTTCAAGATCGTCGAAGGTCGCGACATCATGCCGGGCGTCAATGAAGCCATCACCAGTCGCAACATCTCCAAGCGATTTGAAACACTCGGGCTCGGCGAATCGTTCCCGATCAACAGCGTCACGTTCAAGGTTGTCGGACTGTTCGAGGCCGCGGGCAGCTCCGCCGAATCCGAAGTCTGGACGGACCTTCGCGACTTGACGTCTGCCCAACGTTTCGATGGCGCTGTATCGGTCGTGAACATGCGCGTTCCCAACGATGACGATCGTCAAACGATCATGGACGAAGTTCGCAACAACGAGCAATTCAAACTGAAAGTCGTCAACGAAAGCGACTACTTTGAGGGCCAGAAGTCTTCATCGATCGCACTCAAAGTCGTTGCCTACATGATCGCCGCGTTCTTGACGGTGGGAGCGATGTTCGCGGCGGCCAACACGATGTACTCGGCGGTATCGAGTCGAGGTCGCGAGATCGGAACGCTGCGAGCCGTCGGTTTTCCGCGCCGCGCGATTCTGTTTTCGTTCTTGATGGAATCGCTGGTGCTGTGCCTGCTCGGCGGACTGCTGGGTTGCCTGGCAACGCTGCCGCTCAACGGGATCAGCGGCGGAACACAGAACCTCGCCACCTTCAGCGAGATTACGTTCTCGTTTCGCTTTGGCCCCAAAGTGTTCGCACAGGGCATGGGTTTAGCGCTGGCGATGGGGCTGGTCGGCGGAATCTTGCCGGCGATCCGAGCGATTCGGCTGGAGATCACCGACGCGCTCCGTCAGCGCTGATGAACCGATCGAGCAGCTTCGTCGGCACACCAATTCCCACTTCGTGGATCACGCCGGTGAACTTGTTGGCGTCGCCTTTTTGGAAACCGACTTTCGAGGCGACGAAGGTGATCGTGTGGTCGGCGCGAAACGTCGGCTCCGATGCTTGTCCGGTGTCGCAATCGAGTCCCGTTGGAATGTCGATTGCGATGTGGATTGCCAGAGCTGCGTTTGCCGCGCGGACGAAGTCGGCATAGATGCCGCTCGGAGCGCCGCGTGCTCCGGTGCCGAGCAAGCAGTCGACGATGATCGGTCGATCGACGATACACTGCGTGATGGGGATGTCGGCCTTGGCGGCAATCGTCGCGTTCGCCGAGGCATCGCCGGAAAGTTCGCCGATGTCAACAACGGACACGATCACGACCTCGCGACCGGCCAGTTGCAGGTGGCGGGCGATCACGTAGCCGTCGCCGCCGTTGTTGCCTTTGCCGCACAGAATCGCGACGCCACCCGGCGGGGATATCCGATGGATGATTTCGGCCGCGCCGCGTCCCGCATTTTCCATCAGGACCAGTCCCGACATGCCGAAATCGTCAATGGCTATTTGGTCAACTTGGCGAACCTGTTCGCGGCTGAGCGGCTGGATTTTCATGATGAGACGGGCTTCAAGAAGCGAAAAAAGACCGGAACTTTGCACGATGCCAAGGGGTTTGAATACTCGTTAGACTGTCTCACAATACTTTGGTTTCTCAAACCCATGAGTTCGCTTGGCTGTTAGTGAGTCGACCGCATTGCGTTATCAACAGTCCGATCCGGACGTTCGTTTGATGCTGCGCGTGCGGGAAGACGACGCGAGCGCCTTCGCCGATCTGGTAGGACGTTATGAGGCTCGATTGGTAAGGTTGATGAGAACGATCGGGCCGCGAGCCGATTTGGCGGAAGACTTGGCGCAAGAGACTTTCATGCGTGTCTTCCGTGCGCGCAAATCGTATCAGCCGGGCGCAAAATTTTCGACTTGGTTGTTCACGATCGCCGGCAATGTTGCTCGCAACGCTTCGCGATCCCAGCGCCGACGTCACGAAGTCAACGAAGTCGACGCGCCGCTAGGCAATTCATCGGACTCCGCCGACAGCAGCCCGCGCGTGCTGGCGTCGACCGCGCTGGACGCCAGCGGAATGATGCCCAACCGAATCGTGGAAGGCAGCGAGCGCGCGGCCATCGTTCGCGCGGCCGTTGAAAATCTGAGCGAACGGCAACGCATGGCAATGATGCTCTCGCGGTTCGAGAACATGAGCTACGTCGAGATCGCCGAAGCAATGGATCTGACCACCAAAGCCGTCAAGTCGTTGCTCAGCCGCGCGCGGGTTAACTTGAAAGAGGCCCTCGAAACGTACATCGATGACGGATTGGTCAGCAGCGATGCGAAAGCGGCCGATGCCGATTCGATTGACCGTTCGCGGTTGGATGACCGTTCGCGCTTGGATGATGGGGTGGACTCATGAGCGTGGCAGTCATCGCGGACGACATGCCGCTGGACCCCGACGACGAATTGCTGGTCGCCTACTTGGATGGTGAACTCGATCGTAGCGATCGCACGACGCTCGAGAATCGATTGCTCGACGATGCAACTCTGCGAACTCGTTTGCATCAACTCCAATCCGGCTGGGACATGCTCGAGGCGTTGCCCGAACCGGCGCCGAGCGTCAAGTTGGTCGAAACGACGTTGGAATTGGTCGTTGCTGATATCGTCAAAGCGAAGCGAAGTCAGTCGTCGTGGATGAGTCGTTTTCAATATCCGCTCGGCGTGATCGCCGCGTGTTTGATATCAGCTTTGATCGGGTTGGGGGTCACTCGTTTGATCCAGCGACGAGGCTACCGAAACGAGCTGCGGGAATTGGCGATCGCTGAAAATCTGGATGCCTACAATCACGCCGTTGATCTGGAACTGATGCGGCAGCTCAATCGCGATCCTGATTGGCAGCGAATGGTGTCGGCATCGCAGCAATTGGGCGAGCTGCCGGAACCGCGCACGACGGTAGCCTCGATACCGCTGGACGAACGCGAACAGGCGATCGCCGAAATGCCCATCAACATTCGCACTCAACTGTATTCGCGATGGGAACGGTACAGCCGATTGGACCCGGCGACGCGCACCAAGATCCAAAGTGTTGCCGACGTGGTTGGCCAGCAAACCGATCGCGACAAGTTGTTGGAGACGATGCACGACTACGCGATTTGGCGCGAGAGCTTGCCGGCCGGAGTGGTCGATTCCATCGAGCGAAGCACGGGCGCCGAGCGCGATGCGGCGATCGATGAAGCAATCGCGGGATCGATGGTTGCGATTTCTGAACGGGCCAGTCGCAAGTTGTCGGACGATGCGATCGAATCCATCTACTTTGTGCTCCGACAGATCCAAGAACGGCGATTCTTATCGTTGTCGGCGGAAGCTCGATCGAAGTTCGACGATTTCAAAAAGCTGTTCGGTGGCAGTCGCCCCGGCGACGAAAGCGAATCAGAATGGCGTGGCCTCAGTTTTCTGTTCGGCCCGCGCGACTCACGCCGGTCGCGAATGCCATCACCGCCGTTTATGGCAAAGCTGAATGAACCGCTTCGCCAAGAAGAACTCCAGTGGATTCGGATGGTGTTGTCGCCGGAGGATCTGGAGACGCTCAGCAAGTCGACCGGTGACGATGCGTTGCTGGAGGAAATGACGATCAAGACGTGGGCCGAAGAGGCAATTCGTCGCAAAGCACCGTGGAATCGTCGCGACGAGACGCCCGCGATGCAGCGATATTTGGAAGTTCCCGAGGATCGCCGCGATGAATTTGATCTGATGCCGCCCAAGGAAATGTTGCGCGAGCTCAACCGGGGCTGGGGACGCTATTCGGGATAGTCGTTATCATGGGAGCGAGACCGACATCGTTTCTCGATCACGACGAACTGGAACCCCATCATGAAAGCGGCGTTCATCGAATCCACTGGATCACCGGATGTGATTCAGTACGGCGACGTGCCGGAACCCGTCGCCGGACCTGGCGAAGTGTTGATCCGCGTCCATGCCGTGGCGGTCAATCCGATCGATACCTACGTTCGCGGCGGCGTCGTCGCGTTTGATCTGCCCAAACCGTTCATCATCGGTTGCGATGCGTCGGGAGTTGTCGAAGCCATCGGATCGGGCGTCAATCATGTCGAAGTCGGCGACCGTGTTTGGTGTACCAACCAAGGACTGCTCGGACGCCAAGGCACGTTCGCCGAGAAGATTGTGATATCCCACGACTGGTGTTTCCCGCTGCCGGACGATGTGTCTTTCGTCGACGCTGCCGCGTGCGGACTCGTCGGCGTGACCGCACACTTGGGGCTCTTTCGTGAAGCCGATTTGCAAGCGGGTGAAACGATCTTGGTCATCGGTGGATCGGGTGGCGTCGGTTCGATGGTCGTCCAGATGGCTCGCGCGGCCGGCGCCTTCGTGATCGCGACAGCCGGCAGCGATGCGAAGTGCGAAGCCGTCAAGAAACTCGGCGCCGACGTTGTCATCAACTATCAAGATCACTCGATCGCCGAAGCCGTCAAGCGTGAAGCACCCAAAGGCGTGAACGTGTTTTGGGAGACGCGCCGCGATCCCGATTTCGATATGGCGGTTGACTTGTTGGCTGGTCGCGGGCGAATGATCTTGATGGCCGGTCGTGACGCGCGGCCTCAATTTCCCGTCGGGCCGTTTTACGTCAAGGAATGTTCGCTGCACGGATTCGTGATGTTCAAAGCGACCGCCGTCGAAATGCGTGCTTCCGCCGAATACATCAGCCACGCATTGGCGATGGGAAAGCTGAAAGCTAACATCGGCAAAACATTCAAACTGGCCCAAGCCGCCGACGCGCACCGCTTGCAAGAATCGGCAACACTCACCGGCTCCGGCGAACTCCGCGGCAAGATCGTATTGACGGTTGCTTAAATGAAATCACTCATCGCAATCGCGTTTTCGACCGTCGCCATCCTCATCGCCGTGTCCGGCCGCGCTGCAGCCCAATCGATCCCAGTCCAGCTTGGTCCCGCCGAACCTTTGCCTCGACAGCTTTACACGTTCAACACCGACATGGCGACGGCGATCATGTTTCGGGGCGTCGGTTATGACAGCCAGCCGTTCGAGGATGCTGTCCGCGAAATCCGACCGCAAGGGTTGAGGTTTCCGGGCGGAACGCTCGCCAACAATTATTTATGGACCAACGATTCGTTTTCCGAACCGACCAACGATAAGACGGGTTGGGCGGCGGAACACTTGAAACTGTTTCGTAAGATCGGACGTCCTTATGACTTGCCCGGGTTTGCGAGGGTCGTTCGCCGCAACCACGTTTCGCCGATCTGGGTGCTCAATGTTTACGAGGAAACAGCACAGAGCACGCTGGAGCTGTTTGATAAGCTCGATTCGCTGGGCTTGCAGGTGAGCGCCGTCGAGATGGCGAACGAACCGTATTGGGACGGCCGATCGCTCGCCGACGTGAGAGGTTACATCGCCGCTTCGCGACCGATCGCTGAAGCACTTCGGAAGCATCGTCCTGATGTGAAAATCGGTGCCTGCTTCGCGCCCTTCGGAAACCCCGCCAACTACGAAGACATTTGGAACGCGCCGCTTTCCAACGAGAAGTGGTTCGACGCGATCGTATTCCATGAATACTACGGCGGCCAAGGCTTTGCATTGGAAGCGGGTAAAAAAGTATCAGTGGCGGCGATGCTGCATCCCGAAGCGATGATCGAAGAACCCGTCGCAAAACTCGGCAAGCTGATGCCCGGAAAACCGATCTGGTTCACCGAGTGGAACGTCGGCGTTGAAGGGTTGGACCAGTGGAAGAACACCGGCGCGGAACTGCAATTCATCGCGGCAACATTCGCCAGCTTGGTTGAACATCGCGATGCCATCGAGATCGCCACGTTTCATGCTTTCTATGATTCGCGCTTCGGCGCGTTTTACATCGACGACGAAACCAATCAGTTAGAAACCAATGCGTCGTACGAACTCTTCCGACTGCTGGGCATCGCGTTTGCAGATGCCGACACCTTGCGACGGGTCACGTTGACATCGGACGACTTGCGTGGGTTTGCGACGGGGCACGGCGACGAGCTTTGCCTGTTCATGTTGAATCGTGGTGATACGAATTCCGATTTGACGTTGTCGGAATCATTCCGCGGCGAGCTGCGACAAACGACGTTGGACTGCACACCCGATCGGAAACTTTCGCCTTCAACACGATGGGGCGTAACACAAGCGATCGATAAGAATGTCGTGACGCTGCCCGCTCATTCGATCAGTTTGATTGGTCCACGTGAGGCTCTCCAGTTCGCGCCGAAGACGACGGACGACGACAATCTTTTTCCGCGACGTCCAGACTTGCTGTTTTGGTATCCGCCGTATGCAAGCGAGCAGCCGCGATTCGATGCGAGCGGCGTTTACGCGGTCGACCTCGGCAAGTGCAAGGACCAGTCGCTGGCCGTCGTGAAGATGAATCTCGCCTCGTCGGGGCTCACCGAAGGTCGTCAATACTCCATCGAATTGGAGGCCAAGTCCAGCGTCGATGGCGGGCTGATCGTGAAGCTGCCGCAGGCGGGAACTTCGGACGGTCGGTACTCGGTTCTCGGTCGCGAGTTTGGCGGCTTGCGATACACTTTCGAGTTTGATCCGACCAGCAACGATGGCGAAGTCGCGATTGTGTTCCCGCAAGACTTGATCGCCAAAGATTCCATCATCGAGTTGCGAAAATTCCGCATCAGCGCGGTGGAATGATCGAACGACAAATTTCAACGAACAAATCGTCGAACCATTGACTCGATCGTTTACTCACCTCAGAACAGCCCTTGTTTGAAGACTCGAGCTGACAATCGGAATCGACTCATTTTTTTCGGCCACCGCCTGAGCGACGAACACGACCAGCAGCGGGGTCAATTGGGAACTGCTCGATTTCAACAATTCCTCGTTCGATGGTGCTTTGGAAACACCAAACAACTTGGCGACGTAGATGATACCGCCGTGGCCGAGTCGCTGAGCCTCTAGCGCAGCGAAGCGTCGCTGATCCTTATCGGACAAGGTCGCAAAGTAAGCCTGGCTGCGTCACTCACCAGCCTCATCGAGTTGATTTTGAAATGTAAATGCAATCCATGACACCCTGAAAAGCCGGAGAAACTGCTAACACTCCGCACAGCTTAGCAGGTCAATCCAATGTCGTCACTTGATGTTCACGCGATGCTAAAGGCCTAAGTGAGTCTGCCCAGCTTCCTCCGAGTGCACGTACGCGAATTTGATGAAATACATATTCATTGCCGCCCGGATGAATCCAAAGGCTCAGGCGGCGAGCGTGCGGATAGCCTTCGTTGGTAGTCGATGAGATGGAGTCGCAATCACCCGTCCAGGAACCGACCGAGGCACCGTTGAACTCTACTTCAACCTGCCGCGATGAGTGTACCTGGACCCGAATTGTTGAACGCTCGGAAGTCACAATCTTGCGGCCTTCTTGTAGAAGCAGCCCTCTTCCTCGCGATCCAAGAAAAATGCCGCCAGGACTTCCGGGGGGATCAATGACAAGGGGACAGTAACCCGTCTTGGTCGGTATGTTCAAGTTGAATCCGCTCTCGCCGAAGCGACGCGTAAAGTCAATTGCACATTCAAAGTGGCTCCACTCCGAATCGAGCGGGAACAAGAGTTTTGAACCGCTTGAATCGCGTAAAATCACGAGTTCATCGTGCTCGATCTTCCAATCATTTCTTCCTGTTACCTTAGGTATGTTCAAATTATCGCTCACCGGATCAACGAGCGGAATCACGTCGATCCATTCGTCCGATACGAAACGATGCAGTCCTGGATTCGTAAGCGTTGAGGATTGTTCCTCGCTCCGCTTGCCAAGCGACAACTGCCCATGAGGTCGGCGATAGACCGTGAAGAGCACAGTCGCCAGCAGGAGTAGAATCAATGTTGAAGCCAGGATCCACAGTCGCGGCGATGGTGACCGTTTACCTGTTCGTGGGATCAGAGAATAATCGTTCAACACCGCGTGCGATCGGAGCTGTGACTCGCAGTCCGCGAGCACATCGGCAACGGCTCTAGCAGACTGAAAACGATCATCGGGGTTTTTCGCATGCAGCTTGCCGATGATGTCGCAGAGCCACTGTGGGGTCTCCGGGATGATTTCAAGAATGGAGCGAGGTGTATCCTCGGTCACTCGTTTCAAAGCCGCAACAGAATTGTTGGCACGAAATGGTGGGCGACCACTGACCATTTGGTACAGTACGCTGCCCAGGCTAAACAGATCCGCTCGTTGATCTAGCTTGAGTCCGAGCGCCTGTTCTGGAGCCATGAACATCGGCGTTCCAGCAATCATTCCGCTTTGGGTTAAGCTGGCATCGTCCGCCGCGCGAGCCAACCCGAAGTCGGTGATCTTTACGCGATTCTTTGGAACCGGTTCAAGCAAGATGTTACTAGGTTTTATATCGCGATGAATCAAACCTTGAGTATGGGCTGCGGCCAGTCCTTCGGCGATTTGCCTGCCTAGCGACAAGACGGTGGAGAGTTCGAGAGGACCGTGATCGCAAAGATATTGATGTAGTGTCTGCCCTGGCACAAACTCCATGACCAAATATGGCAACGGTTGCTCTTCAACGGCAAATACACTGACAACATTCTCGTGACGTATTCCAGCCGATGCCTGGGCTTCACGCATAAACCGTTTGCGAGCTGGCGAGGTTGCGGCTAATTCTCGCGCCATAACCTTGATCGCTACGAAACGCTGTAGCTTCTCATCGAACGCTTGCAGCACTGTTCCAAAAGCCCCTCGACCGACAACACTCAAAATCTCGTAATGACCCAGTCTCCCTAGCGAACCTGGCCTGGTAGATACCTTCAAATAATCCAGTAGATATTGGTAGTCGACCTGTTCGTGTGGTTCATAGTTGGAAGAGTTCGCTTCCGAGTGCTCAACTGTACTTTGCGGCTCCTCCTTGGCTGGCATGCCCTTGATGTCGATGAGCTGCTCTACAACCGGTGCTTCAAGGAACAGGCTCTGTCCGTAGTGAGAATCCAAAAGCGATTCGACTCTGCGAAGCATCGCAGCGTTTCCACTACACTCTGCCTCAAGAAAAAGCTGACGCTCGTTGGCATCTTCAATGTCCAAAGCGCGTTGGAATAGTTCAAACTCGTTCATCGCAGGGTTCCGTCAGTCACAATACATAATCGTTCACTAACAATGCGACGAATGCGGCTGATGATAGCCAACCATTTCAATTGTCTTTGGAATCGTCCCTCGTTATTTCTTGATGCAACCAGGCTCGAGCATACGCCCATAAGCGACCGGCAGTGCGTTCAGAAACATTGAGCACTTCTGCCGAGTCGCTTAAAGACAAGCCGGCGAAGTATCGCAACTTCACCAATTCATACGCCTGTTGATTCACTTGATTGAGGGCATTCAAGGCTGAGTCGAGGGCCAGTATGTCCTCCTTGATAACCAAATCGGCATCCGGAAAATCCACAAACTCCTGTCGAGTCACTTCGCCGCCATGTTTCTTTCGCGATTTCCGACGCGCGTTCTCCACCAGAATTCGGCGCATGGCTTCGGCAGCCGCAGCAAAAAAATGGCCTCGACCATCCCAGTAAATACCCGTCCCTGCTGAACGGCTTTCCTCATTTTGTGTTAAACGCAGATAGGCTTCATGCACAAGCGCTGTTGCTTGTAGTGTCTGTCCAGGTTTCTCTAGTGCCAATTTGGCCACGGCCAATTTTCGCAGTTCTTCGTAGACCAATGGCAAAAGCTCGCGTGCAAGGTTCGGCTCACCGGTTTGAATTTTCACAAGTATTTCAGAAACATCAGACAAAGTCTCTCGCCCTCCGATATCATGGTTTTGTCAGATCTTAGCAGAAGCAGGGGCGTGACGGACACTGTGGTTTGTTTGGGAGGCATTGTGTAAGCCGAGGCTGTCGTCAATGAGTAGCGATTGCGGGATCAAACTTGGCCGCGATAGGGTCTACTGGTATGTTGTGGCAATGCATGATCTTCCACCCATCCGAAGATTCACGTAGCACATAGGTCTGGCGATTCTGCCTGTTAGGAACCACCGAACCATCGGGGGTCGTAAACTCGTCGTTTGTCGTGGTGACGACGGCGAGGGCGATGCCGCTTCCGAGCGATCGGATCTCCACGGTGTCCGTCTTTATCTTATGATTCTTAAAGATGGTCTCATGAAATGCAATGTGTGCATCCAACACAGTTTTGTGCCCGCGCCAATGCATTCCGACCACGTTTATCCACTGGACGTCCTCAGTTAGCAGATCGCCATACGCTTTCAAGTCGTGGGTATTCCAAGCCTCTTCAACACCTGCAATAGTCTTGCGAATAGCAAGTTCGTCTTCAGTCGAAATGATTTCGGTGAACGACGATTTGGTGTTCGGCGACTGTGCGTTGCTGATTTGCCCCCACGTAACGAGGCTGAAAAGAATCAGGAAGGGTTTCAGACATTTTGAGATCTTGGTCATCATTTTGGTCTCGCAGTAAGCCGTTTCATCTCGGTAAGCACATTGGGTACAGAACTTGATCAGCTCGGTGATTCGTTTGCTGAACCAGCGACAAGCCAGCCCACTATCAATGCGACTTTGACTGCTGCTTTCAGCCACGAATGTTTGTACTTTTTGGGATTCGTACATAAACGGCGACCAATCTGGTGTAATTCACGTTTACCGCTACGTAATTAAGCCCGACAAAACAAAGGTGTCAGACAAAACAAAGGTGCCATTCACTCCTGACACCTCTGTATCACCCGCGGCGCCGTTTTGCGAGTCGCATCGCTTCGAGCTCCTTCATCAGCGGTCGCCAGTATTGCTGGTCCGCTTCTCTTTCTCGCAACTGTTCTTTTTTTAACTCCTATCGCAAAGCGGTCCGACTCGCGCCGAGCGTTTCAACAAGGCGTGGACGCTCTTTGATTGCTTCCTTTAATAAGTCAGGATGCTCCGCAGCGACTCGGATCAACACTTCAGGAGTGCGAGATTCGCGTAGCCAAAAACGAATGCGGTCGTCATTGGGTTCGCCGCGATTCTGGTCGTAGTGCGAATCGACGAGCCGCCGAATCATTGGCCAATCTTTGTCACGTTGCGTTTTCTTTGCTTTGACGAGGTCTTCAATGCCAAGCAACTGATAAACGAATCCTTCCGTATCCTCAATTGTTGTGCGTTCTTCCCACAGCGCATCAAAACTGCCGCAATCTCGCATCTTGGTCTTTACATTTAAGTGGATGCCCGCTGCGTCGGAATGTTTGCAGCGAAAGTGGATCGCATGGCCTCGGTCAAGGTGGAACCAGTCCAGAGGCGGAACGGCAATGCAATCCGCGTCCAGTTCAGTGAGTGCAGCCGTCAACCGACCAAGGTTTTCCTCGTCAGCCACGATGACGATGTCACAATCTCGGCTAAACTCGGCCGCGCCGTAGAACACGCACGCCTGCCCGCCCATAAGCAGGTGCCTTACTCCGTGGGAGGAAAGCGTCGAAAGGACTTTGAGGATCGGGTTCGGGATCAAGTGAGCCTCCTACTCGAAGATAAAACTGCCAAATTTTCATCGACTCTTCCCAGCGCTCCAGTGGAGATAGCCGATACCATTCGGTCCACGAGTCCTCTTGATCGCGTGCTTCGCTGAGTCGGTTGAGTCGTTCGTCCGGAGTCATACCGACACTTTAAGTGGTGGCTGTTCAATTTGGAAGGATTGCCTTCCCTTTCCATCTCGGGCGGAGCTTGGAATTGCGGGTTTATTCTTTCGTCAGCGTCATGTCTTTGATGATCAGCGTCGCTTGTTGCCAAGCAGTAGTGCAAAGATGCTCCGTACTATTCTCATTTCACATCGCCTTTTTGAAACGCGAACTCTGTCATCACCCTGCCTCCTCGCTTTTTGACGCGAACAATTCACGAGGGATCTTGGCGGGTGGTATGATCCTGTGGCCTACGCGATGCCCTTCGCGGAGAATGTGCAACAAGATCAGGATACTCTCCGCGAACGGAGTCGCCGAGCCTCGGTTGACTGGCTCCGCTAGCCACCTCCCGCGACAACTTGATCGTCGGCAAACTGTTAAAACATATTTGGATCTCGCCAGCGTGACGTGGCGAGATCATACGTTCTTCCTTTTCGCGAGCGCAAATCATCATTGACACCATCAAGTTATCGAGGGGTCGCTGCATGCCAGCGGTCGGCCTTGGCATCTGGAAAATTGAAAACGAAGTGACGGAAACTGTCGTTCGACAGGCGATCGAGTGCGGCTATCGACATTTCGATTGCGCCTGTGACTACGGCAACGAAATCGAAGCGGGCCGCGCGTTTGCCGGCGCGATTCGCGACGGCATCGTCAAGCGACAAGATCTTTGGGTGACCAGCAAGCTGTGGAATACCTATCACCGGCCCAAGTACGTGCGCGGCGCCGTGATGAAGTCGCTCAGCGATCTCCAGTTGGATTATCTGGATCTGTACCTCATCCACTTTCCGATTTCGACATCCTACGTCCCGATCGAACAGCGATATCCGCCGGGTTGGTTCTTCGATCCCAACGCGGCCGATCCAAAGATATCGATCAACAATGTTCCCATCATCGATACTTGGCTGGCGATGGAGTCGCTGGTGATGGATGGACTCGTGCGCGACATCGGCGTTTGCAATTTCGGAGTATCGTTGATGCGCGATCTGATCAATCAAGCTGATATCGTGCCAGCGGTTTTGCAAGTCGAGCTGCATCCCTATTTGACGCAAGAGAAACTGTTGCGATTTTGCCGCGAATCCGAGATCGCGGTGACCGCGTTCTCGCCGCTCGGCGCACAGTCATACTTCCAACTCAACATGGCCCAAGCCGACGAGTCGGTGCTTGAGCACAGTACGATTGGGTCGATCGCCGAGTCCGTTGGGCGAACAGCGGCACAAGTTTTGCTTCGCTGGGGCGTTCAGCGCGGGACCGCCGTCGTGCCGAAGACATCGAACATCGATCGATTGAAAGAGAACCTAGCGATCTTCGACTTCTCGCTCAGCGATGAACAGATGAGCGCCATCAGCCGACTCGATCGACACCGACGTTTCAATGATCCCGGCGATTTTTGTGAAGCCGCGTTCAATACCTTCTTTCCAATCTACGAATAGAGCCGCTTGATGCGCTGGATGTTGATCGCGACCACCGTCGCAATGTTTTATCTCGGCGATGCCCGCGCCGAAACGCTTCCACTCACCGGAACGATACCGCGAGCTGAAGCGGAGTCGTTGATCTCGTTCGCGCAAGTTGGTTCGTTTGCGGATCTCGATCGCTTGGCCCAAGACACCAGCGAGCGAGATTTTGTTCCCAGGCCTGCGGTTCCCGAATCGCTATCCGCGCTCAGCTACAACGACTACATCAAGATCCGCTACAAGTACAAGAACGCGACGTGGTGGAACGGGAAATCACCGTTTTGGATCGAGACGTTTCACCAGGGATTCGTGCAACGTGATCGGGTAGATTTGTTTGTGCGGGAAGACGGCATCAATCGTTGGATACCATTTTCCAGCGACGATTTCACTTATGACATCCCCGGTTTTGATCCATCGCCGATCAACGGTGCGGGGCACGCGGGGATCAAGATCGCGGGCGTTTTTCCGGACACCGCGACGCAAGAGATGTTGACTTTTTTGGGTTCCAGTTATTTTCGCGGCCGAACCGAACACAGCATCTATGGATCGTCGGCTCGCGGTTTGGCGGTCGACATCGCGATCAACGGCGACGAAGAGTTCCCGTTCTATCGCGCGTTCTGGGTCGACAAACCTGAACCTGACGACAAGTCGATCAGCGTTCTGGCGTTGCTCGACAGCCCGTCGGTTGCCGGCGCATACCAGTTCGTGCTGACACCCGGCACGGAGCTGACGCGGATCGCGGTCAAATCGTCGTTGCACTTTCGCCGAATCCCCGCCAAGGTCGGTATCGCGCCGCTGACCAGCATGTGGATCTGGGGTGATGGGCTGCGCGGACCACCGAAAGACGCGCGGCCTTCGGTTCACGATTCGGATGGATTGTTGATTCGCACCGAAGGAGCTGATGAAACGAGCGATTGGACTTGGCGAGCTTATTCGCGGTCTCCCTATCCATCGGTGACGAGTTTCCAGACCGATCGACTGCAAGGTTTCGGAGTGATGCAGCGCAACACCGCCTTCTTTCATTACGATGACCACAACGCGCAATACCATCGACGGCCGAGCGTCTTCGTCACGCCCGGCGGTGATTGGGGCGCGGGGCGTGTCGAGTTGTTGGAGATCCCTGGACAACACGAAGGCATCGACAACATCGGCGCGTTTTGGATTCCACAAGAACCGCCGTCGGTCGCAAAACCATCGCGGTTTGAATACACCGTCGATTTCTTTGGTGGCGTTCATGCCGCCGAAACAAACGTCGCGCAAGCGACAGGTTTCGAGCTGGATCGAAAGGAGGACTCGATCGAAATGACGATTCGATTCGCGGGCGACGCGATCGCGAAGATCACTCAATCAGCCGACATCGAAATCGCGGTCGCAACGATCCGCGGCGAAGTGATCTCAAAGAAGGTAGAGAAAACCGAAACGGGCGATTGGCTGTTGAAGCTCGATTTGAAACCTTCTGAACCGGCACCGATGGAGCTGAAAGCGACGTTGCGGGTCAGTGGCAAACCGGTCAGCGAAACGTTCGCCTATCTGTTACCGCATAAAGAACCGGAGTTCGTGTACCCTGATGTCTACACAAGGTAAGCAATGGATACTTCGCTGCAAAAGCACCCGGTCTACCAACAGCTGAATGAACGGCTGCGCCAGTCGTTGGGCGGCGAGTACCAACTGGGCGATAAGTTTCTGACCGAGCGGGAGATCAGCCAACAGTTTGAAGTCAGTCGGGCGACCGCGAACAAGGCGCTGGCCAGTTTGGTCTCGGAAGGATTGCTGGAGTTTCGCCGGGGCATCGGGACGTTCGTTCGTCGTGACACGATCGATTACGACGTCCGGTCGCTGGTCAGCTTCGTCGAAAAGGCGAAGGCGGCGGGCAAGACGCCTAGCACCCAACTGATATCGTTCAAGAAAGTGGTCGCCGCCGACGCGGGTGAGTCCACAATCAAGGCGCTCGGCGTTGATCGGGCGGCGGAGTTGTTCGAGATGGAGCGACTGAGGCTGGCGGACGGTGTGCCGGTCATTCTGGAACATCGTTTCGTCGTCGCCGCGCACTGTCGGAAGCTGACCAAGACGCAGGCCAGCGGATCGCTCTACACGGCGTTCACGAAGTCGCATGGGCTGAACATCATCGGTGCTGATGAAATCATTCGCGCCGTTTGTCTGGACGCGAGAGAGTCACGGCAATTGAAAGTCGCCGCAAAATCGCCGGCTTTGGAAGTTGTCGCGGTGGGGCATGTCGGCAACGGGTCACCGCTGTGGTCCGAACGAACGCTGTATCGGGGCGATCGATACGAATTCCACAGCCGATTGGGCCCGATACGATCGGCGACGCCCGCACGCGGTAAATTGCGGTAATTGCCCGATTCATCTGCCGGCGTTTTGTGGCCTAGCCACTGGCCGGTTGGTCGATTGCGGCTACAATTGCGACCGGCACCACCATGGGCCATCCTCAACCATTTCAACCAAAACTTACCAGAACGCAATGACTGATTTTACCTATCAAGACGTCGCCAAAATGATCGATCATTCGCTGCTGAACCCGACGTTGGCGGTCGCGGACTTGGAAGCGGGGATTGAGTTAGCGAAGGCCTACGATGTCGCCAGCGTTTGCATCATGCCGTACTACCTGAGGAGACTTTCGGAGTTGCTCGCGGGCACAACGGTGAAGGCGTCAACGACGATCGGTTTCCCGCACGGCGGTCATACGACCGCGATCAAGAAGGCCGAAGCCGAACAGGCGATTGCCGACGGTTGCGAGGAACTCGATATGGTAGCGAATATCTCGAAGGTACTCAGCGGTGATTGGGACTACGTCAAGCAAGACATCGCAGCGATCGTCAAAGTCGCTCATGCGGCCGGCCAAAAGATCAAAGTCATTTTTGAAAACTGTTACCTGAGCGACGACCAGAAAATCAAACTGTGCGAAATCTGCACTGAATTGGGAGCCGATTGGGTGAAGACATCGACAGGTTACGGAACGGGCGGCGCGACCCACGACGACCTGAAACTGATGCGGAAACATTCGGGCGACAATGTTCAGGTCAAAGCGGCCGGTGGCGTTCGAGATCTAGACGGATTGTTAGCAGTTCGCGAAATCGGCGTGACCCGGTGTGGCGCAAGCCGAACAGCCGAGATCCTCGGCGAGGCCCGCAAGCGACTAGGCATGTCCCCGATCGAAGCGGTCGCCACCAGCAACGCTGGATATTAGTAGGTCCGGTTCAACCGGACAAAATTCTAATTTCCGCGTTCACCATCAATCTCATTCGGCGGAGAATCGGTGCACCGTGGTCTCGCGCAACGTCTGACCTGGCCGAACCAACGTCGTTGGGAACGATGGCCGGTTCGGTGCGTTGGGATAGTGCTGAGTTTCCAAGCAGAATGCGTCGTGACTGGCCGCGCCAGCCGAGTTCGCTTTGCCCGCCAGATGATTGGCGGTGTAGAGCTGCATTCCGGGCTGAGTCGTTTCGATCTCAAGCACGCGACCGGATTTCGGATCGACGATTCGCGCGGCCGGACGGAGCTCACCCGGCGTTCCCCGCACGACGTAACAATGGTCGTATCCCTTCGTCGCGGGCAACGTATCGACACGTTCGCCAAACGATGTGGCTTCGCGAAAGTCGAATACCGTACCGGTGACATCATTCAACTCGCCCGTCGGGATCAAGTCTTCGTCGACGTCCAAAGTTTGGTCGGCTTGGATCACTGCGACGTGATCCATCGCGGTCCCCGAACCGGCGCCGGCCAAGTTCCAATAGCTGTGATTGGTCAAGTTGATATGAGTCGGCGCGTCGGTCTTCGCGGTGAAATCGATCGACAGTTCATCTTTGTCATTCCATCGATAATCGACTTGGGCTTGGACCGTTCCCGGAAAACCTTCTTGACCATCGGGGCTGGTCAGATGAAAACGCACGCCAAGTTCGCCATCGGTCTCGTACGTCGCCGCGTCCCAAAATTGAAATGTGAAGTTTTTCTTGCCGCCGTGCAGCGTGTGCTTGCCCGCGTTGACCGTGACTTGATAGTCGACGCCATCGATCGAAAACTTGCCCCGATCGATCCGATTGCAAAACCGGCCAACCGTGCTGCCGAAGTACGGATGGCTGCCCAAATACGGCTCCAGCGAATCGAAACACAAGTTGACGTTGGCGAGCTTGCCTTCACGATCGGGCACGATGACTTCCAACAGCGTCGCGCCCCAATTCATCACGCTGACGCTGTGCCCGTTCGAATTGGTGAGCGTGAACTTGGTGACTTCTTTGCCATCCGGGGTCGTGCCGAACGGTGCAGTGGCGATGGGCATGGTGTTTTCGTTGAGTGTTTGGGAATCGGTCGGTGGAGCGGCCGAAACGTGGGCGAGCGATGCAAGAACGATCAGAATCGACGTGATCGATCGTTGAAAATAGGGCGACATGATGGCAGTTTTCCAAAAGTTGCGTAAGCTTTCGATCTCAGTTTTTACCAGATACCGTGCGGAAAATAAGTGTCTGACCCCATTTGTGCGAAGCACCCGAAGGGCCGGTTCCCGGCAAATGGGGTCAGACACATTTTTCCGCTCACTGATAACCCGACGCGACACATGAACGCCCCGCCCGAAGCCGCACCACCGAAGATCCGAGAACTGACGATCGGCAACGTCCTGATCGGTTCGCCCGTCGTGCAAGCGGCGCTGTCCGGATACAGCGACATGCCGATGCGACTGATCGCGCGACGACACGGGGCCAGCTACACGCTTTGTGAAGTGATGTTGGATCAGTTTCTGTTGTCGCTGAGCAAACGTGAAAAAACGAAGCACTTCCTCGAGATCCATCCCGACGAGCCGCCCGTCGGGGGCCAATTGATGGGCGCCGAGCCCGAACAGTTTTCCGCCGGCGCGATGAAGTTAGTCGAAGCCGGATTCGACATCATCGACGTCAACTTCGGTTGCCCCGTCAAGAAAGTATTGGGCCGATGCCGGGGCGGCTTTCACCTATCCCAACCTGCGGCCGCGATCGAGATCCTGCGCCGGACGCGCGATGTCGTGCCCGATCACATTCCGGTCACCGTCAAGATGCGCCGCGGCATCGACGATTCCGACGAGGCACGCGATCACTTCTTTGAAATTCTCGACGGCGCACTCGATGCCGGTTTGGCTGCCGCCACCGTCCATGGACGCACGGTCGTCCAGCGCTACATCGGCCCGAGTCGCTGGGAATTCTTGGCAGACGTGAAGTCGCATGTCGGCGACCGAATGAAGATCCTCGGCAGCGGCGATCTGTTCATGCCAGAAGATTGTTTCCGCATGATGGAGCAAACCGGAATCGACGGAGTCACGGTGGCGCGCGGCGCGATCGGCAATCCTTGGATATTTTCACAGTCGCTCGCGCTGGCAGCCGGCCAACCGCTGCCGCCACCGCCGACGTTGCACCAGCAAGCTGCCGTGATGCGAGAGCATTTTGAATTGTGCGAACAAACGTACTCGCCGGAGCGAGCGCCGATGTTGATGCGCAAGTTCTGCATCAAGTACACCGCCAGCCACCCGAACCACAAAACGGTTCGAGAAGCGTTTGTGAGAATCCGCACACGCGAGCAGTTCGAATCCGTGATGCAAACCCACTACGGCGTCGAGGGTCCCGGCCAATATCAACCCCGCGAAGTCCACGGATCGATGGAAGAATGTTAGCCCATGCCGGACCATGTTACAGAAAAGACGCAATCGCATTTTCTTCGACCCACGCGGCGAGACATCGATTCGCTTTCGGTCGATCAACGAGCTTGCCGACGGTTCGATCCGCACCGATGGCGTCGCGAATGGATCCGAGACTTATCGTCTCGAATTCACGATTCCGCCGATCCCTATTTGAGCGATTCGGTTGGAAACATTTGTGTACTGCATACCGATGTTGGTCGTGTTGCTCGGTTTGTTGATGGGTGGTGGGATCGCATCGATCAATGAACAGGCGGCGGCAGGCGGCGGTCTTGTACTCTTGATCTCTCTCGGTATCGCGGCCGCACTCACGCTCGCGATCGTCATCATCAACGCGGTGATGTTGGTCAAGCACAGTCAGAGCCTTGGCAAGTACTGGATGAAGATTCAAATCGTTTCCGTCGAAGACGATCAACCGGCCGACGCGGCAAAAACGATTTTGCTGAGATACTTCGCCAACGGCGTGATCTCAACAGCGTTCTTTTGGACCTCGTATCCTTTGATCGATCAACTTTTTATCTTTCGACAAGACCAACGCTGCATCCACGACCTGTTGGCGGGCACCCGCGTCGTGGACATTTCGAGACGGTAAGCCGTGGCCCCGCGACTCCGCTCGCGGGGAATGCGAGCATACTGTTCGCGAACGGCGTCGCGGACCCACATCTAGATTGCTTGCAGCAATCGGACCCAGTGGAGTAGCGCCAGTTGATCGAGTTTGCCACCGAGCACGATCGGATATCCGGCCGACTGGATCGCGGCGCCCCAGGGCGGTAATTCCTCGGTTGTCTCGATCGGCATCATCAATTGCAGCGACGCCGTTGCTTCGTTTTCTCTTAGCCGCACAGCCGGCGGCTGCGTCTTCGCTGACACCGCGACACCGAAGAAGGTTTTGCTTTGCGAGATCGATACCGCCAGCGCCATCGAGTCCGCCGCGGTCGCTTCAACACCCGAGATCGCGCCGAGTGATGCGACGGCGACCGCTGCCGAGTTGATGTCGGCCTTCTTCATCATCGCCGCAGCGAAGTTGGCGATCACTTCGATCTCTTTCGGCTGCCACTTTGCCGAGTTCTCCGGCGCTACCGCACACACAACGACACCCGACTGCTGCGCCGACGTCTTCCAATCATCGATCACCGACTTCGGCGTGGCTTCGCCGGGACCCAACAGCAATATCAGCAGTCCCAAATCGGTTCGCTGCTGGTCGTCGGGTTTCGGCGCAATGTAGAAAGCCGCGTTGGCCGCGTCGGGCAATTTGATCTCTTCGCTCACCCAAGCCTTCGCGTCGGACTGTTCCCATGATTTCGGCGCTTCCCGCAATGACTTTCCCGCGATGCTCTCGGGAACCAACTTCACGGTTGTTTCTTTGTTCTCACGCATCACCGTGATCGACAGTTCGGACTTCGGTTCTGCCGAGATCATTTGTCGTCGGAGGGTTTCCGAAGAATCGATTTCGACCTTGCCGATCTTTGCAATCACGTCACCGGTTTGCAGTTTTCCGTCGGCCGATGATCGGGGGACCACGTCGCCGACGATCACTTCATTTTCACGATCGATGGCGATCATTCCCAAACGCTGCGGTTGCAACGGCGGGATCGAATCGGCCAGCGTGACGACCAACTCGATCGTTTCGCCGTCCCGATCGATCGACAGCGGCACTTCTTCGCCGGCATCGTAGCTGCCCAAAACTTGGCGCAACTCTTGATGCCGTTTGATTGGCGTCCCGGCGATGCTCAGCACCCGGTCGCCCGCTTTGATTCCGGCCGACTCGGCAGGCGAGCGCGTTCGTACGGCCGCGATTTCGGTTCCTTCGTCGTTCGGATCTTGGCTTTTGGATACGATTCCGAGCAATCCTTTCTTGATGTCCTGACCCGATTTCAAACGGTCGATTTTTTTCGCGATCACGTCGGTCGGGATCGCAAACGCAACGCCCGAGTCGTACCAGTCGGTCGGGTTCTCCGCACCACCTTCGGCGACCGCGGGAATCAAGATGCCCAGAACATTTCCGTAAAGGTCGACCAGCGATCCGCCGTACAACGATGCCGAAACGCGCGCGTCGGTTTGCAACGCGATGCCATCGAGTCGCCCGGTCGCGCTGAGGATACCGGTGCTGACCATCGGCGTCGCTTCACCGCCGTAACGGCCGACCGCGATCACGGTCTGACCGATTTGCAATTTCATTTCGCTATCAGTTTGGATCGTCGCGACCGGCACATCGGCTTTCATCTTCAGCAGTACCAAATCGCGATGTTCGTCTTTGGCGACCACCGACGCAGTCTGCCGAGTTCCGTCGCGTAATACGACCAGAATGCTGGCGGCCGGTTTCGCCGCAACGATGCTCGACGTAATCACATAAGCAACGCCTTCATCCGAACCAATGACTAGACCCGACGTCGGCGCGTCTTGTTCGACTTCGCCTTGACCACCTTCGCTGGTGCCGATGATTTCGATCATCACGATCGACGGCAACACGTGTTCGGCGGCCGCGCGAACGGCCTTCGCCATCGTCGCTTGATAGTTCGTGTCATCACCGCGCGACACTGAATGCAGCGAGACGAATGCGATGACTAAAACTACTCGGTTAAAAACCTTCATGGACGCAGTACCAAATTCAAGATTTCGCTATCACGCTGGATCGTCGCATTGATATCATCACGTCGATCGATGCTGCGAAGGAGTTGTCGCAAGTTCCGTTGACTCTCGACGCGTTGGCCGTTGACCAACAACAATAGATCATCGGGCCTCAATCCGGCTCGTTCGGCCGCCGTGTCGTCGACGACTTCGTCGATATAGGCCGGTGTCGACTCGAGCACGTCGGGGACCATCACGACGCCGAGCGAATCGAAGTCGTGCGATTTGCCTCGCGGCAACATTGCGGCCGACTCGGTAGACGTCGTCGTCGTTCGTCCGGCGATGATATCGCCGATTGTTTCGCGAAGCGCCGAAGCTGGATAAGCATAGTTGAGCCACACGCCGGTCTGTGAATCACGGAGTTCTTTGCCCAACATGCCGATCAAATTGCCGCTGGCGTCAACGACCGCGCCGCCGGCCGCGCCGGGATTGTTGGCGATCAGGTCCAAGATCATCACCTCGCCTCGATAGGGCGTCTTGAACGTGCCCCGACGCGCGTCCAATTTCGTGACCGCAGCGATCGAGCCCTGCATCACGCTGGCGGGCTCTTTGCCCGTTGCGATATTGAATAGGTTGCTGATCGCGATCACCGGATCGCCCCATGACGCGGATGATTCCGATTCAATTTTGAAGAACGGCAACTCCGACGCTTCGATCTTCAGCACCGCCAATTCCAGCGCCGGTTCAAAGCCCACGATCTTCGATTCGAACCGTCGACCATCGTCCAATTGCACGATCGGCTCGACATCCAACACGTAGCTCCAGGCCGTCGCGATGTGTCCATCCGGCGAAACCAGGAAGCCGCTCTGATAGGCTTCCAATCCTGTCAAACCGCCGGCGCCGTAGACCTTCACCACCCGCCGCTGAGCGTCGCGAGCCCAGTTGCTCAGCGGACCCTGAGCGCTCGCGGAGGAGGCGATGAAGCAGAGGGCGATCAGTATCAAACAGTTTTTTATCCCGAAGGGATGGAAGTCGATTTCCCCAGGTGCGTTGCGCGACCCGGGGCTAATGGCTGTAACCGCTTCGCGGCAGCGGACGGACATGAGTGCGATCACTCCCACGACTTCACCTTGATCTTGAGTATCGAGTCGATGCCGTAGCGTAAATCCAAAACGGTCGGTGACTTCGTCAAATCGTCGCCCTCGCGGGTCAGCCACAGTTCGGCCGGGTCCTCATCGCGATCAGCGAACACTTCGATCACTTCGAGTGCATGTGTGTCGGGATGCGACAACCATCTCAGCTCGATCTCGCCATCGATCCCGACCACGCAATCTCGCAGCGGTCGCTCGCCGGCCAGCGGCAAACTCCCCCAATAATACGTTTCGCCGAACTTCTTCGGTCCTGTCTCGATCATTCGCCGCCATCCATCGAGCGCCAATAAAATGCCCGCGTACGATCGACGGGTGACGCCGTCGTAGAGTTCAGCTTTGGAATCCGCGTCAACCGGTCGATCGCCGATCATCATCGCCAATTTATCCGGCGCAATGTGAATCTTGACCGGTCGCGGCGGCTTCTCGTCCGTCTCGCCTTCGATCGTCCACGTCGAGGCGGCAGATTCTTTTGCATTGGGGAACTGGGATCGTAACGAGTCGATGAATTGCTGCTGGCGAAGTTCGTTGAAGTAGTAGTTCGCGTAGCCTTTTCGCTCGATCAACTGAGCGGTCACCGCCGCCGGGATCTTTTCGTCTTCTTTCTCGGCATGCGGATCAGGCTCCGGTGCATCCTCTTGCTCATCTTCTTCGCCGCCTTCTTCCTTCTTGTCCTTGGGAACTTCGCGTGGCGGCGGTGGCGGCAACGCTCCGGCCATCTTCTCGAGCAATTCATCAGGCCCGTGAACGCTCGCCAGTCGCACCAGAGTTTGACGAGTCTCACCTTCAATCCGGTAACGAATCTTCACTCGCCAACCGGCCGGGAATGTCGACAGTACGTTCTGGACGTCGTTGGCCGTTTGCACGACGCGGCCGTCGATGTCCAGAATTTCGGCGCTGTAACGGAGTCCTCGTCGATAGGCGTCGCTCGAATCCAAAATGTTCGTCACACGGACGCCGCCATCGGGGTCCGTCGCCACGGTCGCGCCCAACGTCGCGTGATCAACGATGCGACCGCTGTGCAATACGCCCATGAAGTTTTCGGCTTGGTTGATCGATATCGCGTAGCCGACACCGACGTTGACGCGGCCCCGTTTCTCGAACGAGCATCGTCCGACGATGCCCAACAACTGGCCCTCAGCATCGTAGATCGGACCGCCCGAGTTGCCCGGATTGATCGCGGCATCGGTCTGCAAACAGTCGCCGTATTCGAGCAGCGTGCCCGATGGATACTGATAACGTCCGACGCCGCTGAGGATGCCGTAGCTGACCGTGGGCTTTAAGTTGGACGCCAACAAAAATGGATTGCCGATCACCATGCACCAATCACCGGCCTGGGCTTTGCGACTGCTGCCAAGCGTCGCGGCGGGAAAATCAGTGCGAACCTTTCCGTCCAAGCCGAGCAAGCGAATCATCGCCAAATCGCCGACGGGATCGATCCCGACGATCACCGCATCGTAGATGTTTCCGTCGCTCAGTCCACATCGCATGAACGATCCGGCGGGACTGGTGACGTGAAAGTTGGTGAGTGCAAAACCGTCAGGCGAGATCAACATTCCGCTGCCGCCGCCTCCGCCGCCCGGCACAAACACCATGACTGCCGACGGCATCGCCCGCGCGATCGCATCGATGCGAGCTTGCTCGGCTTCGGCGATCGATTCGGGGATTTCAAGCGGCCCCGCAGACCAACAGGTCGAAGCCAGTAAAAGTATTATCGGGAGAGAGTTCGTTAAATTCATGAGCTTCAATCGTAGGGCCGGTTCCACCGGCCGTTGTAAGGTTGTCAGTTCTTTCGTCCGGTGGAACCGGACCTACTTGAGCAACCTTGGTCGGATGATTTGAACGGTGTCGCCGAGATTTCCGTCGTCGCGGCTATCGACTTCGATGGTGAGACGGCGGGCCTGCTTCAAGGGGATTTCGAAGCCTCGCGGTTGCACGTCTGGCAACGACTCTTCCCAAACCTTCTTTCCATCCAGCAAGATTCGCACGCTCATTTCGCTCGCCCGTTTTACTTCACTCGCGCGGCGAACGGCGCCGACGAGCATCACGAAACCGTCCGCGACGCGATACTCGATCTTGGAACCGCCGTGCATCTGTAAATCGTTGCCGTCTTGAGCGGCGGGTCCGAAGAAGGCGTTGACCAGACCGCCGTCGATGTTCGTTTGAAAGTAAGTATCCGTTTTCACGTCGGCAGGTTTCTCGGTCGCCAGCATCGACAGGCCGCTGCTGAAACGAATCGACTTGATTTGCTCGAGCGGCAAGTGGTGGATTTGCCCCGAAGACAACTTCATCGCAATCGGCTGACCCGCATCGCTGGGCACCAACGACTCGGCCAGCCACGTCGATCCGTAAACATCGGTGATGCGAACCGGCGCGTCATCGGCGGCTTCGGCGGTGCTGCCAAACACGACGCCTTCGAGTCGGTCGAGCGGCGCGGCGACGGTGTCACCTTCCAAATTGAAACTGACCTTCCCGTCGGCGATCGATTCGATGATTCCCGACGCAGGATCAAGTTTGTCGCCCGGTCGTCGGATCACCATCACGTCGCCGCGACTCTCTTTCTGCAACAGCCCGAGCCACTGCGCGTCCGTCGTTGCCCCTGATGCGCGAAAGCGAATCGCCTTGACTTGGCGAACTGGCACCGACAACGGGTCTTGTTGACGAGGTTGGATCGAAAGACCGCTATCGACCAGCGAAACCGTTTCGGCCGCGATCTTGGAACCGCCGGAGAGCGTGACCAGATACGTCGGTCCCGTTTGTTCTTGGACATTGGCAGGCGATACCGTTTGCAGATCCTGCATCAAGATCTCTCGCGGGCGTCCGTCGATGTCGATCGCGAGCGACGTCGCGGTGACGGCGCCGAGCGACCCTTCGATCGATTCGCCCGACTGAGTGGTCGCTTTGACGGGCAGCACGGCGGCTAACAAAATCGCCAGCGTTTTCCAAAGCGCGAATGATCCGAGCATCAATATCTGTTCCAGTTCCAATCGAGTCGTCGATCGCTCCGCCCGCTGGCATCGATCTGATCTGATTTATAGTACATCCGGCCCGATTGCGACCCGTCACGTTCATTTTATTCCCGCCGCGTCCCGCAAAACACGCTCGTAATGGTCCACCATCGCGTCCCAGCCGAACCGCTGGACCACATCAAACCCGGCTTCGCCGATCCGCTCACGAAACGCCGCGTCCGAAATCATGCGCTGGATTCCGCTTGCGATCCCGGCGACATCGTTGGAAACCAGCAACCCATTCTGAGCGTCTTCAATGATAGCGCGGGGGCCGCTCGGGCAATCCACCGCGACACTGGGAACTCCCGCCGCCATCGCTTCCATCAGCGCCGACGGAAACCCCTCATACCGGCTGGGCAACACGTACACCGTCGCCTCACACAATTCTGGCGAAGCCGGCTGAATCCATCCGGGCATCGAAACGCGATCGCCAAGATTCAGACGATCAATTTGAGTTTGCAGCGATTGCCGCTGGGACCCCTCGCCGACAATCCGCAGCGACCATTCCGGATGCACCTTCGACACGATCGCCATAGCTTCGATCAGTCGATCAAAACCCTTCTCGTGTTCTAGCCGACCGACCGAAACGATCCGCCGATTGCCGCTCGCGCCGTCGCGATCCGAGAACGCAAGCGGCAAATCGACGGCCGAAGCGATCACGTCGACTCGCGATAAGCGCAACGCGGATCTCAAGAAACTCGCCGACGAATCAGTCTGCGCAATCACGCGATCGGCGCGCGGATACATACGACAGCGAAGCCAACTGTAAGCCGGGCCGAGCGATTGTTGCGACGGATCGCTACGCTCGCTGATCACGATCGGGGTGTCCGTCGCGTTGCCACCGAGTCGAATCGGCGGCATTCCCTTGATCGCCATCAGTCCCAGAATGTTCGTGCGATCACAGAACGACAGCACCACGTCGGGTCCGATGTCTACCATCGACTTGCGAATCGCGATCACTCGTCGCCGCAGATTGACCAGCGCAGTCACCGCCGATCCGCTGTCGCCCATCACGCTCAGCGGCATTCGTTTCACGCCCGAGTCGACGGCGTGTCGGTCATGCAAACCGTCGTTCAGAGTGACCAGCGTCACGGCGTGTCCCCGCCCGGCCAAACGAGACGCCAATCCGGCCATCACACGTTCGGCGCCGCCGCCGTCGAGCGAGTGAATCAGGCAAGCGATCTTCAGTTTACTGGCGTCGGGAAACAATGAATTCTCGGGTCGGGACAGTTGAAACGATCGTTCGGCGTGACTAGCGTGGGGGTAGAAAACAGCGCGGGGGCGTTTCGCAACTCAAATCTTGGTTCGCAAAGGTCTTTCGATGAAACTGTTTCTGATCGCAGCATTTGTAGCGGTTGCGGCTGCCGTGGGTTCCGCGGACGCCTCGGCTCAGAATTTCGGCAACACTGGTTTTCTGCCCTACGGATTCTACCAGCCGTACGGCGCCCAATACGGCACCTCGATCCGAACGCCGCCCTATTTCGCGACAAACCCGCCCGTCTATTACGGCACCCGTCACGCTCGGCCCTACGGACTGAGCCCGTTCGCATCGCCGCCGCTCGTTCAAGCCGGACCGGGCTACCAAAGCCGCTTGCGGGATGACTTCTTGGAGCCGATCGTACCAACCCCGGCGCCCTACCAAGCACCAAGCTGCAACCCGTGCATTCACCACTCACGCTTCATCACCAAGCCAACTGAAACAAAGTTGGGCGCGATCCAAACCAACCCATTCGTGGAACCGGTCGAGCGGATCGCCAATAACGAAGCCTGATGCGGGTGAATTGGATTTGCATCTGCCAAAAACCGCGATAGGCTAAGAAAAAGAAAGTCGGGGTTGTAGCTCAGTTGGGAGAGCGCTGCGTTCGCAATGCAGAGGTCGAGGGTTCAACTCCCTTCAGCTCCACTTTTGTCTTCAACCTCACTGAGTATTCATGCGCAATCTCCCGGCGACGAGTACTTCACCATCCGATTGGATTGCCCTGTTTGTTGTGCTCGCGGCTGCTTACTTCTTTACATTCTTGAGTTCGTTTGGTGGCGTCGCGGTAGCAGAAGATCGGTTCCGGTCGTCACTCAATTTTGAACAACGTGAGTACGCAGGAAAACAATCCGCCGAGGCGGTTCGAGAATTCGCTCACGGTTCGACAGAAGTACTTTGCAGCAAACCAAGTTCTGACTTACTGGTTCTTGCGCACTACATGCCGTGGTACGTCGCCAAGCCTTCGAGCGATCACTGGGGCTGGCACTGGACGATGGACCACTTCGATCCAGAAACACAAACCAATGGAAGACGCGAGATCGCATCGAAATTCTACCCACTGATTGGGCCTTACGATTCCGGAGATGTGGATGTTTTAGAATACCACTTGCTGACAATGAAGCTGGCCGGCATCGAAGGGGTGATCGTTGATTGGTACGGGCTGACAGATTTTCGCGACTATGCGACTTTGAATCGCAACACTTATCGATTGCTGCAGCAATGCGAACGGCTGAAAATGAAGTTCGTCATCTGCTACGAAGACCAAACGATCCCTGCGCTGGTGGAAGGCAATCGAATCAAAGCGAGCGAGCGAGTGTCTCATGCGACGAGCGAGATCAACTGGCTTGGCAAATACTGGTTCAAGTCACCCAGCTATGTGCGATTGGACGACAAGCCAGTCATGCTTTCGTTTGGTCATTCCGGATTGACGAACGAAGATTGGGGCCAATGTTTGAAACAACTCGAGGTGCCAATTTCGTACTTCAGTCAGGGCTTTCAACGCGCGGGTGCGGTTGGCGGCTTTGGCTGGCCCGCTCCCAATCAGGGCCTCAAGCATACGGAGCAATTTCACATCGAAGCCGAGCAATGGGCGAACAACATTCCGGTAGTGTTCCCGCGATTTGTTGACATTTATCGCGATGCCAAAGTTGGCGACGGTTACCCCGAGTTGCCCGACAATGAAGGAACGACGTTTCGAAACACGCTAGCCTGGGCGATCGAGGCAAAGCCACAAATGATCCAGCTTGCTACGTGGAACGATTGGGGCGAAGGCACTCAGATCGAACCTAGCAAAGATTTCGGATTTCGTGATCTTGAATTCCTGCAACAACAGCGCCGCGAACATTCTGCTGAACACTCCGACTTGAACCCATCCGATCTACAGCTTGGATTGCGATTGCTCCAGCGTCGCCGGTCCAAACAATTCGACGCCAGCAAGCTCGATGGAGTTGCCGATCTGATCGCAAATGGACATCCGAACGACGCTCGGCTTGCATTGGACAGACTTGAAAATGTTCGATAGCCCAGACTCGTTGTTCGATGTTGCCACGACACCTGAACCCGAATCAACTGCTATCACCCTGCTCGCTGTGACTCAACGTTGCCCAGTCTAAATCCATATGAACCTTCGGTTCGCGATCTCGATAACGCCGGACGAAAGTCGCGGTGGCTTCGTGCCATTTTGCTGCTGAATGCGATCCTGATCGCGATCCCTTTCTCGATTGCTGTTTTCGCCTACGCGATGTTGCGAATCCAACTCGCCCGCGAGTTTGGTTCAAATCCCAACGGACCAATCGTTTACGAGACCGAATTCGTCGGCATGTCGGGACCAGCCTGGCCGATGCTGGCATATTTTCTCGCACCCAACGCGATACTGGTTACTTGGCTAGTCGTCCGCCGCACGAAATGATGCACTCGTGAAAGATTGCTCCGGTGCAGACGCTGGTTATCTCGACAGCATTGCGGGGCCAGAGTTTCGCGACCAATGCCGACGGAAGCCCTCCTTCGGTTCATTGCCACCGCCGGAGGCAAGTGTACAATGAGGTTCAGTCAAACGTAGATCAAAGAGACCCGATCAATGACCACAATATCTGTTGAGTTGTCCGACGACGTCAGATTGTTTGCGGAGAACTTCGCAAAGCAGAGGGGATTTGCAACCGTTAACGATTTCATTTCGGCTCTGGTGTCAGAAGCGAAAGATCAACAAGCAAGAGTTGAGTCGGACCTTCTTGAAGGCCTTGAAAGCGGGCCAGCGACGAAAAAATCCGCGGAAGACTGGGATCAACTACGAGCCCGAATCGCGAGCAGGGGCGTAAGTTAGGTGGCGGAGATGCGTTTTCCCCAATGGCGTCCAAGAGCATCGAACGGCATGCTGACTCCGTTGGCATTGCGGGCCCAAAGTTCTTGGATCGAATGTACGAGACCGTCGACTTGCTATGCGTGCATCCGGAATTAGGCAGACGTTCCAGTTACAAAGGTGCGACGTTTCATAATCGGCAATGAACCGAAGAAGTGGATGAGACTCATTCCGCCAAGGCGTGGCGGAGCTAATTGCGTTTGTGGAGGTAGTTTTGCCAGACCATTCTCGTTGCGACGCTGCGATACGGTCGCCACGATTCGGCTCGGGCCGAAACCTTTTCACGCGTAGCGTAATCGCCGCCGTCGAGCTCCATCATTCCCTTGACGAGTGCCAAGTCGCCGACGGGCAGAATGTCTGCTCGGCCCAACGCCATCATCATGAACACGTCGGCTGACCAATCGCCCAGTCCCAACCGCGCCGTGATCTGTTCTCGCACGACATCGTCGGTCGCGTGACGCAGACCACCGATGCGAAAGCGTTTCTCGCGCACGTCGCCGGCGAGCGCGATCGCGTAACGAGCTTTCTGGCGACTGAATCCGAGTTCGCGCAGCCGCGCGTCACCAAGTTCAATGATTGCATCGGCCGTCACGCGGCCATCGCAGGCTTCAACGAATCGCTCGAAGATACTTTTGCCCGACGCCAGCGAAACCTGCTGTTCCAAAATGATGCGCACCAACGTAGCAATGGTGGCCGGACGTTTCCACAGCGGCGGCGGTCCGAGCCGATGGAGTACACCCGCCAGCGCCGGATCGCCCGCGGCAAGTTGAGCGGCGGCGCGGTTCATCGATTTTTGGTCAAGCGACGTGATGCTCAAAGCAGTTGGTCGAGTTCTTCGGTCAGTTTGCGGAAATGATCGAGCGTGGTCGCGACCGGTTCGGGGCTGGTCATGTCGACGCCGGCATCACGCAGCAGATCGAGCGGATCCTTGCTGCACCCGCCCTTCAGGAATGACAGGTAATCGGCAAGTTCTTGCGCTCCGCCGCCCAACACACGTCGCGACAGTGCGACCGCGGCGCTCAGACCCGTCGCGTATTTGTAGACGTAAAACGCACGGTAGAAGTGGGGAATCCGGAAGCACTCGAGTTCGAGTTCTTTGTCGATCACGAATTCGGGACCGAAGTATGCTTCGAGCAGTTCGCGGTAGGTCGCTCGGAAGGAGGCAACCGTCAGCGGCTCGCCCGCTTCGGCCATCTCGTGCGTCTTCTTCTCGAATTCCGCGAACATGGTTTGACGCACGACGGTCGCGCGGATGCTGTCGAGTTCGTTGTTGATCAGGTACGCGCGTTCGTTATCATCGGCGGCGTTCTTGATCAGATGGTCCGTCAACAGTTGTTCGTTGAACGTGCTGGCGACTTCGGCGACGAAGATCGTGTAGCTGTAGTACTGGAACGGTTGGTTGCGCGACGAGTACCAACTGTGCATCGAGTGACCGGCTTCGTGGGTCAGCGTGAAGACATCGTTGAGCACTTCGGGTTTGAAGTTCATCAGGATGTAGGGGTCGCCGGCGAACGAGCCACAACTGAATGCACCGGATTGCTTGCCGCGATTCGGATAGCGATCGGACCAACGACCTCGCAGACCTTCTTCAAGTGTCGCGGTGTATTCACTGCCCAACGGCGCGAGCGACTCGAGTACCACTTCGACGGCTTGATCCCACGAGTGATGTTTTTCGATGTCGCTGAGGATCGGCACGTAAGTGTCGTATTGATGGATCTCTTTGATGCCCATCTTGCGGCGGCGCACGTCGAGGTAATGGTGGACGGTTGGCAGCGACGATCGGACGGCGGAAATCAGGTTGTCGTAAACATCGACAGGGACGTTATCGGGGAACAACGACGATTCCAAACTGCTGTTGTAGTTCCTCGCCTTTGCGTAATAGACGTCGCGCTGGACGCTGCCGCAGAGAGTGGCGGCGAAGGTGTTTTCGTGGCTGGCGAATTGTTTGTAGTACTGGTGGAATGCGTTGCGTCGGACTTTGCGTTCGGGGCTGATTTGCAATTGCCCGAACGTGGCGTGTGATAGCTCGACGGTTCGGCCTTTGTGATCTTCGACTTCACCGAATCGCAAATCGGCATCGTTGAGTTGTCGAAAAGCGTTGCCGGCCGCCGATGCCATCTCGCCCTGCATCGCCAGTAGTCGTTCTTCGTTGTCGGTCAGCGTGTGCGGGCGGAAACGGACCAATCGCGTCAGTTGCAATTTGAACGGTGTGACTGCCTTATCTTCGATCAGGGACGCCATCGCCGGTTCGTCGATGGAGAGCAATTCGGGACGCATGTAGGACGCGGCCTGACCGGCTCGGACGGCCAAGTTTTGGAACCGCGACTTCATGCCCTGATACTTGCTGTCGCCTTGATCCTCGGTCGTTTTGAGGAAGGCGTAGGTGCCGAGTTTTTCGGCGATCATGTCGAACTGGTTGTCAAAATTGAGTGCTTCGGCGAGCGTTTTGGCGGACTCGGCCAATCGGCCCCGGAAAGTCGCAAACGTCGGAAGCTTGGATTCGAGCAGCTTGAAGTCGGCCTCCCAAGCTGAATCGTCGCGGTAGAGGCTGGACAAATCCCAGCAGTCGGCGGCGGGGACTTCGTTTCGATTGGGCAGTGTGGCGGGTGCGGCGGTACTCATCCGGTCTCGGTCGTCCTTGCGGGAATGAAAAATCAGGTCGCCGGCATTGTAGCGGGATCGCTTGGCGGCGCGTTCAGGCGTGAATTGTGTTCAGAAATTTCGTTTATTCCGGATCTAGCAATTGCGGGGACTGGATTACACTGGAACCCGCTTTGCCCGTCGGAAATTTAGTTTTTCTGCCGGCACGCTCGGAAAAAATGGCGGACGGTTGTAGGTAGACGCATCCCCGCCCTGATTTCCATAGCAGCTCGTATCGGGGGATACGCTCGTCAATGTCCTAACTCCCGATCCGAAAGCCCAGCCACGCCCGTGATTCTTTCACTCGCAACGCTATCGACCAACAGCCTCGACGCGATCGCTCCGGCGCCTCGCCGCGATGCCGTAGTCGTTTTGCCGCCGGCGGAGCGCTTGGATTCTGTCGAGTCGGTCGTCGCCAACCACACCGCGGCGAAACTTCACAGCGGACTGACGCGGGCTTACACGGTCCAGTCAGTTTGCACGGGATTGCCACTCGCCCTGATCGATTTGGTCGTCTCGGCAGCTTCCCTGGTCACTGTTTCGTACTTGGTCAATCTGTCACAAGGTTACGGATTCAATTCGGGAACCTGGTTGCAGCTTCCCGCGTTCTTGATGTTCCAGATCGGCCTGATTGCACTCCACCAACTTTATCCTGGCGCGGGCATCAGCCCCGTCTATGAACTCCGCGGACTGGTCCGATCGTCGCTGATCGCGATTCTGTGTTTGTCGGCGATCAACTTGATGTTCGGGCAACTGCCGCGAGTCGAGTTTGCCTCGTTCGCTTGCACCGCCGCGGTGGTCGCCATGTTGCTGCCGTTGGCCCGACATCTGGCCCGCGAACGACTCTCCAAGACGAATTGGTGGGGAATCGGCACATTGTTGGTCGGTACGCCGAGCGAATGTGAAACGATCTGCAAACGAATGCAGCATCAACGCACATCCGGTTTCGTGTTGATCGGTTACGTCAGCGCCGACCAAAACGGATCGGCCCATTCAAGCGAAGATTGTTTGGGGCACGTCGACGACGCATTCGCGATCGCCTGTGAGTACAACGCGCCGGTCGCGGCGATCGCTTCGGCCAATTTGCAGGATATCGCTCATCGTTTGATGTTCCAGTTTCCGTCGTTGGTGTGGATCGGCAATTCGTCGAGCTCGCAAGAATCATCCGAAGTTCTGGGCGCTTTCACTCGCCGGCTGAACATGCCGTTTCTCCGGTTCATTCCCCGGTTCTGCAAGCGGGGTTTGGACTTGGCGATCGTGGTGCCGGGGCTGATCGTGTTGTCACCGCTGTTGGCGACGTTGGCACTGGCGATCAAATGGCGTTCACCCGGCCCGATCATTTACGGCAGCCCTCGAGTCGGCCAGCACGGCCGCGAATTCAAGATGTGGAAGTTCCGATCGATGGTGGTCGGCGCCGACAACGTTCTCAAAGAAAAACTCGCGAGCGATGCAGCAGCACGTGACGAATGGGCGCGAGATTCAAAACTGAAAGACGATCCGCGAATCATCGCCGGTGTCGGACACATGCTCCGGCGCTGGAGTCTCGACGAACTTCCGCAATTATGGAACGTGCTTGTCGGCGAAATGAGTTTGGTTGGTCCGCGACCGGTGCCGCCCGCAGAAATCGTCCGCTATCAGAATCACTATTACGAATACACCCAAATGTGGCCGGGAATGACCGGTCTTTGGCAGGTCTCGGGACGTAACGAAACGAGCTTCGAGACGCGCGTGTTTCTCGTTCACTCCTATGCGGCCAATTGGTCGTTGTGGTTGGACGCATGGATCTTGGTCAAAACCCCTTTAACCGTACTAACCCGACGTGGCGCGTACTGAATTATAAGAATTTTGGCGCTTTGGAAGCTTAATACTGGATCTGGTTCAAACTCGAACCAAACTAGTGACACCGTTAAATTCCTCCCATTGAGAATTGTAAGATGAAAACCTTCCGTTTGTTCAGCAGCGCTGTTGCGCTGTCAATCGCGTTGGCGACTTGTTCGACCAGCCACGCTTTGGATCAAATCGATCAAGCAGTTAACCAAACACAAGTCGAATTGGCTGATGCGTTGCACGCGATCCGAGTTGATTACGCCGCCGGCGCGATCAACCCGGGCATGCTTGCTCGCGTTGATGCCGTTGTCGCCAAGATCGATGCGGTCCTGCAAACCAAGCCCGAGAATGAAGCCGAGTTGGTTGAGCTTCGTAAGACGGCCCTCAAGTTCCGCGCCCAGATCAGCAAGAGCCTCGGCGATGATGCTGGTGCACTGGTCAACACGCCGATCGACGGCATGCCAGTTCCGAAACCCTTGCCACAAGGCACCATCGTTGACGGAACCTTTGTCGACGGGACCATCGTTGGACCCGCCGCTCCGGGCGTTGCCGGTTCGTATGTAACGAGCGGTACAGGCAGCTTCGCGAGCGTTTCCTCCGGCGGTGGCGGCGGCGGTGGTGGCACTGGATTACTCGGCGGAGGCGGTGTCGGATTCATCGCCTTAGGACTCGGCGCAGCCGGTCTGGCCGTCGGCGTCAGCGACGACAATAACAACAACCGACCTGGACCGATCGCTTCGCAATCGTCCAACTAAATTTACTTGAGCGTTCCGCGTGAAAACGCGGGAGGAATACCAACGGAAACGAATCCGAGTCGTCCAGAAATGGGCGGCTCGGATTTTTTCATGGCTCACGGCGGCGTGGAGCCAGCCCGTTTGATGTAGGCTCGGCGCTGCCATTGCGGTTAAGTTTGCCGCAATCATGGCTGAAAATACTCTCGTTCCGATCCATTCCCTTCGACAGCGGCTCGATTCGGCTTCGCTTTTGATCGTCCGTGGCTCGGTGCTGGTCAGTTTGGTGTATGCGACTTGGCATTACGGCGCCGTCGAGTCGTCGGCGCTGTTGCGTCTGTCGATCGCGGTCGGCATCGGCTTGGTTGCGTCACTGGGCGCCCGCGACCTGTGGGGTCGGCGGGGACTCGGGATACCGACGGTTTTTGCTGCCCTGATGTTTGCTTGGATCGCGTATGCGGGCCTGCAAGTTTCACCCGCGGAGGGTCCGTTGAAGATCTGGTTCTCGCGGAGCCACCAAAATGCAGCTCAATTTTTGAGCGACAATGCAGAACTAGCGATTGCATCGGCGCGGTTGTCGCCGACGTTGCAAAACACAACCGACGAAGTGGAAGCGGCCATCGCGAAGGCTCGTGATGTTTGGGGAACCGCGATCCCCGAAGACACGATGCAGGCGATGGTGCCCTACGCGATCTCGTTGGGATTGGCAATGTTGGCGGCGATCGGGTTTCGCACACTTCGTTCTCGGCGCGTGCTGTTGATCGTGATCATCGCCAACGCGGTTGCGATGTCTGCGTGGGGCATCATCCAACGTGCCGGTGGTGGACTGGAGATTCTGCCGGGAATTCTCAACGATGCGACCGGACATCCGTTCGGCAGCTTCATCTACAAGAACGCTGGTGCCGCCGCGATATTGCCTGCACTTGCCAGCTTGTTGGCGTTGAAAATGATCACCGATCGAGGCGGTCGGGCGACGAACCAGTGGCAAACGGTCGCCAGATTCGCGATCCTGTTCGCTGGCGGAATCTTGATCAGTGGGCTGGTCGCTTCGTTGTCTCGTGGCGCGTGGTTCGCGTTGTTGATCGGCGGAGCGGTCGTGGCGCCGGTGGTCGGAATTTCGATTCGCGATCGTCGTAGCTGGTTCGTCGTTGCCGGGCTCGCGGCCTTGATGCTCGCGATCGCAATGACAACGGGCATTACGGATGACATCAGCAAACGGGCCGGCCAAATCGACGGCGAATTGATGTCCCAGGATCAACGCTGGGGCGAATGGGCCGATGGCTTTCAAACGGCGTTGGCGCACCTGCCCAGCGGCAGCGGATTGGGCACGTATGGATACGCCAGCTTGCCCTTTCAGAGCGAGCCGCGCGGTTACTGGTTTCGCGATGCCCACAACCAGTTCTTGGAAGTGTTTACCGAAACCGGCTTGATCGGAATTTCGATTTTAGTCTCGGGAATCGTTTGGTTTTCGCTGGTATCGATCGGGCTCGTCCGCCAATCACGGGCCGCCAGTTCGCGGCGCAACAGTGGACATCGCGAGCTGTTGGCGTGGGGCGTTGTTGGGATCGCGATCATCTGCTTCGGCGTCGTTCAAAGCAGTTTTGATTTCGTGTTGAAGATCCCTGCCAACATGATGCTGTACGCGATCTTGATCTCGGTGATCGCGACGGTGGCAACGCCGACTCACCAATCTCGCATGCCGATTGGGCCGGTCTTGTTGAGCTTGATTTTGGTTTGCGTTTCGTTTTCGCTGGCGAGTCGAAATCGTTTCGGCGACGAAGCGATCGCGGCAACGTCGATCGCCCGTTTGAACGAAGCCGGCGAAACAGGCTCGATCAGTGACGATGACATTCGCGCGAGTTTGGCGACGCTGGACGAAGCGATCCGTCGACAACCGCTACGATCGGGTCTGCATCTTCAGCGCGCGCTGGTGGATTTAACAAATTACCGTTTGGAACTCGTCAAAGCGGCGGAGTCGCAAGGCGTTCACTTGGGCTACCGCGACAGCCGCATCGCTTCGGTTCACGCGCTGGTGATGTCGCGGCAACCCGCTGATCGTGAAGCCATTTTGGCGGACTTCATCGGATCGGAAGAACTCCGTCAACCGCTCGCTCGCGCAGTCGCCGATCTCGGCCACGCATCACAACTGAACCCGTATCAGCCGCATCCTCATTTGCGATTGGCGCTGATCGCGCCGATCGTCGGATTGCCGACTGATCGCTTTTTGGCAGCTTCCGCCAAACTGGCCAACAACAGCCAGGATTTGCTGTTCGACAACGGCTTGATCGCGTTCTATCAGGGCGACACGGAAACGATGCTCGACCAATGGTCCAAGTCGATCGCGGTCAACCACGATTGGCTGCAACCGGCGCTCGACATGGCGGTTCAGCGTGTTTCGGTGTCGCGGGTCGTCGAACGATTGGTGCCCGCGAACAGGCCCGATCGCATCATGGAAATGCTCCGCAAGGATCGTGACGCGGATGTCGACGAAATCCTCGAGTTCGTCAAGTCGACCGACCGCTTCAATCCCGCCCAACGTGACGCGACGCTGGCGAGTTTGTACGAGATGATCGGAAAGATGGACGACGCGATCGACCATTGGAAGAAAGCGACCACTGGAAGACTGAAGGATCCCAACTTCCGTCTCTCGCTCGCACTTGCCTTGCAAAAGGCCAACCGGATCGACGAAGCGATCGATCAAGCGGTGCTGGGACAGCGGCTGTTTCCCGACGACGACCGCTTCGATCAGATCGCAAGATCCGCCCGCAAGCGACTTTGATCACGTGATTCACGCATCGCCGCTAGGTGATTGCATTGCTAGCATCACGTTTTCTTGGGAATCAACATTGTCCGTTCGCACGACGGAGCGCTAAACTACTTGGCCCGTTGCATTCGGGGAGTTGTCGAAGCGGAGCGGCGGGACGTGCCATGAGTATCTTGATCAGTTGCGAAGTCGGAGGTGATGAGGTGCCCGCTGCGCTGATCGCGCCGCCCGATGGCGGACTCCGATCAACCAAACGTGACAGCAAGAAACGATTGCCGGGCGAGTTACCGACGACGATTCCCGGTGACGATTCGGCTGCCTACGTGGCCGAGCGTTTGGCAGCAGGTTTCGACGCTGCGTTGGTTCTCAATCGTTATTCGCCCGAGTTGATCGATGTCAGCCGGTCGCTGCATCACCGCGAGTTGTTTCCGAAGATGACGCGGCGTTGGAACGCCGAGGATCGACAACGACTGATCGACGAAATTCATGTTCCCTATCGCGACCAAATCCGCCGCGCGATCGCCGGTGGTTTGCTCCGCAGTTCGTACGTGATCCATTTGTCCGTGCGAACCTTCGAGTCGCTCAGTCGAGGCAAGAATCGACGAGCCGATGTGGGACTGTTGTACGATCCGTCCAACGTCGACGAAGTCGATCTGTGTTTGGACTGGATCGACGAACTGTATGAAGAAGCCGAGATGCTTCGCGTTCGTCGAAATTATCCGCGACGGGGAACGACGGACAGCATTACCAAGGCGATGCGCACCGAGTTCGCGGGCACGCATTACCTTGGCATCGAAGTTTTGCTCAATCGCGCCTGGTCGGGTCGCGCGGTCGCGCTGCGAGACGAAGCCATCAATGGTTTGATTTGGTCGCTTCGCGCGATCACGGACGAGATCAAGGCAGAGGCAGCCTGACCATTTCGAGCGGCTTGGTGTTGGCCTTCAACCGAGATCGCATCCAGGCGACGCGGTCGGCGACGCCGGGGTGCAGCCATGTCGGTTTGCGGTTGGCGGGATGGTCGAACGTGACTCGCATCAGTGCAGCCGACAACGTATCGGCGGCCTCGTCATAGGTTAGCGGAACGTGCTGGACGGCGCCGCCGATCTGGACCGCCATCTCGCAAGCTTGCACGTCTGCATCAAACTCCGTCCGCCAAGCGATCAGCCTCAGCACCAACATCGTCAACGTGATACCGACGATGCTGCCGATCGCTAAACCCCACGAGTGATCGCCGGCAATTCGCGACACGAAAGCACCGAAACCCCACGCAGGCAACACTGCCAACATTCGCATCGGCACGTGGCGGCGGCGCAAGTGCGCGGCCTCGTGAAGGACCACCATCGCGATCTGGGATGGCGGCAATTCGTCGAGCAACCTGTCCGATATCAGCAGTGTTCGCAGGGGCGGCACGAAACCGGCAACCATCGCGTTGAAAGTCGTTCCACCCGTGATCCAGCGAACCGCGCGAGTTCGACGCAGCTTCGCCGCCGACATCAATTCGTCAATCCAAAGACTCTCGGACTCGGACAGCGACTCCGTCTTGAACAAGCGTCGAATCAGCCACGGTAAACCGAGCAACACGAAGGTGCCGATGATCGCCACGGTGACGACGTTGGTCGCCAACTCACTGATCGGCAAACCGTTGACAACGTCGGACAGCCCCAACAACATCAAGACGGGCACAACCAACCAAGCCATGCCGGCGCGAAAAGACTGCCAAACTGATCGGACGTAGTTACCAATCGATGCATCGGTGTATCCCAACATCGCGCCGTAACAATGTTCGGCTGACCAAGTGCCGAAGGTAATCGCGATTCCGGGCAACAGCAGCACGATCGATTGCAAGAACATCCAGTCGCCGATCACGGGCAAGCTGTGCAGCGACCGCGCCAGACCGAATCCGGCCAAGCACAACAACGTCACGCCTAACCCGAGCCACCGGAACGCGGCCAACTGTTTTTCGAGCCAATCGGCGCCGGCGATCGGTTGCAACTTTTCGTCGCGGACGGCCAGCGCTACGACTCGCGCGGCAACGTGACTCAGGATCACCCAGGCGGCGACCATGCCGGCGGTTGCCAAACCCGCGGTCGCCGGATCGATGTCCGCCGGCGGCAGCGAACCACAACTGAGCGAAACGATCACGACGAGAAAAAAATACAGATGCACGAAAACGTCCTTCGCCGAGAACCGGGGCCTGCAAAGACGCACTATAGCCCGGTGATCGGAAATCGCGTGAAACTCACCCCGACTTGGCCGTGATTGTGGCCATTCGGATGCGGGTTATGCCAGTCGTATCGATCTGGATCCAGTCGCGCCGCTTCGGTACAAGACTCAGAGCTTGTAGGTGGGTTTGATCGAAGGGGCTTGGGAAAGACGTAAGGCCGATGAAAAATTTTGGACGCATTCTGTTGATGGCCGCTCGACGGCGATGGTCGTTGGCGGGCATTCTGGCCACGTCGCTGCTCGTCGCGGTCCTGTGGGGAGCCAACATCGGTGCGATCTATCCGATCGTCGAAGTGGTTTTCGAGGGCAAGTCATTCCCCAAGTACGCGCAAGAAAAAATCGACGAAGCCGATCTGCAGGTTCAGACGCTCGATGCCGAAATCGCATCGCTGAAACAGGACATCAAGGCCGCCGACGGCGACCAGCGAAATCGACTGCAAGTCAAAATCGAGACCGCAGAGGTCAAGCGCAAAGCCACGGCGGACAGCACTTATTACTTAGCGAAAGCCAAACCGACAATCGATGCCTACGCACCCGACGGTGCTTACGCAACGCTGTTGTTGGTGATGGCGCTGTTGATGATCGGTACGATCGTGAAGTTGACGGCGCTGACGATCAATTTATTGCTGGTGCAATTTGTTTCCGAGAAGACATCGTTGCAACTTCGCGCCGACTTTTTTCGCAAGAGTTTGCAACTGGATGTCGAGTCATTCGGCGACAACGGATCAGCCGATTTGACCGCGAGATTGACCAACGATGTTTCCAACGTCAGCGGCGGTTTGCAGGTGCTGCTGGGTCGACTAATCCGCGAACCATTGAAAATGATCGTCTGCGTCGGCGGCGCGCTGGTGGTCTGTCCCCGATTGCTACTGATGGTGATGGTGGTGACGCCGCTGGTGGCGTGGGTGATGAGTTACCTGAGCAAAGCGATCCGCCGTGCCAGCCGCAAACTGATGGAAGAGATGAGTCAGTTGTATGGAATGCTGAACGATTCGTTCGCGGGTATCCGAGTCATTAAAGCGTTCACGACTGAAGGTTACGAGCGGGCAAAATTCAACACGGCAACTCAGTCGCTGTATCGCAAGTCGATGAAGATGGCGTTCTACAACACCGCAGCCCGAAGCAGCAGCGAACTATTGGGCGTCGCCACGGTGTCGCTCGCGATTTTGGCCGGCGGTTATTTGGTCGTGAATCAAAAAACGCACTTATTGGGAATCCGCATGAGCGAAGTGCCGCTGACCGTCGGTCAGGTGCTGACGTTCTTTGCGCTACTGATCGGCGCATCGGATCCGGCGAAGAAATTGTCAGACGTTTGGAGCGGGCTGCAGCGAGGGATCGCGGCGGCGGATCGCGTCATGTCGGTGATCGATAAAGAAGTCCGCGTGAAAGATCCGGCGACGGCGCGCGAAGTCGCGCGGCCTCACAGTCGGATCGTGTTCGAGAAAGTGTCGTACCAGTATCCGTCCGGGCCGGTCGTGTTACGCGAGATCGACTTGACGATCCGTCACGGAGAAACCATCGCCGTCGTCGGACCCAACGGCAGCGGCAAGAGCACGATCGTGAATTTGCTGTGTCGCTTCGATGATCCACAGTCGGGAACCGTTTCGCTCGACGATGTCCCGCTATGCGAAATGCGAACTCGCGACTTGAGAAAGCGAATCGCCCTGGTGACTCAGCGAACCGTGCTGTTCGACGATACGATCGAAAACAACATTCGCTATGGCAGTCCGGGTGCCGATTCACACGCGGTCGTCCGCGCGGCGAAGATGGCTTATGCCGACGACTTCATTCATCGCAAGATGCCCGACGGATACCAAACGTTTTTGGGCGTCGGTGGAATGCGATTGTCGGGCGGACAGATGCAACGGATCGCACTGGCACGCGCGTTCCTTCGCGATCCCGATATCTTGGTACTCGATGAAGCGACGAGCCAGATTGACTTGGAATCCGAACAACTGATCCACCAAGCGTTGGCGAAGTTCCTGGTCGATCGAACGGGCGTCATGATCACTCACCGGCCGACCAGTTTGGCGATGGCCGATCGAGTCATCATCATCGAATCGGGCGTCGTCGCCGACACGGGACAACACGCTGAACTACTCGCACGCAATCGCTTTTATCAAAGCTTATGCGGATCCGATTTTCGCATGACCGCGTGAGCGGCGACTCGTGAATTACGCGGCGCGGCGTTGTTGTGTCGATGCTCGCTGAGGCAGTTTGCGAATCATGCCGTCGTTGTCACAGCATTGAACTTCGTCGACGCGAATGCTTGATGCGATCGAGCGAGCGATCGTCGGCGCGAGTGACTGACCGAGTGCTTCGACCATCATCGATGGTCGCAACATGTTGGAAATCATCGCAACCGCCGCCGATTTTGCGGCGCTCGATGGATGTTCGTCGTTGAAGTAGTCGCGGATCGCTCGCAATCTTTTCCCGCGTCCCATCGACGTGTCGTCGCAGGGCACGCTGTCATCATCGCTGATCACGTTGCTCTGATCGGCCAACACGCAGCGCCAACCGGCTCGGCGAATCATCATTTCATAAGAGTAGGTCGCGTCCAGCTCGCTGCGCAGATCGCAGGCGAGGCCGAGCGATCGCAACAGATCGCGGCGCCAAAACGATGCGTGCAGATAGGCACCGACGATCTTGGTCGATGACGCGGCGACGTCAATCTTGCCCGCCGAAGCGGGCTGGCACAGACGACTCGAACCGTCACACCAACCGGCCGCCAAAATGTCTTGATGCTCGGCACTGCGAATCACCGAAGCGACAACACCCGCGTCGAAGTGCTCGAACTTTTCGACCGCTTCATCGGTCCAACCACAAGTAGCGCGAAGGCCGCCAGCCAATACGTGAACGAAGCGACCGTGAGATGCCGATGCACCGGCCGCGACCAAGTCGACTAAATTGTTCGTCGCCCCGGTGACAAAGCGAACTTCGCCGACAAGATCGAAGGGATCATCGTAGCTGCCGTCATGGCAAACGAGAACTTCGCTGCCGTCGGGTAGGTTCTCGAGCACGCTGATCAAACTGTTTTCAAACGCCGCGTGGTTGCGACCAACCGGAACGACGATCGACAACCGGGGAATCGGAGGAAATTTTGACACCGAGACCATCCAACAAGAGAGGCAGAGATTCGTCTAGGATGATTTTTCGGAAGACGCGACCTATCGAGTTGAGCCGATCGCTCCTTGACTTTGGGAAAGCAAGGAAGTTTGACGAGTCCCCTTCGAATCGGTTCGCTAATCGGCACAATTTGACAAACAATCAAGTTTCACGCCCACTTTGAAAGACTCTGCCAGTGCATTCGCGACCCCTCGGTTCTCATGGTCAAACCGTTTCTGAGATCGGCTTCGGTGCTTGGGCGATTGGTGGCGGGTGGGGAGGGCAAGATGACAAAACATCGATCCGAGCGCTGCATGCGGCGATCGATCGAGGCGTCACCTTCATCGACACCGCCGCCGGTTACGGAGACGGTCACAGCGAGCGTTTGATCGCAAAAGTACTTGCCGATCGCAGCGATCAAGTGATCGTCGCGACCAAGACTCCTCCGGCCGATGGCCCTTGGCCGCCGAGTCCCTATTGCCGTTGGCAGGATCGATATTCGGCCGCCTATTTGCGTGACGACCTTCATCGACGGCTAACCAATCTGAACACGGATCGAATTGATTTGTTGCAGTTGCACACGTGGACTCGCGCGTGGAACGATGATCCGCAACCGCTGTTGGTGCTGCGCAAGTTACGCGACGAGGGCAAGATCGGGTTGATCGGAATCAGCACGCCCGAGCAGGATCAGTCGTGCGTGATTCAACTGATGCGAGACGGGTTGGTCGATGTCGTGCAGGTGATCTTCAACCTATTTGACCAAGAGGCGGCCGCACAAATCTTGCCCGTTGCAGCCGAGACCGGGACAGGAGTGATCGTCCGCGTTTCGCTCGACGAAGGATCGTTGGCGGGCAAGTACGAACGGGACCACGAGTTTCCCGAGAACGATTTTCGTCATCGTTACTTTGCCGGAGATCGGATGGCGAGAACCGCTGATCGTGTGCAAGACATTCGCCAAGACGTCACGACGTTCGGTTTGCAGGATGCTTATTCGATGGCCGACATTGCGATCAAATTCGCGTTGTCGCGAAGTGAAGTCAGCACGGTGATCGCGGGAATGCGAACGGTGGAGCAAGTCGAACAGAACACGCGAGCGAGCCAGTTGAAAAACTTGCCCGAAGATTTGTTGATCCAGTTACGTCGCCACAATTGGCGGCGCGGGGTGTGGTATTCGGGAAAATGAGCAACACGTTCTTAGCTGCGAAGATGCGAGATGCGATTCGTTTACCGCAACCAACGATGCAATCTCAACTTTGTTCGCGTCGACATCTCGATCGGTTCGTTGCTGATTAAACGAATCGCGTTGTCGTGACACACGGTCGTCGCGAATTCTTCGCCGGCCCAACCGGCAATCATCGTAAACGCATCGGCCAATGAGATCGGCAAATCGTGATGACGCCCTGACTCCGATGCAACGAAATGACAACGATGATCGCGAACCAACTGACGACAAAAACGAACTCGGGCGGGGTCGGTTCGATCCAAGATGCTGGCGGACGACAATTGAATCAGCGCGCCGGCGGCCGTCATGCGCTGCCATTCGTCCGGCTTACTTCGCAGCCACTCACAACGCTCCGGCGCGACCAAGATCGTTTTCAAATTCATCCGCTTGAGCGACTCGACGACTGGAGCGACCGTCATCCGCGTTTCCGGTGGGATTCTCAGTAAGACGTATCGTCGATGGAGACCTTCGAACAAGGTCGACGTTCGAACAACCCGCTCGAACAGATCCGTGCCCATCGATAGCTCGACCGCCGCTTGAACGGTCAGCGGAATGCCATGACTGACCAACAATGATTTCAAGTGTGGCATCCTGCGATGAACCACATCGATCATCGACGCATCCGCGACAATCAATGCGTGCCCGATGCCTTGGTCGGCCGCCTTTTTCGCCAACCTCAGCGTTTTCGGCCAGTCCACCGATCCGGTCGAACGGCACTGGAGAATTCCGCTACTGACATCAGCCAACTTTGATGGCGTGACGACGCTATTCCAAAGTAATCCCACAATGGCCAGCTCCTGTGATTGAGTGACGGTTGCTTCCCAAAAGTTCCGCGATTGATTGAACGTCTGGCAATGCAATTGACGAGCCACATCCGACGCTTCGGGTTCGGCCAGCCATCCGTACAGCACCCACGAATGGGCACAAAAGCGGAACTTCGTGCCGAAAGATCGTGAATTTGGGTGTCCACCTTCTCCTTTAACGCCAATCGTGAACATTTGCGGCGTTTTGAGAAAAATCCTTCGTCAGATACAATGCGAATGGAGGCGCCGGGCAAAATGCCCGATTGCGCGTCACCCGCCCCAAATCATCCCGCCCCAAATTCTGCCCAAGACGCTGATCGTGAAGAGGTTCTTTTCAAGGGCTGTTTCGTTCGCATTTGCGGCGTCGCTCGTTTGCACGGCACCGACGGTCGTCGCGGCCGACTTGGGTGTGGAGTTCTTCGAGTCCAGCGTTCGACCGTTGTTGATCGAACACTGTTACGAATGCCACAGCGTCGAAAGCGGCGAATCGAACGGCGAGCTGCTGATCGATTCCGCAGTCGGATTGCGCACCGGCGGCTCGGGCGGGCCCGCGATCGTGCCGGGCCAACCCGATAACAGCCTATTGATGCGAGCGGTCGGCTACGCGGACAAAGATATGCAGATGCCGCCAGCGGGAAAGCTGGACGACGACTCGATCAACGTGCTGCGCCGCTGGATCGAAGCCGGCGCGCCGGACCCGCGCGAAGGGACCACTGCGGCCAAGTCCGCTTCGCCGATCGATCGAGATCCCCAATCACACTGGTCCTTCGTCACGCCGCAGCGACCAGTTGCACCGGAGAATGTCGGCAAGACCGATCGCGACATCATGGATGCCTGGGCGAGCGAAGCCGCCGCCGCCAAGGGTGCTCGCGTGAACGATCCGGCCGATGACGCCACGCTCGTCCGACGACTGTATTTTGATCTGACCGGATTGCCGCCATCGGTGGATCAGATCGCCGAATATGTTTCATCGAGTCGTCCCGATCGTTACGCGCGGATGGTCGATTCGTTGTTGGGTTCTCCCGAGTTTGCCGAACGGTTCGCACGACACTGGTTGGATGTTGCCCGCTACGCCGATACAGTCGGCTACGACTTCGGCGGCAAAGATCGACGCATCAACGGCAGCGAGCGATATCGCGATTGGACGATCACGGCTTTCGCAGCCGACATGCCGTACGACCAAATGATTTCTCATCAACTGGCCGGCGATCGCACCGATCCGAAAAACGTGGACGGCAATTTGGACGCGATGGGGTTTCTGACGCTCGGACGAAAGTTCACCGATGAGCTCAATACGACCGACGATCGCATCGACGTGATCACGCGCGGGCTGCTCGGTTTGACCGTCGCCTGCGCGCGATGTCATGACCACAAGTTCGATCCGATACCGACGACGGATTACTACTCGCTGTTTGGGATCTTGGCTAGCAGCAAGCAGTTGGCGGACGGGCCGAGTCCGCTGATGATGGTCGACGAAGAGAAAGTCGGCGATCGTCCGGTTTTCTTGCGAGGCCAAGCGGGCAACCGTGGCCCGATCGCGCCGCGACAGTTTCTGACGTCGCTTCGCAAGCCAGATGAGCCGCGGTTTTCAGATGGCAGCGGCCGATGGGAATTGGCGAATCGCATCACTGCGGCCGACAACCCGCTGACGGCGCGCGTGATGGTCAACCGAATCTGGTTGCAACTGATCGGCAAGTCGCTGGTTGATTCGCCGAGCGATTTCGGATTTCGCACGCGACCGCCCGCCGTGCCGCAAGTGCTCGATGACATGGCGGTTGAGTTTGCCAAAGAATGGAGCATCAAACGGGTTGTTCGTCGGATCGTGACGACTCGCATCTATCGTCAATCGGCTGCGGTCACACCCGAAGGAATGGAAGTCGATCCCGACAATGGTTTGCTTGCCCGCGCGAATCGCAAACGTCGCGACTTCGAATCGCTGCGTGATTCGTTGTTGTGCGTGGCCGGGTCGCTGGACAACAGCATGGGCGGACCGCCGGTGGAGATTTCGCTGGCCACTCCGACGCCGCGGCGCACGGTTTACGCGATGATCGATCGCCAGAATTTGCCGTCGCTGTTCCGCACGTTCGACTTCGCCGGCCCCGACACGCATTCGCCGCAGCGATACTTCACGACCGTGCCGCAACAAGCTTTGTTCTTGATGAACAGTCCGCAAATGTTCGCGCTGGCAAAATCGGCTGCCTCTGTCGCCCGCGACGAATGCGGTGATGACGACAATGGTGTGCTAACTCGCAGCATGTTTCGTCGCGTGCTGCGTCGTGAACCGACATCGTCGGAAGTTGCTAGCGCGAACAAGTTTCTGGCGACTCCGAACTCACCGCCGCCCGTCATCATCGATCCGCGATCGTTGTGGAGTTTCGGGATGTCGAAGATCGGTGAGAACGAAAAGGTTGAGACGTTCGAGCCGCTCAAACACTTCGATGGCAACCGTTGGCATCCATCCAAAAAGTTTCCTGATGATGCGCCTTTTGGTCATGCGTTTTTGGATCGCGAGAACGGGCACACACCGCGCGGAGCCGATGCGGCGGTCGTGCGTCGGTTCACCGCGCCCGTGGCCGGCAAGGTTTCGGTGTTGGGAGAACTCGGGCACCAAAACATGGGCGACGGAGTCAACGTGGGCGTTTGGATCGGTGGCAAACGCGAATTCTTCGGTAACGAAAAAAGTAGCAATCGACCGTTCGGTCCGATCGGTGGTCATGTCAATGCTGGCGACACGATTGACTTCGTCGTCAGCCCTGGGCCAACGGATTCGTACGACAGCTTCTTCTTGCGGGCGACGATTCGGCTGACCGGCGACGATGGCACCAACGTCGAAACGAACTCGGTGAAGGACTTCAGCGGGCCGAGAAGTGAACAGGCCGCAGAGCCACTTGATCGACTGACGCAGCTCGCGCAGGTGTTGATGATGAGTAACGAATTCGCGTTTGTGGACTAAATCCAATGAGCAACCAACTTCCCATGACAGGCATTCCGCTTTCGCGACGAGAAGCACTGCGTCGATGCGGCGTCGGTTTCGGCTCGTTGGCGCTTACCGATCTGCTCTCACGATCGGCGCTTGCCGGTCCTGCGGCGAAAGACTCGTTGGCGGTTGGTGAAGTGCCCATTCACTTTCCGGTGAAGGCCAAGTACGTCATTCACCTGTTCATGAACGGCGGCCCGAGTCACGTCGACACGTTCGATCCGAAAGAAGCGCTCGCCAAGCTGCATGGCAAATCGGCGCCGATCGAAAATCTGAAGACCGAACGGCCAACCGGCAGCGTGATGCAGTCACCGTACACGTTCAAGAATTATGGCGAATGCGGTTTGCCGGTTAGCGAGTTGTTCGCGAAAACCGCCGAGCACATGGATGATATCTGCGTGATCCGCAGCATGCACGCGAACGTGCCCAATCACGAGCCATCGCTGATGCTGATGAACACGGGCGAAGCAAACTTGGTGCGACCGAGTTTGGGTTCGTGGCTGACATACGGTTTGGGCAGTGCGAACGAGAACTTACCGGCCTTCGTGGCGATGTGTCCGGGCGGTTATCCGATCAAAGAATCGCAGAACTGGCAAAACGGATTCTTGCCGGGCAAGTACCAAGCGACGTACATCAATTCCGCTGGCGAAAAGATCGAGCAGTTGATCGACCATATCAAGAACACCGCCGTCGCGCCGGCCGACCAACGACGACAACTCGACCTGCTCGATCAGTTCAATCAAGCTCACGCTATCGCGCGCGGCAGCGACCCGCGATTGGAATCTCGAATCGAAGCGTTCGAGTTGGCGTATCGGATGCAAAGCGAAGCATCGGAGGCGTTCGACGTGTCGCGTGAGTCGGCGGAAACTTTAGCGATGTACGGCCCCGGCGATTTCGCGCGTCAGACGTTGATCGCGCGGCGACTGGTCGAGCGAGGCGTGCGGTTCGTTCAGCTCTACACCGGCGCCGGCCAACCGTGGGACAACCACGACGATTTGGAGACCGCGCACCGCGAAGTGGCTGGTCGAGTCGATCAGGCGATCGCCGCTCTGTTGTCGGATTTGAAGCGAACGGGTTTGCTGGAAGAGACGCTGGTGATTTGGGGTGGCGAATTCGGACGAACGCCTGTCGTTGAGATGCCCAAGGAAGGGTCCAATCAGGGCAAGATGAACGGCCGCGATCACAACCATTACGGATTCACGTGTTGGTTGGCGGGCGGCGGCGTCAAGGGCGGCCAAGCGATCGGCGCGACCGATGAATTGGGTTTCAAAGCCGTCGAGAATCGGGTTCACGTTCACGACCTGCACGCGACCGTGTTGCGATTGATGGGTTACGACCACAAGCGTTTGACGTACCCGTACGCCGGTCGCGATTTTCGTTTGACCGACGTCCACGGTCACGTCGTCGATGAAGTCCTAGCGTAGGTCCGGTTCCACCGAACGGATTTCAAATGCACTGGACGATCGATTCGACGTTCATCGATTCGTTGATTTCCAGCGGACGAATCTCGCTGAACGAACGCAGCCATGACTCTTGTCGCTTCGCCAACTGGCGCGTGTGCGTGGCGACCGCTTCGATGGTTTGAGCCAAATCGAGCGGTCCGTCTTGCAGGTGCTCGATCACTTCGCGATATCCGACCGCTTGGCAGGCGGTTCGCGAAAGTTGACCGTGACGTTTGAGCAGCTCTCGAACTTCATCGACCAGACCTGCGCTGAACATCACGTCGACCCGCGCGTTGATGCGTGCGTGCAAGACCGGCCGCGACCAACGCAGCGAGAAAACGCGACAGCCCGATGCCGGCACCGCTTGGTCGAACTGAATTTGACGATGGCTGATCGGCCGACCGGTGTAGCGGGCGACTTCGAGAGCTCGAATCATGCGGCGCGCGTCGTTGTCGCCGATTCGATGTGCGGCCAATGGATCGACTTGCCATAATCGCTTCCTCAACGCTTCGATTCCGTACACTTGCAGGTCGGCTTCGACGGCTTTGCGGAATTCCCAATCCGCCGGCGGCCCCGGATCAAAACCTCTCAGCACCCCCTTCAAGTACATCGGCGTACCGCCAACAAAGATCGGCGTTCGACCACGCGAACAGACATCGTCGACTGCCGCATGAGCGGCTCGCAAGTAGCGGGCAACACTGAACTCGTCCGTCGGCTCGACCAGATCGATCAGATGATGAGGCACCCGAGACTGATCCGATGCGGACGGTTTCGCGGAACCGATGTCCATTCCGCGGTAAACGGCGACCGAGTCGAGCGACAAAATTTCGCCGCCGATCTTCTCGGCCAACGCGATCGCAACATCGGTTTTTCCCGACGCAGTTGGTCCGGTCAGCACGATCGCGCGGGACGCGAGCGACTCGAAACATTGCGCGTTGGTGTGGATGTCTGACATGCGGTCATCATAGAAGCTTGCAAAGCCACGTCGATCGGTCAGGCCGATTCGAGCGGTTTCAGCCGGCGGAAGATCAATCCGTGGCGGCGTCCCACCAACATGCTGGCGACGAGCAGACAGGCGGCGACCAGGACGATGATCGCGCCGGTACTGAGTTTCGGAACCATCGCGCTGGCGATCGAGCCCAATCCGGCCGACAGCGCGCCGATCAGCGCCGAGATCCAGATATTCGGTCGAATCGAATCGCTCCAGTATCTCGCCGAGCTGGCCGGAATGATCAGCAATGCCACAATCAACAGTAGCCCAACCGACTGCATCCCGGCGACGCACACCGCCACGACCATCGACATCAGCAAAAAATCCAACAATCGGATCGGGTAACCCAGCACGGTCGCCAATCCTTCGTCGAAACACATCAACGTCCATTCTTTGAGCAACATGGCACTGCCGATGATCGTTGCCAGTGCGATCGTTGCCAACAGGATGACATCGCTTTGACGAATCGAAGCCGCTTGCCCGAAGATGAATCCCGGCAAACCCGCTTGGCTGCCCGTGGGCGACGCCTGCACGATCGGCATGACGACGACGCCGAGACCGAAGAATGTACTCAGCACGATCGCTAGTACCGCGTCTTCGGGTAAGCGACTGACGCGCCGCAGCCACAACACCGACAGCATTCCCAATCCGCTGCTGATCGCACCACCCAACAACATCACAGGCAAGCTCTTGCCCGCGTCGGGCGCGATCGCCGCGTAAATCAAGAACGCGATCGCCACACCGGGCAGCGCCGCGTGCCCGATCACGTCACCGGCCAGCGCCCGACCTCGCAACATCAAGAACGTACCCGTCACACCAGCGGCAACGCCCAACAACATCGTGCCGGCGAGTACCACCAGCGTGTTGTAGGCGAACAGGGTTTCAAATGTTGTCACGGGTGCCGTTCAAGCTTGTCGGAAATGGCTTGTCGAGATTGGTCGAAGATCAACAGCTTGCCGCCGTAAGCTTCTTTCAAAAGTGCCGGTTGCATCACGTCGGCGACCGGGCCTTCCGCGATCACACGTTTGTTCAGCAGCAGCACGCGATCGAAATAGTCTGACACCGTGTCCAAGTCGTGATGCACCACCATCGCGGTCTGGCCTTGATCCCGCAATCGTCTGAGCACGTCGATGATCGTTCGCTCGGTCGATGCGTCGACGCCGGCGAGCGGTTCATCCATCAAGAACAGCTCGGCGCCTTGGACGAGCGAGCGAGCCAGGAAGACTCGTTGCTGTTGTCCGCCGGAGAGCTGGCTGATCTGGCGACCGCGAAAGTCCTCCATGCCGACGCTACGGAGTGCCTCGATCGCCAGTTTTCGATGCTTGCTGCGAACCGGACGTAACCAACCGATCTGGCGGTACAGCCCCATGCAGACGACATCCAAAGCCGTGACGGGGAAGTCCCAATCGACGCTCGTTCGTTGCGGCACGTAGCTGACCCGACCGTTGACTTGGCTGAACGGCTTGCCGAAGAACAAGAAGTGTCCAATGGCCGGCTGGATCAGCCCGAGCGCCGCCTTGATGAGCGTGCTTTTTCCGGCGCCGTTGGGACCGACGATCGCGGTCAATGTGCCCGGCGGCGTCGCGAAGTTCACTCGTTCCAAAACAGCCGTGCTGCGGTATGCGATCGTGACGTCGACCGCTCGCAATGGTTCGACTGGATCAGACACGGTGCTCCGCGAAGAGACGGTGTTCAAGTGTTAGGCTCAGTTGCAACATCTTGTTCGCTTACTGGTTCACTTACTGGGGCAGTCGGATTTTGATCAACCGCGCCGCCTAGCGCGGTCGTGATCGTGGCAATGTTGTGCTGCATCATACCAATATAAGTTCCCGTCGATGTGCCTCGTGCACCCATCGAATCGCTGAGCAATTCCCAATCGCTGGAAACCTCTTGGTCTCGGCTGCGGGCACCTTCCACGATCGCTTTGACTTGGCGACCCGAAACACTGGACTCGAAAAATACTGCTGGCACCTTGCGGGTCACGATCATGTCGACCAGCCGATTGACATCGCGAATCGCCGCGTCGCTGATCGTTGAAACTCCCTGCACGCCGTGGACTTCGATCCCGTAGCGTTTGCCGAAGTAACGGAACGCATCATGAGCCGTCACCAGGATTCGCTGCGACGCGGGGATGCTGGCGATCGACGCTTCCCCGAATTGATCCAGTTCGGAAAGTTGTCGCCGGTAGTCGCCCGCGCGCGCGTGAATGGCGTCGGCATGTTCGGGCATGATCGCCGCCAAACGATCGGCAAGCTGACCCACCGCTTCGCTCCACAACGACACGTCCATCCAAATGTGCGGATCATGGACGCCCGCATCGGCGTCGAGCAACCGGTCGTGCGGCAGCAGCTCGCCGATCGCGATCGTCAGCGACGGGTCACCCGACCGGCTGGCCAAGACTTCGCCCAGACGGCCTTCCAGATGCAAACCGTTGTAGACGACGATGTCGGCCGACCGCAGCTTCACCGCGACCGATCGCGAGGGGGAATACAGGTGCGGATCAACGCCGGGGCCCATGATCGTTTCGACGCGGGCGTCGGAGCCCACCAGTGCCGAGACCATGTCGCCCACCATTCCGGTCGTCGTGACAATCTGGCGCCGCGAATCGTTGAAATCGCCCGTCGGCGTGGCAGAACTTCGCCCGCAACCGCCCAATAACAGAGCAGTCCAAAACATCAACAAGCTCGCCAAAATGGCAGCCACGAGCGTTGACATTCCAGTTCGGTTTTTAGAGTTTGACGATGATTTTTGCGTTTTTTGCACGGGAATCGGCTCAGGTGACGGGACTTTAAGGCTACTCAAATATAATTGTTTGGCTAATCAAAAACCAGTCCAATTGTATCGCAATTCCCGTTTCTGTCGCTGAATTTTTCCGAGCGGTCGACTCGCCGATGCCTACACTGTTATTTGCGGTTGGATCGCTGGGCGGTTCGGATGGTCAGTCGGTTTTCGTCGAAGAATTCGCTGATTTCGCCCGTCAGAATCCAGCGGTCGTCCGCCGGATCGGCTCGCATCGCCTCGACGATCCGCTGGAGATTCAAATTTTCGGTCAACGGATACTGGGACGCGGGCGTCACCTCGCTGACCATTCGCCCGCCGTCCGCTTGCGTCGGCATTTCGGACGCGGCGGCCTTTGGTAAACCCGTGGCAACCAGCGAAATCGGACCCAGCATGCGACGCGATTTCAGGCGTTCGGAATCATTCGACGTGAACGACTCGGCTTCGATGTCGTCGGCTCGCGATACCGTGAACATCCAGCGACGACCGAGCATGGTTATTTTGCCGCTGGTGGGCGGAATCATCGTGCCTTCTCTGAGAATCTTCGGCGCGGTTTGAACTTGGATGTCGGCCGACCGGGTCGGGTCGGGTTGGCTGGTTTTGCCGTCGTCGCGGGCATAGCGGTCATCCGCCAGCGTGGTGTGCGCGGCCGTAATCAACACCGCGCCCATAGCGACCACGCACAGAACACAGCGGGATCGACCGACCGCGAAACGCATCGGTTCGCGAGCCCACCAGATCACAACAATCGGAATCAAAAACATGAGTCGCTTCAATTGGAGTGATGCCGGGGAATCGCAAGCGCGTGACAACTGACGACGGCACCGACCGTGATCATGGCCAGTCCGAGCCAGCGAGGCGGCGTCACACGCTTCATCGGCTTGGGATGAACCGTCATCAAGAACGAAGTCATGTTGGAATTGTCCGCCACAGGCGTGCTCTTGGTCACGCGAGCGAGGGCGCGAGTGGTGGGCTCATTCAACACGAACGAGTCGACCATCCGAAATTGGATACCGAGCAGGACCAGCAACACGCCGGCCAAGAAATAGCGATTTCGATACATCGACATGGTCATCAATTCCTTCGATGCCGTTGGGAGGGGCGATCGGAATGGGAGGACTTGGATTGGCGAGCGGTGCGGGCTCGCGGCGTCGTGGGGAGGTGACGCGGATGGCCGGCAAATCGGCCTAAGAGTTCAATCGGTTCGCCGCGCAGGAAACTCAACGCACTTAGAAAGTATGCCGATCAAGTGGAATAAGCCGGCAGCGACATCCGCATCGATTGCGCGGTCAATCGCGATTGCTGAACAATCCTTCGACCATTCCTGAGACTGACGAGCGGAAGCTGTTCAGCGACGAATCTTCGAGCAAATGCGTTTGGCTACTTTGCATGATCGCAGCGGCCAGCGGTTTGTGTTCTTTCCACTGAGACAACGAAAACCCGCGAGTGTCGACATACACATCGGTCAAATTGTTGCTGATTTTGGCGACCAGATAAACGCCTTCATCGCCGCGCACAACGTGATAGTGCATCGCGACGTACAGCAACGCGGCGCCGGTGATCATACCGAACAGAAAACGCGACATAGGAAACTCATCTCACCCAAAACTTTTGAATCGATTGATTACTGACTCGCAATTCTGCTGTCCAGCGCGATCCGGTCGCTGACGTCGTAGGGATGAAATGCACGGCCAATTTCGTCGGCCAGCATTGTCAGATACAGCTTGCGAAATCTCGTTTCGGTCGTCTCGCTGGTATGTTGTCCGGTCGAAGTCGGATACGTGTATTCGTCGAGCGATTTGGTGTAAACGACTGTGCCGGTTGCGACCTCGATGACCTTGATCGTCACGTCGGCGCGGCCTTGATAGAGCGTCGCTCCCTCACGCAAACGCAAATTGGCCAACTCGATCGCGACGACCTTTTCCGCCTTCACACCTTTGCCGATCGCATCGTACGCCAGCGTGTCCCAGCCGTTGGTGTCACGCCATTGTTCGATCAAATCTTCTCGCACCAGCTTCACCTTCTTGACGTTCTTTGACAGCACTTCGCCGACGCGACGGCTGAGATCTCGCGCCGCCGCATCGTTGGAATACTGCGTGCCTTCGCTGATGGTCAGAATCGCGACGGTAGACTCTTCCAATCCGTCATACTCGGCGGGAATCATGTCCATTCCGGCGGCGTGCATCAGGTTGGATGTGAGTCCGAGACAGCCCGTTTGCACGATGGCAACCGCGCCGACACCTGCCAGCACAACAACTTGCAGCAAACGACGGCGATGAATCTTGAGCGTGGCAGTTTGGGCAGTCGACATGGCAACGGGTCCTTCCGTGATTCCAGTGATCCGATGAGCTTCTTCGATCAGCTCTTTCGATTCGAGCGGATCTAGAGGGCGTCATACAAAAATTTCGCAAGCTTTCGCCACACCGGTTTTACGAAACCCACAATCGGGTCAACCACTCCGTGATCGCGACGACGCCGATCGCCACCAGCAAAAATGCCGCGTAAAGCTGAATTCGCGACGACGGCATCCGTCCCGTCCACGCGGCGCGGATCGAAATCGGAGCGAAACAAACAGCCAACAACGCCAACAAAAATCCAGCGATATTGCTATGCAAGCTGCTGATCCACTGCCCTTGTGCGAAATAGGACCAGGATGTCGTCATGCCACACGCCGGGCACCGAATCCCAAACAATAGCCGCATCGAACACGGCGGCAAACCCAATTGTTGGTGAGTGCCGAGCCCACGATCGTCGGGCGTTAAAAGAGCGGCCACGGCGAGCAACCCCAGCGGAATGATTGCAAACAACAGCACGCTTACCCGCCAAAACGGCCCCGCCACCATCACCGCACCGGACTCGGCACACGACCCAGATCTCCCAGGCACCCCATCACCCCCTTTCATCACGCCACATCTTCCTCGAAAAGAAAACTTTTCTTCGCAAAAGGCCAACAGCCGTTGACGCATTTGATAGCCGACCGTACATTTTCCGCTCGCTCGAGGCGACACCGTCTCGGTCGAGCTAGCGAAGACGGCGGAAATTGGTTCCTCAAGCGGTCCAAATCTACCCGATCGCTAGCGGACCAACTTCACGCCACCCTCATTTTACCGGTCGCCATCCGTGTCAGCATCGTCTAACGAAGTCATTCGGATTCGTATGGAAGCGTATGATCACGCTGTCTTGGATCAGAGTGCTGCAGAGATTGTTGACACAGTCAAGCGAACGCACAGCGAAGTGCACGGGCCGATCCCGTTGCCGACGCGAATTGAGCGGTACACAGTGTTGTCGGGGCCTTTCGTAAACAAGAAGTCTCGTCAACAATACGAGATCCGAACGCACAAGCGTTTGATAGACATTGTCCAGGCCACGGCCAAGACGATCGAAGCACTGAACAAACTAAGCCTGCCGGCTGGCGTTGATATCAAGATCAAAGCATCGGCTCGGTAAGCAATTATTTTTATATCATTCGGTTGACGTTGCTCTCTGCATCGCCGACCGGATGGCACCAACGCGAAGTTACTTCACGAGTGGTTTCCGGATATGAACGGAAGCCTGGCCGATAACGCCGGTGCACCCCGATCTGAATTCAGAATGGCTTGGCTGTTTGTCTCGGCACGAGATGATCGCCTGCGGTTCGGTTTCTGATTCTTGGTGTGATCGAACGTTCGGCTCGGGCGGACTTGGGATTCAACACGAACGACGGACGTCCCGCAACAAACGGGACGAAGAGAAGCTATGTCACCATCAATCCTCGGCCGCAAAGTCGGGATGACTCAGATTTACCTCGAAGACGGGCGGGCTGTGCCCGTGACTGTGATTCAGGCTGGTCCGTGTCATGTGCTGCAAGTGCGCAGTCAAGATCGTGATGGCTATCAAGCCGTTCAGTTGGGTTTCCAGGACAAGCCGCGTCGCTTAGCCAGTCGGTCGGAGCGTGGGCACGTCGCAAAGCTGGATAGCAAGCGATCGAAGAAACGTTCGGGCAACGGTGTCGAGTTGCCAGTCAAGGCCGATTGTGAACCGCAACGATTTGTTCGCGAGTTCCGCGGTGAGACGACCCTCGAGGTGGGCGCGGTTGTGACCACTGAGCAGTTCTCCGAAGTCAAGCGCGTCGACGTGACCGGCACCAGCAAGGGTCGCGGTTTCTCGGGTGTTATGAAGCGGCACAACTTTGCCGGCCAGCGGGCAACTCACGGTGTCAAGAAGTGTCACCGTCACCCGGGTAGTACCGGTATGAGCGCCTATCCGAGCCGCGTCGTAGCGGGCATGCGAATGGCGGGTCAGTACGGCAACGCAAGGACGACCTCGCGGAATCTCGAGCTGGTTCGCATCGACGCTGAAAACAACTTGATTCTTGTCCGTGGTGCGGTTCCCGGACCCAATGGTGGATTCGTGACGATCCGCGAAACGAACATGGTGGGCTAATCAAATGGCATCATTGACTGTCTACAGCGAAACCGGCGGCGAAGTCGGCAAGTACGAAATCGATACCGAACAGATTGCGGATCGTATCAACAAGCAGTTGATGCACGACGCCGTTGTCATGTACCAAGCCAACTTGCGTCAGGGATCGCACAACACGCGGACTCGTGGCCAGGTTTCCGGCACCACTAAGAAGATGTACCGTCAAAAGGGTACGGGCAACGCACGAGCCGGCAGCAAGCGTTCGCCGATTCGCGTCGGTGGCGGTGTCGCTCGCACGATCAAGCCGCGCGACTACAGCTATCGACTGAACAAGAAAGCGTTGCGATTGGCAACGCGGATGGCGATCCGATCAAAGATTGATGACGGTGAGCTCATTGTTGTCGACAAGTTGACGTTCGACGGTCCGAAGACGAGTGTGATGGCGACGGTGTTGAAGGCGCTCGGATTGGAAGCGACATCAACTTTGATCGCCACGTCTGAATTGGAAATGGCAGTCTATAAGAGTGCTCGGAATATTCAGGGCGTTCAGGTTCAGCCGGTGCGAGAATTGAACGCGCTGTCGGTGCTGCGTCCGAAGCGTATGTTGGTCACCCGAGCGGCACTCGACAAGATCAAAGACGGCAGTTTCAGTGGAAACGTTCACACGGAAGCCGCTCAATAAGTGGTCGTTGGCAGCAACCCATAAGCGAAGCAAATAAATATGGCACACATACAACCACCCGCAGAGTCGACCGACGGGATCAAGCTGGAATCGCATCAGGTTTTGTTGCGTCCGTTGGTAACCGAAAAGGGCGTCCACCGGGCATCCCGCAATAATCAGTACGCGTTCCAGATTCACCGCGACGCCACCAAGCTGGATGTCAAGTCGGCGGTCGAAGAACTGTTCAGCGTCAAAGTCAAGAAAGTTCGAACGCAGACCCGCAAGGGTAAGCTGCGTCGATACAAGTTTCGCCACGGTCGCACCAGCGACTGGAAGAAGGCAATCGTTCAACTGCACGAAGACCATCGCATCGACTTCTTCTAAGCTGATCGCGACGACTCGTTTATCTGTTCCCTGATACCTGTTACCTGAGACCTAGCCGCCATGGGCATCCGAATCTATAAGCCGACCAGCGCCGGACGCAGAAATGCGTCGGTCAGCGACTTTGCTGATTTGACCAAGGGTTATACGCCCGAGCGGTCACTGCTGAAACGCCAGAAAAAGACCGGCGGCCGTAATAATCAAGGCAAGATAACCGCCCGCCATCGCGGCGGCGGACACAAGCAGATGTATCGGATCGTTGATTTCCGCCGTGCCAAAGATGGTGTTGTGGCAACGGTCGATTCGGTCCAGTACGACCCGAACCGATCTGCTCGAATTGCGTTGTTGAAGTACGCGGACGGCGAAAAGTCGTACGTGGTTGCTCCTGCCGGTTTAAAAGCGGGCGACAAAGTCCAGAATGGTCCTGATGCGCCGCCGACGATCGGCAATAGCTTGCCGCTGAAGAACATTCCGCTGGGAACCACTGTTTCGTGCATCGAATTGCGTGCCGGTCGCGGCGCGGTGATGTGTCGCTCGGCGGGAACGCAGGCCACCTTGATGGCTCGCGAGGCTGATTGGGCACAGTTGTCATTGCCGAGCGGCGAAATTCGACGTGTGCCCAGCAGTTGCCGGGCAACCATCGGGCAAGTTGGAAACAGCGAACACATGAAGGTTCGTTTGGGCAAGGCTGGTCGATCACGTTGGCTCGGTCGTCGCCCTCACGTTCGCGGTACTGCCATGAACCCGATCGATCCCCCGCACGGGGGTGGTGAAGGTCGGACCAAGGGTGGTCGTCACCCGGTTAGTCCACAAGGCAAGAGCGCCAAGGGCGGATCGACGCGTCAGCGCCGAAAGGCCAGCAACAGCTCGATCGTTCGTCGTCGCAAGAGTCGACGTTATGGTCAGTTGAAACTGCACTAAGCCGAATAGTCGTTGTCCGACACCCACGCCCCAATCTGTTACCTGATCCCTGAAACCTGAAACCTACCCCTCATGAGTCGCAGTCTTAAAAAAGGCCCGTACGTCGATCCGAAGCTGTTCTTCAAAGTTCAGAAACAGATCGAAGGTGGCGGCAACGAACCGATCAAGACGTGGGCACGTGCTTGCACGATCGTCCCCGAATTCATCAACAAGACGTTCATGGTTCATGACGGGCGTAAGCACGCGAAGGTGCTGGTTACTGAAGACATGGTAGGTCACAAGTTAGGCGAGTTTGCTCCGACGCGGACGTTTAGGGGTCACAGCGGAAAGGGAGGCAAGAAGTAATTCTTGCGACGATTGAAATGGCAACTTTCAAAGCAATTCACAAGGGCGCTCGGATGAGTGCTCAAAAAGTCCGACTGCTGGCGAACCTGGTTCGTGGCATGTACGCCGACGAGGCGCTTGATACGCTGAAGTATCAACCGCAGCGTGGTGCTCGCATGTTGGAAAAGGTTATCCAGAGCGCCGTCGGTAACGCTCAGGATCCCGATCAGAACAACGGCCGCAGCCACCGAATTGAAGAATTGGTGTTGACCGAGTGCTGTATCGATCCGGGCCCGATGTTCAAACGAATTCGGCCGCGATCGCGCGGTACCGCGTTCATGATCAAGAAACGCAGCAGCCACATCCGAGTCGGTTTGACGCCGATCGACGAAGTTTGATCACCCGAGTCGGTCAAACGAAGTAACCCAATACTTGCAATCAATTCCTTACAAGACAACGAGTCCCTGATGGGTCAAAAAGTCCACCCAATCGCTTTCCGAACTGGCGTCACCCGCGGGTGGAGCAGTCGTTGGTATGCGTCCAAGAAAGACTTCGCGGAATTGTTGCTCGAAGATCGCAAGTTGCGCGACTTCATCACCAACCACCCAAAGAAGACACAGTACAAGAGTGCCGGTATCGACCGGATCGAGATCGAACGTACCCGCGACGAAGTTCGCGTGATGATGTATGTTGCTCGTCCGGGCCTAATTATCGGCAAGAAAGGCCAAGAAATCGAAGTGCTGCAGACTGAGTTGCAGAACTTGATTGGTCGCCGGATCAACTTGAAGGTAGAAGAAGTCGGGCGACCTGAGTTGCAAGCTCAACTGGTCGCGCTGGACATCGCCCAGCAATTGTCGAAGCGGTCAAGTTTCCGCCGGACGATGAAACGAACTCTCGAGACGACCATGGACGCGGGTGCCAAAGGCATCAAAGTCCAGTTGGCCGGTCGACTCGGTGGCGCCGAAATGGCGCGACGAGAAAAGGCCATTGCGGGCTCGATTCCCTTGAGCACGCTGCAAGCAAAAATTGATTACGGGTTCACAGAAGCGATGACGCCACAGGGGCACATCGGGATTCAAGTGTGGATCAACCAAGGTACTTACGGAGACGAAACCGATGGCGCTGATGCCCAAGCGGGTCAAGCATCGAAAAAGCCAAAGAGGGCGCATAAAAGGTAGTGCGACTCGCGGCAATACGGTCGTCTTTGGTGACTTCGGTATCCAGTCTCTGGATGCCGGTTGGATCCGAGCAACGACGATTGAAGCAGGTCGTATCGCTGCCCAGCAATACGTCCGCGGTGAAGGCAAGCTCTACATTCGCATTTTCCCAACCAAATCAGTTACCAGCACTCCGCTGGAAACTCGGATGGGTAAAGGCAAAGGGGAGCCGGACTTTTGGGCCGCGGTCGTCAAGCCAGGCACGATCCTTTATGAGCTCGGTGGTGTGACCGAGGAACAAGCCAAGGTTTGTTTCGCCCGATTGGCGAGCAAGCTGCCGGTGAAATGCCGACTCGTCGAACGACGACCGGTATAGAAAAAGCGTTTAGCTATGAGCGATTAGCTTCTAGCTAGTTTAGATGTCCATAGAAAGCTAATTGCTATCAGCTAACCGCTAAGAGCTATTCGACCAATGAGCAAGATTACTGAACTTCGCGAAATGAGCAGTGAACAGCTTGATGCGACCGCCAAAGAGGCCGCGCACACGTTGTTTCGTTTGCGTTTTCAATCGCAATCCGAACGATTGAATACACCCAGCGAGATCATGAAGAACCGTCGCAAGATCGCACGGATCAAAACCATTCAAACCCAACGTCTGATGGCGTCGGCAAAGTAACCCAAATCAACTGTTAGTAGCAACCTCGGACTGAAGTTTCATGCCCAAGCGTGTCGTTTCCGGAATCGTGACCAGTGACAAGATGAGTAAGACTCGTCGTGTCGAAATCGCCCGTTTGGTCAAGCACCCGAAGTACAAGAAGTACGTACGTCGTCGTACGGTGTGCTACGTCCATGACGAAAACAACGAATCCGGTGCCGGCGATCGCGTCGAAATCATTGAATCCGAACCGCTGTCGAAATTGAAGCGTTGGCGTTTGATTCGTGTGCTCGAAAAGAGCACCGAAGTGGACGTCGCGGCGCTGCGTGCGGCCCGCAAGCAGGCCGAGTTGGAATCCGCCGCGGTCAGCGGTGAAGCGCCCACCGACGCCTGATCAAATTGGCCGTGCTTGATGGCAATTGGCTGAGATAAACCCTACGAAAACAAACTCAAATGATTCAACAAGAAACTCGACTCGACGTTGCCGACAACACTGGCGCCCGCCAAGTGATGTGCATCAAGGTGCTCGGCGGCAGCCGTCGCCGTGTGGCCGGTTTGGGTGACATCATCGTGTGCAGCGTCAAGAGCGTCATTCCGGGCAGCGAAGTGAAGAAGAAGGCGGTCGTCCGAGCCGTCATCGTCCGTACCAAGCAACCGACCCGACGTCCCGACGGTAGCTACATTCGATTCGACAGCAACGCTGTCGTGTTGATCGACAAAGACAAAGGCCCTCGCGGCACACGCATCTTCGGTGCGGTCGCACGAGAGCTACGAGATCGCAGCTTCATGAAAATTGTCTCACTGGCAAACGAAGTTGTATGAGGGAGCGATTAGCTTTTAGCGATTAGCTATTAGCTTTGCTCTGACCGATCTGAACTTAAATGAACAAAAAAGCTAATCGCTAACAGCTAATTGCTAAGAGCTCAAAAGAATGAATTTCCGCATTGATGACGAAGTCCAAGTGATCGCCGGGGCCGACAAGGGCCTCAAGGGCAAGGTCCTGAAGATCGATCGCAAGGCCAACAAGTTGGTGGTCGAAGGCGCTGGCAAAGTCTGGAAGCACGTCAAACGAAGTCAGAAGAATCCTCAGGGCGGACGTTTGAATAAAGAGATGCCGATATCGGCGAGCAACGTGATGTTGATCGATCCACAATCGGGCAAGCCGACTCGCGTCGGTGTCCGTTTTTTGGCTGACGGCAGCAAAGAACGATTCGCGAAGAAGTCTGGCAAAGGTCTCGGCAAGATCGCGCCGGCCCGAGCCCAACACGCCACCAAGTAAACACAACACAACAGCAAGCCGTACACTGGCTCATCGCAAGCAGCTAAATCATGTCCGACAAACCAAGAATGCAAGTCCGATACGAGGACACCATCCGACCCGCGATGGTGGAGAAGTTCGGCTATACGAATCCGCATCAAGTTCCGCGGCTCGAAAAAGTCACGTTGAACATGGGTGTCGGCGCCGCCGTCGGCGATAAGAAGATTTTGGATTTGGCGTTCGAGGCGATGACTGAGATGGCTGGTCAAAAGCCGGTGATCACTGTTGCTCGACAATCGATCGCAAACTTTCGCCTTCGCGAAGGCATGCCGATCGGCTGCATGGTGACGTTGCGTCGTCAACGGATGTATGAGTTCATGGATCGATTGATCTCGATCGTGTTGCCTCGGGTCCGTGACTTTCGCGGAATCAATCGCAAGGCGTTCGACGGTCGAGGAAACTACACGCTCGGTTTGAACGAGCAGTTGGTGTTCCCCGAATTGAATCCGGATAAGTTCACTCGGCCGCAGGGCATGAACATTACCGTCGTGACTTCGGCTCGTACCAACGACGAAGCACGCGAGTTATTGACGTTTTTCGGAATGCCTTTCAAGGCTGACAAGAAAGCTGTGACCGCCTGATCGAAACCTTCGATCTGGCAATTTTGCAAACCAATCATTTGACCTGTAACAAGAAACCCGAGTCACCACGTGGCAAGTAAATCGAAAATCGCGAAAGCGAAGCGACCGCCGAAGTTCAGCTCTCGGAAAGAGAACCGATGCAAGTTTTGCGGCCGTCCTCGATCGGTTTATCGCAAATTTGGACTGTGTCGGATCTGTTTCCGTGAGAACGCCAACATGGGACTGATCCCAGGCGTTCGCAAGGCTAGCTGGTAAAGGTCCAACAGGGGAGCTGATAAAACTATGATTACTGATCCAATTGCCGACATGCTCACGCGAATCCGCAACGCCGTACACGTCGAAAAGCCGTATGTGGATATCCCGACCAGCCGTTTCAAGCGCGGTATCGCCGACGTGCTCAAACGCGAAGGCTTTATCTGGGACTGGAAGGAAATCGATGAAGAGAATCCTTCGGCGACCCTTCGTTTGGAACTCAAGTACGGTCCCAACGGCGAACGTGTGATTCAAACGATCAAGCGGGTCAGCAAGCCCGGTCGGCGGTTGTATAGCCGCGGCAAAGAGCTCAAGCCAGTTCTGGGCGGACTCGGAATTCGAATCATTAGCACCAGCCACGGTGTGGTCAGCGATCGCGAAGCCCGTCGAAACAACCTGGGCGGCGAAGTGCTCTGCGAAATCGCTTAGTAAACCTTGCCATGAACCTGCTCGCCAACCGATCGGCGAGCCGAGAAAATCACTCAACACCTGAATTGAAACAGAAGCCTTAGTTATGAGTCGCGTTGGAAACAAGCCGGTGCCCGTTACGGACGGCGCGAAAGTATCGCTGTCTGACAACTCGATCGAAGTCGAAGGCGCCAAAGGCAAGTTGTCGTTCAATTATCGCCCGGAAATCACCGTTGCGATGGACGACAGCGGTAAAGAGGTCGTCGTCACTCGTGCGGACGACGAACGAACATCGCGTGAGCTACACGGACTCACCCGAGCGGTGATCGCCAACATGATCGAGGGCGTGACGAAGGGTTACGAAAAGAAGCTCGAAATCGTCGGCGTCGGTTACTTGGCTGCAATCCAAGGCGACATCATTCAGTTGCGAGTCGGGTTTGCGAATGAATTGCACCGCAAGATCCCTAGCGACCTGAAGGTGACCTGTCCCGACCAGACGCACATCGTGATTCAAGGCTGCGACAAGCAATCCGTCGGTCAGTTCGCTGCCGAGATTCGTTCGCTTCGAAAGCCGGAACCATACAAGGGCAAGGGCGTCCGTTATCAGGGCGAACAAGTCAAAATCAAGGCTGGTAAGTCGGCGACCAAGTAATCGCTTCCTCGCCCGCCACGCATCAAACATTCCCAATCATCACCACTTGCCAAGGCCGATTCACAAACGATCGGACTCAAAATGGACAAGAACAAGAAAATCCAGAAAAAACGACTCCGTCGACGCCACCACGTCCGCAACAAGTTGCGTGGTTCGTCGGACAAGCCGCGAATGTGCATCCATCGTTCGCTCAACCACTTCAGTTGCCAACTCGTCGATGATGTCTCGGGCAAAACTTTGGTCAGCGCCAGCACGAAAGACAAGGCGGGTCGATCGATTACCCAAAGTGGCAACTGTGACGGTGCCGCCGCAGTCGGTAAGATGATCGCGGAACGGGCAACGGCCGCTGGCATCAAGGCGGTTCGCATGGATCGCGGTCACAACAAGTATCACGGACGCGTCAAAGCGTTTGCGGAAGCGGCTCGCGAGAGCGGTTTGCAGTTTTAATCGCTGACATTTTTTTCAAAATACGTTCGCAGCATCCTCCCAAGTTAGATCCGTCCTGAGCGACGAAACCAAATCATGAGCAATTCATCACAAAATCGCGGCGGTGGTAGTGGCGGCGGCGGCGGACGTGGAAAGCGTAAGCAGCAAGAAGAAACCGGTCTAGCCGACGGCATGCTCGACCGCGTCGTCAAGATCAAACGCTGTGCGGCAGTGGTCAAAGGCGGTCGTCGATTCAGTTTCGCGGCAATGGTCGTTGTTGGCGACGGCGGCGGAAAAGTGGGCTGGGGTTACGGCAAGGCGAACGAGGTGCCGCCCAGCGTCGCGAAGGCTCAGAAGCAAGCCAGTCGCAGCCTGATCCAGGTGCCGCTGGTCAAGGGCAGCATCCCTCACCAAGTCACCGGCAAGTACGGCGCCGCGCAGGTGTTGCTGATCCCGGCGGGTGCTGGTACGGGCATCATTGCTGGTCAGGCCGTTCGCGCAGTTTGCGAAGCGACCGGGATTCATGATATCCTGACAAAGTCCTTTGGTACCAACAATCCAGTCACGCTGGTCAAAGCCACCATTGATGCACTCTCGAAATTGAGAACCGTCGATCAAGTCGCTGCACTCCGCGGATTGACCGTTGAAGACCTGGTCGGCTAATCGCCGCTACGAATCTGAATTAGTCACACACAAGCAAATACGTTTTTCATCGGTCTCCGGTCATGCAACTTAACGACGTCCACCGCGGCATTCTAAAAAATCGCCCTCGCAAGAGAATCGGTCGCGGTACCGGTAGCGGTACGGGAAAGACAGCCGGTCGTGGCCACAACGGTCACAAGAGCCGCAGCGGGTACAGTCGCAAGCCGACTTTCCAAGGCGGTGCAATGCCGATGATTCGCCGAATTCCCAAACGGGGTTTCAATAATCGTTGGGCCGTGACCGTGTTCGCGGTCAACGTGAGCCGGCTCAATGAAGCTTTCGAGGACGGCGCCGAAGTCACTTTGGACGCGATGGCCGCGAAAGACTTGGCCAAGGGCACGTTCGACGAAGTGAAGATTCTCGGCGACGGCGAATTGACCAAGAAGCTAACCGTTTCGGCACACCGCTTCAGCAAATCGGCCGAAGAAAAGATCGTCGCGGCTGGTGGCAAGGTCAATAAGTTGGTCGCCCGGCGTACGCCAGACGAGCGAGTCGCCGCACTCAGTAAAGAGAAGAAGTAGCCATCGATCAGGCAGTGAGTTGACGCCCAGCCGATGACGCCAGTTTGTTGAATCGCAACAGCCCGGCGTTGTCGATTGGGCGTTTAGCTAGTAGCGTCTATGCCGGAGTTCGAGTCGGTTCATGCTATCGCCTCATGCGACGAGAAAAGCTAGACTCGGCGATCTTAACTTTTATCAATGTTACATCTGCGGTCGCACCGTTCATCGGGCAACCTTGAAATCCAAGACGGACCTGACGCATGTTCGAGAAGCTTCACATCATTTTTTCGATTCCGGAACTTCGCAAGAAGGTGTTGCTGACGATAGGTTTGCTGGCGATTTATCGAATCGGTTTCCACATTCCGCTGCCGATGATTGCGACGAACATTGGCGACGCCGGCGGAACGGCGTCGGAGTTCTTCGAGAAAATCACGTTGTTCGCGGCGAGCGATTTACGCGAGGCGACGATTTTCGGACTCGGGATCATGCCGTACATTTCGGCATCGATCATTTTCCAGCTCCTCGGCAGCGTCTATAAACCGCTCGAGGACTTGAAGAAGGAAGGCGAAGCGGGCCGCAAGAAACTCAACGAGTACACCCGTTATCTGACCGTTTTGATCTGCGTCGTGCAGAGCTACATGTATTTGAAGTTCATGTTGATGTCGGGCGGCCCTTCGGGCAACGGCGACATCAATCCAAACTTCATGGCCAGCGACGGATCGTTGTTTTGGGGATGGCAGTTCGTCGCCGTGATGGTGATGACATGCGGCACGGTGTTCCTGATGTGGCTTGGCGAACAAATCGACGAACACGGCATCGGTAACGGGATCAGTTTGCTGATCATGGCCGGCATTTTGGCCCAGATGCCTAAAGCACTTTATGAGCTTGTCCGCAACATGAAGACTGAATTGACGGGACTCAGTCGCGGCCAGATCGGGATCGAGACGCTCGTGTTGTTGGTCGTGTTATTCGTCGGCGTCGTCTTCGGGGTCGTGTTCATCACATTGGGCCAGCGTAAGATTCCGACGCAATCGGCCAAGTTCACGCGCGGTCGCCGCGTCTTCGGCGGGACACGTCAGCACTTGCCGCTGCGGATCAACCAAGCCGGCGTGATGCCAATCATTTTCGCCAGCAGTTTGTTGATCATTCCCGGAATGTTGATGGGCGGATTGGCGAGTTTCGTGGGCAGCGAAAGTCCGTTGTTCAAGCCGCTCAACATGATCGGCTTGACGCTGAACGATCAGGGTTCGTTCGTGTTCAATCTGTTCTATGTCGTGCTGATTTTTTTCTTCTGTTACTTTTGGACGGCGATCACATTCAATCCAAAAGAGATGGCGGACAACCTTCGCGACAGCGGTACGTTCATTCCAGGTTACCGTCCGGGTAGGCGAACGACGGATTATCTCGAGAAAGTGATGGTCCGGATTACGTACGTCGGAGCGGCGTTTTTATCGATCGTTGCGATCGTGCCGACCATCGTTTATGGATCGTTGGGCGTGCCTTATTCGATCGCCGGTTTTTACGGCGGTACTGGATTGCTGATCGCGGTCAGCGTCGCGTTCGATTTGGTTCAGAAGATCGACAGCCACTTGGTGATGCGAAATTACCGAGGGCTACTCGAGGGCGCCGGCGGGGGCACTTCGCCGGTCGTTTGAGCTTGAGGTTCGTTTGAGTTTCAGGAGCGACCGATGAGAATTGTTTTTATCGGTCCGCCTGGTGTCGGCAAAGGCACCCAGTGCAAACGTCTGATCGATCAGTTCGGGATTCCCCACCTTTCAACGGGCGAGCTGCTGCGTGCGACGCGCACGGAGTCCGCGCTCGGTCGAGTCGTGGCCAGCTACATCGATGGCGGTCGACTTGCGCCCGACTACATGGTGATGCGAATCGTCAAAAAGCGAGTGGCGGACGCTGATTGCCGGGCCGGGTGCCTGTTCGACGGTTTTCCACGAACGGTCAATCAAGCTTTCATGCTTGACGAATTGCTGACCACGAAAGACTGGCAAATCGACTTGGTGCTCAGTTTGGTCGCCGAGCAAGAAGAACTGATCGCGAGGATTTTCAAACGATCCAGCCTCGAAGACCGAGCCGATGACAATGCGGAAACGATCTCGGCTCGATTGCGGGTCTTTCACAACCAGACCGCTCCGGTGCTCGATCACTACGCTCAGCGGGGCATTGTTCGCACGATCGACGCGATGCAGTCGGCCGACGAGGTGTTCAGCCAGATCGTCGCGTGCTTAGCTTGAACGAGTGCCTGGGATAGTCCGCCCGCAACTGTACAATGAACGGGTCCCTCGGATTTCAACCAAGTACAGGTTTTTCACGTGGCAACGATTTCGACGTTTGGCTTCCCGATTCGCTTTTTTGCCCTCGTGGTTACTGCGTCGCTGGCGATCTCGCCCGCGATCGGTCAAGGGATTTTTCGACCGATGTCGTCAACTGAATCGGGGCGTTTCATCGAGGCGCCGCGATTGATCGAGCAGCAGTTGAAGGACGCCGAGCGAGCATTGCAAGAGAAGCGATACAGCGACGCGGTCGTGCGGTTGGGCGACTTGCTTTCGCGAGAGGCACAGGAGGCGGACGAGTCGGATTTGGGGGGCCAGGACTTCTTCATCGGTGCGGAAGAAATCGTTGCCGGCGTTCCGATTCAAATGAGTCTGCTGCGGGCGGCGCGAAACATGATCGGCGAGCTGCCGTCGGCGGCGATGGAAACGTACGAGCTGCGTTACGGATCAATCGCCCGAAAATTGCTGACTGATGCGGCCGAAAATCGAGATTGGGAACAAGTTCGTCTGGTTCGTCGCAAGTACTTTCACACTCAAGCGGGCTACGAAGCATCGTGGTTGCTGGCGCAGCGCGATATTTACCTGGGGCACCCGCTGTCAGCGTCGATCTTGCTGGACGATGTTGTTATTCAACCGCGAGCGATCGGGCAACTCGGCGTCGGCGTCGCGGTCCAACATGCGGCGGCGTGTCAGTTGTCGGGACGACCGTTGCCGACGATCGCGGTCGGCGATGTCACGATCAACGGGAAGCCGCAGACGATTCCCGCCGGCGAGGGTCTTTCAGCTTGGCTGAGCGAACACAGCGGTTTGTTGCAACCGTTTGCACCGGAGCCGACGAAAGACTATCCGATGTTCGGTTCGTCGGCGAATCGCAACGGTGACTCGGCTGGACAGATGCCGCTGACGAACTTGCGATGGATGTTGACGACGACGGCCAGCCCGCGTCAGGAACGGAAGCTTCGTGGTGTGACAGAAGAGTTGACGAGCGGCGGAAAGCTGCCGCCACCGACATGGATGCCGATCCGCGTCGGCGACCAGCTTTTGATGCGAACGACCGAGCGATTGGTCGGTGTTAATTATCGAACCGGAAAACGGGTTTGGACCTACCCATGGCAATCGGCCAACGATGCTGTCGAAGACGAAGAGCTGTCGTTTGACGAGTTGACCGGTGAGGAAGGTGCGACCGATTTGCTGAGCCAGCGAGTTTGGAACGACGTACCTTATGGACACATCACCAGCGACGGCGAGCGCGCGTTCATGCTGGACGATCTTGGGGAAGTCGAAATGGTTTCGTTCAGTCCGATGATCAACTTGCGAGGTACTCGGCCGGCCGACACCAGCACCAACACGTTGGTGGCGCTGGAGATGGCGACCGAAGGAAAGTTGCTGTGGCGTTTGGGCGCCGGCGCCGACGAAAATTCACCGTTGTCGGATGCGTTCTTCTTGGGACCTCCGCTGCCGATCGACGGACGACTTTATGTGATGGTCGAAATCGGCGGCGACATCAATCTGTCTTGCTTGGATCCCGCGACGGGAGCTGAAATTTGGCGACAGCATTTGGTTGCGGTCGAATCGGGCGGCATTGAAGGCGACCCGATCCGACGCGTCGCTGGCGCGGTGCCGACGTATCATGAGGGAGTGTTGATCTGTCCGACGGGCGCCGGCGCGACGGTGGCGATCGATCTGGCCGACCAGATGTTCCGTTGGGGCGTGACGTACGATCGCAACACCGAGATGAGCCGCACCGTCAGCGGTCGTGGCACCGGTGTCGAAGCGACTCAGTTGATGCAGCGATGGGACAACGGGATCGCCATTGCCGATGGAACGTCTGTGTTGGTCACGCCGATCGAAGCGGATCGATTGTTCGGTTTCGATCTGTTGACTGGCGCAAGTCTGTTCCCCGAAAAAAATCGCGTTCACATGCGTTACCTTGCCGGCATCCGTGGCAACCGGTTCATCGTGGTCGGCGGAAATCAGGTCCGTGCATTCGAGCTGGATAGGAGCGGAACGGCCGTTTGGACAGCCCGCGAAATGCTCTCTGCCGGGCAACAAATCGCGGGCCGAGGCGTGTTCGGCGACAATTGCTATTTCGTTCCGACTTCGACGAATCAACTGGTTCAAATTTCACTCGACGACGGTTCCGTGATCGATCGTCGCAACACCCGTTATCCACTGGGCAACCTCGTCGCCGTCGATGGCGAGATCATCGTTCAGGGACCGACGTCGCTTGCGGTTGCCTTCGGCGAGACGACACTCGAACCGATCGTCAATCGAATGTTGGCGGATAACCCGGATGACTTCGAGGGTCTCGTGCGCAAGTCGGAGCTGTTGATTCAGCGCGGCCAACGAACCGAGGCACTCGAGTTTTTGACCCGCGCGCGTGACATGCAGCCTGATAACGACGAAGTCCACATGTTGAGCGTGTCGGCGATGTTGGGTTTGTTGCGAGACGACGCGGATGTTGACGCGGCGTTGATCGAAACGCTCGACGATTTGATCGATCGACCGGCGCAAAGGGTGGAGTTGTTGTCGCTTCGAGTTCGCGCGGCGCTGCGAAAGAATGACAACGTCGAAGCGGTGAAGCGCTTGCTCGATCTGTCATCACTGCTGATTACCGAACCGATGCTGGAGACCATCGCCGATCAAGTCGTCAATGATCCGACTCGGCAATGCTCGTTGGATAGTTGGGTTGCCGGTCGAGCGAATCAAGCTGCGATCGCCGCGACACCCGATGAAACCGATGAAATCAACCAACTCGTTCGCCTTGCCGTTTCGAGTCGGCGAGACGCATCGACCAACTTGCTCGATCGACTCCATCGACATTTTCGCTGCTTCGATGGCGCCGAGGATTTGCGAGACGAGTTGGTCGAACGATTCAAGACGGCTGGCGAGCCCTTGCGAATCGAGCGATTGTTGCTGGGGACGCGGGTTCCGAGGCCCGACGTGATCGCTCAAGGTTCGATCGAAGATGCTGTCGCGATCGCCGGCATTTACGCGAACGGTGGTTTGCACGAAGACGCGATCGCGGTGCTCGATGCGATCGGAGATGACAAGCTGAAATCAAACGATGGTGACTCCAGCGCAAAGATCGAACAGGAAAAGATCGAACAGATACGAACACTTGCGCAGTCGCGGATTTCGGAACCACAGTGGCCCGACAAAGCGTCGCTGAGTTGGGATTCGCGGCAACTTCGCACACGATTCGGCAGCACGTCGCAGCGAGTTTCAAAGACCGAGATTTTGGCCGGTAAGAAATTCAACGGTTGGCAACTGATCAGCGACGCCAGCGCTCCGATTGCGCTCCGCGATCCGTCGGGAATGCCGCGAGTGATCCCGATCGAGTCATCGCGGCAAGGGGAAGATATCGACAAGGAAGCGCAAATCAGCGGCGGCGCGATGATGGTTTTGATGCCGAGCGGTCTGGCTTTGGTCGATCTGTATCACATGTTGGCGGGAGATGGTGAGTCGGTTGCTTGGCAGCGAGGTTTGTCGGGCGATGGCAGCCCGATCGCGAAACGTCGCGGCGTGCCGACAGCGTTCGGCGATCAAGTGATTCACTACTACCTCAATTCCGCCGGCGGCACTCAGGTGATCCCCGAATTTAAGTTGGGGCCCGTGTTGGGTGATCGCGTGGTGTTGTTGCAGGGCGGCGACCTGTTCGCGGTCGATTTGATGAACAAGGAAACGCTCTGGCGAAACTCCAACGCGCCCGTCAGCGGCGTCATCGTTTGCGACGAGACTCGCGCCGCCGTCGTGTCGCCGGCGACATCCGAAGTCGCGTTTTTCGATTTGCTCGACGGCCGAAAACTGACGACCAAACCATGGCAGTATGGCGACGTTTGGGAGTCGATCGGTCGCCACGTGCTGTGTTACCAACGTTCGGAAGTCAATGGCGACGAATTCACGCTAACGCTCATCGATCCGCTCGCGGACGATGCCGACGCGATCCGACTGAGCACGACGACTCATTCGAGCAACCGAGCGGATCGAAATTCGCCGGCATCGTTCGGCCGGATCGTCGATGGCCGATACTTGGCAATGATGGAAAGCTCGGGCGATGCGTTTGTTTGGGACTTGGCCGAAGGACGCGAGATCGGACGGGTCAAGCTGCCGCCGTTTGACGATCTGAGTGGTCTACACGCGATGATTTTGCGGGACAAGTTGTTCTTCCTTCCCAAGCGAATGGTCGATCCGCCTCTCGACCAGAGCGTCGAGCAACTGCAGACCGAAGACGGCACCTTCCACCGGATGACGCACGGTGTTTACTGTGTTTCGATGGCCGACGGTTCGCTGTTGTGGGGCGAAACATTCGATAAGCCCTGGGGATGCACGCTCACCCAGGCCTCCGACACGCCCGTCTTGATGTTGACCCGCAGCCCGTTCACCTACTCGATCCCGAGTCGAAAGAAATTCCTGGATGTGTTGGGTTTGGACGTTCGCAATGGCGCGGAGTTGGTGAAGAAAACGAGCAAGCCGATTCAACCGAGCAACAATGAATTGGAAGTGCGATTGACGGTACAGACGGCGTTGTCGCAAGTGATCGCACAAATCGGGCCAGAGTTTTTGACGTTCAAGTTTGGCGACATCGAGCAGGCTACCGCGGAGCCCGATGACGAAGCCGAGACCAACGACGTGCAGTGAACCCGCCGCTCGCTTGCGTGAAAAAACCGCCTTTGACCAGACGTGTCAACGGTGGACGCGATAGTTGTTTTGTCGCCCGGATGTGCCGAACAGGTCGGTTCCGCCGAGTGCGATCGATGCCCGCTGGCATCGCCAACTACCGCGCTCACGGAGGAGATTTCCGATGGCCAAGTTTTACGTTCAGTGTGGTCCCCTGCAAGTCATTTTGGTCGCTGATTCGATCCGTCAAGCTGCCATTTCGGCGATCGACAAATCCTTGCAATCGCATCTGTGGATCTATGACGACGGCGGCATGAATCACGAAGATTGCCGGAAACACTTGATGCTCGAAGCGCTGCTGCATCTCGAGCCGACGGTCCAGATCAGCGAAGTCGGCTTCGACCGAACCGACGCCGCGACGATGGGGACACCCGAAGCGATTGACGCCTGGCATCACTTGATGGTCGGCATGAATCGGCTGTTCATCGCCGCCGGACTGGCGCCGCGAACGATGGCCGCGGTCGCGAAAAGTTCGAGCGTCAAGGACGAGCCACTCCGCCGAGTCCCGCGCTAACGACTCGCCGTGCGTCGCCGAATCACGATTCTTCGTTGGGTAATTCATGACCGACGCGTGTTTGTCGGCCGCCGACTCTTGTCGCGTCAAACTGGACCACGGTCGGCGTGCTCTTGTTTTTGCTGCACGCGCCGCAGTTGCCGATCTGGCCGCCGCGCGAACCGCCAACGACGATCCGATAGGCTCGTCTGAATAACCAGGCGGCCGCCAGTGCGACAATCGACGAAGCGATGATGGTTTGCCAATTCATCCGGCGCTATAACCTCGAACCGACTTGATACGTAACGAGCGCGCCCAGATACGCCAGGATCGTCATGTAGCTGAAGCTTAGGATCGGCCAGAACCATGAATTCGTTTCGCGGCGGATCACCAACAGCGTGCTGACGCACTGCGCGCACAAAGCGAAGAATACCATGATCGATAGTGCGACCGGCAATGTGTACACCGACGATCCGTCGGGATGCTTGGATGCCCGCATTGCGCCGGCCAAACCTTCTTCGTCCGCGTCGCCGCCGAGTGAATAGATCGTGCCCAACGTCGCAATGATGACCTCGCGGGCCGGGAAGCTGGCGATCGCGCCGACGCCGATCTTCCAATCCCAACCCAGCGGTCGAACGGCCGGCTCGATCGCGTGTCCGACGCGGCCCAATAGGCTGCCCTCGAGCAGCCGGGCGCTCTCGACTTGCAAATCGGACTGCAATGTTTCCGCGTTCGCCGTATCCGCATCGACACTTTCGAGCTGCGTTTCCAGTTCGTATTGGTGTGTGTGATCACCGGGCCAATATCCGGCGAACCAGATCACGATCGATGCGGCAAAGATCAGTGTGCCGGCGCGGACGACGAACGCCAGACTGGCTTCCCAGACTCGCGAAAACACGACACGAATCGCCGGCACTTTGTATTCAGGAAGTTCGAGAACGAACGGAGCCACCTCGCCTCGCAGCAGTGTCTTCTTCAAGATCCACGCCACCGGGATCGCTGTCACCACGCCGACCATGTACATCGACATCAGCACGATCGCCGGCAGTGATAGCCAGCCGCCCAGGTACGCCGTCGTCGGTACGAATGCGCCGATCAGCAACAAATAAACGGGCAGCCGCGCGCTGCAACTCATCAGCGGCGCGACCATGATCGTTGCGAGTCGATCGCGGCGATTCTCGATCACGCGAGTCGCCATGACTCCCGGCACTGCGCACGCGAACGAACTCATCATCGGCAAGAACGATTTACCGCTCAGCCCGAACAGCGTCATCACGCGGTCGACCAAAAACGCAGCTCGCGCCATATAACCGCAGTCTTCCAACAGCGCCAAAAAGAAGAACAGCAAGGCGATCTGTGGCAGAAAGATCAGCACGCCGCCGACGCCGGCGATCACACCATCGGTGATCAGGCTGCGCAGCATCCCCGGCGCCATCACGGATGTCACGCCATCGGTGACCCATCCCGTCGCCGAGTCGATCGCGTCCATCGGCCAACCGGCGATCGCGTAGATCGACTGAAAGATCAAAAACATCACCAGCACGAAACAGATCAAACCGCCGACGCGATGGGTCAGCACCGCGTCGAGCCGATCGGTGATTTGAGAGCTGGCGCGTCCGGATTCGCCGATCACGCCCGTTAATTTTTGTTTCGCCCACGCGTACCGCGCGTTGCATTCCATGTCGATCGCGTCACCGACTTGGGTCGCCAACTTCTGGCGAGCAACCGATAGCGCTGGCAGCACTCCGCCGCCGAGTCGATGGATGACACGTTTTTCAGATTCGCCGCCGCGGTCCAACAACATTCGCTGGATCAGATAGTCGTCTGGCAGCGCCGCATCGACATCTTCGCTATCTCCGGTGCAAGCATTGGCAATCAACGCTTCACGAAACTCGTCACAAACTTGATAAAACGACGCCGGCAAAGTTCGCTCGCGATCCACGGACAAATGATCGCTGGCAAGTTGACGCTCCATCGCCGCTTTGAGTTCCAAGATCCCGCGTCGTTTGGACGCCGACGTCGCGATGACTTCGATCCCGAGCTGCTGTGAAAGTTTGTCGACATCAATCGTGATCCCGCGCGACTCGATCGCGTCGATCATGTTGAGCGCGATGATTGTCGGCTTGCCGAGTTCCAACAACTGACTGACCAAGAACAAGTTTCGTTGCAATTGGGACGCATTGACGACACACACGATCAGTTCGACGGGCGGCTCGTTTTCGAGGTCGTCGGTCAAGACTTCGACGGCGACCAGCTCATCCGGTGATCGCGGCGCCAGCGAATAGGTTCCCGGCAGATCGACCAGATCGATGGTACGTGAACCCAGATTGCAGCGACCAACTTTCTTCTCGATCGTTACGCCGGCGTAGTTGCCCGTGCGAACATTGAGTCCGGCCAGCGCGTTGAACAGCGTGCTCTTGCCCGTGTTGGGATTGCCGACAAGTGCCACTCGCGAGTTCGATAGGACGCTCGACGGGGCGGGCTTTTTGAATTCTTCGGACGCAGTTGCCATGGAGCCAGATCGATCAAGCCAATTCAGTGAAGCAGGCGGTTAGCCGATCGGCTGAACCAAGACGCGTTTCGCTTCACCGCTGCGGACGGCGATGCGGCAACCGTGGATGGAACACTTCACCGGATCACCCAAAGGTGCCCGACGCAGATACTCGACCGATTCGCCGGGGATGAAACCCATCTCACGAAGTCGCGAAGCGATCCCATCGACGCCTTCGATGCGAACGATCTCACCACGTTGTCCCGGCAAAAGCTGATCTAAGGTCGTCAAGGTTCCGCTCTCTTTGTTGAGAATCAGTCTCAGTAAGCCGGATCATCGCCGGAACGGGGGCAGTTGTCAAGAGTGAGGAGGTTCTTTGAGTCGACCTACACGTTCTCGCCGTTCTCGATTAACATCCCCACCATGGAAAAAACTAACATTGCGATCGTCGGGATGGGGACGGTAGGCACCGGCGTCGCCCGACTGCTGCTCGATCACGGCGACCGCACTTCGCGGCACGCCGGTCGCGTTTTATGGCTCAAAAAAGCGGTCGTCCGCGACTTGGCCAAGCGCCGCGACATCGAATTGCCCAAGGGAGTCGTCACCGATTCGATCGACGATGTGCTCAATGACGACGAAATCACCGTCGTCGCTCAGTTGATCGGCGGGTTGGAACCGGCCCGCACGATCATGCTGAACTTAATGGAAGCCGGCAAAGACATCGTCACAGCCAACAAGGCGTTGCTGGCTCAGCACGGCCCGGAGCTGTTCAATCGGGCGCGTGAACTCGGTCGCAGCATCGCTTTTGAAGCGTCCGTGGCCGGCGGAATCCCAATCATCGCCAACATCAGCCAGTGTTTGTCGGCCAACCAGATCGTTTCGCTCGAAGGCATTCTCAACGGCACCAGCAACTTCATCGTCACGCAAATGGACGAGCGGGGTGCGTCGTACGATGACGTTCTCAAGCAAGCCCAGAAACTCGGGTATGCCGAAGCCGACCCGGCGATGGATGTGGACGGATCGGACGCGGCCCAGAAGCTGGCGATCCTATCGCACTTGGCGTTCGGCGCGATCGTCGACTGGAGGGACATACCCCGCGTCGGCATCGACCGACTGGCGCCGGAAGATTTGCAGTACGCTCGCAAGCTCGGTTACCGCATCAAGTTGCTGGGTGTCGCCAAGTTGGCGGAAGACGGATTGGAACTTTCAGTCGGGCCGACGTTGGTCAAGATCGGCACACCGATCGCTGAAGTTCGCGACGCTTACAACGCCATCCGAGTGATCGGTGACGCGGTCGGTCCGGTCTTCTATCACGGTTTGGGCGCGGGCCAGATGCCGACGGCTTCGGCGGTCGTCGCGGACTTGATCGACACCGCCGTTGGTCGGACTCGGTTGACCTTCCAAACGCTCGAGTATTTTTCGATCGACCAACCACCGCGAGTCAAACTGCGCGACGCAGATACGCTGGTCGGACGTTATTACTTTCGCTTGCCGGTCGCCAATCACCCGGGCACGCTGGCGGCAATCGCGACAGTTTTGGCACGTCATGGAATCTCGATCGCATCGGTGATCCAGCACGAGAGTGACGAAGCGGGCACGGCCGTTGATCCGGTTACGCTGGTTGTGATGACTCACGCGGCTACGGCAGGCGCGGCCCGGCGGGCGACCGAAGAAATCGAGTCGCTCGATGCCGTCTCGGGTCCGGTCGTAAGGCTGCAAGTCAAGGATTGACGGTTAAAACGGGGGGCGTCTGGCGATTTGGTCGGGACTCGGCAAACGAGGTCTGCTCAGAATTGCCACGTGAGCTAATCTGGAAAAGACCGCTCGTTGCATCTCGATCCAAAGCCCGGCATGATCCACGTTCAACATCTGACGAAAACGTACGAGGATCTCAGCCGGGGAACCTTCGTAGCAGTTGATCGTGTCTCGTTCACGGTGCGACCGGGCGAAATTTTTGGGTTGCTTGGCCCCAACGGCGCCGGCAAGACGACGGTCATGCGGATTCTATCGACGGTGCTGACGCCGACCGAGGGCATCGCGATGGTGGCCGGATTCGATGTCGTGCATGACGCCGCAGACGTTCGCCGCAACATCGGCTTCGTCAGCAACAACACCGCGATTTACGATCGTATGACGGCCTGGGAAATGGTCGAGTACTTCGGTCGTTTGCACGGGATGACGAAGTCGGATTTGAAAGAGCGACTCGAATCTCTGTTCTCGCAATTGCGGATGAACGAATTCCGCGACGTTCCCGGATCGAAGATGTCGACCGGCATGAAACAAAAAGTCTCGATCGCGCGTGCGATGGTTCACGACCCGCCCGTGTTGATCTTTGATGAAGCAACATTGGGACTCGACGTGCTCGTCGCTAGAAATCTATTGGGTATCGTTCGTGATTTGCGCGAGTCGGGTAAGTGTCTGATTTTTTCGACGCACATCATGAGCGAAGTTGAAAAGCTTTGCGATCGAATTGCGATCATGCACCGCGGCCGAATCTTGGACACCGGCACGATCGGCGAACTGCGAACGCGGCACGACGAACACGACTTCGAGGAACTCTTCTTCGGATTGCTCAGCAGTCACGAAGCGACGGAAGCAGATGAGGCTTCGCGTCAGTTGGCAGCGGGAGGATCGCGAACGTGAGTCGAACTTCGCAGCAAAAACGAGAGGCGGCTCGCCGCGCGGGCAAGCCACGATTGTCGGCCATCGCGTTGATTTACGTCCGCGAGATGCGTGACCAATTGCGTGATCGTCGAACGCTGTTCACGATCGCGATCTTGCCGATCCTGTTGTATCCGCTGGTCGGAACGCTGTTGTTGCAAATCGCCCAGTTCACGCGTCAACATCAAACGTCTGTCTGTGTCGTCGGCACCGAACACCTCGTCGATGTACCGCCGCTGATCGATACCGAACTGAATCAATTCGCAGACGGACTGACGGATCACAACGAACGACTCAATCTTATCCCGTTGCAGTGGAAAGAGGCGGCGATCACGCACGATGTCCAGCAGCGAACGACCGGCTGGGTGCGCGACGGTGCTTACGATGTGGTTATCGTCATTCCACCAAAATTTGCCGACGCGGACGCCCGTTCAAGCGATCCCGAAGCGGCGATGCAATTGCTGTATAACGTCGCCTCCGATCAATCGATGGTCGCGCGAGACCGGGTGACGCGAATCCTGTCGACGTGGCAGGGCGGTTGGGTCAAACAGCGATTGACCGATTCCGGCATTGATACGGCGATGTTGTCGCCATTCAAGCTGACGGACATCGACATCGCGCCCGAGCGGACGCGCGAAATGGCGCTGTGGAGCAAGCTGTTGCCGTTCATCATGTTGGTTTGGGCGATGACGGGCGCGTTCTATCCGGCAATCGATTTGGTGGCCGGCGAGAAGGAACGCGGCACTCTGGAAACGCTGTTGTGCAGCCCGGCGCTGCGCAGCGAAATCGTGTGGGGCAAGCTCGGCGCTGTCACGACGTTCAGCATGATGACGGCGATCTTGAATTCGTCCAGCATGTTGTTCACCAGCTCGTTCGTATTCAAACAGATCGGCATCGCGGGCGGTTCCATCGGCGCGCCGCCGATCGTTCCGATGCTGTGGTTGCTGGTAGCCCTGGTGCCGCTATCGGCGCTGTTCAGCGCCCTGGCGCTGGCGGTGGCCGCGATGGCCAAGAGCAGCAAAGAAGGTCAGTACTATTTGATGCCGTTGATGATGGTGACGTTGCCATTGGTGATGTTGCCGATGTTGCCCGGCACGACGTTGACGGTCGGCACCAGCTTGATCCCCGTGACGGGCATGTTCTTGCTGGTTCGAGCGCTCGTCGAAGGCCAATACGGCTTCGCGCTGATGCACTTGCCGATGGTGGCCGGTGTGACGGCGGGTTGTTTGTGGTTGGCGGTATCGTGGGTGCGACGACAATTCGAGGACGAAGCGTTGCTGTTGGGCGGCGGTGGTGAGTCATGGGAACTACGTGGTTGGGTACGCCATTTATGGCGAGATCGACAAACCGCGGCAACTCCGGTGCAAGCGTTTGCATGCGGCGCGATCATTCTGGTGGCATTGTTCTTCGGTAAACTCGCCGTTACCGAAATGCCGACGTCGATTGCCGGCTTTGCCAAGCTGATCATGATCCCGCAAATCGGCATGATCTTGGCACCGGCGCTGTTGATGGCGACGATGTTGACAACCTCGCTGCGGAAAAGTTTGCGACTGAGAATGCCGAACTGGACGACGTTGCCGATGGCGGTGTTGCTGGGACTGACGTTGCATCCGTTCTACGTGATGTTGGCCCAGTGGATCGGTTACATGTATCCGATCAGCGAACAGGCGATGCAGGCGATGAAGCCGTTCACGGATCAGATTTCCGCGGCGCCGTGGATGACGATCGTATTCCTGATGGCATTCGTGCCGGCGGTGTGCGAAGAGCTGGCCTTTCGAGGATTCATCTTCGGCGGGCTGGTTCGCGAAAAGAGCTATTTGCGAGCCGTGCTGGTATCGTCGCTGATGTTCGGCATCTCACACGGCGTGCTTCAACAATCGATCGCGGCGACGTTCATGGGTTTGCTGTTGGCGTTCATTGCGTTGCGAACGGGCAGCGTTCTGCCGGGCATCTTGATCCACTTCACCAACAACGCATTGTCCGTTTCGATGGAACGACTTTCGGATGGTCGTTGGGAAGGGGCGGCGCTATTGGTCAAGGCGACCGAAAACGGTCCCGAGTATCAAACATTGTGGATCGTTTGTAGTTTCGGTATCGCATCGGCGTGCCTGATGTACTTTGCGACGTTGCGGCCGCGAGTGGACGAGTCGGAAGCCGACAAGGTGGAACTCGACGCCGAAATCATCGATCCAACGGCCAGATTGGTCGTCGGTTTAGCCGGGCCTACATTTATTCGGGAACTGCACTAAGCTGGCGACTTAGGATCGTGCGGAAAATAAGTGTCTGACGCCATTTGTGCGAAGCACCCGAAGGGACGGTTCCCGGCAAATGGGGTCAGACACTTTTTTTCCGCTCTTTGCTTAGGCTCCGTTACTCCCAGCGATGAAATCCAAGTGACCGACATTCTTCCTGATCCGATCAGCAAGCCGCCGTTGCCGCGCGACCTGGAAGTCAAAGATGCTCAGTTGATCTTCAACTCCGTTTGGAAAGAGATGGAGGACGAGCGGGGTCGCGCCAACATGCGGTTCCCCAAGGAATTGATTCTGCTGGGCGGAGCGCCGGGTGCGGGCAAAGGAACCAACACCGACTTCATCCGCAAAGTCCGTGACATATCGACGGCGCCGATCGTCGTCAGCGAGTTGCTCAACAGTCCCGAGTCGCGCGCGATCAAAGCCCAAGGTGGCATGGTCGGTGATCGCGAGGCCGTGCGCGTCGTGTATCGCGAACTGCTCGATCCGAAGTATCAAAGCGGCGCGATCTTGGACGGGTTTCCGCGCACGAAGGTCCAGGTCGAATGTTTGAAGATGTTGTTCGATGCGATGGTCGGGCTGCGCCGCGAGTTCGCGGACGCGCCTGAGTTCGTGCATTTCAAGCAGCCCACGTTTCACATCATTCTGTTGTTCGTGGACGAGGCCGAGAGCGTTGCCCGGCAGATGAAACGGGGTCGTCAAACGATTGCCCACAACGTGACCGCCGATCGCGAGGGCATCGACGATCGACTGGACGAACGACCGACCGACTTCAGCGAAGAACTGGCGAGAAACCGTTACCGCGTCTTCAAAGAAAAGACGTACGACGCGCTGGTGTCTCTCAAACAAATCTTTCACTACCACTTCATCAACGCTCAAGCGCCGCTGGATGTCGTTCAAGAAAACATCCTTCGTGAATTGGAGTATCAGAGTTCGCTCGAATTGGACCCGCGGACATTTCACACGTTACGGCGGATTCCGCTGGCCAGCGAGATCGTCATGCACGCGCGTCGCGATCTGGTGTCTCGCTTGGACGGGTACGAGATGGAGCAGCCCGAACTGTTCCACCGAGTCGTGGATTTGATCGAGAGCAAGATGATGCCGATCATTCTGCGTCACGCGATTTCAGGTCGAGCGAACATCAATTCGGAGAATCTGATTTGGGAAGAGCGTGATGCGCTGGCGATGTTGATAGACGTTTTTTCAGAACGAGGTTTTCATGCAACGATCGATGTGACGCGTCACAACGCGCCGCTTCGTTTTGACCTGAAAACCGGCGAAATCGAGTATCAACAGCGAAGGGTCTATCACATCGCCGTGCGATTCAGAGGTTCCGAAATTCGACGCGGGTGAGCGATTGCCACCACTACCTCGAAGAGGTTGAAAAAGTTCCAGGGGCTGATGCCACTGGCTATTCCAAGTCGTGCCTACGGCACTGAGCTTCACTCGTTCGGCACCGCCACCGCGCAGGACAATCAAACAACGACGGCCACCGCCACGTCGACGGAACGCGGCAGCCCGTTTTCGGACAATGTCGTCTTGCAACGCGACAAGCATCGCCATTGAGGCTGGCGGTTCAGTACCTTGAATATTCTGCTTGCATTGAAAAATCGGGTGGCGTAGAGTCGTGGTCTTGTCTTTTCGGCTTCTCAACGACTCATCAACGAGGCTCCAACGATGATCCGATTTCATGCGCTCGGTGCAACGACGACTCTGCTATTGATTGCGACCGCGTCCGGTCAAGCGCCGTCTGGCTCGGACCCGTTTGGTAATCCGGCTGGCTCGGACCCGTTTGGTAATCGGGTCGGCGAAGTTCGGCCCGCGAACACACCGCGCGTCACCGCAGATCCGTTTGCCAGCAATAAAGTTCCCAATCCAGGGATTAAGAAGCCGGTAGATGGCGATTCGCTTTGCAATGAACAACGAATTCGCGAAGCGCTCGACAAGAAAACAAGTATTTCGTTCGTCGAGTTGCCGCTGACCGATTGCGCCGCGCAACTATCGCAGGAATTTGATATTCCGATCATGATCGATACGAGATCGCTGGAAGAAATCGGTCTTTCGCGTGAAGAACCGATCGACATCTCACTCAAAATCGTAAGCTTACGAAGCATCTTGAAATTGATGCTGCGTGACTATGAGCTGACCTATCGGATCGACCAGGAAGTGATGATCATCACCACCATTGAATCGGCCGAACAGAATCCGAGCGTTTGGGCGCATCGGTTGCCTGCCAGCTTGGTTGGGCATGAAGCCGAGTTTCTGAAAACGCTCACCACCACGATCCAGCCGGACAGTTGGCGGGAACAGGGCGGCCATGGCGCCGCGACGTTGATCGGAAGCGTACTCGTCGTATCGACGACGGAGGAAGTTCACACGAGCGTCGTCGACCTGATCGAAAAAGCCGACGACGCCCTTGGCGCGACGCAGTGAGTAGAACCGTTTGACTCGAACGCCTTGGGGAAGTTAGCAGCTCGCCAAGCATTGCCACCCGGCTCCAGCGTGATCCACATGGACGTGAATCGTGTCCGATAAAACGACCGAGACGCAATCAACTGAACCGACCAAGTTCGGCATGTTTGGTGGTGTTTTCACTCCTTGCACGTTGACGATTCTCGGCGTGATCATGTTCCTGAGGTTCGGCCAAGTGGTCGGCCAGTCGGGGATTGCCAACGCGATCTTGATCGTTTTAGCAGCCAAGTCGATCACGACTCTGACCACGTTATCGCTCTCGGCGATTGCCACCAATACGCGAGTCAAAGGCGGCGGCGCGTACTATTTGATAAGCCGGTCACTGGGCGTCGAATTCGGTGGCGCGATCGGTGTGTTGTTCTTTTTGGCGCAAGCCATCTCGGTGGCGATGTACATCATCGGATTCAGTGAAGCGTTCGCGGAGACGTTTCCGCGTTGGTCCGATCACTTCACGGCGATCGCCAGCGTCGTGAATCTGATCACATTCTTGTGCGTTTACATCGGCGCCGGTTGGACGATCAAGGTCCAGTACTTCATTTTGGCGATCCTGGTTGTCTCGCTCGGTTCGTTCTACGCCGGAGCGATCGCGGACTTCAATCCGCAATATCTACGCGACAACTTGGCGTCCAATTTTGTCGGCGATGATAATTGGTTCACGATGTTCGCGCTGTTCTTTCCGGCGGTGACGGGAATCATGGCCGGCGCGAACATGTCGGGCGATTTGGCGAACCCGTCCAAGTCAATTCCGAAAGGAACACTGCTTGCAATCGGCGTTACGGCAGTCGTTTATTTGTCACAGGCGTTCTTGCTCGGTTGCGCCCGCCCGGCCGAAGAACTCATCAACAACAACATGGTCATCCGCGATATTGCGGTTTGGCCGATCGCGATCACGGCGGGCGTGTTCGCCGCAACGCTGTCGTCGGCGCTGGGCAGCATGATGGGCGCGCCGCGAATCTTGCAAGCTTTCGCGCGGGACGAGATCTTTCGTTCGCTGAATTTCTTTGCCGCCGGCAGCGGCCTGACCAACGAACCACGCCGCGCGACCGTGTTGACGTTTGCCATCGCGCAGGTCTGCATCGTGCTGGGAGACCTCAACGCGATCGCGCCGATCATCACGATGTTCTTCATGATCACCTACGGCCTGCTGAACTTGGCCACGTTTTACGAAGCGATCACGAAGAACCCCAGCTACCGTCCGACGTTCAAATACTGTCACTGGTCGACATCGCTGGCCGGAACGCTCGGCTGTCTCGGCGTGATGTTCTTGATCAATTGGGTTTGGGCAAGCGTTTCGATTGCTTTCATCGCGGGCCTGCACTGGTTCATTCGATCGCGCGAGATCGAATCGCGATGGGGCGACGTGCAGAGCGGCGTGATCTTCGAACGGGCTCGCAAGGCGCTGTTGAAATTGGAAGAGGAAGGCTATCACCCCAAGAACTGGCGCCCCGTCATCATGGCACTCAGCGGCACCGGGTGGACACGCAGCCACATCCCGATCTACGGTCACTGGCTGACATCAGGCCACGGGATTTTGACGCTCGCGCAAGTTGTCTCGGGCGACATCGAAGACCATGCCGAGCGGCGTGACAAGTATGAAAAAATGCTGCGAGGCTTCATCGCCAGAGAACAACTGCAAGCCTTCCCCGCAGTCACCTGCAATCAGGTTTTATCAGACGGTATCGAGGCATTGATCCAGTGCCACGGCATCGGCGGGCTGCGTCCCAACACGGTTTTGATGGGTTGGCCTCGCGAAGTTTCCAAAGCGGAAGCTTTTGGTGCGAACATCCGTTTGATCGCGAGAATGAACCGTAGCATCCTGGCGATGCGGTTCTTGGTTCATCGTGAAGGAGATGCCGAGGCTGACGAGGATTCGGCGGTCGACGAGCATTGGCGGGTTCCTGATGGAACCATCGACGTTTGGTGGCGAGGGATGGAGAACGGCGCGCTGATGATGTTGCTGGCGCACCTGCTGCACCAAAACCAAGATTGGCGCAACCATCCGATCCGCGTATTGCGCGTCGTCGAAAACGAAGCTGCCAAGCCGGAAGTCCGCGAACATCTAATCGAGTTGGGTGCTTCGTCGCGGATCAAGATCATCCCCGAAGTGATCGTTTCGGATCAGCCACCCTCAATCGTGATCCCGCAAGCATCCGCAACGGCAGCGATCGTGGTGCTCGGTTTCCAGACGCCCGAAGAGGGCAAAGAACTCGAACTGTACGAGCGAATGGAACTTATCGCGGGCAGCTTGCCACGAGTCCTGTTCGTCAACAGCGCCGGAGGCATGGCGCTGGAAAATTAGTTTTGGCGATACTCGCGGCACCAGCTATCGCAGCGGGCCCGCGTTTCGGATCGCCTCGCTGGCTCCCGATTCGAATCGCTTGAAGTTGTTGCGGAACAGATCGGCTAGCCGCTGGGCGCTGCCGTCGTAAGCATCGCCGTCGGGCCACACGTCGCGTGGCCACAGGATCTCCGTCGGAACATTCTCACACGACGTCGGTACCTCGAATCCAAAGAACGGATCGACTTTCATCTCGACTTTTTCGAGCGAGCCGTCGTGGATCGCGTCGATGATCGCGCGCGTGTTCTTCAAGCTCATCCGTTTGCCGACACCGTACGGACCTCCGGCCCAACCGGTGTTGACCAGCCACGTTCGGGCGCCGTGCCGGCGAATCTGTTCAGCCAATAGTTCCGCGTACTTCGCCGGGTGCCAAACCAAGAACGCCGCGCCGAAACATGCGCTGAATGTCGCTTGCGGTTCATTGACGTTCATTTCCGTGCCGGCCGTCTTGGCCGTGTAGCCGCTGATGAAGTGATACATCGCTTGTTCGGCCGTCAATCGCGATACCGGGGGCAAGACGCCAAATGCGTCACACGTCAAGAAGATGATGTTCTTCGGGTGGTCGCCGACGCACGGAATCTTCGCGTTCTCGATGAACTCGATCGGGTAGGCGACTCGCGTGTTTTCGGTAATCGACGCATCGTCATAGTCGACATCGTGAGTCGTCTCGTCGAAGACGACATTCTCGAGCACCGCGCCGTATCGAATCGCGTCGAAAATCTCCGGTTCACTTTCTTGGCTGAGATGAATCACCTTTGCGTAACAGCCGCCTTCGATGTTGAAGATGCCGTTGTCGGACCAGCAGTGTTCGTCATCGCCGATCAGTTCTCGCGAGGGGTCGGTCGAAAGCGTCGTTTTGCCGGTACCCGATAATCCGAAGAACAGCGAGACGTCGCCGGCGCCCGATTGATTGGCGCTGCAGTGCATGCTCAGCACACCCCGCTTGGGCATGAAGTAGTTCATGATCGTGAACACGCCCTTCTTCATCTCGCCGGCGTACTGAGTTCCCAAGATCACGAACTCGCCCTGTTCGATCGACAAGTCGATGCTGGTCGTGCTTGTCATTTGCGAAGTGTACGGGTTTGCGGGGAAAGCGCCCGCGTTGTAGATCACGATATCGGGTTCGCCGAACGACGCGAGTTGTTCGGCGCTCGGACGGATCAACATGTTGTGCATGAACAACGCATGATAGGCGTTATCGGCGATCACACGGACCTTGATTCGATAGTCGGGATCCCAACCCGCGTAGCCGTCGAAGACAAAGATCTTCTTTCGCGTATTGAGATAGTCGATGGCCCGTTGTCGGTTGATGGCGAACGATCGCTCGGTCAACCGAATGTTGATGTCGCCCCACCAAATATCACTCGACGAATCGGGATGGTCGACGATGCGTTTGTCTTTGGGGCTACGTCCGGTCTTGTCACCGCTGCGCGTCGCCAGTGCGCCCGATGCGGCGATCACCGCGTCGTGGCCGGCGATCGCGAACTCGTACAACCGCGCCGGCGTCGCGTTATGTATGACGTTCTTGACGTTGAGACCGTAACCGGACAGGTCGATCGGATTGACGCTCATGATGAACTGCTAAATAGGCGGCGAAAGATGCTTCGCCGCACAGTTTAGCGCTCACTGCAAGAGATGGCGACCCGTCGTCGCCGAGCGCTGCGTCGTTGTCAAAGAAATCAGTCGGCAATCGTTCCGGTCACGATGCAGGATGCTGATTTGCCGCCCGGCAGATTCGTGGTGATGCGAATTTCTTGCGAGATCGGTGCGGTGCTGCCGTCGCCCTTGAACACCACCTTCACCAAGTGCAGCTTTTTCGTTCCGGTGGGGACCTCGAACACAAATCGATCGTCGGCGCATTCGACATCTTTGATCTCGAACGGTTCTTCGCCACGGACGATCAACTTCTTTTCGACGACGCCGTCGGTTTTGGTCGAACCCAAACTCACCGATGCCGGTGAGACGCTGATGGAAGGTCGGATGCGTCCGCTGATCGACATCTCGGTTGTCGGGAAAGATCGATCATTGCTAATCAGCGTCAATCGTTCGCGGATCTCACCTTCGCTCATCGACTCGTCCATGCGAACGGCCATGCGGTAACGCACGATGCCCGGACTTCGTTCGGCGGGGTCCAGCCGGACTCGCAAATTATTGCAATGGCTGCGCACGTCCAGGATTTCCCAGTCCGCGTTGCCGTTGTGCGTGATCACGACTTCTCGCTCTTGTTCGTCGCCAGCGGGCACTTCGCCGAAAGCGATTTCCGGTGGATCGAACGTGATGTCGGTGCGAATGAAACCGCTGACATTCAATTGAACTTCAGCGTACTTCGGCCGATCGAAAACGACGGTCACGGTCGCCGCTTTTTGACCGATGAAAGTGCTGGTATTGAAGGTCGCGACGACGGCGGCTTTTTCGTGCGTCTTGAGCGTGTCCGCGGTCAGCGTCGGCGTCGTGCAACCGCAACTGGTGCGTACGCCCGAGATGTGAACTTCTTCGTTGTAGATATTGGTGAACTCGAAGTGGTATTCGCACTTCGTGCCGCGGCCAACGATGCGAAAGTCATGCGATTTGACTTCAAACATTTTGTCGGCGTAATTGTCGGCCGACGCACTGACCGATCCGAACGCATGGCCGATCGCCAAACATCCCAAAACCAAACTGACAACCAACCAACCGCGACGTTCGCAAAGCACCATCATTCCGTACCGGTCAAAGGGGGAGAGGACAAACTGAACCCTGAGATTTCCGCCATCGAGCTTACCTTAGCACGCTCGTCAAACTTCACCCAGATGGTTCGACACTTCCGGTAATAACGGTTTCGGCTAATGAGACGAAATTTTCCAGTAATTCCGATAATCGCTCCATCGGGAGGCCCACCACATTGCTCTCGCTGCCGCCTCCGACGAGCGAAAGCCAATCGTTTCCGTCCTGATATCCGAAGGCGCCCGCTTTGCCTTCCCACATCATCGAATCCAAGTAATCACCGAGCATCGCTTCACTGAGCGACTGCATTTGCAGTTCCGTTCGCACCACATCGACGACACATCGCCCGAGTTTCACGGACCAAACGCACACGCCAGTAAAAACATCGTGGCGACGACCGCTGAGCAATCGCAATGTCGACTCGGCGTCTTTCACACCGCGCGGCTTACCGAGTATCTGTCCATCGCAAGATGCGACTGTGTCGGCAGCAACGATCATCCCGGCGACATTTTTAAGGGCCACATCCTCAGCCTTGCGATAGGCATACCGCGAGACCATTTCCGCAGCCGTTTCCCGATCGAGGACACCACTTTCCGCGCTGTCGTCGGCGATTTGGACGGTGAAAGTGTAGCCAGCCGCCGACAATAACTGAGCCCGTCGAGGTGAACCGCTGGCCAAGATCAACGGTTCGTCCGTAGGCAGCGCCGCCCGAGGAAGTCCAAGCATCAAAGGTAAGTCGTCAGAAAACTTCATGGGAATATCGTAGGCCATGCAGAGCGAAGCGATGGCTGGCATTGCGCCGGCCGAAACATGCCATGCATCGCTCCACTCTGCAAGGCCTACTCGACTACTCGACTAATTCGTCGGTGGCTCTTCGGTGGGTGGCGGAGTCGGCGGCTGGCCGCCCTGTTGCCGTTGTTCCAATTGTTTGACGGCACCGCGCAGCGACTCGAGCAGACGTGGGATCTGGCCGGCCGCGACGAAGACTCGCGCGCTGACGGCTGATTGCGGAAAAAAGCTGGTCAAGAAATCGAGGCCGAACTCGCTGGCTCCGTGACCGATCATCACTCCGTTGGCATACACACCGCTGAGCACATCGTCGGGCAGTTTCAAGTCGTCATAAATCTCCTGCGGCGTCGGTCGACGTTGTCCCGGTGCGGGTTGCTGCGTCGGTGGTGAAACGGGCGCGCCGAAACGCTGCTTGTAAAGTTCTAAGTTCGTGTTAAGCGCTTCGATGAACTGAGGCATCACCGGATGCGGAATGACGACTCGCTTGGCAACCTTGTGCGGACGCCCGATCGTTTGCAAGAAGTCGACGATGTACTCGCTCGGGCCCGTCATCACGATTGCACCAGTGCTGAAACATCCATCGGCGACGTTGTCCGGTACGCGGGCGCGCAACGCCGGGTTGTTGTCGCTCGAATCGGGACGCTCGGGCGATGGAGGGTTGGGTTCCGAAGTCATGCCGTGTTTTCGTGAAGTATCAAAGTGAAAAGAAGTCGAAGCATCCCGCGAGATTCATTCTAGGCCCCGACAGACCGCGGACACACCCCGCGATCAGGAACCTAATTCTTCTTGCACACGCTGGGGCGTCGCTGTTCGACGCGGCATTGCCAGTTGCGGCGAAGCCAATACCGTCGCGAAGAATCCGACTGATGCCATCGCAACAATCGCTTCGGCCACGTTGGCCCTCGGGTTGCCATCGGTGACCTCCTTCAACGTCCACGCCCAATTGGTGAATTGCCACCACGAATACGAATAAGGTCGGTAATCATTGAAGTGCAACCCGATCGAATACGGGACCAATGCAGCGAGCATTGCCACCGCGATCAGTGCTGCCACGCCGATCTCGACTCGCGGATGATTTCGGACGCGGATCAATGCCACGAACCAACGAACAATCAACAGCAAACCGACCAAGTAAGCGGAATAGGTGACACAGAGACGCTGCATCGATGGAATCGCCGACGCGATCATGTTCGACCGATCGACTGCGAATTCGAGCGCCATCACGACCGCCGTTGTGATGACGACGATATGGATCACTGAAAACACGAGACCGCTGACCGGCCCCGGCGTTAGCCAAGTAAGCGTCGCGCGGGCCAGCAAACTGCTGGGCAATTCGCGTCTTATCCGTGGTGTCATGATCGCCGATTCGCCCGCCATCATGCTGCTGACCAGCGTCCACAAGGCCGCCAAGAAAAGCGCGAACATTATCACGAAGGGTATCGCATCCTGTGCCAACAATCGGGTCGCCAACATCCCCAGACCCATCACGATCGCCGACAACGACATCAACGCGATTCGCAAATGAGTCGACCTGTTTTCGCTCTCGGGTGTCAACTGAGCCGCCGTCGCGGTCAACAACAAGTGTCCCACGGCGACCGCCAGCAACAGACTCGACGTGACGACAAAGAACATCTGGTCCGGCGTCAACGAATTGCCTTCCAGAATCATGCTGATGACCATGAAGGCGAGACCCCACTCGGCGCCCAACAGCAACAACATCACCGCCAACAGCGTCGTGACGCGACCTGTGCGCGTTCTGGCCAGCGGCGCGAAAAACAACGCAACGATCGTCAATACCACTCCGGCGACCAGCAAGATCCCCATCATCAACAACGTCGTCGGCAGATCGACCCCGCGCAGCGTGTAGGCGTAGGCAACGCAGGGAAACAACGCGACGAAGTACAGCAACATCTGCAACATGGCGCTGGCGAGTTTTCCCAGCACGATTTGCCAAGGACTCAGCACCGTGATCGACAACAACTCGAGCGTTCCGTCATCGATCTCGCCCTCCAGCGATCGGTAGGCCGCCAGCGGCACGACGATCAACATTGGCAGCGCCAGCACGAGATAGTAACCGATCAACATTCGCGGCGCTGACGGCGACGTGTAGATGCCCGGCATCATGGACAGGCTGCCGATGATCGTCCACGCCAGCGCGGCGATCAACAGCACCGAAAACGTACCGACGAATTGCCGACTCTTGAGCGCCTGGCGTGTTTCTTTGACCAAGATCGGATTGAGCGAGTCGCCGATCCGCTCGCACCAATCATCGAGCCGGATGAGCCAGTTCGGTGACGATTCCGCCACGATTGTTGGCGTCACATTCTCCGGTGCAACCGTTGTCATCACTGCACCAACCCTTCGGTAACTTGCAAGAATACATCTTCCAAACTCTTCTTATGCGATTCGACTTCCGCGACCGCGTAGCCTTCGCTGACCAGTTGCGAGACCAGCCTCGCTTGATCGTACACGTCGCCGGCGAACTCGAACCTCAGCAGCTCGCCATCGACGATGACCGACGAGATCGATTCGAACGACCGCAATCGCTCACCCGCCGATTCAGTGTTATCCAAAATGCGGATTTTCAATTCGCGATGCGTTTCGCGTTGACGTTGGATCTGTTCGATGCTGCCGGTCGCCAACAGCTTGCCTTGTTCGATGATGCCGACCGCGTCGCACATCTCGGCAAGTTCCGTCAAAATATGGCTGCTGATCAGCACCGTTTTTCCTCGATCGGCCAACTCGCGGATCATCTTTCGCAGTTGTATTCGTGCTCGCGGGTCCAAACCGGCCGCCGGTTCGTCCAGGATCATGACGGCGGGATCGTGGATCAGCGCGCGACCCAAGCACAGACGTTGTTTCATGCCTTTGCTGAGTCCTCGGATCGGCTTTTCCGCGATCCCGTCGGTGCCGGTGAACCCCAGCACCCACGACAAACGATCGGTTCGTTCGCGGCCCACCAAACCGTACGCGCGGGCGAAAAAATCGAGGTATTCGCGGCAATTCACGTCGCGATACGTGCCGAACGAATCGGGCATGAAGCCCAAGCGGCGGCGGACCAGTTCGGGGTCGTTGACGACCGAGAATCCGTCGACGAATGCGTCACCGTAGCTAGGTAAATCCAGCGTCGCCAAGATTCGCATCGATGTCGTTTTGCCGGCCCCGTTGGGTCCGATGTATCCGAACACATGGCCTCGTGGAACGCAGAACGAGATGTCGTCGACTGCTTTCGTCTTGCCGAAGAACCGATGCAGACGCCGCAGCTCGATGCAATCGTCGTCACCGCCGTGAACGGCTGGAATGGGAATGGCGTTCATCGCAAGGTTCCATAGAGATAACGAACGCTCTCGACTGTCTCGGCGTCTTCGGCCGCGATTACATCTTCGCTGACATCCGAAGTCGCGATGAAATGCCCCTTCGGGATCTCGCCACTGGTTTGCAGTCGCTGTTGCAAGTCAGTCTCAAAAATTCCATCCGTGAAAATGGTATCGGCGGCGACCATTTTATTCACATCAAGGATCAAGTCGTAAACTTGGTTGTTGTAGTTGTAAGTGGGTTGTCGGGTCGTTTGTTTGGTCGTCGAGACGGGTCGGTAGTCGTTGTAGATCGCGCCCATTCGCTTCGCGGCACCTTTGACATCGACGGGTTCGGCCGTCGCCGATGCACCGGCTGCCAAGTCGGCGACGGACCAATATTCACCGTCGTCGTCACGAACAACGGTGGTGCGGAGCGGGAAAGTGAATCCGTTTTCAATTTGAGGCGTGCCGTCGTCCGCTTTGATCAAACTCAGCGACCCGATTCCCCGCCGCGGCAGATGAACGACAAATTGACGCTGTTCCCGCGACGGCAAGAACGACGAATCGAATCGCTGCGATTTGTCGTCGATCGTGACTTCACCGAGAACTTGAAACGGTAAAGAGAAATGATCTTGCCAAGACATACCAAAGCTTTCGGGATACCACATCACATCGGCGTTCGCAGGAAAGCGAATCCCATCGCTGGGACGAACGCCCGCGAAATACATGCTCCGAATTCGCTCGCCGCCGTCACCCGATCCGCCGTCGACGAACGTGATCTGGCGAATGCGAGTGATCGTTCCGAAGCCGTCGGAGATGATCCCGTAAGCAAACATGGCCGCCGTGGTCAGCATCGCCAACACCGGCGCAATCAAGAACATCAGGTAACTTCGGCCGCTCTTGGATGTCTTGCGATAGGCGACCGGACCGACCAACACGACGAAGCCGACCAGCAGACCCATGAAGGTGTAGACCGGCGGCTGCGCGACTCCGGGGATCATCCAACGATCAAAACGACGATCGCCCATCAACGGATCGACGCCGCGCCGCAGCATCGGTGACGCGCGAGGACCGAACAGGCTGGAAATCAAAGTCCACTCGAATTTGGATTCGGCGTCGTTGATACCGACGGTCGTTCCGATCAACAAACCGGCACCGACGCTCTGGCCGAAGATGCCAGGTTTGGCCGGATTGTACTTCGCAACTTTAACCGAGAACGTATTTCGCATTTCGTTTCGAAATTGCTCGGAAGTAGCAACGTCCGTCGGAAAAAAATAGTCGTACCCGTTCACTTTGACAGGAATCAATTTGCTGTCATCAATCACCCCATACTCGAGCTCCGTCACGATTTCGAGTTTGGATTCGTCTGCTTGTGTGGCCGGTAAAGGATTGTTCGCTTCGGCTTTTTTCAGGTCGTCGATGTGCCGATCAAGCGTGCGCAAAAGGGCGAGTTGTTGTTTCGACTCGGTCAGCGACGCGGCTTCTTTTTCTGACCAGATATCGCCGATCGTTTTCGTTAGCGTCGTGGCGTCAGTCGGTGTGAAGCCCAGTGACTCGACCATCGGCCCGAGCGAGTCTGCTTCGTAGACCACGATCGTGCCGCCGCCGAGTACCCAGTCGCGCAGCGCCGCGAAGGCGGCCCCGTTTGCACGCACGCGCTCGATCGCACTCGGGCTGAGCAACACGACATCGTGATTGCCGTAAGCTCGCCAATCGGTCGGCAAGTCGTTGGTTCGGATCGGCGAGATCCAGCTTCGAGTTGTCGCGGTTGGCGAACCCAAAACGACAGGCGCTGCGAACCCGAGACCGGCGGCGTACTTGTCAGGCGGAGTCGTCGAGTCCGCGACGATCGACTCGTCGATCAGAATCCAATTGAGCCACAATTCGTCGCCAAGCAATTCTTGATAGCGATATCCGGCTGGCGTCAAACGAGCACCGACGCTGGCCGCGTAATCTTTCAACGAACGACCGTTTTCCAGCACCGAAACATCGACCGCGTGTCCGCCCGACCACTTGGGAATGTAGCGCGTGACTTTGACGACGCGGGCACCCTGATCGGCAATGATCGGAAGGTTGACCGCCAGTCCGTTTTGCCCAGGCGTTTGGCTGTCGCGATTGGTCACGACGCGAACAACGAACCGACGATCGGCGGTGAACGTGCCGACCGGCTTGAGCGTGATCTCGACGGGAACGTAACCAGCGATTTGCACATTGCCGATCTCGATGTCGCAGCGAAAACCTTGCACGGTCGCGCCGACGGTCGGCAATCGGATCGTTGGATGCTGACCGCCGATCGGCGCGCGGGCCAGCGCAACTTCGACACTCGCCGAGACGAGCAGAGCGACGATCAGCGCTACGATCTTGGACCCGACTCGCATCATGATCGACTTTCCCGAGGCGGCAGAATTTGGGGTGGCAGTTGATCTTGCGAGAACGGGCTGCCCTTGTGCGTGTCGTCCTCCGGTTCGTACCACAACGACGAGATCGCCCACGAGATGAAGAACACCAGGACAAACAGGGCGAAGCAAATTGCGATGAACCCCAGCGCCACAACCGCGGCGCCGGCCAACGCAGCGCCGCTGCCGGCTGCTCGGGCGACCGCGGCCAAGATTGCCGCAGCCGTCGTCACGCCAAATAACCATCGAAACGAAACTCGCGGCAACATCCGGCTCCGCTGAACCGGTTCGTAAGAAGGAGTCTTCACGCGATCGCCCGAATGGAATGTGACGAGAAAAGCAGGTCTGGTTCCACCGGACATTCCTATTATCGCCCGGTGGAACCGGACCTACGTTATAGAACGATTCACAGTGATGCGGTATCCTTCGGTTCCTCATCCATCTAACCGCCCGAGATTCGGCCATGCTCTTTTTCACGCTGATCGGCGAATCGGTGTTTTCGCGTGGTCTGTCGATCGCCGTCGCGGGAATGCTGATCGTGTTCGTAACGCTGATCTTGCTGACGATGTTCATCGCCGCGTTGCCACGGGTTTTGGCGGTCGTGGACCGAGTGTGGCCGGAAATCGACCACTCCGGTCACCACCGAGAACATCCCGAGAGCCATGGGGACGACGACGGCGCCGTGCTGGCCGCGATCGGTTACGTTCTGCATCAAGAGTTTCAACGATCCGCGAGCGACACGAAAAAGTCTGAATGAATATTCTTCTCGAGTTTCTCAAGACGACCGGTTTTGCCTCGATGACGCTCGGCAATGCGGTCATGATTTTGATCGGCATCGCCTTCATCACGCTGGCGATTCGCAAAGATTACGAACCCCTATTGCTGGTCCCGATCGGAATGGGCGCCATCGTCGGCAACATTCCTGTGATCGAGGGAGTGGCGTTATCGGTTTATGACGATGCCCGCTGGATGCTGGAAAACGGCGAAGTGACGTATGTGCCGGGCAGCGTGCTGAGCTACCTTTATTTCGGAGTCCGGCAAGGCATCTATCCGCCGTTGATTTTCTTGGGAATCGGCGCGATGACCGACTTTTCCACGATGCTGTCCAATCCGAAACTGATCCTGTTGGGCGCCGCGGCACAGATCGGCGTGTTCCTAACCTTCTTCGGCGCCCTGTTCATGGGCTTCACCTTCCAAGAAGCCGGCGCGATCGGGATCATCGGCGGCGCCGACGGACCGACGGCGATCTTCTTGGCCGCCAAGTTGGCACCGCATCTGTTGGGCGCGATCGCGATCGCCGCCTACTCGTACATGGCGCTGGTGCCCGTGATCCAACCTCCGATCATGAAGTTGTTGACGACCCGCGAAGAACGATTGATCCGCATGAAGCCGCCGCGTCACGTTTCCAAACGCGAGCGGATGATCTTCCCGGTGGTCGCGTTTCTAATTACGACGTTGATCGCGCCCGGTGCAATCGTGCTGTTGGGAATGCTGTTCTTCGGCAACCTGCTCAAAGAGAGCACGGTGACGGAGCGATTAGCCGTGACGGCGCGAACGGCGCTAATCGACATCATCACGATCCTGTTGGGCTTCAGCGTCGGCGCGAGCACACAAGCTGACACATTCTTGAACCCGCAGTCGTTGTTGATTTTTGGATTGGGCGCATTGTCGTTCGCGGTCGCCACGGCCGGCGGGGTGCTGTTCGCAAAGTTCATGAATCTGTTCCTGACGGATAAAATCAATCCGCTCGTCGGCGCCGCGGGCGTTTCCGCGGTTCCCGATTCGGCTCGAGTCGTCCAGATGGTCGGCCAAAAAGAAGACCCACATAACTTTTTGTTGATGCACGCGATGGCACCCAACGTGGCCGGGGTCGTCGGCAGCGCCGTCGCCGCCGGAGTGCTGTGGTCAGTCCTGACTAAATAGCTTTTAGCTTTTAGCTTTTAGCTTTTCGGAATTTAAGACAATACCCAGCACTGTTTTCGCTAATCGCTAATCGCTAATCGCTAACTGCTAACTGCTATGAAAAAAATTCGCTTCATGTGTACCGCGTTCCGCGACGGATTCCAGTCGGTCTACGGCGCGCGGGTGTTCACGCAAGATTTCTTGCCAGCCGTCGAAGCGGCGCGCGATGCGGGCATCGACTGGATGGAAGCCGGCGGTGGCGCGAGGTTCCAGTCGCTGTATTTTTATTGCAACGAAGACGCCTTCGACATGATGGATGCGTTTCGCAGTGCCGCTGGCCCGGACGCGAATTTGCAAACGCTGGCTCGCGGCGTCAACGTCGTCGGCCTCGATTCTCAATCCAGCGACATCGTCAAACTGCACGCCGAACTGTTCAAGAAACACGGCATGACGACCATTCGCAACTTCGACGCGCTCAATGATGTCAACAATCTGGTCTACAGCGGCCAATGCATCGTCGACGCGGGATTGAAGCACCAAGTTTGCGTGACATTGATGGAATTACCACCTGGATGCACCGGAGCCCACGATGCCGCGTTCTACGCATCGACGTTGCGCCAAATCCTCGAAGCCGACATCCCCTTCGACGCCGTTTGCTTCAAAGACGCTTCTGGAACCGCGGTGCCCTCGAAGGTTTACGAAACGATTCGCGAAGCTCGCAAGATCCTGCCAGCCGGAACATTCATCCACTTTCACACTCACGAGACCGCCGGCGTCAGCGTGCTGGCCAACAAAGCGGCCATCGATGCCGGCGCCGACGCGATCGATCTGTCGATGGCGCCGTGCAGCGGTGGAACGTGCCAGCCGGACATACTGGTGATGTGGCATGCGCTCCGCGGCACCGAATATGAACTCGATATCGATGTCGAGAAAGTGCGCGAAGCTGAAGAAGTATTCAAGGACTGCATGAAGGATTACTTCTTGCCGCCCGAAGCAACGGCCGTGGAACCATTGATCCCATGGAGCCCGATGCCCGGCGGAGCACTGACGGCCAACACGCAAATGCTGCGAGACAACGACATCATGGATCGCTATCCCGAGATCATCATGGCGATGGGTGACGTGGTTCGCAAAGGCGGATATGGAACGTCGGTCACGCCGGTGTCACAGTTCTACTTTCAACAAGCGTTCAACAATGTGATGTTCGGCCCATGGAAGAAGATCGCCGAGCCATACGGAAAAATGGTGCTCGGGTACTCCGGCAAGACACCGGTCGAGCCTGATGCGGATGTGATCGAGCTCGCCAAAGAGCAATTGAAGCTGGATCCAACGACGCGACCCGTCTTGGAAATCAACGACGCCGATCCGAGTAAAGGAATCGCCGCGTACAAGAAGATTCTCGAAGACGAAGGTTTGCCGACGACCGACGAAAACATTTTCATCGCCGCCGCCTGCAAAGAAAAAGGGATTCGCTTTCTCAAAGGCGATGCTGAAATCGGTGTTCGCAAAATCGATCCCAAGAAAGCTGACGAGGTGCCGGCCATCGTTTCGAGCTCATCGGTCGGCCCCGCCGAATACACCGTAACGGTCAATGGCAAGGAAATCTTCATGGCCTTCGAGGGCAACAACGCGACGGTCGATGGCAAGGTCTATCGCGTCCAGATGCGACCGCGCGGCGCTGCATCGGCGCCTGCTGCACCGGCGACTCCGTCGACGGAAGTGAAGGCACAAATGCCCGGCGCGGTGTTCAAGCTGATCGCAAAACCGGGTGACCGAGTTCGTGAGGGCGAAGCGATTCTGATACTCGAAGCGATGAAGATGGAGATCGAAATTGCTACGCCGGTCGACGGAACCATCGAAGAAATTTGCGTCGCCGTCGGTAATCAGGTTTCCGGTGGTCAAGTTTTGGCCAAAATTCGCTAGTCCCCGCCGTCACGATCGTTACGATCACGACCAACCGAACTTTGTTTCCGACGATCGAGAGATCAACCATCTTTCCCTAAGCGATCGACGCGCGATCCAATCAAAATCGTAAGCATGAGTAGGCACTTCTGCGGGGCAAGTCGACGACGAGGGATTCATTCTATCGTCATTCATCGTGGGCGATCGGTCTGGATCGCCGCGTTGGCATTCTTTTTCGCCGCCCCGTCATGCTGCTGGGCTCAGAATACATCCGCCGTCGCATCGCAGACGTTCAAAGTGAGCGTGCCCGAAGTCGTCGGCGTGACCGTGCCGACGGAAGTCGAAGTCATTCACGAAGCCACCAGCGGTGACTCGGTCACGTTTCCGACCCAGTGGTGGAACGTGCGGAGCAGCACAACGCGCGGCGCTGTGGCCGAGTTCGCAATTGTCAGCGGCTTCACGCATCAGTCGCTGGTCGATGTCCAAGCCGACGCCGAATTGAACATCGCCATCGATTCGACCACCGGGACCGGCCAATGGCAGGTCAGCCAAGGTCACGACATTTCATCGATCGCCGATGGAGATGAGATGACCGTGGTGCAAGTCGTTTGTGACGGAACGGGCATCGCAAGACTCGGGCTGGATGTCCGAATGGTGACCAACCCGCTGCACCCGATCGCCGTCGGAACGTACACCGCCGACGTGCTCTGCACCGTCACGGTCCCATAGTAAAAGGATTGAGACAGTCGTTTTACACGCTTGCGGAGTTGTCGGATCAGTTTCGGATGCGACTGAGTAGTTCGTTCTTATGCTGTGCCAGACTATGACAGATCCACGTCGGGGATCGTTTCGCCTTGGCCGCTCCATTTGGGCTGCGGGTGTTCGACGTCGCCTTGGCGTACCTTCGCTTTGTCCGTTAGCAATCGCATTTGGTTGCACGTATACAGTCGCGGCACCAACACATCACCACGACGCAATCGGTACAGAATGCGACCTTTGCGGCGTACGAAGTACATGCCCCAGACCTGTGCGACGAACAGCTCTCGTTCTAACCCGACGCCGATGGTTTCAACTTCGTCGCCGATGTCGATCCCATCAGGTCGTACTTTCAACCACATGGTCGGACGAAGGCGAAAGCGGATTCTTCCGTAGCTGTAGTGATAGTAAACGTCGTCGAATCTCAACCGTTTGAACACGCGTTCGCTCGGGAAGCACCGCAAGGCAGTCGCGACGTCATCGGGATGGATGAAGGACTGACCATCGGTGGACCACCGTGGGATGCATCCATAGTCGGGAAGTATCGGCCACTGCATGGGTTACCTACATGTACTCGCCGACCGGCAAGACGAAAATTTTGCCATCACCGATTCTACCGCTGCCCGCGACCGCGACGATTTTTTCCAACAGCTCGTCGCAGCGACTGTCGTCGACCCACATCGTGATCTCGACTTTGGGAACAAACGCCTGTGAGTATTCCGTTTCTTGATACTCGTCGAGATACGCTTTCTGACGCCCATAACCTTTGACTTCGGTCACACTGAGCGCTTCGATCGGCGCCAACCGCAAACTGGCGAGGACACGTTCGGCGAGATGCGGGCGTACGATCGTGATGATTTGTTTCATGAGTCGTAGTTTAACCGAAACCCGTGGGTCCGCGACGCCGTTCGCGGACGGTAACCCGTGGGTCTGCGACTCCGCTCGCGGACGGCAACCCGTACTTACCCGCAAACGGAGTCGCGGGGCCACAATGTAAAAAAGCTCGACCGTTTCGGGTCGAGCTTTCAGTCTGGCAGTTCTCAATCAGTCGAATTACTTAACGATCGCGGCCAAATCGGCCATGCAGGTTTCCAAGCAGACGTCTTTGGCGGATGTGAAACCGTGGCTGGCAGTCACCTTACCGTCGGTTGCGAAAGTCACGGTGACTTCAGCCTTCGGGTTGATTCCGTAATCGTCTGGGCCGTTCTCGAATTCGTTCGGTACGACGAATGGGATGTTTTTGGCCTTGCTGGTCATGGCGAACTTCTTGGCCGATGCGGCAGCCGCTTCGGGGTTTTCACCCAAGACGTTGACGAAGCAGCGTAGTTGTTCGTCTTCATGTTCGGCTAGTGCAGCGTCGATCTTCGATACCAGCGCGGCCACTTCAGGACCGGTCGAGCGAGTGAAGATCACAACTTGAGGACGGCTGCTGTTCTTGCATCGATAGCACAATGACTTGCCTTCTTCGACGCCATCCTCTTCGGCGCCGGCGATCTTGGTGACCGTGAATGGACCCAGGTAGTCGCCGTCCTTGGGACCGCTCTTGATGTGCGACTCGGTCGCGGTTGCCGCATCATCGGCGGTCGCCAAACCAGTCAAGCTGGTGATCGCCATCGTCGCGACAACACCGAGACCCAGCACGAACAAACTCTTCGCGTTAAACTTCATCTTCAAAACTTCCTTTACGGGGAGGGAACATCGGATCGGGCGAAATCACAATTCGTGATCTCGCCACAAGATTGTACGGTAACGTGGTTATGTTAGCATCGATGTCCACCCTGGGCCGAGATCCGCCACGGACAACGAGTTTTTTCCCGCAATTCATGGCTCCGCCGATGATTCAGCCCCAAACCACGACTTCCAGACACTTTGGCTGTAAACCATTGCAATTGATAGCTTTTTGCTTGCTATCTTTCCCAATTTGCCTATCCGGGGCGACGCCGAGTTCCCAAAAGAGCACGCCAAACCAAGACCAGAATCGCTCGCCAATCGACGTCGTTTTGTCGCCCGATGGGCTGTGGTTAGTGACGGCCAACGAAACGTCCGACTCGGTTTCTTTGCTCAGCACGCAAAAAGGGAGCGTCGTCGACGAAATCTCGATCGGCGATCATCCCGCCAACGCCACTTTCACACCGGACGGCCAGCACGTGTTGGTGACGGCAGCTTGGTCGGGGACGCTCCACGTTTTGACGATCAGCGAAAACAAGCTCGCCTCCGAAAGCGTGATTCAAATCGGAATGCAGCCTTGCGGTATCGCCGTTTCACCCGACTCTGCCAAAGCCTACATCGGGTTGGTTGCGTCGGGGCAGATTGCGGAGGTGGACTTGGGAACCGGCAAAGTGACGCGAATGTTCGGGTGCGGTAACTGGCCGCGTTACCTGTGCATGTCCCGCGATGGTACGCGGTTGGCCGTGGGATTGTCCGGCGACAGCGAGATCGCGGTGATCGATATCGAAACGGGAAAGAAGTTGTACGGCGAGCCGCTCTCGGGCGGCATCAATTTGGGTCAGATGCTGACATCTCGTGATGGCACGTACGCATACTTTCCTTGGATGGTCTATCGCACCAATCCGATCAACGTCGCTAACATTCGATTGGGTTGGGTGTTAGCCAGTCGCATCGGTCGCGTGCGACTGGACGGACCCGCGTACCGCGAAGCCATGTCGCTCGATGTGCCGGGACTGGCGGTTGCCGATTCACATGACTTGGTGATTAGTTCCGATGAGCAGCGATTGGTCGCGTCGTCTTCTGGGACGCATGAGTTGCTTGTGTATCGATTGCCCGACATGCCGTTCATCGCCGAAGGTGGTCCGGGCGACTTGATTGATCCCCAGTTGCAATACAACACCGATCGATTCCACCGAATTGAAGTCGGCGGACGTCCGATGGGAATTGCGATCGCCGATGACAATACGACGGTGTACGTCGCCAATTACCTACGCAATTCGGTTCAGATCGTTGACCTAGGCGCGGGTGAATTGGTCGAGGAAATTCGGCTGTGTGAATCCAAGGATGTATCATCTGCGCGGATCGGGATGGAGATTTTTTACGACGCCGAGCAGAGTTTGGATCAATGGTACAGCTGCCACACTTGCCATCCCAATGGCGGCAGCAATTCGCGAGCAATGGATACGCTCAACGACGGAACCGAGATGAGTTTCAAGACGGTGCTGCCGCTTCAAAACGTGACCGCGACCGGCCCGTGGACATGGCATGGATGGCAAACCGACCTCAGTGATGCGATGCACCGGTCGATCAAGTCGACGATGCAAGGCGTTGCACCGAAACAAGCAGACAAAGAAGCCCTGATCGATTTTTTGGAGACTCTCGCGTATCCGCCGAATCCGTTTCGCTTGGCGGACGGATCGCTGAGCGAATCGGCGATGCGTGGTCGTGAAATTTTCCGAAGCGATCGGGCCGCGTGCCTCGATTGTCACTCGGGATCGCTGTTTACCGACGGTGAAATCCACGATGTCGGGACGGCCGCCAAGAGCGACCGGTACGACGGTTACAACACGCCGTCGTTGATTGCCACCTACGCGAAGGTTCGCTGGCTGCACAATGGTCGTGCGAAGAGCCTGATGGAAGTTGTCACCGATCTACACAGCCCCGACATGGTCAACGGGAAGGAACCGCTTTCCGATGACGAAGCGGCGGATTTGGTCGCGTATTTGAAGTCACTCTAACTCCCGATTCGGCGTCTAACCCTTCATGCTAGCGCACGGTTGTTTCAGCACGACGCCATAGACTTCGATCGTTTTCCCAGATTCGTCAAAGATCGGTTGGCCGCGCGCGATCACGTGAATGTATTGGCCGTCGGACGCCTTTTGCCGGACCGACAATTCGTAAGATGCGCCGGACTCGATCGCCGATTCAAGAGCGACTTGCAATGACGCTCGATCGTCCGGGTGAATCATCTCGAAGTACTCATCACGCGTCGGAGTGCCATCTTCTCGCGAACGGCCGGCGAGCGCGAACGTTTCGTTGCTCCACGTTACGACGCCGCTGGCTAATTCATATGACCACGTCGCCAGCCCTGCCATCCGCTGGAAATCACGTAGTCTTGCGCGACTACGCTTCAGATCCGTTTCAGCTTGCTTTCGCTGGGATATGTCGCGAATGGTCGATACCAACATCGACTCTCCTTGGACTTCGACAACGCGAGCATTGATCAAAACGTCCATCAAACGTCCATCGGTGTGGTAGAACTGAGTCTCGAAGTCGTCGACCGAACCATTCGCATCGAGCGCGTCGACGAGCGACTTTCGCCGCGCGGGGCAGACCCACAAGTTCAGTTCGCCGATGCGTTTGCCGACCACTTGGTCTTCTCGGTATCCGAACAGATTTGCGAACGCTTGGTTGGCTTCCGCGATTTTTCCGGACGGCATGTGCAACAACAAACCGGCGTCGGGCGATTGCGTGAACAGAGCCGAGTAACGCGAAACTTGCAAATGTTTCGCATCGCGCAGTCTGCGGTGGGCGTCGACTTGGCGAGCTTCGTCGCAATCGGATTCTCCGGCCGCCGCATAGATCGTGAGCGCCAGATCGTAGTCGCCGCGACCGGCCGCCAGCTTCGCAAACTCGAGCTGCAAGCGTTTTCGTGTCTGGTACGCCTTTTCGTTGTCCGGCCAACGCTCGATCGCTTCAGCCAGCAAACCATCGGCGACGCCATAGTTTTGGTATGAATCGCCGGCGTCTTCGTTATCGCCTTTCATCGCTACTTTTCGCAGCGCTCGTCGGATCAGTCGCGAACTCTCTTCGTGTTGTTGTTGATCCTTAATCGCGTCAACAAACGCGCCGACATTCGCATAACGCAGTTCTGGGTCCGTCGACATCGCCATCATCGCGATGTCCATCAATTCGCCTTCGACATCCGTGTGTCGAATCACATTTTTAGCCGCCGCGTGAATCGACTGCAGCAGCGTGTCACCTTCGTGCGGAGGCTTACCGGTCAGGATCTGAAACAGGATCGCGCCGAGCAAGTAAACGTCGGTTCGCATCGTGATCGGGCCGGCCGATGCCGTTGCCAATTCGGGTGCCATGTAAGCGGGCGTGCCACCGATCGAATGACTGGCTGAGCTTTCCCAAGGCGCGTCTTGAACATTGATCGCCAAACCCCAATCGGCCAGCAACACTTCGCCGAACTTACCCAACATCACGTTCTCGGGTTTGATATCGCGGTGAATCAGCCCGCGCGAGTGCGCGTAACGAATCGCGTCGGCGACTCGCAACAACGTTTCGATGTTTTGAGTTTGCGAAAGCTCGCCGATTTGCTTGTCCCAACTGGTCCCATCGATGCGTTTCATCGAATAAAACAGCGACCCCTTAGCGTCGGTGTAGACCTCGTGCAACGCGATCACGTTGGGGTGATCCAACCCGCCGATCACACGAGCTTCGGCTAAGAACCGGTCGCGGGAATGCGGGTTGATCGCCAAATCGTCGCGCAACATTTTCACGGCAACTTCGCGGTCAACAGCGCGTTGGTGAGCTTGAAAGACGACGCCGGTGCCGCCGGCGCCGAGTTTGCCGACGAAGCGATAGTCAATGTCGTCGCTCTGCTCCGCGCCGAGGTTGGCGATCTGTCGCAGCGGGATGAACCCGGAGTCAAAAGCGATGAACGGCGCCGATGCATCATCAATGTTAAGCTCCAATGTTTCGTGCTGAAACTCGCCGTGTCCGATCTTCCAGTCGGGGTGTGAAAAATCGTTCGAGCTAAAGCTGGAAACCTCGATCGTTTTTTCGTCCGCCGGCATCGCGCCAAGCCGATCGAGCAGTCGCGGGCTTTCAAGAATCGAATCCAGCAGTCCCCCACGGGCGACCACGGCGGTTGGCTCAGGCGAAAACATGTCAGTTGCTTTTTGGAGAAGGTCGGTCATATGCCGATTATACCGGAGCGGCCAACGACTAACGCCCGACATTTTCTTGGTGAATTGGCAACCGTCGAACGTCTTTAGGCCCGTCATCGACGCCGTTAAGTTCTGGTCCGTCCGCGAAAACGCTGGCCGATGCGTCCGCACCGAACGAGTGTGCCAGCCAACGCCCTAGCACGCTGGACATCATCGCGGGCAATAAAAAGACGACGCCCAGCAGAGCGCTGACGAGCAGCCCGAACATGAACAGCGAAAAATTGCTGGTCGGGACGAAATCGCTGAACCAGTACGCCATCAACGAAACGCCACAAACGAGCGTCGTCTGAAACATTGCCCAACCGCATTGAGAAAGCGCGCCGTATGCGGCGCGGATCTGACCGATGCCGCGTGCCCGCCGCGATCCGAAACGGCTCAGCAAGTGAATCGTGTCGTCCACCGCGATCCCCAGCGCCACGCTGGCGGACATCACCGAACCGATATCCAACGGCAATGAAATCAAGCCCATCATCCCGAACAGTGTCACCGTCGGAAAAAGGTTGGGCAGCATCGCCAACAACCCGCCGATGAAGCTGCGTAACATCAACATCATCACCAGCGCGATCACGCCGAACGCGGTCACGAAGCTGCGGAATAAATCCTCCAACAGGATCTCTTGCGATTTTTGCACGATCACGATGCTGCCGGTCAACGAAATCGTCACGGGAAGTTTCGTATCGGCCAAACCGGATAGTGCCGCCGTTCGGATCACGCTGATCTGTTGATTCAGATTGTCGTCTTCGGTTTGCGGCATGCGAATGCTGATCCGCCAGATCTCGCGTCCTTTCTCGGAGTCGCTGGCGATGAAACCGAGTCGGCCCAGAGATGAATCGGGATCGCGAATCAGTTTGCGAACGACGCTACGTTGGGCCGTCGCGGACAAACTGCGACCGCCCGAGATGGGTGGCACAAACGTGACGGCTGATAGCGCGCCGCTGACCGTATCGAGCTGAGTCACAGCGGACTGAACCTTTGCGACGACCACCAAACGATCCAGCGCGTCATCACCCTTGACGGCCGATGGGAACGACAACAACAGTTCGCCGCTGACGGTCGGCCCGATGTGCTTCTCGAACCAAGCGTACTGGGTTCGTATGTCGCTATCGGGCAAAAACATCCGCGGCACGTTGACGCTGCTTTCGAGTTTTCCCAAGCCGATCGACATCAGGCACGCGACCAACAAGAAACCGATGATGATCGGCCACGGACGAACGAATCGACGGCGCATCCACGCGACCACGTCGGCCCGAAATCCGTCGATGGTTTGAGCTTGCTCGCGCGCCGCCGATCGACGTGTCATCACCATCGCGCCAGGCAAGATCAAGAACAACAGCAGCAACGTCGCTGTCACACCCACCGAAGCGACGCCGCCGAAAACTCGCACAGGTTCCAGTCGCACCAGCAACAAAGAACTGAGCCCCACCACGGTCGTCGCGGTCGCCAGCGCGCAGGGCCACATGCCGGCACGCATCGCGCGATGGGCCGCGTCCGACGATCTCAGATCAGGAAACTCACGAATAATGTCGAGGTAATAGTTGCTCAGGTGAATGCCGGCTGAAACCGTCAACACAAACACTAGCGGCGGCAACACGATCAGCACCGCGTTCATCGGCAAGCCCGTGTAATACACCGACGCCAACACCAGTCCTTCGCCGATCACCGCGATGACCACGATCGCACCGGTCAACCAAATCGAACGCAAGCACAACAAGCACAGGATCGCGGCAATGATGGCAGAGGGCGGCGAGAACCGCTGGATCGTTCGCACGCTTTCGTCATCCACGACGGCGCCTTCGTACGGTCCGCCCACGACGGCGATACGTTCGATGGAAGTATCGACAATCCGCGCGATCATGGTTCGGATCGCCGGAATCAAGTACTGGCGATGTTCCAATCCAGGTTCATCGAACGAAATAACGAGCGCCGTCTGCGCGCCATCGGGACCGATCAGTATTCCCTGCAACCGGGCGATCGCCGACTCGCGTTTCAAGCTGGTCGCCGCGATCAAGTGCTCGAGCGTTTCGGTGCCGCTGTGCGCCCAGTGGAGCGGCGTTGGTGTTCCGCATGTCTGACGAACTTCGGCGATCCATTGGCCCGATTCGCCAGGCAGTTCGGCGATCGTCGACTCATCGGATTCGGCGTCGTAGGTCTCGCTGCAAAGCGGCTTCATCACCGCCGCGGCCATCGCCAGCGAAGGCGCGTCGAGATCGGATTCTTCCCAACCGACCATCACCAGATCGGCGACGGAGAAATGCTTCAAGAAGTCGTTGAACTCGGACTTTTCCGCGAGCGAATCGGGTACCCAGTCGGCCGGCCGATTGAACAGCGACTCGATCGCCGCGTGCGAGTGAACGATGGCGGGATATGCCAGCAACAGCAGCAAGCCGACGCCGATCTTCAGTTGACGAAGGTAACGCCGTCGCAGCGGATCTTCGCCCGTCATGTTCGATCCCTGAAAAGTAATTGAATGATGATGCGACTAGCCGATCGCGGTCACTAAATCGTCTCGCAAATCCTCGAAAGATTCCAGACCCACTGACAAACGGATTAGCCCGTCGGTGATCCCGAATCGGGCCCGGTCGGCTGCATCGTAGCTGGCGTGCGACATCGTGGCGGGCTGTTCGATCAGCGATTCGACCGCACCGAGGCTGACTGCCAAGTGAAACAGCTTCGTCGATTCGCAAACCTTTGCCGTTTGTTTGCTCGATCCGTCCAACTCGAAGGTCACGATCGCGCCGAAGCCGCCATCCAAAATCTGCGTCGCCAATTCGTGTTGCGGGTGGGATTGCAATCCCGGATACAGAACCGACTTGATCCGCGGATGCGACTCGAGCCACGTCGCGAGCTTCAGCGCCGTCGCCGATTGCTCGCGCACTCGCAAGTCCAACGTCTTGAGTCCGCGCGCGACCAAGTGACAGCTCAGCGGATCGAGCACCGCGCCGGTCGCGTTTTGAATGTAGTAGAGTTTGTCGTGAAGTTCTTTCCTTGCCGACGAAAGCGTGCCGCCCAAACAATCGCTGTGACCACCCAAGTACTTCGTCGCCGAGTGCATCACGATGTCGACGCCCAGTTCGATCGGTCGCACCAACACCGGAGTGCCGAAGGTATTGTCGACACCGAAGATCGCATCCTTTGCGTGAGCAATTCGTGCGATCGCGGTCATGTCGGCAATTGTCAGTCGCGGGTTGCCGATCGTTTCGCCCCACACCAACCGCGTCTTGTCGCCGATCGCTTCATCGACAGCGTTCAAATCAGTCATGTCGACCAGCGTGACTTCGATGCCGGCGCGATTGCAGATCTTGTGCAGCAACCGATACGCGCCGCCATAGATATCGCTGCCGGCGACGACGTGGTCACCGGCCGATAACAACATCGTTACGCAGTGGATCGCGGCCATTCCGGATGAAAACGCGAGTGCTCCGGCGGCACCGTCCAACGACGCCAGCGTGGTTTGCAGATGGCTGCGGGTCGGATTGCCGCTGCGCGAATAATCGAACTCGCCCCACTCGCCCGCGCCCGGTTGACGGAAGGTGCTGGCGAGGTGAATCGGGGGAACGACGGCGCCGGTCGCGGGATCGATTTGGTTACCGACGTGGATCGCGCGAGTGCGGAAAGAATGTTTCGAGTCCGACAAATCAAGTCTCGTTTTAATTAAGAATCGAGCGCTTGCTTCAAGTCGGCGATCAGATCTTCGGTGTTTTCGATGCCGCAAGACAATCGGATCATGTTGTCGGCGATACCGTAACGCACGCGTTCTTCGGGCGTGCAGTGGTAGTAGCTCATCACCAGCGGTTGTTCGATCAACGACTCGACACCGCCGAGACTCGGCGCGATGCGAGCGATCTTGGCCGCATCGACGACGCGCGATGTGGCTTTCCAATCAGCGCCTTTGACGGTGAACGTGATCAGTCCGCCGAACCCTCGCATCTGTGCCGCCGCGATCGCGTGCGAAGGATGCGACTTCAACCCGGGATAGTAAACACGATCAACGCGCGGATGATCTTCCAAGAACTCGGCGATCGCCAAACCGTTTTGGTTATGACGCTGCATCCGCAACTCGAACGTCTTGAGTCCCCGTTCGAGCAAGTATAGGTTATGGCCCGAATTGATGCTTCCCAAAACTCCGCGAAGCTTACGAACAGGATCCAACAACTCGTGACTTCCGGCGATCGAACCGGCCAACAAATCATTGTGGCCACCCAGATACTTGGTTGCCGAATGCCACACGTAGTCGACGCCGTAATCGATCGGACGCAAGTTGTAAGGAGTCGCCAAGGTTGCGTCGATCAACGTCTCAACTTCGTTCGCTTTACCGATCGCAACAAATTTCTCGAGGTCGATGCAGGTCAAATGTGGGTTGGTCGGCGACTCGCTGACGAGCATCTTGGTGCGCGAGTTGATCGCGGCCTCCATCGCGGCGAAGTCGCCGGTAGGCACTTGATGCGTGACAACGCCGAACCGAGCCAAATGCTTGGAACAGAATTCGCGGCTCCGATGATAACACTGATCGAAGAAAACGATCTCGTCACCCGAACTGAGCTTCGACATCAACAAGCCGACGATGGCGGCCATTCCAGACGAATACAGAATCGCTTCATCGGCGTTTTCCAGCGCCGCCAATTTAGCTTCGACGCTTTTTTCGTTCGGACTGCCGTAACGTCCATACTCTTCCCGCTGGTCATGACCTTCGACGAAGCGAAGCAATTCGGTCGTTGACGCAAACGTGTACGTCGATGCCGTGAAGATCGGCTGGGTGATCGAGCCTTCGGGCTTCTGACGTTGTTCGCCGCTGTGGACACTTTGGGTCGACAGACCCTGATCCGAAAACGTCGGTCGGGACGTATCCAAGTTGGCGTTTGAAGGCGGTGGCGCGGTGGGGCCGCAATTTTGCTTGGATAGGTCGCCGGCGTCGGCGGGGACAATGGGTTGGCGGCGAGAATCAGCCGCATCACGATCAATCGACATCTTCGTTGGCATGGCTCTTTAGCAGGTAGAGGCTGCAATCGGCCGCAAATCCCTCAAGGGGACGCGTTTTGGGCGAAACGTTTCGCCCGCGTCAATAGACAAAGGTTAGCCACGGATGTGCGAATTGACAACCGATTTCAATCGGGCGAGTCGCGGTTTGTCAAAGGCGAACAGTCAAAGCCGACATCAGCGGCGCAGTTTACCGTTTCGCGGCGATTTCTTTGGCTTTCCCCCACCGGTGGCGCAGGTGTAAGATGCGGCATTGTCATTTTAAGCTTGCATTGATTTCGAGGGCAGCATTTTGAGAATCGACGATCGTCTGATGCGAACCGTTTGCCGATGCGTCGTCGTGCTCTCGCTTATCGCTTTCGCTCGATCGGCGGCAGGCCAAGAACTTCTAGCCGAAGAGCCGGGCGCTATCGAGATCGACAGCCTCGTCGAACAGCTCGGGTCGGGCGAATTCGCAGTCCGCGAGCGGGCGGCGTCCGACTTGTTGACCATCGGTCTGGATGTGGTTCCCCAACTCCGCTTGCTGATCGATCAGACCGGCGATGCTGAAGTTCGGTTGCGTGCCGAGCAGGTCGTACGCCAACTGACCGATGGCGACATGCAAAGTCGCATCGACGAATTTCTGGCCGGCCACGAAGTCGGGTTCGAGGGCTGGGAAGTGTTCCGATCCATGCTCGGTGACAACGGTTCTATCCGAGACCTATTTGTCGAGTTGCTCAAGTCGCATCCTGAATTGATCGCGTCGCTCGAAGGCAACACGCGCGATCGCGTCGTGGCTCTGGAAAAGACCATCACGACGGTCCAACAACGAACGTTCGTCGAACGAATTCTTCCGACGCGCGCCGACACGTTCGCGCTCGTTCTGCCGACCGTTGATCCGAACGTGCCCGTTACTGCTGGTTACGAAAGCGTGTTGCTGAGCACATTGCAAAAGGAAGCGGCCAGCAAGATTCGCGAAGACGCGCGGTTGGCACCACCGATGGAGGCGTTGTTGGGTCGCGTCGTCATTCGCAGCACCCTGGATAGCCGCATCGACATGTTGCTGGCCGGAATGGAGTGGGACATCAACGATACATTGCCGCTAGCGATCGCGACCCTATCCGAAGCCAACCAAACTGAAACATTGGCGACCGCGTTTCAAGCGATCGCTAAGTTCGGTTCACAGACTGATGCGGACTTGGTGAAACCGTTTTTGAATGATTCGCGACCGGCTTCGGAGACCGGTTTTGCGGGTGGCAAACAAGTCCGCGCCGAACTACGCGACATCGCCATGGCCACAATCGGGCTGCTCTACGACGCCGATCTCGCCCAGCTCGGATTCGGTAACGTCGCACCGCATCCGACGTATGGGTTCATTCTTGATGACATCGGGTTCCCGATCGACGACCCCGCACCTCGCAATCTGGTGCGAGAAAAAATCGATCGACTGCTAGCCGGTACTTCCGACTCCGAAGGTTCCTAAAACCTTTTTTCGCCCCTTTCCGATCGAGGCCACATCATGTCCGGCACCAACCCACCGAACCAAGATCCGTTTGGCATTCCGCCCAGCCCTTCGCAGTACCAAGTGCCACAATCGAGCGGCAAGAGCAGCGGAATGATCATCGCGATTGTGCTTGGCGGCGCCCTGATGGTGATGATGATGTGCGGTGGTGTGTTGCTGGCGTTGCTGTTGCCAGCCGTCGGCGGCGCGCGTCAGGCGGCGCAGCGGATGAGCCGTTCCAACAACATCAAAGAGATCGGGTTGGGCATGCACAACTATCACGCCGCTTACAACCAACTGCCGCACACGGTCAACCAAAACTCCAACGGCAAAGAGCGAACGGGTTGGCGCGTGACGCTGTCTCCATTCGTCGAAGGCCAAACGATCTACGAACAGTATGACGAAGAACAAGCCTGGAATAGCGCGACCAATGAACCGCTTTCCATCATGCCGCCGAGAGCGTTTCAAGCGGTCAACGGCGAGCCCGGCGATACCAACATCTTCGTGATCGTTGATCCGCAAGGCATGTTCCCACCAACTCCAAACACCAAAGTCGGTTTTCGAGACGTCCTGGATGGACTTGCCAACACGGTGATGGCGATCGAGCTGCCCAATCGAACCGCGATCTGGTCGTCGAATGAAAACATGACCCCCGATGAAGCCTACGCGGCGATCCAAGAGGTAACGCCGACCGAAGCGGCGCACTTGCTGATGGGCGACGGTGCAGTGCGCGCGGTCACACCCGATCTGAGTCGCGAGATGTTCGACGCGCTGGTCACTCGCGCCGGCGGCGAAACAATCAGTAGCCAGTTCTGAAGCCCGCCCCTAGCGTTGGCTGTTCGCCGATCGATTGAGTTTGCATGTTTCGATTCGTTCCCGCCAAGTTGCACGATTGCCATACGCATGGACCGGGATCGGGAGCGGAACTGTTCATCGTCGAAGGTGATTCGGCGTCCAAGTCAGTCGTTCGCGGTCGAAACTCGTCGACGCAAGCGGTCATTCCGATGCAGGGCAAACCGCTCAACCCGATCAAAGCTGGCCGCACGGCGGTCGCCCGAAACGAACTCTACGCAGCCGTCGTCGCGGCGATCGGCGCGGGCTGGGGCGATGACCTCGATCTAACCGCGATGCGGTACGAACGAGTCATCATGCTGTTCGATCCCGACGCCGACGGAATCCACTGCGGCGCGTTGATGTCGATGTTCTTCTATCGATTCATGCGACCGATGCTGCAATCCAATCGCATCCACGTCGCCCGTGCTCCGTTGTATCTGATCACTTCGCCCGATACAAAAGATCGGCTGCACGCCTACAGCGAAGACCATTACCAGCGCATCCGTGAAGCACTCGACGCCAAGCAAATGCGTTATTCTGCTCAGCGTTATCGTGGACTCGGTGGCATGAACGAATCGGTGCTCGTGTCGACGTGCCTCGATCCCGAAACGCGAACACTCCATCCGCTCAGCGTCGAAGATGCCGAAGCGGCGATCCGCATTTTTTCGTCCCGGTGAAGCCTAGCTAAAATTGACGCATGACTGACATTGAAAACTATCCCGATTGGATCGACCCGACCGCGTTCATCGCCGACAACGCGACCGTCATCGGCCGTGTCCGAGTCGGCTCCGGTGCAAGCATTTGGTTCGGCGCCGTCGTGCGCGGTGACACCGATGAAATTTCGATCGGCGATCGATCCAACGTGCAAGATCAATGCGTGTTGCACTGTGACCCCGGCTTTCCCTGCGTCATCGGCAACGACGTGACCATCGGCCACGCAGCCGTCGTTCACGGCGCGACGGTGGGTGACGGAGCGCTGATCGGCATCCGAGCGGTGATTCTCAACGGCGCCAAGATCGGCGCCGGCGCGGTGGTCACCGAAGGCATGGAAGTTCCCGCCGGCCATTTGGCAGTCGGAGTGCCCGCGAAAGTGATCCGAGAACTGACTCCCGAAAACGTCGCGAGGTTAAAACGCGGCGCTCAACACTACGTCGATGCGGCGAAAGTCTATCGCGATCAAGAGTGATTTACTTTTTTGTTCCACATGCGACCGCGCACCCGGAACAACTGCCGCCACAACCGCCGCCCTCTTTGGTTCCGCAATCGGGGCCGCAACCGTCGCTGAGTAATTTGGCGAAGTGACGCGAACGGACGATCGACTCGTACTTTTCAGCAACCGACTTGCTGATCGATTCGGCAATCTCGTCGACCGGCCCCAAAAAGTGCATCACCAAAGTCCCGCCGTCGAAAATCTGGTCGACGTCCAACAAACATGCGGGCGACCCCGATTCGGCGAGCGCGGAACGGCAGGCTTCGACCGCCGCCCGTTTGTGGCGATCCAAACGCCGAATCAACAGCTCATCTTGCTCGGTCGTCGGACGGACAACCTTCACTTTCGATCGCATCGCGTAGGCAGCATCGCGACAATCGTTCACAACTTCACCGAGTTCAATGCCGCGGCCAGTGCGTACGATCACGCGTCGACCACGCGCCAGCGGAGCCAAAGCCGTCGCGGCGTGGATTTCACCGAGCGATCCGATGCGAAGGAAAATGGGATGCATGGGGAATTGGCCACCGGTCTCAGGTTACGGATTTCGGCTCGTTAGGTGACTTGCCCAACAGCGGCCTGACCGACAACATGGTGGTCGATTGATTCTCGCCTGGCAACTCTACACCTCCCTAACGTACCCGAAACGATGCCAAACGTCGAAACATGCTCCGCCGTGACCAACCGATACGACGAGTGGGCCGAACAGGTTTTGGCAGGGCAACCGCTCAACCGCGAAAACGCGCTGGAAATCCTAGCCGCTCCCGACGACGACGTGCTCGCGATCCTGGCGGCCGGATTTCGCATTCGCAGGCGCTACTTCGGTCGTACGGTTCAGTTGTATTTTTTGATGAGTGCCAAATCCGGTCTCTGCCCGGAAGACTGCCACTACTGCAGCCAATCCAAAATCTCCACCGCTCCGGTACCCAAGCACAATATCCTCAAGCGAGACGAATTGCTCGATGCGGCCAGGATCGCGTCCGAGCGCGGTGCAAAAACATATTGCCTCGTCATCTCCGCTCGCGGACCCAACGAACGTGAACTCAGTGCTGTCGAGGCAATCGTGCCCGAGATCAAACAAAAGTACGGCCTCGATATCTGCGCCTGCTTGGGACTGCTGTCTCGAGAACAAGCCGACCGACTGAAAGCTTGCGGCGTCGACCGAGTCAATCACAACTTAAACACCAGCGAGGATCATTACGCTGAAATCTGCACGACGCACACTTACGCGGATCGCGTTCAAACTTTACGGCACGTCCGCGACGCGGGCATGGAAATGTGCAGCGGCGGCATCATCGGGATGGGCGAGCGACATGAAGACGTCGTTGCGATGGCGTTCGATTTGCAAGAGCTGGGCGTGCATTCGATCCCGCTGAACTTTCTCAACGCGATCGAGGGCACGCCGATGCAGGGCAACGCTGATTTGACGCCGCAAGATTGTTTGCGGGCGCTGGCGATGTTCCGCTTCGTCAATCCGAGTCGCGAGCTTCGGATTTCGGGTGGCCGCGAGATCCATCTGCGGTCGCTGCAGCCACTCGGTTTGTACGTCGCCAACAGTTTGTTCGTCGGCGATTACTTGACGACGAAGGGTCAAGCACCGCAAGCGGATTACGACATGATCAATGACATGGGATTTGAAGTCACAACCAAGATGGGATCGTAACCGTTGCTCCGCGACTCCGTTCGCGGTGAAGCGAACGGCAACGCAGTTCGATCCCTGCTACGGCGTGGCAGGGCTTCTGTTGCTCTAGAACGGAGCTTCGTCGTCGCCGGCTTCGTCAAATGCGTCGTTCGGATTCGTGACGCGCTTCGTTCCCGCTTCGCTGTGCTTGCCGTCGGATGTGATTCGGAACGCGAACCCTTCGACGTTGCAGAAGTACTTCACTTCGCTGGCTTCGTCCTTCTGCCAGCGACGTCCATTCAAACGGTATTGCACTTCAACTTCGTCGCCGATGTTCAAATCGTCGACCGAATCGCATGAATCGCGAGTGAACTCGACCGGGATGTAGTTCGTGAAGCTACCCTTGTCCTGCTCTAGCACGACGGTGCGTTTGCGAAAACCTTTGGCGCCAAAAGTTTTGGTTTCTTCGATCAAATGCACCACGCCGGTGACCTTGGCATCATCGCTCATCGGAAATCTCTTTCTTGCTCAGCAAAACGGAAACGTCGTTAAGAATTGTTCAGTGATTGTAGGGAGTTGAGGGGCGTTCGGCGATGGAGCCTAATTCTTCTTTTTCACCTTCGAAACGTAATGCACCGGCAAATCGGGCAGCGATTGGATGAAAGTTCGTCCGTAGGGCTTCGTTTTAATCCGTGGGTCCAAAACGACCACGATTCCCCGATCCGTGCGAGTCCGAATCAGTCGCCCGAACCCTTGGCGGAACTTGATCACTGCTTCGGGCAGTTGGTATTCGCCGAACGGGTTGCCGCCGCCCGCTTGGATCGATTCCAGCCGGGCCTCCAACAGCGGATGATCGGGCACCGCGAACGGCAGCTTCGTGATCACCACGTTGGTCAGCGCGTCGCCCGGCACGTCCACGCCTTGCCAAAAGCTATCGGTACCGAACAGCACACCACGGGGCGACCGCCGAAACGCATCGAGCAACTGCGTGCGACTCTGGTCGCCGCCTTGCGTGTAAAGCTGCATCGAATTATCGGCCAACCATGCCGTCAACGATTCGGCGCAGCGTTTCAGCAATCCATAACTGGTGAACAACACAAACGCATGGCCGTCGGTGTGTGCGACGAAGCGTTTGATTTGAGCCGGCAGCGAACGTTCGAATGCTTCGCGTTCTTTCGATGGATCGGGCAAGTCCGTGACGACCACCAACTTCGCTTGCGAAGCGTAATCGAAGGGGCTGCCGACGCGAACCGACAGACCGCTGGTCAACCCGATCCGCGAGCGAAAGAATTTGAAGTCGTCGTCAGCCGTCGCCAACGTCGCGCTCGTCATGATGACGCTGCGAATCAACTTGTTCTGAAACAGTTCCTTTCGCAGCGTCTCACCGACGTTGATCGGCGACGCGGCCAACGTGACGCGGTCCATGCCACGACGCGAACCCGTCCGCTCGATCCAGTAAACCGAATCGGCAACCTCTTGCCGCAACCATTGCCTTAGCCCACCTGAGAGCGCCATCATTCGATCGTACGCCGACTCGAAATCCTTCTTATCCGATTCGCCCTTCAGCGCCGATGCAATCTTTTGTAACTGGGCGCCGAGCGTTTCCATCGTCTCGCTCAGCGGATTGTCGACGATGTCCGGATGATGGACTCGGCCGTTCTTGGTTCCCGTGGTGTCGTACCAGTCCAACAGGTCGGCAAACAAATTTGTCGAAGCGAAGCGGCAACGCTCGACCAACTGTTGCAGTGATGTCAGATCCTTGTCGACGAGCAAACCCTTCTGAGTCCGATCGTTGTACAAGCGGTCGAACAGGTAATCGAACTGGCCGCTGGTCAGACGCAACCCGAGATGGTCGCCGGCGACCGCTTCGATCGTGTGACATTCGTCCAGAATCACGGCGTCGTAATCGGGAAGAATCGAAACGCCTTGGCGTCGCAACGCCATGTCCGAAAACAGCATCGCGTGGTTCACGATCATCAACTGCGCGTTCTGGGCACGGCGACGGGCGCGAAAGTAAAAGCAGTCTTTGTGATGCGGGCATTTTCGGCCAAGGCAGTTGCTGGTGTCGCTGACGACTTCGTCCCACACCAGCGGATCGGGCCGAACGGGCAGCGTCGATTTCGATCCGTCGGACGTCGTCTTCGACCATGCTTGGATCGCGCGAAGCTGGCTGTGCTGGGCATCGGTGGCCAACAGCGACGTGGACTTGGCAATCGCCCGCTCCATCCGCCGGATCGACAGATAGTTGGATCGACCCTTGACCAACACCGCCGAAAACTCACGCGGGATGACGGCGTTGAGCAGCGGCAGATCTTTGGCAATCAGTTGTTCTTGCAAGCTGATCGTGTGCGTCGAGATGACGATTCGACGACCACGTGTTTCGCCTTCGTCATTGTCATCTTCGGATTCAATCGCAGCTTGATTCTCGGTCGCGTGCAGAATCGCAGGCACAAGGTACGCGAAGCTCTTGCCAGTTCCGGTGCCCGCTTCGGCGATCAAATGTTTTTCGCCGCGGAGTGCTTCGGCGACTTTGCGTGACATCTCGAGTTGTTGTTCGCGCGGTTCGTAGCCGTCCAATCGCCGCGCGATCGCACCGCCGCTGCCAAGAATCGAATCGACGGAAAGTTCGTCGCTCACGCGGACAGACTCGGGGTGGTTGGCGGTGTTGAATCGTTCACCAAAGCATAGGGCATCGGCACGACAATCGGGAATGGTGTAAAACGATCCCCGATCGGATCTTTCTCTTTTCGCAGGCTGTCCCCATGAGCATCATTCGCCAGTCATGTCCGTCGTGCAGCCGATTGCTGGAACTGCCGGACACGGCGGTGGGAAAGACCGCCAAGTGCCCCGCTTGCCTGACCCTATTCGCGGTACCCAGTGGAACCCAACCGGTGAAGTCGAAGCCGCTTGAGGCTGCGCCGACGGAAGGCGCAAGCAAGGACGCGAGCAACCCGTTCAGCAAACCGATCGGCGGTTCGATGGGCTACGAAGGACACGTGTTTGGCGGTGCGACGCCGGCGCCGAATCCTTACCAGCCTTCGGTTTCATCGGACACGACATCGGTTGGAATCGGTGAACTGCGGATCGCCGCGAGAAGCATCGAAGAGATCTTCGGCGTGACGATGGCGATCTTCAAAGAACGCTGGGGCAGTCTCGTGGGTGCGTTCTTGGTGGTTTTTTGCACATCGGTTGCGATGTTTATTGCGTCATCCGTTATCGGCACGGTCGCGCAAGCCAACGGCGGGCAGGGCGTCGGCGCGATGGTTCAGATGCTGACGTCCTTGGTCACGTACCCGATCAGCGCGTATCTGTATCTCGGACTCGTCCGAAACGCATTGGCGGTCGCGCGGAATGAGCCGTCGCCGCTGAACCAACTGATTTCGCCGACGCAGTATTTCTTGCGTTTCTTGGGTGGCGGAGTGTTGTTGACGTTCGTTTTTGGAGCAGTGATCGCGTTGATCGCCGGAGTCATGGCGGCGATCGCAGCAGTCGGCGGTGGTGGCGGCGAAGCGCTCGCGGTGGGTGCGATCTTTTTGGTCGCGATCGTGCTGATACCGCTCGGCATGGCAGCTTGGTGGGCTTTGTGGTCATGGCCGCTGGTGATCGCCGACGGCAAAGGATCGGTGACGACATCGTTTCGAGCTGCTTATGCGATCACGATGGGCAATAAGATGACATCGCTGTTGATGTTGGTGATCGCGATGGTGCTGTCGATTGCCGGTTTGCTGGCGTGCTACGTCGGCCAGATCGTCACCACACCGATTACAACATTGATGATGGCGATCGGCTATTTGATGATCACCAACCAACCGATCCAGGACCCGAGGATGGTGTTGAACCAGCAATTCGGGCCGCGACCGAGCACGCCGACGTTTTAGTGAGGCAGAAACCCGTGGCTCCGCGACTCCGTTCGCGGAGAGTACTTGATGCATCTGGATTCTCCG
>JBGSLZ010000159.1:0-46123 GCA_041740415.1 Rubripirellula sp.
GCTCGAGTTCAACCTAGGTGTCCTGTCCGCCCAAGAGCAAAGTAGCCGCTGTCATAGGCCTGTTTCGCTACGCTCAGCAGGCCTATGACAGCATTCTTTTTGAAGCTGACATTTGGGTATACTTTTAGGCTGAGGCAACACGCGAGCAGCGACAAGAATTCGACGTCAAGTCGAGCGAACAACTCGAGTTCATCCCGGCGTGTTGGAAAGTGATCCAGCACGACCGCGTGACGTATCGTTGTGGCAACTGCGAAGAACACATCATCACCGCCCCCAAGCCGCCTCAGCCGATCGAAAAGGCGTTCCCGGTCCAGAGTTGTGCGCCCATGTGGCGCTGTCCAAGTTCGGCGATCATCTGCCGCTGTACCGCGAAGAAGACATCTTCAGCCGACTGGGCTGGCCGCTTCGCCGCAGCACGTTGTGCGGTTGGTTGCAAGAATTGGCGGCGCTCGCGATGCCGCTGGTGATGCGGATGAAATACTTGGTGCTGCAGTCGCAAGTGATCCACACCGACGACACGCACATCAAGATGCTCCAGCCCGGTGCGGGGATCACCAAGGATGCGAAGTTCTGGCCTTACCTGGGCGACTCTTTGCACCGTTACGCGGTGTACGACTTCACGGTCGATCGCCGGCGCGACGGGCCGCTGAAGTTCTTGGACGGATTTGCAGGCTATCTGCAAGCGGATGCTTACTCGGGTTACGACGGTGTCTACGCAGGAAAGAAGGTTCACGAAGTTTCGTGTTGGGTCCACGCGCGCCGGTACTGGTATCAGGCGATCGATAGCGATGCGCCGCGTGCGAACGTGGCGCTGGGTTACATCGCGCGACTATCGCAAATCGAAAGCCAACTGCGAGAGAAATATCCTTATCAAGATCGCCAGGGGAGGCGTGACTTTGAAGCGGTGAAACTGGCCCGCCAAAGTCACAGTCGTCCGATCTGCGAAGAGTTCAAGTCGTGAATGGAGGCTGAACTATCGACCGGCCGAATCTTGCCCAAGAGCGTGATCCGCAGCGCGTTCACTTACACGCAGAACCAATGGGAGTCGCTGGTCCGCTACAGCGACGAAGGTTACTTGAGTTTCGAGAACAACGCGGCCGAACGATTGGTGAAGAATCCCGCGATCGGCCGGAAGAACTACGTGTTCGTGGGCGGCATCCAAGGCGGTCGCAATGCGGCGGCGTTCTACTCGCTGGTGTCCAGTGCGAAGGCCAACGGCGTGGAACCCTTTGCATGGTTACGCGACGTGTTCACGCGGTTGCCTTATCACCGCTGCGGCGATGCGTTGGGGCAGTGCGAAGCGGAGCAATCGGTGACGAGCATCGAGCTTGACGAGTTGCTTCCGGACCGTTGGCTGAAGGAGCATCCGGAGCACGTCTGGACGATCGACGAAGTCCGCCGCAAAAAGCGTCAACAAAAAGAGAAACGTCGCCGCCGCCCCCGCCCCCGCCCGAACCGGCGTTAAGCCACCAACGCCCTCACGACAAGACGTACTTTAACGAACGCTCACGTTTGGGAAACGATTCCACACAAGCCGTCGAAGCCCTTACGCATATCGGTGGCACCGGTGGCGGTGAAGATCTTGGTGTCTGCAGAGATAGCGATCACGAGGTCGCTCCGGCTTGTTGGCGACCCAGAGCGTCACGAATGATCAGCACGATGCCGCCGGGCAAGCGGACTTCGACCTCACCGCCGTGACCGGGGTGCGGGTCGCGATCACTGCGAGAGGTCACATCGACGGGTACGAGGCGAACTGCGGGCTCACGCACCGGAGCCTCACGCAGAATGAGTGTACGTCGCCACTGATAGAACGCAGACTCGGTGAGTTGGTGCTGCAAGCAAAAAGCTTTGACGCTCAAGTCGCTGCCGCGCTGCTCGTCGAGGGTGCGTCGCCAGAACGCTTCTATTTCGGGGCACCAGAACGCTTCTATTTCGGGGCAAAGGAGCTTCGCCGTGGGTTTTCTCCAAGAGAGGAACAAAAACCCACCACGTTACCCGACCAGAAAAGACGTGCTTTAGCGAACGCTCACTTTGAATCCGCTACCGTATTCTTTGCGTTTATTTTGGCGCTGACCGTTTCATCATTGTTCGCTTTCCAATGCTTTGAGCGACCGGTGCAGAATGCACTCCGCTCCCGACGGCTTTCGAGAAGAAGTGACGAACCATCCGCATCCGATATAAACGGATCAGCGACATCAGACGCCTTGCCCGTGGACAATTTTTCCTAATCGCTTGCCATTGTTCTTTGTTGCGGCTTTCGGCACGTTTGCTTCATGGCGTAACTGTAGATCTTTTTACGCTTTGTGAATCTTGTCTCGGCCCAGCGTGACGTTCACCGTCGCATTGCGAGTGTCGACGACTAGCGGTGAATGCTTGACGATGAAATCGTAGTCGTAACAGGTGTGGTCGGTGGCAATCAAAACACAATCCATCGCCCGCAAGTACTCGGCTGTCAATTCAACGGACGCCAGCGATGGCAGGTCTTGATAGGCCCGCTTCTTGGGCAGTTCGGGGATGTAGGGATCGTTGTAGCAAACCTCTGCACCACGCTGCAGCAACAAGTCCATCAACTCGAATGACGGACTCTCGCGGGAATCGTCGACATCTTTTTTGTACGCCATCCCTAGAATCAAAATGCGGCTTCGGCGGATCGGCTTGCCGACATCATTGAGCGCTTCGGCGATCCGTGAAACCACGTACTCGGGCATCCGCGTGTTGACTTCACCGGCGAGTTCGATGAATCGCGTTTGCATCTTTTCGCGTCGAGCCAGCCACGAAAGATAAAACGGATCGATCGGAATGCAGTGTCCTCCTAATCCCGGACCGGGGTAGAACGCTTGGAAACCAAACGGTTTTGTTTTTGCGGCGTTGATGACTTCCCAAACGTCGATCCCCATCTTGTCGAACAGCATCTTCAACTCGTTGACCAGTGCGATGTTGACGCAGCGGTATGTGTTTTCCAGAATTTTGGAAGCCTCTGCGATCTCCGCCGAGCTAACCGGGACCACTTCGACGATCGCGTGTCGATAGAGTCGGCAAGCAAGATCGGTGGAAACCGAATCACATCCGCCAACGACTTTGGGGATTCCCGCCGCCGTGAAGTGTGGATTGCCGGGATCTTCCCGCTCAGGGCTGTACGCGACAAAGTAATCTTCGCCAGCTTTGAGACCAAGTGGATTCTTTTCCAGCAGCGGCAAGACGACATCGCGGGTGGTTGTCGGATAGGTGGTACTTTCCAAAATGACCAACTGCCCTGGTCGCAAAACTTTCGCGATCGCGGCGGTCGTTCCAGTCACGTAGTCGAGGTCGGGGTCACGCGTTTCGGTTAGCGGGGTCGGAACGCAGATCAGGATCACGTCCGCTTCGCTCAATCGTTTCATGTCCGATGTCGGATCGAGCAATTGCTTTTCGATCCAGCCAGCGATCGTTTTCGGTTCGATGTGCTTGATGTAGCTTTGACCGCGACGGAGCGAATCGACTTTCTTCTTGTCGACATCAAACCCGATGCAGGTGAAACCGGCATTGGTGAACGCACTGATCAGAGGCAGCCCGACATAACCGAGGCCTACCACGCCAACTCTGGCGGCTTTGGCGTCGATTTTTGACGCGAGTTCGCTAGCCGCGGAGATTTCGATCAAAGTTTGCATATTTCGTCGTGATTTCGGCGCAATGTAGTCTCGCTGTTTTGCATTTCGGACAATTATTTTTTCTCTTTGGCATCCGCGTCGAATTCTTCAAAGCTGTCGCCCGCCGTTTCTGGCTTCTTGGTTCCCTTCGTCTCGACCGCGGCAGCGGAATCGAGGTACGCTTGCATGTGCAGACGCGATAGCTCCGGTTCATCGATTTGTTTGTAGCATTCCGCCAGCGTTTCGTGCGCCTTCGGCGCTAACGCCTCGACGGATAAAGCCTTTTCGAGATCGGGAATCGCATCGAGATATCGTTTCAAACGAAACAAGATCTGACCACGCGTTTCAAAGAAATGCGGTGTTGCTTCCGGCGTTTGACTGATCGCTCGATTCGAAATCTTCAACGCATCATCGAGATTGCCATCGTCCTTCATCGTGATCGCGACGGCGAGGTTATTCAAGATCGCGCCACTGCGAGGTAGCGCTTTCGCCGCCAGCGTCAACGACGCTTCGGCGCGGGGCAAATCATCGTTCATCAAAGCGGCAGTCCCGCGGATGAAGTGGGCGATTCCGGGTGAAGTTCCAGACACCAAGGCTTCACGAATCGCTTGAAGCTGTTGGTCCTCATCGTTCATGGTTGCGAGGACTTGATCGGCAACCAATGTTAACACGCGCGGATTGTTCGGTGCGTATTGCAGCGCTACTTGAAGCATCTTCAAGATCCGAATTCGCTCGGCCTTGCTTTTCGTGGGCGATTCGTCGATCGCGCCGACCCACGAAACGATGCAGTCGCCCATGGCGAGAGCAAGTCGCTGCTTTTCTTCGGGAGTTTTCGCGCGTGATATAGCTCTTTCGAGTGTTCGCACCGCCTCGCCATGTCGTTTCAGGAACAATTGATTCTGCGCGACGGCTAACGCCAACACGGAATTGGTCGGATCTTCCTCGGAAAGCTTATTGACTGAATCGAGTGTTCGCCTGGCGAGTCGATCCGCCGTGGCGTCGTTGCCGAGATTTCGTGACAGTGCAGCGGCTTGCAAACCGCGCATGGGCTGAGTTCTGGCCAAGTCATCCAGCAACGGAATCGCTCGAGTGAAATCACCCGACGCGATCAGATAGTCCGCGTACATTTGTTTGATCGGGGTGTCGTCAGGCGCTCCCTTGTATATCATCGCAAGCAGCTTTCCGAATTCCTCTTTCTCGTCGTCGGTGAGCGTAGCCCAATCTTTGCCGATGTACCGGTTCTGCAGCAACCAACGGGCGGCAGGGTCATGCCGCTTGACTTGAACCAAACCTCGCATCAGTTCGGTCGCAGCGTCTTTCTCTTCCAATGCTTCTTTGGTGAAGCCGAGTCGGAACAGCAGTTGTGGATCATCCGGCGTTTTTTCAATCTTTCGATTGAGAACGAGTTCGGCGGTGCCAAAGTCGTCCCGTTCGAACGCGGAAATGAGTTGGCGATCGAGAAGCCTTCCACGCCAATCCGATGTCGCCGACCAGGCCGCGATCGTGCAGACCACGAACAAACCCAACAGTATGAATGCCGGTATCGTCTTCGGAAGTTCGCGAACCGGCAGCGATAGGAACCAACCAGAGATGAACTGACTGGTCCACCGGAGCCAACGCAACGGGTTCAGATAATCGATCATGGTTGGACCTCCGACGCCGATGTCCCTGCTTTTTTGGCATGGATCGCCGAGGCAAACGCATCGCGGTAATCGGCGAACGCGCCACGAATCTCTCGAGCATCGGCGGGGCTGAGTTTTTCAGCGGACACTGCCCATAATTGGATCATGGCGACGGCGGATTGATCGTCTGCGGATCGGAGCCCGATTCGGCGTCGCACTCGTCGCATCAAGGATCCTAACGCAGTGGGTGAGTCGATGACGGTACCGTTGGCGGAGATTGCCGAAAACAATAAGTATCCTTCCAAGGCAGTGGGAACGGTTTGGCGAAGGCGGGCGTAAACGAACGAAGGGTTGGATGAATCATCATTGGTCATGATCCCCGCGTCATCGGCAACAACCGTGTCGCGATCAAGAATTTCCCAGCCGACTTTCTCGTAACCATTGGTTAACTCCCACCAGCCGATCAATGGCTGTGTCACCTGCACCTGGATGTTAGCGCCGCGGAAATCGGCACTCCAAGTGTCTCGCCGTAAAGTCGTCCCCGTCGAACGATCGCTGAGAGTGAACTCGTAGTCGCCGAGTTTGATATTCGAGTGATTGATCGATGAGAACAATTTCTCGTTCGGTATCAAGAGAGCTTCGACGGAGGCGATTGCTTCATCATCGCTTTCTGGTGACCGAATCGCTTGCACGATCGATAGCATTGTAAGCAGCGATGCAAAGCCGATTACGATTCGCCACACCGGAGTGGACAGCGTCTCTATTTCGCTCAGAGCGCCGCGTGATTCCCGACGTGCCTGATCCTCAAAAGCAAGATTCTCGCTCATTACCGAAAAACGATTCCAAACGTAAACCAGTGGGTTCACGCCAGCGTTCTGATTCGCTTCGATGAAATGGAAAACCACTGCGATCAAGTGATGGATCGAGTAAAGCAGTCCGAAAGCAATCAGCGCCGACGCGACGGTGAGCCCGACCGAATACCAGGTGGTCGTCAAGTCCGTTTCCATCGCATGGATCGAGAACACATGAAGAACCACACGCAGAGTGTTGACTGCGATCGTCGTGAGCAAAGCCGCAGCGGCATAAAAAGGCAACAGCCATAGACTCACTTGCTTCCAAGCCACGATCGAAAATGCGAGGAACAGTACGAAGTAGAACGAAACGAAACCTCCACTCACATCGGCTATGAGCACTTCGGCATTAATCAACTGCACGACGCTGCCGTGAAGCGAGTGCGGGATCTCGAAACGATCCAAAAAGATGCTCGAGAACCACGCGACGCTTCGGCTCAGCCAGGAGGCCAGTGTTACGTCGAGTTGGAAGGGAGGTTTCAGGATGCAAATCAACGGCGCCGTTAAGGACACCAAGTTGCGCCGCAAATCTCCGGGAACGCCGCTCAGGAAAGCACCGGCAACCAGCACAAACGCAACCGCAGAAAACCATGGGTACGCCATGAGAATCGCGAGCACGACCGCCAGTGCGGCAGCGCCGAGCGTTGACCATCTGGACCATCCCGTCGGACGACGAATTGGCCCATCGATGCGGCGCCAAAACAAAAATCCAACTAACAAAAACGCCAGCACGGTGAAGGCAAACGGTCGTGTACTGACCGTTTCGAGTAGGTACACCATCAACAGTGGAAGCGTCGGTAACGCCCATGCGAGCCAGAACTGCACGGGCGAGGCGTCACTGTGCCAAGTGCCTCGCGCGTCCAGTCCGCTGAGCTCGTCGATGTGATCGGACAGGCTAGAAATAGTTTCGTCCGATGTCATTCGTTAAACAGCGCCGAGAAAAGGTGGAGAGGGTGATTTTGTTCAATCCGTCGAATCGGGAGATATCGTCGTCATCGCGGGGCGTACGACCGCTGCTTTGGAAGCTTTTCCCGAAATGATCATCGGTTCGGATCGTTTCTTCACTGTGCCGCCTTTGCCGGATCGATAGTACCGGCTGGTGTGACGACCGTAACGATAGTAACCGTAACCACGGTAACCATCGCTCGCGCCCGCTTCGTCGGAATTGTTGATCACAACGCCCAAAATCTTGGCACCGACCGACCGCAAAATGTTGATCGACTCGCGAGCGTTGTGGCGACTCTTGCGACGAATTCGCAGCGCCATCACGACGCCATCCACCATGCTGGCCGTGATGCTCGGATCGGTCACGACCAGCAACGGCGGCGTATCGATGACGATGTAGTCGAACTTCTCTCGCATGAACTCGATCAAGTTGCTCATTTCCGGCAACGTCAGCGCTTCGGCAGGGTTCGCCGGGATCGGTCCACTGGGCATGACATACAAATTCGACAGCGGCGTTAAATGGCAGGCATCTAGCGGCTCGCATTCGGAGTTGAGGACGTTCGACAACCCTTTGTCTTCGGCAAGGTTGAAGTTGTCGGTCAATTGCGGACGTCGAAGGTCACAGTCGATCACCAGCGTGCGCTTGCCCGACTGGGCAATCGAGCACGCCAAATTTCCGGCGATCGTACTTTTCCCGTCACCCGGCAATGGACTGGTAACTTGAATGACGATTCCGCTTGCTCCGCCCATCTCGAAGAACACCGACGTCCGACAAGACCGTATTGCCTCCGACGGTATCGAGGCGGGCATGTGGACCACGGCCAGCGAGGCATCGAGCTTTTCGTAGGGATTGATATCTCCCTTGCCCGCTTTGCGGACCTTGCCCTTGAAGAATGGGATGTGGGTCAGGACCGGCACGCCAAGAATGTCAGAAATTTCATCCGGATCGCGGAATGTGTTGGCATTTTTCTCGAGCAGGAATGCGAGACCGCAGCCCAGCAAAATGCCCAAGACGCTGCCGGCGCCGACCGTCTTTAGCAGGCTGGGGCCAACTTTGTAGGCTGGCGACGGAGCCGTCAGCTCGATCACTCGCGTACCCCGCGCGTCATCGACCAAACTGACCCGCGCCATTTGTTCTTCAAGTTGCTCCAGCAACTCTCTCGTCCGCTCGATCTCACGAAGTTGCGCCTGATTCTCTTGCTCGAACTGGGCCATCTTCGATGCGGCAACTCGTTCTTCGGATATCTGACCGTCCAATTCTTTGACTTGTTCCTTCAGCAACGCTACCTGTGCTTGAGAAGCCAAAACAACGGCTCTCACTGCTTCGATCGCCCGCGCACGCGGGTCGATCAGCGTCTCGCTCATCAACTCCATCACGCGAGTCGTCTTCTCCTCGATCAGCCGTTTCAACTGTTTATGCATGGTTGCCAATTCGGCATCCAACACTTTCACCGAAGGGTGGCCGGCCCCGTACAAAGCCTCGAACTTGTCGCGTTCGATCGTTAGGGGTACCAGCTCTTGTTCCAAATTGTTTTCGGCGAGTTTGAAGTCGCCTTGCTGCAAATCCTGGAGCCGGCCTTCGGAGTTCGGCAGGCTGAATTTCTTGTCGAGCAATTCGCCAATGATGTTCAGACCCAGAAGTGGATCTTCTTTGGATTCGCGGACGATCGACTCAATCGCAGCGACTTCCACGGATTTCTGTCGCAGTTTCTCGACGACCTCACTACGCCGACCGACGAGGAACAGTTGACGTTCGCGGTGGGGATTGATGGCGATACCCTCGGAATCCCATGCCAACGGCGCGTCACGACGAAAGGCCCGATATCGCTCTTCCAACTCCACCATCTTCGGGTGCAACTGTTCCATCCCGGTCGAAATCAACTTGATCAAATCACCACGGTCGCTGCGATAGTTTTCGTTATAGAAATCCTGCAATGATTCGCTGAAGGACTGCACGACTGGCTGACAAATTTCTTCCATCTCGCTCTCGAAATGGAGCAGCGTCACCACCGATTGGGCGGTTCGCACATCGTCGACTTCTGGTTCCAGTTCCATATGTTCGAGCGTGACTTCCGTAAACTCCAATACGCCGTTCTCGAACCGTTCCCTGAATGGGCTGATGCGGGGATTATCGAATGCAGCGGTCATCACGCGGTCGCTGAACAATTGCGACTCGACAATATCGAGACCGGGAACTCCGCCGACCACTTCACCACTGAGAGCGTCAAGGGTGGCGGCATTGTCGGACTCGATCATCAGCCGCGTCGTGCTGCGGTACGTTTCGGGCAACTGCAAGTAAATTAGCAGTCCGCAAACCGCGCCGACGACAACCGGGACCGCCGCAGCCCAACGGTAACGCCAAACAGCTTCCGCGATGTTGATCGCTTTCACCTCGGGCTGTGTCGCCCCGCCAAACCCTCCTGATGGGTCCGCAAAACGGGGTTCGGATAGTTGTGTGGATTTCATCCGGATGAGTCTGCTGGTCAGTGAAAGAAAAGCATGGCGTCGATAGCCCCCTAGTCTAACGCCCATGCGGCGAAAACAAGCTCAAATCTAGCCGCTTCACCCGCCATGTGGCGGTAATGAACCAGCGATTCGGCACGACCGTTAAGATGCGACGATCCGGTAAACAGTTCCGGAGTCTGCCTAATGTATGGCCGGCCGCGGAGCGACGAACGATTGCTCAATTTGGCCCACCATCGGACTCGGCCCCAATTTTTCCCTTGCCAGAACAAAATTGGACCAGCCCAAATCACCATCGCCAGCCCGCAGTTGCCATGCCGCCATGGCCAACAATGCATACCCGTCCGCCTTCGACCGTTCCGAAACCTGCTCGCCGAGCAATCCGCCCATCGTCGCGCCCCACGCCGTCGCTTCGGCAGTCTGATCGGACGGATTGATATTTGGCACCGTTTGGGATGTCACGCCGAACCGCCAAATGCCCACCAAGCCCACCCGAGCGGGTAGCTGAGTTCGTAGCATATCGCCGGTCTCGGCAGCCTGCAGAATTCGGTCAGCTTCACCGTCGATCCCCGCCGCGATCGCCGCGGTGACCAAAAATGCTGGTTGGCTGGGACTTTCGAGCACACGCTCCATCACACTGGCAAATTTCTTGGCAATCTCTGGATCGATGTCTCCCTGCCGACGATTCGATCTCAATACCGAAATTGTGTACAGCATCGAACAAGTTTCCTCAGACGAACTATCCAACTCCGTCGCCAAGTCGATTCCGCTGTGCAAGTCATATCGATCATCGATGGGAATCTCAGCGAGATTCGGCGCAAGCGTCAGCCGATAAATGGTGCGTGACACCGCACGTTTGAGAGTGTCATTTTCGAGACGGCCCAACGATGACTGACGTTGCACATCCGAAAACATCTCACGCAGTTTCGGCCAATCCGAGCGGACACACAATGCGATCGCCATGGGTAATCGATCTGTCAAATGCGATGAAGCGGGCGGCGCGGACATTAGTCCGACCGTTTGATCGTACAAACTCAAGTCCTCAAGCTCAGATTGGCCAAACTCGGATTGACTTCCCGATTCGTCGACCATTTGAAGGCGTAAGATGAGCTTCGCGGTATCAACAAAGCTGAGGCACCATTGATCGCTCGCTTCATTCGACTCTCTGGACAAAACTCGAGCTCGAATTTCCTCGAGCCGATTGAAGGCATCGTCGATTGATTGCCGCTTGGGAATCAGCGGCGACTGATCAGACGCCGACTCCCATGCTGAATCCAAGCACAGCCATGTGGCCAGCACGACGGCTCGGTCTTGGGTTTGGCGGCTCATCACGGAATCGCCATTCGCGTCGTGCGAAGCCGTTGACTCGCTCGAAATCATCTCGCAGAGTGTTTGAAAGTATTCGGTCGCTTTTCTCCGACTCGGGGTCGAAAACACGATCGAATCCTCAATTTGCCGATTCACAGCATCGTATCGAAACGCAGACTTCGAACCGCGAACTTCGTCGGTGAGGGCTCGCGAACGATCTCGATACTTACCAATGCGCAGTTGCACTCCCTCGCTCTGCTCGGGACCATCCCAAGATTCCTCCGTGTCGAATCGATCGAGTCGATTTGCATGTTCACGTAAAAACTCCGCGTGCCGCCACCGCATAGCGCTTCCGATCCCCTTTTCGTTCATTCGCTTCATCAGCAAATCGACTCGCGATCCGATTTGAAAAAGCTCATCTGGATTCTCGTCCGCGTTGCCCGACTCGACGAGGTGCTGGTAGTCAGCAGAGGCGTCATCAAACGCAGCGCGATAAAACTGCGTCGACCGTTCGCGTCGCCACCAGGAACCATACAACAGCACGCCCGCGACGATGATCGCGAACGTCATCGTCAGGATCGCATACATTAAATCCCGCGACCGCAGCGAGTCTCGGCCAGTTCCCTGTTGGCCAGATTCTTGATCCCCGGTTTCTCGATTCAGGCCGTCCGCCAAAAGCTCAACCTTCACTCTGTTGGCCGTTGTTGAAAAAATTGCTTTTCGATTTCTTGGCTGGTCCGCTGTCGAATTTTTGCCATCGTGCTGACCACTGCTTGCTTGACATCTTCACTGATTGGTTCCTTCTCAATCATCCAGTACTGCAACATGACGGTCTGAGCGCTCCCAGACGTCTCGGCGAAGTCATCCATAATCAATGGATAAAGCGGCGCTAAAGCTCGGGAGTAGGGAGAATACCCAGGGGGACGTGGGATTTTTCCATTGGAGTCCACAGCGGTGAAAACCAAGCACCCATACTGGCCCTCATCCGACGCAAATTCAGCGACCACAATCGGTTGAGAAAATCCATTGACTGACACGGTTTGTCGGCTGGTCATCTGCCAATCTTGGACCTTGTAACAAATGGTCAGCTCGTGCCATCCCATATAAGGTTGACTCAAAACAAACTGACCCTGGTGTGAACCAATCCCGCAGGTCCAAATGTCCGAATTCATACCATGGCGGGCGTTGCGATCAGCGTGTGCGTCTCGATTGACTTCATACGAAACCACGCTAATAGGTGCATCCACTTGGCTAAGAAAACTCGACGACGGCTCAAACAATACCTTATCGGTTCCGACCACCGGTCGGTAATCCGATTCCCGCGTCACGTATCCAACGGCCATCGTGACGCCGGAAATCAGGGCAATCGCAACGCAAACGATTTGAGTTCGCGACAACACGGCAAACGCGCCGGGAAATGAAAATGCTGTCTGCGTCGGTTTTTCGATGATCCGACGGTTCGTGCTAGGATCAACATTCATCGCCGACCCTGAATTGACATTTCGACTGAAGAGCGGAATAAAGCCGATCAAATGGTCGAACGAAACCAGCATTCCCGTCGCAATTGCTAGCGCCGTGTAGCCCACCAACTCGTGTGGCAACCCGATCGACAAATCGACTCCAAACCACTGTTCGGCGAGTGCAATTGTGGTTACACGAATCACGTTGCCAACGATCGCGAAAAAAAATGCCAACAATAAGTAGACAGGAACCAGCAGCAATGTTCGACGCCGATAAACCAACAGCAATAAAGACAAAAAGCAAATCGTGAAAAGTGACTGCACACCACTGCACGCTTCGGCAACAAACAGGTCTTTCGATATCAATTCGATCGTATGGCCTTTCTTGAAGTGAATGATACCCAGCACATCCAACATAATGCTCGAAAGATTCGTCGTGATCGTCTGGAGGCGATTCATAACGGTGTACGTCCCCAAAAGTGGTGCTCGCACGAACATCACCAAAGGGACGGCTAAGTAGGCGAGCGACCGCCCGTCTTTGCCAGTGAGCGAAGCCAGAAATGAAATCGTTATCAGAATGAAGGCTATCGCGCCCAGCCAACTCGATTGCAAAGCTGCTGCGGGAATCAGTACACCGACCGCCAGCCAAACCATTGTCGTCCGGCACCAACCATTGGGTAGCGAGAGGTGGTGGTCGAATCGAAAATAGGCCAGTCCAAATACCGCCGACAACAAGAACGGGAAATACTGGTAAAGATCTTGACTCCACAGCGCCGCGCAATACTTCATCAGAAATGGCGACAAACCGAGCAGCAACATCCCCCAATACAACGCTGCGGGATAATCTCGCGAGTCAATGGAAAATGACTGGGATTGAACGGTACTATGTTCGGCAGAATTGTTGGCAACGTCATCCATTGACATCTTCAACCACCAATCTTTGAAACGGACGTTCCCAGCATTGCATCGACGATGCGACCGGCCGCGTTTCCATCCCAAAGTGGCGGACATTTTCCGACATCGTAGCTGCCAGTCAGAACTCGATCGAGTTCGCGACGCAATGATTTTGCGTCGTTGCCGACCAACGTGCTGCTACCTTCGGTGACCGTAATCGGGCGTTCCGTGTTTTCACGCATCGTCAAGCAAGGAATCGACAATGCCGTCGACTCCTCTTGCAACCCTCCGCTATCCGTAACGATCACGCGTGAACCGCTGGTCAACGCCAAAAATTCAAGGTAACCCAACGGCGGCAAGACGCGGATGTTGCCGTTCTCGGCTAGCTTTTCGATAAGACCGAAGTTTTCAATGCGTGATCGGGTTCGTGGATGAATCGGAAACGCCAGCGGCAAGTCTTGGCTTACATCCTGAAGCACATCCAAAATCGCTGACAAAGTCGCTCGGTCATCAACATTGGATGGTCGGTGAAGCGTCACGACGCCGTACCCTTTCGGTTCCAAATTCAGCTCTTTGAGGGTGTCGAGCGACTTGGCTTTGGCCAATGAATGAAACAAAGTGTCGATCATCAGGTTGCCGACTAGGTGCAGTTTTTCTTCACCATGACCTTCTCGCCGCAGGTGATCCATTCCCGCCGGATCGGATACCAACATCAAGGTCGAAATCGAATCGGTGACAAGGCGATTGATCTCTTCCGGCATCTTTCGATCAAAGCTTCGCAATCCAGCTTCAACATGTGCAACCGGAATGCCAAGCTTTGCCGCCGCGATGGCTGCCGCCATGGTCGAATTGACATCGCCCACAACGACAAGCCAATCGAATGCCCGACCTTCGACGCCTCGCTGGAGGACCGGTTCGATCCTTTCCAAAATTCTCGCCGTCTGTTCGGCTTGGCTTCCTGAGCCAACTTCTAGACTTATGTCTGGCTTGGGTATTTCAAGCTGCTCGAAAAATACACTTGACAGTTCTTGGTCATAGTGCTGGCCGGTATGGATCAACGTCACGTCGATCTTTCCCGACGCCTCAACGGCGCGCAGCAGCGGCGCCATTTTCATAAAATTTGGCCGCGCACCGACGACACAGGCGATCTTCAGATTGGGAACTTGAATGGTCACGAACTCAGTTCAATGGGAATGGTGAGCGACTCCAACGATTCACCTTGCCACCGAACGATACATTGCCGGGCGGAAACCTCAACGGCGGGTATCGATCCGTAGCCATTGGAGCAAATGGACCAGATGAGCGGTGTCGAGCCGTCGGTGAAAAGCGTCTGTTCGAGTCGATGAATCGGAACACGAACGCCAAAGTTAGGATAGTGGTCGCAGGCACTTAAAATAGTCGGTTGGGACGTTTTAACGAAAACAGACCTCGGTTCCGTAGTTCTCGAAAGAAAGATTGAAAACATTTCGCCGATCTTTCCAAGATCGAATGACGAACCGATGTGCAGCGGACTACTGATCGTGTGCAATTTGTCACTGTCAAACCAGTCGACGATCAGCCAGCAGAATCCGTTCAATCGGCGTCGGTCGGCGACGATGAGGCGATAGGTTTTGGCGATTCCCAAATGTCGATAGGCGTCATGAGCCGCCAAACACCATGCGTGGGTCGATGACAGACCAACTTGACGGCCAAGCACGTGACCGCGACGACCCATTCGGAAGCGTGACCAAACGTCGCAATGACTCTGATTGTCGATGCGGGACGTATTATGAGAAAGCGTCGATCGACAGTGATGTCGCTCGGGAGTGTCCTCGTAATCGAATGTTCCGGTGTCGACGATCAGACGTTCGTTGAACGCCGAGGCTTCGAAAGTTAGCAGGTCCGCGTGGGCGTGGGCGGGAAGGTGATCACATCCGGCATTGCCTGAGTCGAAAATCAATCGATTCGCTTGATCGGGCGAAGTCCAAACCCAATAGTCGAGATTTCGTTTCGGCGCCTCGCTGTTTCGCGAACTTCCGATCGGGTCATTGAGGATTTCATCAATCATCCTTCGAGGTGAAGGCGTTTCGTCGAAAACGGAATCACCAAAAAGCGGGATTTGTTGATCTGGGTGCAAGATGCTTGCTAAAAACTCCGCCATCGACTTGGCAGCGTCCGGCGCTTGGCATTGGACATTGACTGAATGACACGAGTCGGCAATTTCAATGATTGCCAATAGCATCAACGCGTGATAGGTCGGCGTTCGTTCAACATGTTCGCCGCTATCGAGCACTTGAGTGTCGATTTCGCGATCGATCCAACGATACAGTTCGCTACGATCAATCCGAATGTCTCCTCCCAACGTCGCGTCGGCAATAGCAAGTGTGCGAAGATTTTCGATCAAGTGATTGCCACCAAGATCCCATTCGATGTGTTGCCATAGCCAATGCACTTGTTCGGAAATGCTTTGCCAAAATTTATCGGCGAGTACTGGCGGTATATCGCTGCTCGCCGCCAACATCAGCCAGCTCGGCAAACGCACCGATAAGCAGTAAGGATGCCAAGCGTCAGCGTCAATGCACGGCGATTGATGAGACGGGAAATTCAACCAGGATTGGACCAATCGCCAAGCCGCCGCGTCACCCGCTTCATCGGCCAAATCGAGCAGCCATTCGTGATAGTGCAAATGAAAACGCCACAGCCGCGGCGCTTCGATCTGCCAATTCAAATTCATCCATTCGCTGTTCACCGAGTCACTTGACGAAGGGCCATCTTCGAGGACCGTGAGTGAACGAGTTTGGTTGAGGAATCTGAACTCGCCATTGAGAATCGCGCGAAGTGAATTTGGGGTTTGTCGATGCGGCCAAAGGGTTCGGCGCCGCCGACGCAATCGACTGAGCAAGGCTCTAGATTCATTTGAATCTTTGGCACCGACTTCCCTCAACCATACCGGACCCGTTTTTGGGCGGTAGCGAATGGGCAGTTGTCGTCGCATCTGATTGCCGACGACACCGCGAAACCGCCTTGCGAGTTGAGCGGACTGATGATATTTCAGCAACTGAAAGAGCCGGCCAAGCTTGGTCGCAATCACTTCTTTCCGCTACTTGCAACAGAGTGAACGTCGGTTAAATGATTTAACATTTTTTCGGCCAATCGTCCTCGGTCGAAATTGTCCAACACGTATTTGCGCGCGGTTCGTGCTCGATTTCGCGTGCCGACCGGATCGTCCGCCATTGATGTGACGATTCGGATCAGATCATTCTCATCTTCGGAAATCATTGGCTGGCCGCCCCCGGCCTGCATCACGATCTCAAGCGCCGGGCCTTGGACGCCCATGATGATCGGACGTTGCATTGCCATGATCTCAAAGATCTTTGATGGAATGACCGTGCCAAACAATTCGGTGCCGTTGAGATGTACCAAACAACTGTCCGAACTGGCGATCACGGACGACATTTCACTCCTGGGAAGACGTCCTGTAAAGATAACGCGATCTTCGACTCCAGAGTCGCGGGCAAGCTGCTGCAACCGCTCACGATTGGCCCCATCTCCAACCAAAAGAAAAGCGATGTCGTCACGCGATTTTTGCTTCAACGCACTAGCGGCTCGTACAACGACATCCAGCCCATGCGCCATGCCGATCGTCCCTAGGTAACAGCACACAAACCGCTCACCCAGGCAAAAGCGTTCCCGAAACGTGGCGTCCGAATCGTGCGGGTTGAACTGATCAGCATCGACACCGTTGGTAACGATCACGATGCGATCCGCGGACTCTGGAACTTTGGAAGCGATGTTGTCACGGTAGCCGCTCCCTACCGCAACGATCATGTCAGCCGCTCGGTACATTCGCTTCTCCATCCACTCGAGCAGGCGCGTCAACATGCCCTTCTGCATCGCACCTACGGCAACAATCGATTCGGGCCAGATATCGCGTATTTCGAGCACCAACGGACATCGCTTGAGCCAAGCAGCAAAAACGCCTGCCCAGCCACAAAAAAACTGAGGCGAAGTGGCCACGACGATGTCGGGGCGTTCCAGCCGGAATGTCGCGACGACGGCGCTGAAGCAGTAACTGACATAGTTGGCGATCCGTCGCACCGTACCGGCGTTGGCGGCGACGTATGTCCAAACCCGTACGACGCGAATTCCGTCGACATAATCAATTTGTCGTCGCACACGGTTTTCGTAGCCTTCGTAAACGATTCCCTCCGGACAGTTCGGGACGCAAGTAACCACGGTCACTTCATGTCCACCAGCAACCCATCGCTTACAATGTTGAAACGTCCGAGTTGCCGGCGCATTAACCTCTGGCGGAAAGTAATGACAGTAGAACAGGATTTTCAAGATAAAGCGGCGTAAGCAAATCGGAGATAAAAGATCGAGCGAACGATTGCTAAGTCGAGATAAGGTTTGTTTCATAGCGTGACAGTGGTCCGTCGTCGTCAAATTCTTCCGTACTCGTAAGAACTCGAAAGAAACGCGACGAGATGCTGTCAAGCGACCAGAGATCAGCGTGGCTAGCGGAATTTCGCGAATACTCGCCGCGAAGCTCTGGCGACTCGATAAGTCGGATCAAACACGATTGGAGTTCCGCTTCATTCCGATAAATATCGCCCGTTACACCATCAATCACCAGATGATCTCTTGCCGCTCGCACTCGGTCTGAAACAATGATCGGCAAGCGGTATTGCAATGCTTGGTTAAGAACAACGCCCCAACCGTCATACTTCGACGGCATGACAAAAATGTCCGCTGACGAAAATTCCTTGCAAAGCCTTTCTCCACTGCAATTTCCGAGCAACGTCAGCGATATCGATTTGGGCAGGTCTTTCGCGATCGACGCTAGCTTCTCGCGTTCGGGACCGTCGCCACACAACGTAAAATCGACTGATTGGTTGCCCCGATAACTCATTAGGCTACTGAGTACAGCGTTAAAATTTTTTCGTTCACTCAACTGCCCAACGCCAAGGATCTTGATGCGCCGGTTTGCGTCGCATTCGCTGATACTTTGAGAATGACTCACTATCGCTACCGCGTCGGGATACGATTCCGCAAATGCGAATTTGTAGAACTTCGATTTGACAAAGCCCGCGTTGACGAAGTCGAAACACGAACCGCTTCCGATTGCCAAGAACGCGAGTCTTGGTGAATTCAGAAACAACCTTAAAAACCGCGGTCGTCGAGTGCGATTCGTCTTGAATCCTTCACTCGCGACCCAACATCGACTTTTAATCAACCTTGCCAAAATGGCTACCAAGGGCATCCACGGCTTCGGATCAACCAGCCCTAGCAGCAAAATTTCGTCGCAGTTGCGTATCGCGGAGACCGCTTCCCGAAACGAAGTCCAGCTTGGTTTTAAGAAGTATGCATTAGCCGGTGTATGCCAGCCCAATTCTTTTCGATGCCTTGGTAGATCGCGAAAAACGAACAGCCGAAGGGAGATCAGACCTTCTTGTTCAAGACGCTCTAGAACCGACAATAGGTGCGGATTCGCGAACGGTGCAAAAACTGCTACCGACGTTTTCATCGACAAGTCGTCAAAACCATTGATTGCGATTGCACGATCTTTGCTTTGCGATGCTCACTATCGTTCGAGATAATGATTGGTTGTCGAGTCTGCATCCAATGTTCGTAGAAGTTTCGCGGGCACGCCGACAACGACGCTACCGGCGGCGAACGACTTGGTGACGACGCTTCCCGCACCAATGATGCAGTGATCACCGAGCTCAACACCACCAAGCACAATCGCTCCCGCTCCAACGGCGACGTTGCGACCAAGCGTTGGCACGCCAATTGAACCTGCTTTTCGTCCAATGGTCACATTCTGCATGATCCAGCAATCCTGACCAATGACAGCATCTTTGTGGATGACGATACCGAGACCCCAGTAGCCGACGACTACATTTCTCCCAAGGCTCGCAGAACTCGGAATCATACAACTGAAGAGAAGTCGGTTGAGCGCGGTTAGCATGCCCGGCAGAACGGGTACCCCATTGCGGTAGAAAAAATGACCCACTCGATAAATAATCATCGGGGGAGAGACGCGGGCGTGTTTCGTTCGAGTCGCCATTGCTGTCGCCAAGTGTCGGCTAGCTCTTGTCTTTCATTGGACGAACTGCCCTGGCTTGGAATACCGGTACAGTAGCCAGATCGCTAAAAAAATGAACACAGTATTTGCTGGCGTCGACATCGAAGCTAGTCCGCTGCTTTCGACGATTCCGGCTAGCAGCATGTATCCAAGCAACATCATTGCTAAATAGAAGAGCCGCGATTCGCCGGCCTTCATCACCCATTTTTGGTTGAAAAGGTTGGCCAGAACGGCGATGTAAAATGACATCCAGGCAGCGAGAAACAGGATGCCTCCCTCGAACAACAAACTCAAGTAAGCATTGTGACTACGCGCGTTCATCAGCTCGCTTTCCAATCCAAGCCCATACCCTAGGACAGGGCGGCGTTGGATATACCTCCAAGAGTGCCCCCAGACTTCAAAGCGATCCAGGAAGTCCGTCCGTATTTTGGACGCCGATTTATCGTGTAAAAGAAACTCGGCCAATGGGTTGTCAGAGCCAAGATTGCTGATCAAAACTTTTTGGACAGCCGACATAATTGTTGGGAAAAAAACCAGCAATCCGACCACGATGACAAACATCCCCAACAGTGTGGGGACTCGGTTCTTGCGACTCGTCCGTTCAACGTAGAAGAAGACCACCGCGCCGACTGTCGCAACCACGCTGGTTCGACATCCAATAACAAAAGAAAATAATAGCGAGCCTCCCAAGAATGCGAAGCACAGCGCGCGTGACGGAAGTAGTGCGAATAAACACATGCCCGCGACGCTGGCGCGGACGCTAAGCGCGTTCGGATTGACATCGGCTCCGGATCGATATAACAAAAATGTTCCAGTCAATTCCACTAACGCAAACAACTGTAGCCCCCACTGAATTTCGCGACTTTTGTACGCGAAAGCGCCGAGCATCAGGGCGGAGATGGTCAATATCGTGCCGAGAGCTTTTATCAAGACCGTATGTTGCAAGTTGCGAGGGGCAAGCGATGTTGTGTACCCGAGGAATCCGAGAAGCACTACCGTGGAGACCAGAAACGCTAACGAATACCCGGGCCAGTTCGGCAACGATTCGACTCCCAACCTCTTTAAACGTTTTATTGAGAAAAGGATCATCAAGAGCATCGGTCCCGCCGAAACGATGTGACCAACATTGAGTGAGAAAACGCCGAGCTTGGTCCCCATAACGGAGAACAGGCTGCTGTTCATCACCATTGCGAGCAGCAGCACCGCGAAAATGCTGGTACCAGCTCGAGTGTTCCGCTGGGCAATGCTGTTTTTCGGCAAGTAGACGGTTGCTTGACTTGAGTTCATCGATACAAAGTGGGGCTATTGGCTAGAGCGAAAGGTAGAGTTGCTTGAGCCGCTTGATCATGACATCGACGGAAAACTTTGTGGCAATGGACATCCCTTCCGCCTGAACCTTCTCGATCGGATGCTTACAACGAAGCATTAGCTTGATCGACTGTGCCAGTTCGTGCGGATCATCCGCCGAAACGAGCGACGAGTAGGTGCAGCCCTCCAGGATCTCGGGAATACCACCCACACGACTCGCTATGACGGGAAGCCCGGACGCGAGTGCCTCCAGCACGACAACCCCGAGAGCTTCTTGCCGACTTGGCAAAACAAGCAAACGACTGCGGGCCATCAACTCAGGCAACAACTTACGGTCGATCCGTCCTAAAAAATCAACCTTCTCACACATCTGTAACTGTTGAACGAGCAGCCGAATTTTCGCATCACGTTTCTGGCTTTGCTCACCAGCAACCTTTAGGCGAACATCCGGAAATTCCTCGCAGACAAGAGGCAACGCGTTCAGCAATACGTCAAGTCCCTTTCGATACCAGTTCGAACCGACGAAAAGCAACCGATTCGAATCGACGAGCTGACACGCCCGAACTTCACTCCCGAACGCTGATGTGTCGACCCCCTTGTGGATGACAATTGGGTCGTTCTTTGACAATGATCCATACTGCTTGATGGCCTGCTGGCGTGTGTATGACGAATTGCACACTAGGTAAGTTGCATTCTCGGCCGCTCGTCGTTCCATCGTGTGTCTCCAAGCCAAACTAGCAAAACGAGCTATACCATACTCTCGGATCGTTTCGATGGGTCTCTCGAAACAGTTCGCCGCGTCATAGTCGTTGACCTGAGCAAGCAACGGGCCGGAATGCCGCCCCAGCGCCCAACATGCGTGTGAGATGTTACTGTGCAGAATGACGCTATCGCCAAGCTCGTTGGCAACCTCCAGGCTGCGCTTTTGAATATTGAAGTATAGCTGGCGAGACGAAAAAGATTCCTTTGTCAGATGAATCCGCGGATGCACGATATCCGATGCAGGCGCGACTATATGGAAATTCAGGTCGCGATCTTCCGAGAAGTGCTGCCACAGATACTGCGCGAACACCGCGGGACCATTGTCAACGATTCCCAGCGGCAACGAAGTAAAAAACACGACTTTACGTGGCACTCGAATTGCTTGAATGACGAGTCGGATGCGTCAACAACTGCTCGTACCACTCAACGAGCTGCTGGCCAACGATATCCCAGCCGAACTTTTTACGAGTGAATTCGATGATCGACTCGCGAATTGCTTGTGGTTCGGTGGCGAACGCCAGTCGACTTGCCACGATTGCCTCGCAAATCGCCGCCACGGGTTCGTCCGAGGGTGCGATCAAAATACTATGCTCCGGGTGGGCAACTTCTCGTAGGGAACCTTGGTCCGCTGCAATCACGGGCAATCCGAAACTCATCGCCAGCAACAACGATCCGGAATTTAAGACAGAATCGAACGCCAAGACTGAAACGTCCGCACCGTTAAAAAAGCACTGCAACATGCTTTCATGCACTTCACCCGGTCGAAAATCAATCTCTCCAAAACAGTGCTCGGACTGACTCTTTATGAGCCGTTGCAGGTCAGAACAGTAGTGAGTATCCGAGGCGGAGCCCGCAATGACGAGTCGCTCATTCACAGATGAAACATGCGAAAAGGCTCGAATGAGATTCTCATGGCCCTTGTACCGACGTATTGAACCCAACGAAAGGTAAACTTGCTCGTCGTCGGCGAATCCCAAACGAAGGCGTGCCTCCTCACGCGAACAAGTATTGGGATAAGAGCCGATATAGTGACCATGATAAACTGTCTTAACGGAAGTCGATTCATTTACGTCGTAGCACCTTCGCAATTCCAGCTCAGCCGAATCCGAAAGCACCACAATGCCATCGCACCGGTCAATCAATCTTTGAATCATGCGATGTTCGTGCTCTCGGTGCTTCGCATCGTGGGCAATCAGATTGTGGGCGGTCCAGACAAGCCTGGATTTCGATTCCCTTCGAAGCCCCGATCGGTACATCCAACTCTTCAAAAATCGGGTCGCAAAATTGCGCCCGCTGTACCAGTCGTGAGGCCAATCGAAGTGGATAACATCGCAACGCTGTGCGAAGGCCGATTGCACGGGAAACCATTTCGTCGGCGAAATCCGGATAACCTCCGCCCCCGCTTCTTCAAGGCTATCAGTAAAGAGTTTCTGGTAGGGGTTAAACCCCGGGCTATATGGGAAAGAGCCGACCGTGATGCGAGGCGAATCGGTCTTCACCGAAATCTAGGCCGATAGTTCAACTGATATAAAAGCGGATTCTCGCGTTGAGCAATCAGCTTCGCGGGTACGCCGGCAACGACTGACTTTTCAGGAACGTCTTTGGTCACAACCGCGCCACAGGCAACCACCGCACCGCGTCCGATAGTAACTCCCGGCAAAATGGTCACTCTCGTCGCAATCCATGCATGATCTTTGATTACGATTCCCCCTCCGCGAGTGCCGTGATCACGGTCGTTGGGGTCATGTTCGAGCGTCCAAATATGTGTTTCTGCGCCAATATCCGCGTCCGCTTCAATCACAACATCTCCACCGCGGGCGTCAATCGTACATTTGGGATTGACCACGCTCCGCTCAGCTATCGTGATGTTCCACGGATCGTAGAAGGTGACGCCCAACCCCACGAACGAGCTCGAATCGATCTGATGCAGAAGACGTTTTAGCAGAAAGTTTCTTACACGACGGGATGGAATGTGACATCCTCCAAGGTTCCAAATGTCGCGGAATAACCTCATCAGCCGACTCGCCATTATCGAGATGCCTGCGATGACGGCGAGCGCGAACATAAAATCCGAGAACTCATTTTTGACACAAAGTCAATCGACTCTTCAATTCGCAACAACCAAGACACTGCGGCACAAAGTGCAACCGAGAGAACCCCGTATAGGGTAGCGGCGGTCAGCACAGACCAGCGGCTCGCCTCTAAATCGGGCCCGAACCAATCTCGTAAGGCAAATATCGCTACGACTGCGACGCAACAAGAAATCAGCCAACAGAGAAACTTCTGTGCCGAGATGATCGCAACGAGATCACGATCAACGGACCTCAAAACAAAAATTGTCGTTACACAAGTTCCCAACGCTGCAATGTATTGCAGCGCCACTGCGCCGTAGACGCCGTACTTTGGAATTAGCCAAAAACAAAGTAAACCAGTCACTAGCATAACAGCACCGGACGCGACAAACTGACGTGCGACAACCTTCAGCGCCAAATTAGTTCGTCGCGATACCAAGTATTGCGAGTTGATCACTAACATCAGCGTCAACGCCGCCAAAATCCAATGAGCTTCTCTTATACTCTGAATTGGAAAACTATCTCCCCCCCAAATTCCCATCAGTAGCAAGTCGCCCGCGGCAATGATTGGAACGGCCGTAAGCGTCACGACGGCCACAGACAACGACAATGCGTGGTCGGCAAGTGAGCGGACTCGCGGCGCACCCTCAGCAAGCGATTGTGAAAACTGATTGAAGAACACCAAACCGATAGGTCGCAAAACGACACCCTGGAATTTATCGAGCAAGCGCTTCGCATAATTGTAGGTAGCGTAAGGTCCAGCGGGCAAATACGAAAATGAGGACGTTAGCGCAAACGCAAAAAATTGGGCGGCGAACGTGTGAGCGAGTGTATACGGAACCTTGTGCAATACATAACTCGGCCTGAACTCCGCTGTCGAGAAGATCATTCGATGGCGAAAACCCATGCGAAACGAAAACGCGACCTGTCCAATCAAGCCAACAACCGCTGACAACCACAAACCAATGACCAAAGCCCAAATTCCGATTTTCCATCCAAATAGAGCCACGACTGCGAGATTGAGTACTCTCGAAAGCAATCCAAAGATTTCTTCGACGCCGTAGTAGTGTTCCGCCCGCAAGAGGTTGCCGTACATGCTACTTAAGACCTGCGGTACCAAGACTGGAGCCGTGAAAAAGAAAACTCGTCCGCACAGTCGCACGTCTTCGTTCGAGAACCCAGGCACCAAGATTTGAGCAAACTGATCGGCAAAGAACGTACCGATCAAAGCCAAGACAATCGCTGGCAGAAGCATGGCATTGGTCATTGCGGAAAATGCGTCCCAGGCGATCTGTCTTCCCGATGAAACCTTCAAATCGTGAAAGATCGGCGTAAAGACATCACCAAGTTGCCCCGTACTAATGACCTGCTGCAAGAACAGAACAAATGTTGTTGCAGCGAAAAACACTTCAATGGTTCGGCTGACCCCGAAGATCATTGCGGTCACGATCGTCAGCGCCACGCCTACTGCTGAACTGATGATGTTCAGTAAGGTTAGCCATCCGAGCGATTTGATTGACAGCTTTTTCGGCACTACGTAACCAAATCGTCGATCTTGCTATCAGGCCATTCGACAAAATCAACTAATTCCTGATCTTCCAACTTTCTCACGATTCTCACCAACGGATCCGTCGCAGAAAGTTGTGCAAATTTCTCGCAGCTATAACCTTCAAAGCTTTCGTTGCTGTAGCGCGTCGGCAATTTGTGTTGATACAAAAACATCATCATGAAAAAGTATTTTTCCGCCAGTGCTTGCTGATTGCGCGGAATTTGAGCCTCTATCAAGGCACAGTCGATCGCAGAGAAGTACTCATCTGGACTAGCCACGTCGATGGTAAATCCCTTGTCGCGGTAATGCGTCTCCGAAATCAGGATCACGGGCTTGCCCAAGACCGCCATTTCCAAGCCGACCGTCGACGTATTAACGACGCCAACACTGGAAAGATCGATAACGGTGAATGAATTAACATTATCGTCTGGTGAGATAATGGTGACGTTGTTCGGTAGGTTGGTTCCGAAATGGTCGGTCAATAGGTGAGCATAACGCTCGCTTGTACCCAAAACCTTTTCCGCCGGGTGCGATCGAATGACTACTTGGATATCATCTCTACTGCGGAAGTATTCAATGGTCTGGACTGCACATTCGAACGCACTGGAAAAAGCAATATCACGGCTGACGTTCGCGGCATCCCAAATCAAGTTGGTGAAAATGGTGACACATTTGCGGTGCGACGGAATCTGAAGCCTTCTTTTTTCGCTTGAGATGTCCTCAGCTCGAGCCGAGAAATTGTACGCGTAAACATCCCCCTTCTGAAGCTCGCGCTGCTGCAAGTATGAAACGACTTTTCCCTTTTCCTGATCCGTCAATGTCCGATCGCGATAACGCTCCCAAGCCGCGTCAAATCGCCAATCCGGCGACGGTTGATTGACATTAAAGTTTCCGTGATCCTTCGTTTTTGCCCGATCGTAACAAATGTACGTGATGTTGTTCCGTCGGCAATACTCAACGATGGGTTGCCAAGTAATGTAAATCCCGTGAGAAAACAAGACGAAGCGATAGTCATTACGCTCAAATTGTTGTTTAACGCAAAAATAGTTACTCAGTGCTGTCGTCAGCATTCGGCGCGCGATTGTTTCCGAATCGCTGCCAAAGGTTAGCGATTTATAGTAGCGAAACAATGTTCCCTTTACGATGTCGCCAAAATCAATTCCATCTAGTCTGAATTGCAAGATCTCGGTTAGTGAGGTTTGTGAGGCACTTATGTTTGTTGCGCGCTCGTGAATCGGAATCACTTCATATTTGATACCCGCGGCACTGAGTAGACGTCGTCCGTTTCGGCAGCTCTTGTTCCAAAACTTTTCTTTGCCTTGAACCTCTTCGCGTTCCTTCGTGATAACTTCGTTGATGGGAACCGCTTCGTCATAAATCATGTAGTCGACATCAAATCCTGTTTTTCGCAGCAAATGGTAGATCAATATTTCTAGCGGAGTCAGGTACATTGAGCTGATTCCAACATATTGCAGCACTTTGCCCTTGGTCATTTCCGCATGTGCGGAAGGGGTAAAGAACCGTTTCAATCGCCGTTCGGCGATCGTTGTTCCGAATAGTTTCCTCGCTAATCGATCGATTCGTGGTGGGTTGGCCATTTAATTTGCTCGCTTGCGACCCAAGAACCACATTTGCCGTTTTTGAGATGGCTCCCGGATGAGCCCGTAGACTTCGATCCCGCTTTTGCTCAGTGAAGTAATCACCTGCTTGTAACCTAAACGAATTCCGACCCAATTGTTGGCTCTTTTGCGTTTTAGACCCCACACCGGGAATCCGGCGATTCGCTTCCATCCGTAGAGCAAGTAGCTTTGGTTGAATGCGTAGGTGTCCCGTCTTGGAAGTCCTTCAAACGGAGCAGGAAATGCCATTTCAAAGTTCAGTTTTACATGACCGTTCGGCTTCAAAATCCTTCCAATTTCACGAATCGAACTTTCGACTACTCGCTTCTCTGAGATATGTTGAAAGACGGCGTAAGAATAGATCCGATCAAATTGGTTGTCCTCGTAAGGAAAGCTCCCGCTTTCTTCAATCACCGAATACTGGCATGCGTCAAGCGTGTTCTTGATTGCGTGGGAAATCATCGTGCCCGAGATGTCAATGCCGTAGACATTCTCGGGCGGATGGATCTTTGCCATCGCGTTGGTTAGCCTCCCCATACCGCAGCCGAACTCCAGGATCCGCATGTCGTTTGTCGTTCGCGTTTCTGTTAACCATGGCGAGATCCAAACGGAGACCATTTCGCTCCCACGGGCGTAGAAAGTATCGAGCTCTTTGGCGGTCGGGTCGGCACCACTTTCAATGAATTCTTCATGGCTCATGACTCCATAGAGCGGATTTTCGCGAGCCTTCTGCTCCCACGTCTTGTTGTGCATGTATTCGTCGGAAGGTCTCTTCACGAAAATCTCACTTGGCTTGAATTTGCTATGTGTTGCGCATTTTTTTCAATGATCCCTTTGGCGTGAGTTCGCTCTTTAAGAACTGTTTGTTGGCCAGAAGGTTTGTTTGGAACTTCTGTTCGGCTGGCTTCGCAAGTCACCACGCTGTCCACCCGCCGTCTACTGTTACAGTCGCACCGGTCATGTATGACGATGCATTGGATAGCATGAAAATCGCTGCCCCCTGGTACTCGTCGGCACGTGCCATTCGCCCTAATGGCGTGCGTGACGAGTAATTTTCGACAAATTCTTCACTTTGGTTGTCGAAGACGCCTCCCGGTACGAGGCAGTTTACGCGAATGTTTTGCTCCCGCCAATGAACAGCCAAGTAACGCGTCATATTCAAGATCGCAGACTTGCTCCCAGCATAGGAGATGGGAGAGTTGACTCCCGAGTCTCCATAAATCCGCGGGTCCGCGGAAACGACACCGTAGGTACTCGAAAGATTGACAATGCTGCCACCGCCAACCGCGATCATCGCCTTTCCGAACACTTGGCAGGCGAGCAGCACGCCTGTTACGTTAACCTTGAAGACTTCGTTCCATGCCTCCAGAGGATGGTCGGCGGGGTCTGATCCATAAAACCCGGTTCCACGATACTGAGTTGCATTGATCAGACCGCTGGGAGCACCGTACTGTTCTAAAATTGACCTCAAGGCAACATTGAGGCTTTCGCGATCGGTCGAGTCCACCGAAATCGCCATCGCTTCGGCCTTCAATTCGTCGCGTATTTGTTGAACGACAAATTGAGCGCGTTTGAGATCCAGGTCGAGAACGACGACCTTGGCGCCTGCATCGGCCAACGCAAGACACATCTGGCTTCCAATGCGACCGGCGCCTCCGTTTACAACGATAACGCGGTCGTCCATGCGAAAAAGGTTCTCAAAAATTCCCATAGTTTGATTCTGACTTCGGTTTTTCGGGTCCTTATTAGATGCGTTTCTTTGCGACCAAACTGATCGATCTGCCGGAGTACAAGTGTTTGCCTCCGAGACGGTTCACAGCCCGTCTTGCAAAGCTGCTGAAACGGGAGGAACCTCTGAAAATTCGGTCGGACAGAAAGGTGTGGCACCCGATCACTTCGAATCCCGTATCATCGCACAGGCGTTGCAGTCCCAGGCGAGTGAAGTACCACAAATGGTAGGGGCCAAATGCGGGCCAAGCCTCTCCATACCTTTTTCGATCGTAGCTGCCGTAATCAGGGACTGCAATGATTAGTTTTCCATCCGAGTTCATCCGTTGGTGAAGCGTCTTCAAGACAGACCTGGGATCAAAGAAGTGCTCCAGCACATGACGCATTGTTACTAAGTCGTATGCTTCGTCCGGTAGATCATTTAGGCATTCGATCGGAAGATTGAATACGCTTAGCCCCAACTTATTTGTTGCGAAGTCGCAGGCCGTCTTCGACAGTTCAATTCCAGTTGTCTGAAAACCGCGATTCGCAAACGACTTCAGCAAAGTTCCCCAACCGGAACCCACGTCGAGAACTCGGCCGGTTTTCGGCAGATGTCTTTGAAAGGGGATAGTGAATTTGGCATCTTTTTCGACCTGTTCGCTGATTTTCGAGTTGGTGAACTCCCAGAGATTTCCCGCTCCGCGATCCGCATCATGATATTCAATGCTGTCGTAGAGCATTTTCAATTCATCACTCGTAGGCAAAGGTCGCACGAAACCAATTTGGCAAGCGGAACAAAAGGCTACCGAATAGTCCGGGAAACGACAGTCTTTCCATTTCAGCTCGTAGTCAACGGCACATTCTTTGCTGGTACATTACGGGCAGATCACTTCAGTCAAGATGGTTCCCTACCGATCTGCTGGATCAACTGCATATTGCAAACTGCTTGTCCGAGCGTCGGCAGAGTAGTGGAATGACTAACATCATTCACCGCAAGCAGAAAATTTTGTGCTAGATCAACATACATTTGATTGATGTTGTAACTAGACGAGTCGATGATCGTTTCGGTATGCGGTGAGTTTGCCAATTTGCGGAGCAGTTTGCCTTCCTCCACCCGAAACGAAATGGTCCCATTGCTGCCAACGAACTCAAATCCACGTGATTGAGGTTTTCTGCAAAGCGAGGTAGTGATTTGACTCATTACGCCATCACCGTGCCGCATCTGATACATCGCCAAATCGTCTGCTTCGATTTGAATACCGCTCGTGTTTTGCGCAAACCCGATTGCGGAAAGTGCAGGACCGAGAACCCAATTCATAAAATCGAGTTCATGATCTAAGGTCCGCAACGCCCCTCCACCTTGCGAGATCGAGCTAGCATACGAATCCTTATGGTCTTCCCAAGGATGCCAATCCGGTAGGTAACCTTCAAACCAGGCTTTGGCATAATGACATTTGCCGATTTCACCGTTTCGAATGATCTCGCGGGCGGCTTGGTAAGCCGGATGATATCGCATGCAGTAAGCCAGTCCGCAAACCCGATCGCTTGCGGTGGCGATTTCAACCAATCGTTTTTCATCACTGCCTAAATCTCGCCCGAGCGGTTTCTCGATCAAGACATGGACACCGGCTTCCAGGCACTTCGTCGCCGTGACCGCATGCAGATGCGTGGGGTTGCAAATCACTGCGAAATCAGGCCGATTTGACAACGCGTCGTCAAGCGAAAGGGAAACACTAACATTGGCAGGTGGGGCAAATTGCTGGTTCGGCGACCCCGCTCGTCGCACCACTGTCATGCCGCTGACGCCCATCTCACACAGGTTGTTTAAGTGCCGATTGCCGATCGAGCCCAATCCGACAATCAGTCCGCGGAGATTGCTAAAATGCTTAGTCATGCCGCAACCGAGTTTACCAATTGGATCAACTCATCAAAGTGTTCGATCAATGCGTCGGCAGGAGCGTCGGGATGAAAGTTGTATCCGACTGCAAACAATCCGTGATCCATTGCCCCTTTGAGTTCGTCAACGTCATGTGCGACAAAGCCGCAGTGTCGTTTGGGGAATCGCGTTTTTTCGATCGCGTAGTCGAAGGCCTGCGGTTCCGGCTTGACGTGACCGATTGAGCAAGATGAAACCACGGCGTCAAAGTATTGCTCGATTCCTAGTTGTGCCAATGTGTCGCGAACACCGCTCTCGCCGCTTTCGTTGTCTGAAAGCGCGACCAAGTTGATATTCAAACCTTGCAATGCCGCGAGCGTTTCGCGGACACCGGGCATCGGTCGACGTTCGAGTTGAACCGACTTGCCCTTCAAGCGAGCGTTTGCTTCGATCTTTGCCGATTGGTCGCTATCGACCCTCAATTCCGCCAGCATGCCTTGGAAGGCTGACCAATAATCCATCTTGCCTTTGTAGACGGGAATCAAAAAGCTTTCCCATTTCTCAACAAGGTTTGAATAGGTGAAATTCCGGCCGAGAGTCGCTGACAATTCGACCGCTAGCCATCGACGCCAAGCGGATGCGTCGTAGAGGATATCACCCACATCAAAAATGAGAGCTTTGATGGGGTGTGCGGGACGCTTGATGAAGGTGAGTGTCACGTAAACGGGCAAATTTGGGAGCGATCAATGGGCGATGGTGATCGATGAGAGCTAGTCAAACATATTTCGAGACAGCATCACTCCTGCCGAAATATCGCGTATTGTTTTTCGCCCAACGATTTGGTCCCTATCTTTCCAGGCGATCCCCGTACCGGGGCTTTTCATCATGAGCATGAGTTCCGTCAGAATTGTCCCGGCCGGAATTGCGGTGTTGCTGACCAATGAACGCGCTAGTTTGTCTTTTGCCGATTGGACGACCGGGTTGAACTCTTTCTTGCCATCACCCATGGCGAGTTCACAAATTCGAATGTAATTGACCAAACGCTTAAGCCCCTCTTCTTCCAAGGCACCGGCGTGGTCGGTTCCGTTCATCGCACGCGACATCGTGATATGCTTTTCGACTGCGAATGCATTTAGGTTGCTGCCAGCCACTGCGGTGATGACACCCGCGGTGTGATCGGAGAGGCCGACCAGGACATCGAATTCGTCCCGCATCGTTTTCATGGCTCGTAGGTTGACGTTCTCGGGGTCGGCCGGATATTGCGACACACACTGCATCATGGAAACGGTCGAATGGCTGCCATCGAAAACGCGAATAGCTTCTCGCAATTCTTCGATGGAGGACATCCCTGACGAGAGAATCACGGGTTTCCCGGTAGCAGCCAAGTGCCGCAGCAATGGGATGTTGGTCATATCACGTGAAGCGACTTTATAGATTGGGCATCCGATGCGTTGGAGCATCTCGACGGACGGTGGATCACAAGGCGTGCAGAAGTAGATGAGTCCCGCAGACATTGCGTATTCGCGAAGTTCGCGGTGTTGAGCTTCGTTCAATTCCAAATACGCTCGATGTTCGCCGTAGGTGGCACCGAACGAATTTGGGCCCTCGTAAGGGCGGTCGTATGCCTCGTTGGTTAGTTCCCACGACAGTTCGCGTTTCTGAAACTTCACCGCGTCCGCTTTGCATCGCGCAGCCATGTCGATCAGTTTTTTGGCGAGGTTGAGTTGGCCGTTGTGGTTTTGTCCTATCTCCGCAATGACAAAGCAAGGACATCCGTCGCCGACTTCACGCCCAGCGAACTTGATTCGCTTTTGGCCGGGCAAACGCTCACTCGCTCGCGCCGCGTTCCGGGAATCAAGCCACTCGTAACAACGATCGAGCGATACGTGGGTTGGGTTCGATACGCCGGAAATTTCCGAAATCATCGTTTCGAATGCGTCCAGCTGATCTTGGCGATCAATCGTAAATTGCCCGTCGTACTCTGGTCGTAGTCCCGCGAAGTCCGGCGCGAGAGTTTCGATTTTGTATCGAGCAGGATTTTGACGGGCGAAAACCGTAACGTGTTCTCGGTCATGCGATTCGCTGGTGGACTTTTGAATATCGCGAAGACATCCCACACGAATGAATTCTGGCACCATGTGCGAAAGTCCATCGACGCAGGAATAGTCAGGCCGAATGGAATCATGATGAAGCCACGCTTGGCCGATCCTGCCCGGATCGTATAAAGGGTTGTCCGCGGTGAATCGAAGGACTACGTCATCGTCGTGAAGGCTTTCGGCCGCTTTTACGAACCGACTCAGGACATCGTCCTTGTCACCCAATACCACAGCCGCACCATACTTGTCAGCGAATAGTGCGATCGGCTCATCGGCTTGCGAGTCGCTCGTCGCAACGGTAACACCCGAAAGGAATTCCAACTGCGAGACTCTGTCCAAGACCCAGCGAAGTAATGGGTATCCGGCGACTGCCATGAGCGATTTTCCTCGCAATCGCGAGCTCATCATTCGGGCTTGGATTACGGCGTGGCACTTGGGTTTAGGCATTTTTTTTGCAGAACAGCAGAGTTTCAGTTTCCGAACCGCGATACGCTATTTTTTTGAATCCGGTGCTATCTTCGAGTCCGGCGCGAGGTCTTGTGCGGCCATTTGCTTGATGACTCGATCATATCGCGAGTCCGTGGGATTTATCTGGCGCCCGAGCCGAGCTTCGCGGAGCGCAGCCTGACTGTCATCGGCGGTTCGCAGCAATTCGATCAGTTTGAGACGAAAGGTCGCATTGCTTGGCGTGAGTTTGACAGCTTCGCCGATTCTCTTGACGGCATCGTCGAGTTGGCCGATTTGCAAATGAGCTAGCCCCGCGAGCCAAAGACAGTACGCTTTTTCGTCGACCGTATTGCACTGGTCGCATCCCAAGTTGCTGATCAACGTATCAAGGTGACGATCGAGATCTGTGTATTTCTTAGTAAGTATTGTTTGAGTGGCCATACGCATCGCGATCGGGTCTTTGGGCAATGAATCCATTAGATCGACATCATTGTATTTGTGGATCTTTTCCACAACTTCCGCAGTTCGTTTTGGAGAATGGAGCAAAGAACGATTCCAGTACTCGGCGGCCATGTCTTCGTATCGGCTCTGGGCGGCAAGGACGGCGACATCTCGCAGTTGCGAGGGATGTCCCAAATGAAGTTGGCCCAATTGTCTTAGCAGAGCCTTCGTTGCACCGCCGGATTCGGCTGTGTAGGGTTGTGCTGTGTCGGATTCAATCGGTGACGATGCAAAGTCGAGTGTCACGAGTCGTCCACGTATTTCGGGATCGAGTGGGCGTTGAACGAGCGCGGCTTGATAGAGTTCGATCGCATCGCGATATTCGCTAGCGATTGTATTTTTCTCAAACGAATCCAAGCTGGCGGGAAGGCCATCGATGTAACCAGAAGCTTTCCGTCCAACAAGTCGGCGGTATTGGGGTGAAGTCAGCTTATAGATCTCGGTCGCTTGTTCGATTGACTTCGGCCGGGCTTCATCGACTTCGATCAATCGCGCCAGGCGGTGGTCAATTTCGCCCAGCATCGCCATTCGACTTGCCAATACCCGCTTGCCGGGAGTTTGATCAATTTCTTGCCTGATTTGTCGCAGGTTTACTTGGGTGCCCTCGCCTTCGGCGATTCTCAAATGTGCCGTCTGCAGCGAGGTGGCAATGGCGGCGTCTTCGCGAAGGTTAGGGAGTTCGATCACTGCAGCGACGATCGTCAGACATACAATCGTCGCTGCGAAAAGGTGGCTCGATTTGGCGACGCCTTCCGTCGCCCTCAATTTCGCGATGCGCGATGGTGGATCCGGTGTCTCGGGAATCAGTACTTCGGCTTCGTTCGATCGCGACACAATCGCGCCCATCAAAATGGTGAACAGAAACAGGTTTGCTGGAATGATCAATCCGAAATCAAAACATTGCGAGAATGTTACTGCCGTTAAGCAATACCATCCGGTGATGCGGATACCGTGATCGAGTGCATCATGAGAAACGGAGATGGACGTCAAGCACCATCCCAGTGCGATCATCGTGATCAGTGCCAGTCCGAGACCGACTATGCCTTGCTCGACGAACAGTTCTAACCAAAGATTGTCGGCGTGAACAAACCAATCCTTTGGGGTATCGTTTTGATAGGGTAGATAGGCATAGCCATAAGTCGAAAGTCCTGATCCGCCGGGGAGGTGTGCCATGGCCGTCGACCAACCCTCGGGCCAGTGCGAAAGTCGCCCGTCGTTAGCGATGGTTTTGACATCAGATGAAAGGACTTCGAGCCGCTTGATCGATTCCAAATTCAGTTTAAGAGGCACAATCAACAACGCCGCGGCGATTGTCACAATGGCGATCAGAACGGGGATCGTTGCCAGACCCTTTCGACGACGCAGCCATCCGAAGGAAACGGTTGTCGCTAAAATCGCAGTCCCAAGCCCGGCGCGCGATCCGCAGACCAGCAGACCAAGGACACACAATACGCAACAAACCAGTCCGATTGCCGAATCCCGATCGCTCGCAAGCGCAAAGAGTTCATTGTATTCAAACTCGTCGCCATCAATTTCTTGGCCGGTTAACGCGGACAACCGCCATGCCAACAGACCAAGACTTGCCGCGAGACCAAAATTTAGAAACAACGCCGCATTGTTGCGATTGACGAAGGTAGCAAAGCTAGGACTGCTGGGCGTTCCCACCTGCTTGAAGAACGGCAGCCCTGGAATCGTATGGGACAGAATTCCTAGCGCCGCGATCATCGCACTGCTGATTGCGATACAACTGAGCAGTCCGATGATGCGAGATCGAGTGTTGAAGACTCGCAGCGATGTCCACGCCAGCACAACCACCACAGCGAACAGGGCGACCGCGTGAGAAGTCTCACCGGCGGCGAGGGAAATTGGAAACGATTGGGGCAACAACTGTGCTGGCAATATTGGTATCAGCCACTGGGTGTAGGCTTCATAAGAGCCTGGACTTAGGACTGACACCAGCGAAGGTGGGAGCGGAATGTTCTGGAATGCCGAGTAACCCAGCCAGAGGACAAGTGGCACCATCACCAACAATTGCCGGCGCCGATAATAACTCGACCAAGTCGCGATGCTTGGCAGCGCAAAGCCGAACGCAACCGTGATCGCAATCGCCGCGATGTACTGTGTCCACCACAACACGCCACCGAAATCGATTGCCATCGCGAAGGGAACAATCGCCAAAACGATGGCAGAGATCGCCGTGCTCGCTGTGACCAGGGGGCGAAGCAGATTCAAGGGTCGAGAAGTCCTACAGATAATCGTGACAAGAAACCGCTACAAAACTTGCGACACGCATTTTGTAAGGGCGCGATGGTCGTGAGTTTGCGCAGACTTCGTCCACGTGGGTGACCATTAAAATGGGAAACCCGTGAAATTGACGCTAAATTGCGACTCGGCCGTTCCGTGAGTCATTCAGAAAACATCAAACGAATCAGCCGAACATGTCTTCCCGGCAACGAAAATGTGGGCAAATCGCGACACGACTTGAACGCTGTAGAATGATCGATTGGACGCTCGTTTGCAACGCTCAATGGACTGAGCCGGCGGTCGCTCCGTCGAACCGACTCCGCAAACTCCGCCCAAGTGATACAACCGGCGCCATCTGCGGTTCCCTCGAAACAGCCAACTCTTGGCGTAGTTACCTTCGCCAGTCATAGTAGTTGGCTTCGTGTTCACGCAAATTCGCGATCATCGAGTCGGTCTCGTTCGTGATTTCATTGTCCGCGCCATTATGCCTGAATCTCACCAGAAGCCCAAAGCAATGATCGAACGACTCACGTCGCTCGGCGGCTTGGTCCTGGCGGGACTGTTGGCGTTATTGCCGGCGATCGTCGTTTGGGATTACGGCGGGGTCCTGCCTTGGACCCAGTGGGCCGCGTGCGGCGCGGTGACGGTTCTCGGGCTGTTGTCCGTCCCGGTGATCTGGCTTCGCCGGCGAGAATACCGTCCGCTGCAATTGGTCATGCCGGCGATTGCCGGTGCCGTTGTCGTGATCGCATTCGCCCAGTCGATACCCGTTTTCTCGTCGATCAATCGGTTTCTTTCGCCGGGCGTCGACCGGGCGTATCGCGACTGGGTTCCCCGAGCGATACGCGAAGAGCTGCGCGATTCCGAAATCGCTGCTGATGCGAATGTTGCGGCGAATAGGGAAACAGCGATCGCCGATTACGCGGTTGATCGGCACCCGACATCGGTGTGCAGCGCGAGAACGCGGCAATCGCTGGTCATGCCGATCGTCGTCGCCGCGGTACTGTTGATCTCGATTTTTCTGGTACGAGATCAGCGGACGCTCGCGGTGGTTCTGCTGATCACGGCATTCTCAGGCACGGCCGTGGCGGTGTTCGGGTTGCTCGACGAAGTCCGCGTCGTGGCGCCGGGCGACGCCGAAAAACTGATCACGCCCACCGGCAGGAATGCGGCTCCGTTCGGCCCCTTCGTCAATCAAAACAATGCCGGCGGATTTCTGAATATGACGTTGGCCGCGACGATCGGTTTGCTGGTCTGGAGTATCCGGATGGCGGCGCGTCAAACGGTCGTTGATCCGCAATACCAGATCGCGCCAGAGAACGCTTGGGAGCGAATCGTTGGCAAGCTCTCGACGATGATTCGCAATCTGGATGGTCGGGCGATCGGTGTGCTGTTCATGGCATTGATTCAAATCGTTGGGATTGCGGGCAGCCAGTCGCGTGGCGCGTTGGTCGCCGCAGTGGCCGGCGGATTGGTCGTCGCGATTCAGTTTGCCAGTCGAAACCGAACGATCAGTCCCGCTTTGGTCATCGGCGTCACGATGTTCCTCATTGCCACGCGATGGATGCTGATCTACTTGGGTCTGACCGATAAAGTGGACGCGCGGGTCGATTCGATCTTCACGCTCAGCGAAGGATCACAAGTCGGACGGATCGGATTGATCGCGGATGGTATCTCGGCAGGGTTGCACTACTTGCCGGGCGGTTCGGGGCTGGGCACGTTCGAGTACGCTTTTCTTCCCTACAATGTTCGCACCACCGGAGGCAGCCATTTCCTTCACGCCGAGAGCATGCCGGTCGAATGGTTCGTCGAAGGAGGTGTTTGGTTGATCGCTTTGATCGTGGCCGGCGTTGTCGCCATGATGAAGGTGTTGTCGATCATGGCATCCCATCGACGCAGCCAGTTTGCAGCGCTAACGGCGATGGGGTGGTTCCTGATGGTCTCGCAAGTGGTTGCATGCTGTTTCGATTTCGGAATCCTGCTGCCCGCCAACTATTTGACAGCAGCGATCCTGGTCGGCGCGTTGCTGGCGATGATGCCGCCGATGACCGAGCCGTCGCCGTCAGGTATCCGATCCAAACGCATTCAAAATCAACCGATTCGCTCGTTCAACCCGATCGTTCCGATCACGATGGCCGCGGCAACCGGCGCGGCGCTGATCGGTGCGACGATGACGGCTGCGGGGACAGCACACGACAGCTTCGCGATACTGAGGATCGAGCGTTGGTTCGAGTCGTTCGACAACGCTAAGTCGCGGGTCGCATCCCTGCCGCCGCTGACGATCGAAACATCGCAACCTTCGTCGGACCCTCAGCGCGACTTCATGACAGCCGTGTATCAATTGACCCGCGAAGAATCGGTTACCGAGGCGACCAAAACGGCCTCTCTGCGCACGGACCTGCCCAACGATGCCAAGCTTGATCCGGAGACGCTGATTCGACTGAGAACCGATCCACGGCTGTCCGTTCGTCGCATGATGACGATCGAAAAGCGTTCGCGGAACGGACAGGATGACGCGATCCTGCTCGGCCCAGGACAAGATCTAGCGACGATCCGCGATGCGAGGTTACTGGCCATTAGCGCGCTCGTCCGATGTCCGCTGTTGCCGTTCGTGCGAATCCCGCTGGTCAAAACTGACTTCGTTCGCCGCACCAAATTCGGTGAGGATTCCACCGACGCGACCGCCGAGTTGACGTTGCGATTGGCGACCGATCAAGTGCGACTGCAACCAAAGAATCCGATCATCCTCGAGCAGATGATCCGTTTGTGTGTGGTCTCGCCGGGTATGGACTACGTCGGCCCGTTCGTGAAGCAGTTGATGGAAGTCGCCCCCGATCGATTCGCTTCGATTTGGCCGATGATTGGCGGACAAGCCGACGTGGATCGCTTCGCCGAAATGATCCCGGACCAGATCGACGCGATCTTGCGAGTCGCCGAAAGCACGCGAGTTCCCGAGCCGATTCGCAAGCGAATGCTCGATCGCGCGTCCGCGATCCTTGCGAAACCCAACGCCGGCGGACTCAGCGAAGACGAGTGGGCTCACGCCTCGGCCCGCGTCGCGATCGCGGGCCAGGACAGCGATCGGGCGATCGAATCACTCGAGCAAGCCGTACGGATCGCGCCGTCCAATGGCCGCTACCGAGATCAATTGATTCAGCTACTAGTCCAGCAGAAGCGATATGACGAAGCCATCACGCATTTGAACCGCGCGATCATCCAACGACCCAACGATCCATCCCTCTTGCAAACGCTCAAGCAAGTCCGCGACCAAGAGTAGAACGATTGTCCCCGATCGTTTGGGCTTTTGTCGGAGTGGAGCTGTCTGTTGCCCGAAACGATTGAGGACAATCGTTTTAGCAATGAGCGGAAAAAAAGTGTCTGACCCCATTTGCCGGGAACCGGCCCGTCGGGTGCTTGACACAAATCGGGTCAGACACTTATTTTCCGCACGATCCTTACAATGGGCTACTCTTTTTCAGGCGCTTTGGGCGGCAGCTGTTTGCGGTGCAGTTCGGCTAACTTCGGTCGATCCAGCTTTTCGTAAACCTCCGCTAGCTTTGTGTGCAGATCGATTTTCTTTTCACCATTCGCCAGCGGCAATACCTTTTCCAGATACGGCAGCGCCTCGGCGTACTTCTGTTGCTTGAACAACACCGTACCCATCGTGTCTTGGAACGACTGATTGTTCGGTACCGTTTCAATGGCCATTTGAATCAGTTGCTCCGAACGCTCGAAATTCGGCTTCGATGAATTGCATAAGATCCACGCCAAGTTGTTGGCCACGATCGCCAGCGTCGGATCCAACTTGAGCGCTGCTTCCAAGTGGAACACGGCGCCGTCTTGATCCTTCTCCAGCCACAGCAGATTGCCAAGCGTGAAGTGGGCGAGCGGCACCGACTGGCCTTCCGTGATCCACGCCTCCAGACGTTCTCGCAACTCCAACCGTGCTTCCGACGTGCGACTTTGCGCGTAGAACGCGTTGAGCATCTTGTAGACGTTGGGATTGTTGGGATTCAACCGCGCGGATTCCGACAGCAAGCTGATCCGTTTGCGATCTCCATCGGGATCATCGGCGGCGAGTTGATCCATCCGCATCAGAACCAAGTTGGAAGCCATTTCACGCAGCACAGGACTATCGCCGCTCAGCCGCATTCCTTCACTCAGCAACGCTTCGACCTGATCGTATTTCTTCTGGTTCGCCAGGATCACCAACAATCGAACTCGCTGGTTCACGTCCAACGGGTTCGCTTCCAACGTCGCCAGTGCATAGGCCTCGGCACGATTGCTTGCCCGCGTGGAGTCTTCGACTCGGCCGAGCTTGCCATACAGATTAGCAATGTCGAACCAGATTTCCGGTTTTCGCGACGCGGCCGATTCGAGACGCTCGATGGCATTGTCAATCTGTTCGATGGCCAAGTAGTAGTCGCCCCACAACAGATCATTTTCCACGGTGGCATCGCGGGCGCCGTGCCGGAGATGAAAGGCCAACTGTTTCAACTGCTCGGGATTCAGGCCGGGCGGCTGAGCCCGCGCGGCAGACAACATTTTCGCTTTTTGGAGATGGGCGCTCGGAAAGCCGACGGAGTCATCCGGCGCCAGCAGATTCAACTTGTCGATCGCAGCTTCGGTGTCGCCGGAGGCGCTGAGGATCGAGATCCAGTTGAGCTGATCTTGTTCGGACCCTTTGTCACCGGCGCCAACGAGCCGCGAGTAGTAGAACTTGGCCTGTTCCAAATCTTTGTCCGCGACGGCCTGACGCGCGGCGACGCGGTACTCGGCCTGGATTTTATCAGCCGAATAGATGCCTCGTCCGATCAAACCGCCGACGACCGCGAGCACCAAGATCGCGGGCAGAAAGCTACCGAACCGGCGTAGCGATGCAAGCTTCGAACCCATCCGAAATCACTCTTCAAATACGAACAAAAAAAGCACGCCGGAGAATCAACTCCGGCGTGCCAATAGCTTACACGGTCATCTGGGGAAAATCGCTACTTCGCAGCAGCTAACTTTTTGCGGCGACGACGAAACCGAGCGAGAACGCCAACGCCACCGATCGCAGCGAAAGCGAGGGTGGATGCTTCAGGGACGGGTGTGAGCGCAACCGAACCATTAAAAACGACATTCGGCGTTACCGTCGTGTTTCCCGTGTCGAATCCTCCGGTTCCACCTGCTCCAGTGCCGGCATATCCGTACAAGCGAAAGGTAGTGGCCGAAACCACATTCGCAACTCCAGCGAGCGAAATTGTGCGAACGACTGTCGTTCCGCCAGCGGGGATGCCGGTGACCGACCCAAGGTTGGAAGCGAATCCATCTAAAGAGGACCTCAACGTAACGGACGATGGCCCCGTTGTCGCTGTACGATCCCAGATAAACTCAAACGACGTTCCCGAAAAATTAAAACCGGCTGTGGGAGCAACTATAAATTCAATGTATTTGTCGCCAGACACCGCTTCCGCCAAAGTCGATCCAGCCGCGGTGTTACCTGTCGAAAACCAACTACTGCCCCCGAACCGATTTGTATTTGAAGTTGGCGTAATGCCACTACCGAGCGTTAGCGTTGATGCCGAGATACCAACAAGGTTAGACGTACTCAACTCGGTGGTCTCGAGCCCCGTATTGCCAGCGGTATTCCAGGTAAGAAGCATTGCCGCGTGACTGTTCGCACTCATCGAAAAAGAGCAGAACAAAACCATTCCCTGAACAATTCGATATAGCATCTTTCATTGACCCTTGCAGAGGTTGAGGTTGTCTCGTATCCGAGTTTCCGCCCTCGATGAGGTTCAGCCGTCGCGCCCGACATGACCATCAACTTCAACGATGATAGCGATCTTTTGGGCACTTTCAAACTTGAAATTGAGTGATGAACCGGTTTTCACTAAAGCTTCATGATCGGATAAGCTGGGCTGGATACGTCGCGGGCGCTGCGGCCATCTAAGGCAAAATCCAGGCGCGTTATACCGCGCCCCACCCGCTTGAGATTCTTGGAAAATATTCTGCGATACCCGCAAAAAGCGTGGCCCCCGCGACTCCGTTCGCGGGAAGTACTTTTGACTATAACTCTCCGCGAACGGAGTCCCGGAGCCACCTCTGGCCTACTTGGCCCAACGGGGGCTTTCTAGCAATTCCTTGCGGGCGGCGAAAAAGAATTCTTGCAGCGCCGCCCGGTCCGCGTCCGTGTACGGACCACGATGCTCCGAATACATCTGGATCGTTGTGGCGGGCAGGGTCTGCGCACTCAACTCACCCATCCCCAACGACTTTTTGATTTGCGTCGTGACCCCGGAAAAGAATTCACCAATACTGCTGAATCGGCCTCGCCAATCGAACGTTCTCACATCCTCTCGATTGCGATCGACAACGGTGAACAGGACGTAGCCCGAACGATTGTCGGGTTTCGTCATCCTGAGGTCGCTGTAAGTCAATTGGCTGTACGGCGCCTCAGCAGGCGACTCGACGAAGAAATTCGGCTCCGTCTCCCAACCGACCGCCGAATAGCAGTTGTTTAGATTGTGCCACTCGTTCCAAGGACAGTCCAGCGAGATGATCGCGAACAAACCGTCGCGCCGATAGGTCCAAGTGTAAGACTCCGGCGCCAACAGCCGATCTTGATCCCGCTGGATGAACTCGTATTTCACGCGAGTCCAACCGTTCAGATTTTCCGGCAAGAATTCAGCGCTGGCAGGCGGCAACGCATCCGGAGCCATCACCGACGCACCCTGCCTGCTGACCGCAATGCCACCGAAGATGGCGACAACCAGCAGCATCGCGCCCAAGCCCAACGCCGCGCGCGTCGAAACCTTGTATCCCGACGCCGACGGTTCCATCGGTTCGTCGCCCATCGACATCGAATCACGGCGCTGTCGACCAATCAACGCCGCCGACGACTTGGCCTCCGCCATCTCGTCAACATCGCCATCGCCCATTTCGACGTAAGGTCGACGCTGCTTGCGTTTCCCGAGCAGACCCGCCGTGGCTTTGCTGACCTTATTAGCAACGACGTCGTCGACGATATCTTGCGGCACATCGGACCGACCACGACCGCGGCCCCAGCCGAATATCCCACGTCGCGTTTCGGACATCTGGCCGACTTCGTCGACGATCTCAAGCGATGCGTCATCGGACCAATTCAGGTGCAGTTTGCGGACGGCGAACCAGCTAATGATTTGATCGGTACTGATCACCATCGCGAGAATGAACGCGAACACGACCATCGACAACGCCTCGTGCCCCGCACCGCTGGCGTACCACGTGCTGACGTTGTCCGCCAAATACACACACGCCGCGACACGAACGGCGTTGCCCAACAAGACCCAAAATACCGTTTGAATCAAGTTCAAAACGGTACGCGCGGTTCGATGTTCCGAAACGACCGCGTAAACGGCAACGACCGCCAGCGACGAGAACAGCGAACGAACACCGCTGCACGCCTCTTCGGTCATGTACTGCGACTTTTCGGTGATCAACACCACGCCTTGGCGGACGTGCATCACACCGGCACCGTCCAATAGCCAACTGGCCAATTGGCTGGCCAAGAACTGCATCTTGAAAATCAGTGTGGTGTCCCAATTGAGCGGCAAGGGAATCGCCAACACCATCAGCGATAGCACGGGCGCCATCACCTTCACGCCGCCCCAACCGAAACAGGCATAGGTCAACAACCAAGCGGTCAAGATCGTCGTCACGATTCCGACGAATCCGCTGAACATCAAGTGGCCCACCAACAGACCAATGACGACGACCGCTGAACCCGCCAACACAATCCATTTCGTCGGCGCAGTTGACCGCTCGCTGGCTTGCGACAAACGGGTGTAGTAGAGTCCGACAACTGCCGCGATCAATAGCGGAAAGTATTGATAATGTCCGTCCTGCCAAGTCCAAGCAAAATAGGTCCACCACAGCGGAGCGAACGCAAGCGACAGCAGAACGGCCAAAATGAACAACTGATTCCGTTGAATTGAAATCAATCGACTTTCCGGCTCAGAAACGACGTCAGCAGATGAGGCAGAAGTAGCAGACATAGAGTTCATTGAAGTAGGGCCAGTTCCACCGGCCAGATTTGGCGGGATGCGGTTTGGTGCGCCGAGCCGGTCTCAGCAGATCGTGTGGATTGTCCGAAGCAATCGTACGACCAATGTAGTTTCCGCAGTTCATTCGTCCGGTGGAACCGGACCTACGTTGGTTCGGCGGCGGTCGATTCCGTTTTCGCGGTCGCCAGTTTCTTGGTGTCTCGCTTTTTCTTACCGCGTTTTCCGGCTTTCTCTTCTTCGTAGTATTTGTTGTACTTGTTGTTGTCCGTGTAACCGTAGGTGTAGCCGTACGAGTATCCGTATCCGTATTGGTACGAGGCACCGTAATTGTAATCGCCCTCGGCATTGCTTTCGCGGCCATATCCGCGAGCCGCTCGGCTGCCGACTCCGTTGACAATGATTCCCAACACGTTGGCCTCGAGAGTTTCCAGCATTCGGGTCGCCTGAGCGACCGCTGGTTTGATGTTCTTGCGAAGCCGAACAACCATCATCACACCATCGACGCGGGATGCCAAGTTCGACGGGTCGCTGACGGCTAACAAGGGTGGCGTATCGACGATGATCATGTCGAACTTGCCACGCAGCAAAGTGAGCAGCTTGTCGAACGCGGGTGAGGAGAGCAGTTCGGATGGGTTGTCCGGTTTCGCACCCGCACCCATGACGGAAAGGTTCGCGATTTCGGTCGAGTTGATGGCCTCGCCCACTATCAACTGGATGGCCTGCTCGGAGGTTGCCGACTGCTCGGCGTTTTCACATTGCTGGATCGCCCAAGCACAACCTTTCTCGTTCTCAATGCCCATTACCTTGGCGATACGCGGGCGGCGGAGGTCGGCGTCCATCAACAGCACTTTGCGGCCCGACTGGGCAATCGCAATGGCAATGTTCGCCGCGATCGTGGTTTTGCCGTCTGACGGGGTCGAGCTGGTGACTTGCAAGACTTGGTAGTCGCCCGACTGATTGCTGAAGTAGATCGCCGTGCGGATCGCTCGGAACGCTTCGGCCCGCTGACCCTTGCCATTGAAAAACGTGACCAGCCGGGGATCTAGCTTCTCACCCGGTTCGCCGGCGACAATCTTGTGCGACTTCAGCACCGGAACGTGACCGATGATCGGCAGTCGCGTGTGTTCGGCAATGTCACGAGCACTGTGATAGGAACGATCGGATAGTTCACGAAGCAGAGCCAAACCGGCCGCCAACATGCAGCCCAAAAATCCGCCCATCAACAACGACTTCGCCAGCAACGGTGCAACCTGATAGCCCGACTTGGCGGTGTTGAGTGGGAACACTTTCAAACCATCACCGCCGGTCATCAAATTCACTTCGTCCAAGCGGGCAACAATTCGATCGTACAGCTTCTGCTGACGTTCCATTTCACGAACCAACTGGCTCGACTCGATCTCCGCCGCGTTCTCTTCGCGGGCCATCTCCATTTCTTCGTCATACGAATCACTCAGCAATTTCAACTCGGCGTCCAAGGCTTCGTTTTGTTGCTTGATCGCAGAGGCGGCAAACTTGATTCGTTCGAGAATTCGCTCTTGCGGATCGACGGAGTCGGGACGCCCTTCGGAGGCCTCGCTCGCGGCAGCCTTCATTGCCTCGTCGACATCCTTCCTTAGCTTCTGTTCATTGACATCAAGATTGGCGATTGTCTTCTCAATCATTGCGATCCGATTGTTGATCGTCGCGATCGCCGGGTGATCCGCCCCAACAGTGTCGATCAAGGTTTCTTTTTCGAGTTGCAGCGGTAGCAACATGGACTGTCGCATCTGGTCTGCCGCCGAAAGCAGCGGTTTGTTCCTTATCTTCTCCAGTTCCCAACTCTTTTCGGGCGACATCGCCCGCGCCTGCAGATCTTCACGCGGAACCGTCGTAACGGATGTTAGCGCCATCAGGATGCTTTCCAAAGGACGTTGGTCCCGAATCGCTTGCTCGGCCGACAGGATCACGCCGGTGTACCTCGCCTTTTGGATCATCAATTCTTGGCGCTGGGCCATGTAGCGATCGGCATGATCGCGGTGCAGGCTGGTAGTTTCGCTGCCCCGATAGATCAATCCCGACTGCTTTTTGAAGTCGCTAAAACTGGCTTCCAACTTGTCGAGCTTCGTCAACACTTCGTTGCGGGCCTGTTGAATCAGATCGATGGTTTCTTGTCCGACGTTGCGGTACTGGTCCTTCAAGTGGGCGGCGTAGGCGTCGACCACCGACTGAACCACTCGTTGGCTGGTGGTCGCCGACGTGCTGTCAAACTGGATCGAATAGACGCTGGTGCTTGCATCCGCGATCGCCGGACCGATTTGTAGTGAGCCGCCTCCCAGCGCAGCAGCAATTTGTTCAGGTGCCATTCCCGAATACTCAATCGTGGTCGACAGTTCACCAAGCTCGGCCGCGCGTCTCAAAATCTGCTCGCTGCGCATCACCAAGGCTTCGTCACTGAAGTTGCGCGACTTGAGTCCCGAATCAATCGCATCGACAGGCAAGTTTCGAGTCATCGATTCGACGATCTGTACCTGCGCGGCCGAACGAAAAATCTCGGGTGATCGGGAGAAATTAAAATAGCCGCAGCCGAGCCCGATCAGGGTGCCCAGGATCAACAGGTAGCGAGACTGCCAAGCGACTTTGACGAAGTCGACATTGGCGGTCAAACCAGGCCGCGAATTCATTTCCTTGCCTGCCAAG
>JBGSLZ010000160.1:0-20112 GCA_041740415.1 Rubripirellula sp.
GGCTCCGCGACTCCGTTCGCGGAGAGTATCTAGATCTGCATATTCTCCGCGAACGGAGTCGCGGAGCCACGGTTGCGCAGCGCCAGCAACAGTGCTTGCGTTCCCTTTTTCTCCATGCCTTGCTTGGCGACTTCTTGATAGAGCCCGCTGGCCAGTTCCAATCCCGGTAATTTCAGATTCATTTTCGCGGCTTCTTCCAGCGCGATTCCCATGTCCTTGATGAAGTGCTCGACGTAGAAGCCGGGCTCGAAGTCGCCGTTGATCATCCGTGGTGCCAGATTCGTAAGCGACCAACTGCCGGCCGCTCCGCTGCTGACGCTCTTGAGCACCGTCTCCAGATCCAGACCCACCTTTTCGGCGTACATCAGCGCTTCGCAAACTGCCACCATGCCGGATGCGATCAGCGTCTGGTTGACCATCTTGGTGTGCTGGCCCATTCCCGGACCTCCCTGATGCACGATCGTTTTGCCCATGAATTGGAACAGCGGCTCGACTGCCGCGACTGCATCCGTTTCGCCGCCCACCATGATCGATAGTGCCGCGTTGCGAGCGCCCATGTCACCGCCGCTGACGGGCGCATCGATCGAATGGACATTCTTTTCGGCTGCCCGTCTCGCGATCTCGACCGCCAGCGATGGGCGGCTGGTTGTCATGTCGACGATGTAAGAACCAGCCGATGCACCGGAGAGTACTCCGTCGTCACCCAGAATCACCGACTCCACATCGGCGGGAAAACCAACGATCGTGAACACCACGTCGCTGGCCTGGGCCACTTCTCGCGGGGTCGACGCGAGCTTCGCGCCGCGGGAAACGAGATCGTCGGCTTTGGAAGCGGTTCGATTGTAGACGGTCGTCGCGTAGCCGGCGGACATCAGATGACCGCACATGCTGCGGCCCATCACGCCGGTCCCGATCCAGCCGATACGAGTTTTACCGGGCGTCGGGAACGGGGAATCAGTCGTTGTCATGGAGTGAAATGATCAGGTCGAATCGGGGCGGTCGCCCAGCTTGATTGGCGTCGCCCACGCTGGCAACGGCTGGCCGGTGTGACAAAGCCCGATGACAAGTTCACTGCTTTCCGAACCGCCGGATTCGATGCCGGTTTGGCGACTCGGCCGACCGATCGATTCGGTGACTTGGATCGAAGTGCCCGGCCGAATCTGGTCCATCATTCGAGTGATCTTGCCAGCTTTGCGTCCGGCGATTCTATCACCAATCGCCGACCCGATGCCCCGGTTCCAAAAACTGTCGCCGCGTTGCCAGTCGATCCGCACGGGGCGATCCGTCCGGGAAGCCAACAGAGTTGTGAATTGGCTGAAAAAGAGCGGGCGAAACGACAGATACGATGGCGTCACGATCACCGGCGTCGAGCGCCCGGTGTTGGCGATGCGAATGATTTCGTCGGCGAGTCGTTCGAGCGACATATTCAGCTTCCCGCCCGCATTTTCATCAGCATCGATTGGAAGTCGATCGTGACGCTGCGTGTTGCCGATTCACCGGGGCGACTCGGCTTGTCCGCACGCATCGTTTCCATCTCGTCCTCGATCACCAACAGATCGCTGTCGTCTTGAGCCAACCGAAGCCCGCCACGATCGGAGGAATCGTAGTCGTCCCAGTTTTCTTCGCGGCAGCTTGTTTCGCATCCGCAGTCCTGGCAATCGTCGTCGACCTGCATCAGATGTGGCGTTGCGTTCTGGTTCGTCGGCAATATCATCGGGCTGTCTTCATCGGGCATCACGAACACCGAGTCGTCGTAGGTTGACAGTCCGATGATTTCTTGATGCAGCATCGATTCGAGGCTCGGTTGGGAAACGTTCGGTTGAGAGTGCGATTCCACTTTCGCGGGCATGGCCGGTGCAGGCTTTGCGCTGTTGCCGACGACGACTTCTTCTTCGATCTCGAAGTCGCCGAACAGGGCCGACGGCAGCGGCGTCGACCGGGCCATCTTCGGCTTCAACGAATCAAACTGTTCGTATTGGTCGTAATCAGCGGACTCGTCCATCCACATCGCCGATGCGGACGAAACATGGATCTCCGACTTTTCCGCCGATGGCTCTTCCAAGTCCCACTGGTCCTCCGGTGCAACGACTTGCTTTGGCGCTGCAATGACTTGCTTTGGCGAAACCATTGCAGCCTTCTTCGACTTTGTCGGCAGCGCTTCCAACTCGCCGAACTCGATCGTCGAGCCGCTGCCAGACTTCAGTTTCGGTTCGTCGATCATCGGGCTGGGCAATTGTTGCAGCGTCGCCCAAGCTCGGTCAACGATCGATTCGCTGATCACGGCTTCGCCGGCTTCTTCGGCCGTGTCGATCGCCTGGGTCATCATTTGGTTGACCAGACGCGGCACGCCACTGGCCGCGTGGTGGATCGCCGCGACCGCTTCGGCGCTGATGACGTCGTCGGGTTCGGCGCCACAGGCGCGGATGGTTTCTTGGATGTAGAACTGAGTTTCATGAGCGTTCATGGGATGCAGGTAGCATCGCGTCGCGACTCGTTGGGTGAATGCTTCGAGCGAGCGATCGACCAAGACTTCTTCCAACTTCATCGCACCGCAAACCACCGCTGACACTCGCGGTTGGCCGGCCCGCATGATGTTGGTGGCTTTGCGGATCGCTTCGAGCACTTCGGTGCTCAACGATTGAGCTTCATCGACGACGATCAACAATCCGGCTTCGGCCGCGCCGACGTTGCAGATCCGATCGACGAGCGCCAAGTGAAGATCGTTTTCGGGAGTCGTCGAATAGTCTGCGCCCAAGTGGTGCAGCAGGTGTCGCAGGAACGCGGTGCGGTTCTCGATCTCGGTCTCACCGAGCACGATGACTTCGTGAGTCGCTTTGTACTGGTCGACCAAAAGATTGCAGATCAGAGTCTTGCCGGTTCCGGGGGGGCCGATGATCAACGAGATGGCCTCGTGAGCGTCGATGCTGCGGCGAACCCGATTGAACGCCTCTTCGACGCTGCCCAATGCAACGTACCGACTGGCGCTGGGGTAAGCCGGAAACGGAGGAGCGATATGATTGGTTTGACTGGATGTCATCGGAGGACCCGCGATCTTTGGGGGAGTTCGGTTCATTCGCAGCGCGATAGAAACGCTACATCCGGAACAATCGGCACAAATTGACGCCGGCTTGAGGGGACTCAGTCAATTCGATCGCAAAGCCCGCGTGAAACTGCTGGGACTACGTTTGCGAAAATCGCGATCGGTGATCAAGCGTCACAATCGGCATCGGTTGACGCGGGAATCGATCGAGCGACATCAGTCTTTTTTCAGAACTCACGTACCACCGGGTCGGCGCCGATATCGACCTCAGCCTGACGCCGAACGCACGGCCCCAACGATGCCGCTTGCGGCTTTGTCCCACCAACCCCCCAGGACGTTCATGATCGGTTTCGCAAATCGTCAGATTGATTTACCGCTGTTGTGTGCCACGGTCGAGCGGCGTCTGTGTGAGCTCGGGCATCTGGTTTGCGACCAGTTTCCGATGACGCAGCGAGAAGTGGTGCGAGGCGGAAAGACGGTCGGAATTTACTTCTGTGTTCACGGTCCCCGCAGCGTCAAGTTGACCGCGATCTGCGACTTCGCCAAGAAGCAGGTCATCTTCTACGGCAGCGACGGAATCCGCCGAGAATCCATGCCGGTGAGTTAACCGTGGGTCCGCGACTCCGTTCGCGGATTGTATTTTCAACTGAATATTCTCCGCGAGCGGAGTCGCGGAGCCACTGGGCCAGTTTCGCTGGAGACACCGATCGATTGTGCCGATTATTCCGTTTGGACGGCGGATTATTGACTGCTATCGAAAGGGATCGACCATGCCGACTTCTACCCGACTATTACTCGTCGCAGCCTCTTGCTTGATCGGCTCGGCGACTTTCGCTCAGAGTCCCGTCCGAGGTGCTCGTCCCGTGGTGCCTGGCACCGGCAGCGAGATTGTTGGCGTCGCCGATGACTTCGAGGATCCCAATTGGGCCTACGTTCCCCGTGATCCCAAGAGCACCGAAGACATCGACGAAAACCAACGCGCGCCGCTGGGTCGCAGCACCAACGGTCGCTGGTACGAGGGCGTCAAACGGGGTCACCCCGACGTCGTCAAACGTGTCGCCACGCCGTCGGGAGGACTCGAGGGCAGCACCGGATCGCTGCTGATGAAGAGCATGCAGACGGGCATACCCGGTCAACCGAGCAACACGATGCACCAAGACGATTTCGTCTGCAATGTTCAGTATCGGTTGCGACGAACGATCGATGTCGCTGAAGCGCCGAACGTGACGACGCGCGTCTTCTTGCCGCCCGTTGATACTTGGGAGAACCGCAGCGGACCGCACTTCGGTTTCCGATTGGCGCTGGAAACAACCGCGATGGTCGACAAAGAAGTTGGCATCGGAATCTTCAAGCACAAAAAAGAAGAAATGGGCAACGAAGTCTACTGGCCCGGTTTGTTCGTTGAATTCGAGAGCAAATCGGATTCGCGCAAAGAGAACGACTTCGCTTACATTCGCGTCCGCAGTGACAAACGGGGCGTCGATTTTCGCGGCCCGCAAATCACGACGACCGGATGGTGGACGATGGGGATGAGCGTGACGCCGGACGGCATGGTCCACTATTACGCATCGCCGGGCGTGGATGAACTGACCGAAGCGGACTACATCACCAGCCAGTTTCCGTACGATTACAAATGCGAACGGTTCCGCACGTTCTTCTACAACGTGTGCAGCGCCGATGACGGTCGGCGGTGGAGCACCACGTTCATCGTGGACGACCCGAAGGTGTACGTGCTGAGACCGAAGAGTCAGATGGCGACGCGCGAAGACACTCGTCGCTAGAGTAGAACGAGTGTCTCAATCGTTCTACAATAAAACCGCTTCGATCGCTGTTTGATATTCGGCGTCGGTCAGGTCGAGGATCTCGCGCATCTTCGCTAGCACTTTGACTTGCTTGTCGCTCATGTTGCCTTCGGCTGTTGCCGCTAAAAACATCGCCTGCAACGCTCGGCTACGCTGCGATTGATTCCATCGCTTGGACACCGTCAGCACATAATTGCTAGCTTCGATTTTGTTCTGTTGGGCGATCGAGCAAAGTCGACCGAGTTCTTCGCGGTCGACGTCGCGCTCCAGCATCCGTGACGCCAGTGATTGCAAGGCGCGGATTTCCTGTTCGCTGATCGTGCCGTCGATCAACGTGACCAACACGGACGCTCGGATTGCTTCGTCGATGAACTGTTCCTCGACGGCGGCTTCGTGAGTTTCCTGGTCCATTTCCAAGACGGTCGGGTCCCACGTTTGGCGGCACTGATCGCACTGCACAAACATCTCCACGCCGCCGATCGGAATGGTGGGGATGAAGTAGAGCGTCAACCAGGGTCTGCGGGCGCGCAGGCGGTACGTCTGGGTGACGCCGCAATTGGGACAGTAGTAGTTGCCACGATCCCGAGTGCGGGTCAGGTTCATGGTTCCGATCAAGATCATGGATGCACCCGTTTTAATGAATATTCGGTCTCTGGCGAGACGATTAAAGTCTCATGTCACTCTTGCCAATCTCCGCGACGCGAACCAGCACACCGCTGGCGACTCAGCGATTGTTGTTCCAACTCAACAATGATCAACTGGCCATTCAGCGGCAATATGACCAGTTGAGCACGGGGCTACGGGTGCTGCGATTGGGCGATGATCCGGCGGCGGCCAACCGGGCGATCACATTGCACCGGGGCATCGATCATACTAACCAACTGGTGCGAAACGCGACCAGCACGCGCAGCTTCTACCAGGCTGCCGACGACTCGTTGGGCCTTGTCGATAACGCTCTGATCGAAGCTCGTGCGGTCGCCGTCCAAGGTGCCCAGAACGTGATCTCCGAAGACGAACGGGCCGCCCTGGCCACCACGCTCCAGCAAACGATCACGTCCGTTTTCTCAGCCGGCAATTCGCTCTTCCGCGACCACCAACTGCTCGGCGGATTCTTGAACCCCAGCTCGGCGTTCAGTTTCGATGGCAAGGACATCGTGTTCGATGGCAAGAGCGCTGTCGGACGGACTCAGTTGGGCTCGGGCACTGCCGCTGCGACCAACGTGACGGCCAACGAGGCATTGGGCGCGAACTCGGTCTTCGTCGAAGGCAAACCGCTCGGCGCGGCGCTGGACCGAAACACGCGCTTGGTCGACTTGCGGAAAGGCTTGGGAGTTAGCGCCGGTCAAATCAACATCTCCGGCGGTGGCAACTTCGTCGAAGTCGATTTGCGAACCGCGTCGACGATCGGTGACGTCGCCGACCTGATCTCGGACGTGAAACTCGAAGGCCGACCGATCGTTGCGACGTTGACTGACGATGGCATCCGCATCGAATACTTGGACGGTTTGGCAGGGACACTGGCGATCGCGGACGGGCTGGGCAGCACGACGGCGCGCGAGTTGTCAATCAGCAATCCGGCGGGTTTGACCGCGCCGCCGATCATCGGTGACCGCTTGTCGCCGCGCGTGACTCGCGCGACGAAGATTTCCGACTTGGCCAACGGAGCTGGTATCGATCTGAGTGCCGGCATTCAAATCCAACAAGGTCCCAAGACGTTCACGATCACGTTCGACGGCGCCGAAAATCTGAGCGATGTCGTGATCGCGATCAACCGCAGCGGCGCGGACGTCAAAGCGGAACTCGACGAAGCGGGCGGACGCATCCTGCTTCGATCGCTGCGCAGCGGCGTCGATTATTCAGTCGGCGAGAACGGCGGCCAGACAGCGGCGGCGCTGGGCATTCGATCGGCCGACGCCGACACGACGCTATCTTCGCTGGGTCGCGGACGTGGGCTGGTGCTCAATCCTGATAGTCCCGACCTCAGCATCATTCGTCCGGACGGACGCGTTCTCGACTTTAACCTCGAAGGCGCTCAAACGATCAACGATGTGATTGAACTGATCCGCAACCATCCGAACAACCAAGATTCGCGCAAGGTGTTGGTCAGTTTGAATGACATCGGTAACGGCTTGCAATTGAAGGCGCCGCCTGGCGCCGGACCGTTGACGGTGACCCAGTCGGCGATTTCCAACGCGGGCAATCGTTTGGGGCTGATTCCCGAAGGAGTGTTCTCGCGAACCGGTGGCGTCGTCGGCTCGGTCGATACGATCATTGGCAGCGACTATGCGACGCGAGACGCCGGCGGCGCGCTCGACACGCTGCTGAGATTACAGCGGGCAGTTGAATCGGGCGAGCAACCGGAGATCGAGCGGCTGCAAGCGAAGTTGGACCTCGATTTGGATCGGGCCAGCCGCACGCGAGGCCGAGTCGGAGTGTGGACGCAGAATTTGGATCAGCTCAAGGACGTCGGTGAAACTCGCGCGATCCAACTCAAGGCTCAACTTTCCGACGAAGTCGACGCGGACTTGACGACCGTGATTAGCGAGCTGAACCAGCGTCAGATCGCGTTGGAAGCGTCGCTGAGGGTGATCGGCCAGATATCGCAATTGACGGTGCTGAATTTTTTGTAGGCTTTTGAGGTCCGGCTGTATCGATTTTGTCGATTCTGATGATCGCCGTGCCGATGTTGTCTGTACCGGGCGTTCCAATCCGGTCAGATGCGATTAGCTTCACCACCGGGAATTCGGATCATGCGGATCGACACCCAACGCTTCGGCACTTTGCGACTCAACGCGAACCAACTGTTCTTGTTCCCTCAGGGGCTGATCGGGATGGAGACGTTGCGTCAGTGGGCGCTGCTGCCTGATCCTCAGAATCCTTCGGTGGCGTGGCTGCAGAGTGCATCGCGGGGCGACCGGGCGATCGCGTTGATCAGCCCGCGAGCGTTCTTCGCGAACTACCGCGTCCATGTCACGCGCCGCGAATTGGCGTGTTTGCACATGCAGCCAGGTGCGGAGATGTACGTGATGACGACGGTCTCGGGTCATGTCGGTAAGTTGACGACGAATCTCCGTTCGCCGTTGCTGCTGAACCTCAGCCGGCGACTCGGGTGTCAGGTCATCACGACCGATGACCAACCGATCCAGCAAGGTTTGCCGCTGGCCAACGCCGCCGCCACCACGATGGCCGACACGATCCGCAAAGCGGCTTAAGTCGCTGCTCTTGTGCCACATCCGGCACGATCGGCATTGGTGGACTTCGGCACGGCAGTGTCAATTTGCGAGGCAGGGTGGTCGATCATTCCCTTGTCGAGACGGCGGTGTGCGAGCTGCGTCAGCCGAATCGAAAACCTGGGGGGCGAATGTACGCTTCCTGAATGACGATCCATCCCCCCCAAGTAAATCCACCACGAGGACAACATGCTCGTCCTTTCCAGGCACCGAGACGAAAGCATCATGATCGGCGACGATGTCGTGGTGACCATCGTTGATATACGAGGCGACAAAGTTCGTCTCGGCATCCAAGCACCGCAATCGATCCCCGTACACCGCCAAGAAGTGTACGACGCGATCCAGCGGGAAAATCGCCGAGCCACCCAAACTGGCACCGGCGCGACCAAAGACGTCCAACCGCCGCAACAGTAGGTCCGGTTCCACCGGACAAAAGTAGGTCCGGTTCCACCGGAAAAAAGTAGGTCCGGTTCTACCGGACGGCCAACATCATCGGGCGATCAGGCAGCCGCACTCATCTTTGGCTTGTACATCGCCACATCATCATCTTCCGTCGCCGCAAACTTTGCGGCGGCGGACGATTGTCTCGCGTAGATCAACGCTTCGATGCCCGAGCAGGCGATCAACAAGTACGCGAACAGTTCCATGCTCTCTTCGAGCATCGCTTTGGTGGCCTGTCCGCCCGCGTCCATCGTGATCCCGGTCCAGAATCCTGGTCGGTCGAGCATCTGGCAGACGAAGCACAGCAAGATCCCCGCCACGGCGAACAATGTCGCCGCGGGTTGCGAGAACAATCGGATCGAGTCCGCGACGATCCGTCTTCGTTGAGCCACGATCGCGACAACTGCCATAATCGCCATCGGCAATCCGACGAGATACTTGTAGGCATCCTCGAAGAACAGCGTCTCGAACCACAGATCGGCTTCTCGAGCGGCGGCGTAGGCGACAATCGCGCCACAGAAAACCAACCCGGCGCGGCCCCGCGTTTGAAACTTCGCCGCCGCGAACAAGAACACCGCAGCGATCAACGCCAAGTTCAACTGAGCCGTCTCGATCCACCCGTTCTCGGCGCCCATTCGGGCCGGCCCGATTCGCATGGCCCCTTCGTGAACCGCAATGAACGTCACGCACGTGATGCCTGCGTAAACGCACAAACGAAGCGGATACGAAACGATCAAGTCACGCAATTGAGGCGTCGGTTCGTCGGCAGCGATCGCGAGATTCATGGGTCGACTCGTTTAAAGAATGAATTCAATTGACACGAGCTTTACCGAATCCTCACAAACCCCGAAACACTGATTTCTATTATGATTTGTATAGTATTTCGGTAGGATCTTCGCTTTCAATCCCACATTTCGCCGACGAAGATCTGGCCGGCGGTCGGGCACTTCGCCTCATCCACCGCCGGCATGTTCTCGACCGCCGTCGTGATGACCAGCTTCTTCACGCCGTCGTGATCCACCAGCGCTGGACACGTGTTTTGCGGCGAGCCGGCTGTCTCCCAGGTGCAAAGCAATGCACCGGAGTTGATGTCGTACAGCCGCGTTTGTCCCGCCGGTGCGAAACCCGGATGGAACATCGCAACGATGATGCCAGTTCCATCGGGCGTCAAAATCATGCCGTCGGGGACCGCCGGATCGTCGGTCAGGTCCAACACGACCGTGGGCTCGCCGAGGGTGCCTGCGGCGATGTCCAGCGGATAACGAACGACTTGGCGAGTCGGCGAGTCGATGTCGATCAGTTGCAGTTCGCCGTTGGCGCCAGTCGTGATCGCTTTGCCGTTGCTGCAGATCTGGTCGTCTCGCAATCGGATCAACTTCGCATCGGCGGCCCGGTACAAATACAGCCCCGCCTTCTTCGTCGCGAACTCCAGATCCTTCGTGCCGAAAATCAAGTCATCGCCGTGCATCACGCCGTCGTTGATGATCGTGTTGGTGACATCGGCATCAACGCCTTCACAAAGCACCGTCCAAATTCCCGTCTTGATGTTGAAGTGACCCAGTGCCCGTTCACAGCCCACGACGAACGTGTCGGGCGTCGACGTGGCGAAAGCGAATCCGGGTCGCCCGGGCAGCGTGTACGATTGATTCGACCGAACATTCAAATCGAAAATGTTCAGACTGCCGACGCGCAAGTCCTTTCCGTGCTGGATGCCGACCCAACTGAACCGGCCGTCACCCAAGTCCATCGGTCCCTCCGGCAGGAATCTCAGAGCGTCGGTGTCGGGGAATCCCAGCGGTCGGGCTTGGCGTATTTCGGGCATGTTGAATTCGGATGATCGAGTAGGGTAGTCTGCGAGTCTCGGTTATAGCCGACTTTCAGCACGTTCTAACATTCCAGGTCAATTGCCCGTGTCACTTTCGATCATGCGTCGTTTTTCGTTTTGCGCCGGTCACCGACTGGTCGGGCACGAAGGGAAATGCCAGAACCTTCACGGGCACAATTACGTCGTCGAGATTTACGTGACGGGCGAAGAACAAGACGCGGTCGGTCGAATTCTGGATTTCAAGAAGCTAAAACAATCCGTCAACGGTTGGCTCGACGAGCATTGGGATCATGCGTTCATTCTGTGGAAAAATGATGCGAACGGATTGGCAGCGATCCGCATGTCGACGCCGCACCGGATCTACGAACTGGACACTAACCCGACGGCCGAGAACATGGCGATCCATTTGCTCGACGTCGTCTGTCCGAAAATTTTGCAAGGCACCGGCGCGACCGCGTTCAAGGTGCGGTTGTGGGAAAGCGAAGAAACGTGCGCCGAGGTTAGCCGGTAATCACCATGCAAGTTCGTCAGCTCAATCACGTCGCGATCCATGTTGCCGATGTTCCGACCAGTGAGATGTTTTATCGTGACACGATGGGCTTGCCGCAAATGGATCGACCGGCGTTCGATTTTCCGGGAGCCTGGTTTCGGTTGGGCGAAGATCAAGAACTGCACTTGATCGGCGACCTCGACGAACCGGTTCACTCGCATCACCGGGGCGGCCACTTCGCGTTGATCGTCGACTCGCTCGACAAATGGGAAACGCATCTCGACGCGCGAGGTGCAACGCGGTTGCCAAGAAAGACACGTCCCGACGGCGCGCTACAAACCTTCGTCCAAGACCCCGACGGTCACTGGATCGAGCTGTGCTTACCAAAAGCGTGAACCGGTTACTCGTTGGTAACGAACCAGCCTTCGGGCGGATCGGGCAGATTGAACGCGGTATGGTACTTGCGCTGCATCCGCTCGATCCACACCAGCGTTTGTTTGTGCAGTTCGGTCGGTTGTCGGCGGATCGCTCGTCGGGCCAGCGCCTTGGCTAACGAGAAGTCTTGCCCGGCCGCCGCGGCCAGCGCCAGGTTGTGGATCGCTGCGGTTTGCGACGGATGATTTTCCAGCGCCGCCTGCCAGACTTGTTCCGCTTCGCCCCATCGCCCGGCCATCGCCAACGCGTTGCCGCGGCGGACTTCTTTGCTGCCGGGAATCGCGTACGGGATCGCCAGTTGCACTCGTTCTCGCACGATCGACGGTGCCATCAGCCGATACGTCTCACGCACCGCCGCCGTCGCAAGCGCCTCGGCCGGATCACCGACCATCGCCAAATCGGGATAGACCGTCATGGCCGTTTTCAAGTCGACGACGACGGGGACGCCGCCGACGTGTCGGTCATCGGGTACCGACATCAATCGCCACGAAACCGCCAGCGGCTCGTTGGGGTCGAACGCTCTTTCAGTGCTTTCGCGCCGCGAGATCACTTGGCCGCGTAGCACGTAGTCGACGCCTTCGCGGCGAGCAACCGAGGCGAGCGCGATGTCGTTGACATCGTTGGTGCCGGAGACGAGCCGGATCGTTTCGTGGGCTTGCATTTTCGCAGGATCGATCGCCGTCATGTTACGTCCGGCATCCTGAGGAGCCATCGTCAACATCCGCGTGCGGATCGGATCAGCGATTTCTTTGGGACCGGTGACGTTGCCGATCGCGACTCGCTTGCCGACGGTCGATTCCAACTGGGCCGGCTGCCAAACGCTGACGGGGACTCCCATCCGGCAACCGGACAGTAGCAGCACCCAAGCGACGAGAATTCGCGAGCCGACCATGGGTGGTTCAATACGAGCATGGATCGCGCCGCGTCAACCCGATTGCGAAACTACGACAACCCAGTTGCTCTTGCCTTCGTCGACTTTGCGAACTTACAAGCGACGGCATCAACCATCCTCCCGATTCACTTGTACTCAGCAGGGCACGGAATGTCGCCGCGTCTCCTTTTCGCCGTCTGCTTGTTGTTGATCTGCCTGCCCGTTCATGGCCAGCGATTGCCCGTTGAGATTCCGGAGGACCCCGCCGCCGTGATCGCTGTCGTCGGCCAGCAGCGGATTCTGCTGGACGATCTGATGCCGAAAGTCCAAGCGAAGATCAACGAAGTGACTCAAAAGACCGGTCAAAAGCTGTCTGACGAACAGTTGAAGATGGCCAAATTCAATCTGGTCCGCGGGCTGCTTGCTCAGACCATCCAAAACAAAATGATGCGTGAGTCGTTCTTGATCGACCAAATGGGGACCGAAGCGGCGGACAAGCGCAAAGACGCCGAGGCCAAATTGTCGGCCCGCGCGCGGTTGATGTTCTCCGATTCGGAAGTGCCCGAACTGATGAAACAGTACAAGACCGAAGACCAAACCGAACTCGATCGGCTGTTGCGAGAAAAGGGCAGTTCGATGGCCGCGCGGCAACGCGAATTCGTCGACCAGATGCTCGGACACCTCTACATCCGCAGCAAGGTCGAACGCGACCCGACAGTCTCCATCGCCGAAATCAACGACTATTACTTGTCCAACAAGAACGAATTTTACAAGCCCACGCGAGCCCGTTGGGAACAGATGTCGGTGATGTTCAGTCGCCATCCGACGCGAGAAATGGCGATGACGGTGATCAGCGACATGGGCCGCGAAGCCTACTTCGGCGGCAACCTGCAAGCGGTTGCGCGAGAACGCAGCCAAGAGCCGTTCGCCAAGTCGGGCGGGCTGCATGAATGGACGACGAAGGGATCGCTGGCGTCAACTAAACTCGAACAACAAATCTTCTCGATACCGCTCAACGCGATGAGCGAGATCATTCAAGACGAAGAAGGCTTGCACATCATCCGCGTGCTCGGACGCGAAGAAGCGGGTAACGAACCGCTCAGCGAAGTGCAGGACCAGATCCGCGCAAAAATTCGCGAAGAGAAGATCATGACGAGCCAAAAGGAGGCGCTCAAAGACATGCAAGTGCGGATCCCGGTTTGGTCGCTGTTCCCTGAAGATACGCCCGGTGCGTTGCCGTTGCCCGTCAGCGTGGCGGACCGCCGTTAGGTTCTCGCATGCGTCATCAACCATCGCAGCCGAAACACGATCGGCGACGCTTTTTGGCGTTGCTTGTGTCGACGTGCGGCATCTCGATCGGCATAGGTGGTTGCGGCCAGCTCGCTTATCGAATCAAGAACGATGTTCCCGACACGTTCGTCCCCAATCCGCTCGATCTGCCGCCCGCCAACGACGCCTTCGTATGGTCTCAGGTCGTTGATTCCGTCGACGACTACTTCCACATCGTTCGCGAACAACCCGTCCAGAACTCCGACGGCATCATCTTGGACGGGACCATCGAGACATCGTATCGCGCCGGCGCATCGCTGCTTGAACCGTGGCGAAAGGACAGCACCGCGGGCTTCGAGCGTTTGCAGAGTACGTTGCAGTCGATTCGCCGCCGAGCGGTCGTGACGGTGCGTCCGCGCGGCGCGGCGTACTCGATCGAAGTCGTCGTGCAGAAGGATCTCGAGGACACCGATCGCACTCAGTTCTCGAATCAGTCGTCAACAGCCGTGCGCCACGACGGTACGATCGTGCGGCAAAGTGACAGCTACGACAATAGCCCGCAAACGCTCGGTTGGATACCGCTGGGCCGCGACTCGTCGCTCGAGCAGGTAATCTTGCGAGACATCTTTGGCCGCATCACACAAGCCGATACGAAGCGGTTGTTGCACAAGTAGGTCCGGTTCCACCGGACGCGCAGGCGCACGGAATTGTCCGGTGGAACCGGACCTACGCTAGCGAGATGGCGGCTAAAACCAACAAGCCAACGTAGGCGACTCGTCGCAAATGCACCATCGCCGTCTGATGCAGCTTCACCGACTCGCGCGGCAACACGATCGCCAGTTCAGACGACTCGGTTGAGTCCGCGTTGTCAGTTTGCAAATCGGGCCAACGTCGGGCCGGACAACACAAGCGCCACACCGCCATCACGATCGTTACGAAGATCGCCAAAACAGTGCTGACGTACATCGTGCCGCCGTTGATGGTGCCCGGCACGATCTCGCCGAACGACACGGGCGGCGGACCCAGCTCCGCCGACTGTTCCTGCCACTTCTGCTCGATCGTCGCGATCGATTGGCTGCACTTAGCTCCGAAGTCGTTCCAATATTCGACCAGATTCAGCTTCGTCGGCGTGTCGCCGTTCGACGAAACGTAAGAGACCATCATCACGGCGGGCCCGTTCTTGTCGGAAGCTTGCCCCGCCGCCAATTTGGTGTGATCCAACAACGTCCGTTCAGCGTAAAACGCGGCTGTTTCAGCTTGCCAGCGGGCCTTGCCCAACGCTGCCGCCGGTTTGGCTTGGCCGTACGTGTCGACGCGGCGGCGGAGCTTCCGCAGCCTTGGGTCGTCGACGGCCAACGAGTACGTTTGGGGCGGCCCTACCTTCGCGTCGACGTGGACGACCTGCATCGGCGTCGGCGACGGCGAATTGGCCAGCACGATCACGAAAGCGGTCGTGAACACGAACACAATGTCGAGTCGCGGCATCCAAGATTTGCGTTCGGTCATCAACCATTATCCGAGACAGAGATTTTCCGAGGCGATCGCAACGATACAACTGTGTATCGGTTCGCCGGCCGGGTCGGGATAGCCTAATTTTTGCGGTCGTGAGGGCCGGGATCATGTTTCGAATCAAAATCTGCGGCGTTCGACTCAAGTCCGACATCGACGCGGTCGGGGCAGTCGGCGGTGACGCGGTCGGGATCAATTTTTTTTCCGCTAGCATCCGGTTCGTCGATCCGAACGCGGCCGCGACACGCGATCTGGCCGAGCATGCTCGCGCCGTGGGTCTGATCCGAGTCGGCGTGTTCGTGAACGAATCGTCCGACACGATCAATGCCATCGCAAGTTCTGTAGGTCTTGATGCGGTCCAACTTCATGGCGACGAGACGATCGAGTCGATGGTCGGACTAACTTCGTCCAAAAAGATCCGCGCGATCAAGTTGCCGACGATCGGCTTGAGTGCTGACGACATCGGTTCGGCGACCGGTCCATGGATCGACGCTGGGTATCACGTGCTGTTGGATGCCGATGCGGGAGCCCAACATGGCGGCAGCGGAAAGACGTTGCCGTGGTCGGTGATCGGGCAATGGGCGGCAGCGAATCGGCATGTCCGCTGGACGTTGGCCGGAGGATTGACCCCATCGAACGTGGCCGAAGCGATCCGAGTCAGTGGTGCGGTGAGCGTGGACACAGCCAGCGGCGTGGAATCAACCAAGGGAACAAAGTCGGCGGAGTTGATCGGGATGTTCGTAGCGAGTTGTAAAAAGTAGGTCCGGTTCCACCGGATGCGCGAACTCTCCGCCAGCGGAGTCGCGGAGCCACAGAACATCTCTCCGCCAGCGGAGTCGCGGAGCCACTACTTGGTCAAAATCAGCTTGCCTTGGCGGGTTCGCCTTAGCCGATAGAGCTGGCCTTCGTGCTCGATCCATACTTCTTCGCCGCACCTCGCCAAATCGACGAAGCGTACGATCTTTGGCAGCGCCGGATGCGACAGCTCGGCTGTTCGGCCGTCAATGTTCGGCTGGCTCGGATCTTCCTGCATCGGCGACTTACGTGACTTTTATGAGATGCGAACCGTCGGAATCGTTTGTCTCACCCATTCTTGCGTTAAAACCGGCTCAATGCAACACTCTGTTGAGAATGATTCGCAGTAGCGGCAGGTTTACCCGTTGCCCGACTCGATCTGCGGTTCGGGCGCCGTTGTCGCAACGATGATCGCCGCTGACCACCAACGGAAATTGATCGCCATGACCGAACCCAACCGTCCGCCCAACCGCAAGTCGCCTGCCGGGCGCCTGTTTCATTCGGCGATGATGCTGGCCCGCCGCGTTCACCTCTACAGCGGCATTTTCATGTTCCCGTTCGTGTTGCTCTATGGATTCACGGGCTGGTTCTTCAACCACCCCGGACTTCTCACCGGCGATCGAACGACCGACATCGTTGTGAAATCTGACCTGCCCAGCGCCGGCGAAACGGCGGCTCAGGTGGTGGACGAGCTGAATTATCAGTCGCTGGTGATCGAAGGCCCCGAAATCAAGCTGACCGACGACCGGGCGCCACGGTACAGCAGCTCTTTAACGTACAACGTCAGCACTCTGAACCAATCGCACGTCGTCACGGTCAATCCGACCACCGGCCAAGCCCGCGTGCGAACGACGTACAAAACGACGGAATCGAAACGCGAGCCCGAGCAGGAAAAGGCGAATCCGTTGGCCGATTTCACGCGGACAGAGTTGGAGAAGAACTTGTTGAAGCAAGTCGCCGACGCGATTCCGCCGGCACTCGAGTCGGCGGGTTTGGAAAGTGGCTCGGTCAAACCCAGTTCCCGGTTATCGACGATCATCTTTTCGGCCGATGCCGACGGCGTGCCCTGTGTCGTGACGTACAACTTGGCCAACGAAGCGGTGTCTTCTCTTCGTGCCGACGAACCGCTGGAAATCGAGAACAAGAACTTTTTGACGCGGTTGCACGTTTCTCGCCATTACACGCCGCAGTGGGATGTCCGCTGGGTCTGGGCGTTGCTGGTCGACGCGATGTTCGTGTCGATGGTTTTTTGGGGCTGCAGCGGTCTGTTCATGTGGTGGCAGGTCAAGCGGACGCGAGTTTGGGGGATCGGCGTGTTTACGGTCAGCCTCGTGTTTACCGCGTTTTTGGCGATCGGGATGCACGACATCTTCACCAGCTCGGCACCGGCCCGCACCAAACTTCCGACTTCCGAGACTCACTAACTTCTTCGGGTCGCCGGGTCGACATCGCGGGGGCAACTAGAAAATCCTGGCCTCGCCGCTATCATGATCGTGTTAGCTGGCGGAGAAGTGCGAATCAGCGGGAGTCCCTGTGTTCGGTCCGTCACGTCGAAGGAAGCCAGCTCCTCTCCATCCCTTCTTTCCCTCCATTTAAGAGAGAAAAACGTGTCACAAGTCGAAACGGACCGACTCCCGTACAAAGTCAAAAACATCTCGCTGGCCGACTTCGGTCGCAAAGAAATCGAGCTAGCCGAGAACGAAATGCCCGGCCTGATGTCGCTTCGTAAGAAGTACGGCAAGTCCAAGCCGCTCTCGGGCGCCCGCATCGCCGGCTGCCTGCATATGACCATCCAAACGGCGGTGCTGATCGAGACGCTTGCCGAACTGGGTGCTGAAGTCACCTGGTCGTCGTGCAATATCTTCAGCACGCAAGATCATGCCGCCGCCGCGATCGCTGCCGCCGGCATCCCCGTCTACGCCTGGAAGGGCATGACGAACGAAGAATTCGATTGGTGCATCGAGCAGACGTTGCACTTCAAGGACGGCAAGAAGCTGAACATGATCCTGGACGACGGCGGCGACCTGACCGCGATGGTCCACGAAAAGTTCCCCGAACTGTTGACCGACATCAGCGGCATCAGCGAAGAGACGACCGCCGGCGTTCACCGGCTGGAAGTGCTCAATAAGACTGGCAAGCTGCAAGTGCCGGCGATTAACATCAACGATTCGGCGACGAAGTCGAAGTTCGACAACTTGTACGGTTGCCGCGAATCGTTGGCTGACGGCGTCAAGCGAGCCACCGACGTGATGTTGGCTGGCAAAGTCGCGGTCGTCTGCGGTTACGGCGACGTGGGCAAGGGTTGTGCGCACAGCCTGAAGAGTTACGGTTGCCGCGTGATCGTCACCGAAATCGACCCCATCAACGCTCTGCAAGCCGCGATGGAAGGTTTCGAAGTAACGACGATGGATCATGCTTGTAAGGAAGGTCGTTTGTTCGTCACCACGACGGGCAACAAGGACATCATCTTGGGCGATCACATCAAGGAAATGCCCAACGACGCGATCCTTTGCAACATCGGCCACTTCGACACCGAAATCGACGTCGCGTGGATCGAGAAGCAAGTCAAAGCGGGCAAGGCAACGGTCAGCGAAATCAAGCCGGCCGACATCGGTGCGGTCGATCGTTACACATTCGCCGACACCGGCCGCAGCATCATCGTGCTGGCCAAGGGCCGCTTGGTGAACCTGGGTTGTGCGACGGGCCACCCGAGCTTCGTGATGAGCACCAGCTTCACGAATCAAGTGTTGGCTCAGTTGGAGTTGTGGGAGAACCGCGACAACGACAAATACAAGGTCAAGGTTTACTTGATGCCCAAGTCGCTCGACGAAGAAGTGGCACGTTTGCACTTGGACGCCGTCGGCGTGAAGCTGACCAAGCTGACCCAATCGCAAGCGGACTATATGGGCGTGCCGGTCGAAGGCCCGTACAAGCCGGACCACTACCGGTACTAAGGTTGATCGGCAATTTGCTACACTGCCAGTTTCACGACTTCTCCTCGTAAACTGACAGTCCGTACAGATGCCACAAACCGCCCCGTTCGCTGCGATTCGTTACAATCTCGATCACGTCGGCTCACTTTCCGACGTGATCGCGCCACCCTACGACGTGATCGATCCGCAGCTCCAGGACCAGCTTTATAAGCAGCATCCTGCCAACGTCATTCGGATCATTCTGAACCGAGTCGAACCGGGCGACACGGGCGACGAAAGGTACGCGCGCGCGGCCAAATTCGTCGAGCAATGGAAGAGCGAAGGGGTGCTCCGGCAAGACGATCAGCCCGCCTACTACGTCTACCATCAGACGTTCGACATCGACGGCCAAACCTTCACGCGGCGTGGTTTTCAAGGCCGAGTGCGGACGACACCGTTTGGCGAAGGCAACATCTATCCTCACGAAGAAACGCATCCGAAGGCGAAGGTCGATCGACTGAAGCTGACCACAGCGACTCGGCAAAACAACAGCCAAATCTTCGGTCTCTATCCCGACCCCGACAACGAAGTCATCGACCTGCTCGACGCCGCCACGGCCGGGATCACGCCGATCGAGGCCACCGATCATTTGGGCGTCAAACACACGTTGTGGCCAGTCACCGACGCGAAAGTGATCGCCCAAGTCGATGAGCAAATGGCCGACCGCCCGATGTTCGTCGCCGATGGTCACCACCGCTATGAGACGTCGTGCAATTACAAGGACCAAGTGGCAGCTGAACACGGTGGTAAATTGCCGGTCGATCATCCAGCCAACTTCGTGATGACGATGCTGGTCGGGATGAGCGACCCTGGGATGGTGGTGTTGCCGACTCACCGGCTCTTTCGCGGCACGAAGCATTACTCGGTCGCCGAGGTCACCGCGTCGCTTGCCGGCATGTTCGATTGCCATGTGGTGCTCGGTGGCATCAATGTCGCGGGGACGGTTTGGCAACAGATGGAAAAAGCCGACGAGCAAGGGCTGATCGGTCTGTACTGCGTCGCCGACGACGCCTGGTTGCTGTGCCGCGTGACCGATGCGGCGATGGTGAAGATGCGAGAGATCGCATCAGGCCAAAGTGACGATTGGCGAGATCTCGGCGTCAGCCTACTGCACCGTCTCGTCATCGACGATTTGCTCGGGGCAAAGGGCCATCCCAAACCGACGTACGTTCACGACGTGACGGAGCTGATCGAAGGCATCAAGGGCGAGGGAAGCCAAGCGGAAAGCGATTCGGACGAACCCTACACGCTGGCGGCGCTGGTGATGCCGGCGAAGCTGGAGCACGTCGAAAAGATCAGTCTGAATAAAGAGCGAATGCCCGCGAAAAGCACGTATTTCTATCCGAAGTTGCTGAGCGGTTTGACATTCAATCCGTTGGGATAACGTGGCTCCGCGACTCCGTTCGCGGAGAATGTACCAATCTAAATTCTCC
>JBGSLZ010000161.1:0-1522 GCA_041740415.1 Rubripirellula sp.
CGCCCATTTGTAGCCGCGTCGGTTTTCGGCGTTAGCGGAAGCTTCCGGCGTCCCTGGCGCCCAGAAGGTTGGTCGAAGCGGATCGATCATGGGTGCGCAGGCATTCGGGTTCGTTCGTAAGTTCGTTCCTTCGGCGGTCATTGTGCTGATATTGCGGTCGCCTAAGTCCGTCTTGATTTCGCCCATCGCGATGGTGTTGGATAACCCATCGGTGATATCACGAAACCGTATAAAGACGGTCGGTACAAAGACACCACGGCATGACTCGCGCGTTCGCTCGGATCTTGCGGAATTGACCCTGCCCCAATCGTCCGCGGCGCCTATGTTCGTTTGTCGAACCGCATCGCCTAGGCAAACTGCGTAGTTCGTTCGTCCCGATGACGGTAGCCCGACTCCCGGGTCGCTCGGACATCTCAACGATGGAATTTCAGTCAACCAAGGCGTGTATTGATTGGCGCCGTGATTGCCCAGTGACATGTTTGCTTCCGGACCCATCGGGGCGAAAAAAGTTCCCGAGTTACTTCCGATGGTTACCGCGTAGGTGTTGCTGATTTGTTCCCACAATGCTTGCTGTTCAAAAAACGGTAACATCCCTGGAAACGCGCTCAGATCGTTAGTATTGCTGCCCGTTGCACCCTGAGCGGTTGGACCGGGCTGGCGAGCCCCGGGGTTTCCCGCGAGTTGACGATACGTACCGCCGGAGTGCTTGGGCAAACGCTTATAGGTCGAGTGATAGTTGTGAAGTGCTAAGCCGAGTTGCTTGAAGTTGTTGCTACAACTCATCCGCCGGGCCGCCTCGCGAGCCGATTGCACGGCAGGCAATAGCAGACCGACCAACACGCCGATGATCGCGATCACCACCAGCAGCTCGACGAGCGTGAACGCGGCTCGTACCTTCAAAAATCGAGAAAACATCACAGCGTCTCCAGTAAGAAAAGAATATCAACTCAAACTCTCAATGCGAAATCAATCATCGACAGATACGGGCGCGCCTTCGGGAGCCTGCGCGTCGGAAACATTCAATTCGGGGTGAGCTTCTAAATAGCGAGCGACATCGCCATCGGCGGGCGGCACCGGGGGCCCATTGGTCGAGGACGAACAGCCAACTGCAAGACCAAGAACCACAATTGAATGTAGAAAAAACACAAGCCGAGCCATTGAAATCCCCTGCGATTGGAAATGCACAAGGTGACTTTTCGCGTCATTCACCTTGCCGGAACGCGACAATCAGACCCACCCCCGCGCTCAGATCATAAGAATCCGGCAAAGCCGGTTGTTAAGAAATCTGGAAAAATCACGAATTTAGTTGCGTTGGGGTGAACATGCGCGAGTGCATTTCGGCCCCCAGGCTTTGCGATTCCCGGACCGATGCGTGTTAGCGAAGTGAGCCACGACGTTCAATCGAACTACGTGATGGCGGGCTGTTTCGACATCCGGTCGGATGCTTCGGTGATCGACTTCATTCGCGAGGCCAGTTCAAACGTCAGTTGGCCAGGCTTCAATCGCCATTCCCAATTGCCTT
>JBGSLZ010000162.1:0-7000 GCA_041740415.1 Rubripirellula sp.
CCGGTCATTGCCTCTCGACGCGGCTCGATGCCGGAGTTGATTGAACATGGCGTCACGGGATATCTGGTCGACAGCTTTGACGAAGCGTGTCAGGCGATCGAGCGTATCAATGAGATCGATCGCCGCCGCGTCCGCCAGAGCGTCGCTGATAGATTTACTATCGACCGAATGGCAGACGCCTACCTGGCCCTGTATCGTCGCATTGTTGGCGTATAGCAACGAGACCCGGTTATCAGCCGTTGTGGGTTAGCACCCGGTTAACTGAAAGGAACCGGACGCTAACGCGCCAGCGGCTGATTACCATTTGGGTAGCTCATTTCTGAGCAACTTCTAAAGATGGTCGATCGTGGCGACTAGGTCGGGCATGTTGACGACAGTTTCTTGTTCTTGCGATGTGAGTCCTTCTTGTGATTTCAATTGCAAGTCCAGCACAGCAAAATCGGCGTCAGATGCGTCATTGCCTCTGGCGTTTCGATCGGCAATCCGTTGTCGCAATGTTTGTACATCGGCCTGACAATCAAGAATGGCGAATGGCACGCCTTCGCTTTCTGCAAACCGACGAAAGCGGGCGCGATCCGCCTGCTTTAAGAATGTTGCATCAATGACGACCGGATAGCCGTCGCGCAAAATACCGGAAGCCAATCGTACCAAACGGTTATTTGTCGCAATGTTAGCCGACTCGCAGTAAATCTTTTTCCTCAGCTTCTCATCGATCGGATCGTTGACTGTCAAGCCGAAGTGGCGTTTGCGTTCGACATCGCTGCGCAATCGAATCGCGCCACGGCGGGCGACTACGACCTCACTGACCGTTGTTTTACCGCTGCCGCTTAAGCCATGTGTGATGTACAGCGCCGGCGTGTCAGTCAACGTGAATTGGTAGGCCAAGTCAACATGATCGCGAACGTCGCTAATGGCAGCTCGATAGAGCTCGGCGTCGTCCTGGTGCTGTTCCGCCTTCATCTTTGCCACCATAGCGCGAATCAACGCTCGATAGACGAGATAACATCGCAATACAATCAGCGACGCATGGTCGCCTGTGCTTTCCAAATAACTGTTGATAAACGACCGAGACAGGTCGAGGCGACCGCGAGCGGCCAAATCCATCGCTAAAAACGCGGCGTCATTCATCACGTCGATCCAACGAAAGTCGTTGTTGAATTCAATGCCGTCAAAGGGAACGAGTTTACCATGCCAAAGCACGATGTTTTGCAAATGTAAATCGCCGTGACACTCGCGGATAAACCCGTTCTCACTCCGCGCGGTGAAAGCAGCCAGATGCTCGTTAAAGTAGCTTTCCGTCCAACGGTGCAGCACGTCGAGACTGGAAGAGATCGCACCAGTGGAACACTTCTCGAGCGTCTCGATAGTCTTCCTCATGTTGGCAAATAGCAACATCGGCACTCGCTGCGCTTGCTCTATTTCACAATGCTGCGCCGAGGCATGGAAGCTCGCGACCGTCACGGCAAGCTCTTGAACTTCGTTGGTGGTCAGCAAGCCTGCATCAACGCGATGGCTGAGTAGTGCATCGTCCAAGAAGCGGTGCATTTTGACAGCGTAATCGATCGGCTCGCCGCCACCTTCGAAACTGACTTGACCGTTTTCAATCGTGATCGGAACGACGCCGATGTAAAGGTTCTTGGCGTAGCGTCGGTCCAGCCGATACTCCTCTTCGCAATAGTGATGCCGCAGTTCGAGAGTGCTGTAGTCAAGAAAATCCGTCTTAATCGGCTTCTTGATTTTGTAGGCAAAGTCACCGGCCAGGAAGACATGCGAAATGTGAGTTTCGTGATGCTCGACGCTTGAAACAAGGGTCGGATAGGCATCGGGCGTGCCCATCGCATTCACGATTTGCTGGGCTATGTCGCGACCTGCGGAAGCTTCGTCGCTCAAAGTAACGGTGTTCAATAGAGACATTCAATCTACCCCGCGAGGATTCGGTCAAGCGTCGCACGTTCCGTCATTGATAGATAACTCGCCAGCAAGCCAATCTTCGGACGATCAACGCCAAATTGACTGTACAGCACCGATCAATTCGCAGGAAGCACTTCATGTGCCACCAACGAACTCAAATTCGGCCTCTGTCTCAAAGTCGCTAAACACGTCGAAGCAAATGTCTCGGCATCATTCAGTCAGCCGCTGGCGCGTTAGCGTCCGGCTCCCAATAACCGTGCGCTAACGCTCGTCGGCTGACTGAACCCTAAAGGACTTGCTTGGGTCATGCAAACCAGGTGCGTGGAGAAGTCGCAACTTAAAAGCCAGACTTGAAAAGTATTTTGAACCGCTTGATGATCTGATTCTGAATATAACTGCCCTTGAACCACCGTACGATTCTTGGCAGTCCGCCATGGCTCAAGTCGAACGGTTCGTCGACGACCTAGAGCAACATGAAGAACAGGAATCCGATAGCGTTGGCACGATGATGGATTGTCAATAGCAGGGTCGAAGTGCATCCGAGCTCGTTGCGAATGCGGAAAGCGAGTCCACAGCAATGGTGGAATCCGCCAGGCAAATATCGTTGTTTACGCGATGTTCACCCTCAGTTGAGATGGGGAAAATTAGCTTAGCCGGAACGCGTTAGTCTGGTCTACGTTGCATGGTCGCCATTCGCGGCCCGTTGGGTGCGCGGGTAGGGAACTGTCTCGAAATAACTTCCAGTTTTAGCGGAACGGGCGCAAGCAGTCCGGTGCTGCGAAACCTGAGGTCTTACGCCCTTTCGCTACAAACAAACCGGGGATTTGATGCGGGACAATTCCTAAACGAAGAGAAGACCAACAAACGACTGCTTGTCAACTAAATTTCCGAGAGCGGATCGACCTCAATATGAAAACGCTGTCCATTGTCGGTAAGGACGATCACTCCGACGACAACAAGATGAAAAGCGACACGAGCAAGACATCCAAGCACATCTTGAAAAAGATGGATGCCTACTGGCGCGCCGCAAATTATCTTTCCGTTGCTCAAATCTACTTGTTGGACAATCCGCTTTTGAAGCGACCGCTGAAGCTTACAGATATCAAGCACATGCTGCTGGGACATTGGGGGACGACGCCTGGCCAGAATTTTATCTATGTCCATCTGAACCGGGTGATCAAGCAATTCGACCTCGACATGATCTACGTTTCGGGACCAGGTCACGGTGGGCCGGCAGTCGTCGCGAATACCTATCTCGAAGGCACATACAGCGAGATCTATCCCGAGATCAGCCAGGATGAAGCGGGCCTGCAAAAACTGTTCAAGCAGTTCTCGTTTCCCGGTGGCATTCCTAGTCACGCTTCGCCCGAATGTCCGGGTTCGATCCACGAAGGGGGCGAGCTAGGATATTCGCTCAGCCATTCATTCGGTGCGGTTTTCGATAATCCTGATCTGATCGTCGCCTGTTGTATTGGTGATGGCGAAGCCGAAACGGGACCACTCGCTACCGCTTGGCACTCGAATAAGTTTCTCAACCCGATCACCGACGGCGCGGTGCTGCCGATCCTGCACTTGAACGGCTACAAAATCGCCAATCCAACGGTGCTCGCTCGGATTGAGCCGGAGGAACTCGATCAATTGCTGCGCGGTTGCGGTTGGACACCCTACTACGTCGAAGGTGACGATCCCGAGTTGATGCACGAAGCGATGGCTGAAACGCTCGATTTTGTGATTGAACAGATCCAAGGCATCCAACATCAAGCACGCGTGAGCAGTAACACGACTCGACCGCGCTGGCCGATGATCGTGCTCCAGTCTCCAAAAGGTTGGACAGGTCCAAAATTCGTCGACGGCGTGAAAATCGAAGGTACGTTCCACGCTCATCAAGTACCCTTGGCCGTTGATGCCGATCATCTGGAGCATCTTAAGCTGCTGGAAGACTGGTTGCGAAGTTACCGGCCTGAAGAACTCTTCGATGATCAAGGTCGGCTGAATCCGGAACTGGCAGAGTTGGCCCCCACGGGCGAACGTCGCATGGGAGCGAATCCTCATGCCAACGGTGGGATGTTGTTATGCGATTTGATCATACCCAACTTTCGCGACTATGCCGTAGACGTGCCGTCGCCAGGTGCCGTAACGGCAGCCGATGCACATGAGCTAGGTGTTTTCCTCCGCGATGTTGCCAAACTCAATCGCGAACAGCGCAACTTCCGTATCTTTGGTCCAGATGAAACGCTCTCCAATCGCCTCGGGTCCGTGTTCGAGGTCACCGACCGCCAATGGGACGCTCGGACTCAGAAGAATGACGAGTTTCTTGCGATCGACGGGCGAGTGATGGAGATGTTGAGCGAACATCAATGTCAAGGTTGGCTCGAAGGTTATTTGCTGACCGGTCGGCACGGGCTGTTCAACAGCTACGAAGCCTTCATCCACATCGTCGGCTCGATGTTCAATCAACACGCCAAGTGGTTGAAGGTGACCGCAGGTCTTCCGTGGCGCCACCCCATCGCGTCACTAAATTATCTGTTGGCATCCCACGTGTGGCAGCAAATGCACAACGGCTTTACGCATCAAGACCCTGGCTTCATCGACCATGTGGTCAACAAGAAAGCGTCGATCGTGCGAGTCTATTTGCCGCCAGACGCGAACTGTCTGCTTTCGGTTTGGGATCACTGTCTGCGCAGCCGCGACTATGTCAACGTCGTGATCGCAGGCAAATACCAGGCGCCGCAGTGGCTGTCGATGGACGCGGCGATTGAGCATTGCACAGCGGGAATCGGTATCTGGCAATGGGCAAGTAACGATCACGATGGCGAGCCCGATGTGGTGATGGCTTGTTGCGGTGATGTTCCGACGCTCGAAACACTCGCCGCCGTCAGCATCATGCGCGAGCATCTACCGAGCCTGAGAATCCGTGTGGTGAATGTTGTCGATTTGATGAAATTGGAACCAGAGAGCGAACATCCGCACGGTTTGAGTGATGACGACTTTGACGCGCTGTTCACAAAAGACAAACCCGTCATTTTCGCTTACCACGCTTATCCGTGGCTCATTCATCGGCTGACCTATCGCCGCACGAACCACAACAACATTCACGTCCGCGGTTACAAGGAAGAAGGCACCATCACGACGCCATTCGACATGACGGTGCTGAACGATCTCGACCGCTTTCATCTTGTCATGGACACCATCAAACGAGTGCCAAAGACTGGTGATGCTGGTGTCCAGTTGAACAAGAGACTAACAGAGAAGCTCGTAGAGCATCGTCAGTACATCAATGAGCACGGCCAAGACATGCCGGAAATCCGTAACTGGAGATGGAATAAAGAATAAGTCCATCTGCACGCGGAGAGTTGAACAAAAGAAGTTTGAACAGGAGAGAACGGAGGTAACGGAGAAGAATCGCGAATTCTCTTCTCTGTTATCTCTGCGTCCTCCTGTTCAAATATTTGGATGATGTCTGATGGACAATCTTTTTGCCTTGAATATCACAAATCAATACAAAGTCAGGATCACCTCATGCTCAAACACACTTTAATCTCCGCCGAGGGGATTCTTATTCTCGAACCTTCAGACGCATTGGAAGCCGTCGACTTTGCGGCGGTCGTGCAAGACATCGATCCCTATCTTGCCAAGCATGATTCTCTGGCCGGAGTAATCATTGTCGCCAAGGCGTTCCCCGGTTGGCTAAACCTTGAAGCCGCTATCAGTCACTTACAACTGATCGAAAACTATCACCAAAAGATCAAGCGACTCGCAATCGTTAGCGATAACGGGCTGCTGACTGCACTACCAAAATTTGCCGCTCATCTGGTGCATCCGGACGTCAAACACTTTTCGGAATCTGAATACGAAGGCGCACTGAGCTGGCTCAGGAGCAGCGTCGAATGATGACCAAACAGTTGACTGAAACCGCAAACCTTTTGATGGCCGACGACAAAGGTTTGCTGGCGATGGACGAAAGTAACCCGACTTGCAACAAGCGGTTTGCGAAGTTGGGCATTCCGCAAACGGGAGAAACTCGCAGAGCGTATCGCGAGTTGATCGTCACGACGCCGGGACTTGGCGATTCCATCAGCGCTGCGATTTTGTACGACGAAACGATTCGCCAGAAATTGAAAGACGGCACGCCGTTCGCCAAAGCACTCGGCAATACGGGGATGATTCCCGGCATCAAAGTGGATGCAGGTGCGAAGGAAATGGCAGGACATCCCGGCGAAAAAGTCACCGAAGGTCTCGATGGCTTGCGTGAGCGATTGTCTGAATACTGCGCGATGGGTGCTCGCTTTGCCAAGTGGCGGGCGGTGATAACGATCAGTGAGTCTCCGCCCAGTCGAGGTTGTATTGCAGCCAACGCCCACGCACTTGCACGCTACGCTGCACTGTGCCAGGAAGCCGGTTTGGTTCCGATCGTCGAGCCGGAAGTCACCATGGACGGAACGCACACTCTTGAGCGGTGCGCGAGTGTGACTGAACAAGTCTTGCGTATTGTATTCGAGCAGATTTGTGCTCAAGGTGTCGCGCTGGAAGGGATGATTCTCAAGCCCAACATGGTACTGCCGGGATTGTCCTGCCCAGAGCAACCGGGTTTGGACGAAGTTGCCGATGCGACGGTAAAGTGTTTGCTGCGAACAGTCCCTGGCGCAGTTCCTGGAATAGCGTTCCTGTCAGGCGGACAATCTGCCGAAGTTGCTTCAGCTCGCTTGAACGCCATCAACATTCGAGGCAAGTCGCGAGCGCCATGGGCTTTAACGTTTTCGTTCGCGCGTGCCATTCAGCAACCGGCACTAGACATCTGGCGCGGTGACGAGGCCAACGCGAGCGATGCGCAGCAAGCACTGCTTCATCGCGCCCGTTGCAACCGTGCTGCACGTCGCGGCGAATACGATGTCGCGGTAGAAGGGGCTTCCACATGAACAATGCAATCTCGCTTACGTCCGGGAGGTTGAAAATCATCGGTATCGCCGCTGACCACGGAGGCTATGAGTTGAAAGAGTATCTCGTTGGGATGTTGCGAGAACATGAAACTTCGGTTTTCGATTTCGGTGACCGGGAACTGAGATCGAACGATGATTATCCCGACTTTGTC
>JBGSLZ010000163.1:0-16848 GCA_041740415.1 Rubripirellula sp.
GATGATGCAAGTAAACCCCAAGCTGGGGAATTCTAATTGTCGCTGGCCTGGGAAACGCACAGCCGTGAAACCCAGAACCAATTCAACTCAACAGGGGAAATCTAATTGTCGCGGATAGGGAAAACCAATTGTCGCTAGACAAGAACTACGCCGTCGGTATATTGGCTTGGGCAATTGATCTCGCACGCGAGCCAGCTATCAAGCTTGCTTGCGTCGATTTGCTACAATGGGTCGAGTTGTCCTGAAGACTCTTCGACTCATGAAGGAAACTGACATCGTGGCCAAATAGAAATCTGCATCGCCGACCTCAACGCTAAACGACATCTACGACAAAGTTGCCGCGATGGCCGACACGCAGGGTGTCAAAATCGATGTTGCTGAAACCAAGCGTGTATTGGCATGTTTCTTTGACATTCTTGAAGACTACGAGCCCGCCGATGCCTTTGACTTTGTCGCCAAGGGTTTGAAGCTGCTGGCGCTCGGCGACGCTAGCCGTCTGGGAGTTAGCGACGAGACGTAGGGTTCAGAACTCCGAATCAGTCGCTACGGCTTTGCCGCGAGAGTCTGAGTCGGACCAATAGATCGTTCAGTGCATCCCGACCGGATGGCAGTTCAGGTAGCGTTGATGCTTCGTAGGCTTGTTCAAGTGCCGCCGTCATTCGCTGATACTCGGCGTCATGAAACTTCAAATTCGCATCATTTAACGTTCCCTTTTCGGGGCCAGCTAGTTTTTGCCCGATGAGGTCGTTTATGTAGGAAAGTTTTGCTTCGTCGTTCAACGTGACCAAGTTTGCTTCAATCCGTCTCGTTTTCATCAAGTGAATGCCCGTTAGCAAGACGCGATAAACATAGAGTAGCGGCTTAACTCGCGGTGGGGACTCATTGCTAAACAGTTTCCACTGAGTCGCTGCGAATCCGAGATAATGATGAGCGTGGTGTTTTGTGACGCAATTGGCTGCGATGGCTTTTAGCTCTTCGTATTCCGGAGTGGCGAACACGACCAGTGGCGAGAAAATTTGTTCCAAGACGTAACCGTTACGGCGCAGCATCAAACAGAAAAACTTTGCCGCGTCGTGCGTGACCAAGTCGATCTCCAGCCCGTCATAGATGCCTTCTTTCTCAACGGTTTCTTGGCCCTCATCCAATCCAACGACCGTTTCGAGCGGCAATAGATGAACGCCTCGTAGGTCGAAATCGGAATCGGGCGATGGGAAACCGTACAGGTGAGCACCGCTGATCGTAGCGAACATAAGCGGAAATGGATGCGTTCGCACATGCTGCATCATCTTTTCGTAGTCGATCATGGTAGGCCGTTCTCCAACGCTCGGCGGCGAGCATCAATGAGAAACGCATTCGCTCGTTCGTAATCTGGACGTTCAGGTAGTTTCGTGATTGTGAAAGCCGACTCAAATTGCTTTTGCAGAGACTTTCGCCAGTGATCCGCGTCATTGAACGGCATCTCGCCGCGTTTAATCGTCAGCAATCGCTCTCGGTGCTCGCCGACATCAACATTGACGCTGCCTTCCGTCAGGACATGCGTGCCGGATAGCAACAAGCGAATCAAGTGCATGACGTGCTTCCATTTCACTCGACCTTGGTTGCGGATATCCATTTGCATTTTTTTGAACTGTGACGCGACGTAGCCAGAATAGGTCTGGAAAACGAGCTTTGACAAAAACGCATCGCGCATCGCCAACAGTTCCTCCGCAAGCGGTGTTGCCGTCTCGACGATCGGTGAATAGAGACACTCCAATACATTCGGGTTCGCCTTCAACGCCAGCACGATGAACTTCTGTAGCTCCCAATAGACCTCCTGAGTCTCATCGTTTTCGATCTGCTCGGGTACACCGAAGAGCGACCAATGCGATTGGGCCGTTGGTAGATAGATGCCGCGTCGATCGGTATCGGATTCGGAATCTTGCAAACCATAGGCGCGCGAGCCAATCACGCAGCGAAAGATTACCCGGTCGTACAGGCCACTCGTGACCAGCGATTGGTCCGTGTTTCGGATTTGGTTTGCCTTGAACTCGGTCAACTGAACCAACTGTACATGGTGGATTGCCGCTTCATATCCATCGGCAAATTTCACTCGATACGAATGCAAACGATCGACGGGTGAACGAACAATCACACCCACCGCGCCCGCCGGATGAGCAATTCGGTCGTTCGGTGCGATAACATCTTTTTGCGCCACGACTTGCGTGCCCACAGGAAAGATGAGTTTTGAATTGTTCGAGGTTATCTCCAAGTAACTGCTTCCTTATTGTCTTCAAAGCCTGCTGTATGTTCACGGCAACGTCATGTGGCCTTCGGCGTTGAGCGGCATGAACGGATTGTATGCCAGTTCCCAGGCATGACCATCGGGATCGGCGAAGTAGCCTGAGTAGCCGCCCCAGAATACCTTTTGAGGTTGCTTCAGGGGTTTGGCACCACAGCCGAGCGCGAGAGCAAACGCAGTGTCGACTTCGGCTTCGGACTCAAAAGTCTGCGCGAACGTGACGCCTCCGAAACCGTCTTTGACTGAGTCGAGCTGCGCGTCCTTTGCGAGCGCCTCGCGTCCGAACAACCCCAGCACGGTTCCGTTAGAATGGAAGAAGGTGACCTGCTCGTTGGAGGCCGTTGATTTTTTCCAACCTAATCGTTCATAAAACTGTGTCGATAATGATACGTCGGACACGCCCAAAGTAATCAGGTTCACTCGCGAAGGAAGCGTCATTGTTGGATGCCGAGATATGCGGGATGTTTTTCGTCAAAAGGGAAGTAGAGCATGGCCCGTAAACTCGATCAAATCCTAGTCATTGACGTCGAGTCCACATGTTGGGATGGCCCAACGCCGGATGGTCAATCGAGCGAGATCATTGAAATCGGAATTTGTCTGATCGATGTTCCATCACTTGAGCGACTCGACAAGCGAAGTCTGCTCGTCAAGCCAGAGCGATCGACGATCAGCGACTTCTGCACGGAACTGACGACGCTGAAGCCTCAGATTTTCGCTTCAGCCGGAACGCTTGCCGATGCCGTAAAGACGCTGAAAAAGGAATTTGGGTCACAAGACCGTCTCTGGGCCAGTTGGGGTGACTACGATCGCAGGCAGTTCGAACGTGTCTGCGGCGAAGCTGGTGTGGGCTATCCGTTCGGCGTGAGTCATTTGAATGTCAAGTCGCTGTTCGCCGTCGCTCATGGTCTATCACATGAGGTTGGCTTGGACGGGGCATGTTCAAAGCTTGGAATGGAGATGGAAGGGACTCATCATCGGGGCGACGATGACGCTTGGAACATCGCCGGAGTCCTTTGCAAGTTGCTTCGCGATTCACGCAGCGGGTGCCAATGAATGGGGAATAGCATGAAGATCAGAGTCGAAGTCGGTGATGTCCTGACATTTCCTGCCGACGTTTTAATCTCAACGGCGAATCCGTGGTTGAATCTTTCTGGGGGAGTGAACGGAGCGATTTTGACTACCTGCGGGTCTGTCATTCAAGACGAATTGCATTCCCACCTAAAGAGTCTTGGCGTATCCGCAATTCCTGCTGGAAGCGTGGTCCGAAGTTTGGCGTCGAAGTTGCCGTTCAAGCACATCCTTCACGCCGTTGCGATTGACCCGTTCTATGACTCGTCGATCGCGATTGTCCGCGCGACGGTCGTCAAAGCGTTTGAAATGGCGGTAGAGTCTGGTGCAGCGACAATCTCAACTCCGACTCTTGCGACTGGCTATGGCCCGATGTCCATTGAAGATTTTGGACATGCTGTTGGTCCACTGGTACATGACTCGCGATTTGTGGATTTGGCGGTCGTGATTGTTGTAAGGTCCGATGACGACGCGAGAATACTACGAAATGCAATCGCGAACTCATCGTAGCCGTCTTGAGGGAGAACGCTTGAAGTACGGATTCCTTTTCTTGTTGTTGTCCATAGCGATCGCTGTTGGTGCATCGCAGCATGGGCCTTGGTCTTGGCTGCTTTTCTATCCTGCGTTTTCGTTTGGGGCAGTTGCTTCCACTTATTTTCTTGGAAATCCGGCTGTTTTTGGTAAGCGTTATGACGGGCGTCGATCCGTGTTGGGGAGGCTGCTGGTGCTGCCCTATGTGATGTACGGCAACGCGATTTGGCATGTCGTTCGCTTGGTGTCGCGTGAACCAGCAATGAATGTCCTTGGTGACGGTTTCATTTTGTCACGCCGACTACTTGGGTATGAATTGCCTGAGAGTGTTGCGTCGGTGGTTGATCTGACTTGCGAGTTTACGGAATCAAAAAGCACTTGGAAGATCGAGTCTTATCTTTGTTACCCGATACTGGATGGTTCTGGAGCAAGTAGAGATGAGATTCGTGAACTTGCTGTTGCGATACTAGAGATGCCAAGGCCGGTGCTGATTCATTGCGCCCAAGGGCATGGGAGAACGGGCTTGGTTGCGGCAGCGGTGTTGCTCGTTTCGGGGCAGGCAAAAACTGCTGCCGATGCGATTGCGATAGTGCAGTCTGCCCGACCAGGGATCGAATTGAATCGTGTGCAACAATCTGTCGTGGAGAGCATTCAATGAGCCGCGATGCGATCGTCGGATGCATTTTAGGGACGGCCGTCGGTGATGCGTTGGGACTGCCATACGAAGGTGTTTCTCCACAGCGAGCAGCCCGAATCCTGGGACCGCCAGATCAGTACCGATTTTTTCTTCGCCGTGGGATGGTTTCGGACGATACCGAACACACTTGCATGGTTGCTCAATCACTCATTGAAGCACAGGGTGATGTCGACGTGTTTTCAAAGCGGTTCGCGGGTCGACTGCGTTGGTGGATATTGGCGTTGCCGGCCGGGGTTGGTAAAGCGACCGCTCGGGCGGGAATCAAGTTGTGGTTGGGAGCGAAGCCGCAAAACGCTGGCGTGTTTTCCGCGGGCAACGGGCCGGCGATGCGAGCGGCGATTTTTGGTGCGGCCATTGACGATGTTTCGTTGATGTTGAAAATGGTACGGGCCTCCTCAAGGCTGACCCATAGCGATCCAAAGGCAGAGTACGGAGCGATCGCGGTTGCGTTGGCCGCCAAGCACTCGCGCGATCACGAAACTGTTGATGCGACCCTTTGGCTCACGCAGGTTGGCGAAGCAGTTGGTAATGATGGTGCAGAGTTCATTGAACTTCTTCGCCGAGCGATCCAGAGTGTTGCGAGTAAAGAAACCACGATCGCGTTTGCCGACTCGCTTGGTCTGGCGAAAGGTGTGTCGGGATACACATATCACACGGTTCCGCTTGCGATTCATGCGTGGCTTTCGCATCCAAAGAATTTTCGGCAAGCCGTCACGACCATGATTCGCTGCGGCGGTGATGCAGATACGACCGCTGCGATCGTAGGAGGAATTGTCGGAACCGGAGTCGGACGTGAAGGAATTCCTGCAGAATGGATCGCTGGCATCTGGGAGTGGCCGCGTAGTGTGGCGTGGATGCAGAGGCTTGGTGAGTCGCTGGCGGACTCGATTGCGGGCGTACAAACAATCAAAGCTCCAACAATCAATCCATTCGCTGTACTAATTCGCAATCTGTTGTTTCTACTCATCGTTATCTTTCACGGCTTCCGCCGCCTGGTCCCTCCGTACTAATGAACCACGACCGCGATCAAATCGAAGCGAATCTTCGCCGACATGTCGATCGACTTGCAGGTCTGATCGGTGTTCGCACTTTGAAAAAGCCCAAGACGATTGAGGCGACAATCGGGTACATCGAAGGCCAATGGACCGAGATGGGTTACTCGAAGAATCGCGAGTGCTACGACGCGTTGGGCGATGAAGCGACCAACTTGATTGTAGAGCGAAAAGGAGCCAAGCGAGCCGGCGAGATCGTACTGCTCGGTGCCCATTACGACACGGTATTTACAACACCTGGTGCTGACGATAACGCTTCAGCGGTTGCTGTCTTGCTGGAAGTCAGTCGATTGCTTCGCGAGCACATCGGTCGGCGCACTGTACGCTACGTTGCGTTCGCATGCGAAGAACCGCCGTATTTCAATCTCGATTCGATGGGCAGCCAACATCACGCTCGCGAGTCTCGTCGGCGAGGTGACAACATTGTTGGTATGCTATGCCTCGAAATGGTCGGCTATTATTCACTGGAGAAAGGGTCTCAAAAAATTCCGCCAGCGATACCGAAGTGGATGCGTCGATTCTTCCCACAGCGAGGCGACTTCCTGGCTGCGGTTGGCAATATGCCTTCATGGAAACTTTGCTGGCAGTTTCGGCGCGGATTTAAACGGGGAACGCGACGGATGCCGTTGTTCTCAATTTGTTTACCGGAAAAGATCAACGAAATTCGGCTCAGCGATAACAGTTCATTTTGGGACCAGGGCTATCCGGCGCTGATGCTGACCGATACCAGTTTCCTTCGCAACCCAAACTATCATCAAGCAACCGATACACCTGACACGCTTGACTATCCACGCATGACCGAAGTCACACTTGGTGTCACGGCGGCCATGCGACGCTTACTTGGATAGCAATCATCATTGATGCGCCGACGGGCATTCTTGTGATTTCCTGGCGTTGAGATCGATAAAGCTTTTCCATTGTTCAGGAACATCTGCCTCGTAGTAGATAGCTTCGGTCGGGCATTCGGGAACGCAGGCTCCGCAGTCGATGCATTCGTCGGGGTCGATGTAGACCATCGCATCGTCTTCGTGAAAACATTCGACCGGGCCAACCGACAAACACGCTTTGTCTTTGCAGCCAATGCAAGGCTGAGTAACCACCATCGTCATAATTTAGTCTTTAGCTGTTAGTCTGTAGTTTGGAGAGATTTAGGCGACGCAGCCTCGTGTCACTTAGGAAGTGAGAAATCGAGTTTGGAACCGGACAGCAAACGTCGAAAAAATTTGGAAAACTCTGAGTTGATCGCGGATCGGCCCGATGATTGGTTGCTGCATGAGTGGAAGGCAGGCGACGAAAAGGCTGCCGAAGTCCTGTTTAACCGCTACGCAATACGATTGGTGGCGTTAGTCGCCAGTCGCTTGAACCGTAAATGCCAAGCCGCCATTGATCCAAGTGAAATTGTCCAGTCCGCGATGGGAAGTTTCTTAAATGCAGCAAAACACAGTCGCATCCAAGTCAGTGGTAGCGTTTCGCTATGGCGACTGCTGGCGACGTTTGCGAGACGGAAGATGGCTCGGTCGATCGAGCGTCATTCGGCAACGAAACGGAGCGGCGGTCGGACCCAAGTTTCGTTCGACGCAATTCATGCACAACTCGGCAGCGGCCCAGACGATGATACCGGATCTGAAGCCGATGAGTTTTTATCGACATTGAAGATGGAGCTCACTTACGATCTCTTTGTGGTGGCCGAAGGCCTGCTGGCGGGCCGCACACAGCGGGCGCTCGCAGAGTCGCTCGGGATCGACGAGCGAACCGTACGGCGGCGACTGACGCGACTTCGCGAAATGCTCGCCCCAGAAAACCAAGACGACCCAAAACACGGCACACGTCGCCAACAACCCGCCAACGTTACCGCGTGTTGGCTACCACGAGTTTGTGCTTGGCAAATTGATTGGCAGTGGTGGTTTCGGGAAGGTTTATCGCGCGTCGATGCAATCCGACGGGCGGACAGTCGCCGTCAAGTTCCTTCGCAAAGCATTCTGGCAAAACGAATCCGCTCGTCAGTCGTTCTTGCGCGAAATCAACATCGCATCACAGATCAATCATCCCTGCATCATCCGCTATCTCGGCTACGGAGAGTCGCCACACGGTGGACCATACGTTATCAGCGAGTAGATTGATGGCCGTTCATTGCAAACGATCGCTCGTGTCACACCGGAACAGTTGATCGGATTGCTAAAGCAAATTTGCGAAGCCATCCAAGTCGTGCATGACGCAGGACTGGTCCACGGTGACCTTACACCACGCAACATTCTCGTCGACGCTCAGGACCGAATCACCATCACCGATTTTGGATTCTCGCAGGGAGCTACTAACTCGGCGTCTCCGACCCTCGGTGGCACGGGAGTTCTTGGTGGTACGCTGGGATTCGCCGCCCCCGAACAAATTGACCCAGCGTTTGGCTCGATCAGCATCAAAACCGACATCTATGCCATTGGCGGCATGGTCCACTGGTTTCTATTCGGGCAACCAATCAACAGCCAGAAAGTTCGATCCCGTTCACACACGGATTCCATCAAGATCGAACGTGACCTACGAACGAGAGAAGTTTTGGCCGTGCCAAAGTTCGAACCCGTCACACACGATCGGCGGAAGATCGAAACGGACTCTGAACTCGCAAACTACTGCCATCTCTGAACTTAACGACGAGAGAAGTTTTTGCGTTTGTAACGAAGAGGGTTGTGTACGGGGAGGAAAGAGTCCGACACACCGCAGCAGCAATCGAGTGGCACAAACGCTTCGCGTTTGTGCCCAGGCGTTGATCCAGTCCAAGTGTGCTCTGGGCGCCTTCGGTCGTCGCTTGCGAGGTCGCGACGGAGCGGCCAGTGCGATCACGGCGATCGCTCGCAAGTTAGCGATCATTGTCTACACGATGCTCAAAACCCGTCGGCCTTACAAAGACATCGGAGCGGATGCGTACAACAGCAGGTTCCAGGACAAGTTGGTAGCAAGCCTTCGTCGTCGAGCGATCGAACTGGGGTACGATCTACAGCCAAACCTTGCAGTCTTGTCACGGGGCGCTGAAAAGGGACCAGTGATGGGCGCCTGAAAGTCCTCCACATAGTGAGGGGGTTGGCCGAACTACTGTTGTTCGTTTTGCAAACAGCGAAACGGAGAACGGGAGACTGTGGCCAATCATTTAAGCGTGACCAAGTCCAATGCGATCAAGAAGTTACATCATCAAGGCCAGTCCCAGCGCGAGATCGCTGAGGCTCTGAACGTCGATCGAAAGACCGTTCGGCGGCATTTGCAGAACCAGCAACCGGCGCAGCACGCCGCCGACGATTCAAAAAGGACCGGGGCGCCCGCCGACTCGGATGAGCCGCCGGCGGTGTCCCACGCGGTCACGTCGGCCAGTCAGTGCGAGCCGTTTCGGCAAGTGATCCAAGACAAACTCGACCAAGGGCTTCACGCTCAGCGGATCTTCCAAGACTTGCAGATCGAGTGTGGCTACCAGGGCAAGTACTGGAGCGTGCGTCGGTTCGTCAAGAAGCTCCGCACGGAGAACCCGCAAGCCTTCCGGCGGATCGAAGTCGAGCCAGGCTGGGAAGCTCAAGTCGACTTCGGCAGCGGCGCGTCGGTCGTCGGCAGGGATGGCAAGCGAAGACGCACCCATGCGCTGCGAGTCGTCCTAAGTCACTCTCGCAAGGGTTACGCCGAAGTGGTGTTCAGGCAAACCACTGATGACTTCATCGCGGCGTTGGAAAATGCTTTTTGGCATTTCGGTGGCGTTCCCAAAACCGTCGTCATTGATAACCTTCGCGCCGCAGTGAAGAACCCCGACTGGTACGACCCCGAACTGGTCCCCAAACTGCGTGCCTTTGAAGAGCATTACGGCATTACGATTCTGCCGACGCGGCCGTATACGCCTCGTCATAAAGGCAAGGTCGAACGTGGCGTCGACTACGTTCAAGAGAACGCACTGCGTGGTCGCACGTTCGCAACACTTTTGGAGCAGAATGATTTTCTCACACACTGGGAAGCGACCGTTGCCGACTTGCGAATCCACGGAACGACTCGCAAGCAAGTGGGCAGTCACTTTGAGGCTGCTGAGAAGGATGCACTGCTGCCACTTCCCACCGAGCGGTTCGCAAACTTCAGTGAAGCTCGCCGCAAGGTCAACCGCGATGGACACGTTGCAATCGACCGAGCGTTTTACAGCGCACCTCCGGAGTATGTAGGCCGCAATGTGTGGGCGCGATGGGACGCTCGCACGGTGCGTCTGCTCGATGATGATTTGAAAACCATCGCCGTATTCGCTCGCAGCGAGCAGGGCAAGTTCAATACCAAGACTCAGCACATCGCCAGTGAAAAGATCAACTCTGTCGAACGAGGCAGTGCGTATCTACTCAAAAAGACCGCGTTTATTGGCGTTCACAGCACTCGTTGGAGTCAGTCGATGCTGCGGCAGCGTGGCATCGCTGGCATCCGTGTTCTGCAAGGACTGCTGTCGCTGACGAATCGGTATATCGCTGCGACCAGATCGAACAGGCGTGTGAGATCGCATGGCGTCATGGTGACTTTCACTTACGGACGGTTCGTAAGTTGATCCAGCGTGGCGGTCCGGTTCAGGAACTGATGCCGTTCCTGGAAGACCACGAACTGATCCGACCGCTGGCGGATTACGACCGTTTCGTTCACGAGTGCGTTCAGAACCAATTGACTTCTTAACTCTTTCCAAAAACGTTTCACGGAGGAAACGATCAATGAATGAATCACTCTCACGAACTCTGCGCGAACTGCGTCTGGGCGGCATGGCCGAAACCCTCGAGGTTCGCCTTCAAGAAGCCACCGCGAGCAAGCTAACTCACTTGGAGTTCTTGGAACTCGTGCTGGCCGATGAATCGCTGGTTAGAAACGATCGCAAGATCGACCGCGGTGTCCGTCGCGCAGGCTTTCGCGATGTGCGCCGACTGGAAGACTTTGACTTCTCGTTCAACAGAAGCATCGACCGCGCGAAAGTGTTTGACTTGGCCAGCGGACACTTCCTCCGTGGTGCCAAGGACGTGCTGATGTGTGGGGCACCCGGTACGGGCAAGAGTCACCTCGCTCAAGCGATCGGTCACGCGGTGATACGATCCGGCGCGATGGTCTACTACCGCAGCATCTTTGACGTGGTACGTGACTTCTTGCACGACGAAGCCATGGGCGGCGAGGAGAAAGTGCTGGCGCGTTACCTGAAACCTGACCTGCTGATCATCGACGATATGGGGATGAAGCAACTGCCAAAACGCAGTGGCGAATACCTGTTCGAGATCATCATGCGTCGTCACGAGGTTCGCAGCACGATCATGACGACGAACCGCCCGCTGGAAGACTGGGGCAAACTGATCGGCGATGTGCCCAGCGCCAGTGCGATCCTGGATCGGTTCTTGCAATCGGCGGAGATCCTGAAGTTCACCGGCCGCAGTTACCGACTCAAGAATGCCGAGAAAAGTTCAAAAGGGGCCAAAGCGCCCACCGGCTCGGCAGCCGAAGAAGACAAGTAGATCAGGCGAAACAGCCCGATCCCCAACCACCAATTTCAAAAGGGACCAGAGGCGCCCACAGGTGGTCCCTTCTCAAGCGCCCCGTGACACAGTCTAGAGAGACTCACTTGAAACCAATGCAAGGCCCTACGCTACCGGTACGCGCCGCCGACGTAAAAAGGCATCAAAACGTTGCACCGGAGCCACCAAGGCTCGGATCAACCGACCCAGCATCACTCACAGACCCCGAACCATTACGCGTCTGATGCGGGGAAAGTGGGTGGTGTTCCTGGAGATCCGCCGTCTGGGCCAATCCGGCGACCGAGCAAGATCGCGTCGTTCTCCGATGGCTCGCTGCGTCCGTCAAGCACGGCGTACACGATCGCAATGTCACCACGAACTCCGTACAAGATGACAAACGGGAAGCGGTTAGCGAAAGTGTAATGCCAGCCATCAACGGAAGCATGCACACCAGCGTAAAGTTTCAGCGAATCAATATCGGCCGAAATGCAGTCGTTGAAGTACACGGCCAGATCAAAGTCAATTTTGCGGTAGAAGTTGATCCCGCGTTCAGCACCGCCGGAAAGCTTTATCTTCATCGAAGACGATCAGCCAAGCGTTGTTTCGCGTCAGTCCAGTCTGATAAGGTATCGTCACCATTCTCGACGGCAGCCGCACGTTTGGCGACAACGTTCCGATGCCACGTAGGCGGTTCGGCCGTTGCAGCCTCGTGGGTCAGGCGCTTCCAGAGCAGTTCCATCGCGATCATCTGTTCGTCGCGGGAAAGCCCGTCAATCATTGCTTCGAGGGTCATAGCGTTCTCCTGTTCGCCAATGTAGCCAGGGAGCGGCGAGGCGGCAACGCGGATCGGTTGGACCGTGTGGAAATGGATTTCAGTCGGATAAAGAATTCATGAAGTCCGTGGTTTGAGGCGAGTCGGTTGCTACACGCTGCTGACCAGGCCGTGATCGTTCTCTTTCGAGACGTCACAATCAAACGCTTCTTACTTCGTTGACACCTCCAACCACGGAACACGCTCATGATGATCTGCGCACTCGACCTCGGCAAGTTCAAATCCGTTGCCTGTTTCTTCGATACCGATAACCAACAGTATCGGTTCGAGACGATTCTCACTCGACGCTCCCACATCGATCATTTGTTCGATACCAACAACATCGACTTGGTCGTCATGGAAGCTTGCGGCCCCTCGGGATGGATCAGCGACGTCTGCCACCAGCGCAGTCTCAACACGATCGTCTGTAGCACCAACGACGAAGCTTGGTCATGGAAAAACACCAAACGCAAAACCGACCGAGACGACGCATTGCGTTTAGCCAAGATGGCGATGATGAAAGACCTCACCTGCGTCCATGTCCCCCAGCCCGAGATCCGAGAGCAACGAGCGATCATCAAGTATCGCAAGAACCTCGATCACCGCATCACCCGTGTCAAGAACGGCATCCGTTCGACATTCGCCAACCGGGGCATCGAGATCGATACCGGAGCGAGGGCCTGGAACACCGGACGACTGCACATCGACTCGTTTCGCAAGCCCATCGAGCAGTGCGGACCCGACGACCTTTGGAAGGGACAACTCGACAGCGAGCTGAGGCAACTCGACGAACTGGTCACCGAGATGGCATCGGTCGAAGCACGACTGGAACGGTTCGCGGCCGACAACGATCAAATCCGACGAGTGATGACGATCCCCGGCGTGGGCCGCAAGACCGCCGAGATGCTCGTCGCGGCGATCGATGACCCGCACCGTTTTAAGAACGCCCGGCATCTCTCCAGCTACCTCGGCATGACGCCCAAGCAGTACCAATCCGGTGAAACGGATCGCTCGGGAAAAATCAGCAAACGGGGCCCTCGGATGCTGCGCAGCATGCTGCTGGAGTGCGCCTGGGCGAGCCTGCGATACAACCGATGGAGCGAAAAGACGTTCACGCGAATTCATGGCGGTAGCCCGAGTCGACGCAAGAAAGCGGGCATCGCGTTGGCTCGCAAGCTCGGTGTGGTCGCCTGGGCGATGATGCGTGATGAAACGGATTGGGATGCTTCGAAGTTGCTTACCGCAGAAGAGCTAACGGATGCACCGGAGTCGACCGCCGACGCGGCCACAACCCCGTCAACCGACAAACCGGCAGACGGCGCGACGGCACGTCCGATCAAGCGAGCCAAGCCGAAGCCGCCCGGCCCCGTCCACAGCGATGAGCCACACCGGTCGGTGGCCCGACCGAAACGATCGGCCCGCACGTCGTCACGCCGATCACCCTTGAAAACGTAACCGCACGACGGCCTCTGTTTCGAGGCCAGGCTTCCGCCGAAGGACCACGAATGTCTGACCAATGCGATCACTTGGTTGATCGACCTTGAGATAACGAATGTGGCAATCGGCGGGAGCTTTTCCGATCCCCTTTCACCCACTGACAACACACCCCACCCGGAGAGACGTTTCACGTCCAAGACCACCAAGAGAAAGAGCTTGAAGCCGATCAGGACTCTGCCTTCGCCAAGATCACTTACCCCACGTGACCCCAGGAACAAATGGTTTCTGGCCAGGTCGTGACAAAGACTGTGACTGGCGCTGACCTCCGTACTCATCCAATGCGGACGGGGATCATAAAGCAGTTGCCAATGAATCAAGCCGACTCGTTAGTACTGCAAGGAATGATGAGACGACGCTGTCACTGACAGGCTCGCTCGTGCGAGTCCAAGCGTCGACAACTCGAATAGTCGTATAGTACCGAATCGGACCAAGCCCGACCTCGCCGTCGTCCCCACCAAGAAACTCCCTTCGAACCGCGAAACCCCAAAGAAATGCAACGCCAAACCACGATGTAAAAAACTTTTCCAAATAGCGGCCAGACGCCTCTGGTCAAATCACGGACTTCATAGTCGTTGGACATCAGCGGGGACGAGCGAAAGAGCAACCATTGCCAAATCGCGTTTTCGAGTCCTCCGTTGCATGTCATGGTTCTGCATTATTATGCGAGACGATATCCTGAAGGCTCTTAAGAGCAATCACTTGTCCAAAATCGCACAGCGTTACGTCAAATTCGATTTCGTTGCCCGAACGAAGGACGCAAACGACGATCTCATCGCCGGGATGAGTTGAGCGAACAATCGAAAGCACATCCTCCACCGTTTCGACCTCTTGCTGGCCGAGAGAAAGAATTTCGTCTCCAGTTTGAATTCCAGATTGAAACGCAGTGCCTTCCGGCAACACTTCGGTCAGCACTAACACATTCGGCGGATCACTGAATGTCACGCCCAGCATTCCGTGCTCGGGATGCGTGCCCTTTACGATCGCAACTGGTCCACCAACGTAACGTTGTTCACATCCGACGATGAAAAGTATCAATGGGATGACGGATGCGACAATCAGAGAGCGAACGAAAAGCGGTTGAAGATTCATCATTTCAATTGCAGAACGGTGGCGACCACCGGGCCGCGAGATTAGGTTTAATTTCAGTAAAAGGCAGCTCGCGGCTCCGTGTGAGTCGCATGGTTATCGACCAGTTGGTCGCACTTCGTTGCGATACACTGGAAGATGTTAGTGTAGACGAACCGCGCTCGCGGGAGCAATGTTTCGTTGACGATCCGATTGAACATTGAGCTCGAATGCAAACGAACAAAGCGTCCGCAGACAGAGAACGTTTCAAACGCCATTCAGCGTGACATCGTCAGTTCGATAACGGGGGCGACCACCGGGCCGCGAGATTGAGTTTAATTTCAGTAAAAGGCAGCTCGCGGCTCCGTGTGAGTCGCATGGTTATCGACCCGTTGGTCGCACGTCGTTGCGATACACCGGAAGATGTTAGTGTAGACGAACCGCGCTCGCGGGAGCAATGTTTCGTTGACGATCCGATTGAACATCGAGCTCGAACACAATCGACCAAAGCGTCCGCAGACAGAGTGCGTTTCAAACGCCATTCAGCGTGACATCGTCCGTTCGATAACGGTAGCGTTAACGGAGTCTCCGGGTTTGATCGTTTTCCAAGTCATACTGGCTCGGCGACTTCCGTTCAACGCTTGGTTCGTCCGATTGGCGCGGGATGACACGTGGCGGAAGTGTCATGTAGACGCGACCATCCGAAGTCTCCCGGCTGCGAATGTCCGCAAGAATCAGGTCGAGGTCATTGTCAAACTGCGCCGCGAGTGCCCGACGAATCCCACGTATTTCGTCGGTTATTGTGTCGGATACCATCTCAAGCCTCCATGAGTTCATCAGGCGTACAAATCATCGGGGGAACGAACCCAGCGTCGCGGCAAATGCGTTCAATCGCGGAACGCGTCGTCGGATTTACGATGTGTTTGAAGTTCCAGCTCACCAGATATTCTAGTCCATTGACGGTGGCAAGCGAAATGTGGATTGCATCGCGAGGTTCCGTTTTTGGAACGGCAAAGTTTTTAATTAGTTCACCAGCAAGTTCATCAACTGAAGGTGACGTCGCCAAAAATTCAAGTGAATTCAAGACAGCGAGTCTCTCGTCTGCGGCATCGGGGTCCCCAGCTGCGCATTCGTCGGCGACAACCTTGGAAACAAAGAATCGGTATTTCACAATAGCTGTCGGCCACCACTGGCGAGTTACGGTCTGCCGGCCAGCGACAATCGGTTCAGAAAGCATTCGACCGACCAAATGCCCGATGACTGTTGTTTCGATGTAAGCTGTGGGTCTTGACATTGCGATTTAAGGACGAACGGTGGCGACCACCGGGCCGCGAGATTAGGTTTGATTTCAGTAAAAGGCAGCTCGCGGCTCCGTGTGAGTCGCATGGTTATCGACCAGTTGGTCGCACGTCGTTGCGATACACCGGAAGATATTAGTGTAGCCGAACCGCGTTCGCGGGAGCAATGCTTCGTTGACGATCCGATTGAACATCGAGCTCGAACACAAACGACCAAAGCGTCCGCAGACAGCGAACGTTTCAAACGCCATTCAGCGCGACATCGTCAGTTCGATAACGGTACGGTTCACCGGGCGGCGGCGAAAGACTTTGCCATTGGGGAAAACCAGACCACCGCCGCTCCGGTGCAACCGATGGTTATCCGGCGTCTGGATTGCCCAGTCGAACGATGGGGCCCGTGCTGATCTACGGCGCAATATACCACGACAAGTTCAGGTTAGAAATACGAATGCCGCCAGCACCTACGGCAACGCGAAGTGATGGGATTGCGATTTGCCGAGTGTCAACAAAACGCGGTGCGGGAGCGTTGTCGAGATAGCCCTGGCGTATCAATTCGTTAGCAACAGCAATGTGGTTGGTGGTGTCGCAGGTAGTGCAATCATACGATATCCAGGCGTTCGCCGGGAACGATCGCGTCGCAGTGTCAAGAACGTCGCGAACGAGCGTTGTCCCCATGCAATCCGTGCAGTCAAGATATTGGTTGAGGACTGAGTTCATCTGGCGTTGTTGAGTGGAAGCGTTCAGTCGGATAACGGCGGCGATCACCGGGCGGGGAGTTGACGTGCAGAGCGTAGCGAAAAAAAGAATTTAACCCCGCTCCGGTGCATCGCATTGTTATCGGCCGTCCGGCGAATCGCAGAAATGGATTCGATCAAGTTAGTCGTCAGCACAAGATACCGAGCAACACGATCCGACGCAAACAGTTTCCGGTCCGGTAGTCCGGACGGTCGCATCGCGGGCAGGCAAATCCGAGCGAGTATCACAGAGTCGGGCAACCAATCCGATGCGTCCACAGTGTATCGACGTTGATCGTTGCAGCGTCGTGTGAATTGCATGCGGACA
>JBGSLZ010000164.1:0-6522 GCA_041740415.1 Rubripirellula sp.
TCGCGCAGTTTGTCTAACGACGAACAAGCGGAGTTAACCAGTCTACGACAAGAGTCCGCCGCGAGAGCCGAATCACTCAAACGAGCGTCAGTGCTGCGTATGCTGACGCCTAACACGATCGTCCTGGAATCAGGCGAGATACTTAAAGCGGGCGAACGGATCAATTATGGCGTTTTGGAAGGTCGGATCGTGCAACAAATTGACATGCCGCGTCGGCTGGTCGTTCTTGATGACGGTACTCGTTTGCGTCTCGGCGATAGGTGGCTGCGGTACGCTTCAAACCTCGATGCAGTCGGAAAAGAGTACGCCGTTGTTCCGCTTGGCACCAAAGCGGTTTCGGCTGCCGGCGAAGATGGGTCAAGAGGAGCGAGTAACGATCTCGGCAGAGGGCTTGCCCCTGGGCTTGTTCGCGCGTCAGATGGCAGAGTTGTCCGGGGTGTCGATCGTAGTGGAGGAAGCGCTGGAGGAACGTCTGGTAAGCCTGGAGGTAGTGGACCAGACGATAGGCGACGTACTGGCGATGGTCGCACGTCGCTTATCTACCCAAACGACTCGCACGGGGAATCTATACTTTCTGGGCCAGCTGAGGACTGAGGACCGGGGCGTGTTTGTAACGAAAGTCGGGCACGTGGACCCCGTTGAGTTGCAGGGCGTAGCCGAGCTGCTCTTGAGCACCGACGGCCGTGCGCACGTTTCAGCCGATGGCGTTTGCGTGGTTGGTGATAAGGTAGAGGTTTTAACCCGCATAGCGGAGGCGATGGAATTGATACGCGGGATTGAACGTGATGTGTGGTTGCTACAACTCCACATTTTGAGTTTCGATACGTCCGAATCCGAGAAGCTCGGTATTTCGGCAGGTCTGCGCGGTGCGGCAACCGCATCCGCTGGCCGTGCGTTGTCATCGGGTGCGTTCGTCACTCTGGACGCTGCGTTAGAAGCCGCGAACGCCGGCAGCCGTTCCTCCGTTGTAGCGCAGCCGTTGTATCTTCTGAACGAAGGGCAGGCGGTCAAATATCATCGCGGTTCAAAAATACCCGTACGGGAATCGATCGCAGGCGACCGTACCGTCTCGCAAAGCTACAAATATGTCGACGTCGGGCTTCGCATCGATCTGGCTATAGCGGGTTTGTCGTTGGATGACGCGGTTCTGACGGTAGGTATCGCTAATGAACGGGTCACCAGTTACGAGGACGACGCACCGGTCATCGACGGTACTGAGTTCGCTACCGAAATAGATGTACAGTCGGGTGGCGAGTACTTGGTGACTTCTTACGACGAAGTTATTGAAACGTCCGAGTGGTGGCAGTGGCTTGGGTTCGGACGCGGTAAGGCACGCAGAACAACGGTTTCGCAAGTATGGCTCCGTGCTTATCGAGTTAGGCACGCGAGCACGGCGGGCGGTCCGAATCAGCCGGAAGTCATAGCGGAGTTGGCGGAGCGCAGCGTCAGCGAGCACGTCAACCCGCATGACGTTGGCGTTCCGGCAGTTGGGTCCAATGTAGTGGAAGGGCAAACGCGACTCATGCCGGAGCCATTACCAACTGATGTACCGGAGCCATTACCAACGGATGCACCGGAGCCATTGCCAACTGATGCACCGGAGTTAAGTCATCTACGGTCGCAAAGTCTGGGTGCCTTTTGGGCGTGATCCGGAACGCGGTTCGTAAAGAATCCAAACGGCATTTTTCGTGCATGTGGTTTGTTCCTTTTCGCCGCCGTCGAGACGTGGAAGCTAATTCAGCGGTTCGTCCGGACTAGCGGGAAAGCAAAAGAGAACGAAACCACATGCTCGAAAAAGGGGATTGGAAGCGGCCTCGGGGCTCCGCGAAAAACGAGCGTTAAGGGCGCAGCCCGTTGCAAGCCCCGCTGGCAAGCGCATTGGTTCTTAGAGCGAGGGAGGCACGTCAACGGCAGAGAAGAACGCCGCCGTACCTTTCGCGAACTCGCACGCTGACCCGCCACTATCAAAGAATTTCAGGCGTTGGACCAATCCGTTGTTCGATCGCAGCTCGCAGTGATCTGGGCGAGTACGCAACTGATGCCGGCACACGCATAAGCGGAACACGAGCGGCGTCGCATACGTGCTGTAAAAACAGATCTCTCGATTGTGTTTTCGCGGAGCGATGGCTTTTGTCGTCTAATTCGATCAGTAAGATCGGGCGAAGCTCCAACGCGTCACACAAAAGGAAGTCAACGTGTTTCTGTGACACCTGGTTGAACGCTTTCGTCCATCCCGCGCCTTTCACCGTAACATTGAACAAGTCGGCCAACCGCACCTTTGAGAAGATCGCGAAACGTCCCTCGCAAGCGAGTTGCAACACGCCGAAAAACGAACGCTCCGCAGGGGTAAGGAACGTTGGCGTAAGGGTGTATGGAAAGGCGTCGGGGCTCGTTGTCTGCGACTCCCGCGACGTCGGGCGATCGCCGGTCAATCGCAAGAAAATCCCAAGGCACCCACGCGGTCTCGTCGTCATCGTTACGGCGTCGGCTCTCGGTTGTCGGGTCATGGTGTTGCAGTGGGCACGTAAGAAGTCATCTACGCGAGATCAAGGAAAAACCGGAAAATCGGCACAAACAGGAGAACACTGTTATTGACACGTTAGAGAAGTCCGAACCATATTGACGGGGCAGTCGCGTTACCAGCGTGACGGCCGATGTCCTGCGGCTCGAAGGTCGCGAGGAAAAAAAGGGGGCCACGGCGATTACCAGTCACCGTGACCCACTAATGATCCACCCTAAACGAAGAGATAGGTGAACCATGAGTTTCCCTGATTGTACGCCCAGAGAACCGGCGGCAAAGGCCGAAGCCATTTGTTTTGATCGCGAATCTTTTGAGTCGCTTTGTGTGTTCCTTGTTCGTGCTTCCCGTCGTCACTTGACGGCCTCGCCAATCGCGCTTGCGGATCATGCTTTGGCGTTCTTGTCGCTGCAGTCTTGCAAAAAATTCGCTGGTGAAAAGGGCGTAAATCGCGAGAAAAAAAACAAAAACGCCCCTCTTGCAACGTCCGATAATGCCTCTTATGTTGTATTGGAGGTGTCGTTTTCACGGGGTTTGGCGTAGTTCGCCGAAAACCGTAGCGCCTGCCCTGCATCGGAAGCACGCTGTCGCTTCGATTCAGGTGGCATGCGTTAGCGCGAGGTTATCGAGACCTTGGGCTAACGCTCGGTGACTAGTTGAGCTAACGCTCGGCGGCTGATTCGCAAACCGGTACGCTCACCGCCGAAACTCGCTTTGAATCACTTGTCGGGCTTGCTCGGGAACCCACGATTCGGCGCCAGATTGGCTCGGCAAAGTCGGTGCCGGAGTCTGGTCACCGGCCAGCCATGGAGTGAGTTGATTGGTCAATCCGCCGCTGGAATCTGCCCCGCCGAAGTCCCGGTCGAACCGGTCCAAATAGGGACCGATGACGTCGTGGATTTCCGGCGGAATGACGGATTGGCTGCGGTCGAGAACTTGCGCGATGTAGTTTCCGCTTTTGCTGCGGACGACCGCTTCGCGAACCTGATTGCCGGAAAGCGTCACCGCGAACATCGTGATCAGCGTGCAGTACAGTAGACCTTTGAACAGACCAAAGATCGCCCCAATGTGGTTGTCGAACTCGCGAAGTTTCATTCGGTCGATCGAGCCGCTGACCATCCTGAAGACAACCCAGATCAACAAAGCGGTGCCGACGTACAAGATCAGCATCGCCAAAAAGCGATTCCAAGGCGCTTCGATATTGATCGATCGGCTGAACGGTTCTCGCAGCTTTAGCGCGACGATGTAACTGCCCAAAATGGACGCGATCGAAGCAAGCTGCCATGCGAACCCTTTGACGGCTCCGAACAGCGTTGCTCCAACGAGAACGACGACCATCACGATGTCATAGATCTCCATCGACCATTCCGTGCAGTGGGAAAATGAGGGGCGGGGCGATGTCGATCCCAAATCCGATCGACCGGAGTAGGGTGCTTTGATAGCAAACTTTTCAAGGGCATCACTTGGGGACTATACCGATTCATCGCGTTGGACCGAAGGTCAATCTCGCAACGGAATGAGAACGCCGTCGAGGACTAGCAGAGACGCGAAGAACTCGCCGCGTTGGAGTGGCGTCGACGTACTAAGAAAGCGTATTGATGAGCGGTCCTAGGCATTTTTTTTCTTCACTCCCCTGCCCTGGCCATCTTTGGCAGACTTCAAATCTCACATCACCGGAAGCACGATCGTCGGAGTCGGTTACGGCTACTGGGGCGTGGTCGAACAGTCAATGTCCATCGAGAGTGGATTGTTGGCAGGTGGTCTCTGCGCGGTCAGCGGAATGTTGCCAGACTTGGATAGTGATTCCGGCGTGCCGCTTCGCGAGACCAGTATGTTTGTCGCGGCGGTCGCGCCGATGCTGATGATCGACCGCTTTCGCGACTTGGGGATGTCCCATGAATCGATGGCGATCGCGGCAATGTTTGTTTACATCGCGATCCGCTTCATTGCAGTAGAGTTCTTCAAGCGGTATACCGTCCACCGCGGAATGTGGCACAGCATCCCTGCGGCGATGATCGTGGGCATGATTGCGTACTTGGTGATGCCCTGTCAGAGCGAATCAGTTCGCGTTTACAAATCGGCCGCGGTGGTCCTCGGGTTCATGGTGCATTTGATCATGGACGAGATTTGGTCAATTGACGTACGCCGAGGATTTCGGCTGAAGAAGTCGTTCGGTACCGCATTGAAATTCTTTGGTCCAGAGGTGCTCATCAACGCAACGGTCTATGGAAAATTGGCGATACTGATTTACTTGGCAATCGGTGACCATGGCATCGCTCAGCGCATTCGCTCGCGCACATTGATCGATCAGACTTACATCGCCCAACCGCCGACATCAGTCAATCAAACGAAATGGATTCCTTGGCGACGTTAGACGCTACACCAAGTGATTGACAGAGTCGCGAGCGACACGATCCAAAATGATCGTAACGGGTCCATCATTGACGAGTGATACTTTCATGTCGGCGCCGAAAGCTCCTTTTTGGACACTGATTCCCTGTTCAGCAATCATTTCCGAGTAATATTCATATAGTTTTTCGGCAATGACTGGTTCAGCGGCATCCGTGAATGCAGGGCGACGACCCTTGCGACAATCAGCAAGCAAGGTGAATTGGCTGACCACCAGAACCGCTCCACCGATGTCCTTGATGGACCGATTCATTTTGCCGCCGGCGTCTTGAAAGATTCGCAGCCCCACTGTCTTGTTAGCCAGCCAGGCGACTTCTCTTTCCGTATCGCCCTGCCCTACACCGACGAGGATCAACAATCCTGTAGCAACTTCGCCGACGACGACGTCATTTACTTCAACTCTTGCCATGTTGACGCGTTGGATCACTACTTTCATCGTCAGTTCTCGTAAGGCGGGATCGAATTTACTCTTCGACGGTCGGCGTAAAATGCACTCGAGCCGATTGTGTATAAATGATAGCGCCACTGCCCTAGTCTTTTGAAGTTGCGGGACCGATTCAAACATCGGATCGAGATATGCCTTATTTGTTCACTTGCCCGGAATGCCAGACCAAGACGCAAGTCGAAGATCGATACAGCGGCTTGGCCGGCCAATGCGTCACCTGTGGCGTAAGAATACAGTTGCCCGCTTTCGTGGCCGGCCCCCCTGCCCTTCCCGTCTATCCCGACGCTCGTCGGAAACAAGTCTTCGGCTGGCTGGCCGCTGCGATGGTAGCGGTGTTGTTGGTGGGCAGTTTGCTATTCGCGGCTGTGCGATTCGGCGGTCAAACCATGTCAAACTTGGCAAACAATCGTGAACAGCTCGCTTCGATCCGAAACCTAGAAAAGATCGCGCTCGCGCTCAACGCGTATGCCGCGGATCATGGAACCTATCCGCCACCGGTGACTCGCGATGCAAAGCAGGCTCCGTTGCATTCGTGGCGCGTGCTGCTGTTACCGTACCTTGGTGAAGATGATTTGTTCAACCAGTTTGATCTGAAACTGTCTTGGGACCATCCCATCAATCGTGACGCAGCCATGTACAGCATGCCGGCTGTTTATCGGCACCCGTCGAGCAATGCAAACGGCTACTACAATCAATCTGGCTACTACTTGATCACCGGATCGGGCACTCTGTTTCCCAAGACTGGCCCGTCGGGACCGGCGGATGTTTCAGACGATCCATCGCAGACGATCCTGGTTACCGAAGCCGCGCCGATCGGCATTTCATCAATGTGGTCGGAGCCAATTGATTTAGATGTCAGCAATATGCAAGGACGCATCGGAACCAACCTTGGAAACGAACCGGGCGGGTTGACGGAAGGAGGCGTCGCGATGGCGACGGTGGACCAGCGCGGACACTTCGTTTCCGACACGATCGAGCCATCGATCTTCATGGCGTTGGTGACCCCTCAAGGTGGCGAGCGAATGTCCGACGATGTGCTCGATTAGCCTGAGAACCGACGACAAGAGAGGCAGTAGGTCATGCAGAGTGGAGCGATGCATGTCGACGTGCTACGAAAAGACGACATGCATCGCTCCACTCTGCATGACCT
>JBGSLZ010000165.1:0-3245 GCA_041740415.1 Rubripirellula sp.
CTTCATCAAATCCTCGCTGCGAAGTCGGCGGCGACCAAAACGCCGAATCGAAAGTGTGGGACCGTCGATGGTGACCGGCGGCAACGTCGCATTGACGCGGCTACCGTCAGGCAATCTTGCATCCACCATCGGCGAACTCTCATCAATGCGTCGTCCGACCCGTGCGGCGATGCGTCCGATGATTCGCACCAGGTGTTCATCATCACGGAATCGCACGTCGGTCGATTCAAGCCGACCGAATCGCTCGACGAACACTTTGTAGGGTCCGTTGACCAAGATGTCGCTGACCGCCGGATCGGCTAGCAGCGGGGCGAGCGGTCCGACGCCGATCGTCTCTTCGATTAAATCATCGACCAATTGCTTCCGCTCGGACTCATTGAGCGACCAATCCTGGGTATCCAGCGCGTCGGTGACGTAATCAGTGACGAGGCCTGTCAATTCATCTTCACTGGCGGTGATTTTTTCGCGTCGATCGAGGTCTTCGAGCAACTGTTGGTGCATCACCGCCTTGACGGACGCGAACGACGCCGTTCCACCGCTGGTCGCGGCCTCGGCCCCGGTCGCGAAACTCTGTGACGCGTGCCGTTTGACTTCAGTGCGGACGCGATCGCCCGGTAAATTCAAATTGGTTCGCGTCAGCAACTCGCGAGCGGAAAAGCGTTCGCGGATGGATTCGGCTTCTTGGCTCACGACTGTTCCTTTAACGCAACTTCAATCAACGGTTGCTCGTCGAGTTCCAATCGCGACGGCGAATCGCCGACAACTCCACAAACATCATCTGCTAATCGCTCCAGCGCTCGGCTGAAACCGCTGAACCGCAACTTGGCCGTTGCGATCGGCACCCCACAATTGGCCGCCGCCATCACTCGTTTATCAAACGGCAACACATGGTCAATGTCGCGCTGCATCCGCTCGGCCACGTCGTCAATCGACAAACTGCCCGCGACTCGTTGTTGTCTGTTCAAGATGATCGACTGACGTTTTGCCGGATAACCGATCCGCTCCAAAACGCTTAGCAACCGCACGCCACCCAACAACGTCGGCACCACATTTTCGAGCACGACATAAACACGGTCACTCAAGTCGAGCGCCGCGATCACCACCCGGTCAAACATCGGAAACGTATCGACGATCACGATGTCATAAGACTGACGTGCCATCGTGATGATGCGAGCCATCAGCACGTCATCGATCTCCATCGCCTCGACGGCATCGGCGGGTGCGGCGAGCAGGTGCAAACCGCTAGAGTGGACGGCTGCCGTTTGACGGATCATCGTCGCATCGAGTCGTTCGCTTTCGCGCGCCAGATCCGTCAGTGTTGCAGCTGGATTCAAATCGAGCAGCGCCGCACCAACGCCCATTTGAATCGAGCCGTCGATCAGCAACACGCTCTGCTTGCCGCGACGAGCAATCGCGACGCCCGTATTGGTCGCCAGCGTCGATTTGCCAACGCCACCTTTGTTGCTGACGAAAGAAACGACGCGACCGAGCTGATTGGAACGCGGTTGAGCGCCACCTTCGCCCGCAACCGTCCCAGCATCGAACAGCCTTCTCAGATCAACCGTCGAAAGAGGTCTTCGCAGAAAATCACAAACACCACCGCGCATCGAATCGATCAGCACCGCGGATTCGTTCACCGTCTCGGCAAATCCTTCGGGACGCAAGATTGCCGCGACACGGGCGCTGGGTGCCGTGGAATGAATTTGCCGAACCAACGAAGACAACTCGCGTGGGTTCTCAGGAAACTCGGCCAGCACCATATCGATCGGCTGATTGCGCAGCACTTCGAAGAGTTGATTCGAGTTCCCAACGAATCGAAATCGAGGAGCGTCGTCGCCGAATGAATCCAATGCAAGCTTCGCTTCATCGCGAAGCGACTCGTCGGAACCAAGAATCAGGATGCGTGCGGTTATGGACATGGGATCACCGTACCCGAGACAGGCAACTTGAAGAGAACAATCGCATTGTTCGTGCGGCTCTCAAAGATAAGATCGTCGTCAACGCCCGTGCTGGCGAACGGGTAACAGAAAACTGCTGAAGCATTTGGTCGCACAAACCCATCGATTCTCGAAAACATCATCCCAGAAATTGAAACCGGACCAAACCCAATTACGCGATTGACGGTCGGGGACGCCGGTGTGTCATCGTAAATCGCAACGTAGCCTTCCGTTCCGTTCGGTGTGCCCGCTAATGTACTGTCTACTTCACCACCGATCGCGTTGTTTTCGTATTGAAAAAAGGTCATGCCCGTCCCTGCCCGCCACTCGGTTAAGGAAACAGCGACATTGAGTTTTCCACGAATATCAAGTGCAATATTCGCATTGCCGACACATACAACCGGTTCCAGCACAGCGGCTGAGGAACCTCGAACAACCATTCCGCTTCGTACAAACTCACGATCGATTAATGATCCTCGCGCAAACAAGAAGGGCACGGTTTGTCCCGTTGAATACAAATGTGGATCGCTGCACGGTATCCCACCGCGCTGTAAAACAACTTGAAATTCTGATTCACCGTCATCATTTGCCACTCGGCGCTGCATCTCCGGTTTGTAGACAGCATTTTCAGGATCAATCGTCATCAATTGACTCGCCGATAGCGACGGATCACCCGCACCGCCGGAGAACTCGACGATCGGTCCGGCACCGAACGCACCGCCTTGTCCAGCGATCCCCTTGTCGCCATTGGTCTCGTCCAAGTCATCATCAAAATGCCACGTGACGAATTGTTCAGCATTGGCTTGACGAGTCTCGTAGTCGAAATCAGGAAGCCCTTTCCCACGCAATCCTTCAAACGCCGCAGCATCAGCGGCAGTCTGCATTTGCCTCTGAGCGAGTCTTGCAAAGCCGATGTCGATCACCAGCGCGGCCATCGCCATGATGCCGAACAGCAGCATGGCAAACAGAACCATCACATACCCGCCACGTTTGACTGAGTTTCGTTTCCTCATCGCCCCGGTCCCCCGAACACTTCAACGCTCCGGCGTCCACCGATGATGACGTGTGTCGTTCTCAATGAGGCGAGCGGGTCGAACGCTTCTATTTCGCCAGAAGTTACAACTCGCTCGTCTGACTCAGCGCCGAGTCGTGGCAATCCAGCGGCAACCAAGTGCGAGCGACCCTCGACGGAATCACGATCGGTGAGTGAGCGTGCCAAAGCGGCTTGCAATCGATTCACGTCATCATTGCGGACTTCCAGGAGCGTTTGGCCTGCGAGCGATCCGCGAGCGATCCGCACCTCTTCGG
>JBGSLZ010000166.1:0-2059 GCA_041740415.1 Rubripirellula sp.
GGAACAAAATCCCAAATTGATTTACCTTTAGCGTCGACAACGATATCGCCTTGAAGGTGGCATTGGGCACAAATCGACTCGGACTCGAGCCGGTCCAAATGAATCGGGTTGACGATTTTTGAATCAGTGACTGTCCCTTCAGCCGGCTTGGCTTCGTAGAGTCGTGCAGGGTGCCGTCTGCGCCATGCGCACGTTTTTTGATGAATCACGCGACTTCCATGTCTCTAAGGTCGTTGACGGTCGGTTTTGCACCCAAAAGTCTATTATATGCTGCACGCCAAATCTTGCTAAGCAAGAGGCACCGCAGCGAGATAGTGTCCTGGGCTCCAGCATGTTCCCAACGCATGCCCGATAGTTTCAGTCGTTCGCTCACGACTTGTTTGCATGCCGACTCCACGATACCGCTGCCGATCGGATAATTGCGCTCGCGTAACTCGTGGTACTTCATGAATCGTTGATAGCGTCGAAGATATTTTTCAGCATCGTTGGCATCACTCTTCTTCTGCCATTTGTATCCGTAACTCACTTTCATCCTCGCGATCGAACGCATCACGCGGCCCCAACCACCCGGCTCCATCAGCAGCTTACGCATGTCCCGCAACCAATCTTCACGACGTTGTTTATTTTTGCCGAACTTCAGGGCTTTGGCGATCGTCGTCAATCGCTCCGAGGCGTGATAGTAATCCACCACGCGATGAATCTTAATTCGCCGACCCTCGACATAGAACTTTCGCAGCACGTTCTTCCAATACGCCGTCTCGACTTTGCCAGCGTCAGTCACGTATACAATGTCTGGGACCGCTTCGCCACACGCCGTCACGGTTGCCTTGAGCAGTGACGTCAAGTGTTCCGAGAGAGTCTCCTGATTCGTCTCGGGCGCTCTTCCCAGATACACCGTGCCTAGTTTTTGCCCTGCGCTCATCACCGTGATGGTCGCCACCGATGCCATCTCGAAGCTATTCAACGACGCGATGCCCAGCGAGACGCCGTCGCGACTGACCGCAATTACCGGCGGTTGGCCACCATCACGTGCTTGCCTGATCCACGTCATGAGTTGGTCGATTTGACAGCCTTGGCGATGAGGTTCCATTGCCGCTGCCAGTGAACCGACCAAGTTGCGGAGCTTGTCGGTACCGATTCTCACGCCGATTCGCTCTTCAGTCGCATCGATCGTTCGGCCTTGGGAGCTTCCACTGATGGCAAATTGTCTGCCCACCATGTCGGCCGCCGCAGGTGTGAATCCTTGGTCAATCCCCAAAGCGATTTCGAGTGGAAAAACGGTTCGACCTGCGCTACCTTGTCGATAACGTGCGCGCGTCAGGCTGATGCGTCCAAAGGGCGTGACGATGTGCGAGTTGGAAGACTTGTCGGCGAGGCGGCGATAGGATCGCTTTCGGAGCTTGATGGTACCAGGCATTTCGAAGCAATCAGCCGGTTCGAGGGAATTGAATACCCATTGCTCAACCTCTCGCCCCAATTCTCGGGCTTCCGCCATCAACGCTTTCTCGAGAACAAACGTCGAGCGCGCTGTAACGTCTCCGGCGGCGAACCGTTCGATGACGGCCACGATCTTCTTTCCGACGTGATCGAGAATTTTGTCGACGGCGTCATGAACATCGCCGGGTTGGATTGCATTGACAGGGCTTCCAAGTGTACGCTGACCATCCATGAGGCGTCCTTTTTTGCGGTGTTAGTATAGTAACCAACATTTTGCAGGAGGACGTCTCTTTTCGTGAATACCAATCGGGGCAAAATCAGGCGCATTACGCAGGTCGCACCCATTAAAAGCGATCAGTGACGCGGGCGGGATGACTTTCGCTCAATCCGCCGAGTCGGCGAAGTACGACAGCATGCCGCGCAGCGCCGCGACTACCGGTGTTGCCGATCACGTCCTCTCGCCATCAGCGATCGCAGCCGAACTACAAAACTACGCAGACTACCTGATCAGAGTTCTTGCTGGTTTTGCCAAGCAGCACGACTTGATCGCTCAGTACATCTGCCTTGATGGCAGCTTCGGATAGCGACCGCTCCTGGGCCACTTCGTAAACCGTGTTGTCGC
>JBGSLZ010000167.1:0-30093 GCA_041740415.1 Rubripirellula sp.
AAATAAATTCTGCCGAGCATAAGACGGCTTTGTAGGCAACGCACATCGAGTCGATAAATGTCCGACCCGCTTTCAGAGATTGATGAGCCAACGGTAAGAAGCGTTGCACCTCGACATCTTGAACGGGCCGCCGAGATGCTGCTGCCATGAAGAGTTTCAGCAAACGTTCACTGTCAGAGTAAGGAGCCTCTGACTTCACGTCGATCGTGTTTGCAACCGACGAAAATGCTCCGATCTCGCCAGCGGTTAACTCGATCAGGGGCAAATCCCCAAACAGTGTACGATGACCGGCCGATGGCCACGATTCTAGGATCGGACCCTCCACTTCCATCCATTGATAGGCGACACCCGGTGCCCCTTCGGGTGTGGCGTTGGGATTTCTGAAACGACCCGCGCCCTGGCGTGCTCGATAGAAACGCGAACAATCGGGACGAATCGACTCTCCTTCAAGCAACCAAACTTCAAGCTCGTGAACCGTCGGTTCAGGCGGCGTATCGAACTTACCAACCAGACGTAACTGTCGTGGTGGGGTCTCCGCATAGATCGAGACGGGTTCGGTTCGCCTGCCAATCGAAACATCCTCCAAGTCCGGTATCCACCAGCGCTCATCTCTTTCGGGCTTGGTTGGCCCCACTTGGACGCTGTAGGTTTTGAAACGCAGTTTGTAACGGCCTGCCGTAGGCGCCTTGAATTTATCGAAATCCATTTCATACGATTCATACTGGCTGGCAATCTCAACAAACGCTTCCAGCTCACGTTTCACCGGATCGGACTCACCCACCGAAACCGGTGCCTTCTTCGCGAAAATCTCTGGCTGCGACTGATAGCCTAGAATCGGAATTACTATCCGCTCAGGCTCTGACTTGTACTTGACAATATTTCTGATAAAGGACACCTGTTCTCGTGCGTAGTAGCGTGTCGTTTCAGTTTCAGGTCGCTTTACTTGTTTGGCAATGACTTGATGGAGTGCATATTCTGCGGCTTCGAGATAGCGTGCCATCTGAACATGCGACATATCGAGCGCGTCACCGACTTTATTGAAGTGAAAGGCTTCGCCGTCTTCGGGCAGTAACTCTTTGACTTGCAGCCACGGAGCATGAAGCAAATCGCGAACGGTATTCTCGTACTCGAAGCGATTTAATCGTCGCTGAGTCGACCGACCTTCGGCGGCGATCCGCTCTCGCTGGGCGGTGGTAAGCGACTGTGACAAGTTGCGTTCAAAACCTTGGCGTTCGTTATCTTCGGGTTGCGTCTCTCCTTCAGGCGGCATTTCTCCCTTGGAGACGCGATCAAAGACCGATACCCAGGTCTTGAAGTGATCGCGATTGTCCAGGTCGAGTGAGAGCGACGACAGTTCAAAATTCCCTTCGCGTGTCTCAGCGTTGTGACAATCGACGCAGTACTGGGCGGTAAAGTTAGCAAGATCGTCTGGTAGCTCTGCGGCACCGGCGTTGAAGCACAACGTGCTACATTGAGTCAAAAGCACGATCGCCAACGCCATCATGCATAAAACACGATATCGAACGAGTATGAACATGAACTTTTCGTTGAAAATGGGTTTTTGGCCTACTCGCCTTTGTCGTCCGCAGAACTTCGCTTGAGTGGTGGATTCACTTTGGCATCCGCTGCCGTTTTCTCGCTTGCGGCTAGATACCCTTTCATGAACGCCAATTCGGATCGGTAGTTTGGATCAGCCACAACATTCAGGTTTTCATGAGGGTCAACTGCCAAGTCATACAACATCTCACCGTCGCCGCCGTAGTTGGTGTAAATCAGATGGTCACTTACGACAGCGTCTCCTTTACCGTAGCGGGTATACACATGATCGCGAAAAGACGATTTGGGATCATCGAGCAGCTTCGCAAAGCTGCGACCTTGAACCGACTCGGGAATCGGGAGATCCGCCAGAGTGCAGAGCGTTGGGAAGATGTCATAGACGCCGACCAATGAGGCTGTCTTTTGGCCTGTGGCTTTCGTCGGCGCTTTGATAATCAGTGGAACACGAGTTGATGTATTGAGGGTACTGTGCTTTCCCCAAAAGTCATGCTCGCCTAAGTTCCAGCCATGATCGCCCCAGATCACGATGATGGTATTGTCCGTCAGACCGAGACTATCTAATTCAGCCAACACGTCACCCACTAACTTATCGGGATAGCTGGTCGATGCGAAATAGCCATGACGCATTATGCGGTGGAAATCGTCCGTCCCATCCTTAAATTTTCCGAAACCGTAGCTGCGATATTCGCTGGAACCTTTCAAGCCCTGGGGGGCGTTTTGGGGTCGGGTTCGGTTTTCAGCCATCGTGATGCTGTCGCGATCGTACATGTCCCAATACTTTTTGGGAGCATAAAACGGCATGTGGGGCCGGATGAAACCACAGGCCAGAAAAAACGGTTTACCGCTGGCCGCCAGAAGCTTCAGGTCAGCGATGGTTTTCTCGGCCACTTTGCCGTCCCCGTAAGCGTAGTCCGGCACGTTGGGCGATTCGTAGATACGCGACCTTCCCGCTGACGATTTGTCATTCTTCGCAGCCGGATCACGATTCGTCGAATGACTCATGCCGGAATGCCAAGCCGGCTCACTCCAACTCCGATCCTCGGTGTCTTTTCCGAAGTGAAAAATCTTTCCGTTGGATAGTGTGGTGTATCCTGCGTCGCGGAAAACCTGAGGCATCGTCATGGCGCCCGGTGCATCATGATCGACAATGGTCTTGGCGATTACGAAACGCTTAGGCGTGGGTAAGATCCCAGTCATCAAGCAAGCTCGGGAAGCACCGCAGACCGGCACTTGGCAATACGCTCGCTCAAATAGTAACCCCTCGGCGGCGACTCTATCGATATTGGGCGACTTCACCTCGGAATCACCATAGCAGCCGAGTTCGGGCCGCAAATCGTCAATCGCAATGAACAGCACATTCGGACGTTCTGCGTCAACGGGAGCAGCCAACAACGGACAAGTGAACGATCCGAGAACCAAGCTGATGAACGGAAGGGCGATGATTCCGCAGAGATTTGAAAATTTCGTGACTGTCTTCATTAGGCTAGTCCCTGGTGGCATAGTTAAAACGCTTCAAAACGAGTTGACTGACGACCAACCTGTACCCATCGATCTCCGCGCTTCGCCCAAGCGTGCATGCATTCGCCTGGCGATTGCTCGGGACCGCCATCATGCCGGTACTGAGCACGGTGCAGGACGAGTACGGTGTCGCCGAACTGGCGCATCGTGGTGTCGAGAAAATACGTTTCGGTATAGCCGCCTCTGAGTTCCTTCATGAATTGCTTCTTGTCGGTGACGCTTCCCGTTACGTGCACATACCTAATCGAGTCGTCCAAGATTTCATCCATCTTTGCTTCGTCGCGTGCGAGCATGCCATACACCCAAGTAGCTTCGAGTTCGTTAATCGTCTTGTACAACTCAGGTGAGAGCTTTGCCGCCAACGTCATTGTTGTATTTGGCCCGCCTTTTTGGCTGAGCTGCTTACCGATCGGCTCGAAGCGGTGTGTTTCATGACGATGCACTAATTTCCATACACCACTCTGCCCAGCCCAGACGTGCGTAATGGTCTCGTGCAGATGGGGAGTCTCGCTTTTCAATTGCAAATGGCCGCTGCCGATCGTGAAGACCGTGCTGTTGTATTGTCGCATCGGCTCTTTTTCCTTCAGTACCGCCGCGACGTAACCTTTGGGTACGAAGTCTTCAAGGAATTGTTTCTTCGTGCTTATCAGCCCGTTCTCATGTACGTAAACAAACTCGTTTGAGAGTAGCTCATCAAGCTTGTCCACATCTTTTGCAAGCACGGCTTGAAGAAACGACTCGTTGTTTGCATCAATCGCGATTTTGACTTCAGGCAGCGGATTTGTTTGCCAAGCTTCATTCTGAGCGCCATGTGCCACGTCCAAGGCGATGGCCGCGCCAAACAGCAATGCCATAACGGCGATTGAGCAGATTTGCAATCGGTGAATAGGACGTCCAGCGAATTTCATTTGCATCGATCTCTGAAAAGTTGAAGTCAGTGGGAAAGAAGTCTTGCGTCAATCAACCGATCGTTTACTCGTTTTCCTTCCGCATTGCTTCACGTCGACGTTACCGTCAAATAGCCGGCATCGTGAAAGGTCGCTGGTCACGTTTTCTGCATCGCAATCAGATCCCAGAACTCACGTTGTTTGCCGGGACCAGAATAATCAATCCGCCTGCCGGTCAACATCGACGCTCGCGATGGCAGACACAGTGGATACGTCACGTAAGCACGATCAAACCGCATACTTTTTGCCGCCAGCTTGTCGATACTGGGAGTGATCGCGCGAGGCACGCCATAGACGCCGACCTCCGACCTCCGACCTCAGATCATCAATCGCTATGAACAAGATATTGGGCCGGACTTCGGCGGCGGCTGATTTGGTTGCATTACCCTGGGGCAGTGTAACGCACAGGACTGTCAGTAAGAAAAGTGATCGCACAGATGTGTTCTATTTTGAAGCTTGAAATACGAATGGCTAAGTTACAAAATCGATTGTGTTTTTCCGCGATCTATTGCCTGGCATGTGTTTCAGGCGACAATTTGGATTCTAGACTTTCAACTACATCGTTGTGTTCTGATACCATGTTCCGAGTCTCTTCCGCGTCAACGGTATGATCGTAAAGTTCGCGTGCACCGTCGCTCCACCGCGTATAACGCCAACGGTCGGTGCGGATGCTGTCACCACGCTGGGGGCCGCGCGTTACGATGGTGATCGCTGCGTCTTTGCCCGGTGCAGCAGGATCCTGCAATTGCGGCCACAGCGAACGACCCGCAAGTCCCTCGGGAGTTCTTAAGGCACAGTGTTCCGCGATCGTGGGGAACAAATCCACGAACTCCACCAAGCCGCCCGCGCGGCCTGGCGAGATGTTTGGCCCAGTGATTATCAATGGGGCGCGGCAACTGCGCTCGAACAGCGTGTTCTTGTTCCACCAATTGCGTTCGCCCAAGTGATAGCCGTGATCGCCGACAAAAATGACCAGTGTGCGGTCGGCAAGCCCAAGGCGATCCAGCGCATCGAGCACGAGACCGACTTGCGCATCCATGAACGTTGTGCAGGCGTAATAGGCGCGAAGAAACTCCATCCGCTCCTTGTCGGTGAATCGATTGAAGGCCTCGCCAAACTCACCGAAACCTACCGCCAGTAGCGGAGCTTGTGTGAGGTCCGCTGGATCGCGATACAGCGAAAGAGAGCTGTCGGGGTAAAGGTCGAAATATTTTTTGGGGGCAAGGAACGGATCATGCGGTTTCATGAATCCGCAGCCAATGATCCAAGGTTGATCGCCCAAACTCTCCATTTGTGCAATGACGGCTGCAGCGATTTGGCCGTCTGGTTGGTCATCGTCGTCGCCATCCATCGCACCCCAGTGGCACCACCTGAGTTTACCGCTAGACAAATCGCGCCCCGCGAGTTTGTGTTGACCGAGTTCAGTAGCCTCAAACGCTTTCGCATTGTGCCACGATTTCGGCAAGTCCATCCATTTCGCCTTGATCGCGTCATTGCGACCGCCGCCGAGATGAAAGATTTTTCCGAAGGCTGACGAGTGCCATCCGTTCTCTTTAAGCAACTGTGGAAACGTCACCACATTCGGTAGCTTGTCGCGGAGCAACGTCAAGTTGTCGGTCACGCCAGTCTGGTCAGGACGCAACCCGGTGAGGAACGAAGCACGACTTGGATTGCAGACGGGATACTGGACGTAGGCCCGCTCGAACACAACCCCGTGTTCAGCAAGTCGGTCGATGTTCGGCGTCTGCACTGTTTGATTGCCATAGCATCCGAGCGCATCCCGCAGGTCATCGACGGCGATGAACAGAATGTTCGGTTGAGCGGCGGCAAGCGGAATTCGATTGGCGAAAACGACAAACAAAGCGAGGAATGCGGCAATAGGTTTCAATTCTTGGTGCTCCCGTGTCATGGTCATGTTGGGACAATTTTAAACTCCGCCCAACCGTCTGTGGCACGACTGACCACTCACGCTCGGGTCGCGACAATTACGCAATTGCACCCGCGTCGTCCGCCGTAACATCAGGCGTCTGAGAAACTTAGGATCGAGCGGCCTTTTTTTGTCGCCTTTCGCTCCACGAAAGAACGCAAAACACTACTTTAGCAGAGCGTAAGGCGACTCAAATTGTCCACTCGTTGCTTACAGGTGTCGGGAATATTGCGTTTTGTAATCCGTACTCCTTTCCCGAAGACTTTGGAGAATGGCTTTGTATTCTGGATTGTCTGCTAAGTTGACGAGTTCCGTTGGATCAGCGATTCGGTCATAGAGGAGTTCCGCGTCATCGTCGTAATAGTTGGCGTACGTATAGCGGTTGTCGCGCACGCCAAACCAGTGGGCGATTTGACCGTGACGTCCAGAATGGTGCTCGCAGAAAAACTCGGTACGCCAGTTCTGTGGCGTTTGACCGTCCAAAAACGGAGTCAATGATGACCCCTGATATTTATTGGGAACCGTGACACCCGCAAGGTCAAGGATGGTTGCCGGAATATCAAGGCTGATAACGGTTTCGTCCAAGACTCGCCCACGTAGGTCAGACTTCGCTCTCGGATCGTAGATAATCAAAGGCACGTGAAGTGCTTGATCGTAGTGAGACCATTTGCCCTGAAAGCCACGGTCACCCATGTAGTAGCCGTTGTCGGCGGAGTAGATGACGATCGTATTTTCGTCCAACCCTTCTTCTTTGAGCGTTGTCATCACTCTCCCGACGATCCGATCCATGCCGGCAAGCATCCGATAGAGTGCCCGCATATTTACGCGAAATTTTTCAGGAGTGTCATAGCCCCAGAAGTAACGCGAGCGATTGATGGTCTTTCTTAGAAACTTGGGCGTGGCGAGATAATACTTGGGGTCGTCGAGACTCGGGCGGATCGGATCGATGTCTTCAAAGAGTCCATCTTCTGCGGATGGCCACTGGTAATGAAACCCTGGCCGTTTATCACTATCTTCCGCATGAGAGATATTGAAACTCATGTACAAAAAGAACGGTTTCTCGGCGGACTGCGATCCTACAAACGCGACGGACTTGTCGCCGATGATCTCATCGACATGGCGAAGACTTCCGTCACGCATCGTCTTCAAATAGGGATTGCGATGCAGAACTTCATGTTCGTCAAACATCGCCTCCATCCCGTCGACTTCTTTTTCCCAATTGACATGCTGCTTGCCATAAAAGCCAGTGCGGTATCCGGCATTTCGCAGCAGCGTGGGGAAGCTCGTTCTGAGATCTTCGTTGCGAACAGGTGTACTTGGATTGGCGTGGTAGCCATTTGAAGTTGTTGTCAGCCCGGTGAAAAGATTCGCGCGGCTGGCCATGCAAATCGGAGTTTGGACGAAGGCGTTAGCGAATCGAACTCCTTGTCGGGCAAGGTTATCAATTACAGGGGTTTTGATTTGAGGATGTCCCGCACAACCGAGCGAGGTGTTGCGTTGGTCATCGACGAGTACAAATATGACATTGGGCTTGGTCTCGGCGGCGACGACCTCGCTAACATGGATTGCTGCCAAGCAGAGATAAAGAACTGGCGGTAATTTCATCAGTGATCTTTCATATTGTCATTACTCGGGATTGTCTCGAGAAAATCGATAAACCGCTCTTTTGGTTCGCAGAATCAAGTCATCGCCGATCGGTATCGGACTCGCCATGATCTGTTCTTTCAATTCATAACGAGCCAATTCTTGAAACTCATCAGCACCACGGAATACGGTTATATTGCCGTCATGATCGCCGACCATGAGGCGATCACCGCTGGCAAATGGCGACGAAGAATACTTACCGCCCAATCGTTGTCGCCAAACCAGTTCACCGTCTGAGTGACTCAGCGCGTGCAAAATGCCGCTATCGGTGATGGTGTAAAGTAAGTCGCCAACGCTTATCGGGCTAGCCATCAATGGCATGCCCTTTGATTGACGCCACAGGACGTGAGTATTCGTAACATCACCTGAACCAGTTGGATCAATCGCTACAAGATCATTCCCACCATAGCCGGTGGCGATGATGACTTTGCCTTCGACCGCGATCGGCGTGCAACCAAGGCTGAAGCCGCCGGGTTCTTGGCTATGTTTCAAACACCAAATTTCCTCGCCGGTTTGCACGTCATACGCAACACACCACTGCGTCCCCGGTACGATCGCTTGCGATTTGCCATTGACTTTGATCACGAGCGGCGAGCTGTAGGAAGATCGAAACTCTTTGGCCCTGGATTCGACAGGTGGACGAGGTGTCCGCCAAATGATTTCGCCGGTTTTCAGCGAGAGCCCAGCCACGAATTGATCTCCCATACCATCGCAGGGAACGATCACGACTCCTTCGACTTGCTTGATGCTACTACCCGGGCCGATACTATCGTCAAACGTGAGAGTTTGACGCCAGATCTCCGCACCGGATGCGGCGTCCAAGCAAAAGGTTCCATACAGACCGAAGTGCAGCACGACGCGATCGCTGGCCCAAACGCCCGTGGGAGAAGCATACGAATTCATGATGTTGAGAGTGTCAGGCGATTGAATGGTGGCCAATTCGATCCGCTGTACGATTTCACCCGTTTCCGCATCGAGACAATAGGCGATCAAAGTCACGCTTCCGGAAACAATTCGCCTGCCACCGCCCATTCCTTTTCCGGGTGCAACACCTTCCGGTTCGCTGGTTACATCATGAGTCAGCGCCGATGTCATCCAAAGAAGCTTTCCATCGGTGATCGGCGATGACCAACCTACTTCGGGGAGTTCAGTCCGCCAGATCAGATTGGTCGGTTGGTCCAGTTCCATGACAACCTGATCACTTTCCGCGACTCCACTTCCCAGTGGCCCGCGAAACATTCGCCACGGTTCTGCTCCGCTCAATACCGAAGCACAGATCGACAGCGCGATCGACATCAATGCTGCGTGCCGGTTCTTCGAAGTGCCGACTCTCATTGCAACCTCCTCGATTCATTTCCTACGTTGATGACGATCCGCCGATAGTCCGTCAAGGATACATCGGAGTTGTCGTCCCAAACTTCTAAGATCAGGTGCAATTCTTTGCTTTGTGCATCGGCGAGAACAACGAACTCGACACGAGCCTGCGAGTTGCTTTTAAGTTCGATACGTTTGGCAAAAGGATTCCGTCCCGCTTCGGGATAGATCCACCAGCGGTATTGCGAGGTGTCTTGATAAGGATCGCTGGAACCACTGGCATCGAACGTCAGCGTTTCTCCTGGTTGTGCAGCGAAAAACGCACCCAAACAATGCGACGATTACAACTGTGGTGTTGAGCTTCATTTTTTTTCATTGATCTCGCTCAAGCAATGATGTCATGAACAATGTTGCCATACACATCGGTCAGGCGGAAGTCGCGACCGGCATGGCGGTAGGTGAGTTTTTCGTGGTCCAAACCCAGCATGTAAAGCAACGTGGCGTGCAAGTCGTGCATGTGTACTGGGTTTTCAATCGGTGCGTAGCCAAAATCATCGGTCGCTCCATACGTGAGGCCAGGCTTGCAGCCTCCGCCAGCCATCCACATGGTGAACGCCTTGGGATGGTGATTTCGCCCGTCGCCATTTTGAACCATGGGCGTTCGACCAAACTCGGCTCCCCATAAAACCAACGTGTCGTCGAGCAAACCACGTTGCTGCAGGTCTTCGAGCAACCCTGCGATAGGACGATCCACTTTCGGTGCCTCGGCAATACTGCCTTCCTTGACCTGTTTATGATGATCCCAAGTGTAGTTAGTTGAAACCTGGATGTAACGCACACCGCTCTCGGCGAACTTGCGCGCAAGCAAACATTGGCGACCAAAGTTGTCGGTCGGCTCCTTGTCGATGCCATACATATCCAACGTCTCTCTTGTCTCGGTGTTTAAATCCATGATTGTCGGTATCGTGGATTGCATCCGAAATGCTAACTCATAGTTCGCAATCAGTCCCTCGATGCGGGGATCGTCGACGTTTTCTTTCAAATGGCTCGCATTGATTGACTGGATGAGATCCAGTTGTTTGCGTTGCGACTGCAAACTCAGTTCGGGGTTGATTACGTTGGAAATCTTGGCGCTAGCGATCGGTATTTCGGCTGAGCCGATCGCGGTCCCTTGATGCTTGGCCGGCAAGAAAGAATTGCCGTAATTTTGTGCTCCGCCATGTCCACGAGGTGGCGAGATGGTAATGAAGGACGGCAGATTTTCGTTCTCGCTTCCTAGACCGTAGCTGATCCAAGCTCCCACGCTTGGTCGAACGAGGTTGGCTTGGCCTGTATGCAGTCGGAGCAGTGCTTCACCATGTGCGTTTCCTTCGGTGTGCATCGAACGAATCACGCACATCTTGTCAGCATGACGTGCGATCTCGGGGAACAGCTCGTTCATCCAGATCCCGCTCTGGCCGTATTGCTTAAATGGGAAGGGTGATCCGATCAATGTTCCCAAGTCCTTGTCTTCGCCACCCACTGACGTGCCATTGAGCGATTTACCCGATCGTTCGTTGAGCAATGGCTTGGGGTCGAAGAAGTCGATATGGCTGGGACCACCCCACATGAACAGAAAAATAACCCGTTTGGCTCGCAACGGTATTGAAGTTGCCGATTGCGCTATGGCTTGAGCTTGCCCAGCCATGGCAGCCAGCGCGACTTGTCCGAACCCGCACGCACTCGCGCGAAGTAGATCACGCCGCGTCGTCGCCTGAGTGAATTGATGGCATCGCATTTTCTTTAGGCTCCTTCTCAGTCTTATTGGACGAATTGAAATCTGCTCGAAGCGAATAGGGCTTGGCAGGCGAGCGACCATGCTTGTAGCCGACTAATCTCGCCACCATTTTCCGTTCCGACTGACGATATAAGTTGCGTATTAACGAATGCAATCACAGCACCGCGATCTTCATCCGTCGCTGGTGACTGGAGGATCAACTCGAACATGCGGTCGACTCTTGCACCGTCACTGTCGTGCGGTTCGTCCAACAATCGCTGAGCGGCTTGTTTCGATGCGGTGATGACTGAGATATCGTTCATCATAAACAGGCCTTGTGTCGCAACCATGGTATCGCCACGCAGTCCCGTCGTCGCCTGCGGATTGGCGAAGTCAAACACATCGAACAATTCGGGTAGGTCGTTGCGAATCACCGGCAAGTAGATACTACGACAAGGGAAACCGGTACGCCGGCGGTTTTTGTTGGCACCGACCGCCGTGGCTTGATCGCCCAAATACGACACAGTCGAATCCATCGGCGTCAAATCGAGCGATGCGGCCGCCAACAACATGCCGTCACGCAGCGTCTCGGGGTCCAGCCGATCACGACTGGCCCGCCAATGGAGTCGGTTGTCGGGATCAATCGCGTGTCCGATTTCGTCATGTTGGCTGCTCATTGCAAAGGTATGACTGAGCACAATCTGGCGGATCAATGCCTTCGCCGACCAACCGCAATCGATCAACTCACGCGCCAGATAGTCAAGCAACTCGGGGTGACTCGCGGCTTCTCCACGACGGCCAAAATTATCCACCGTACGAACCAGCCCGCTGCCCATCAGATGATGCCATATACGATTCGCCATCACTCGTGCCGCCAAATGTCCAGCTCCGTTTTCCTCCCGCGTCAACCACTGGGCAAGTTCTAGCCGACCGCTCACTTCATTGGGTATCGGATAAGGATCACTTGTCATCACTTGCAGGAACCCACGCCGAACATGCTCGCCTTTGCGATCCGCTTGTCCCGCGAGTCGAATCGCCTCATCACCGATTTCGTCAGCCTCACTGGGGATCATTGCTCTGGCAGGAATCACCGGCTTCTTTCGTTCGTCTCGCTCTTTTTTATCCTTGTCGCGCCAAAACGACTCGTACTCTTCGTCAAGTTGATCGCCATGTTCGCCCAGCCCGATCAACTGTTCCATGACGCGTTGTTGGTTCAGCATGTGCCGCTTTTCCATCACCTTGGTCGAAGTCAAAATACCTGCCAGCGCGTAGTAATCCGATGTGGGGATCGGATCGAACTTATGATCGTGGCAGCGAGCACAGCCGATCGTTTGACCGAGCACTGCTTTGCCGATCGTGTCGAGTTGCTCATCAGCAACGTCCATTCGCTGGACGTCCTTGTCGGTATCCAAAAGTATCTTCGGTCCAAGCAGCAGAAAGCCCGCTGAGATGCGTTGCTGATCCCGTTGCTCGATTGAATCGTAGGGCAGCAAGTCACCAGCGATTTGCTCGATCAAAAAGCGATCGTAGGGCATGTCTTCGTTCACCGTCTCGATCACTCGATTTCGATAACGCCAAGCCTCACGAAAGAGAAAATTTTCATCGAGACCATTGGAATCGGCATAGCGAGCCAAATCATGCCAGTGCCGTCCCCACCGCTCACCGAACTGCGGAGAACTCAGCAAGCGATCGACCAACAACTCAAATGCTTCGCCGCGATCATCCGCCAAGAATTCCTTCATCTGCTCAGGTGTCGGCGGCATTCCGATCAACTGGATGTAGACACGTCTCGCAAACGTACGTCGATCCGCGTCCGGCGCTGGCGTTAGCTCATGCTCTTGGAGTTTGGACAAGATGAAAATATCGATGACGCTGCGTGGCCACTCTTGGTCTGTCACTGTCGGCACAGCAACCTCGGTCAGCGGACGATAAGCCCAGTGATCACGACCCGCGATTGGGTCCGAGGCAGCAACTGCTTCCGGTGAAGTAACTGCAGCATCGTCGCGAGGATCGGGTGCTCCCATTTGTACCCAGCGTTCGAGTTTCGCGATTGCATCGCTGGACAATCGTCGATCCGGTGGCATCTGTAAATCGGGATCCTCGTAACGAATGGATCGGATTAACAAGCTGGCCTCAACATCGGCGGGAACAATCGCAGGCCCGTGTTCACCTCCTTCTACCCAGCCATTGCGACTATCCAATGTCAAATCGCCTTCGATGCTTTTTGCGCGGCTGGAATGACAGGAATAGCAACGCGATACCAAAAGGGGGCGAATATGCTGCTCGAAAAAAGTAAGTTGTGCTTCGCTAACTGCTTCGTCTCCGCGTGCAGATGCGGTCGCGAACATCCACACCACTGCAGCAATCAATGCAAAACAATGCAAAGTTCGTTTTTCAAAAGTGATTACAGTGATGTCGCTTCTCATGGCATTTCAATTCACTCGCGTCAACCAACCATTGACTTGCATCCACTCACCGAGGCGGTCCATGAAACGATCGGCTCCGCCACCCTTGTTGACGAAACCATGAGCGCCCATTTGAAAAATGTGCAGCTCAACAGGGATGTTGGCGTCTCTCCAAATGCTAAAGGTTCGAAGCGAACTTTCATACGCAGGATCGTCTGCACTAACCGCGATGAAAAGAGGCGGTGCCTGAAGCGGAAGCATGATTGTCGCATCGCGACCACCCGTCGCATAGATCAAGGCCACGAAGTTGGGGCGTGATTCTTCGCCACCCTCCATCGCGCCACGAATCGGCCCGCCCCCGGCGGAAAAACCAATCATCCCAATGCGATCCGCATCGAAATGAAAATCGGCCGCTCGCGATCGCAGCAACTCGACCGCCCGTAACCCATCCGCACGCGCAAGCTCTCTCACGTTTTGTCCCGCCTGAGGCCCCGTCGTCGGAGGTTCCGCCGTGTCAGCTCCGGAGCCGGTATGGTTGAGCCGATACTTCAGGACGAAAGCGTCAATGCCCAATGCGTTCAGCTTCTTGGCAATATCGACTCCTTCGTAACTCATCATCAAGGTGCGATTGCCACCCCCTGGTGCCACGATCATCGCAGTCCCCACAGGCTCTGCTGCCGGAAAGTAGAGCAATGTTGGTTGAACCACGTTCTTGACCTGAGGCCCCGACTTAGCCTGAACCACAACCTCTTCGTAATCCCACTTCTCAGACCCCGGCGCAATGCCTTCGTAGAGAGAAATCACTTGACTCTCGCCAAACGTCGCGGGAGTCGGGTCCGACTGCGCAAACACATACCCGACAGAACTGCACGTTGCTAAGAATGCAAAAATCACTAACGCCAATCGATTCATCATTGTTTCTCCAAGGTGATGATCAGCCACGCAAATCAGTCTTCAATCATCTAATCTCGCTGAACGATCACAAGCCAATCTTCCTGCCTATCACGAGGTGCCAGGCCAAGTTCAACACGCTTGCCACCAGCGACCGCAGCGATGCTCCCTTTGCTGGTGTCACCGCCGATACGTGGGTTGAACCAAGCAACAGTGAATTTCCCGTCGACGCCGGTCAGATCCAGACTAGTTGTTCCGCCTTCGGGAAAGTACACGAGGTACAACTCTTTCGACTTCGAGAAGCAATAGCGGGAGTTGTCGTTTTGCGGATTGTCAACCAACGCATTGGTATTCCGCATCTCCCAAAACGGAACGCCGCTGGCAACGAACCATTCTCGGGCAATTCTCGCATATCGCCAGGTTTGCTCACGACTTCGCCAGTCCTCACAGTTGACGTCGTTCTCCGGATGTTTCATTCCAAAGAAATATTCTATCCCAGCTCCGCCCGCCATGAGCGTGGCCCACAACGCGTACTTACGAATCTGGTGGATGGTTGGGCCAACGGTTTGCTTGTATCCGGCGTAACCAGGGTCGGGTGGCGTACCTAGAGCGCCGAGATCCTGTTCGTCATTGGGAACCACCCAAGATTTTCCGGCTTTGGCTGATTCTGCGACCCAATGCAAAACGTATCGATGCGTGTCCATCACATCGCGGGTCTGCACCGAGGCACCTCGCAAATGTGATTGATCGCCCAAGAGCGGTGTGTAGGTTTTCAAATGCACCGGCCACGAGGGCGTTGTGTGAACGACGATCAAATGGCTATACGGATCTAAGTCGTGAATGTACTGGGCGGTCTGTCTCAATTGCTCGGTGGTTTGAGTCGTCTCTTCGGCAAGATTCCAGTTCAGTGCTAATTGATGACTGAATCGAGCGACCATTTCTCGAATAAATAACTTGCGTTCGGGACCGAGGTCGCCTCCATCGAGAGCGTCTGGATTCGGTTTATCGTCGATCGGGCCAGAATTCTCGTGCTCACTCAATTTGAAGTGCAAGTACATTCCTTTGGCCGTTCCGTGCGAGAAGACAATGTTCCATTGATCGAGTTTTGAACAATCGTAGTGCATGCGATCGTCTCGAGACACAAAGGGCCAGACGTTATCGCCGTCGCCATTGACGTTGTAAACGAGAAACGAAAAGACATTCATTCCTTGGTCAGCGAGATAATTGATCGCACCGATCAGTCCTTTACCTTTGTCCGCTTGCCAGGTCGGATCTCCGGGTCGCCAATCTTGTATATGAGGCGTCCAAGTCTTGAGCGGAACCTTCTTTGCTTTCTTAGCGGAGACGGTTCCATCAAAGTCGGAATAAGCCAGCAGTGTCTCCGGCGAATCGGCCCCAACCTTGAGGAAATACTCTTTCGCGCCAACGAATTGCAGATAGTGCTCGCCGACGTATTGCAGGCGACCATGGGCGCGAAGGTCGTGCCCTGACTTGTCGGATGGATCGATATGAAACGTGCCCTCGATACCATCGAGATTATCGATCGGCGTGCCGGTGCCACCGATTGCGACCTGCGTACCGCGTTGGAAATGAATTCGGTAGTTCCAATCGCCGGTCTTGTCGGGCGACAAGTGCGCTCGCCATTGATTTCCTGAAGTGGCACTCGACTGTCCCGCGTTTCCGTCGGCTGCGAAGTACCCCGGCACGGTGTAAGTGGGCGAACCACTTTGGTGCGTGAAGGTGACCGAGAACGCATAATCGAGATAAGGATTGGGAGCGACGTCCAACTCGGATGCCTGCGGCCCGTCGATGGTCAATGTCACGGCGTGCCACTGTTTCGTCTCGCCTGAAATCACAACACGTGCAGGCTTTGATACGTCCGCGACCAATGCATTGGGTACGATGTTGACCAGTTGGCCGATGTTCAATGTCACTGGTCCGAGAATTCCTGCCGGCTCGTAGGACGACGGACTCTTGGGAGGCGCTAACGTCCAAGTCTTCCGTTCCTTTTCTGGCTGCGATCCGTCATAAACCAATCGATTGTGCCATGTGTTGGTGACATCGATCTCGATTGCGTTCTCGCCTGCTTTTAAAAATGAAGTCACGTCAAATCGAAACGGGGGTGCCCAACGAGTCGCGACCGGTTTGCCGTCGACTCGGACAGTGGCAATGTTTTCAACGCGACCTAAATCCAAAATGGTTCTCTGGTCGTTTCGTGGTTCATCGGTTGTGATGTTCACACGGTAGGTCGCGGTTCCCGAGAACGCCTGGAGAGCTTGATCCTTGAGGTCGGTCCAAGCTTTCAATCGATCCGTCGGTTGAGTCGTTTTTCCACGGGGGCCTTCAGGAAATTCGATCGACCAACCTTGATCAATGATGCGCCGGTTCGTGCCAACGACATCGACCGACGCGACCTGATTGTTTCGTCGAAAGAACTCGTAGGTTTCATCCACAAACGAAAGCAACGATTTTCCGCCATTGATCAATTCGCCTTTCAGCGGAGCAGATTCGACCCAAGGCTGAATCTCAGCTCCCATTGGCAAACCAAAATGCGGATAGGGTGCTGCATCATCGACACGACTACTGTCATGAACATCGATCCAATCAACCTCCCCCCGCGTGATTCGATCAAATCGCGGGCCGCTTGCGGAGGCAAGGTCGGTTGCCTCGACGTTGTCTCGACGGAACAACACGAACAGGGAACCGGCCGCAGGCAATTGGATCGGTACCGTGGTGGTCACATCGTCAGTGTCGTAAACGGGCACGCCGCTGATCGTCCCTGTCATTGGATCAAAGAACTCGGGTCGACCTAGCGCGCGAAAACAGACGTTGGCATCGATCGCTGACAACCGATCAGCAGCGATAAAATAGAGATCACCAAAATCGAGTTGGCGATGAATCCAAGTGGCTGATTGCAATCCCGTCACATCCCGCCGCAGGTTCAATCTCTCCAACTGTTCCTCCAACGTGCCGCCCCAGCAAACTGCGCCCTTACCGAATCGACGTAAGCCCGATGGAAATTGCGTATTGCCCCAAATCGATGCCACTTGTTGAAAGAACGCTTCGTCCATTGATTCGCCCTTGTCATGCATGGGGTCGTCCAAACCAACAAGCGAAGCATTCACGGTTGGTCGTCCTCCGATGACCGTCGCACCCGCTATGATTAGCTCGCGAAGACGTACTAAGCTTTCCATCGTCATTCGTTGGCATTGCGATTCGGGCAACCAGAGCACTGACCACGAAGTGCCTTCAGGGTTTTGCAAGCGACCGTCGACCACGGACAAGCGGTTCTGTAGCACGTCGGCATTGCAGTAATCGAACTGGAAGCCAACCGGGAACGGCATGTCCTGACGCGGCTTGTGATCCAGGTCATCGCCCAGATAGAACAACACGTCGGCCTTGGGGCGTCCCGTTTCGAGCATCGCTTGGCATCGAGCCAAGTATTGCGTGAACGCTGGCATCGACGACCACCAGGTCTGTCCACGAACGAACGGCGTACCGATCCCGCCTCCGAAGGAAGTTCCGGGAACCTTGTCGAGCGGATTGTGCGTATAGGTATGAAAGACGAGATGCGTCACGCCCATCGCAAAATTGCGGTCAGCCAAGTGCTTGAGGTCATAGGGCGTGGTGTCCCACTTGTGTACGGAAGACGTGAATGCTTCCGCCGCCACACGCTGTTTGCCGTAGATGTGGGCTGCGGAAACGGTCGGTCTAATCGGCTTGGATTCGAGTCCACCGATATGCGGATCGTTAGGCTGCCAGAATTCGCACATCGGGATGTCGGCTTTTCCTGCGTACTGCAAAATGTCGCCTGGAGAAACATCACCGATGGCCGTCTCAAATGAAAGCGTCAGTCCGCGTTCTCGTCCCAGCTCGGCCATGCGGCCAAAATAATGATCGACCAACATGTCGCTGATCGTCGCTCGCCAATCACGCAAAAATCGTTCGCTTTGCCGATGTGATGTCACTATCCAACCCGCCAGCGCGGGCAGCCATTTTCGCAGCGCGTATCCTCGACGAACTTGAAACTCCGCTTCCATCGCCGGTGTCCAAGTTTGCGTGTAGCATTCCCAGCTATCGATCAGCATCCCGCGAAGCCGACCTTGGTCGGCCGGGCCGCCTGGAGCCGAGATTCGCCCGATATAACCCGCAAAATGCTGATCCGCTCCGGCAGGCGAAAGCTTGTCGCATTCGAAACCAGTTGCCTCAGGTGGCGCGGGCTTATTCTTCGCTCCCGTATTAACGTGACCAAACCTCAAGATGGTCCATGTTCCGCTGGGTGGCGACCAACTCAACTTGCCCGAAGAATCCATCGACTCGGTTATGTCAATGATGGTGTCGGGATCGATCCATGTTTTGGGATCTTGGTTCGGCGCGTCGGTTCGCTCCATGCTGCGCAGCGCATACGCCGCTTGAGCTCGCCAATCATGCGAACGCGCCGCCGATGAGAACCGAATTCGATCAATCCCCAGCGAGTGCTTGGTTTCAAATATCAATCGGACCTTGTTCGTGCGAGCATCGGGAATGGCGAGAACGTAAGCATGTTCAGGCTGTCGATCTTGCCAAGTTGACCGGGGGACTTGATGTCGAACAAGCGTTTGGTACTCGCGACCATCCCACGCCTGAACAGTGATCCAAGCCTGCGGGTCAAAATTCATACGCTTTGTTAACAACTCGACCGGAGGCAATTCAATGGATCGCACCGTCACCTCGTTACCAAAGTCAAATTCAACGCGATAGGGAGATGACGTCGAAGGAATCACGATTTCTTTTTCTGCTTCGTCGGTCGCCACCTCGCGCCAAAGTTCGCTTCCGTTGTCGGAATGAACCGACACCGGAATCAGCCGTTTGCCGTTATCGCCAAGTGGTTGAGGGAAGGCGACAACCGCCACGTCGCGATAGTCTCGCCAATCTTCTTGGGATGGCTGCGGTTGCGGAAGCGAGTTTTCTTGGGACTGCCCAGCGACCAAATCGGTTCGGCTCCAAATCAGGTGTCGCATCGCGTTTTCCGGCGTGATCCAAGGTCCGCCCGACATCGCCCAGCCCGGGCAATTCTGCATCGTGAATCGAAGACCCAATCGTTTCGTTTCGTCTGCAACGTGCCCGATCATTCCGTCCCACTGTGGACTGAGCGTCTGAACTTGGGGATGAACTCCCGGCCACGGTTGACCCTTGCCATGAAACAATTGAATTCCTTGAAGGCCTGCCTCTGCGATCGCTTCAAGGTCCTTGGTTAAAAAGGATCGATCCACATTTCCATCGATCAAATGAAACCAAGTCTCGGGACGTGAAGCATGGGGAGGAGTAACAAAAGTTGCCTTCAACGATTCGTAGTCGATGGGAGCCTCCGCATGACATGGCATCGACGAACCGAATAAGATGCACACAAAAAGTGAAAAAAAACACCGGGGAATAAAAACTTTACGTATTGAGAAGAATTTCATACTGTTATGGATTGTCTGATGAGATCGAGAGAAAATCGTACATGATGTTGGTTCTCCAACGTGAACACCGTCAAGAACCTCAGCATTTTCATGTCTGACAGGAGCAACCGAAAAGAGAACCTTATTCATCGAGCATAGTTCCTTTCGCCGACCGGAGTTCTCGTTGGAGACTTAGTATTGGGGGTAGCATTGGACTTCAAGTGCAACACTAACGGAGCGTCTGGCCATTCTTTGGGCGGTGACAATTTTGCAGTGCCATTTTCAAATTCACCCGCGGCCGTTCTTTGGCCTGTAAACGCATTAAACCACTCGCCACTCAATGTTGAACCAGCTCCCACGATGTCCAATGTGAATGGTTGGTCTTGTTCCTGATAGACCACATACTCTTTTCCCGGCTGCGCGAGACACCAACCATGGTTCACCAACAAATCAGAAGGATCGAGCTTCCAAAATTCGGTCCCGCGCCAGAAATCACCGAAGTGTTTCATGTACGTGTACCCTGTCGGCTTGTCTAATGGACGGATCACATCCCAGGCGGTATAGGTGTAGTAGTAACCCGTATAGCCGCCCGCCATCGCGATGTTCCAAAGCGTCTTTGTCGTTGCTTCTGGCGTCATCGCCTTACCGTAGGTCTTGTCATCCAATCCCTTCAACCCACACTCAAAATCCGATTCAACATTGGCGACCGGCCAAGCACGACGATTCCGCTGCTTAAGAATCGTCTCGTGATCATTCGCCCCCTTTTGGCTCTCGTGATGCTGATCAATGCGCATATCGGTCAGCTCGTCATACGCTCCACTGTCGTTGGCGACGTCGTCATCGTGGACGGTGACTAAGTGATCATAAGGATCAGTTTCGCGAATGTACTTCAGCCAACGCTGTTTGTAGGCCAGGTCTTTCTCATTGTGTGCCTCCTTGGAAGAATCCCAGATGATTTTGGGATAGGTGGAATAACGAGCAATCAACCAACGAGAAAACAATTGTTCTTCCAGGCTATCTTTTTCAGGCCACGCGACGGCTTTGTTAAAAACCTTGATGAAAATGTGAGCTTGCATGCCACGTTGTAGTATCGCATCGATGACTTGGTCGTAATGTCGCCAGTAGTCGAGATTCATGCAGGCATGGTCCGGCGAATCGTTGCTGCCAGCCCAAGGGAACATCGGTGCCGGCCCGAAGTCGTCCGGTCCCGTCTTCCCTTTCCGCCGGCGAGTATCGTGGGCGTAGGTGTTCAGGATCACGTAGTTGAAACCGTGTTCCGCCAGCAAGTCCAGTGACGCTTCAACGGTCGGAACATTCGGCTTTTCCGCGTCGAGCACCCAAAGCCAATCGTACTCGTAGGCTTGCATGAAGAAGCATGTGCCATCCTCAAAAGCAAAATGGTGCGGATGCGTTTTGTCGACGCGCAACAAGCCGTGATTGTTTGCATCTGGATTCTCTACGCAGGTAAAGACTGCGGTTTTCTCATTCAGCGCGTCAACGTCGGATTTCGTCGTCAGTGACCACTCACCTTCAACCGTCGGTGCGATACGGACTTTCCAGGTCCCATTGCCAACGAAGAAACCTGGCAGGACGAATGTCGTACCGCTTGGACCGACGACCACCGCACTTAACTCGGTCGCAAACGGATTGGCAATAGCCATATCCGCCGCGAACGAAAAATCGTGGGGAGTCCAGCGAGAAATGGACACGACATCGGCAGCCACCGCAGGATGATTCAATCCGACAAGAATGGTCATTGCAATCAATTGGTGTCTCAAATCATCGTTCTTAAACGTGGCGTCTGCTGAATTCATATATTGTGCCAATCTGCTATTTCGCATGTTTGTCGCGGAGGTCAAAATCGTGATTGTCATAAATACCCTCTCGTTGAGGTTGGTGAGCTGCATCTACCAACTTGATAAGCTTTCTGAGCCGATCTAGTTGCTGGTCCGACACGTCATCTTTTTGCCCTGGGTCGCTCTGAAGATTGTAAAGCTCCCAGTTTTTTGACTTTGGAGTCTTAATCAATGTCCAATCATCCTGACGCAGCGCCTGCCAATTCTGATGCTCCCAATACAAATAGTCATGTTTCACCTGAGCGTGTCCGGCGGCTTTTTCTCCGATCAACGTAGGAAGAATTGAAACCCCATCGGTCTCGGCGGGAACCTTCGCACCCGTCGCCTCGGCGATCGTGGGCATAACGTCGGGGAAATATGAGAGCAAGTCGCTCCTTTGACCTGACGGAATCTTGTCAGGCCAGTAGGCGAAGAACGGAACGCGAATTCCTCCGTCGTAAAGGTTTGATTTTTCACCGCGGAACTCAAAATCGGAATCAGGCGATTTGTTTCCGCCGAGCGTTTTTCCGTATCCGTTGTCACCCGAGAAAAAGATCAATGTATTGTTAAAAATTCCCATCTCATTAAGCAGCGCGACAATCTCGCCGATGTGTGTATCGAGCAAGCTGCTCATCGCCGCGTAGAGTAGCTCGTCCTTGGTCAACTTCTGGTCTTTGTAAACTGCCAGCGAAGGATCATCGTCGGGAATCGCGAACGGTCCGTGCGGAAGCGTATAGGGAAGGTACGCGAAGAACGGTTTACCGGCTTGTTCGCGAATCCAATGCTTCGCCGCGTCGTGGATCACATACTGCGAGTAGGTCTGGCCGCTGCGTCCGCCGTGGTTTCCTACCTGAGGAACCTCTTGGCTATTGCGAATCAAATACGATGGATAGTAAGTGTGCGCATGGGCCTGATTGTAGTAACCAAAAAAGACATCGAATCCATTCTGCTCCGGAACGCCTTCGGAGCCGCGACCGCCGATGCCCCACTTGCCGAATCCTCCGGTCGCATATCCCTGCTCTTTGAGCAATTCTGCGATGGTGACTTCTTCGGCACGGATGGAGTAGCCGCCATTGGATCGAATCGAGCCATGGCCACCGTGCTTGCCGGTCATTAACGCGGAACGCGTCGGGGAACAGGAGGCGTTCCCCGCCAGCATGTTCGTCATCACGAGTCCCTGAGAGGCGAGCCGATCAATATTGGGAGTCTTGATGATTTTCGCGCCCATGAATCCCGGTTGGTAGTACCCAAACTCATCGGCCATGATGTAGATGATGTTGGGCTTGACCTCTGCTGCCCTGCATTGACACCGAGCAAAATCTCCCGAAGCGAGTATTACCACCGAGGCACAGAGGAACACAGAGTACTTGATGCGAAGTGAATGGATTTCTCTGTGCATCTCTGTGTCTCTGTGGTTCATTGTTGCGGAGGCTCTAGCTGGAATCGAAAAAGTTTTACTCGTCATCGCGGTCACCATCATCCTTACCCCACAGCGAAGGTTTGTTTTGCGAGTTCCATGAATTGTAAAGCGATTGAAGACGCTCCACTGTTTCGGGTTGAGCCATGGCGAGATCGGTTTTTTCAGAGACATCTTTGGTCAGGTCGAACAGTTCAGGCGGTCCTTTGTGTTTGCGATTGAGCACCAGCTTCATGTCGCCATCTCGCACTGCCCACGTGTCCCCGTGAGTCCAGTAAAGCGATTGGTGAGGACGCTCCGCTTTCTTGCCGGTTAGAAATGGAAGCAGGTTGACTCCGTCGAGTGGTTTGTCGGTCGGGTGTGGGATTCCGACAGCGGCAAGTGAGGTCGCGAACAGATCGAGCGAGATAACGGGCTGATCGTACGTCGTTCCGGCGGGAAGCATTTTGGGCCAGCGGATGGCAAAGGGAACACGAATGCCCCCTTCGTACATATCACGCTTGTAGCCGCGAAGCGGCTTGTTGTTGTGTTTCTGGACGCCTCCATTGTCCGATAGGAACACGACGACCGTATTTTCAGCAAGTTGATTGCGGTCAAGAGCGTCCAGCACATTGCCAACGGCGCGATCTAGCGCAATCGTCATTGCTGGAATGACCTTTCCTTTTGTCGTTACGAGATCCGCAGGCAGGGCATCGCTCGGGCTGTGGGTGGCGTTGAATGCGAGGTACATAAAGAACGGTGCGTCTTTGTAGCGATCAATGTAGCCAGCCGCTCGTTCACCGAACTCATCGGTAATGTAAGTGAATGCGTCAGGACCAGCGGATTCTCGACCGAGCAACAATGTTGTCTGTGACGGAGGATTCTCAATTGGGAAATAGGATCGGGACCCGTGCAGAAATCCGTAGAAATTATCAAAGCCTCGCTCGCACGGATGGAACTTGGGATCCCAACCCAGATGCCACTTTCCAATCGCGATATTGCGATAGCCAGCGGTGTGAAGAACGTCCGCCAGCACCGTTTCGGTCAGCGGTATGCCTTCGACGGAAAGTTGGTGCATCGGCAGATTGCCGAGGAAGCCGAAACGCTGTTGATATCGCCCGGTCAGCAATCCGGCACGCGACGGAGCGCACACGGCAGCGGACACATAACCTTGTGACAGCGTCACTCCACCAGCGGCGATCGAATCGATTCGCGGTGTCGCGATGGAGCCGCCTTGGAATGAAAACTCGTTGTATCCACAGTCGTCGCCGACGATGAACACGATGTTCGGTGTGGATTTGTTAGCCGCCGTGGCAGTACTTGCCATCAGAAAAATGAGTGCTGCGAGGTACGCGGCTAGTTTCGTTCGATTCGACTTCACAATTCGCTTCCTGTTTTGGCGGGTCCTTTATTCTTTCCCATTTTCTTCTGCGAAGCTTCCGGCGGCGGTACGGCGTTTTTAACCAAGTCAATAAACCGCGATTGCAGCTCTTTCAGTTTTGCCGGATTCGATTTCGCCAGATCATTCGTCTCGGAAATATCATCCGCCAGGTTGTAAAGCTCCACGATTTCATTCTCGGGAACATCTCTCCAACCTTTTGCCTTCGCGTTTTCGCCATCTTCATCGGAACCTTGTTGAAATGGATTGACAACGAGTTTCCAGTCGCCCATTCGCAGTGATCCTGAATGGGGTGCACGGCCCATTATCAGAATGGCATCGTGCGGCGACTTAGCTTCTTGCGTTAGAACGGGCCAGATGTCCTTGCCATCAATGGGGAGTGGTTGGTCCAGTGCCGCACCAGCAAGTCTAAGTAGCGTGGGATACCAATCAACGATGTGAATCGCTTCAGGAATGCGAACGCCAGCAGGAATGTTCCCTGGCCATGTTGCGAACGCACAGACCCGGACACCGCCTTCATAAACTGAGCCCTTGCCGGCTCGTAGCGGCGTGTTGTCAGTAAACTTTCCAGGAAACACGCCTCCGTTGTCGCTGGAGAACAGGATCAGCGTGTTATCAAGTACGCCCTTTGACTTGAGTGCGTCTACGATTCGACCGATCGATTCGTCCACGGAGGAAACGAGTGCCGCCATTGTCTGACGTTGCTTGGACAACTTGGCATATTGTTCTTTGTATGAATCCGGAACCTGATAAGGCGAATGAACGGCGTTGTAAGAAACGTAAAGGAACAAAGGCGAGTCGGTCGCCTGCTCATTGATCAGTCGCATCGCTTCACTGGTAATCAAGTGCGTCGAGTAGCCCTGGTCCGCGCACGGTTTGTCCTGACGATACCAGTCGACTCCTTTCATCTTTTCATGGGTTTCGTGTTGATCGCTCCACCAAGGCAGCCATATTGAAAGTCAAAGCCGCGATTCAATGGCGTGTAGGCTTCAGCGAAATCTCCCAAGTGCCATTTGCCGGTGATTGCGGTCGTGTAGCCTGCCTCATCCAATGCTTGTGACAACAATCGTTCTTGAAGCGGGAAGCCCCACGGGACGGTCGGGCCATAGATGTTGTAGGCACTGGTGTGAATTGGATAACGACCACTCAGCAACGCCGCACGCGTCGGGGAGCAGACAGGTTGAGCGTAGAACGACTCCAACACGGCACCCGATTTCGCCAGCTTGTCCATATTGGGTGTTTGAATGTCCATACATCCGTTGAACCCGGCGTCAGCATAGCCCATATCATCGACAAGAAAATAGACAATGTTGGGCTTGGCTTCCGCTGCCACGCCGGTTGATTGAAACCAAGTTATTGAAGTCAAAAGGAGGGTTACCACAAAGGCACGGAGGCAAACAGAGTTTTTTACAGGTAGTCTAATTTTCGCTCTGTGCATCTCTGTGCCTTTGTGGTTGATTCGTGATCGATTTGCGTTCATAGAGTCGCCGCCTTCCGTTTGCCTTTGTTGCCCTTGGTATCCGCTTTTGCTCCCGGCGCGTACTTCGGATTGGGTTCGGTGGGAATCGGAGCAGCGACGGACTTGTGCCAGGCGAGAAGATCGCCAAGCAATTCATCTCGCTTGTCGGTGTTTGCATCAGAAAGATCATGGTACTCGCCGAGATCTTCTTTTAAGTTGTACAGCTCGACCGCGTTGTTCGTCGAAAGTTTTTCATACCCGCCATCGAGTAACCATTCCTCTAGAAAAAGATGAAATTTCCAGTCGCCTTTGCGAATCACGCTCACCGGACAAGAGCGAAATCCCCCACGCACGTCTCGCGCGCGACCGCGCAATACCGGTTCGCTCAAGTAACCCGGAAAGTGCCAGAAGATCGCTTCACGTTTGAGTGTCTTTTCGCCTCGGAGCAGCGGCAGCAAGCCTTCGCCATCGAGCAGTTTACCTGAAGGCACCGTTACATCGGCAGCAGCAACGAACGTGGGGAAAAGATCTTGACTAATGACAGGTACATCGCAATGGCTTCCAGGTTTCGTGACACTGGGCCAGCGAATGATGAAAGGTTCGCGTATGCCGCCTTCGTAGTAGCTGCCCTTGTTGCCACGCAATGGATCCTGCACGGCGGCTTGAGTGCCACCATTATCGCTGGTGAAAACGACAAGAGTGTTTTCCTCTAGTCCCAACTCCTTGAGCTTATTCATCACCACGCCCACGCCCTCATCCATGTCATAGGTGTTCGCGAGATACAACGGACTCGGATGTGGCTCATTGATTTCTTTGCTCTTGAATTTTTCAAGGCTGGAATTGCGAGATTGCAAAGCGGCGTGAATCGCGTAGTGCGAGAGGTAGACGAAGAAAGGACGTCCTCGGTTATCCTCCATAAAGTCGCAAGCCGCTTTGCTGAGCGAGAAAATGCCCTTGGGGTTATCGTCGTCCTTTGCCGAGTCATTCGGAACTTTCCCCCAGCTATCTTCGGATTGGACGACGACGTCGAAACCCTGCTCGTGAGCCTTCACGCCGATGTCTCGGTCGAGTTGCAATTTCCCAAAGATTCCCGTTGCATAACCTGCTTGCTTGAGCGTTTCAGCGATTGTGATCTTTTAAGAGACCAAGCCATTGGCGTTCGGAATCGGTTTTAGACGCATCTCGCTTGTTGATCCGCGTGATGTTGAATTCACCGCAAAGACGCCGTGACGTGGTGTATAATTGCCTGTCAGCAAACACGCGCGACTGGGTTCGCAATTGCCAGCCGCCGCGTAGGCATTAGTGAATACCATGCCCTCACTGGCGAGTTGATCAATGTTAGGTGTCTCGAAGCCAGCACCGCCTTGATAGCCGGTATCTTTCCAACCGAGGTAATCGGTGAAGATTAGCACGATATTGGGCGGTTTGTGTTCCGTACCTTGCGTCACAGGTATACTGATGAGAGTCGAGCAAATCACAAGGGTCGCGATCAGCAATTTCATTGTTTTCATTTCTTATTCCATCAGCCTATCGAGCATTTTCTGACGTTCATTCCGCGTCGTCTGTGTTTCGTGAATTACGACGGCGGTTCGTGGGGTGGTTTGAACCTTCAACGTCGGTGGCCCCATGGAGTTCAATGGCGTTGAGTTGAGTGATGCCTTTGGGAAGTTGGATGCGGAGGTGGATGATGTTGCCAGTGGCGGGGAGTTTGACCTCGTGTGTCTGCCAATCATCCGTGGCTTTGATTTCAAGATCGATGACATTGGCGGGGAGAAAACCTTTCTCGCCCTCGACACGCCAGGTGACACTCGCAGGTCCGGTGGCGGTGCTTTTCAGCGTGAGTTTGACAAGAGCGGGGGCAGCGAGTTGAAGTTGGGTGCGGGCAATGAAGGCGGCTTTGTCGGCATCAGAATTGACGATGAGGATGCCGTCGTTTTCGGTGAGCGTGCCGTTGCGACAGAGCCAGCCTTGCGCGCTGCCGGCTGGTGCGGGTTTTGCCTGTGGCTGCGCAGTGGCGGCGACACTGATTCCGTGCTCGCTGAATAACTGAACATGATGGTCGCCAATCGCGGGCGGCATTCCGGGCGGCTGTAGCTCAGTACACCATGCACGCAGTTTGGCTTCGAGGCGCGCGGCGATGTCGGGCTTTTGCGAGATGAGGTTGCGATCGAGGGATTCGCCTTCGGGCGTGGTGACGTCGAACAGCAAATTCCCCTGCCCGCCTAGAGCGATGAGCTTATACGGATACTCCTGCACGGCGGCTTGCGACATCCAGCGCCAGTAGAGCGTCTCGTGCGGTGCGGCTTTGTTTTCACCGGTGAGGAATGGCATCAGGTTCACGCCATCGAGCGGCTGCGCGGGAACGTTCGGCGCTCCGGCGAGTGCTGCGGCGGTGGCGGCCACGTCGAGGCTGATGACGGGCTGGTCATAAGTTTGTCCGGCGGGGATTTTACCTGGCCACGCGGCAACGAACGGCACACGAATGCCGCCTTCACTGAGCATTCCCTTTTGCCCACGCATCGGCAGATTCACGGAGCCGTCCCAGACCTTGCCAAGTGGTGCACCGTTATCGCCGATGAGAAAGATGAGCGTGTTTTGCTCCTGGCCCATCGCCTTGAGCTGCGCACGGATTCGGCCCAGTCCATCGTCGATGGCACCGATGAGTGCGAGGGCTTGGCGACGAACCTTGGGCAAATGCGTTGGCGTTTGCGAGAACCACGGCTCGGGCGATTCCAGCGGCACATGCGGAGCCATCCAGGCCAAGTAGTGAAACCAAGGCTGGTTCGGCTCTGCTTCGCGGCGACGAAAGAATGACAACGTCGCGTCGGTCTGGATGACAACGCGGCAGCGGTCATCATGCACCGCGTGCGGAGCATCGGCGAAGACCGTGCCCTCAAGTGCGTGCGAGGCGCTATAGTTCTGCATGAAGCCGGTGAAGTATTCGTCGAAGCCCTGAAGGTGCGGGGCGAGATCAGCGCGGACTTTGTTCTTTGGTCCTTGGGTTTTCCGCTGGTCTTCATAGTCGAGATGCCACTTGCCGCTGATGCCAGTGATGTAGCCCGCTGCCTTCAACCGCTCTGGAAGCGTGACGACATCCTGCTGCAACGCGATACCGTTATTCTCGACGCCGAAGCGATTTTGATAGCGCCCGCTGAGCAAGCCGGCTCGCGACGGCGTGCATTGCGGCGCGGTGACGTAGCCACGTTTGAAGAGTACGCCATCGCGCGTGAACTGGTCAAGATTCGGCGTACGAATATCCGCATCGACTCCCTGCATTCCAAGGTCAGCCCAGCCGTGGTCGTCGGTGAAGATGACGAGAATGTTTGGCTGCGTTGCGGCTGCGGATGGATGGCAAAAGAATGGGTGGAAGAGGAATGTCAGAAGGGTGAGGATGGGAAGTTTCATAGTGGTGCTTTCTGTCTTGATTGTTGAACCGTAGGTGCGGTTTTTGGACTCTTGTTATGAGTGACTCAGTGCCCGACAAACTCATCCACCGTAAGCTTTCCATCATCGTCTTTGTCGAACGCTTTGAAGCGCGCCGGCGCGGTATCTTTGGTGCGGATGGCGGCGGAGTATTCGTCGAGCGTCAGGACGCCGTCGGCGTTTTTGTCCCAGCGTTTGAAGATGGCGGCGCGGTCTTGCGTGGCGGCGGGAGTCGCTTTTTTCGCGGGTACGTTGGCGCGGGTTCGATCCGGTGGCGGGGATTGGGTGAAGGTCGGGAGCGTCTGCCGCCAAGTGGCGAGCTGGTCGCGCATCGCCGTGACGCGGTCAGGTTGCGCGGTGGCGAGGTTGTGCGCCTGCGCGCGGTCTTCGATGACGTTGTAGAGTTCGCTGCGCTGCGCACTTTCATCGAGCAGGAGGGTGTAGTCGCCGCTGCGGACGCCATGCGTGGGCCAGTCGGCGGATTGCGAATGCGGGCCGCGCCATTCCCAGAAGATGGGCGTCGAGCGCTGCAGCGGTTCGCCTTTGAACGTGGCGAGGACGTTGAGGCCATCGGGCTGCCAATCAGCGGGCGCTTCCACGCTGGTCGCAGCGAGCAGCGTGGGCATGACATCCACTCCGGTAAGGACACTGGTTTTATCCACACGGCCCGCAGGCACTACGCCGGGCCAGCGCACGAGGAACGGAACGTTCACGCCGCCCAGGTAGAGGCTGCGCTTGCGGCCGCGCAGTCCGCCGGTGTCGCCGACGCTGAAGTAAAGTTTTTGATTTGGCATCGCGTGCGAGTTCTCCGGGCCGTTGTCGCTGGAGAAGATGATCAGTGTGTTGTCGGCGAGCTTGAGTTCATCGAGCAGGGCAAGGACGCGACCGATCTGTTTGTCGGCGCGGGTGATGGCGGAGTAATAGGTGCGCTGCGGCTCGGCGGTATCGGGATACGCCTGCTTATCTTCATCCGTGGCGGCGACGAGATGGTGCGTCTCGTGAATCCAGTAGTTGATGTAAAAGGGCCGGTCTTGCGCGGCGCGAATGAATCGCAGCACATGCTCGGTGGCGGCGGTGGTTTGAAACGACGCGCCTTGTTTGTCGTGGGCATCCCCTGCCAACTTCGCGAAACTGGTACCCTCGAAGACACCGCGCCCCGGCCCGGTCCACACCGCCGCGTCGTCGTAGCCGTACGCCGC
>JBGSLZ010000168.1:0-121890 GCA_041740415.1 Rubripirellula sp.
GTCCCGTGAAGGACGCGACCTACCGATGACACCGACCGCTCAAATGGTAATGGTTTCAATCCACGCGTCCCGTGAAGGACGCGACTGCAATCGATCTGGCAGTCATTTACGAGCGAGCAGTTTCAATCCACGCGTCCCGTGAAGGACGCGACGCCGACTTAGAAAAACGCGAAGACTACGAAGAAGTTTCAATCCACGCGTCCCGTGAAGGACGCGACGGTTTCGATTGGTCCCGTGTCCCACGCTTTCGATGTTTCAATCCACGCGTCCCGTGAAGGACGCGACTGCGGTAGCGTAAGTTGTTTGCTGGATACTGCGGAAGTGGCTTGTTTCGCGATCCTGGGACTTTCGCCGTCATTATTGCGAGACTTGGCGGCTAGGGATGAACGTAAGTGACATCGCGGCATCGCGTTGAGGCGTTCGCGAACCCCCCGGGGAAATTGCCCGCGCTCCTGGTTCGCGATACGGGGTTGAACGCAGTCGAGCAGGAACGTGGTCGAGCAGGAACGCAGGGCGCGCGCATGCGGCCGGACGAATTCACCGGCTAGGCTATTAGCGGGCCTTCAAGGTCGAGGCTCGGTTTCGCTCCAAAATGCTCGACCCGCCGCTTCCAATTGGCGCCCAAATAGTAGAACCGCAGGCTGTCGACGTTTGGGTCCACGAGCTCACACAGTTCCGCTTTGCACTGCGCCCATTGCCCTGGGTCCACCAACAATTCAAAAACAGAGTTTTGCACCCGTTGGCCGTAGTTCAAACACGTCTTGGCGACCCTCCTCAAACGTTTGGGACCCTCGGGGCTGCTGGTGCTGACGTCGTATGTGACCAATACAACCACGGCTATCTCCAAAGGAACGGTGGGTAAGCGTCCGAGTCGCCGCGCAGGTGGCGAGCCAGCAACCGGGCCTGCAAATGAATCAGCAACCCAAGTGTCGTTTTCTCATTCAAGAATGGATGAGTGATCGTTTCCTGCTTGCGTTTTTGATAGGCCGCCAAAACCAACTTGCGAGGCTTATCCTTCAATAGCACCGCGCCCGAAGCCGTGAACTCGAAATCATCGGTTTGTATCTGGCGCCGGTTGATCAACGACAATGTCAAACGGTCCACTAGAAATGCTCGAAACTCTTCGATCAAGTCCAACGCCAAGCCCGGACGGCCCGAACGATCGCGGTGCAAGAACCCAACCGCCGCGTCCAACCCCGTTGCCTCGCAAGCACTTCGGGCATCGTGGGTCAACATTGAGTAGAGGAACGAAAGCAACGCGTTGATCGGATCGGTGGGCGGACGACGATTGCGACTGGTGAACTCAAAACCGATCGCATGAGGCGAAATCATCTTGGGGAATACGGAAAAGTATGTCGCCGCGCTTTCTCCTTCACGTCCGCGAAGTGCATCAAGCGACGTTTCCTTTCGCGCGGCCACAATGTCGTTTGCCATTCGCTTAGCAGTGCGTTGCAAGTGCGATTGCACTTCTTCGTCTTTTGAATCGCGGGCCGCCCGCAGCAACACGCTACGGCTGTTCGCGATCTTTGCCGCCACGAACTCTTTAGCGATCAAGAGAGTCGCGTCCGCGTCATCGGCGCGACGGTACTGCTCACGGCGAAGCACCACGTTGCCAGGCGAAAAACCGTTCACGGCCGCTAAAAAACCACCATACGGCGTCAGGAAGCTGAGCGATACATTGGCCTTCGCACACGCCGCCATCAACGAGGGGCTGCATCCGATTCGGCCAAAACAAACGACGCCATCAAGGTTGTGCAGCGGCACTCGCAACCGCGTCTGTTTTTCAATCCGAACCTCGACCGCTTCGCCACTCTTTCGCAAGTAGGCGCCTTCGGTGGTGACGAACAATGTGTTGAGATGTTTCTTCACCGTGAGTCGCTTTCTTCATCGGTTCGGGCGTCATCAGTTTCGGGGCCGTCTGATTGCAAAACCGCCGCATATTGTCGGTCATTCCATGCCGCCGCACCGGTGCGAAACCGATTGCCGTCCGGCAAACACAATTCGACGAGCGAGCACTTGTCGCACTTCGGCATCCGCACGGCGGGCGGCGTTTCAGCAAATTGAATCATTTGACGCAGTCGCTGGATCTTCGACATCGTCAACTCTCTCAGTCCCGAATCGATGGCGACTTCTGTACGCCGCTTCTTCTGACCATAAAACAGATAAGCCGATTTTATTGAAACACCGAGCTGTTCTTCCAAACACAACGATTGTGCGCAGAGTTGAATCCTGTCGCTGGCGTCCTTCTTCGGTTTGCCGCGTTTGTATTCCACGGGAACGACACTGCCGCTCGTATGGAACTCGACGATGTCGGCTTGTCCGACCAAGCCCAGCATCCGAGACACCAACCACAACCCACGCACCACACGAACACCACGAATGGTCTCGTGCGACGTCTCATGAGCCTTCTTGTGCAGCAGGTTTCCTTCAACGGTCAACTGGTTTTCTGCCCACAAGCGTTCAACGTGGATGAGCGCACATTGGCGTTCACAAAACACCAAATGTTGCAAAGCCGAAATGGGCAGCAATTCATCGTCCGCGTAACTCACACCGAATCCAAGCCTCGCTGTAACGTCTCCACCATCTTCATCGCATTGGCCGATCGAAGCGCGCCTGCATCGAGCCACAGTCCAGGAAATTGCAGGCTTTTGTAGACGCCTTCATCGGGCAAAATCTCCACAAACTTTCCGTGCGCCAACCGCCACCAAGCGATCCGCCCCTCAATCGTCTCGAACACCAAATACTCACGTACGCCCGCTGCTTCGTAGACATCGCGTTTCTCGCCAAAGTCATAACTTGCCGAAGACCCCGCGATTTCAACGATCATTTCCGGCGGCCCCACGATGTAACCTTCGTCATCAAACCGAGTTTGTCCATGCTCGCGAAGCAAGCACAGATCGGGTTGCGGATCATTGTCGGCGTTGAGTCGAATCGTCGCGTTGTCCGATAGGATTAGTTCGGGATCATGCATTTTGAAAGTAAAAAGCCACCCCGAAAGCAACGCGTGGGGATTTCCATGTTGGATCGCTCGCAACGAAGTCATCATCAAATAGACCTTTCCATTGATCCGCTCCGCCTTCACCTTTTCCGGTGCCGCCTCATACCGACGCCAGTACTCCTTCGCATCCAACAAATCGCCACTCTCAAGCGGCGGCGTGTAGGTCCGATAGGGCGAAGTATTCTCGTGAATCGTGGACGTCATGGCTAAAGCCTTTCAATTAGCTCAACACCCTCAGGCATCCCAGTCAGATCGATCTTTACAGAATAGTCTTCGAACTTTCGTGGAACCTCGACGCCGTCGTTGAGCTGTAATTTTACCAAGTTAAACAACCTTCGTGCTGGAGCGTTCCCTAATGGCGATTGGTGCTTGAAGACGATCAGACGACACGTACTCATTTCGCCGCGAGCGGCAGAACGATCATGGTCAAACATTTGCATCAAGGCATTAAAAAACAGTTCTAAATCTTCGTCGTCAAACCCGGTTTGCTGAGCGAGAAAGGGACTAACGTATCCATGCATCTCGTAAAGAGCGTACGGAATGATCTCCTTTCGCCCCATCGTCCGGTTGCCACCTGACTGGGATTCCGATTCCTTTTCCGTCGTTACTGCCATCCGCGTGATCGATTGCTCAAGAGATGCAATGCGATCTACACTCCGTGCAAATGCAAATTGGATTGGACCACGAACTTGTCCAGCATTCACTTTGGTGCTCATAACCGCGCCGAACATTCGAATATCAAAGAAGTTTTGGCACATCCAACGCCGGACACGTTCCTCGCTCGGGCTTTCGCCCTCTTTAAGTTTCGCTGGCTTTTTCGTTGGATCCAGACCCAACGCAGTGTAGCCGCGTTGATGTTGGTCGTTGAGAATAGCCTTTTCTTTGACGTAAATATCAAATCCATCTGCAGGTGAACCGTCTGGCTTCCGTTTCGCCAATGTGATGAAGTTTCGGACTTTTCGTTTGATGCAAACGTCAGAGACAAGGCCGTGCCCAGTTTCAGGGTCCACTCGTGGAGCATTTCCTGCATCGGGATCTCCATTCGGATTGCCATTCGTTACATCAAAAAGAAGGATGAATTCGAATCGATTTGCGATGGCTGATTTCGACAGGTCTGCTGCGGTTGGTTCAACGGTTGTGGAGGTCATTGAAAAGTCCTTGTGGAGTACTGATTGACTGTTTAAGAGGCGGTTTCGAGAGGAGTGGATCAGTTTCTTTCTTGGAACCAAAAGCCGCTGAAGCATCAGGATGTTCGTCGTACCAGGCTTGCTTTTCTTCTTTGGTCATTCGTAACCAGTGCCTCATTTGGTGATAGCCCAAAACGAACAAGGCCTGCTGCTCGAGATTCAGATACAAAGGAATCCCCGACGCAGCGTCTGGGTAAATGCGTTTGGCCGAGACCGAAGTACCAACTTCAAAGCGACTGAGGATTTCATCCTTGATTCGTTCCAAGAACCGTGCGAAGCCACGTTTTTCCTTGTCGTCTCGCACTTTTCGGTAGTGGTGCTGGCTGTTCTTCAGCAAGCGGACGAACACGCTACGGGGGCTAGCCGACGCGGCACTAAAGAATCGATCGACCACTGAAGCGTTAACGTCGTCCAACGCATAAGTTTGAAGACGTTCAAGGACTGCCATCAGCAGGCCGCACGCATAGCCTTCGCTTTGAACATTTGGGTTCATTTCAACATCTACCTCCGAGTAATTGGGATTTGGATTATTGCGCCGTCGTCGATTGAGTACTGCTCGCAGGATCGCGGCACGTGCGTCTCGTCGCATCGACTCCGTCCAGTCGTCCCCACCTGCTTCAGCGCGCGATCGAACCAGGGCTCGCTGCAGGAGTTGAAACGGATACTCGGTGCCCTGAAACGCCGCCCGCACGAATCCTGACTCGACACTGGGAGGCACCGGTTCGCTTCGACCTTCAGCCGCAAGCGATTTCATCAACCATGAAAGCGGAATCGTTTCTTTCGGCTTTTCTCCCTTCTTTGGCCTCGTGTTTCGGCAAATCTTCAAGTCCGAAAAATGCTTGGCAAGATTCGCCGTTACCTCTGGTAGCGACGTTTCGATCCAGTCTCGAATGACCACTCGCCCCTGAGTACCAGACAACGTCAATGCGTAAAATTCGGTCGGTTGGGAGATTTGCACAGGGCGACCTCGCCAAATGGATCGATACGCTTCAGTTACAGCATCTTCGTTTTCGCAGTCCATGACTGGACTAAGCACATCCAAAATTGAATTGACTTCAGGCGATATATCTTTGGCCCAAAAAACGACGACGGTGTTGCTTCCGATTTTGACTTGCCGGCATCCCAATATGTCGTCAGGATTTCCGGGGTGCGGATAGCGAGGGTCGAGCAGGCGAGTCAGTGCCGCCGCACAGGATTCGGCCGCTTTTCGCGAGATTGGAGCGTTTTCGTTTCCGGTCAGTCCAAACGACAAAAACGCATTTGCATTGTGCGACACCAGTGCAACTCCGCTGGAGGTTCCACCTGGCACGCGTTTGATGAGCGGAAAAAGCGGCACTTCGCGCACTTCGGCACCTGTAACCAGACACTGAAACGGCTCAGCCGTAATCACGTCGTCGTTAGCAGCGTTTCGCGTGTTGGCAAAGCACTGCTTGACACGCTGATTGTCGTGAACCCAGTGATTGGCAATTTGAAAGCCAATTAGGTCGTTCGATTCAATTTGGCTGAAATATTCGTGATTCTCGAACTGTGATCGATCGGTTTCTAAATCTGCCAAGAACTTCGCTACGGCGACAAGCGAGGGTTCGCCTGTCGCGTCAACTGCCTCGTTGACTTTCGTGCAAAACAATCCGAATCGTTCGTCGAGCTTTTTGCGAGATTGCTTTCCGGTCGGATCCAAACCGAGCACGTACTCGCATTTGTCGACCAAGAAGAAGGCTTTCGCCCCACTGGTGCGTGTCGGCTGGCGGGGTACCGGCGTCCATTTGCCGACATAGACTGGCTTTCGCTTTGTACCTTCGGTCAAATTCAAACGATGCGAAACGAGATTGACGAAGATTCCATCGCCGGTCAGCACAACCGCCCACGAAACTCGCTTTGGCTCGTAGTCGGGATTGGCAACAAGCTTTTCCTGTTCGGCCAGTCGTGCAAGTGCTTGTAAGATCATTAGTCGTTCTCCACCGGCGACGTTCGCGTCAACCGAACTTGTTCAATCGTTGGAACTTCGATCACGCCCTGTTTCATCACCGCGTGATAGAAAAGCGGTCGACGCGCGGGCCGTGAAAAATCGATGTCGTAAAGCATCAAACCCAGGTCACGATCCTCGGGAATCGGTTCCCCCGGTTTTGAAAGCAGTTCCACATCGGCGACACACTCGCGACAGCCAAGATACGGTTGATGAAAATGCTGACCTCGCGAGAGACGTCGCTTGATCATTTCAGCGAACTTAGCAGGCTTCTCGCCAGGTTCGGCTCGTTCTGTCAGTTCGAATGACGCGTCAATTTCGTATGCGACGTCTCGCAGCGCAATTGTGTTGCGTTGAGCACGATCGTCTTCCGCGTATTGCTCCGGCGCCCGCCCACCTCCGGAGATTACCGATTCGGCTGGCGCAGTTTGACGACGACTCACCTCGTTGCGCCGAAACGGTATCCAGTGAACCGGGTTCATAACGGCAATTCGATGTATCCGCCAAACGATAGCGGGCTTCCAAAAAACCGCCTCCAAACAGCCGCGCGCGGCCGACGGAGTAATGACAGGGTACGAAATCCGTTCCACTTTTAACTCAGGTCTGGTGAAGATGGCGAGCGGTCCAGATATGCAGATTTTGAACATGTTTCCACCACTTGTTGACAGGGATGCCAAGAAGTTTATGCTTACTCACATCACATGTCAAGCAAGTGAACCTAAATGTAACGCAAGCTATCAAGAAGTTTTTGGAGACTCAGATGAGTGATGGAGTTGTCATCCTTGGAACTGTAGCCATCGTTGGTCTTGTTGCGGTAGTCACGGTCGCACTTGTTTACGATCGAAAGCTGGGGTTCACCGGATCCAGGAATGAAATTCAAATTGACGCAGGAGAAAAGGCCAACCATATCGGGCGAGACGAGACAGAGATCGACGCGTCTCGCGAGAAATCGCGAGTGGATTGAAACTTGATTGCTTGGCGCACAGTTCGTGTTCACCTTGCGACAATCTGAGGCGGGCGGCGTGCCGTCCGCCTCTTTTACGTGAGTGCATGCCGGATATCAGATCGAAAGAACTGACGGATTGACGAATGTGTCTTCATCGAAGTTCAAACCAAATTCATTGCTGTACCACGTCGAATCGAATAGATCCGTTGGCAAACCGATCGACTCGAAGAGAATTTCAATTACGCCTTGATCTCGGAGCATTGCGGCGGCCTGCCGTGGGATTTGCACAATATACGGCTGCAGCGCTCGCGACGTGTCTCGATCGGGACAATTTCGGAACGCATCGGCTCGCCAGCGGCCTTCGCCCGGGGAACCGTCCTGCTGGAACGGCCATGGGACGACGACCGGAAAGCTCCACCCGTCCTCAACCATTTCAAATAACGCCGCTACATTAGCGAAATTCAAACTCGCTCGTTCTCGCTGTAAGTGGTGCTGATCAAGTGATTTGGTTCCGTAAAACTGCTCGAAATATTGGCGACAGTGATGAGGATTAAATAAGTCAAACTCCTGCCCGGAAAGCTGCATTTCACGATAAACCGTCTTTGTCGCCTGCGCCGCATCTTGAAGTGTTTTACCGGGCGGCTGAGTTTCTGGCTGAAACACGATAAACTTCCCAGCGGGTTTCCCAAGCTCTTCGCTGCGACGCCCTTCGCGATCACATCTACCGGCTGCCTGAGCCAAACTATCGGCACCAGCCAAAGCCCGGTAAACGATCGGCATATCTAAATCGACGCCAGCTTCAATTAACTGCGTCGTCACTGCCAAGCAAGGCACTTTTTGCTTGCTGCGGTGGACGATCTCATCGATTGTGCGAATGCGATGTTCCGGACACATTTGGGCCGATAGGTGCAATCTCGAATGTTGCGGCAAACATTTCGCGAGCACAACTGCATCGGCGCGGCGATGGACTATCGCAAGAACTTGCTTTTCACCGCAAAGCTGCATTTCTTCAGCGAGTTCTGCATAGGTAATCGGCGTGTCAATTCGCCACTGAGTTAGTACACGCCGAGTCGCCGTATGTTTTGCAAGCTCGGCTGGATCGTCCACAATTTCGGTGGACTCACCAAGGTGCTCTTTGAGAGCCGGAGGTGTCGCGGTCGACAAGACGACCGTCATGCCATATCGCGATGAGAGTTCACGAAGCATGTCCGTGATTGGAATAACGTACTGCGGGGGTAGCGTCTGTACTTCATCTAGAATTACAACGCTATTCGCGATCCGATGTAATTTGCGACACTGCGAGGGATGATCGCTAAATAGCGTTTCAAAAAATTGTACCGACGTTGTCACGATAATCGGCGCATCCCAGTTTTCGACAGCACGCTCTCGGATTTTCTCGGCCTCAGGGTCTTCGTCTTGCGCCTTTTTAGTGTCAATTGCAGAGTGGTGTTCGATAACGTTTCGCAGATCGATTGCTTCGTCCGCGCAAGCGAATGCTCTTCGATACACATTAGCGTTTTGTCGAATGATACTGGTGTACGGTATGACTACGATTACACGCCCCAGATTGTGTGCGACAGCATGATTAAGTGCGAAACTCATTGCTGAAAATGTTTTGCCAACGCCTGTGGGAACTGTTAGAGAGTAGATACCACCGGGTAGACTCGCTTTGGCTCGGCATTTCGACAACACCTCATCACGGACTACGTCAATTGATTTCGCATCTGGACGACTTTTCTCGCGAAGAAGATCGACGTGCCGGTCAAATCGATCTCGAAGTGTGGTCAATGAATCGAACTCGACTTTGCATGCGTTAGGTCGTTTCTCATCATTTGCGTAGAAGGCTTGCGTGGCTAGCCGATCAGCATCGACAAGTGCGGAGAAGAGAATACGTGTGAAGACATCAATTCGACGAAAGCCCGTGTCCCGGTCGAGAATATTAGTAATCCAAGCTGTTAAGTCAGGAATTGCAAAGTCGATGGTTTCACGAGGTGCAATTTTGGAAATTGATTCAGCAAGCTCAAGATTGGAAAGTAGGCGATCGCGCAGCGGGGTTCTTACAATTGGCCTTCGTTTCAGATTGGTCGTTTCATTGGTCGTGTGATTGGCGAGGCCAGCATGGTGTCCTGCGATCGCAAACTGCGCAGGAATTAAATGAACAGGGCTCCGTTGTGCGGCATGTGCTGCTCCCGCTCCAGCATGTTCGACTTGAATCTTTTCACCCGCGAGCTTGCGTTGAAACTCCTCTGCGTATTTCCCCAGATCGTGCCAGCGACCGAGAAGTTCTCCCCAGGCGGCTAGCTTGGGGTGAACGCGACCGAGAAAGTCGCCACATAGTTTAGCCACGTTTTGTTCGTGTTCGGATAAAAGTTCCCAGTTGGTTTCAGGGTGACCATCAAGAGTGTGGGCGTAATGCTTCATTGGTGATCCCCCGTTCTCGAGCGTGTTGTTGATGAAACGCAGTCTACCGACATCTTTTGCAACTTCTGGTCACACGGGGTGGAATGATCGACTCGCTCCAAAGTACGTCATCCGCGCCGCCTGCGTGACTCAAATACGCTTGAAATGATTCGCTGTACTTGCCGATATCGTGCCACATTCCCAATAAATCACCGCAATCACCGAGGCGTGGATCGATTCGAGAAAGGAACGCACGGCAACGCTCAGCGACTTGCTGCTCGTGCTCTTGAATCGTTTCCCAGTGTGTTTGGTCGGTTTGGCCGGGAAGCGTGTGCGCGTAGATCGTCATCAGCCTTGTGCCAGTATTCGCCAATCATTTGCCTGGATCGGGACTCGCATTCGCGTGTCTCGGGACTTTTTTACCTGAGCGTTTTGACACGTTTGGTCAACGATTCGAAAAAACTTCTGCTGCTTTGCGAGATCGGTGCCCAATCAGGGATTAGCGACGAGTTTGAAACGGTGTCGCCGGTAATCCTGCGCCGTTGACCAAATTGCACTCCGGATCGTTGGACCATGCGTAACGAACGGCGATGGGAGCTTTGACATCGGCGCTTGAAACAACAACTTTTTCGCCATCAATCGTTGCGACCGCTGGATACCAATTTTCACCGTCGCCCGTGATCTCAAATCCTGTAAGCGACCCACTTCGCGACTTCAAACCGACTGCGTGCTTGAAACTCAAGACCACCTTGCCCGCTCGAATCTCATGGCCGTCCGGCAATGGACCTGATGTCGCGGCAACATCATTTTCGTAAACCGTTCCCAGTGCCCAAAGAGCGAGTCGTCGACCGACCTCTTGTTTGTTCTTGGGGTGAATGTCGTTGGCTTCGCCGATGTCGATATTGATCCCCATGCCTGTGTTGGGGAGTGCCAGAGTCTTCAGCATGCCTTCGCGAAGCGTCGGCCAGTCGCGACCCGGGCCGGTGAAGTTGGGAAGCTGAGCCCAAGCGAATGGAAAGTCATAACCCCAACGTTTGCGCCAGTCCGAAATCAACAACGGCAGTTGGTACTGATAGTAGCCTGCCTTCTCGAATGTCGAATTTGCTTCGCCCTGATACCACAACGCGCCGCGAATCGCGTAAGGAATCAGCGGCGCGATCTTGCCGTTGAACAGCCCGCCCACATTTCCCTTCCTCGATCGCAGTGCCGCAGGGTCTTGCGGTTTCTTCGGCAATGGCTTGCCATCGGCTTTCGCTTTCTTCGCAACCTTCTGATAACGCTCGAGTGCTTGCTGATACTTCGCGGCTTCCGCTTCGGGATCGATGTTAGATGGTTTCGCATTTGGAAAGAGTGGTGCCAAGTTTTCGTCGGCTCGTTGAACGTCGCCGTCGATCCACGATTCGATCGGTGTTCCACCGACGGACGAATTGATCAACCCGACTGGTACGTTGAGTTCGCGATGAACTTCGCGGCCAAAGAAAAACAATGTCGCTGAAAAACCGCCAACTGTATCCGGCGAGCAGACCTGCCACGCGCCCGCCCCTTCCTTGCCGGGAGTGTCGGAAGGGGCCGAGCGTTCAGTGAACATTCGGATCCGCCGAAGGTCCGATGTTTTCTGCTCGTTGACAAAATCTTTAGCACGGTTGACCGTCATCGCCATATTCGACTGACCCGATCCCAGCCAAACTTCGCCGACCAGAACGTCGGTGATCGTGATTTGGTTCGTGCCCCGGATCGTCATCGCCGTCGATGTGTCGGACTTCAAAGGTTCGAGATGAACTGTCCATCGGCCATCGTCGCCCGCTTTCGTCGCTTTCGATTGACCGGCAATTTGCACTTCGACGGATTCGCCCGGTTCGGCCCAACCCCAAACGGGAACCGTTCGGCCTTGCTGCAAAACCATATGATCCGAAAAGATCGCTGGCATGGTGACTGCCCCGCGTGCGATCGCCCCTGAAAATAGGGAAATCACAATTGGTAGCCAAACGTAAATACTTCTGCTCACAACACAACCTTTCCACTGAGTAAAAAATATCAGCCCTTCAGAATAGCGGATCGATAAAGCGCTTGTGTGTTCAATGCGAACTTGATGTGTCGGGGTCCCGGATAAAGGTTAAGCTGGACGGTCCGCCAACTCTCCCCATCAAGCTGAATTTTGCCATGCGACGTTATTCCAGACTGCTTTCCACTCTCGCTCTTTGTCTTCTCGCCGCCTCATTTTCGATGCGGACCAGCGCGCATGAAGGCGACGGCGATCACTCGCACGATGACCAAGACAAGCTGTTCACAACACGAGGTGAATCGCGAGTGTTGCCGTTGGCGAAGGAGGAGGATGTCTTCCACTTCGTCGTCTACGGTGACCGCACCGGCGGCGTTCCGGAAGGTCTGACAGTACTCGAACAAGCCGTCGTCGACACGAACTTGCTCGATCCCGATTTAGTCATGACGGTCGGCGATTTGGTTCAAGGGTACAACGAGACGCCGCAGTGGATGCTGGAGATGAAGGAATACAAAGTCATCATGGATCGATTGCGGATGCAGTGGTTTCCGGTCGCGGGTAACCATGATGTTTATTGGCGTGGCCGAACCGCGCCGCCGCCTGGTCAACACGAATCCAATTACGAAAAGCATTTCGGGCCGCTGTGGTACACGTTCCGACATAAGAATGCCGGCTTCGTGGTGCTCTACAGCGATGAAGGCGACCGCGCGACCAACGTCAAAGGTTTCGATTCGGGCCGACTGCAAATGATGAGCGACGAGCAGCTCGAATTTCTTCGACAAGCTCTCGACAAACACAAGGACCTCGATCACGTTTTCGTCTTCTTGCATCATCCGCGATGGATCGGACGCGGTTACACCGGCAGCAATTGGGATGTCGTGCATCAAATGATGAAGGCGGCTGGCAATGTCCACGCCGTCTTCGCGGGCCACATCCATCAAATGCGATTCGATGGTCCCAAAGACGGCATTGCATACTACACACTGGCAACCACCGGTGGCGCGCTGTCGGCCGACATCCCCGGCGCCGGATACTTGCACCACTTGAATGTCGTGACGGTGCGTCCGGGCAGCGTGAGAGTGGCAGCATTGCCGGTCGGATCCGTCATTGATCCGAAGGAGTTCACGGCGGAATTTTTAGCCGAGATTGATTTGGCGAGGAGCGTTCGTCCTGAACAGACTCAACATCAAATGCTGCTCAACTTCGACGGGTCCGCATCGGGAACATCGACTTTCAAAATCGCCAATCCAGCGCCACGCTCGATCGATGTGACTGTCTCGCTTGAATCCACCGGTGGCGATTGGCGTTCATCGCTGGATCACGATCACTTTTCGCTCAAGCCGGGCGAGACTCGGACAGTCGAATTGGCGCTGCGTCGCTTAGTCGATGACGATTCTGAGTTGACCATTCCGAGCGTGCGGTTGGACATGCAATACGTCGGTAAGAGTGCTCGAATTGCTTTACCGCCCGTCACGACACCGGTGTCTTTGCGTTTGGCCGCCGTCCCCGCTGACTACTTCAAGGACCAACCTGATCGATGTTTGAACGTGACATCGGAGAAAGACGCCGTTCGTATCGAATCGTCGGATTTGAACTTGCCGGACGGGCCGTTCACCTTGGAAGCTTGGGTCAACCCGGCGCAATCGTCTGGCATGCGCGGCTTGATCGCGAAGACCGAACTGAGCGAGTTTGCGATCTTCATGGACGAGGGGGTGCCCCAGTTCGACGTGCATCTGGATGGCAAGTATGTGTCCGCGAAAGCGACCAAGATTTTGCCCAACGACGTTTGGTCACACTTGGCAGGCGTCTTCGATGGTGAGTCCGTCAAGTTGTACGTCGATGGCAAATTGATCGATTCGAAGCCGGGTCATGGCGTCCGAAAACTCAACGATTTGCCGCTCTACATCGGCGCCGACCCGAACGGTTCGGGAACCGCTACGCGAAGTTTTTTGGGTAAAATCGACGAAGTCCGGATCACTTCCGGGTCAGCCTATGACGGAGAATTCGCGCCCAGTCGTCGATTGGACGTGACTCCGAAGACTCGCCTGATGATGCACTTCGATCGCAATCTGGGACCATTCGTGCTCGATCACAGCACCTCCGCCACGATGGGTCTGCTGGGAAATGCCGACCGGTTGGTGCCTGTCGAAAAGTGATCGCCGGCCGCGCCGCTCTGGCGCAGGCTTTGCACAACTGCTAAACTCAGTCAACCCTCTCTCCTCGATTCTCGTTCCAAGGAACACTCACCATGATTCGCAAGACACTCACTTCATCCGCGATCGTCGCGCTCGCAATGCTCATGTCGCCAACGATTTCGGCTCAGGAAACAAAGCCGCACGCTGATCATGCGCATGGCGAAATGGCAGCGATGCCGACCATGGGCGTCGCCGTCATCATGCCGACCAAGGGCAGCAAAGTCCGCGGGATGTTGAAGTTGATGCAAATGGGCGACGATCTGCGTCTGACGGGCAAGATCCGTAACTTGACGCCGGGCGATCACGGTTTCCACATTCATGAGTTCGGTGATTTTCGCGACATGGATGGAGGCACCAGCGCGGGCGGCCACTTCAATCCCAGTGGTGTTCCCCACGGATCGATCGGTCACGGACACGTCGGCGACTTGGGGAACATCACGGCCGACAGCGAAGGTGTTGCGACAGTCGATATCACTGTCGAAGCAACCAAGTTGCACTTCGTGCTGGGTCGCGCATTTGTCGTTCACGCTGACAAAGACGATCTGACGAGTCAACCGAGCGGTAACGCCGGCGCGCGAGTCGCGTTGGGACTGATCGGTGTCGGCAACGCAGAGTTCAAGCCCGCACCAAAACAGTAGTTCGATTTCGGTCGAAGTTTTCGGCCACCGAGCTATCGAATGTACGCTTTCAACAACTTCAGCGTCGCTTGAATCGATTCAAGTGACGCTGTTTCTTTGGCGGTGTGATATCCCGTTGTCGGAACTTGCAAAGTTGTTCCGTTGATGCGTCCGTTCGTCGCAACAATCAGTCGGCCCAGCTCGGTGCGTCCCAACGAGAGTGGCTTCTCGCGGTTAAAATTCAACCGTTCGACGTACTTATCCTTGTATGTATAAGTGATGCCCATTTTCTCGCATCGATCCGCTAACTCTTGCGTAACTTTTTCACAGAATACAGATGATGCATCACGCGTTCGCAACACGACTTGCTGCGCCGTCGCTGCATCCGGATTCGGAAACGGACTCGTGTCCAACACGATCATCTTTTCAGTCGTCATCTTTTGCCGCTGAAACCACGACAGCGCATATTGCCAACTTCGTCCCGCTTCTTCGCCGGCAGTGAACAACGCCGTACCTTGAAAACCACACCGAAACAGATATAGCATCATCGCGACGGATAGGACATTGTCGAGCTGAGCGCTGACAAACCCATCCGCAACCTGCAGCCGATCCAAGAATGCCACGGGCGTACCGGGCTGCAAGAAATCCAAGCCGTTGACTTCAAAGATCAGGTTGTTGCGCTCGCGACAAATGTACGATTTCGTGATCGATCCTTGACCAAGATAGCTTCCCGCATAGGGCGTATGCGCCTGGACTCGTTGGCCATAGAAACGATCCGCGATCAATTCCATCGTCTGTTCCGAGACGCTGTCGCCGGTCTGGTCGCCCCGATTGGCGATGATGAACGCGGCGTACTGAAACTCGTTGGGTCCGGTGCAAAAGAGTCCGTGCCGATCAATGTGTGCCGATAAAACTTGGCCATCCGTGTCGCTTCCTCGGGCCACCAGCAATCCGTGATAACGGGTCACCTGAACCGGTAACTCTTCAAGCTCGCGTCGCAACACTCGGAAGAACGAGTCCTCCGCGCCCACCACCGATGGTTCGCGAACCAAACCACGCAGCAGGATCAAAAAATCATCGAGTTCTTGAACCAATTCAGTTTGCGTTGTCATCAATCTCTTTCCTATTGAACGGAAGCCGCAAGCCCACTGAACCTTTGATTACATGATCGTTCAGCATCAAAGCAACCGCGTGTTTTCAATACGCACCATGGCCGGCCACAAATCGCTCGTGAAGGCGTTTGTACGGCCCGTCGATTTTCACCATCTCGTTGTGGCGACCACGTTGCACGATCCGCCCGGACGACAGGACCAAAATCTGGTTAGCCGACCGAATGGTGCTCAATCGGTGCGCGATCACCAGACTGGTTCGGTTGCTCAGCAATCTTCCGAGCGCGTTTTGGATACGCACTTCAGTCAACGAGTCGACAGCGCTGGTCGCTTCGTCCAAGATCAAGACGCGAGGATCGGCAACCAACGCGCGTGCGAAACAGATCAGTTGACGTTGGCCCAGCGACACTCGTCCACCGCGCGAACCGGCTTGAGTTTGAAGTCCGTCGGGCAGGTCATCGATCAACCATCGACAATCCAGCGCATCGAGCGCCGCGAGCGCGTCGGGTTCCGTCGCTCCCTCGCGGCCCGCCAAGATATTACTCAGCACCGTTCCGCTGAATAAAAAGTTCTGTTGCGGCACGACCGACACCGCTCTGGAAATCGAATGAGTCGTTACGTCGCGAATGTCTTGTCCGTCGATACGAATGACACCCTGATCGGGCAAGTAGTTTCTCGCCACCAACGCAGCCAATGTCGACTTGCCGCTGCCCGTCTCGCCGACAAGCGCGATCATCTCACCCGACTTTGCCGACATCGACACGTCGACGAGAACCGGTCGTCCGGGTTCATAAGAGAATGAAACGCTTTCGACGTCCAAGTCACCGCGTATCGGTTGAGCGAGCGGTTTCGCGGACGGCACGTCGCCCCACTCGGGTTCGGTATCCAGCAACGCAAACACCCGCTCGGCACCCGCCATCGCCGTCAGCGCTTGGTTGTACTGATTGCCCAACACTTGTATCGGACTGAAAAACAATCCGGCCAAGAACCAAAACTGAATCAAGTCGCCAACAGGCATCGGATCGGCCGCGACAATCGCGCGGTAACCGCCGACGATCAATACCAAACTCAACGACACCTGCCCGGTCAATTCAAGCAGCGGCATCAGGCGGCCACTCTCTCTCGCGCTGTTCATATTGTATTCGGCGTGGTCAGCAGTTAGCTGTCGAAACATTTCGGCATTGGTTTCTTCGCGTGCGAGCGCCTGAGTGACGCGAATCACCGAAACGGATTCCGCGATCGTTGCCGTCACGCGACTGAAACTCTCTTGGACGTCGCGATACGCCGCACTCAATCGGGCTCGCATCACGCGACCGATCAACCACACGATGGGACTCATCGCCAACACGACCATCAACAGCGGAAAGTCGTACCACGCCATGACTGCCGCGGCGATCACCATCTGGCCTCCTTGAACCATGCTGACGAACAACACGTCCTGAACACCTGTGCGAACCGCGTCGCAATCGCTCGTGATGCGACTGATCACGCGTCCCGTCTTTGTCTTCGTGTAGAAGCTCATCGGCATCCGCTGCAAATGCTCGTAAACGCGACCGCGCAAGTCATGAATGATGGCTTCGCCGAGTTCGAGTGCCAGTCGTTGTCGATGCACCAGCGTCCACTGGGTCAGCGCGGCCATTGCCAACACGCCCATCGATGACATCACGATCGCGCCGATCGGTGCGTGCTGGGTGATCGGCCCGCTAATGACCGCACCGATCCACCACGCCAGCACGGGTAGCTGAAACGCGCGAAACAGCACTAACGTGATCAGCGCGTTTCGCTTCGCCGAATATGGCTTCATCAATCCCCACAAACGTCGCACGATCGCGAGCGACAACGGCCGACGTCGGTCTTCGGCTTCAGGATCGCGCGAGACTCGCACCATCGTAGGAAACGATTGCGAATCGATGTTCGGGTTCCTCGTACTTGTTCGCGTGCTCAAGGGCCTGTCTCCGCAAATGCTTGGCTTTGCACAACTTCTCGGTACAGTCCGTCGATCGACATCAGCTCTTGATGCGTTCCTTCTTGCACGATCTTTCCTTCGTCGATCACGATGACGCGATCCGCGCCGCGAAGCGTGCTGATTCGATTGGCGACGGTCAGCGTCGTACGACCGGCCGATGCGGCGTTCATCGCGCTGACGATCTCGTGTTCCGTTTCGGGATCGATCGCTGAAACAGGATCGTCGAGCAATAGAATCGCCGGGTCCGTCAGCAGCGCCCTGGCGAGTGCGAGTCGTTGTCGCTGGCCGCCGGAAAGTGACATGCCGAATTCGCCCAGCATGGTGTCGTATCCGTTGGGCGACGCTTCAATGAAGTCGTGTGCCGCTGCCAAACGAGCCGCCATGCGGACCTGTTCGCGGCTGGCGTTGGGAATTCCGAACGCGATGTTCGCGCCGATCGTGTTGGACAGCAACAGTGGTTCCTGCAGCACCAAGCCGACGCTGCGCCGAAGCGTCCGCAAATCCCAACGTCGGACATCAATTCCATCGACTTCGATCACTCCGCATTGTGGGTCATAAAATCGCGGTATCATGCTCAACAATGTGGATTTTCCTTGCCCGACCGCGCCCATGATCGCCACCTTCTCGCCGACCCGAACGTGCAGCGAGATGTCGGACAAGACCGGCACGCCCGTCACATACTCGAACCAAACACCGCGAAAGTCGATTTCGCCATGAACTGATTCCGGACGCCAAGGATGAACCGGCGGCGTGACCTCTTCCGCCGCGTCGAGCACCTCGAATACCCGCCGCGCACCGGTCAACGATTGTTGAATCGTGCCCGCCAGCCCCGAAAGGTTTCCGACTTGATTGCTGAACTGTTGCAACAGCCCCGCGAACACGATTAGCCCGCTGCCCAAAGTCAATCGATCAATCGACGTCAGATAGCCGCCATAGATCAACAGCACGACTAGATTGATTTGCGTCAAAAACTGAATCGTCGGTCCAAAACGGCTGACCTTCACGAACACGGCTTGCTGCTGAGATTGGACCTGATCGTTGGCGTCGTTGAACCGATCGATCTCGATGGATTGACGCCCGAGCGATTTGATCACGGCGACGCCGTCAACAGACTCGGCGACTCGCAAGACCAACGAATCGAACAGTTTCCGCGTTTGGTCGTACATCGGTCGAACGGTTCGCGAAAAACGAATGCTTAACCACCAAATCACGGGTGTCGTGATCAAACAAACGAACGTCAACCCTGCGTCGATGCGAACCATAAAAAACAAATAGACGATCAACGACATTCCCAGAATCGACAACTGAATCAACACTCCGTCGATGAACGTTCGAGTCGCTTGGACATCGCCGGTGACGCGATTGATGATCGTTCCCGCCGGTTGATCGTTGTAGAAACGCAGACTCAATCGCTGCAATTTTTCGTAGACCTCGGCGCGCAAATCGACGACGATTTTGCGGTGTACCAGAATTCCCGAGACCATCGCGTACGAATAGTTCAGCCCCGCTCGGGCGACCGCGATCACGATCATCGCAACCGACAACGCGATCACCTGATCCATCGGCGACCAACGGCTCGGAAACCGAAGTCCGAGCGGCAGCAGCGGCACGAGTTGAGTGTCGCCAGCGTGGAAACGAATGACGTCGATCGCCAGTCCGCCGATCAGCACCAGTTGCACGGCGGTCGCCATCAATATCGCTTGAAGCACCAACATGGCCGCGCACCAGCCACGATAGTGCCAGGCCAAACGTAGGAGCCGTCCGACGACAGCCGCGTTAGATAGATCGCCACCGGGCGAAATCATGGATTCAGATGCGGTCTTAGAAATCGGGTCAATCCCTTCCTGGAAACTTCAGCACGCGAGGACCTTCATCGTCCCCTTCGTCATCACCGTGGTCGACCGGCTCCATCGACATCAGACTCCACGACTCCGCGTCGTCGCCTTCTTCGACCAGATCATCTAGCAACTCGCCGATCGATCCGAACGCCTCGAGCTGTTCCAGCAATTCGGGATCGATGATGCCGGATCGAATCTCGCCGATCGGTTCAGGTTCATAGTCGTGTCCGACTTGCCAATCGACCTTGTGCCGTCGCGACAATTCGCAAAGTACATCTGTCATCGTCATCACCGTGCCATCGGGCAGCCCTTCCGACTTGGCCGATTTGATGTCGATTCCGGCGGGAAAAAAGTTCGGCTTGCTCGACCCGAATAGGTACCCGTCCGTTTGTTGTTCCAAAATTACCGGTTCGCAACTAAGCCAAGTAAATCCGGTGATCAGTCTGGCCGCATCGTCCTTCACCTCGAACGCCCGCGCCGGATGCATGGTCTGAGTCGATCGATATTGGATAGAAAAACCCATGACGCAAACCTGAAATACTGGGCCTGAAATGCTGAGGACGGTAACTCGTTTTCACTATCTTATAGCGTCTGAAACAAATCGCAGTGCCGGTTGGCATCAAAGACTCAGGATTCATGCGGCCGTTGTCAATTGAACGCGGTAGGCCGCGAGGTACTGCAAGCAGTTTAAGAAGTTTTGGTCGCCGCTTGTTGGCCCAGGGTTCGATACGGCCTTTCCGATAGCCAACCACGGTGTCCTGCAGTAACGATTGCCCAGTTCCACCAATATCTTGTTGACGACCCGTGCGCCGCGCATTAGCCAGTTCGTCCCCAACATCACCAGCATTTTCGTAAAACTCATGCTGCGTACATCGATTGAACCTTCACACCGCAGGTCGCTTGCGGTCCTCAGCCCAGCGCCGAATCCCTAAAATCCGTCGGCACGACCATTCGTTCAGACACTTAGTCAGGTCATTGCGAAGCAGGCGACTATTCGACTTCGTAGCCTTGCCACATCCAAACAAGCGTATCGGCCAATGTCAACTCGAATACTTTTTGGTCGCAGTGATTGGTCCCACGACTGAAAACGTAACGATAGTCGTATCCCTTCGACTTCAGCGCTTCTGCGGTTCGTTCGTTCGCCATGACCCAGTTGTGATAAGTTTCCTCGGCATCGTTGGCGCGGTTGTCGTGTTCCGACACATGAGTGAATATACGCAACGGTTTCCTCTCGGCATTGACAATCAACTTCAACCCCGAGTGATACTCCCACGCGCCAAGTGGATACTGAGCTTCTTCGGCGGCATCGTCATCTTGTTGATCGACGAAGGTCCCCGAGTACGTGATCAGGCGACGAAACAAGTTTGGCCGAAACCAACCCATGGTTAATGCCGCCGCGCCGCCCGAACTGCATCCCATTACCGCTTTTCCCCAAGGATCGTCTGTGAACGCGATACTGGGATACGCCTCGCGAATTTTTTTGTCGCTTAAAGCCGCAGGCAACACTTCGTCATTGATGAACCGGGCGAAGCGGTCGGACATCGTATCGTATTCGAGGCCCCGCTGGCTTCCCTTGCTGTCGTCGCCCCCGTTCTCAACCGCGATCGTGATGAACGCCGGCAACGATCGATTCGGATCGTCCGAGATCGTCAGATTGTCGATCGCGTTCTTGACAAGATTCAGACGACTCGGGCCATCCAGCGTGACCAAAATCGGTGCCTTCGTACCGTCGATGTATTTGGCGGGCACGTAGACAAAGATCTTTCGTTCTTTGCGAACGGGTTTCTTCGGGTCAAGCGTTTTATCGAGTCCTTGGAATATTTTGCTATCTGCCAACTTCATCGCGAACTCAAACGACTTTCCTTTGGGATTGCCGCGATCTTGCAGATCGGGATCAATCAGGTAGTCCGGCCCCACGATGTGATCGCCGTTACCCTGGCTCTCATGTTCGTGCGCACTTGGATTTTCAGCATAAATCGTCGTTTCGAACCCCACGCCGACAGCAAAAGCCGCGATGACAAGGCCATAGCGTGGACATCGGAAATAGGTTTGAGAATTCATGCTTGAGTTTTCGAGCGGCGTGAAAAATTGGTGAAAACGAAGTTTAATCGCTGGCGCGAGTCGCCGCGATGTTTCCAGATCATCGCTTTTTTAACGGCTCACTTCCGTTTCCGCTGCCAACATGGTCTGCTACTGGGTCAGAATTTCGGCGGCTGGATCCTTCAATCGCCGGTTTCGCTATCAAAAATGGAAGTCGTGCCTGATGGGAATACTTGCTGAGATCTGGCGACCAACCTTTGGCCAACTCTCCTTCGCGCTCAGTGCCGTTGCGATCGTGATCGCTCTGGCGTTCGTTGCCGTGTTTGCGAAATGGGGCTCGTATTGGCTCCAAGCTTACATGAGCGGTGCCGATGTCAGCATGAAAAGCTTGATCGTGATGAGCTTGTTGAGAATTGAGCATCGTTTGATCGTGACCGCCAAGGTGATGGCCCGACAGGCCGGTTTATCGATCGACCGTCGGACCGGTATGAGTACCGAACGCCTTCAAGCGCATCATTTGGCGGGCGGCGATGTCATGAATGTGGTGCAGGCCCAGATCGCCGCGCATCGCGCGGGCATTGATTTGGATTTCGACCGGGCCGCCGCAATCGATTTGGCTGGGCGAGATGTCTTGCAAGCTGTCCAAACGAGCGTCTCACCAAAAGTCATTCACTGTCCCAGCGGCAAGAACGGTAACGATACGCTCAGCGCGGTTGCGAAGAACGGCGTCGAACTTCGCGTCGGGGCTCGTGTGACCGTTCGAACGAATTTGGATCAATTGATCGGTGGCGCGACCGAAGAAACGATCATCGCTCGCGTCGGCCAAGGCATCATCACGGCAATCGGTTCTGCGGAGTCACATACCGACGTGCTTGCGATGCCGTCACGGATATCGAAAGGCGCCCTAACCAACGGATTGGATACCAACACGGCTTTCGAGATCGTGTCGATCGATATCTACGACATCGATGTCGGCGAGAACATTGGCGCGAGATTGCAGAGCGACCAAGCGGCCGCCGACATGCGAATCGCTCGTGCCGAAGCTGAAGGGCGGCGCGCGGAAGCGGTCGCCTTGGAACAGCAAATGAAGGCAAACGTGACGCTCAAACGATCGGAGTTTGTTTTGGCAGAAGCCGAAATTCCAGCCGCACTCAGCGATGCGTTCCGAGCCGGAAATTTTCGACGACCAAATTCACAAGGCCAAAACAAAGCCCGCTGTTCGACTCCGATCCGGCCCGGCACCGACACGCGGACGCCGAACAACCCATCAAGTCCGACCTAAAGCTCTCACGAGATTCACGACAAAGCCGATACGAGTCGATCGACTTGACTCTTGATCAAGGCTGATCCAATGCGTCGAACAAATTGTTACCGTCATCCTGCACCGGCGGATCGGTGTCATGGGACGGCGCTGCCGGCCACAAAATGACCTGACCGTCGTTACCCGCGCTCATCAGCAGTCGCCCATCGTCCGCGATGTCGACCGCCGTGACATCGCCTGAGTGGCGACGAAGCGAAACGATCTCGCGACCGGACTCCTGTTGACCGTCTTTTTTCATCATGCCGAAACGAGGATCCCAAACTCGCGCCGAATCATCCGCGGAAGCTGAAAACACTCGCAAGTCTTCGCCCGATCCCATCAATACCACATCACGAACCGTATCGGCGTGCCCTTCCATCACGACCGGCTCACCGAGAACTCTGCGACCTTGATCGAGCTGCCAGACGCGAATTCGGTGATCGGTACTTCCGACCGCGATGAAGCGGCCGTCGCTTGAGAAACTGGCGCACACAAAATCGCCAACGGTTTCCGAACGATAAGTCCATTGAGGTTCATCCTGTGCGATCGGCCAAACATCGACGCTGCCACCCTGGCCGACGATCAACAAGTTTTTCGCGTCCATTGAAAATCGCAGGCGCCGAATCTCGCGGCCAACATCAGGCTTGAATATTTTCAGCGATGTCACTTCTTGAGTGGCCGGTTTCCATTGCCAAAGCCGAGCAACACCGTCATCGCCGCCAGTCGCAAACACGTAGTCGTTGCCGTTCACTGGCACTGGTGCGAACGCCACAGTGCGGACAGGCCCGATGTGCGGTGCTTCCAATTTTCCGATCGCCTTGCCGCTCGCCGCATCCCAGATCTTCACCGATCGACTTGCCGTCGCAATCAATCGCCCGTCCGCCGAAAAGCTTGCTTCGGTCAGCTCGACATGCGACCGATAGCTCTTGATCAAATCGCCCGTCGTCAAGTTCCACCGGAACGCCGCATTCTGGTTCATCGTCACCAACTCTTGACCACTGACCAACAACAAGGCTTCCGATCCGCCCAATCGCTCCGGAACTTCAAGACTTCGACTTCTGACGCGATCGGTTTGTTGAGCGGACGACTTGGCCGCAGATGCTATTTTCAGTTTTCCAATCGCATCGTCGAATGCGATTACCTTCATGGTCGAGCGCCGACCGATACCCGAGCTCTGCCCAACAACGATGACCGTCGACTTGGGGTCGATATTGACGGACGTGATTCGTCGCCGCGTTCGACTTCCTTCTATCGCATCAGGATCGATCGACTCCGAAACCTCATCGAGCAAGATGCGATTGCCACTGTTCAGGTCCCAAAAAACTGCCGATGTCGTGAAACGTGTTTCCGTTGATCTCTCGCTCAGCCCGACGGCGTATCGTTCGTCGCTGGAAATCGCGAAGTCGGTGACGAAGCCATCGTGGTCAAAACGATTGATTCGTCTTCGGCTGGCAAGTTCCAACTGGGTCAATTGGTCATCGTCGGCGCTGATAAAGAGGTGTGAACCGTCGCTCGAAAATTTTGCCTCGTTGATGCGGAATCCGCGTGAGTCTTCGAGCGGATCGCCGATACGTTTTCCAGTCTTCGCGTCCCACAAGATCCCGAAACCGTTGCGATCGCCGGTGAATAACTGGCGTCCGTCAGGCGAGACGGCGAGCGCCGTGACGGTTTGATCGTGCCCGGTCAATCGATGTAGCACGCGCGGCGAAGTCACTCCGCTCGGATCGACTCGCCACAGTATCGCCTTCACTTCCGGCGAACTCGATCCAGACAACACCAGCGTGCCATCACCGGATATGGCAAATGTTTGGTTCAAACCCGTTCCATGCAAGCGGCCGACTTCAACACCGAGTCGCGTATTCCAAATACCAATCGTTGCGTCGGCGCTGCCGATGTAAAGAGACTTCCCTGACGAATCGACGACCAAGGACATCGCCGAGTAAGCACTTCCCTCGTCTAGTTTCGCGGCAGGATCATCCAATTGTGAAACCGTTGCAAATGCCAAGGTCATCGGATCAATCGATAAGATCCGCGCCGTGTGGTCGCGGCTCGCGGTGACGATGTGCCTACCGTCCGGTGAAAAGCTCGCAGACGTGATTTCCTTATAATGAGCATCGGTAGCGAACTCGCTGACCGAGGACCCGCGATAACTAGCCGGATTCCAAGTTCGTACAGATCCGTCGTTGGACCCTGACACGATCGAACCAGCTTTACCGGCAAGGAAATCTGCCGCGACGACCCAACCGCCGTGACCACGCATCGCAGCGAGCAACTCGCGGCGATCAACTCTCCAATGCTTTATCAAATAATCGTCTGAACCGGTAACCAATTCGCGTCCATTTTCATTGAAGTGTATCGACCGAACTACGTCACCATGAGCGCGGGAACTCGTCTGACCCTTTGTCGATGACTCTGTTGCTGCGACCTTTGAAACGAGCTTGGATACGTCCAACGATTCACTGCCCAATGAAGGGTCGACCAGGGGAACGTAGCGGATTGTTGATCGCAAATTATGCTGATCAACTACCTCGTCCGATGATTCCTGTATCTTGCTCAGAGCTTCGTCGACGGCGCTCGCATAGTCGACATGATCGAGCGAACCGGGCTTCCAAATCCAAACATTGCCGTCGGTGTCGCCGGACGCCGCATATTGGGCGTCCGCGGACAAGGCGATTGCGGTCACGGGAACTTGATGTTGATTGAATGCTCCACGGGGTTTGGCATCGAATGTCTTGCCATCGCTGAGCTTCCAGATTGAAACTCGCCCACCCGATTCATCCGAATTCGCAACCGCGATGACGACGGATTCGTCACTTCCCGAAATGGCAATTTGCTGCACGGGCGAAAGGTGCCAGCACGCTTTGCCTTCGGTAAGTTGCTTCCCACCCGCCAGATCCCAAACACGAACGGTGCGATCGCTTGATCCTGAAACAAGCCATCCGCGAGATGTAACTCGCAGATCGGTAACTTGTTGATCGTGACCTGTGAAGACTTGATCTTTGTCATCGCCAAGGATCACGATGTCGCCTGATTGTGTTCCCACAGCCATCGCCTTTCCGTCGCCGAAGACCTCGATCGATGTCGCTTTACGCGAACCAAGTCGCGAAATGTCGATTGCTTCTCTGCCGGTGATCATGCCGTCGTCGTCAAAGTCCAGTGATCTGATGTCGCCGTCATCTGTGACGATCGCACCGCTGCGACCATCAGCCGACATCGACATGTCAATCACAGGCGAGGTCAGTTGTGCCTCCGAACGCGATTGGTTGGCTTGCTGCCAAAGCCATCGCCATTCCCAACCATTGGATCGTGGCGAGTCTTTGAGTTGCTCGAGAATCACTCGAGCGCCCTTGGCATCGTTCGTTTCCAAACTGACCTTTGCCAACCCGATTTTCGACACGTATTCTTCGTAGCGCGCCCGACCTCGATCGCGTTCGGCGGCCGCGCGGGCGATCGCTTCTTCTTTCTTTGCATCTTCCGCGATCTTTCTCGCGGCCATCGCCAATTTTTCGTTGCGTTTGGCCTCCTTTTCCGCTTCGATTGCCTTCTCCTTTGCGGCGGATTCCTGCTCCTGCGCTTTGACGGCCTGCACTTTCGCGACGCGTTCTTGTTGTTCGGCGAGTTTCGCGTTCTCACGTTCGATCTCGGCAATTTGCCGCTGCCGTTCGGCCTCGATTGTTTTGGCAAGCGCCTCCGTTGTTTTGATTTCAGCGATTCCCCGCTGTTCAATCGCCAGCTTTGCCGACGACCGCGCTTTGTCGCTTTGATTTTTAATCAGCAACAGTGAGATGCCGCCACCGACCAAGATGAACAGCAATAGCGCCGCAGTCAGCCGCCGTAGCAAGCGTAAACGCCCTACACGTGACTCACGCTCGTCGCGCGCGTTCACAAGTTTTCCCAGCAACGCGGAATGGGTCGGCTCATGCTCGTCAAGCACGGAAATTCCGGCTTCAAACTCGCCAATCTCGTATGCCTTTTCCGCATGGGCGAGGATCGTCTCGCTCAATCCGACCTTCGCACGCTCGTTACCAGTCCATGACTTCAACGCTTCCTCGAATCCCTGGCTCGCACGGTGAAACTCGGCTAGCGAGTTGGACGATCGACCGCGCTCCAATAAAGCGAATGCTCGCTCGGTCTGGCCGATACTCTGGTCGTGCGAGATGAACTCGCGAATCGCATTCTGAAAAGCGGCGACTGTTTGAAAGCGATCTTCCGGAAGCGTGGACATTGTCTTCATCGCGATGTCGAGCAACTCGCCGTGGTGTTTCTCGTCGACCTCGCGAATCTTATTGTCTCGAACGACCTTCAAGCATTCCGAAACATTGCGAGCTTGGTGCGGTGCCTGCCCGGTGATGATCATGAACAGCGTTGCGCCGAGCAGATAGATATCAGCGGTCGTGCCGATCTTTTCGAGCGGCCCCGTTGCCATTTCGGGCGCCATGAACGCCGGCGTTCCGCCCAATCCCGAGGTCACCAAAATCGACGCTTGCTTATCTTTGTCGTAGTCTCGCGTCGGCAGGGCCAAGCCCCAATCCATCACCATCACAACACCGAAATCACCGAGCATGATGTTTTCGGGTTTGATGTCTCGGTGAACCACATTTCGCGTGTGCGCAAATCCGACCGCGTCACAAACACGCAGCAAAATTTCGAGATTCTCGTGGAGCGAATTCTGCCTGAGCATCGCTGACCACGGTGTGCCGTCGACTCGCTTCATCGAGTAGAACAGGTCTCCGTCGGTCGTTACCGCGACATCGTGAATGGGTACGATGTTAGGGTGATCGAGGTCGCCGGTGATGATTGCCTCGGCCAGAAATTGAAGCCGTCGCTCTTCCTCGACTTTCTCGAGTCGGCCAGTCTGCGAAAGTTGTTGTCGCCGTTTTTCGTCAAGCGGCTTGATTACCTTCAGTGCCAGGAGCCGGTCGAGTGATCGCTGCCTTGCCAAGTAGACATCGCCCATACCGCCTTGGCCGAGCTTGCGATTGAGACGATAGTCCGACGGAAGATTCGGGTCGCTGTGCGGTTCGGCAATCTCGCTGCGACGCAGTCGATCGAAGTGTCGATCCGAGAATGTTCGATTGATCGCGGGTTGGTCAACGCTGCGCTCGGCGCTGGCGGCATTACCCACCGCCGCGTTCCACAACTTCGCATCGGCGGCTGAAAGCTCTCGCGGATTGACCGTCGCGGCAATCGCCTCGCTCGCCAGCGCCGACACCCCCATCGCAATCGTGGCATCGTTGGCGGTACCGAGGTCGCCGACTGTCGTTTCCTCGATCGGTTTCTCCGGTGCATTCGATTGATCCTTATCTCCTTGATAGACGACGGTCTTCGAAGCCCGCACCGTCGGCGTTTCGCTCGGTTGCGGATCATTGGGCTCGATCACGACGGTAGCGTCACCACCGATCGCGTCGACCGTTTTGTCGATCTCATCATCGCGCGACAATTCGTCTCTTTTGGCGCCTAGATTGGTAGTGGTCTCAAGTGCAATCATCGCGTCGATATCCGAATCTTGGATCGGCGACGGCGGTTCAGGAATGATCGTCGAGTCACTGCTAGATTGGCTGGACTCAAGCTGCGATTCGGCTTCGCGGCGGCCTCGTTCGTTCGCGTCCATTCGGACAGTTTCGTCGCTGGGTGAAACCGAATCCGACTGATTTTTCTTCTTCTTTGCCATTAGAATTCACTCCTTCGAGTGCGAAAACGACTCGCTCGTGTCAGTCGATTGGCATCCGCATCTTGATCCGACTTCACTGAATCTTGGCGATCATCCGATTGTTCTTCATGCACCGGCGTCAGCTTGAGCTTGCCTTCGTCAAGGTCTCCATCCGGGATGGCCGCCTCGCCGTTGCGCACGTCGACTTTCAAAATGGAACGCTGATTCCCATCGCCCAACACGTACTCGATCTCGTAGGCACCGTCAGGTAACTCGGCGAACAATTTTTTAATCTGGTCACCGTTGAGAATGTCGTCGGGTAGCCGTTTCGGATCGGCCAAATCCTTGCCGTCGGGGTCGGGCGATAGCACTCGCAATTGGAAGTATTCATCGCGGCTGACGATTGAAACGGTCGTTGACTCAACTGTCTCGACGGTACTTGTGACCAAGGGAATCGACGTTTCGGTTCGCACGACAAATGTCGGAGTTTCAATTTCGGGAATCACATCACGGACTGGAAAGAACGCGACGGGAATGGAGAGACTCGGGATGATGAACGAAGCCCGACCATCTTGCGAGCCGATCAATTCCGACTCGATGCTGTCGCTCGACGAAGCAATTCGATTGGCTACTGTACCCGTTGTGTTGCTCTGAACGATGGTGTCGGCGCGTACCAAGATCGATTCGTGCTGGCGCACCGCGAAGCGAACATTCAGCGGCTCCGTCGCGGCTGTTCGCCCATTCAATGTGCTGAAGACGATATCTGCCTGGCTATAGAAGTGCGAAACAGTGATGCGTCCGCTTCCCATCGCAGTGGTTGTCGGCTGAATGAGCGTGCCGTCGGAAGTAACACCGACGTTCGCGTCTTGGTCAGCCGACAAACCATTGATCTGTTGGAAACGTCGCGTTGCAGCTCCCCAATCGATGTCCACCGTGAGTCCTCGTTCGCCGGCTTGGCCGATGTTGAACATCAGAATGCCCGTGGCATCATTGACGAGCGCCTGCTCCAAAATGTTTACAACGATTTCGTCGGGATCCGGATCAAAAAACGCGAAGGCATTGTCCGGCTTTTGAAGTGTCGGATCACCTTGCGCGAGCGGATTGCCCGACTCGACCGGGCGCGGACCCAACACTCTGGCTCTTCCCTGGTCGTCACCGGTATCAATCTGGATTCGCTCGCCTAGCATGACCGTCGGTGCATCGATCAGCACGGCTCGCGCCGCGTCCATATCGGTGGATGGCACGGGCCGCTCGTCGTCCGATACAGTCCTGGGGTCGGGAAAGGTTTTTGTGATCTGCGACGCACTCAACTGAACATCATCCGACAATTCGATCGAGGTTCCGGCGACCAATTCGATTCGACCGTGATCGCCGGCGGCGACGATTTCAGGATCTGCCGTTCGAGATTCATTGTCATCTCCAACGCTGTTATCGATGACCTTGATCGCAACGCCTGCGTGAACTGTGACCTGACCATTCTTGGTTTGAATGATCTCGTCAGCCATTCGATTTGACGCGGCCAATTCGATCGAATCAAGCTCGTCGATCAACAGGTCACCCCGATTCGGTCCCATCACTGTTGCTTGAAGTTGATTGATATTCGTGGAAAGACGAATGGCAAAAGCACCATCCGCAATCAAGTTCTTCGCGACCAGCGACAATGCGTCGCCGACGATTCGGTTCTCGTCGTCGGCATTCGAGTCCAGAATGTCATCGTCGGACTTCAGTTCAATATCGCCGACGGCGCCCGCGTCGATCCGGCGAACGACGATGTCACCGGTCGCAGTGATATCAACGAGTCGATCCGTGGATTCCAAGTCAAACACTAAAACGCCTTCGATCGAGTCAACGAGTCGAACGGGGCCACCGGAGCGGACTTGTTCAATGCTGACAAAGTCGTTTGCCGCGTTGGTCAATCGGAGCTCCACCGTGTTGCTGGTGACGAGTCGATCAACGACGACGGATGTCGAAGGGGCTTGATCGATCAGCCCCGTGATGTCGCGTGCGATACCCAGAGTTAGACGCCCGCTATCAGCCGTAATTTGGCCGAGAATCACACGGCTCGCGTTTCGCAGCGTGATCGCGTCACCGGTTGATGTGCTCTGCAGCGTGCCGCCGCCGACATCGATCACTCCACCGCCACCGTCGCCCGCAATTGTTCCGCCGGCGACCGATACAACCGCTTGATTTTCGATTGACAATAATGATGCCGAATCAATGCGAACGCTTCCTCCGCCGGTGTCGACGCTTTCTCGCACGCGAACCGTGTCGCCGATCGCTGTTAAGTTGCCTCGAATCGAGGTTGGACCGTCGAACTGAATCAGGCCGCTGGCTCGCACCGCAACTTCGCCGACGTCATCGATCGCTGAACTGAACACAACATCCGCGGAGGCATCGATTTGCAATCGGTTTGTCCCATCTTGGCCTTGGACATCGCCAATGAACCGCGTGCTGCCGGCGGACACGATGGTCGTGTTACCGACCGGCAGTCGCAAACGTGCGTCGAGCAAAATATCGCCGACGCCGCGAGTCTCGTAACGATCCCCAAACATGCGAATCGAATTGGCACTGAACGAGAGGTTGCCGCCGCTGATTCCGATCGATTGCGTTTCGATTTGACCAGCGGTAACGACAAGTGAATTCAGATCGATGTTTGAAGGCGTCTGATCGGTACGGCCGACGGCTCCTTGCAGTCGAACGGCACCATCGACCCGCTGACCTCGTGAATCGAGAATGAGGCTATCGCCGACGCCGTCCAATCCTTCAATCGTGTCAAGAAATTCAATCCGACCGCCCAGATCGGACGTTTGTTGATCGCCCGAGTCAATCACGACGATCCCGTCGATCGCGACTAGGCCAGACAAGGCCACACTTCCGCCTGATGTCTCGAGCTGAGCATCCGATAGCGTGATGGATGTTGCCGCGAGATTGATCATCCCAAATCGATCGGCTGATGCGGTCGAAAGATCCGCGTCGATCATGATTTCGCCACCGGCGAACAAGTTCAGGTCACCGCCCAACGTCGTGATCGTCGCATCGACGCGAATGTCCTGATCGGCCTCGAAGTGTACAGAGTCCGCAGAAAGCGGTGCATCAATATTTACATCACCGCTGATGTCGCGAACGTCCAAGTCGCCGCCGATCACAAAACTCTCCGACGACAAGCCGGAACCGATGTTAACGCTCGACGCCGATGCGACGGAGACGTTTGCTGCAAGCAAACCCGCGAAACTATCGGCTGAACCGAACGACACCGCAGCATTCTCGCTAGTGATTCGCAGATCAGCGTTTGCATTGACGGCTGAGAGTGTGGCGTTTGTTAAGTCGATCGATGCGGAAGTTTGAATCGCAACGTCACCGATCAGATTCAAACGACCGTCGATGATCAAACTTCCTGATCCCAAGTCAATCAGAGTTTCTTGACCGCTTTGTCCGAACGAAACGATTCCGTTCAGACTGACATCGACATTTCTAAGGTCGGTAGAGCGGTTTGATGGGTTGAAGGCAATCGATTCCGATCGAATGTGGAGCTGTCGATCATCACCCGACGATGCAAGGGCTCTCGAAATTTCGGTGCTGTCATCACCATCCGAATCAAGGACAGTGATGCTCAGTCGACTAGGAATATCCAAACGCAAGCGGTCGTCACCTCCGCCCAAGTCGAACCTAATCTGGCCTGACGTAACGGCGTTTGAATTGAGGCTGGTGTTCGGGTCGCCGGGATGATTTGTGATTGCGATTGTCGCGCCATCGCCGTCGCGCAGTTGAATCCCACCGTCGGCCTCGACGGACAACTCAACGGTGTCGGCTGCGTCGCTGCCCGTTACCAAGAGTTCGCCCATCGCAGTCAGCTCGGCGGTCGCGTTGAGAACCCATCGCGGCTCAAGCACTCGCACTTTCGGCCGGGCCATCCGAATCTGACGAATGGACATCTCCGATCGCCGCGATCCGTGAAGTCCAAAGCGAGAATGGCGAAGTCGCCTACCCAGACGCGAGTAAAACGACGTGGGTGGCGCGGGAAGCGGCATTTTCGAGAGTTTTGAAGGGTGGCCGAGTGGAGGAGACCAAATCTGTCGCACAACCCTTCATCCTAATCACGACATCGATTTTCGGGGCGGGCTTAACGACCGGAAAAGGCCTTCTCTGTCGAGCGCCTGTCGATTGCGATCAGGACGACGGCGCAATTTGTGACGATTGCGCGGGTCGTTCCGAGAATGAGGGTTCTGATGAGCAAGATGACGCTGACGTTCCGAAAAATACAGATAACTTCGTCGTTCCCTGTCTCCTCCTCAGTTTACGTTCCTGGCGCCCAGATGCACTTTTCACGGTCGATTCAGCACGTCTTTTTTGGGTGCTTGTTACTTTTTCTGCTCGCGTCGACTCAGTCGGCGTGCGGTCAAACGGCACCGACACTCGGCGAAATGATCCGAGCCGAACTATCGCCGAAGGACGAAGGTCTTAACGAGGACGATGCAGGAGAACCTCAATCCACGAAATCGTTGCTCGATGATTCGGACGCGGAGGACGACGCGAACCGCGGCGAAGATGAAGAAGACGAAAACGAAAAAGACAAGGAAACGACGAATGGATACGATTCCGACAAGTCAGGCGCTACGCTGAAGCGGTCGTCCGATCGATATCACCAACTACGCAAACCGCTCAGCGAGATCCGACTTACCAATGCGGCTGGTAGCGGCCGAACGCCCGAGAATCTCGCGTCGGAAGTGGGCGAGTCAGATCAAGAAGCGATTTTGGTGACCGCTTCCGGGACACCTGTCATTGGGCCCGACCGCTACAGCATCAACTTCAACTATCGCCCGCTGTATTACGAGCAGCGCAATCTCGAGCGATGCGGACAAAGTTTTGGCTATTTTCAGAATGCGGTTTCCGGGTTCCAGTTTTTGGGAAATACAATGATGCTTCCCTATCACATGGGGCAGAAACGTCCCGATTGCCCGTCGGAGTGTGGAAGCGATTGCAAAACCTGCCAGTCCTATCCGATCGATTTGAATCCGCTGCCGCTGGATTCCCACGGACTCCTGATCGAGATGGCAGCGGTTGCGGGTTTCTCATTCCTGTTGTTGTAATCAGTTGAGTTGGCGAACGAAGAGTCGACCGCAATTGCCGTCTACGTTGATCACCGAGATTGATCGCTGGGCGGACTCATTTCTCGGTATCCGGCTTCGTCAATCACAAATCAATGCCGGCGAGAACTTGCTCGGGCGGACGATTGTGGAGTTGCCGACCGGCGAAGGCAAAACGCTTGCCACAGTGCTACCTGCCACACAATTTGCGAGGCAAGGAAGACGTGTGTGGATTGCGACGGCCAATGATTATCTGGCTTCAAGAGATGCGAAGTGGATGAACCCTATCTATCAAGCCGCCGGCATCGAAGTTACGTCAATCACGTCTGCCACACCAAATGAAGATCGAGCGAAAGCGTACCAATCCAACATTGTCTATGGCACGATGCGGGAATTCGCGTTCGATCATTTGCGAGCGGCGATGGCGAGTCGCGCCGCTGGTCGGCACGGCGCTTCCATTCAATTCGACGGCGACGTATTGATCATCGACGAGGCGGATAGTTCGCTGATTGATGAAGCACGAACGCCAATGGTGATCTCGATGCCAGTTGGCGCGATCGACGGTTCGATCGAAGCTTCTTTTCGATGGGCTGCTGAAATCGCTAGCGCGGCCTCAGTCGATGTCGACTATGTCACATTTCCCGACTCCGGCGAGATCGCGCTGACCCAAAAAGGCCGCCAATGGATACTTCGACGTCCGATGGCGCCGGCGATGCGTTCGCTCTCGACCACCGAGATCCTGCACGCGGTCGAGCGGGCCATTGCTGCGAATTTAACTTTCCGGCGTGATGTTCAATACATCGTCGACAACGATCGAATCGCATTGATCGATGAATACACCGGTCGTAGGTCGCAAAATCGAACGCTCGCCAGCGGATTGCACCAAGCGATTGAAGCTCGCGAGGGCCTCGCGTTGACCCCAATCAGCCAGCCCGTCGCAAGGATCACGACGGCAGCATTCGTTGCGAAGTTTGCCCACGTTTGCGGATTGACCGCGACGGCTTGGGAAGATCGTCACGAGCTGGAGTCGGCTTACGGATTGCGAGTGCAAGTTGTTGCACCGGAGCGTCATTCCCGTCGTGAACTTTTGGAACAGCGATACTTTGCGAGCGCATCGGAAAAGCACCATTGCATTGCTGATGAAACTGCATCCATCGTCCAGCAAGGCAGATCGGTTCTAATCGGGGCGAGAACGATCTATCACTCAAGTTTGTTGAGTGAAGTGTTTCGAAAGCGAGGCATTCAACACGAGTTATTGACCGCACTCAACCTGGAAGCCGAAGCGGGAATTGTCGCCAAAGCCGGGACACCCGGTCGCGTCACGATCGCGACAAATTTGGCTGGGAGGGGGACGGACATTCGTTTGGATGACGAAGTTGCCCGTGCCGGCGGCTTGCATGTCATTGTCAGCGAACCGCATGCTTCGGCGCGAATCGATCGCCAATTGATCGGACGCGGCGCCCGTGGCGGTGATCCGGGTTCGGCAAGGATTTACGCGAGTGCCGACGACGATATCTTTCGACTCGCATTCGGTGCAACTCGTGCGGCACAAATCAGCCAGCGCGCCATGCGAGCCAACAAAGACAGTTGGCTTTGGCAACAAACGATTCGGGCTACCGTTGCTCGTGCCCAGCGACATGTGTGTTGTGCCCAACAAGCCGAGCGGGCTCGACTAGCGGTGGACGAAGGCACTCTGCATGGAGTGCTTGGCGGTCTCACGCTCGACCCGCACCTCGACCCGCTCCCGGTCAGATGATTTGGCAAAAAAGCGTGCTTTGTCGACTGTGACGGTCAGCCAAACTGTCCAGTGTTGTGAAAATGCAACGCTCGTAGCGTCAAATGAACAGTCTCGGGGATTTGGCTAGTTTTGAGGGCTACCTGCGCACTAAAAACGACGTTTTTCGGTTGTTTTGGCTACTTTTTTCTCAAGCCTTGCGTAACCTTACCTGTGGTAAGCAAAGCTACTCTCGTACAAGCCAATTATGACTAGTCGACCTAAATTCGACCGCTCGGTTCTCACCGCACTTTTGACCTCGTCGCCCGCATTGCTGATTTCGGGGTCGTTTGCGGAAGCGCAGGACGCATGCTGTTTCGAGCCCCGATATCGTCTGCAATGCGAAACAGCGATGGAACCTCAGACGGTCCAGAAGTTTCGATTGTCGTACGAAACGCAGTACGTCGACGAACAAGTGACAAGCTACCGTCCGGTGTTGAAGACGCGAACGGAAGAACGCGAGTACAGGGTAGCCAAGCCGGTCGTGGAAACGAGTTTTCGCGAAGAAAGGTTCACCGTTTGGAAGCCGGTCGTGAAGACTTCCTACCGCGAAGAAACGGTTCAGCAAACGCGGTACGTCAACGAGACGGCCGAACGACAAGAACAGTACACGACCTATCGGCCGGTCGTTGAAACTCAGTACTACCAGCAACAGTACGCGGTCCAACGTCCGGTGACCGAAACGTCTTACTATGACCAGCAGTACACGGTGCAGCGGCCTGTCGTGGAGACTCAGTTGCAGACTCAGCAATACACGTCGATGCGACCGGTTACCACAATGCAGAACCAGACCTATGACGCCGGCGGATACGTCGCCCAACAAGTGGTTACGCCGGGAACCGTTCAGAACGGAGTCGCGTACGTTCCCAATGCTTATGCGACGCCCGGTCCGTTCGGTATCTTCGCTCGCGTTCATGGCGCGTACGCAGTGGTGCCTCAGGTGACGGCGCCGACCGTGCAGACCCAGCTTGCTTATCGACCTAACTACATCACGCAACAGATCGCGCAGACTTCGTATGTGCCGGAGACTCAATCGGTCCAAGTCCCGGTTCAAGTTCAACGCATGCAGCAGGAAGTGGTGAGTCAGCGAGTGCCGGTTCAAAGCACGCGGATGCAGACCGAGATGGTGACACAAAATGTGCCCGTTCAAACGACTCGGATGGTCGCGACCACGGAGGTCCGCAAGGTTCCCTATGTGGTCCAACGACCGGTAACGGAAACGATGACGCGCAAGGTTCCCGTGCAGGAGCAAGACTGGGTCGCCGAAGAACAAGTTCGTAAGGTCCCCGTCCAATCAACCCATGTCGTCTACGAGACTCGCAAAAAACCGGTACAAGTCCAGTACTACGAACAAGAAGCGGTAGTGCAGACGGTTCGCAAACCGGTTCAGCGGCAAATTTATGTGCCGTACACTGAAACGATCATGGTGCCACGCCAAGTCGTGCAGAAAACGGCAATTTCGTACTACGACCCATTCAGCCCAGCGATCGTGAGCGGCTACTCATCGTTTTCGGCCCCCATTGTGAGCAGCCCGATCATTTCCAGTCCCGTTGTCGGCCAACCGATCGAGTCGACGGGTGAATCGATCTTGGAGTCACCAAAGTCTTACAGCGACCAACCGCAGTCCCAACTACGGAAGGTGGAGATCGGACCGAGCGAAGGATCGGACGCCAGCGAAATGGAAACCGATGACAACAGCGACGGCCATGATCCGGCGGACATCGAAGAACTCCTGCCGCCAGTCCTGAACGAACCGGAAACATCGTCATCGGGAACCGATGCGAGTGAAGCGGGTTGGCGAATCCGCTGGAATCCGATCTACGCCCGCGAAGCGTAGTTCTGATTACGGCTTTTTTCCGCGCGGTTCTCGGTCACATGCCGATCGGCTCGCAAGTCGATTCGTTCGTTATGCTTGTCTTAGACTGGCTCGTTCTCACGAGGCCGACTTGCGACGCAATCCGTCGGCAACTATTTTTCGTCATTCCCGGAGACGACGGACCATTTGGGCGAGTATTGCGGCTGGATCCTGAACAAGGTTCAACATGAGCGAGGCCCGATGAGTGACTTGCGCGAGCGACTTCAATCACTAGCCAGGTCGTCGCTTAGCCCGATTGCAAGAATGGGGCGACGGTTGCTGACGACGGCTGCTAAACCGACAGAATTCAAATGGCACATGATCGAAGCGGGACCTGCCGCCGGTTGCCAAGTGATTCTGCCATCGGGCGCGGCCATCACCAATGCGTTGACAGCCGGAACCTATGAACGAATTACGTTGGAAGTTGTTTGCGAATTGGTTGCGGAGCATGACGTTTGCTTCGATGTCGGCGGACACTACGGGTACTTCACGCTATCGTTGGCGAAACTGGCGCGGCGAGGGCAGGTCCACACGTTCGAGCCGGTTCCCCAACACGCCGATCGAATCAAAGAAGCAGCAATCCGTTCCGGGCTCGAACACGTCGTAGTCCATCAAGTTGCTGTAGCCGGTGAAGTCGGGCAAATGGTGTTGAGCCACAGCGTCGGCGACTTAGGGGATGATTCGATGGCATATTTGGAAACCTACGGAGGCGTTGAAACTCCGGCAGCCAAAGAACATTATTCCCGCTTTTCACGTACCAGCGTACAGACGGTTACGCTCGATTCGCTTCTCGGCGAAGGCTTACGACCGCAGTTCATCAAAATCGACGCAGAAGGCGCCGAAGTCGAAATCTTGAAATCGGCGCTGCAAATGATTGGGCAAACGCGGCCACGAATGTTGATCGAGGTTCACGGCATCTACGAAGCAATGGGATGTGCCGAAATTCTCCGCCGTTGTGACTACCGAGCCATACTGTTGACAAACCAAAAAACAACAATGCCGATACTTTGGGTTCACAAATCGGATGACACGGCGGTGGTTCGCGTTGCGTCAATCCTCGGGCACGATCCGATCGTGATGTTTGATTGAGATGTCATCGGATCCATTGCTCGAAACCGTTACCGTCGCCATCCCTGCGTACAATTTGCAACGGCATTTGACCGACGCGGTTTTGAGCGTCCAACGGCAAGACTATGCGGGCGCGATTCGCATCATCATTTTGGACGACGGATCAAACGATGGGACTCTTTCGCTGGCTCGCAAACTGGCGGATCGCGACACGCGGATCGAGGTAACGACGCAATCCAATCAAGGCCGTGCCAAGACACGAAACCGATTACTCGAACTTGCCACAACCGAAATGGTTTGCTGGATCGACGCGGATGACATGGCGTCGCCCACCTGGATTCGCGACCAAGTGAGTCACTTGATCGGCAACGAATCGTGCGTGGCTGTCGGCGGGCAAGGATATGCAATGACGGCTTCCGGTGACCCCATCGGGCCGATGATCCATCCGTTGGAAAGTGGTCAAATTGATGACCTGCATGTATCGGGCAAAGCGAATGCTTTCTTTCAATCTTGTGTGAGCGTTCGGCGTTCGGCGGTGTTGAAGGCGGGAGCATACGACGAACGTTATCCGGCGGCGGAGGACTTCAGTTTGTGGTTGCGACTGGCTGAACAAGGTGAACTTTGCAATCTCAGTGCTACGCATCTTTACTATCGTGTCCACGGATCGTCGGCGAACTGGACCCTCAATGTGGAACAGCGTCTACAGGGTCACGCGATCATGAATGAAGCCCGCATTCGCCGTGGTTTCAGCGAGAAGACGCAACCGACGGAGCAGATCGCCGAACCGAAGAAAGATGACTGGAACCGTCGCGTTTATTGGATCAACATTGCGCTACGATCCGGAAATCCGCGGTCGTCATTCGGAATGTCGCTCGAAGCGTTACGGCGTCACCCCGCTTCCATGGTTCTATGGGCGGCGCTCATGGTATCGTGCCTTGATACAATCGTGTTCTTGGGAAATCGGACACCCCGTTTTCGCCCTGGAAAGGTTGCCGATCTGGGAACACTTCCCAGACTGTCCTGGTATCGATTGGGTCGTCATCTCAATCGCATTCGTCGAAGCGGTTTTGCATGAATTCGATCACCGATAGAAACTCGCAACCGAACACAAATGACCGAGCCAATGCGAGGGCATATCGACTCGTTGTATTCGCGTTGATGGCTGCCGCCGTCATTTTCAGCATCGCTGTATTGTACCCGTCCGGGGCATCCGCTGATGAGTCGACGGAACTTTCCTTCGGTGCGGCCTACGCGATGATTGCCAGTCAATCATTCATGTTGACATTGCCCGGACTGGTCGTCGGGTTAGCACTCGGTCGATGGCTGCCCCGCCTCGGTCATTCCCTTGGCGCTATTGTCATCATTGTTTTTTCGTTAATTGTGATTTTAGATGTGCTTACCTTCACGTGGATTGGCGAACGTTTTCTTTCTCACACCATTCAGCGAATTTTGACGACGCTGTTGCCCGGCCTCGCGCTTCATGTCACGCGATCAACCGTCATTGATACGATCGTGGCGATCGTGGTCGGAACGCTGCTTTTGATGTTTGGTTGGTGGTCGGCGGGGCGAATTGGTCGCCGATGGGAAAGTTCTCGCGACCCGGTATCCGCATGGATTACAACGGGCGTTCTGTCGGTTGTCTGCGGATTGATTTCACTCCCAGCCATCTGGAACGGCAAACGCACGCTTAGCGAAATGCACCGAATCTCATCGCGTCATCCGTTTTGCGCGGTTCGGTTGGTGGGCTATCGTGGCACCGGCGTGATAGCACCGTCGGGTGAAGATGCAGTACCGTCGCGGCTTCGCGGACTCCATTGGATCGATGCGATTCATCGTCTCGACGATCGCCAAAGAGCATTGTCGGTCGATATGACTCAATTCTCTAAAACGCCCAAAGATGGTCCGCGTCCCGATGTGGTCATCATCATTGCCGAGTCTTTGCGTCACGAATTGATTGACCCTGACATCATGCCGTTTATGTGCGCAATGTCGGAAAAATCGATCCATGCTCGTCAGCACTTTTCCGCCGGTAATTCCACCAGCTTTGGGATGTTTGGCATGATGACAGGCTTAGAGGCGATCTGGTTTGATCGGCCCGTCGCGAATGAACCCATTTTGAATCGCTTGGCATCCCAGGCTGGCTACGTGACGGGATTCTTCGGTGGAGAAGACGACTGGGAAGAGTTTGGGATGGACGGGTATGTTCGAGAGGCGAATTTCAGTCAATTTGAAATCGAATATCCCTATCCGCCTAAAACTGACTTCCGCGCGGTCGACCGAACCTTAAAATTTCTGGACGATGGTAAGACCGACGGTGTGCGGGACCCCGATCGGGCGCCGCGATTGTCAATCACCTATTTATTGAATACTCATTGCCGGTACGTTAGTGAACCGCAGGATCGGATATTCCAACCAGAAGCCAAAGAAGAGTTTTTGATTCCTTATACCGCCGACATGGTTCCTGGAATTTACAATCGTTACAAAAACAGTGCAAGAACGCTCGATCGAATGATAAAACCGCTTTTGCGAGACGATTGCATCGTTGTGTTCATTGGCGATCATGGCGAGTCCTTTCTAGAAGACGGATCGGCAATTCATGGACTTCGCCTCTCGCGCGTTCAAAACATGACGCCGATGGTGTTTTACTATCCCGGCGTCATGCCTCGGAAAATTGAATCTCCTACGCTTCACGCTGACATTCTGCCGACAGTCCTCTCGATACTTAATATCCCCGTGACGGATCCGGATGCACTTGATGGATGCGACCTGACAACGGTTGACCACGAGTTTCTATCAAAACGAGTATTCAGCGTGACGAACTTTATGGACCGCTCTTCAGGACTGATCGGACCGTGGACGCGTGACCCTGAAAAACCGTTTGCTTACAGGTTCCTGCTTGATTTAAGAAACTGGCAACTCACCTATCTCAATCCGATTGACTCCGAAGGTTACGAAATCACAGAGTCAAATGAGAAGACTGAAACGAAGGGTTCGACGGCAAAGTCGCCGGATGGTGTGACGATCGTCCGTGAGTGGTTAGGGCGGGAGTTGGGTGTCGGTGACCCGACAGCAAGCTATGCGGAGCGTGATTCGTTTGAGAGATTTTTCAGTTCATCCGATCGCGAAACTCGCGCCGTGGCGTTGGAAATCGCAAGTCATATCCGAACGCCAAATCAGTATCTCTACGACTTGATCGCGAACGCGAGTAGAGATCCGGATGTCAAAATCCGCACCACCGCGAAGGACTTGATTATCCGGTTGAACCGCTCGTATGTCCGACGGTAGCATCGCATTCTTTCCCGTACGCCTTCGATCGTTCGTTCACCGTGCTAGACAAAATTCGTGATCGATTGCAGTTGGACCGAACGCTGGGATTCGCATTGGCGGCCAGAATATGGCAAACCTTTTCGGGACCGGTCACAATCATATTGCTGATCAAGTCACTGTCGCTTCCGGAGCAGGGCGTTTACTACGCGATTGTGGGGATCGTTGGCGTCCAAGCTTATTTTGAACTCGGTTTGTTGAACGTGTTGGTCAGCCACGCCAGCCACGAGACGGTGATCATGTCGCGCCACACGGCCGTGATCGAATTGCTCGCGAATGATCAATGTTCGACACAGACCGAGAACGATTGGAGTCGATCGGCCGCGCGGATGCGTGACCTGATCGGATCGTCGATGCGTTGGTTCAGTTCGGCGAGTTTCCTGTACGCCATCGCCGCGATTCTATTTGGCTGGATAACGCTGAGCGGTTCGGCGGTCTCGTGGAAAGGGCCGCTGATAGCGGTGATCCCGATGGCCGCGATTGGGATGGCGTTGTCGCCGGCGCTGTCCATCTTAGAGGGTGCGGGATATCGAGATCTGATCTATCGGTTTCGTTTGTATCAGATGGCGTTCGGCAGCATTTGCGTCTGGGCCGCGCTGGCGACAGGCATGAAAATCTGGGCGCTCGTTGTTGCGTCAACGGTTCAAGCGGTTCTTGCGCTGTACGTCGTACTTGTGAGCAAACGCGACTATTTCCAAAAGTTTCGGATCCGGTCGTTGCCGGCGTCGGACTTCAACTGGATCCGAGATGTTTTGCCGCTGCAGTGGCGAGTGGCGTTGATCGGCGCCGCGTTTCACTTTGCCACACAGTTCTTCACCATCATCGTGATCATGTTTCATTCCGATGTCGAAGCGGCGCCGTTAGGAATGACACTCAGCATCACCGGCTCGATCCAGATGCTCGCGCTCGCGTGGGTCCAAACCAAGTACCCGATCGTCGCCGCGCTTCATGGGGCGGGCGATCGAGAAAAAGCGGGAACTCTTTGGCGAAGAACAGCTGTGGTGTCGACGGGACTTTTGATATTCGCATCGTTGACATTGATCGTGATAGTTTTAGTGCTGCCGTTTTTCGGACGGGGCTTGGAGAATCGTTTCATTTTGCCATGGCAAGCCGCATTGCTGTCGATTGGCAGCATCGCCAACCACATAACGGCTCTTCAGGGATTTTACGTGCTGTCTCGACGTGCGAAACCGTTGTTGGCGGCTTCGCTGGTCGGCGCCGCGGCAACCGGTTTCGCCGTTTGGATTGCAGGGTACTTGTATTCGACTTCGGGAGTTGTTACTGGGTACGCCACTGCGATGTCACTGATCTTCCTGCCGATTCATTCCTTTGCGTATGCAGAATTTCGCAAGCGAAGGGATTCAGTTTAGTTGGCGAACAGTCGCATCTTGATCTGTCGCCAAATGAACAGCATCACGCCCATCAGACCGAGCATGAAGATGCAGATCCACAACAGCATCGGGCCGATCGTTAGCAAGTTGTAAGCTAGCCAGCCGTTGTAGACGCGGTCCCAATTGAGAATCGTGAGCATCGTTCCGGCGCAGAGGTACGGACCAAACGGGACGTGCGAATCACGCGTGATGACGTACTGAACCAATACGATCACGATCGCCGCAAACGGCGCCAGAAAGAATGCCGAGATCGCGCCTTGCCAGCCGATAATCGCGCCGACCATCGCCATCAACGTCACGTCGCCGAATCCCATCGCTTCGACCTTCATCGCCCATGACGCGACGATGCGGATCGCCCAGACCACTCCGCCGCCAACCGCCAATCCAACCAGCGATGAGAATAATCCGAGCCAATGATTGCCGCCGACGTTCCAAACGAAGCTGATCGCGACGACGCCCACGATCCACATCGCCAGTAGAAACTTCCAAAAACCGTATCGGAAAAGAACGGCGAAAAAATGACTGACCGCACGACCGATGCCGCGTCGACGGGCCAGCAAACTGTTCCATCGTCGATCCGAAAGCGCAAAACACCAAACTGTCCAGATCGCAAGTCCGACGCGCAAGCCGCCGATCCCCATCCAAACGCTCGGTCGAATAAACCAAGGCGAATCGAACGTCGTCGAATCGAATGATTGGGCGATGACACCAACGGGAAGCGACGTCGGCAAAAAGATTCGGATACTGATCGCCCCGAGCAGTAGTCCGATCAGGGTTCCCGGAATCGTGATGACATCAGGGATCGTCCGTTCGTCAAAGTCGATGAACGTGGCGGCCACCATGAATGTTACTAAGATCGCGTGTGCGATGAAGATCCAAATCGCGATCGGTTCCATCGCTGCGATGGCTTGGGGAAACCGGGCCGCCTCGGGGTACACGCCACCGGCCTGTGTTTCAAACCAATGAAGTGCAGGAAAGGCGATCGCCATGGCGATCTCGATCAGCATCGGGCGAATCCAGAACCCGGCTCCGTGGATGGGAACCTCGCGGCGCAAGCCCCACCATCCGATGACCGGAATCCGATCTCCCGCGCGGCGAGTCGGACTAGCGTCGGAAGGGGATGACCAGGGCGAAATCGCCCGAGGATTGAAGAACGCGAAGGTGTAAATGACGTGGTTCGCCAGCGTACCTGCCACCAGACCGACCGCTACCAAAATTGCCATTCGCACTTCGATGGGAAGTCCGATCCAGAATGCGATCACGAAATTATCCCGGCTGCTTCCGATATCGGAGAATGAAGATTTAGCCGCAAGCATACGGCACCGCGTCATCAGCGTCGACAGATGTCCGAGTGTCGATTGACTGGCGCATAGGAACGCATTAAGCTGGGCTGAGGTAAGTCATGCCAACATAACTGGCATGATTTCACCTCCCGCCTGCCCCTGCTCGGGCTACCGACCACGATCACCGTTGATCGAGGTTGGACCGGCGTTGTTATCAACGAAATGTTTCCTTTCAGATTGCGAGTCGCAAAGGGGAAACTTCGTTCGGATCGAGGCTAAAAACCTTGCTCACGAAGCAACGCGAAGTTATCCAAAGAAGCGATCACGATTCTCAGAGGCAACCCGCCTTGGAAGAGTTCATTCATGCGCCCATCCGACCGACGTTCCTCAATGCGGACGCTGTTTTGTTTCGGGATCGCTGTTGCGATCAGCTCGATTGCGAGCGGTGACACGACCGGGCAACCGGCCGACGCGAAAGCCGAGACGAAGCCGCTTAGTTTTCATCGAGAGATTCAGCCGATCTTCAGCCGCAATTGTTTTGGGTGCCACCAAGCCGCCAAGCGACTCGGCTCTTATTCGATGACGGACTTCGCATCGTTGCTCGGTGGCGGTGAGACCGAGCGGCAGGCGATCGTTCCAGGTAAGCCAGGCGAAAGCTTCTTGATCGACCAGATCACTCCGATCGACGGTCATGCGGAGATGCCCGACGCGCCCTTTGAGCGGCTCAGCGACATTGAAATTGAGCTGATCACTCGCTGGATCGCCGAGGGAGCCACCAATGATTCTCCCGCCGACGTTCCGCCCGATTTCGGGCCCGATCATCCACCCGTCTATTCGGCGTCGGCGGCGATGCCGTCGCTCGACATTTCGCCCGATGGGAAACGAATCGCGGTCGCCGGATTTCACGAGGTCGTTGTGATCGATGCTGACAGCGGCAAGACTCTGTCACGACTGATCGGCATGAGTTCTCGAATCAACACGGTTCGTTTCTCACCCGATGGAAAGCGAATCGCGGTCGCGGGTGGAACGCCGGCTGTCCGCGGCGAATTGCAAGTCTGGGACGCAGACTCGAATGCATTGTTGCTGTCGCGGCTGATCACGTTTGACACGTTGTGCGGAGCGAGCTGGTCGCCCGACGGAACGATGATCGCTTTCGGTGCATCCGACAACGTCGTTCGCGCGGTGAATTCAGAAACTGGTGAACAAGTATTGTTTCAAGGTGCTCATGACGACTGGGTACGAGATACGGCGTTCACACCTGACGGAAAGCATTTGATCTCAGTCGGTCGAGATATGTCATGCAAACTGACCGAAATTGAAACGCAGCGATTCGTTGACAACGTGACATCGATCACTCCGGGTGCGTTGTCCGGAGGTCTCAGCAGCGTTGCCGCGCACCCGACTCGTAACGAAATTCTAATCGGCGGAGCGGACGGCATCGCGAAGGTCTATCGCGTCTTTCGCGAAACAGCTCGCAAAATCGGGGACGACGCCAATCTGATCCGCGCGCTTCCAAAAATGCCGGGACGGATCTTCAGCGTCGCGATCAACAACGATGCCACGCGGTTGGCGGCCGCGTCGACGCTGGACGGTCACAGCGAAGTCTGCGTCTGGCAATACGACTTCAGCGGCGATCTCGACGAAGAACTCAAAGGGTTGCTCGCTAAACGCGACAGCGAGCGAAACGCCGAAGAAAACAATAGAGTAGAAGCGTATCAAAAGAAAGAAACGCACGAGCTGGCACGAGTCGCGATCGATGAAGCGGCGGTTTACGCGATTCGCTTTGCATCTGACGGTTCTTTGGTGACGACGGCCAAAGATGGCAAGGTTCGCCGAATCGATGTCGATGGCAATTTAGCGGCGACTTTCGATGTGTTTGAGATTTCGCCGTCGGTCGCCTCACCTCCGATCGGCTTCGATGCCAAAGCTTGGAACGAGATGGTGACCTCGCGGATGGAGAAGTCGTTCGACGAAGCAAAACCATCGGTCGAAGCGATCGAGTCGATCTTGATTTCACCAGCTCGGATCAATTTCGCGTCGCCTTACGATTACACCCAGTTGATCGTCACTGCAGTTGTTGGCGACGGATTGACGATCGATATCACTCGCACATGCCAAATCGACGTTCCGGACTGGATCACTTTGACCGCCGATGGACTGCTTCGTCCGATCCGCGACGGTGCGGGTACGGTGTCGGTTCAGTTGGGAAAACAGAAGCAAACGATCGATGTTTCGGCCATTGGAGTCACCGGCGAAGGCGCCGACCATGGCTCCGTCGACTACATCCGCGACGTTGCGCCGGTGCTCAGTCGGCTTGGTTGCAATTCGGGTACCTGTCACGGTGCGCAGAAAGGTAAGAACGGTTTTCGACTCTCACTGCGCGGCTATGATCCGGTGTTCGATCTGCGCGCGTTGACCGATGATCTATCGGCCCGTCGCATCAACGCGGCCGCGCCAGAGGAATCATTGATGTTGGTAAAACCGCTGGGCATCACACCTCACCAAGGTGGCACGCTGATGACGTCGGGCGATCCGAACCACACGATTTTGCGACGTTGGATCGCCGATGGCAGCCAACTGAATCTACAGTCGTCTGGTCCGAGCCACATCGAAGTCTTTCCGATCAACCCGATCGTGCAGAGCACCAACGCGAAGCAACAAGTCCGTGTCGTCGCGCACTATGCCGATGGTTCGAGCCGCGATGTCACTCGTGAAGCGTTCATTGAAAGCGGGAATACGGAAGTTGCAACGTCCGACAAGTCGGGTTTGTTGTCGGCCGTTCGTCGCGGCGAAGCTCCGATCCTGGCGAGATTCGAGGGCGCGTACGCTGCGACGACATTGACAGTGATGGGCGATCGCGGCGGTTACGAGTCGGCGGAAGTTCAAACGTGGAGTCGCATCGATGAGTTGGTCTCGGAAAAATGGGACCGAGTCAAAGTCATGCCCAGCGAGCTTTGCGATGACGCGACGTTTCTTCGCCGCGTGTACCTGGACTTAACCGGACTGCCGCCGACCAGCGATCACGTTCGTGCGTTTTTGGCCGACGACTCGCCGATGCGCACCAAGCGATCTCGAGTCATCGACGACTTGATCGGTAGCGAGTCCTACGTGGAATACTGGACCAATAAATGGGCCGATCTGTTGCAAGTCAACCGCAAATTTTTGGGCGTCGAAGGGAGTACGAAATTCCGCGATTGGATTCGTGAAAAGGTCGCCTCGAATCAGCCGTACAACGAGTTTGCGACGCAAGTGCTAACCGCGACCGGCTCGAACAACGTCAACCCGCCGGCTTCGTATTTCAAGGTGCTGCGAACGCCCGAAGACACGATGGAAAACACGACGCAATTGTTTCTCGGAATCCGCTTCAATTGCAACAAATGCCACGATCATCCGTTTGAGCGTTGGACTCAGGACCAATACTACGAAATGTCCGCCTTCTTCGCGCAGGTCGGGCTGGAGAAAGATCCCGAGTCGGGTGATCGAAACATCGGCGGCACGGCGGTCGAGGGTGCGAAACCTTTGTTCGAGAATGTCGTCGACAAGAACGATGGCGAAGTAACACACCCACAGACGGGCAAGCCAGTGGTGCCGACGTTTCCGTTCGAGGCCACGTGCGACGTGAGTGCTGATGCGACGCGTCGAGCCCGGCTGGCCGATTGGATCACCGCGACCGATAACCCGTACTTCGCACGCAGTTATGTGAATCGATTGTGGGGTTATCTGTTGGGTGTCGGTTTGATCGAGCCGATAGACGACATTCGCGCCGGCAACCCGCCGAGCAACGCGGAACTACTCGACCACTTGACCGACACTTTTGTTGATTCGGGTTTCAACGTAGCTCAGATGTTGCGGACGATCTGCAACAGCCGAACTTATCAATTGAGTGTCGATGTCAACTCAATGAATGAAGACGACAAGCTCAACTACTCGCACGCATTGCCGCGACGTTTGCCGGCTGAAGTCATCTACGACGCAGTACACCTGATGACGGGCGCGGTCAGCCAGATTCCTGGCGTCGCTAACGGAACGCGCGCGGCTGCACTATCGGATTCCGGTGTCGAGCTGGCGGACGGATTTCTGCAGAATCTCGGTCGACCCGTCCGCGAGAGCGCGTGCGAATGCGAGCGAAGCAGCGATTTGCAACTCGGCCCCGTGATGGCGTTGATAAGCGGACCCACGATCGGTTCCGCGATTGCCGACCCTAAGAATGAGCTGCACCAAATCGTCGAACAGAAAACAGACGATCGAGAACTGGTGGACGAGCTATTTTTAAGAGCGATTGGTCGGTCGGCTAGTGATGATGAGTTCGCCGCGTTCGCCGAATCAACGTCCATGATCGGGAAGAACCACAGCCAAATACTCGAGAAGTTAGCGAAATCTGAGCAAGACTGGAAAATCCGTCGTGCCGAATTGGAATCGATTCGCGAAGGTAAGTTGGCGGAGACGACGGCCAAGATTGAAGCTCGAAAAGTTGAGATCGGTCCCGAACGTGAGCGTTTAGAAAAAGAACGAGTATCTCGCATCGAGTCGGCGCAAGCGGTAGTCGCGACAGAAAACGAAAAGCTGGATGAGAAGGTCGAAACTTGGTCGAAACAACTCGATGCATCGGAGCAATGGTTTCCTCTGGCCGCTTCCAAGCTTTCGGCAACCAACAAAGCTCAGTTGATTCCCCAATCGGATCGTTCGATCGTTGCCGAAGGAGAGAAGGACAAGGGGATTTACGTCGTGACCGTTCGCACAAAGCTGAAGAACATCACAGGTTTCCGATTGGAGGCGATCGCCGATCCATCGCTGCCGGCGGGCGGTCCCGGGTTGGGCGCGAACGGCAATTTCGTGTTGACGGAGTTCGAGGTTAGCGCTTCGAAGACCGGCAAAAAAGCGAAGCCCGAAAAGGTCAAGATCGCGAGCGGCAAGGCGGACTTTTTGCAGGAAGGTTTCAAAATCGAGGAAACATTCGACGGCAATGAACGTGACCAAACGGGTTGGGCAGTTTCAGGGGCGCTCGGACAGATTCACTGGGCAACATTCCAACTCGCCGAGCCGATCTCAAATGATGGCGGCAGCACGTTGACGTTCAAAATGCACCAGTTCCATAACGCAGCGGACCATCGTTTGGGTCGGTTTCGCATCAGCGCGACCATCGACGATGCGGAAATCGGACTGAGTCGTCCAGAGGTCTTCGATGCGATCCTCGCGACACCGAAAGCTCAGCGCAGCGAAGAGTCGACGAAGCTGTTGCGAGATTATGTTGCCTCAACGGACGTGGATTCCAAGAACGCCAACGCGGGACTCGCCGAAGCGTCCAAGCCTGTGCCGCCGGACGAGGCGTTGGTCGACATGGAGAAGCGAAAGGCGGAACTGTCGGTTGCGACGGCGGACGCACCTGCGCTCGTTCAACTTCGCGAGGACGCAGCGCAAAGCACGTCACAGCTAAGCAATGTTCGACTGACCGCAGCGGAAGATCTAACGTGGGCGCTGATCAATAGCCCCGCATTTTTGTTCAATCACTAGTTCGCAAACTCGATCGGAAACTCATCATGCTGTCGTTCAAAGGCTACAAAGCAAAGGATCTGTGCGATCCTCATTTGGCACCGACGCGACGCTCGTTCTTACGAGTCGGCGGTTGCGGCATGCTCGGACTTTCGTTGCCATCGATTTTGAAACTTCAAGCTGCCACGGGTAGCGAAGTCATTGCGGGCGGTGGTCCGGGTTGGGGCAAGGCGAAGAGCATCATCCTGGTTTACTTGCAGGGTGGGCCGAGCCATCTCGATCTTTGGGATCCGAAAGAGAATGTTCCCGACAATGTCGCCAGCATTTTCAAGCCGATCAGCACTCAAATTCCCGGTATCAAGTTCACCGAGAATTTGCCGAAGCTGGCCCAGATCAATGATCGGTTCACGATGATCCGATCGATGTCCTACACGCCCAACGGTTTGTTCAATCACACCGCGGCGATCTATCAGATGATGACCGGTTACACGACCGACAAGGTCAGCCCGTCGGGTCAGTTGGAACCACCTTCGCCGAAAGACTTCCCCAACTTCGGCAGCAACATCATCAAAATGCAGCCCGTCGACGAGCCGATGCTGCCCTTCGTCATGTTGCCGCGACCGCTGCAGGAATCCAACGTGATCGGCAAAGGCGGAACGGCCGGATTTCTAGGCAAATCGTTCGATCCTTACACGCTGTATCCCAACGGTGATGATCTGGACATGAACAAAATGGACGGCATCAAGATCGACGATCTGAAGTTGCGGCCGGAAGTGTTCAGTGTCCGACTGCAGCGGCGAGCCAAGCTGCGTGATTTGCTGAACGCTCAGATGCCCAGCATCAACAAAGCGGTCGAGTCGTATGAGCTTGACGAGTATTACGAGCAGGCGTTGTCATTGATTGTTTCGGGACGTGCCCGCGACGCATTTGAGTTGTCCGCCGAGACCAGCGAGACTCGCGATATGTACGGACGAAACACGTTCGGTCAAAGCTGTTTATTGGCGCGTCGTTTGGTGGAAGCCGGCACGCGTGTTGTCGAAGTCATTTGGCCCAAAGTTGCTAACAGCGACAATCACTCGTGGGATCACCACACCGGACTGAGCCAGCGAATGAAAACTCAGTCCGCGCCGATGTTGGACACCGGATTGTCGGCTTTGATTTCAGACTTGGACGATCGAGGCATGTTGGAAGATACGTTGGTCGTGGCGGTCGGCGAGTTCGGTCGAAGTCCTCAGCGTGGTGTCAGCACCAGCGGCAACAACAATTCCGACGACGGGCGCGATCACTGGCCCTATTGCTACACGGCTGTGATGGCCGGCGCGGGAGTCAAGCGAGGCTACGTTCACGGCAAGAGTGACAAGACCGCCTCGGCGCCGCTGGAGGATCCCGTTCATCCAGCCGAATTGTTGGCGACGATCTACCACAGTTTCGGAATCCATCCTGAAACGATCGTCTACAACCACCTGAACCAGCCACGAGAACTTGTGAAGGCCGAAGCGGTAACTCGATTGCTCACGTAGTGCCGGTTCAATTGGCGGTTGGTGCAAAAAAAATCGACCGGTGGAACCCGGACTTGATGTCCAGTTCCACCGGCCGTGATGCCTTGAAGTTTTGCCCGGTAGAACCGGACCTACCTAGGCTGCTTCTTTAGCTTTCTTTTCGGCTGCGTTCTTGTAATCGACCACATCCCAAACGAGGCCCGTTGCCTTCAGCAATCGAATGGCTTGCCAAGTGATGTCGAATTCCCACCACTGGTGACCGTGCTTGGCCATCCGGGGATAGGCGTGGTGATTGTTGTGCCAGCCTTCGCCGTACGCCACGATCGCAACCAGCCAATTGTTGCGGCTGTCGTCGGTCGTTTCGTAGTTGCGATAGCCGAACATGTGCGAAGCACTGTTGACCAACCAAGTCGCGTGAAGCACACCGACGAGCCGAACAAACATGCCCCACAACAACAGTGACGTCGCCATGTACATGCTGTGATCGAACGCGTAGTAGCCGATCGTGAACAGTGCGATGCCGGTAGCGATGTGCAGGGGCAGGAACAGAATATCCAACATTCTCATGCCGCGTTCCTTGTACAAATCGGGAACCCAACGCTCCAAGTACGCCTTGCGGTCGCCGTTGTGCGTGTGGAAAGCGAGCCAAAAAATGTGGCTCCAGATGCCACCTTCGTGCGGCGAGTGGGGATCCCCTTCCAGATCACTGTGGGCATGGTGCTTGCGGTGATCGGCGACCCAGTCGAGAGGCGAACCTTCACCGGCGAGCGTACCGATGGTTGCAAAGGTGTATCGCACCCAAGGACGCGATTTCATCCCGGTATGCGTCAACATACGATGAAAACCGAGGCAAATACCGAGACTGCCGGTAACCCAGTGCAGAACCAACATCACAGCAAGGCCGGTCCATGAGAAATAGAACGGCGCTGCCAGAACGGCGAGGTGGGCGATCGCCAACCAGCCGACAGCCCAGTAGCTGATATTTCCCAGCCGCTTTCGCTCGGCGGTGGTCGGTGACGCATATTTTTTCGGCTTGGGCGGTGCCGATTCGTCGGCAACGGGCTGCTGAATGTTGGGCTGATCCCAGACCGGGGTTTGCGAACCCGCGGCGGAGACGGACTTACCCAGACGTTTTTTCTTCTTGGTAGGAGTTTGGATCACAGATGCCATGAGGCTAAATTTCCTGTACAGAGTTCAATTCCAGGCTTCCGAGCGGAAATGTCATTCAAAGTGTACAGAAACCTGTGTAAACGTCCCCGACCAACCAAGCCCAGTTTTGTAACAGCCGTGTAATAGTCCGCCGTCGTTCCGGTCGATGCGGACTTGTCAGGGTCAGCGGGCGTGGCGCTGGATCATTTGCATCAGATCGGTGGACGGTTCCGACAGAGTCATCACCTGGGAAGTTGCCGCCGGGTTATTTCGATCGCGGACGATCACGATCACCTCCTGATCGGGCCCCCCCAACGGCTCGCTTGGTGAAGCGGATGCGAAGCCCTGCGAAGGCGTTTCCAGCGCTGCGATCCGCTCAGCCGGCGCCGGCAATGCAGCGATCGGCGACGATTCAACAGCCTGCGTCGGCGCGACGAGATCGCCCCGTTGCTTGGATTGATAGAGGTGTGACAGATTCACGCGATCGAGTTGCCAATGCACCGAACCAGGCCCGGTGTAGATCCCGACATCGTTTTTGTAGTCGGCTGCGTTGCAAACGCCGACCAAGCGACCTTCTTCGTCGAAGAGTCCGCCGCCGCTACGCCCATCGATCGGAGCTCCATCGATTTCAATGTTGGAAGCGCCGAGATGCTGGTTGTATTTGTTCACACCGGTCACGCGTGTATCGCGCCGGGACGGGTCATCGCCGCGGTCACAGCCGAAGCTGAACACGGTCTGACCGTTGCGGGGGGTTTCACCGTGGCCGATCACGTTGATCGGTTGAACTTGAAATCCAGGACGAATCGCGACCAGCGCAATGTCTCGGTTTTCGGCGTCGAAATCGATCACTTCACCAATCACAGTTCGCGTTTGTCCGCCGACGAAAAGATCGACTTCGACCTTGCCTTTGCCCTGATTTTCGCGAAACAGGTGACCGCATGTCAGCACTAAGGCGTCTTCGCCATGCGTGTCGATGATGGTACCGGTGCCGGCGCCATATCCGTTGCCTTCATGAACTCGCAGCCGAACCGTGGCTGCTTCGGCGCGTTGAACGGCGTCGGCGATCGACATGCTCGGCATCGCCTCGCTGCGCGGTTCAGGCGTCGACGGCAATGCGTTGACCAGCGTTTCATTGAGGCCACTGGCCGACGACGCAGACATGCCCATTGGCGCAAGCCGGGTTTGTGGCGCAGGAATGTCGGTGAGCGATTGTTGAACAGCGCCGGTTGCGAACAACGGACCTGACGGGCTGGTCGCGAGCGCCGTCTGCAGTTCCTCGATGGTTTGCATGCCGACCATCCGCGTGACTTCCTTGCCAGCGGAAACGACGATGAAAGTCGGCGTTTTTCGAATTCCGTATCGCAACGCGACCGATGGCTCGGAATCAACATCGACGTGTCGAACCGGCACGCCGATGCGTTCGAGTTCCGCCAAGACGGGCTTCATCGCCTGACATGGTGGACAATGATCTGAAGAGAATTCAATCAGGATCGAATCAGCGGCTTGCGCCAGACTCGTCAAAGCACTGGTAAACAACAATCCTGTCGTCACCAAGGCGAACATTAGCCTCGTCACGTGCGTCCCTCCATGGACCAGCGTTTCGTAGATGAATTCCTCGCGTCGTCGAGTTCGCGTCCTGCGAATCCGGCGATACGAATCGGCCACTGCCGCCAAAACTGCGACGGCTCGGGCGCGACGCTGGGGATAGTCCGTTAACGTCGCCGGCAGGGACAAGTCCAAACGGTCGCAGACGCCCAGAACTTTAATCTTTTTTGAGTTTCACAAGCAAAGACTTCCGAGAAAAACGACGCATCGTCGATCTACGCCGAGGCGACTACAATTTCGACCCGACCCAAAAATTTGACGGGATCGCCGACACGAAGTCTCAACGACGCGACACGATTCATGACACGAACCAGCACGGCCAGGAAGATCTTGGTCACCAGCGCTCTGCCGTACGCCAACGGGCCGATCCATATCGGGCACTTGGTGGAGTACATCCAAACCGATATCTGGGTGCGATTCCAAAAGCTGCGCGGCAATCGATGCGTCTACATTTGCGCCGACGACACGCACGGCACGGCGATCATGATTCGTGCGCGGAAGGAAGGCAAAAGCGAGGAAGCATTGATCGCCGCGATGAGCGACTCGCACCAACGCGACTTCGCCGGTTTCGGGATCGAGTTTGATCACTACGGCAGCACCAACAGCGAAGCCAATCGCGAACTGTGTCACCAGTTTTGGACATCGCTGCGAAAGGCCGGATTGATCGTCGAGCGACCTATCGAACAACTGTTTGACCCCGAGGCTGAAACATTTTTGGCTGACCGTTTCGTGCGTGGCACATGCCCCACTTGCGGGCTGACCAACCAAGCCGGCGACAACTGCAACAACGGCCACACCTACTCGCCCACCGAACTGATCGATCCCAAGAGTACGCTCAGCGGTGCAACGCCGGTCCTAAAAGAAGCAAACCATCTGTTCGTCGAACTCGAAAAACTACATACGTTTTTGGCCGACTGGGTTGATACCAGCGGCGCGCTACAGACTGAAATTGCGAACTACTTGAAGGGCCATTTCTTGGCCGACGAGCTACGAGATTGGGATATTAGTCGCCCGGCACCGTACTTCGGATTCGAGATCCCCGACGCGCCGGGCAACTACTGGTACGTCTGGTTCGATGCGCCGATCGGTTACATCGCCAGCTCGTCGCAGTGGTGTGATGCCAACAATGAACAGCTCGCCGATTGGTGGAAGAGCGACGATTGCGAGATTCATCATTTTATCGGCAAGGATATCACTTACTTCCACACGCTGTTTTGGCCGGGCATGTTGAAGACGGCCGGCTTCAGCTTGCCGACGAAGGTTCACATCCACGGATTTTTGAACGTCGACGGAAAAAAGATGTCCAAGAGTGAAGGGACATTGGTTGCGGCAGAAACGTATCTGAAGCACGCCGACCCTTCCTACCTGCGATACTTTTATGCCGCCAAGCTTTCCGCTCGCGTCGAAGATTTGGATTTGGGGTTGGACGAGTTCGCGGACAAAATCAACAGCGATTTGGTGGGCAAAGTCGTCAACTTGGCCAGCCGCGTCGGCAAATTCGCGGGCCAAACTGGACTATCTGAAACCTATCCCGATGATGGTGGATTGTTCCAAGTCGCGGCTGCGGCTGGCGACGAGATTGCCGCCGCGTACGAGGCCTGTGATTACGCACGCGCGATGCGCCGAATCATGGAACTTGCTGATGCCGCCAATCCGTTTGTCGAACATGCCAAGCCGTGGGAGATGAAAAAAGATGCTGCTCGCGAAGCTGAATTACGCGACGTTTGCACCGTCGCCTTGAATTTATTTCGACAGCTCGCGGTTTATCTCACACCCGTGTTGCCAACGCTGGCGAAACAGTGCGGAGATTTGCTGGGTGATCCGATCACCGATTGGACGCAAAGCCAAAAGCCGCTGTTGGGCACGCCAGTTGCCAAATTTGAACGTATGTTAGACCGACTGAAAACCGAGGATTTGCAAGCGATGATTGACGAGAGCAAAGAAGTGGCCGAGGCTGACGCCGACGTGACCGCTGGTGATGGCGCTGTCACAGGTGCGACGTTCACTGATAGCGACCAACCGATCAAGGATGAACCGATCGCGGCGGAGATCACGATCGATGATTTCGCCAAAGTCGATTTGCGTGTCGCACGGGTGATTGCCGCAGAACATGTTCCCGATGCGAACAAGTTGTTGAAGTTGACGCTCAGTCTTGGCGGTGATGAGCGACGGCAAGTCTTCGCCGGCATCAAGGCGGCGTATCAGCCCGAACAATTGGTCGGTCGATTGGTCGTGATGGTAGCCAACCTGCAACCGCGAAAGATGCGGTTCGGATTGAGCGAGGGCATGGTTACCGCCGCCGGTCCCGGAGGCGCCGAAGTGTTCGTGCTGGGCGTCGATGACGGCGCAGCGCCCGGACAACGAGTTCACTAGCAGCCCCAGCCGAACCGATGATCACGTTGCTCGCTCGTCCCATGCAAACGATACGTCGATACATGCTCGATCGCATCGTACTGCGTCCATCGCGAGGATTCATCGACCACGGCGATCAACGTCGTGAAGTGATGTCGGTGCGTGGGCAATCGCTTGACTGCTTCGTCGCTCGCAACTTCGGCGACGACGAAGCTGCCGAGCTTGTTGTGCTGAAGTTTCCCGGTACGGCCGGCCGCGCCGAACGATCCTCGTCGTTCCCAATGCCGATGCTCGAAGACGTGCGCGTCGAAGTTTGGACCTGGAATCCTCCCGGTTACGGAGGCAGCGGTGGACGAGCCAGCTTGAAGGGCATGGCGCTTGCGGCCGCCGATTTTTCCCGAACAGTCATTCGTCGAGAAGATGTTCGGCCGAGTACGATATGGTTGTGTGGCAACAGCCTCGGGTGCAACACTGCGCTACACGTCGCCGATCGGATGAGCGAATTCGATGGGCCGATCGGATTGCTGCTTCGCAATCCACCGCCGATCGCACCGGTCGTCAAACGTATCGCCGGGCGGTATCCGATGGGTCGCTTCATTGGTCCGATCGCGGAAAGCGTTTGCGATGAGATGAACGCGACCTCGACGGCGCCGCGAATTCCCTATCCCGCCGTCTTCTTGCAATCTCAATTGGATGATCTTGTTCCGCCGTCGATGCAAAATGATCTGATCGAACGCTACGGCGGTACTCGCCGAGTCGTGGAACTGTTGGGGCTCGATCATGACGGTGTGGCAACGGATGGACAAATGAGACTGATCGAATCGGAAGTTCGATGGTTGTGGCAGCAAACGCAGCGAACGACCGCGAATTGGAAGACCGCTTGAAAATGGAGTCGCAATCGATGCCAGTGATACGCAGCGCTAAGGTTGACGATGCCGAGTCGGTCGCAGCGATCTATAACCACTACGTTGCGCTCGGTGGAGCAACATTTGACGCGGTTCCGTGGGCTCGCGAAGACTTGGCGGAAATCTTAACGAACCAAGGCGCCGAGGTTTGGTGCGTGGCGGCCTACGGTCAGAGGTTGATCGGTTGGGCGTCGGCGCGGCGGTTCAGCCTTCGACATGGCTACCGATTGAGCTTGGAATCGGCGATCTATTTGTCGCCGGAAGCGGTTGGCCAAGGCATCGCCGATGGGTTGCAGAACGAGCTGACCAATCGATGCCGGGCTGGCCAAATCCATCATCTGATGGCCCGCATCATCGCCGACAATCATCGCAGCATGGCGTTCCATCACCGCCACGGGTACGAGTTGGTGGGTGTCCAAAAAGAAGTCGGATGGATGAACGATCAATGGGCCGACGTGGCGATCCTACAAAAAATCTTGTGAACACAATTGCCATCCGCGTTCGTCCCGAAGAGAGACTTTGACAAGACTGGCTGGGCCTCTACAGTGACCCGTCGAAACCAAACACTTCATTTCAAAGTTACGTTTTATGATTGCTGTCGATCCAAAATCGCTTCACGTCATCGTCATCGGCGGCGGTTTGGCAGGACTCGCATCGGCTTGCGTTTTGGCCGCGCGTGGCCATCGTGTCACATTGCTGGACAAAAACGATTGGGTCGGCGGCAAAGCGGCTCAGCTCCAATCAGACGGCTATCGGTTCGATATGGGGCCAACGATTTTGACGTTGCCCAGCGTGCTCAAGCGTGTATTCGCCGAAGCCGGAAAGGATCTCGCCGATTACGTGCCGATGATTGCGCTCGATCCACAATGGCGATGTTTCTTCGAGGGAGATTCCACCGACGCGGCCAAGCCAAACACCGTCTTGGATCTCGTCGCCAGCACCGAAGCGATGCGAAAGAACATCGACGCATTGACGGGATCATCAGTCAGCGGTGACGGGTATGCGAAGTTCATGCGAATGAGCGAACAATTGCACGGCGTTTCGGATCGCTTTTTCTTTTGGCGATCCGTCGGAGGCTTAGCCGACACGATGGATGTAGGCGGAGCGTTCTCTGCGGCAGTACTCAAAGACGTGATGTCACTTCGGATGGGCAAAAGTGTTGCGTCCGTCGTCCGTTCGCATGTGCCCGACGCGCGAGTGGCCCAGATGATGGATCACTTTACGCAGTACGTCGGCTCGTCGCCATACAATTCGCCGGCCGTGCTGTGCAGCATCGCCCACATGCAAACCGAAGAAGGAATCTGGTACCCGATCGGCGGCACCCGAGCGGTTCCCGAGGCCCTGTGTCGTTTGGCGGAAGAACTCGGTGTCGATGTCCGCGTCGGCACCGATGTGATGCGAATATCAACATCGGCCGATCGTGTCACAGGCGTGGTCACGGCGGGTGGCGAAGAAATCGCTTGCGACGCCATCGTCAGCAATTGCGATGCAGTGCGGACTTATCGAGAACTGTTGAAGGGAACACCGCAATCAAAAAAGTTTCAACAAAAGAACGATCACGAACCGGCTTGCAGTGGCGTCGTTTTATACTTGGGTCTCGACCGTCGATATGAACAGTTTCTGCATCACAATTTCATATTCTCGAAAGATCCCGAAGAGGAATTCGACTACATCTACAAGCGTGGCGAACCGGCGCCGGACCCGAGTGCTTACGTCTGTGCGCCGGCGATTAGCGAACCAGATGTTGCACCGGAAGGATGCGAATCGCTGTATATCTTGGTACACACGCCGTACCTTCGCCCCGGACACGATTGGAAAGAGATGTTGCCAAAATATCGCGAAGTGATCTTGGACAAGATCGAGCGAACCGCGGGCACAACGGGGATTCGCGATGCGATCAAATACGAAGCCTCATTGACACCCGAAGGTATCCACAACCGGTACCGCGTGCTCAATGGCGCGATCTACGGACTTGCCAGCCACGGGAAATTTCTGGGCGCTTTCAAACCCGCCAATCGACGCAAGGATTTGCGAGGGTTGTATTTGGCTGGCGGAGCGGCACATCCTGGTCCCGGAATGCCGATGGTGATGATGAGCGGATGGATCGCCGCCGACTCGCTCGATCAGGATGCCAAATCCGGCAAACTCACAAATTCATCCCGCACACCTGCGCCGGCTCGATAAAACCGAGCGTCGTATTGCCGTACGTTCGTCGATCCCAATCGCCCGCCGGCAACTTGTCCTGGTCAAACGACTTCTCCGTCTCGACCATCAACACGCTGCCCGGCGGCGCGTTGACTTGAACGGTGCGTATGATTTCGCACAGTTGTTCCAGCGATTCGTGCCATAAAATGTAAGGCGGGCACAAGAAAACGATCCACGGCGTGTCGGTGGACGGCGGCCCGAGCAGCATCCCGGCAACACCGAATGTGTCCGCATTGACCAACCGAATCTTCGACTCGATTTCAAGCGACTCGGCCGTTTCCCGGATGAATCGAATCGCGCGGCGGTTCTGTTCGACAACGATGGCGCTGTCCGCGCCACGGCTGATCGACTCAAATGCCATCGCGCCGGTGCCCGCGAACAGGTCAAAGCAAATCGCTCCCTTCGCGGCCCGATGCAAAATGTTGAAGACGTTTTCGCGAATGTTGTCTTTCATCGGTCGCGTGAATTCTTCGCCGTGATAGACGATCGTGCGTCCCCGCATGGTGCCGCCGATGATCCTTAATTTCGTCGGTTTGGCCGGCTTGGATGACTTCGCCGATGCAGGCGTTTTCTTGGACTGGGGTGATCGTTTCATCACGTCGAGTATAACGAAGCATTGAAAATCGGCGAGTACGACATCGTTCGGGCAAAACCGAAACGGGTCGAGCCGCGTAATGCAGCCGAGAGTCGGAATTTTGCCAATTTGAGAGACTTCATGAATCGTTGCTTTCCTCGTGTCTTGCCTTTTTTCGCTGTCGCCGCGATGGTGGTGTTCGCCGCGACCGAACCGGGGCCGCTGGCGGCTCAAGAGCGGGCGGAGTCGGTTCCGTTGGCAGATGGGACGTCCGCGGAGGCGACCAACAAAACAGATCCCGAAAAATCGGATCCGTCGGTGAGCGACCCGAAGGACGACCCGCTCTATGAAGCAGAGTTCAAGAAGAGGGAAACGACATTCAAGGACGCTCGGCAACGACTTCGAGATGCGTTGAGCGAGCAGAGGGCGATCTACATTCGCTACTTGAATCTTGAAGATCGCAACCCGGCCGCCAACCAAGCGTACTTCGATAAGCGTCAGGAAGTCCGCAAACTGCTAGACGAAACTTACACGGCGGCGCTTGAGTTGGTTCGCATCGGTGGCGATCAAGAATCGGTGCAGTATCTGGTGACGTTGATCGAACACCGGCTCAAGCGTGATATTTACGACATGGAGACGCTCGAGGGAGCGACGCGGCTGATCGATGGCGGATCGTCGTTGATGCTTTTGTTCCAAGCGACCGCCCGTTCGGCTGTCGTTTCTGGCGAATTTGAGATCGCAAGGAAGATTCTCGGTGCGCTCGACGAAGAAAAGATGGACGATATCGAGAAAAGCTTGAAACACTTTCTCGACGACTATCAAAAAGCCTATGAAAAGGAAGCTGAGATTCGCAAGCGTGAGGCGGAAGAAGACCGGCTGCCGCGAGTTCTCTTGAAGACCACGCAAGGCGACGTGGTGATCGAATTGTTTTTGGATCAGGCACCTTCGACTGTCGCGAATTTCATCGGCTTGGTCGAACAGGGCTTTTACGATGGATTGGATTTCTACCAGGTGCTCGATCATCTGTTGGCGATGACCGGTGATCCCACTGGACTAGGAAACGGCAGCAGCGGCAAATTCATCGTCGACGAACACGATCGTTCGGATGCAAGAGCAGCGCTGAGGGGATCGCTCGTGATGGCGAAATTGCCGGCGGGCGAACCAGGAAAGTACGTTGCTGATTCCGCGAGCAGTCAGTTTACAATTTTGTACTTGCCGATATTTTCTGTCACACAGAGCCAGACGGTGTTCGGGCGCGTGATCGAGGGCATGGACGCGATTTCCCGCCTTCAACGCATCAATCCAAACAAAGAGAAGGAGAAAAATGCGGTCGTAATGCCGCCGGATCGGATCATCGAGGCAACCGTGATTCGGCGTCCAGAAAAACTGCCGGAAGTCGAATACCGATAATTCCTAACGATCGGGTCTGGACCGACGGGAACTGGATTTCTTCGGTGCCGCCGTGGCGATGCGGTTTGCTGGCCCCAACGATTGCGGCTAAGCTGTGAGATCTGCTTTCTTGCCTTAAAGCTCTCAGCCTGTCGTAGCAACCCGCGATGAAAAAAACCGCTCGTTCAGAAGCCAACCGACTCGCAAAAATCGCGCTGGCAGAAGCGGAAAAGGCAGATGCTTCCACAGATTCGCCAACCGAAGGTGAGGGGACGAGCCCGTCGCGTCGAAACTTCATCAAGGGCAGCAGCATGATGTTGGCGGGCGGCGCGATCGCCGGTAGCAATTTGTCGGTCGCGCGGGTGGCGCATGCGTTTGGGACCGACACGATCAAGATCGGATTGGTGGGATGCGGCGGTCGCGGAACCGGTGCCGCGATCCAGGCAATGAAGACGACAGGCGGCAACACTCGTTTGGTCGCCATGGCGGACATCTTCGACAGTAGCATTCAAACGGCCTATCGGACGATCAGAGGCGAGCACCCTGACAAAGTCGACGTGGAGAATTCTCGGTTTTTAGGACTCGATGCCTACAAAAACGTTTTGCAAACGGATTGTGATTTTGTGATTCTGGCAACGCCACCTGGTTTTCGGCCGATGCAGTTCGAGGCTGCCGTGGATGCCGGCAAGCACGTGTTCATGGAAAAGCCAGTCGCGACCGACGCGCCGGGCGTTCGTCGAGTCCTTGCTGCGGGCGTGAAAGCAAAACAGAAGGGCTTGGCCGTTCAAGTCGGGCTTCAACGGCATCATGAATTTCGCTATCGCGAGTGCATTGACAGACTCCAAAATGGTGCGATCGGCGATCTATTATTCGGACGTGCTTACTGGAACGGTGGCGGAGTATGGGTGCGTCCGCGAACGCCCGATCAGACCGAACTCGAGTACCAGTTACGGAACTGGTACTACTTCAATTGGCTCTGTGGAGATCACATCAACGAACAACACATTCACAACCTTGATGTCATCAATTGGCTGCTCGGCGCGCATCCGATCGAAGCCCAGGGTCAAGGCGGCCGAGAAGTTCGCAAGGGCCAAGACCACGGCCAAATCTTTGACCATCACATGGTTGAATTCACTTACCCGAGCGGATTCAAACTTTTGAGCCAGTGCCGCCACATTCAGGGTTGTTGGAACAGTGTGAGTGAACACGTTCATGGATCAAGTGGTTCATGCGATATCAGCGAATCTCTGATCCGCGATCCGCAAGGCAACAAGGTCTGGCAAAGCGATCTCGTCGAAACCAAGGGCGGCAAGGGCTGGCAACAAGAGCACCACGATTTCTTTGCGGCGCTGCGAGCAGGCGAGACACCCAATGAAACCGAATACGGCGCACACAGCACGATGACAGCGATCATGGGTCGGATGGCGACCTACAGCGGCAAGATCGTGAAGTGGGATGACGCTTTGAATAGCCAAATTCAACTGGCCGACACCGATGCGATGCAATCGTTTGCTGATCCAGCGCCGATCCAGCCCGATGCCGACGGCTCCTACAGCGTCCCCGTACCAGGCAGCAAAGAAAAGTTCGTCTAAGCGCTCGCAATGTTCAGACGTAGCTCAGTTTTGGAGCAGCGGGATTCGCCAGAATTCCTACAACACGGGAATTCTGGTGAATCCCTCTACGGGCCAACCGAAAGCTGAATCGCGCCGGAAGTACTGGTCGATGTCATTGAGCGGCGACGGTGGTGGCGTCATCGATCTTCAATTTGAGCCACTGGTCCGATTCACGAAGTGGTTCGAGTTCGGGATCGCGCTTCATGATCGCGTCGGGCATTTGTCCAGCATCGATACCCGACTTGATCGCTTGGATGCCTCGATCGAGTGCTGATGGATGATCACCCAACCGGACCAAGGCCGCGTTCGCAACCGCGATGCTATGCCACCAACTTGCCTGGGCCGTTTTTGGCGACATTAGTTGTGATAACAACGATTCGGCTTCATCCGCTTTGCCAGCTCGCGCCAAGGTTGTCGCCAACAGGATGCGTGGCATTTCGATCGCCGGATCGGCATCGGCGACGCGGCGTCGCAATTCGATCGATTCGTCAAGCACCGCCGCGTTTTCAACACTGTCATCACAGACTGCCAACAGATACAGCGCCGACGCCAAGCTTTCATCCAAACGGAAGTTCTTGGTTTCGGTACTTCGTAGTTCGCGAAGTTTGTCGACGCTTTGCTTTGCCATCTCTTTCGCAGCGTCACTGTTTCCAAGAAACAAGTTCCACTGAGCTAAATCTCGTTTCGCTAGCGCCGCATTCCACGCTGGTGCCACTTGAAACGGGTTGGCCTGAGCTAAAGCGTCCAATTCGACCGATATCGGTTCGAGCCTCTTGACCGCCTGCTCGACATCGCCCCGTCGAAATCGCAATTTTTCGAGCGACCATTTCGCTCCTAAAAATTCGAGTTGCACTCCCATCGAAAACGTATTCGCGGTCGCGGTATCGCGGCGTATCGAGACCGACTCATCGAACAGCTTTTCCGCAGCGTCTAAATCTCCAAGATCCATTTCGACGAATGCGAGCGAACCTAAAGTCGCGGCAACATTCTGGCGGATGTCATTGTCGTTTGGATTCTCGGCCAGCCACTGTCGCCGTAGGTCGAGAGCCTTGTTCAGTTCGATCTTGGCAGCGGGAAGTTGTCCAAGCTGTTTCAGTGATTGACCGAGTAGATCGTGCGCGGTCGACAGATTGTGAAATCGGCCGGGCAGTTGGTTCTTGGAATCCAGATCCGAAACAATTTCGAGACACCGCTGATAACACTGCCTGGCCGCTTCGACGCGCCCCGTTTCTAAGTTTGCATCGCCGAGTCGTCGCAACGTTCCGGCTGCGATGATGTTGTTTTGTGTCGGATCTAACGCGGTCGAATCGAGTCGCTCGAGCCCTTCTCGTGCCGTCGCCAACAATTCTTCGCGGACATCCGACATGCCCGGTCGATCTTCAAGCTTTCGCAGCACACCGAACACGAGCGACTTCAGCGCGTCGACGGCCTGCTTGTAGCCCGCCGACGCCGACTCCGCGCTACGCTCGGCCGACTCCTTCGCAACGACCGCTTCGGATTGAGCCATATTAGCTAACTGAACATTCTCGACCGCGATCTGCTCGTTTTGCTGCGCCAATAAACGCGCCGCACGTTCCTGCTCTTCGCTATCCGCCAACATGCCGTTGGTCTTTTCGACCACTGATTTCTGCTGATTGATAGTCAAGGCCGCCAGCGGACCACCGATGGCAAGTGCCAGACCGAGCGATGCTGCAAGCCCCGATGGGATTGCGATATTCGGGTTGCGTTTGCACCACCGCGTCAGCCGTTCGGTTCGTGAGATCGGCCGCGCAGCGATCGGTTCGCCACGCAGGAATCGATCCAAATCATTGGCCAAGTCGGCGGCTGTCGAGTAACGTCGCGAGATGTCTTTCTCCAGACATTTCAAACAGATGGTCTCGAGATCAGCCGGCACCTTCAAACGCAACTTACTCGGCGGTACCGGTTCTTCGCGAAGCAGCATCATCACGGACTCACCCGGATTGGATCCCACAAACGGAGCTCGTGCGGTCAGCATCGCGTACAGCATCGCGCCCATGCCCCAGATATCAGCCGGCGGACCAATGTTCTCCGCGGCGCGAGCCTGTTCGGGCGCCATGTATCCGGGCGTGCCAACTACCGCGCCGTCTTGGCTGAGCGATTGATCACGCTCGATCTCGCGTGCCAGACCAAAGTCCGACACCTTCGGCACTCCGTCAACCGTCAACAACACGTTCGCTGGCTTAATGTCGCGGTGAATGATGTTTCGCTCGTGAGCGTAATGCAACGCGCGGGCGACGGAATGCAAAATCGTGGCCGCCTTTTCAGGCGACATGGGCCCGCCTCGCAATTCATCCGACAGCGTCGGGCCGTCGATGAATTCAAGCGAAAAGTACGGCATCCCATTGTGCTGGCCCGTCTCAAAAATCCGTACAATGTTCTCGTGCTGGAAGCGAGCGATCGCCTTAGCCTCGGCATCGAACCGATCCAACATCGACTGACGCATCCCCGCGCCGCCGAGAATCATCTTCAGCGCGACCAATCGATCGAGTTTCTGTTGCGTCGCCAAGTACACGACGCCCATGCCTCCTTTGCCCAATACGCGTTCGATCCGGTAGTCGCCCATGACTTGGCCGACGACCATCGCTTGTTTCGCAATCGGGATCGATTCGCCGGAATGTTTGCCGCTGCGAACAATCTTGCCGCCACCACCAATCGGCAACGACCCGACTGAAAAATCGACAATTGCATCGGGTTGTCCGACCAATGCCGATCCCGACCGAACGATCGGAGTGCTCGCGGGAGTTCCGTCCCTCGGCGACGCGGCACCATCAAGCGTCTCACCATCCACCGAATGATCTACTGGTTGTAGCGGTGGTTGAACCGAAGGAGCGGAGTCCATCGTCTCGACGTCGTGACGCAAGGCTTCCGGTGCTGTAAGCGCGGTCGCAAACTCTGATTCAGCCGCTACTTTCATCGCCGGTGAGATTGATTCGGACGTTGGCTGATCGAAGGATGCCTGAGCCTTGATCTTCGTGGGTTCAGTCGCAAGCACACCCGAGCGAACCGTTTGCCGATAAAACTGGTCGATGGACCGCAACGTCGATCGCGCTACTTGTTGGCGATCTTCCGGCAATTGTTCGATCAGCGCATCAACGCTCGGACGATCGGGCACTAAATCATCTACGTCTTCGCGACCGACAACCGAATCGGTCGACGAGCGAACCAACTGCTGCCAATCGCTTTCGTACCAACTCGCCAGTTTGACCAACCAGCCTGGTGTCGACGCTAAGTTTGTTTCGAGCCAAGGTCTCGGTTCGTTCACGTTCATCGTATCCGCGCCCTGCTCATTCGACCTAAAATCTAAAACTTAAAATCTTTGGAACCGAATTCAGCCAACACAGCATCGAGAAACCGAATTCGGTCGTTGGATGTCGACCGTTGCAGATCAAGTTCCACATCATTTCCGACCGTGGACGACCTCGCCAAAACCTCGGCTACTTCATCCAATTCGGAGCCGTAGTTTACCAAACGAATGGCCTCACGCGTCTGGTAATTGAAATCCGTGATCACATCTTGGCCATCGCCCGGTGCGAAGCGATACAAATCGTTGCCTTCGCGACCAGTGATCCAGTCGTTACCGGCACCACCTTGGATCGTATCGGCTCCGCCGCCGCCGGTGATCGTGTCATTGCCCTCGCCACCAAGAATTTCCGCGCGACCCGTCCTCGGAAGCAGCAACGTGTCGTCGCCATCACCCAAGTCGATCAAGTGCGGCGTGAACGAAATCAGACTGGAGAAATCCAGTCGATCGTTGGCCGTGGTTCCCTGCAGCGGTGCCTTTCCGACATAGACTTCGATCTGTGATTGGGCCGCATCGAATTGGCTCAGCACGGTCGGCGTGACATCGCTCGTAACAATTGCGTCGAGTCCATCGCCACCCTGGATCGTATCACCAAAACCGTCGGTGCCGTTGATGATGATTCGATCATTGTCCGCGCCCGTGTCAATGCGATCGAAGCCGCCGCGAGCTTCGACGGAATCGTTTCCAGCACCGGTGAAGATAGTGTCGTTGCCCAATCCGGTAGTGATCGAATCACGCCCGCTGCCGCCCGTCACGCGAATCGGCTTTGCGATCGTTTCATCGGACAACAGATAATTGTTGCCCTCACCCAACTCGATTTCGATCCGATCGACATCGGCCGTTACAACATCGAAGTTGGGTCCGTTTCCAGTCACCGTCAATGTGGTGCCGTGGTCACGAACACGAATATAATCATTGATCTCACGTCCGTTAATATACAGCACGCGATTGACCAGCCCGTTTCGATCGCTCGTCGCACCGATGATCGATTGACGAGTCCGATTGTTTTGGTCGGTCGCAGTGATCGTTATCTGGTAGGGTCCGGGTACGAAATAAGTGTGACTAACGACACTCGGATCGATGATACCGCCGAGTCCGATCGCCATAGGTCCGCTCGTTCCATCACCCCAATTCACTGTGGCCGTCACCGTATCCGAAACGTCGGTCGTCGTAATTGCTCCACTTAACCGGATCGTGCGGCCATCGCCGCCGACGCTGATGTCGTTGATAGACCGAACATCGATCAGCGGTGCCGCATTAGCGACCGTTACATTCGCATTGCCGATGCGATCGACCAAGGAATCGAGTACCGGGTCAAACTCGAGGATCACGATATCGCCGCTGCTACCAACAAATCGATCTGGGCCACTTCCACCGACCAACGTGTCACTGGGAAGCTGTGCAGGCAATGTTTGGCCGAAAGAGTAGATCATCAGTTCGTAGTTGCCAGTGTCAGTATCGACACAGTTGAAGTTGCCAGGATTCGCCGTGCAAAATGCCGCCGAATCGATGCCCAACGGATTGGGCAGTGACGCGTATTCCGCATTGCGGAAGCTGAACGTATCCACCTCGACCGTGTACGTTCCATCAGCCGGCAAAACCACATCGAGCAACACCGCGTCCCCGCTCTCGAACGAGTCGTCGTTGATAACGGGCACGATTCCAGATGAGGCAGTTGCCGTTAGCGCGACACCGGCTGAGTTGTAGATTCGAAGCACCGAATCGATCGTATTTGCAATTCGGTGACGAAGCGATTGACTGAGCACTTCGATCGTGACGACTTGGCCCGCCTTTCCGGTGAACGTGTAGTAATCGCTCTCGGCGCGCTGCGTCAGCGGATTGATTTGAATCTCGCCCAGCACAACGACAACGCCCGCGCCCGTTTCACCGCGAACATTGGTGATTCCATCGGGCGATGTGAACGTCGGCACTCGCATCAACGGCAAGTCGCCGATCGGCTGAGCGACCACGGTCGAGGCCAACACAGCCGTTGTCACCTTGGAAGCATCGCCGACCTCAAACAATGGATCCCCCGATTCGCTGTACACCAACTTCAGCGATTCACGTGGACCCAGATACGGATTGCCGACCGCATGAACCAAGGTCGTACCGACGGAGGCAGGAGATGCACTCAAATGCACCGGAGTTTGATCGGCACTTGACGCGCCGAAGTAGGTCGGACGGAAACGGCTTGTCAGCAGTCCTTGGTAGACGCCGTCGCCGGGGTTGCCGAACGCATCTTGGTGACGAACGCCGAACAGGTGCGACAACTCGTGACCCGCGATCGTGCTCGACAACGCGATGTAATTTTGCGTCGTGCCGGGCAAGTCGTTGCCAGCATTGTTCAAGAAAATGTTGACGTCGATCTGAACTCGGGCACTTCCGATCAGCTCGCGGAAACCGATCTTCTCGCTGATCCCGCCGCGCGCCGGTCCACCGGCAACGCTGGCGTTGAAGATCACGTGGGAAAACTCTATGCCGGCTGCCGGCATCTGCTGAGTCACCGAAACATCGAGCGCTTGGAAGTCGTCGGCGATTCTGGCTTCGATCGCGTCGCGTTCGGGTTGCGTGTAAATGTGCTCCCCGGTCTCGGTCGCTGAATCGAAATCCAAATAAATGATTCGCGTTCCAGCCGCGTACAAAATGTTTGCGCCGCCGCGACCGTCGATGAAATCGTGTCCACCCAGACCATAAGCGACGTTCGCCAAATCATTCGCGAAGATTGTGTCGGGTAGCGCGGTGCCGATCACATTTTCGATCTCGCCGCCGCTGCCCAGCGTCAACTGCAATCCTGGTGCGATGGTTTGCTGGCCGAGAATCTTCAAATCGATCGTGATCCCTCGCGAAAGATCACGAAAATCTAACTGATCGACTCCGCCGCCGGTCGACTCGTGGATCGTGACGTCACCAGTCGAAGTGCGTGCAAAAATGTACTGGTCATTGCCTGCACCACCGCGCAATTCGTCGTTACCCGATGTCGTGTAAAGCCGGTCGTTGCCCGATCCGCCGACCAAAACATCGTCGCCCGCATCACCGCGAAGTTCGACATCGCCAGTAAAACCTGATGCCGACAAAGTGTTGTTACCCGCACCGCCGGTCAAGCGTGCCGCTTCGATCCCGGAAACTGAAATCGGCGTGTCGCTGTCGATCACCAGCATGGTGTTCGTCAACGTAATGTTGTTATCACCCTCGAATCGCAGCGTGTCAAAACCTGAGCCACCCGCGATCGATGTCATCGCGCGCGAGCTGACAATCAAGTCATCTTCCGCACCACCGTCAGCCGACGTGATGCCGCCGCGCGCGTCGATGATGTCATTGCCACTGCCGCCTTCGGCGATCGAAAACCCGAGCGTGTCACCGAAGATCAAGTCATCGCCACCGTCACCTCGCAGCGTATCGATTCCTCCACCGCCACCACCAAAAATTGAATCATTGCCCTCGCCGCCCGACACAATGTCAGTTCCCAAGCCGACGAAGATTGTTTCGTTGCCACCGCCGCTGATGATGTAATCGTTTCCATCATCGCCGAAGATCGTGTCGTCACCGGCACCGCCGTAAATCGAATCGTTGCCCGTTCCGCCCTCGAAAACATTCGTGCCACCGGACAACTCCAGCGGACCACCGGCAATCAAGTCATTGCCCGCACCGCCGCGAATGATGTCGTTGCCGTTGCCAGCGAAAATACGATCGTTTCCACCGCCGCCTTCGATGATGTTGTTGCCGCCGCCCGTGCTGGGAAAAATTCCGGGGAACAACCCGGACTGCAAGAAGCCGCCGAAAATCACGTCGTCGCCATCGCCACCATCGATCGAGTCGTCGCCGCCACCACCGAAGATCGTATCGTTACCTTTGTTGCCGATCAGCTTCGAGTCTTCGCCCGGAACACCGCCTGGCGTGCCATTGCCCCCGACGATCAAGTCGTGACCGTCACCGCCGATCAGATCGTCGCGACCATCGCTGCCGATGAGCGTATCGTTGCCAACGCCACCATCGACAACATATCCGCTGCCGCCGCCACCCTTGGCAATATCAGGGACTTGTTCGAATCCGATCGCGGTGAAGTTACCGGCGAAGATCAAGTCGTTACCGCCGCCGCCGCCCAACGAATCGCCACCACCACCGCCATAAATTGTGTCGTCGCCGCTGCCGCCCAACAATGAATTGGCTGTCGCGTTGGCAGCACCAGCCAACAAGTCGGCGCCCTTTCCACCGAGCAATGTGTTCAGACCGCCGCCGCCGATGATCGTGTCGTTTCCGTCACCGCCATCGACCATATTCCCGGTGTCACCAGCATCGCCCGGGATCGGCACGCCATTCAAGTCGACTTCATCGGCGACGATCAGGTCGTTGCCGATACCGCCGAACAGATTACTGCTGCTCGTTCCAGCGAAGATGCGATCGTCGCCCGCATCGCCGCTATAGAAGTCGACGCCGCCACCACTACCGCCAAAAATCAAATCGTTGCCTTCGCCGCCGCCGATCGAATCATCTCCACCGCCGCCGTAGATCGTGTCGTCGCCGAATCCGCCCAACAAACTTGCCGTACCCGACACGCCGCCATAGATCGCATCGCTGCCGGAGCCGCCGGACAAGGTTACACCTGTTCCGCCGCCGCCGTAGATCGTGTCGCTGCCTTCGTCACCGTAGTATTCGCCGCCGGCGGTGTCCGAACCCATGATGATGTCGTTGCCGAGCCCGCCGAAAGCTAGTTGGTCGCCTTCGACGTGAATCTCGTCGTCCCCAGCGCCACCCATCAGCATCTCGTGGCCACCAGAGCCGCCGAAGATTAAATCGTTGCCGCTGCCGCCATCGATCGAATCTCCACCGCCACCGCCGTAGATCGTGTCGTCACCAAAGCCGGCGCTCGCATAATTCGCGCCATTGCCGGGCATCAGAATGATCGTGTCGTTGCCCTCGCCGCCGCTGAGCATATCGTTCCCGTCGCCGCCGCCGCGAATGACATCGTTGCCTTCGCCGCCGTCGAGCATCCGATGAGATCCGGCGCTGCCGAAGCCACCGAAAATTAAATCGTTGCCGCTGCCACCTTCCAGAGTGTCTTCGCCGCCGCCGGCGTAAATCGTGTCTTCACCAAAACCACCCAGCGCGTAACCACCCAATGCACCGGTGTAGATCGTGTCGTCGTCCGCGCCACCATCCAACATCGACGGTCCATCGCTCCCGCCGATGATCATGTCGTTGCCCGATCCGCCAAACAGTACGTCACCCGCACCGCCCTGTAGTTCGTCTTTACCGGCACCACCGTCGAGTCGATTGACGCCCGCGTCGCCTGTCAACACGTCGTCAAAGTTCGTGCCGATCGCATTCTCGAAAGCCCCGCGCAGCGTCACGGTGTTGCCTTCGAGGTCGACGACCTGACGCATCCCGATCATGCCCAGATTGAATACGACACCGTCGTCGCGAAGTCCTTTGCGAGTCACACGCGAGAAGCTGACGGTGTCGTTACCGCCGGGTGTTGCCGATTCGTCGAGTTCCTTATCGCTGCCCGGCACCAACTCGTAAACATCGTTGCCCAATCCGCCCAGCAACAAATCGTTACCCGCCGCACCGATCAGCGTATCGTCACCGGCCCCACCGTCGATCATGTCCGCACCGGCGCCGCCATCGAGCACTTCACCGCCCGCGCCGCCGTGAATTGCATCTTCGCCTTGGCCCGTATTGACGACGACCAACGCGCCCGATCCGTTCATCGACGTGATGGTCACGACATCGTTGCCACCCATCGTCGACACCAACAGTTGATCAACACCAGCGAGCGTCGTCGCGTCGACAGCGATGTTGTCCGGCCCAGGAGTACCCCCGATGAACAAAATCGTCGCGGTGGTGCCATTGCCGTCGTCATCGGTCACGACCAGTTGAACATTGAATGTTCCCGCCGCCGGGTGCGGAATGCTCAATGTCGGCGAAACCTGTGGCGGATAGGCAACACCCGCAATCGTGTACGTGAAAGTGAAAGTGTCCCGCGGTGAAACGTCGGTTGCGACCGCGCGAAGCACAAGCGTTGTATCCGTCACACTGTCGTCAAAGAGCTGCACCGTCGGCGCGACGTTCGCTACGGTCACACCGCCCAGCGTCTTTTGGCTGAAATCGCCCGAGTTATCGGTCACGCGCACCGATGCTAACAACGCATCACTCGTTGTTCCCGTCGGATTGTCGTCCAGCAATCGATGGACCAATCGGAACTGACGACTTCCCTCGGCAATTCGGATGGTCTGTGGACCCGCACCGTCACCGAAATCGATGACTGCCATGTGCGTATCCAATGCGCCTAGGTCGGAAAACTCGCCGACCAGCATCACTGTGTCGCCTTCGCGAGTATTCGTAATCGACGGCGCGGTAGCGATCGCAGATACTTGAGTATCGGCAGCAACCAATCGCAAGCTCGCAGCATTGACCACTGGCGCCGCGTTGCGGACATCGACGGTTGTTGTCGCGGTGCCCGTTCCGCCGTCGTCATCGGTGACCCTCAAGAAGACGGTGTATTGTCCCTGGTCGGGCGGCGTGTACGAAAAGTTTCGAGTCGTTTGCACGTCCACCGCGCCACTCGCACTGGAAATCGTCCACTCATAGACAAACGTGTCCGCGATCCCCGGATCCGTCACGCTCGATACCAATTGGATCGGAGAGCCTTCCACGCCGAGCCGTGAACCATTGATCGATGCGACCGGGTCGGCGTTGTCCAGCGACACGCTGCGCGTCGCCCGCGCCGTCTCCGACGCGCTGCTATCATCGTCGAGCAATTCCAAAATGATGTCGTAGTTCCCGTTATCGCGGTAAACGTAAGACAGGTCATAAGCCAACACGCCCGCCGCCAACTGCTGGAACGTCACCGGTGAAAGCGTTAGCGGATCCTCGTCGATGTCCAGTGCCGAGTCCCAGCGAGCCGTCAACGTGTGCGTGTCCGCGAGTCCGGGATCCGTGATGGTGCCGAACAACCGCACCACGTCGCCCTCAAAGAACGGCCCCGTAACCACTTGACCCGCCCGAGTCACCTGGACCTGCGTTTCACCGTCAAACAAAGCCGCGATGTTGTTGGTCGTTATCAACTTAGTTGCGACGCCCGTTTGACCATTCCCCGCCGAGACACGAACCAAAATCGTTCGTACTCCGTTGTCGGCGTACGCATGCTGGCCCGTGAATCCGCGCTCCCCGCCCACGAGCGATTGAGCGGTGGTGATGCCGTCGCCCCAATCGATCGTCACGGTGTGCGCGGTGACCGTATCGGCCGTGCTGAACAAACCATCCAACCGCACCGTTTGTCCTTCATCGATCGTCTCTGTCGGATCGCCGTAGCCATCGTCGTCTTGAAGTACGGTCAGAATCAAGTCATCGCCCAGGATCGAGACGGGAAATCCATTGGTGGCCAGGACCCAGTCCGACAACTCACTCGTACGTCCCAGATACGTCGACGTGGCGGTTATGTACTCACCCGAAACCGTACCCGCAGGAATCGCGATACTTGTGAATTCACCTTCGCCGAAAGTGTTGACCGAGACATCGGTGAAGCCGAGGTAGCGGTGGGCTTGTCCGTTGCCTGCGATGCCCGGAATCGTCGAAGCAAAGAACTCGACTCGTACAATCGGCATTGGACCGATCGGAGTGCCGGGCACCTGCACTGTGCCACTGACGATCGTCGTTAGACCGGGGATCGCCGAGAACAGGGGGAAGTCGACGACTTGGTCGCTATTGCTGTTGAGCGTGCGACCGTCGCCGCCCACATCGATCGGCAAACTCGCGTTGCCGACGAAACGATTGGCTGACAGCGTGAATTGGCCGGTCGAGGGAACACGGATGCTGCCGCCGCCGAAGCCGAGCAAGTTGTCTCGGATCGTCGCGCCATCGCCGACAAGTTCAATGCCGCGAACGCTTTGTCCAAAGTCCAGCAGACCAGCTAAGTCGGTACCGATTGCATTGTTTGCGATCGTCAAATTCGGTGCCGGATCATTGGACTTGATGCCATAAACATAGCCGCCGATCACATTCGGCCCCGCCGTCAAACCGTCAGCCGATACACCGATGAACGTGTTGGTTGGATTGCCATCGGTGATATCAATCCCAATCTCGAATCCCGTGGTGTTCGTACCCGGCAGCACAGCGGTGCGGGTCGCGTTGACACCCAACGAGTTATTGAGAATCTGTGTGCTGTCGCCGCCATAAAGCCAAATGCCGCGACGGTTGTAACTGAAGTGATTGCCACGATCGACAGCCAAACCACCAATCATCGTGTTCGTCGTCGCATCATGGACAAACACACCTACTGTCACCGGCGCCGCAATCCCCTGCGGCGTAACCCCAATCCAGTTGGATGTGATGACGGTATCAGCCGTTCCGAACCCAGCCTCTCCGTACTCAAGCAAAACACCGGATGCTGTGCTACCGATGACATTTCCGGCGACCGCTGCGGTGCCTGCGATTGAACCAACCGCCGTTCCAACGGCGCCAGAGAGTCGAATCGCCGAATAGCCAAACGTCGCCAACATCTGCCCGTTTCGATTGACACCAATGTAGTTGCCAAGAATCGAGTTGCCGACAGACGCGGACGCCCCATTCACCCTACTGATAGCAATGACATCGTGCTGTCCGCCAAGCGTATTGGCTGCGTTGGCACCGACACCGCCGATGATGTTTTGATTGCTTCCGTTGAGCCAAACGACCGAGTAGTTCGGAGTCGAAGCCACCGTGAACCCGTCGGATAGTACTCCGATCGAATTTCCCGCAATCACATTCAAATCCGACTCCAACAGCACCACTTCACCTTGAAGCGAACCGGCGATCAAGTTGCCCTCGTTGGCATCCGATAGGCCGTCCGAGTTGGTTCCGATCACGCCTCCGTCGACTTGAGTGAAAAAGACATTGTAGATATGAGATCCGAGTGTCGCCGCTCCGGTAGCATTCACTCCCAACAAGTTTGCCTGGATCGACGGGTTCGCCAAATTCAGAAGCCGAACCAGCGTGTCCATGCCAACGACTTGGTTGCCCGCACCCGCTGCACCGATCATCAGACTACTCGTGTTGACGCCATCGATTCCGATCGACGTAGCGTCACCGCTGGACAGCAAATTCAACCCCGACGCATCGGCGCCGATCGTATTTCGGTAGATGCCGACCGAGGACGAATCGACAACTTCAATGCCGCGACTGGTCGCACCCGAAATCAGATTGCCACTGCCGACGAGCGACGCATCGCCGATGAGAATGTTTTGTCCTGACGTGACGTGAACGCCGACTGGAAACGGCTGCGGCACCGCATTACCGAGCACGTTCACGCCGATGTAGTTGTTCAGAACGGCGATGCCAGTAAAGCCGGAGTTTTCAATGAGCAATTGAGTGTTGCTGTTGCCCGAAATGATGTTTCGTTGCGTTGGCAAGACGCCGCCGATCGTGGCGCTTCCGATGTTGATTAGTTCAATCCCATCAGCGTTACCAATCGCAAAAGAACCGGTCGCATCCAGACCGATGAGGTTGCCCGCGATCGCAACGGAACCGCTCGAAATAACTTGAATGCCGAAACTGTTGTTGCCACTGATTAGATTTCCTTCCGCTTCATCGCCCAATCCATCGCCATCGGTGCCGATCGTGGGCGCGAATGGTCCCGCGAAAATGACACCGGAATCCAGATTCGCAATCGCGAAACTTCCGGTGCGATCGGTTCCGATGCGATTCCCCTGTACGCGGACCTGACTGCCCCCTTCAGTGATAGAGATACCGCTTCCCCGATTTCCACTGATGACATTACCGGCCCCAGGACCACCGATCAGGCTGTAAAAGGTGCCCTCGCTAAAAATGCCGATCCCGTTATCCAGTCGAGCATCACCGCTCGCGTTCAGACCGATCAAATTTCCTTGAACGACCACCGCAGAACCGCTCAGTTTGATTCCTTCAAAAATACTACCGTTGATCACGTTGCCGCGACCGGTTCCCGCTAGTCCGGTCGGTCCGCCAATGATCGCGCCATTTTGGTTAGCGAAGATACCAACCCCGTTTCCCGCAATCGCAAAACTTCCCGTGCGATCGGTACCGATGTAATTGCCTTCGATGCGGTTGAATCCTTTCACCAAACCGTTGGTGTCGTGAAGTCGCCGAATGTCGTCGCCTGACAAGCGCGCGTTGAACGTCGCGATCTCGTCGATTCGCCCGTCAAAGAATTGGCTCGTCGTGATTCCGCCTGCATCCAATCGCGAACCCAATCTCATGCTGAGCATCGGCTGAGCCGCGAACGGCACCGTCACCGATGAATAAAGAACTCCGTTCAGATAGAACCGAGTGTCTCCGCCGCGCTCTCGCGCGATCGCCGCGTGATACCACGTTCCCGGCAACAGCCGTGCGGCTTGAACAACCGATTCGATGCCGGTGGCACCCAGCGTCACAAAGCTCAACTCACCACTAGGCAACAAATCCATCCGCGCGGCGCTGGCCAGCGTCGTCGGGTTGAGCCCCATCGCTGCGATCGTCTTAGCGCCTGAACCGGTCAACTCATCGGGATTGAACCAGAATTCTAGCGTTGCCGACTCGTCCGAAACTGGGCCGCCCGAGATTGCGATTCCAGCCGGCGAATCTCCGGTCAACTCGAAACCACGACCATCGTGAAGCGCATCGGCATACCCGACGGCGCCTTCCAGAGTCAGCGTGTGGCTACCGGCGCTCGAAAGCGGAGTGTCCTCACCGCTGAACCAACCTCCGATGCTCGGCAATGTCGCCGGAGCGTCAAACAATCCAACACCGTCTCCGTTACTACTAATGACATTCCGATCGGCGACGTTTGAACCGCCGACGACATTGTTGGCTCCACCAAGGAGCTGGATGCCTCGACTACCGCCCAATCCAATCGTGCCGGCGACGTCGACGCCGATGTGATTGCCAACGATCACGTTGCTGCGAGCGTCGTCGACCGTAACACTGGCAAAGTCGGGACCGACGATGACATTGTTCATCAAACGGTTTTCGTGATTGGCGATAAGCACACCGTCCTGGAATGAGCCGCGTGTCTCGGTCCCGCTGCCGTCCGTCCCGATGAAGTTACCGACGATCGTGGAGGTACCGCTGGAAAAACCACTCACGTCAAAACTGGTTGTGCTCGACAAGCCGATTTGCCGATTCGCATTGCCGCTGATCACGTTCCGCGCGCCCGCCGTGAACCCGCCGATGAATGCACCGCGCGTATCGCTGACCGAAACACCAAATTCATTGCCGATCACCGTCGACTGATCGGCACCCAAACCGATCGTGTTGCCCTGGATGATCGGACCCGCCTTGCCGACGCCATCGAGACGGAAGATCGCCTTGACTTCCGTATCCAGAAGGGAGCGAGAATGCAGGCCGACTTCGTCGATCCAGCCGGTGAAATTGTTGCCGGTGCGGTCGCTGCGATCGCTGCCCAGTAAAATCGGCAGCGTCGACGCCACAATCGTTCCCGTGATCGGCGAAGCGACCAATTCGACGCCCGCCACATAAATCTTCGCAATCGAGTCGCCGACCGAAACCGCAATATGATTACCGACGCCACCGCGAACCGGCGATGCCGAAGTCCGAACGGTTCGCGCACCGAAGCTTGTCCGATACGACAACAACACGTCGGCACCGATGTCCGTTCGCACCAGCGAGACGCTGACTGCCAATCCGCCCGATGCTGCATCTTGATGGAACAGCGGCAGCACCGTGCCGACTGGAGCCGATGCCAGACTCGGATTCGTCCAAAAATCGAGCGTGAATCGGTTCGTGTTCCAATTCGTAGGCACCGGCAAAGTGGGCACCGTCGGACCGGCGGTGGGCAGCGTCAATCCGAGACCATTTTTGGCGGACTGAAAGTCAATCAGCTGTGTCCCGGTTCCACTGACACCTCCCAATCGATCATTTAAGTTTCCTTTGAATTCGTACCATGCCGATTGCCCGAAGGCTGCTCCGTCAACTGCCGCAGTCGACAAGATTCCTGGGAAATTGTCGTGACCGACGATCACGTTGCCCATCAATGGCGTCGTTCCGCCGATCGTTGCGGCGCGACCATTCAGAACAATACCACCGCTCGAGTTGCGTCGGGAAAGCAAGCCGCTGCGATCGCTGCCGATGTAGTTGCCGGCGATCAAAGTATCCTTCACGTTGCCTTGGACGACGATGCCGTAGAGATTGTTGCCGGAGACGAGATTACGTTCGCCGGCGTCGCCCACACCGTCACCGTTGGTTCCGATTCTTGCTCGTTGGGACGTTCCGGTAACGATGATGCCGCGATTGTTCGCGCCGGCGGTGAGTCCGTCAGCCGATAACCCGATGAAGTTGCCTTCGATGACCGCGTCGTCGGCGCTGTTGATCGTGATCGCACTCGAAACCGCCGAGTTGATGATCGATAGACCGCGAATCGTGACCTTGTTTGCGTTCACCGCGAATATTGACACCGGATTGGTGTTCAGAGCCGCGTCGATGACCCACTCGATGACCGCGTCGTCGCCGACCGTCAACGTGTTGCGGGACGAATTCACGTCAGCGTAGCCGTCGATCGTCAGCGACGTCGTGATCGTCGGCAGTGGACTCGAAAGCATGACCACATGTGGCCCGACGCCGGCGATATTCAGCTTGATCAGATCGTGCCCAGGATCGACGTTGGCGTCGATGATCGCTTGACGCAGACTGCCCGGACCGCTGTCGTTGGTATTCGTCACCAACAGACTCGGTTGCACCGACGCGGACAGCTCCGAAGTTCCCACAACGCTGCTGACGACGTAGGCCGTGATCAACGTGCCGCTGGGCAGCGGATTTGAATACAGGAAGTTGCCTGCGCCGACGCCATCGGCAGTGCCCGACGTTTCGCCGATAAAGGTCTCTGCCTGTCCCGCTCCGTCGCTCGAAAACAGGTAAACGGTGAAGTTCGCGTTTGCTCCGACGCCGACCACGGGGCCGCTAACGCCCGCCGATCCACCGGCAAAGAACTGAGTGATGGCGACCGTGGATGGTGCGCCGGGGCCGTCACTGTTGATATCGATCGCTCGGCCGGTGCTGCCGAGATAGCGGTTGATGCCGCTGATCACTTTACCACCGCCACCGGTCGACAATCCGATCACGCTATTGAAACCAAACACGTTGGCGTCCGCCGGATTGGAAGTGCCGAGCATCACCGTTCCGGTTGCGGATGAGGCTGACAAACCATAGTAATTGGCTATGGAATAACCGTTGGGCGAGATGCCCAATCGATTAGCCGTGACGACGGGATTTCCGTACTCCGCAGAAATGCCGAAAAGCTGACCCCCGATCACGTTGCCGCGAATCACCGCATCGGTGGCACCATTGGTCAGGTAAATACCGCTTGCGCCGAGATCAATGGCCGTTTCGCCGCTGGCGCGTGTGCCGATGTAGTTGTTTTCGATCGTCACGTTGGTCGCCGACATGACTTCGACGCCGTAAGCCGAAACGATCACGTTGCGTTCGCCCGATGTCGGACCGCCAACTCTCTGGTTGGCACCGCCTGCCAAGATCACTCCGGCGAGACCGTTTCGAATCGCAAACAAGCCGTCTTTGTCGGTACCGATGTAGTTGCCTGAAATCGTCGTCGTGCTACCGAAAGTCTCAATACCGGCACGCGACTGATCGGAAATCACGTTGCGTTTTGCCGCTGAATCGCCACCGACCAAGGTGCCCACAACTGGCGAATTGATTTCGATACCCGTGAGACCGCCGAGGCCGATGTTGCCGGTGCTATCGAGCCCGATCGTGTTGGCTTGGATCGTCGCATCGACCACAAAATCCGTCAGTCGAATGCCTCGCGAGCCAGCATCGTCACGCGCCAGGATCAAGTTGCCAGCCCCCGGAGCACCGATCACGGAGTTGAAATCCATGTTGCCGATGTCACCAACCAACGCGATCGCGTCAACGATGTTCGGAATCGCCGTGTTCCCGAATCGATCGGCGCCGATGATGTTATTGACGATGGATGTCACCGCCGAACTCTGGCTCAGAATTCCTTGTTGGCTGTTGCCCGAGATCACATTGCGTGCTCCGCCAGCGACTCCGATCTGGGTCGAGTTCGAGCCCACGATTCGGATGCCCACATTGTTGGGCTGGGCACGAGTTCCGTAAACGTTCACTCCGATATAGTTGCCCACCACGGTATTGCTGGAGGTGCCAGAAATCAAAATGCCGTCGCCGAAGTTGCTGCTAATCACGTTGCGATCGCCGATCGAGTTGCCGCCGATCGTATTGCCCGACCATAGAACCTTCACACCGGTTCCGTTGGGCAGCGTTGTCGCTGCGTCCGCGCCAACACCGATCCAGTTTCCAACGATGGTGTTTCCGCCCACCGCGTCAAGCTCGATGCCCGCGTCCAAGAAGAAGCCGATCGCTAAACCGCGAATGGTGCTGCCGCCACCTACGACGCGAAGTCCCGTCGTGCTGCCCGAGTTGAACGTTCCATTGAGCTCGATGACCGGCGTGCCGTGATAATCGGGTTCGGTCGTCCCATCGATGATGACCGGATTCGTGATCGTCGGTAAAGGATTGTTCAGCAGGAACGAATGCGGCCCTGGGCCGGGAATGTTGAAGTAGATCCGGTCAAGTAGCGCATCCACGTTCGCATCCAGAATCGCTTGCCGGAAACTTCCCGGTCCGGCTTCAAAATTGTTCGTGACCATCCGAACTGTCTGAACTGATGTCAGCGTCACATCGTTTCCGGTGCCACCGATGTAGCTGATGATGAAGTCCGCGCCGCCAATTTTGACGGTCGCGCCTTGAGGCAATCCCGCGAAAGTACCAACGATTGCATCGGAGCCATCGTTGTTGACAATCACATACTGCTGGCCCGATGTGTATGACGTTAGCGCCGTCGGATTGAGCGCGCCGGCGAGTGTCACAGTTCCCGTCACATTGACTTGGTCGTAATCGACGCCAGGGTTGGTCGCCGATCCACCCAGTTCGATATCAAGAAACGAGCCCGCGCCGAGCGAGAAATTGCCGGTGTTGATGATACCGGGGCTATTGCCCGGCGCGACTCGCCCACCATTGGTCACGGTTACGGTGCCGCCGAGTCCCGCAGTGCCAATACCGGACAGCACAGCGCCAGGTCCGACTTGCACGTTACCGATCGTGCCGTCGACATTCAAGCGAGTTCCCGTAACGAACGTGCCGCCGATGTGAGTGGTCGCTCCATCGATATCAAAGTATCCGCCGCCGGAGATCTTCAGCACCGATGAGGTACCAGCTTCCACGATCGATGACAAGTTGTACAGAACGACGCTCGGAACGGATGAGCCATTTTGCACGACGAAATTGCTGCTGACTGCCGTATTGGTCAGCGCAATTTTGCCCGTGATGCCTGTCACGACGGAACCGGCAAGCTGGGTGTAGACGCCCGCGATGGTCAGCGTACCCACGAAGCCGTGCTGCGTGCTGGTCGTATCGATCTGGCTCGCCGTTTGCGCAGGAGGAGTGAGCGGCGCGCCTGTCACCGTCAAGTGATTGATCGTTTGATTGACCGCGAAGGCGCTACCAACGTTTCGCGTATCCAGATCCAGAAATCCGTCAGACTTAAGCGTGATGCTTGAAGTCGGAGCCACCGTGTTCGAACGGGCCAGCGACAATGACGCGCGGCTTCCATCCCCATCGCCGACGATCACATCGCCGGTGATCGCGATCACGTCGCTGGTGAGCGTTTGCACCGTACCTTGGCCAATCGTAATGGGGCCCGTGTAAGTGTTATCAATGCTCGGCTGCAATTGCAGAACGCCCAATGGTGTGGATCCACCCAATCGAAAGCCCAGACCTCCACTCACACTGCCGCTGATTTGCCCGGTGATTTTGAAAGTTCCTGACGCAAAAATTGAAGCGGCAAAGCTTGCCATGACAAGCACGTCTCCGGTGAGCGTCGAGTTCGTGCTATTCGAAAACAGCGTCGGGTTGCTTCCGCTTAACGTAATCTGCTCGTCGCTGTTGACGCCTTCACCGAAAATGAGTCCTGCGTTGTTGCCGGCGACGACGGTGCCACCAATATTGCTTCCCAATCGTCCAACGTTGGTCAGTGTTATCGCGCCGGCATTGATGGTCGTGACGCCATCGTAATCATTGTCGTTGGTGAGTCGAAGATTTGAGAATGCGTTCAGGACGATGCCACCTGGTCCGCTGTGCCGACCGCTGAGCGCCAAGTCGTTGTTGTTATTGATCGTCACGCTGCCAGTGAGATTCATCCAGTTGCCGAAGATGATCTCGGGGCCACTGCCAAGCGTCTCAATCATACCTCCAGCGATGTCGATATTCACATCGCTGATCGACGTATTCGGTGTCACCGTCAAAATGCCCGAAGTCATCGCGAACGCGGACGTCGTTAGCGTGTGATCGGCGGTGTAATTGCCACCGGCAACGGTGAATGTCGGCGCGGCGACCGAGCCCGATGATGCAAACGTGCCACCCGAGATCGAGATCGCTTCTTGGCTATCGAGTGACGCGATCGTGACGTTGCCCGTCGAAACGATCGTCGGGGTACCGGCGACATCGATGATGACATCGTCCGTCGGCCCCGGCAGTAGATCACCTGACCAGTTCAGCGGATCGTTCCAAGAGAATCCGTCACCGCCGCCGTCCCAATTTTTTGGAGGTGCCAACGAGGTGAGTACGACATCGTTGCCGTCGCCGCCGACGTAGCTGATCCGGACTTGACTACCGCCAACAACGATCGTGCTCGCTTCGGGCAATCCCGAAAACGTACCAACGATTGCATCGGAGCCATCGTTGTTGATGATCGTGAACTGCTGACCCGGATTGAAGCTGCTGAACTCGGTGACATTCAGAATGCCATTGAGCGTCACCGAGCCCGAGACATTGACTTGGTCGTAATCGACCCCGGGATTGCTCCCCAAGCCACCGATCTCGATATCCAGCGTTGCCGCCGAATTCAACGTGAAGTCGCCGGTGTTGATAATGCCCGGACTGTTACCGGGGTAGACGTGCGATCCAAGACCCGCGATCACGGGACCGATGATCGTGCCCGAACCGCCGAGCACTCCGCCGAACCCCAGATTCAATGAGTTTCCACCGTTGATGGTCACCGTGGTCGCCAATCCCAAACTCAGCGTACCTCCGACAGCCAAATCGCCAGCCGTCGTGTAGCTTTGTCCGTTTTCTAGCTGGAGTATGCCGCCATTGGGAACGCTGGCCAAAATGGCCAACGCATCCACCGTCGGTCCCGCCAGCAATTGCGATCCGATCCCTATCAAGGAAATCTGGCTCGCGACGGAAGTAATCGCCGTACCGAGTGGAAACTGGATGTCGGCGTCGAAGAACGCCTTCCATTCACCACCCGTCAATACCTCATTGACCAAGTTCGTCGGCACGACGGTTAGCACCAAAGTACCGCTATTTGCGTCGACGATACCGTTGTTGGTGAAACTTGTCGAAGCAATGGTCAAAGTCCGCCCAGTCGCTCCGGATGCAATTTGACCCTCATTGATCAGAGTCATGTTACCGGCATAGTTGCCAAACGTTGAATCAATGAATGCCGAGCCTCCGAATCCGCCGGCGGTGAAAATCTCCCCGCTCGGACCGATCGTCAGCGTGCCATCGGTGCCGCTAGTCTCGATGAAGCGGTCGCCCGTGCCGCTGCCCTCGAAAATGATCGCTCCCGCGAGCACATAGCCGTCCGCAAATCCGATCGACGAGTTGTTACCAATCAATCGCGCCACGTCAAACGTCGTGCTTCCTAGTATCGCGACTCTCGCGTAGTCATCCAAGAACGATAGTTCACCCTGCACCACGACGCTGTCGAGTGCATTTGCGACGTTGTCGCCGAACGACAAACCATCTGGGATGCTAATATCGACAGTACCGCCGATGATCGATCCGCCCGTCACCACCCAAGGGCCGATGCTGGAATCGATCGACAACGTTGCCGCTGTATTGGTCAGCACGCCTTCCAGTTTGATCTCGCCACCGTTGTTCCGAAAAATGTTGCCGATGTTGACGTTGTCAAAGTTACCCGCCAGCGCCAACGATGAATTGTCGATCGTAACGATACCGTCATTGTCCCAGTCGCCACCCAACCGAACTGTCGAATCAATCGCTGCTATCAGCCCCGCGATGTCATTGGTCCACGTGTCTGCCAAAACTTCTAAGACGCCGCCGTTCGTGGCCAACAGAGATCCCTCATTGGTGAACGCCGTCGCTGCAACGGTGATGGACCCGGTGCTAACAGTTGAACGGATCTCGCCTTGATTCAAGAGCGTCAGGTTGCCGGCGAAGTTGCCGAACGTGGAATCAATGAACCCCGTTCCCTCAAAGCCTGTAGTCGTCTCGATGATGCCCGTTGGTCCGATCGACATTGTGGCATCACCGCCGCTGGTTTCGACGAACCGAGGCCCAGTGCCACTGCCCTCGAATCGGATCGTGCCGGTCAATGCTGTATTTGCGCCGAATCCTATCGACGAGTAGTTGCCGATCAGCCGAGCGGTTGTGAATGACGTCAAACTCTCGATGGCAACACGCGAGTAGTCGTAAGGCAACACCAACTCACCCACGACCGCGACATCGGTCAGCACGTTCGTCGTGTCAGCGCTGAACGTCAAACCATCAGGAATGCTAACCGTCACCGTACCGCCGGTAATGGAACCACCCGTCACGATCCACGGGCCGGTCGTGGCATCGAGTGTCAACGAAGCGGCCGTGTTGTCGAGCGCACCGGGCAGGTAGACGTCGCCGCCGCCCGTCCGGTTGATCGTGCCCAGGTCAGCCGTCGAAAACGTTCCCGCCAAGTTCAAGAACGAGTTGTCGATTGAGAACGTTCCATTGTTGTCCCAGTCTCCGCCCGTGGAAATTGATCCCAAGGAAACCGCCGAGAACGTCGCGCCTGGCGCATTGACCCATGAATCCGCACTGACCTGCACAAAACCACCATTGCTAGCCTCGATCGAACCCTCATTGGAAAGACTGATCGGAGCGATCGTGATCAACTTGTCACTGACCGTCGATCGAATCACGCCCTGGTTGATCAGCGTCATGTTGCCGGCGAAGTTGCCGAACGGTGCGTCGATGTAGGCTTGGCCTTCGAAACCAGCCGCCGTTTCGATGATGCCCGTGGGTCCAATTGTTATGGTCGCATCTAAGCCATTGGTTTCAATGAACCGGAAGCCGCTGTTACTACCTTCAAACCGAATCGTGCCCGTCAGTATCGATCCGTCGTCGAATCCGATGGAGGAACTATTGGCCAACAACCGCGCCGTTGTGAACGTCGTACCGTCTTCGATCCGTACACGACCGTTAACAAATCCCACAAACAGATCACCAGCGACCGTCACTCCCGACAACAGGTTTGTCGGTGATGCGTCGAACTCCAATAACACCGAGCTATCGACATTCACCGTTCCGCCGGTGATCGAGCCACCAGCGACGGCCAAAGAACCGCTGGTGGCATCGAGCGTTAGCGTGGCTGCGGTGTTGTCCAGTGCGCCAGCCAGATACACTTCGCCAAAATTGACTCGATTGATCGTACCAATGTCCGCCGTCGTGAAATTTCCGTCTAAACCAAGCAGCCCATTGTCGATCGAGACAATACCGTCGTTGTCCCAGTCACCGTCCAACCGCAATGATGAATCGATCGCCGAGATAATCCCTGAACCGGTGTTGACCCAAGTGTCGGCGGTGATATCCAAGTAGGCACCGTTCGTCGCAGATAATGTACCCGCGTTTGAAAAACTTGCCGGAGCGACTGTGAAGTACTTGCCCAACACCGTTGATCGAATCACGCCCTGGTTGATCAGCGTCATGTTGCCAGCGAAGTTGCCAAACACCGAATCGATGTACGCTTCGCCATTGAATCCGGCAGCCGTTTCGATGACGCCGGTCGGCCCGATCGTCAACGTCGCATCCGTGCCGCTGGTCTCAACGTAATAAAAACTACTAACGGTCCCCTCGAAACGGATCGTGCCGGTCAACGTGGTGCCGTCACCAAATCCGATCGACGAATTGCTGCCGATCAACCGCGCGGTCGTGAACGTCGTGGTTCCCTCGATCGCGACTCGCGCGCTCTCTTGGGCAAAGACGAGATCACCGACAACGGTCACATCGGTCAGCGAGTTTGCCGCGTTGGCTGCAATCGTAAAGCCACTTGCAACTTCCCAGGTGCCCCCTTGAATCATTCCCCCGTCCAGATCAACCGTGCCATCCACATCCGCCGTTCCCGTGACCATCACCGGTCCGCCAGTGATCGAAAAGTTTTCGGGACTGGTCAGCGAGGCAACGGTGATCGAGGAACTAATGATGATTGTTGGTGTACCCACGGCATCGATCACGACATCGTCAAAGAATCTCGGCAGCGTGTCGTCGTCCCAGTTCCCGGGATCGGACCACGTGACCCCGTCACCGCCGCCGTCCCATGTCGCCAAAGAATTCAGCGAAGTCAACACCACATCGTTGCCATCCCCGCCGACGTAGCTGATCGTGAAATAGTTGCTGCCGGACGAAACGATCGCGCCTTCGATCAGCCCCGCGAAATTGCCAATGACTGCATCGGAGCCGTCATTGTTGATTATCACGTAATTTTCATCAACTGTGACGGCGCTGAAAATCGATAAGTCGAGCGTTCCACCAAGTGTCACCGTGCCGGTGATATTGACTTGGTCGAAATCGACTCCAGGGTTCGCACCAAGACCGCCAAGTTCAATCTCGAGGGTATTGCCAGCTTCGAGCGCGAAGTTTCCGGTATTGAGAATGCCAGGACTGTTGCCGGGGGCGATTGTGCTTGAACTGGCGCTTTGCGTTACCACATCTCCGGCGATCGTTCCAGAACCGCTAAGTCTTGACCCGCTAGTCAGAGTCATCAGTGAAGTCGCAAGCGAGCCGTTAAGATTGATGGTGGCTGCAGTCACCAAAGTTGGCGTCGTATACGTACTTGAACTGTTTAAGAGGAGTGTACCGTTGGCGATATTGAGAACCGGAGCTCCGGGGACCTGACCGATCGGACCGTTAATAGTTGCCGCATTTTGAGGACTGACGAAATCGATTCCCGCAAAAGTGGTGCCCGTTAAACTGATGGCCCCGTTTAAGACGGTGCCGTTCGCCAATGTCAGCCAACCACCAAATATACTGATTCCCTCAACATACGTTTTTGAGTTAAGCGTCAATCGTCCGCTGTTGATTTGGGTTTGCCCACTGCCGCCTCCAAGGTTACCAAACTGGCCGAGAACTAAATTGCCTTCATTGACGATCGTTGAACCAGCGTAGGTCGCCGGGTGGTTTAGCGTTTGGGTGCCCGAACCTACTTTGATAATGCCGCCTGTGCCAATAATTGGGATCGACGCGATAGCCGTTGTAGTTGAATCGCCAAATGTTAGGTTTGTGGCACCCAAATCGATACCGCCGGAACTCGTGCCGATCATTCTGCCAACGGTTTGATTGTTGCCTCCTAAGTTGAACATTCCTGTTCCGTTGAAGACCAACTGATCCGTACCTGCCACCGTACCTGGTGCACCTAAAACGATTGTGCCTTCGGATGTGTCAACTTGATAAATCGTATTGGCACCTGTCAGCGTAAGAGTGCCGCTACCCTGTTTCGACAAGGAACTCGACGTGCCGCTTTTATCGCTAATTACTCCGCTCAGCGTCAAATTTTGCGAGCCCACAATTTTCACAAATGCGTCTACCTCGATATCGTTTGCCAAACTTGCCGCACCGCCTACGGCTTCAAAATCTGGACCACCAGAAAGTTTGATCAGCGGAGTGCTGAGAGTTAGCCCGGGCGATATCTCCAACTTTCCGGTTGAAAATGTAAGCTCGTCAATCTGTTGATTGCCTGCTAGCCGGACAGTTCCAGATGCAGCAAGCCGGTTTCTGATGATGCTGGGATCGTCCAGAACGAAAAGGGTGCTAGCTGCGATGATGTATTCTGAGCTTCCCAATGGTCCTACATCGAACGTAGTTCCACCTGAAATCGTGACGAAAGAAATGCCCGCGACATCGATGAGAACCGAATCTGCATTGGTGGGCAAAACATCTCCAGACCAGTTCACGGCCACACTCAAGTCTTGTGCGACTCCCGTAGGCCCGCCATCGAATAACACATCCGCAAAGCTGCCCACGTACGGATGATCGCCGGGCAAACCGAAGGTGACGTTGCGATCGAGCGTTGTGTCGAAGTTGGTGTCGAGCAGCCACTCGTTGGCTCCGGCGACGAGGCTGCTGGTGCCGCTGCTGATCGAACCCATGTTGTCGACGCCGTTGCCGTCCCAGTCACCGACGATCGGAGTTTGTGCGTTGAGCCCGTAAGCGTAAGCTTGCGAGACGCCGATGACCGTCGGACCGTTGTTGGGATACGGCGTCGCACCAGCGGCTGCATAACTAACGAACCAATCTTTGACACCGCTGACGCCGTTGTTACGCACCGCAATGATGTCGGCGCGGCCGTCACCGCTGAAGTCACCGGCCAGCAAAGTATCACCCGTCAGTCCGAAACTGAACTTGGCATCGGGGGTGACTGTCGGGTTGTTGCGAGGGAAGGCATCGCCCGAAGTCGCCGCGTACTTCAAATGAAATTCGTATCCACCGCCGGAAGCGAAGGCTACTCCGACATCATCAAAGCCGTCACCGTTGAAGTCGCCCGCGATGACGGTGCCATCGCCCGTACCGACTTGAAAACTGAACAAGTATTCTTCGTCAGTGTCGCGATCCGAATCGAGAAGAATTTGTCGCTGGCCGAGCGAGTTGCGACTGACACCGACTTGGTCAAACCCAAGCCCCGCCCAGTCGCCCGCAAACACCGAATCGTCGACCGCAACATCCGGCGCCGAAGAATCCTTGCCATACACGAACGTAATGTCGAGGACGGCTTCGGTGTTGTGCACCGGAGTGTTCAGGTCGACGTAATGATTTAACAGGTCACCGGAGACTTGCGCACGCGTGACGGCCAATGTGTCACCGGCCAGCATCTTCCGCGGCTCGAAAGATTCAAACAGAAGTTGTCGTCGTCGCTCTCGATCGCGACGACGAACTTGCCGAAGTTTAGAGAGGCCAAGACTTAGAAACAGAGACCGTGGCTTCGACATGCGAACTCAACCCAATACTTTGTTCAGCGTTACTGGACATGAGTGTACCCGGCCCCCCCCAAATGAAGCAATGGTTGGTAGCCTTAAAATCACGCAAGAGTGCCATTTCTGGCGGGCAAATCGGATGATCCACCTATCCGCCAATCACGGCACTGTACAATTGCTTCATTTGCGCGAGGCAGTTGGTCAAACTCAGCGGTGGGTTCACGAATTTGCGAGCCATTTGACCTGCCGTTTGCCGTCTCGCCGGATCGTTCAGCAGCTCGTCGATCGCCACGATCCAGCCTTCGACGTCGAAGAAATTGACCAGCCAGCCATTCTCGCCATCGCGAATCATTTCACGAACCGGCTCGGTGTCGCTGGCGATGATCGCGCAGCCGCACGCCATCGCATTGACCAACGACCACGACAGCACGAACGGAACCGTCCAATACAAATGCAAGTCGCTGGCCGAGAACACCTGCGTCAATTCGCTTGCCGACAATCGGTCCACGAAATGGATGCGCGACGTATCGATTTGATGCGTTTCAATTGCCCAATCGCGAAAGGACTTGCCATCGGTGAACCGGCTGTCACCGCCGTAGGCCACACGGTCTTCGCCAACGACGATGAACGTCACGTCTTCTCGCCTTCGGCAAATCTGATCCGCGACGCGCAAGAACAAATCGCCGCCCCTCATCGACTCGAACCCACGCGACACATATGTGATCACGTGATGCCCGGTCGGGATGTCAACGCCACCAACGCAACTCCTGTCGACTGACGAATCTCGCTGCCAAAAATCCATGTCAACTCCGTCAAAGATCGTCGTCAGCTTCGACTGGTACTCCGGCGGAAAACGCGATCGCTGGAATTCGGTCGGGCAATATCCTGCCGTGCAATGGTTCAGATCCAACAGCAGCATTGCGTTACGAGCCCGCAACCGCATCGCCGACATGGAAGACTCGCGTGGCAGATCCACGCGAAAATCGAAATCGCTGTCGAATCGGTGATAGAAGTACTCGAAGTAACCAACGACCGGCGTCTTGGGAAACAGTTCGGCAAGGAACAGCGGAGACACGAAGCCGCTGTGTGCGACGATCAAGTCGATGTCCGTCCAAGCGGAAGCCGGATCACGGATGTGCCGTTGCATCGCATCATAAGCGGCCGCTGAACGACGAATCTGGTTCTCGAAAGTGGCCGCGCAAAAGTGGTTGGCCGATGTCGCGCCGCCCGATGTCACAAACTTCACACAGTCAATGTCGCTGTGCCGACCTGATCGCTGTTCATTCAGGAACGTGCATCGGTAACCATCATACCGGGCCAAATGCGACGCGATCTGACCAAACTGCGCCGGAAAATTTGAATGGAGAAACAGAACGTGCATGGTGATGGTAGCCCGGTCACGCCGTGACCGGGACGTTACGGAAATTCGAGTGAAGGAAAAGAACGTGCATGATGATAGTAGCCCGGTCACGCCGTGACCGGGACGTTTGTACCCGAGCAAAAAGCGTTATCCTATCGTACCTTGCGTTCCATCCTAAGCATGAGCGGAAAGTCAACCGATGAGTGACCGAGTCGATCCAACTGCTCTGCTCGCGACCGCGCCGATGGTCCTGCACTATCGTCGTCAATACTATCAAGAGACGGTGGAACCGAATTCGACCACCGCAAATTCTCCACTCGGTTTGGTCGGCCGCGAAGTCGCAAACGCCGAATTACTAACGGCGATGTTGAAGTATTCGCGGCAACCTGCGCTCGACTTTTTGTTGCAAGAGAACGCGGACGCAAGAGCGATCGAGCAGACGTTGGCAGCTCACGATTTGTCGCAAAAACGCATTCGACTCGGCCCCATCAATCGAGCCGAAGCGTGGTTGTCCAAGGGCGCGGGATCGTTGCTGTGGCAGCCCCAACCGCCTTCGGCGTCATGGGCTTGGCTACGCCGCCGAATCTCGCAGTCGAACCAAGATCGTCGCCCCCACTTCGCAATCAGCGGCATCACGCATGCACTCTGCTCACCCGCCGCAATCACGTCGCTACGCGAACTGGTCACCGCGCCGATCGAGCCCTTCGACCGGCTCATTTGCACTTCCGCCGCCGTCGCCGCAACCGCGCGCGCCATCTTGGACCACTGGATCGCCGTGGTCGATGGTAATGGAGACTTACGAGAACCGATTCGACTGGAAACGATTCCGCTAGGCGTGGACACAGATCGTCATCGACCGACGACTGCGGCAGGCCGCGCCGATTCGCGTCGTCGTCACGGCATCGCGATGGATGCCACGGTGGTGCTGTTCGTTGGAAGACTTTCGCATCATGCCAAGAGCAATCCGATGGTGACGATGGCTGCGTGCCAAGCCGCTTCGCAACAATCCCGGCAACCGATCGCGCTGGTGATGGCCGGTTGGTTCGCCAGCACGGCGGTTCGAGATGCGTTTCGTGTGGAGGCCGCGCGGTTGGCACCTGACGTGCAATCGATCTTCGTCGATGGTACCGATCCAACCATTCGCGAAACGATCTGGCACGCCGCTGATGTCTTCGTATCGCTGGCCGACAGCATCCAAGAAACATTCGGATTGACGGTCGTCGAAGCCGCCAGCCGAGGTTTGCCCGTCGTGGCGAGCGACTGGAACGGATATCGCGAGACCGTCGTCGATGGTGTGACGGGTTACTTGATTCCGACTTCGATGGTTCACGGAGTGGGCGACGCGGCGCTCGTCGAGCTGATCGAGAGTCGTTTGTCCTACGATCACTATCTGGCCCGAGTGGGACAAGGAGTGATCGTGAACCCGCGAGCGACTGCCGAAGCGATCACTCGCTTGGTCATCGACCCTCCACTCAGAGCTCAACTCGGTCGCGCGGGACATGAACACGCAAAAGCAAATTTCGCTTGGCCGAAGATCATCGCGAGACTGGAAGATCTGTGGGACGAACAGCGTTTTCAACTGCATCGAAGTCTCGCGCCGCTACCGAAACTGGCCCACGACCAATCATCGATCACTCCGTTGCCAAGTGCTGCACCGGAGTTCGATCGGATGTTTCAAAACTATCCGACCGAGTGGCTTGACGGGCAGACACCGATCGTTGTCTCTGACCAAGCACTCGGCGGTCTCGACGAGGTCACCCGTTCGCCGCTGTCGGGTCATTCAGCGGCCGCGCGGTGGAACGAAGCGGTCACCAACGAGGCGATACGATCCCTAGTGTCGGATACTCGTGGCAAATCGATTGACTCGATCGTCGTTGGGAAGGCGCGGCCCGGCGAACTCAATATCGGTCGCGAAACCCTCGCGTGGGCACTCAAGTTTGACTTGATTCGATCGATCGACACGACTCCTGCGAAAGCGGCGCCGACACAATCATCGACGGACCCCGAAAAGTCGATCACGTTCGCGACGACCTGCATGGGCCGGCTCGATCACCTTCGTCAAACATTGCCTCGCTGGATTGATCTACCCGACTGCCGGGTCGTCGTCGTGGATTATTCTTGCCCTGATCGAGCGGGCGAGTGGGTGCGAAGCAACTTTGATCCCGCTCAGGTTTCGGTGGTGGATGTGACCGGTCGAACGCGATTCGACCGCAGCGAAGCGAAGAACACGGGGATCTTGGCAGCGACGACGCCTTGGGTCTGCCTGATCGACGCCGACATCACGCCAGCGCCCGATTTTCTTGATCAGATCCGACCGTTGATGCGAGCCGGAAGGGTTCTGCGCAGTTCATCGATTCTGGAAGGAACCGGCGGAACATTCGTCGCCCGACGCGAGGACTTGGTTCGCGTCGAGATGCATGATCTGGTCTATCAAGGTTGGGGCGAAGAAGACGACGACTTGCTCGATGCTCTGCAGTTCGCGGGGCTCGCGCTCGATGTCTATTCCAACAAGCTAATCGATCACATCGATCACGAAGATAGCTTACGCACTCAGTATCACGATCACGCCGATCGCCGCCGCAGCCACATGGTCAACCGCATCTATCGGGCAGCGAAATGGGACATGGCTCGACTTGCCAGCCGCGTTCCGCCACTCGCTGCCCGACGCAAACTGTACACCAACATCGAAGACCAATTGAACACCGCTCTTTTGAATACAGAGCCGGTCACGATCACGATCGACACGGGCCGAATGAACTGGGTTCCGCTCGCCGCTTCCTGCGCACGGCAACTTTCTTATCTCGTCCAAGTCGACGAACGGATTCAACCCGGTCAATACGCAAGAAAAACGTAGCAACATCAATCGATCGGAAGAAACATGCGCATACTGTTTGTCGTTCCACACTACTTTTCCGATAGCTCCGGTGCATCCGTTGGTCTGCACGGATCGACCGATCCGATTGCCCGCGATCGGCGCTGCAGCGTGCTTCGTCAGACCGTCTGGGGCTTGCATCAGACGTTTGGTGTCTATCAGGGCATACTTCGCATTGTCGATCGAGCAAACATTCCCGCGAATCAATCGTTCAAACATGACATCAGGATTGTCTTCGTGACCAACGGTCGCGATCACCTGCTTGCGGCGATTGACAGTGGTCATCATTATCAACACATCGTCGTGGACGAACGTCCCGAGCATCTCGGTTTCGCGGCCCACGCGATCATGCGAGAACGATTTTCTGAATATGATTTCGTCGGTTACTTGGAAGACGATTTGTGGATTCACGACCCTCTGTTTTTTCATAAGTTGGTTTGGTTCGGCGAGAACACGGGTGACCAGAATCTATTGCTGCCCAATCGCTTCGAGCACGGGCGTTTCCGCGGTTCGCACATGGACCCACTGATGAAGTGCTTTGTCGACGGCGATTTGGCGCACCGAGTTACCGAATCTTTCCAAAATGTGAACGACCAACCGGAGTACTTGGGCAAAGTGATGGGTATGTCGATCCGCTGGGTTCGCACGCTGAATCCACATTCAGGATGCTTCTTTTTGAACCAGAATCAGGCTCGCCGTTGGGCGCACCGACCCGATTTTGAATCGAAAGAATCGTCCTTCATCGGCCCACTCGAGAGCGCCGCGACACTGTCCGTTGCACGCATGTTTCGGATCTACAAACCGGCGCCGGAGAACGCCAGTTTCTTAGAAGTCGAGCACGGCGATCGACGGTTCATTTTTAACGTCAATGAACCGGATTTTGATTCTTACAAATCCAGTTCAAAGCGATAGCCGACATCGCGGATCGTGTGAATGAACCGAGGAACCGCCGGTTCGGGCTCCAGCTTGCCTCGCAAGGTGGCAACACAGCGATCGACGCTTCGCGAGCTGACGATCAACGACCGTCCCCAAACAGCATCTAAAATGCTGCCGCGCGTCAAGGCCCGATGAGGATGAGACACGAAGTACGCCAGCAAACGATACTCTTTGGTTGTCAGCGGTACGATGTTGCCACTCCGGGTCAATGTTTGTGCACCTCGATCAAAAACAGTATCACCGATCGCAACGGTTTGCTCATGATCGCCAGCTCGACGATGCAACAGTCGCTTGACCCGTGCCAACAACTCGCGAATGCCGAACGGCTTCGTCATGTAGTCGTCCGCACCCAATTCCAAACCGCGCACGATATCCTCCTCTTGCCCTTTCGCTGTCAACATCAGGATCGGGAAGTCGAGTTTCGCCCTGCGAACTTGTTTGCACAGGTCGAACCCGTTGACTCGTGGAAGCATGATGTCGAGCAACAAAACGTCGGGCGGTTGCGTCAGTGCTTGAGCGAGACCGATCTGGCCATCGGACGCCGTTGAGACATCGAAACCGGTGGCGCGAAAGTTGTCTCCCAATCCGCGTAGCAAAGTTGGATCATCTTCGATAATCAGAATGCGGGGTGTGAGGTTCACGTTGCAATCTCCGACGCAATCGGAATCACGCTTTCAGTCGTCGAGAATGTCGCTTTCGGTAGCGATAGGGTGAAGGTGCTTCCAACGCCCAACTGACTTTCAACGCGAACCTGTCCACCGTGCGCGTTAACGATCGAGTGAACGATGCTAAGCCCGAGTCCACATCCGTCACGAGTGCGGGCAACGCTTTGATCGACCTGATAGAACCGATCGAAAATTCGGGCGATCGATCGGCTACTCATTCCAATCCCATGGTCGCGGACCGCCAACTCGCCGCGTCCGCGTTGGATGTTGGTAATCAGCTCGATCGGCTTCGGGTCGTCGCTGCATTTCCAAGCGTTTTCAAGCAGATTGACGACTACCGTGACCAACGCATCGGTATCGCCCAAAACGGGCGTCGATTGATTCAAATGCAGACTCAATCGACCGCCCATCTCGCCGTGATGTTCGCGAAACACTTCGACGGATTGCCTCGCAACTTCGTTCAAATCGATCGGTCTTAGTTTCAGTTTATTCCCAGTCTGTTCCATACGCGAGAACGTCAAGAAATGGTCGATCATACGCGTCAAGCGAGCATTCTCGGAGCTGATCATTTGCAAGTATTCACGGTCCCGCTTCGGCGATGTCTCTTTGTCGTTGATCAACGTATCGACAAGCAATCGAATGGAAGCAAGCGGCGTTTTCAGCTCATGTGAAACGGTTGCAACGAGATCATTCTTTAGTTGAGCGAGCCGTAACCGGGAGCGGATCGCATTGGTCAACATCCAGGCCAGAATGCAGGTGATCGCGATCACCAAAGTGGCGATCCAGATGTGAGCCGCACGCCGTTGACTGGATGTCGCATCGACCAAATCAGTCCCTGTCATCGATACCCCTAATCGCCATCCGTCGAGTTCATCACCGAGTGAAATATCCGTCAAATGATCGTTTCGTTCGCCCGGCGATGCGACTTTAAAATTGACGCCTGGCGGAAGCTGAATACTAGCGGTCAGCAGTTGAAGCTGATCTCGGATCGTCTCTGTTCGATACAGCTCGATCACCGGACTACCCGGCGTTCGCCGGACAAAAACGTCGGCGATCGGCGTTGCGTGAATCCCGAGCGATGCGCCGGCAATATTATCAACCTGCCCTACTCGGAACGACAATTCTTCTGCATCTCGCGTCGGCCAATTGAACCGCCCGGGCGATAGGCGGCGCAGCTCGTTCATCAAAAACAGACGCTGAGTGGACGACATCAAACTGGATTCGTAGTCGCCCAATCGCAAATCCAATTGAGCGGCGATTTCATTCCAAGCCGGAGACTTGCGATCCAACTTTTCGAGTACATGCAACTGCGAGGCCGCCAAAAGCGACCGACCATATCGATCCGTCAGATTCGGTTCACGTCGAAAGACGTTCAAGACTTCAACTGCCGCGTCAATCTCGCCGGCGTTGATTAGGCATCGTAGTTGCGATTGTCGAGCCTCGGCGCGTTCCATGGGTGCGACAAGCCCATCGTTGGCAATTGACGCATAAGCTGTCGCCGCCTCCACGAAATGAAGGTCGGCAAATTCATGTCGCTCGGCTTCCAACCATCGTGAATCGACGTGGTCCTTGGTCAATGGAACGGAGGAAACGGAGTTTGGATAGACAATCACGCCTGCTTCGTCACAAATCAGAACCCCATCGACGGCCCCCCGGGAAACGATCTGTTCGAATGCAGTCGCAGCGTGATTCAGATCGACTCCGCTGGTCAACTCTCGCAGTCGCTCGGACCACTGAACCGCGACCGATTGACTCGCCGATCGCAATTGAGATTGATAGGCTTCACGAAGTCGTTGGTTCGACGCCATGCGTTCGTTGCGAACCGCCTCCCGCAACATCCATACCATCCCCACCGATGGCACGAGCACCGTCAGCAGCAGCAATAGAATCGGTCTCGCGAGACGATCGTTGGTCATAGATTTGGCAATCCAAATTTCAATCGCGCGTTATTCGACACTCAGCCCGGACACGATCGATTTGATCGCTGGCTGCAAGCTTGGGTACTGCTGCGTCGAAGCGTTGAACCTCAGGATGACCGCCGAAGACTCGCCAAAAACGGCGACCCGATGAGCGGTCATTTTTTTACCACCATCCACAAAGGTAAATGTCGCGGTGGCGGCTTCCCGACCACCGACTTTGGCTTTCTCGATGCCAGTATCGGACAGGGCAACGTCTTGCAAATGCTTGCGATTCTCATCCAATGCCGACTCCAACCATGCCGTGGGCGAATCATGCTCAGCCTGCAACGTATCCAACGACCCCGATTCCACTCGGCCATCCAGTATCGACTGCGGATCGATCAACCAAGATGTCGACCGGTCGTCTTTGTCGTTTCCCGACGGCGTGTAAGCGAACCAATCGGGCGGCAGAGTCATCGAAAATCGATCAAGCTTCAACGATGTGGACTGGTTCGGGTTCGGCTTCACGATCCTTGTCAAGCTCGCCGATACGCCGCCGCCGTCGAATCGCACGATGTATCGGTTCTTGTCGTTGGAGATCCAAAACGTCTGTCCGATGTTCAACTTCAAGCAAAAGCAATCAAACTTGCCGGCCGGAACATCGATCGTCTCGGTCTTGGTGACTTCAATGCCGAGGGGAACTTGCGAGGTGCCCAATGTTGACACCACCGTCATGTTGGTTTCGTAACCTACGGCGAGCGGTAGTCGACGGAACACTTCCGCCGCCTGCTCGTTGTCGTAGACTGGTGCGTTGAGATCCAACGTCGTCGGTTCAGCACGGCTCTTGACTGTGATCGCAACCTTATCCTTTGCGTAAGTCGCTGACGCTGACCCCAGCATCGTGTGGTCCCAACGGCTCCGAATCGGTGCGAACGAGGCCATGTCAGCGATCACGTGGCTCTTGTTGTGTTGTCCGTTGAGCGTGACCAACTGCCACGTGGAACATTCCCAAACATCTTTGCCATCGAGTTGCGTTTTGTCGACTCGATAGATTTGTTTACCGACGCCCATTCCGTTGGCAAGCTTCATTTCGAGATGCAACTCGTCGCCATCACCCCACGGCGCGGCAATCAGTTCAATAGCAGCGGGAAGGTGTTCTTTGGCGCGGGCCACCATTTCCGTCTGGGCTGGGTAGTCATCGACGACACGTTGAAAGGCGGCGTTGGCTTGATCGGTCTTGCCAAGTTTTTTGTAGCACAAGCCGATTCTCAACTGTGCCTCGGCTGCGGCCTTGCGTGCCTGTTTTCCTTCGGTGACGACTTGTTCGTAGACGCGAATCGCCTCGTTCAGGTCACCAACAGTTTCCTCGGCGTAAATTCCCTTCTCGAGCAGCTCGGCCGCACCGACCGCCGATGCGGGCGACATCGGTGCGAGCGCTATCAGGCAGCCCATCAGGGCCATCCACGCCAGCGGATTGCGTGCTGTAAATCGGTTTCGCATCTCGGATTTCCTTTGCTTTGAGTCTTCAAACGACGCCGCTTCGGAACATTGTATTTGTTCGTGCGGCGTCAGAAGAACTCACATTAGGAAAACCTTGTTACCGCTGTGTTACCTGGCTCGCCATTTTGGAAAAATCTTTTGACCGAAGCACCGCGCTGGACACGTCCGAGTATCTGCTCGCTCAAGCAGGATTCTCTTGCATGTCGGATTCCACCACATTTTGTGCGAAGCTTTGATAGGCACCGCCGATCTGCTTGGCCATCGAGTCAGGCCAGACATGAAAATCTCCGCTTGCAATGGCGTCGAAAATTGCCGTCGCGACCAAGGAAGGTGGTTCGGCGATTTCACCCAATCCCGCGTCGCTTGCCATGTCCGTTTGAATCGGTCCTGGATGAACGCTGATGACCCGCGTCCCCTGATTGTGAAGCGAATCACGCAGACCTTGCGTGATCGAATAGCTGGCCGCTTTGGATGCCGAGTAGGTTGCGAAGTCGGCAAAATTCTTAATCGAAGCAACGCTGTTGAGCTGAACGAACACGCCGCCATTGTTCGATTTCAATACCGGCGCGAACGCCTGCGCCATCCGAATCAGTCCGTAGACATTCACGTTCATTTCGTACTGCAACGACTCAACGGCGTGGTCGTCGACTGCGCTGGCTGTCTTGAGCACGCCAGCGTTGTTGACGACGACATTCACATCGGTCGCAACCTTTGCCGCATCGACGATTGACGATGGGTCTTCCAAATCGATTCGGATCGGCACGACTCGATCGCCGAACTCGTCGACCAATGGTTTCGCCGAGTCCACGTTTCGCACCGCTGCGTAAACTTTGGCCGCACCACGGGCGATCGCTTCTTCGACGATCGCTCGTCCGATTCCCCGGTTAGCGCCCGTGACCAAGACCGTTGTGCTGTTGAGTGATTGAGGCATTTGTCCGTCTCCATTGAATGTTTCCACGTGCGTCCCGCCGTCTGATGCGGCGTTCGCATGGAATTCTATGCCAACGGATCAAACGCCTTGCACCGAAAATTCTGCGATCACGGGAATTCTGGCGAAGCTCAACACGAGAGTGTAGAAATGCCTTAGAAGTCGAACTGGACTCGAGCGGCATACGTGTTTGTGTCACTCCTGCCGAGCGTCGGGTCGTCCAACCGCCCGTCCACGAACTCGAATTGACATTTGGCATTCGCAAGCATGTACCAATTCAGCGCCAATGATGACGACAACAACTCGCGGCCTTTGCCCGGTACGCCGGGCTGTCCAAAGAGCGGGTTCAAGTTCAGATTGCTGACGCGACCAGCAATTTCCCATGCACCCCAATCGCCTTTGCATACATCGAGCGGATGATTCGGCTTGACGCGCCCGAACACGCCGGCGGATCGGTTATAGGGAATCACTTCGCCGGTCAGCACGTAGCGAACGGTTACATAGCCGCCCTCAACCGTAACATTTTCGCCGGTCGGCAAATCCACATTCGACCAGCGAAATTCCGACTCGATCAGCCCGCGACCGAAAGAGACGGCGCCTTCGATGTTGAACAGGTTGATCGAATCGACAGCAAAGACACCGCTGTTCACAAACGGCGGAACACCTTCGCTCGGTTGCACGCTGAACCCGGCTGGCCCGAAGCTGGGTTGTTGACCGACGAAAATCTCATCTTGGCTCGCATATTGGATTTGGTCACGCGCCGGGTTCAAGTAGCTGTGATCAAAGCCGACATGGATGAGTCCTCTATCACCTTGATCGTAAAGCAATGCGGTGATTCGTTCGGCGGTACCGTAGCCGCCGTTGTCGCCATAAACATTGCCAAAGTTATCGGAGATCGTACGAAAACCAGATACAGCCCACGTCATTTGCTCGTCGTACGCTGTGTCGAACAGCATGATGCCGGTTTGACGAAACGGTGCCAGTGCGAACGTGATCGGGCGCTCCAAAAGTGGTAGTTCTCGAACGCTCGTCAATTCCGACATTCCGAACGGTTGGCGAAATCGACCAACGCGGACGTTGCCAACCGGCGTGTCTTTGAACTGGCCCCAAACATCGACTAAGCGTGCTTGTGTCTGCGCGAAATCGAACTCCATCTGATACGACGCGCGTTCGCTTATGTTCCCGACCGCGGCAAGCCGAGCGCGACGAAAACCCGTGCCGTCTTGAATGTCACCCAGCGTCGCCTGGCTCACAGCATCCTGGCTGAAGTAGGCAGTATCGGCTTGAAAGACGCCAGAAATTTTGAAGTCTGGGTAGGTTTTTTCGGGCTTTTTTGGCTCACACGGAATGCACGTGACATCGGGCACTCCAACCGAAAGAGCCGCAGCGCTGAGCTGGTCGATCTGCTTCTGAAGCAACTGGATTTGATCGACCGTCGCGAGTTCCTGAGCTGGCAATTCGTTCGCAGCAATCATCTGGTCATTCGCAATCAAACCGACCGCGCCGGATACGGAAAGAACCCTATGTTCGGCGTAAGCATTGATACTAACCCAGCCGAATAGTGCTATCAGTCCAAGTTGCACCTCTGTCCGCGATAGCATCCTTCAATCCGCCTATTTGCTTCGGCTTTGACCTTCATTCTTCCTGAAATAGTTAAATCGGCATTCCACTTAAGCTTGAATCAATGGACTGAAACGACGACGAAGCAACTGCCCAATCGTCTCATTTTGCCGCCATTGACGATTAGTCCTGATTGCAGGTTTGGTTTAGCCTAGTGGGACTCGCCAGAATTCCATCAGAACCGCTAGGCCGCCGGCATTCCCATCGCGCGACGCCAAGCACTCAGTTGGCCCATGTGCATCATGAAGTGACCACCGACATAGAATGCGTGCATAGCGCCCGCCGTCGGAAAGTTCCCACGCATCTTCTCGTTCGCATTGACGGACGTGAACGCTTCGTCGGGCGATGTTTCAATCGCCGTGGTGGCGACACGATAGGCTGTCAAGAATTTGGCGACGATCTCGCTCATCGCTGGATAGATCTCGCCGGATGGATCGTCGATGCACTTCGACAAGTGCGAAAACAACTCTTCGAATTTCGGGGTCGGCGCGATCGCGGATGAGTCGAGTCCCAACTCTTCCATGATTCTGGTCGGATAAATGCTGAGATGCCCACAAATGAACGCGGGATGGTTTGACTCAATCACGTGACCACCGGGGCGGGCAAAACTGCCAAATTCCGCTGGTGCAATCCCGACCAGCAAGCGTTCGGCGTAAGCGATTCCACGGTGTGCGGAAGCGGCGATCATCGGTCCTATCGTGGCCATTCTTCGGTCCTGAGTCTGTGAGTGCATGAGTGATATTTGAGCCACAAATTGTAGCGACCATGAACAGGTTTTTAACATCCCTCGACTTCACCGTTTCTGAATGATTGCTTCATCAATCACTTCGAATCAACGTCGATTTTGAACGACAAAGCTCATCTCATTTTTTCCTGAACTTCCGACAAACTCGATTCGGACTTAACGCAACAAACACACGCGCGTGGTACTTTTCCACCAACTTCAACACCAACGGGTATCAATGCGATCGCTCAACTCGTGAACAAGAGGACGTTGGCATGATTCAAAGCGCAGCGAAACCAGTCCGTACATTGCTGGTCAGCGACGTGCACCTCGGGTGCAAGCATTCTCAGGCACGAGCGTTTCTCGATTTTTTGCAAGGCTTTGCACCGGAGTCGCTGTACTTGGTCGGCGACTTCATTGATGGATGGAAGATCAATACTGGCTGGCACTGGTCCGAAGACTGTGACGAAGTCATTTCGCACCTCATCGAACTGACGCGACGAGGAACCAAAGTGTTTTACGTTCCTGGAAATCACGACTCGTTTCTTCGTAACCCCTCATTTCGATTCGCTTTTCCAACCGACGTTCCAAACTTCGAAGTAGCGAATGAGTTCATATTTCAAACGCTGGATGGCTGGCGATTTTTGGTGACCCACGGCGACTTGTTCGACGTGGTCGAAACCAAGGCGCAGTGGGCTTCCAAGGGCACCTCCGCGATGTACGACGCCGCCTTGAGTATGAACTGGTGGTTGCATCGCTTCACCATGACTGAGTCGGCAAATCCGTACGGCGTTTGTGCCTTGCTGAAAGATCGTGTCAAACGCTGCATTCGCTTCATCAGCAACTTCGAAACGAAGATTCTTGAACACGCTCGACAACAGTCATGTGACGGCGTTGTTTGCGGTCACATCCACACGCCCGACATCATCGCCGATCATTCGATGTGGTACTGCAACACCGGCGACTGGGTCGAAAACTGCACCGGATTGGTGGAATGCCATGACGGACAAATTCAACTCGTCCGACGCTACGAGGAAGACATCTTGCTCGATTTGCCGCGCCGAATCGATCGAACCTGCGACGAGTCCAGCACCGAAGTAACGGACCTGCTGAATGAATTGCTTGAACCCCTCGAATCAGAAATCGCTGCGTAGATAGCAGCTTGTTCATTCCAGAAGATTTCCGAATTCCCACGTAGACCCCAACTCGCTCGAATCTCAAGGAATCATCATGGTCGCTCGTTGGCTTGGCAATAAGTGCTTTTCGGTCGTTCACCAAAGGAATCTCGTCTACAACACGTGCTGGGAAGACCCACGAATCGATCGCCAAGCGCTTCGATTGACGCCCGAGGACAGCGTTCTGGTGATCACGTCGGCGGGTTGCAATGCGCTGGACTACGCGTTGCAAAGTCCGCGTGAAATCTTTGCGGTGGATATGAACCCGATCCAGAACGGGCTACTGGAACTGAAGATGGCGGCAATCAAGTCTTTGCCTCACCGTGATTTCTTCCGCGTGTTCGGACACGGCTTTCACTCCGATTGGAAGTCAATCTATTTCGACGCGGTTCGCCCACAGCTCGACACCCAATACCAGAATTTTTGGGACAGCCGAATCGATTTTTTTGATGGCACGAGTCGACGCAGGAGCTTCTATTTCCGCGGTACTTCCGGCCTGTTCGCGTGGCTTGTCAATGGTTACCTCAATCGACCGACCGGACTCAAAGAAGCGATCGCTGAGATTCTTGAAGCCGAGTCTGTGGAACAACAGCATGAGATCTATAACCAGCGTCGGATCAACGAGTTGTTGTGGAGCAAACCGCTTCGTTGGGCGCTTCGACGCGACACCACCCTCGCGATGTTGGGCGTCCCGCGCAGCCAACGCGACCAAATTGATCGCAGCTATCCCGGCGGGATCGGACAGTTCATTCAGGACCGAATTGAAACAGTCTTCAAACGACTTCCGCTGCGGGACAATTACTTTTGGCGAGTGTATCTGACCGGCAGCTACACGCCGGATTGCTGTCCCGAATACCTGACCGAATCGGGTTTTGTAAGACTCAAGAACGGACTGGTTGATCGTGTGAGCACGCACACCGATACGGTCGAAGGATTTTTGACAACGCATGACCGACCGATATCAAGATTCGTTTTGCTCGACCACATGGACTGGCTCTACGCCCGGTATCCCCAACGATTGGCGTCGGAATGGCAGAGCATTCTCGACCGGGCCGCACCTGGTGCTCGTGTATTGTGGCGCAGCGCCGCGCTCGAAGTCGACTTCGTCGATCCGCTGCTGATCACGACCGGCGGCAAGCGAGTTCAAATGCGTGACCTATTGCGCTACGAAACCGATTTGGCGAAGGAGCTTCATGCTCGAGACCGAGTCAACACGTACGGAAGTTTTTACATTGCGGAGCTTGACTCACAATGGGTCACTACGGGGGCCGCAGCATGAGTGGCGCCATTGAATTCAACTCGCGAAGATCGGATCTTCGCGTTCTTTGGCATCTGCTATTCCATCGCGTTCGCGGCGAAACGCACACTCAGCGGCTCGAGAGTTTTTATTCGGGGCAGGCGGGCGACTACGACGCATTTCGTTCGCGGATGCTGCACGGGCGCGGCGAGTTGATGTCCTGGCTCGAATTTCCGCCGGCGGGAACCTGGGTCGACATGGGCGCCGGCACCGGACACAACCTATTTGCCGTCGCTGATCGCGCGTCGTGCCTTGATCGAATTCATCTGGTCGATTTGTCATCTTCGTTGCTGGCGGTTGCGGATGAACGAGTTCGATCGGCAGGCATGAAGAATGTCTCGATCGAAGAATCCGACGCCACGCTGATCGATCTGCCGACCGCAAGCGCTGATATCGTCACTTTTTCATATTCACTGACGATGATTCCCGACTGGTTCGAGGCGATTCTGCAAGCCGAACGAGTTCTGAAACCCGGCGGTCGGATTGCGGTCACGGATTTTTACATTTCCAGAAAGCACGCTGAGGCAAGTCATCGCCAACACGGCTGGCTAAGACGAACATTCTGGTCGCTTTGGTTCGCAGCGGACAACGTCTTCCTATCGAGTGACCCGCTGGCAATGTTGCACCGACACTTTAAAGTCGAACGATGCGACGAACGACTCGGCAGCGTCCCTTACATGCCGCTGCTGCGTGCGCCGTACTACCTTTTCGTCGGCCAAAAACCATTGTCTAGCTCGACTTCTCACGATGAACATGACCATGTCCATTGAAGTGTTACCGATCTCGTCGAAAGCGATACACCGAACTGACGAGTCTCGCTTGGTCTGGGACAAGTCACTCTCACCGGTCTCACCGTGGGTCCGATTGTGTCGCGATTTTCTGAGTTGCCATCGGCGGCCGATCAATGTCGCCTGCCACGCGATAACTACGCCGATTGCAATCCTCGGTCTCATCGAGTGTGCCAACGAAGCGTCGCCGACCTTGGTTCCAATTGCGATCACCGTATACTCCGCCTCGCTGCTGTTCTTTGTACCGCGAATCAACTGGCTTGCGACAACTTGCGTCCTATTGGCAATCACTTGGTTGAGTTGGATGGTGTCGGGCGGTTGGGGCATCGGCTTGACACTTTTCTTGGCTGGCTATCTTGGCCAAGAAGTTTCGCACCTGATCGCCGGTGAGTCGACGATGCAACGCAAATACATTCGTGAACGCGACTGGATCGTACGTCTTGCGGAACACACGTTTTTTTTGTTGCCGCTGATCATCATGACTTGCGGAAGAAGACGACAATGTCCGCTCCGTTTATTGGTTTCACGCAAAGCGGTGCTTTCCACCAACCTAGTTTCGATATCACAACGAAATGATCTGCAAGCCATTCGCGAGTGGGTCAGTCGGGAACATCCCTCGCTTTCCCAAAGTACACATTGGTGGCAGCACGATCTGGCGGCAGACGTCGGCGAAGCGTTCGCGAGGCTGAGTCACGATCGATCCATACAAGCTATGATTCGCCGCTTTCACGGTACGGGATACCATGTGCGTCCCGTGCTTGGGATGAACGAATTGTATGTTACTGGCCCGGCGAAAACGACAAGCTCCGATACGGTCTTCTACATGCCGCACGTCGATGGCCCGTGGTCGGTGTTCCCCGGCGCCCGATTGTACCGGTGCATGCTCGCCGCCAGCCCCAATACGGAAGTCACAACGCACTTTCCTATGTCGGCAGTCGACTACAAGGAACCAGAAGGCTATCGACTTGAAACCGGTGATGCGACGGCGTTCGATTTCAATCGCGAACTGCACTACATCACGCGACAACCTGACCCTGGCCGCACCGAGCCTCGCGTTAATCTGAAGCTTCACTTCATCGCTTACCCGAAGAATCTTGGTTGGTACGGCGCGATGCTTGACCGCTTGACGACGCAATATGACATCCGAGCTCGCGAACTGTTCCTCGCGACCATCAATCCCAATGGCGCGTGGGCAAAGATCAAGGCGCGGTGGGTACTCGCGTGGACAATGATCTTCGAGTTCGCCGCACGTTTTGTCGGCTGGACAAACATCGCGTACTTGTGCGCATTGGCGGTTGCTTCGTTGTCCCTCAACGATTGGCGTCCGTTTGTAGTCGGCAGCAGCTTTGTTCACTACTTGATCTATGCGGGGACCATTCGAGAACAGACACCCGTCGCATTCGGTGAATTCAAACGCAACGCAATGCTGTTCAAAGGGATCGCCATGGCAATCTTATTTGGACTCTACTTGGCGGCGGGAAGTCATTCAATCACGTCGCTTGCCGTCGTCATGGCGGGGTTTGCTTTGGCAACCTATTCAACGAATGTCTTGGGCATCAGTCGAACTTACTTCTCAGCCGAACTCGGCTTCGAACCGCGGCAACACATCGATCGTTTTCCCTACAATGTGATTCCTCATCCGATGATTGTGGGAGCGATGGTTGGTATCTCAGGAATGTTGCTCAATCCAGCGTTTTGCGAAACGTATTGGCTGCTAGCAGTTGCTCACTTGTTTGCCTACGTTGCAATTCTGCTTCAGGAAAAGCTCAGTCAGTCAGGTGATTTCCACCAACCTTGCTCCCGCTAGCTCGGATCACTTTTCATTTCGATGGCGGGGCTTTTGAACGCGAGGTCAAAGACACGCCGATCTCGCAGACCGAGTGCGATCCAGATCACGATCGCAATGACAATGGGAACGATGAACGGCTCGCCGACTCGAAGGTGCGTGGCGACCGCGCCACCGAGGTAGGCGCTTAGTAGGATGGCGCCAATGAAGGCGGTCCGCGGGATCAAGAATAGAATGGAAATGGCGACTTCGACGATGCCAATTTTGAACATCACGTCTTCCGTCCAACCAAGCTTCCCAAACATCTCAGCCTTGCCTTCCCACTGAGTAAATTTGCCGCTGGCGCTGGCAATGATCAGAAAAGCGGCTAACAATCCGCTGAGTACCCAACCGATGATTTTTGTTTTGGACATTTTTATCTCCTGCTGAGGGCGGGTCACGAGGCACGCTGGTGCGTAATTGTGATTTCGGTGTGAGGATAGCCGAAACGGTCGGCACCGCACAATCGTATCGGACGACTGCGTCGATTTTGAGTTTCAAATCAAAGCAACTGACCAAAATTCGCTCGAAACGGCTTCCCACATCGTGGCAACGTCACGGTAAAATACTGAAATTGGTCTTTCCTTCGCTTTCGATTCGGCAGTTCAAAATGCTTGTCAACTTCTTCTTGCTGTTGGTGGTTCTCACTTCGTTTGCGGTTGCGGGGACACAGTGTGTTGCAGCGGACGGTCACGTGTTGGCAAGGAAAGGTGGTCAGATGAAGGCTGCGGAGATAGCTTCGCTGGAAGCTAAGCTTGTGGAGTCACCCAATGATGTCGAAGCACGAACGAAGGTACTCGGATACTACTTCATCACCGGCAGAAACGATGCGGAAGCCAAGCCTGCACGGATGCGTCACGTACTTTGGTTGATTGAGAATGCACCGGAGTCGGAAGTGCTCGGATTGCCTTACGGGCATCTCAACAAGATTCTCGAACGGGAAGCGTACGCGAGCGCGAAAGAGGCTTGGGAAAAAGCGTTGTCGGATCAGCCCGGCAACACAGCGGTGATCGCGAACGCTTCTAAATTTTTCTTGCTGCACGATCGTGAGGCCGCCGAACTACTGTTGCTCCGAGGTCAAGAAGCCGACGCCGACGACGAAACCTGGGCTGTTTCGTTGGGGCAACTTTACTCACTCGGTTTGACAAGCCTTGCAAATGGCGATGAACGAATTGCGGCGGCAAGGAAGGCGTTCAATCAGTACCAACGCGCCTACGATGGAGCGGACGCGAGCAGCAGGGGCACGCTATTGTCGGATCTTGCCAAGACGGCTTTTGAAGCGGGCCTATTCGACGAGGCCAAGAAGTACGCCGATGAGATGCTCGCGGGCGCCGACGATGGATGGAATGCGGGAAACCAGATTCACCAAGGCAACCTCGTCCTTGGCCGGATCGCGTTGTTGACTGACGATGTCGAAGAAGCGAAGAAGCGATTGCTTGCAGCGGGAGCGACATCGGGATCGCCACAGCTCAATTCATTCGGCCCCAACATGACGCTCGCGAAAGAGTTGTTGGAGCGTGGTGAAAAGGATGTTGTTTTGGAATACTTCGCTTTGTGCGATAACTTTTGGAAATCACCGCGACGGAAGCTGGATCATTGGATCGACGAAGTCAAAGCATCTCGCATTCCAGACTTCGGCGCGAATCTCGCATATTAATATTTCCCTGGTGGGCCTCGATCGACAACGGTGAACCATGGGCACAAATCGTCTGCGACATGCGGTCATGCGACTGTTCATTCCGTCGTTTTGCATATTCGTGCTCAACACTCTGTGCGTAGCGCAGAATGATTACGAGCGGCCGCCGATTGACTATCTGACCACGCCAGTCCACGATCCTTGCGCTCAACTAGCCATAAAGGTCGAGTCCGGGGAAGTAGAGCTCGACTACGATAACCGATATGGTTACCTAAAATCGGTCTTGAAAGAGTTGAACGTACCGGTGAGTTCGCAAACGCTGGTATTCACAAAGACGAGTTTGCAGCTACATCGTATTTCGCCACGCTTTCCTCGTTCTCTCTACTTCAATGATGACGTCTACGTCGGCTATTGCCAGCGAGGTGAAGTGATTGAGATTGCGGCGACCGATGCGAAACAAGGCGCGACGTTTTACACGCTGGAGCAGTCGGCTGATGGCAAGCCCACATTTGTTCGCGACAAAGGAAACTGCTTGTCTTGTCATTCGTCGAGTCGTACACAAAATGTTCCCGGCTATCTCGTTAGAAGCGTTTTTTCGGACGGCGCCGGCCGACCAAAGCTTGGCAGCGGAACATTCACAACCGACCACACCAGCATGTTCCACGACCGTTGGGGTGGCTGGTACGTTACGGGCAATCACGGCGACATGCGTCACATGGGAAACACGTGTTGCATCGGCGACGAAAACACATTCGATCGCGAACCCGGCGCGAACTTGAGCGACTTGAAGAATCTTTTCAACACGAACATCTATCTTTCACCGTACAGCGACATCGTTGCATTGATGGTGCTGGAGCATCAAACTCAAATGCACAACGCACTTGCGGCGGCAAACTACGAAACCCGTCAAGCGTTGCACCAATCGTTTCAAATGAACGATTTGCTCGACCGTCCGAAGGGTCACGTCAGCGAAAGTGCTCAGCGACGCGTCAACGCTTCAGCCGATCGAGTTTTGAAGTACTTGTTGATGTGCGACGAGTTTCAATTGGAAAACGCTGTTTCAGGTTCAACGACGTTTGCTCAAGAATTTATGGACCGCGGTAGGAAAGATTCGATCGGTCGATCACTGCGCGACTTCGACCTCCAGACCCGAATGTTCAAGTACCCTTGCAGCTACTTAATCTACTCCGACGCATTTGATGGAATGCCCGACGAAGTTCGCTTGCTCGTTCTTGCCAAGTTAAAAGACATTTTGGAAGGTCGCGATCAATCGATCGACTACGCTCACCTGACGCCAAAGATGCGGCGCGAGATATTGGAGATCCTGCAACAGACGAAGCCCGAATTCCGACGTCTCCTGTAATCCAATCTATTTCGCCGCCGCTTTCAGCTTGGCAAACGTCGATCGCATTTCCGCTAGCCGAGTCGATTGAGCCGGGTCGGCGATCAAGTCATGCTCTTCGTTTGGATCTGACTTTAGGTCAAAAAGTTGTTCGGTGTCAAAATCTGGCCAGTAGAAATACTTCCAGTCATTGCGGACGAGAGCTTGCGAGGACGGAATGAAAGTTTTGTCTTTGATGATGGCGTGTTCGTAAAAGAATTCGGTTCGCCATTCGGGTTGTTCGGTCGAGTTGTACAAAGGCGCGAGATCGTGACCCTGCATGGTCGCAGGAGGGGCGAGATCGGTAGCGGCGAGAATCGTTGGCGCTAAATCCACGTTCAGCGTCATCGCGTCGTCTGTTTTTCCCTTTAACTTCGCAGGCATGCGTGGATCGCGAATGATCAGCGGCACGCGAATGCTTTCTTGATGCGGATACCACTTGTCCGCCAACCCGTGCTCGGCGTGGTAGTAGCCGTTATCCGTGGTGAAGATCACAAGCGTATTGCCCAAGATACCCTGGGATTCAAGTTCGCCGATCACACGTCCACAGACGGCGTCGACTTCGGTCGCCAATCGGTAGTAGTTTTTCATCATCGTTTGGTATTTCTCGGGAGTGTCGAAGCGCCAATGCCAACGGTTTCTTCCTTCGTTTTCTTCGTTGGCAATGAAGGGTGGTAAACGATGAAACGATTCGTCCGTCGCATTGAGGGGCACTGGAACGGACACGTCTTGGTAGAGCGACATGCTTTTGGGTTGCGGCAGGAATTGCAAAGGGTTCTGATCTTCGGCGTGAGTCGCAAAGAACGCGACGGTCAGCACGAATGGTTTATCCGTAGGACGTGTTTTCAAAAACTCCATCGCGTCGTTTTCGTTCTTCTGAGTTACATGGATCTTTGAACCGTCCGGTTCATCGATCCAGTGGGTGCCGAAATACGAGCGGCCGAAATCGTAATGCTCTGCGGGAAATGTTCCGTTGTGCCACTTTCCGACGTGACCGACGTGGTAACCTCGCTCGCGTAACATCCCTGGGTAGGTTTCGTTCCATGGCGTTTTGAAAGGAGCAAATGCAGGGTTGCCGTGACGCGACATCCATTGGCCAGTGAACAACGTGGCGCGGCTGACGCCACAGATCGATGTCGTGACGTAGTTATTGGTAAACCGCATACCGTCGGCGGCCAACTTGTCCAAATGAGGCGTTTGGACGACCGAGTTGCCGGCAACTCCGAGCGTATCGTGCCGCCAATCATCGGCGTAAAGTACGACAACATTCATCGGAGCATCGGCGGCAACGACTGATGCGGCGATTGATAGAAGAACACCGAATGAAACAATTCTGAACATGATCGGCTCGAACTCTGAAGAGTGAATCGAAATCTAAAGCGTCAACGCGGCAGCGACCACTTGTTTGGATTTGCGCAATCCCTCAACCGCGACTTCGTTGGCATCGCGATTCCAGTATTCCGGGTTGAAGAGTTCCAGTGAGAAGGTTCCCGTGAATCCTTGATCGACCAGGCTGCGAATGATTTTTGGCAGTTCGCAAACTCCGTCACCAGGGAACACGCGATCTTTGTCAGCGATCGTCGCGATGTTTGGCGTGCCCGGGTAATCGTTGATGTGGAAGCAGTGCATTCGACTGGCCTCGATCATCTTGAGCGACTCGAAATCATTGCCGCCCTTGTAGATGTGATAGAAGTCGGGCAGGACACACGCGTCGGGGTGAGCCGCGGCGGTTGCAACATAAGCGAGTTCGCCAAGCTTCGAGAGCGTTGGCGAAAATCCCCAGAGTTCCAACTGCGGAATGACGCCCATTTCATGACCGACATCAAGCAATGCGCGATATCGGGCAGCGATCACTTCGAGTTCCGGTGAAACCGATTCGGCAGTGTGCAGACCAACCGGTGGCGCCGCGATATGAGTACCGCCGATGGATCGTACCAGCTCCATTTCGCGTTTTGCGTTTTCAAGTCCTTCGGCGCGGGCTTTGTCATCGTTGACGATCCAGTTGCCGAAACCGATCGCGCTGGCAACGAACATTCCAGAGTCGTCGATCTGCTTCTTCAGATCGCTGAGCTTGCCGCCACTTTGGACGAACGCTTCAAGGTCTCGAACCCAAGGTTCGACGGCGTCATACCCGGCCGACGCGGCAACCTCGACTTGTTGCGGTACTGTCAAATTTTGACCACGCAACGTGCTCATGTTCAGCCCGAATGTTACCGGAGATCTACCGATGGCTAAGTCTTGATCCGCAGCCTCCGCGAGCATTTGAGTTACGGGAATCGCAGCAGCCGACGCCGCGGCAGCAAGGAACAGGTCACGACGTTGGATCATTTTTGTATGGCGAGATTGTGGATGAAGTGGTTCAGGATCGTGCGGAAAATAAGTGTCTGACCCCATTTGTGCAAAGCACCCGAAGGGCCGGTTCCCGGCAAATGGGGTCAGACACTTTTTTTCCGCTCATTACTTAGAAAGCAGCACACGCGAAAGCGTCCTAAGATACACGAAGGACGGTCGCAACGATCACAGGCAACAGCTAAGGGAGTTCCAATGGCCGAAATATTCTTCGATTCGACTTATTTCCAGATCTGCGCGTTTGTCTCGATTATCATTGATTGGTGATCTTGCACGCTTGAACACGATTTCAACTCTCGATCACTTTCCGCCTTTCAACCCGCCCACATTCCCACCTAAGAACGCAGGTTTGTCATGAGCTTACCTCGATGCGTGCTGCGCGATTGGATGTTCTCGATCATTTCGGCGGTCGTCGTGACGCAAGCAATGGCCGAACCATTGACACCGATTTCTGAATCGGTTTCCTTCGAGTCGCTCGACAGGGGCGTCAGCTTCAAGACGGACTTCCCCGGCGGGAAGATCGATCGGCTAGTCGAGAGAAACATGGACGACTTCGAGATCACCATTCGGCCCGAGCTCGAAGCGACCAACGATAGCGCTTGGTATGCTTTTCGCGTTCAAGCGAAATCGAATCGAGAAATCAACGTTCGCCTGCGGTACGAAGGCGGGTCGCATCGTTACGAACCGAAGATCAGCCGAGATCGTGTGACTTGGGAAGCGGCGGAACATTTGATTGTTGCACGGCATCCCGGGGGTCGCGAAGTCACGTTGCGATTGCCGATCAACGATCAAGCGTTGTGGGTAGCCGGACAAGAACTGGTAAGTAATCAAGACATCGCCAGTTGGATCAACGTACTCCGTGGTAAACCGTTCGTCCGTGACTCGGTGATCGGAAAATCAGTCAACGATCGATCAATTTATCATCTCGCGATCGGCAACCCAGACGCAGTCGATTCGATTTTCATCATGTCGCGTCAACATCCGCCGGAAGTTACCGGAACGATCGGCATGATGCACTTCGTCGAAGCACTTTGCTGCGACACGGAGGTCGCGCGTCGGTATCGCGATCAGTTTCAGACTGCGATTGTCCCGATCGCCAATCCAGACGGAGTGGCACGGGGGTTTTGGCGAGCGAACGCAAACGGGGTGGACTTGAATCGCGACTGGATGCAATTCACTCAGCCCGAAACGCGAGCCATTCGCAACGATTTGTTACGCTTGCGAGATCGCGAGAACGGTCGTCTCTGGCTGTTCTTGGATTTCCACAGTACCTACAACGAAGTCTTTTACACAGAACCGAAAGAGACCGATCTGTTTCCGCCCGGCTTCACCCAGGAGTGGCTGGAGGCGATCGGACGGCGGATGCCGACCTTTGATGTTCTGCGTGACGACGGCCACAATGCGCATCGCACGACCAGCAAAGCTTGGGTAGCTCGCGAACTGGGTATTCACGCGATTACCTATGAATTTGGCGACGAAACGGATCGTCTTCGCATCAAGAACATCGCCGTCAATTCGGCGGAAGAAATGATGCGACTTTTGCTGAAGCGGAAAGCAGCTGAAACGATCGCGGCGAAGTAGCCGAGGGAGACTTGGCTACTTGTAGCGGGAAATTTTCCATCTGCTGATCGCTAAAAATAGAAAGTCAGACCCCGATTTTCTTGAGCGAACTCAGGTACTCGACCACATCGATCAGACCTTGCTGGTCCATCGTGTGGTGGAGATTGTCGGGCATGATCGACTTGTCAGACTTCTTGAAGACTTCGATCTCATCGCGAGAAATCTTGCGGTCGATCGCGTCAATTGTTCGAATCGTGACATGATCCGGTGTTTCAGAAATCAACAAGCCGTTGATGACTTGCCCCGACTCCGTCAGCGCCGAATAGGTCTCATAGTTGTGGCTGATGCCTGCGCTGGGATCCAAGATGGCCGTCAACATGGCTTCACGCGAAAGCTTGCTGCCGATCTCAGATAAGTTCGGCCCGACATCTTTCCCGAACTGGTTAACGATGTGGCAGTTGGCGCATGTCCCGACACCGCGGAACAGCGTCACGCCATTTTCCGTGTTGCCTTTCATTGCCGCCAATTGATCCAGCGGCGGTAACGGCTTTTGGTCCTTCTGGGTCATCTGCGGCATTAATTCGGCAGCCCGCTGACGCACCGATGCGTCCTCGCTTCGTGCAAGCAGGCCACCCGCCAACAATTTGACATCGTTGGGCAACCGGCCCGAATCGGCCAACGTGACAAGCGTCTGCTGACCGACGATATTTCGCGACAAGCCGACGACGGCTTCTTTGCGAACCTCGAATGACCGTGATGCGTCAGCGGCGACATCGCCGAGAATATTCATCGCACGACGATTTCCCAGCAGTCCCAACACCCGCGCGACCGTGGCGGCAGATTCGATCGATTCACCCGTAAGCGTTTTGCGCAACATGATCGGGCCTCCATCACTCTCACCTAGCATCGACGCAGCTTCAACTTTGGTCGAATCATCGACATCGCTTAAGAGCAAACCGGCCAGACTCTCTTGCATTCCAGCAGGCCGAAAGCGTTTGACAAGTTTCAGATACTCGACCGTGCCTTCGGTGCGTTTCAATTGACGGTTGATTGCCGCTTGCACTCGATCCTCTTTTTCCGAACTCGAACCCTTCATCTGCTCGACCGCTCGGACAATGATCGCGTCATCGCGATCCGAACCGGTCTCCAGTGCAATCAATTGTTCCAACGCCGCGTTTCGATCTTTCTCTTGGTGATACTCGAGACTGCGAAAGAATCGGTTCGTTTCTGAAATCGAAAGCGAAGGGTCTGCAATGATCTTTGCGATCAGTTCGGCGGCTCCCCCCGCGCGGACTCGCCACACGGTATCGCGCCCGGCAGGCGTATCCCATTGATTGTCGACTGCCGACATCCATGCTTCAAAGCACTCATCGGCGCGAAGGTCACTACCAATGCCCAATGCTTCCAGATACCAACGATCTTTGCCGTCGTACTGAGTCGCCAATTCGGCCCAGGTCGCGGGCATTTGCGACGATTCATCAAATCGCAATGCGACCGCCACTTCACGACGTACCGCGGGCGACGGATCCGAAACCAAACGAACGCAGGTTGTCGATGGATTGAGTTTGAGTTGTTTGGCCAACCGAATTGCCGTGATCCGAATGTCGGCGTTGGGGTGAACCATCGCTTGTTGCACATACTTTTCGCCGGAGCCCTCCAAGCGTCCGAGCAACCACAACGCTCGCGCGGCGATCCGAGGATTTGTATCTTGGAACATTTCATACAGTTCGGACTCCGCCGACGATCCCATCGACTTGAGCGACTCGAACGCATTGTGTCGCACCGCGAGATTCGGATTCTTCAGCGCAGTGATTGCTCCCGAAGCGGTTGAATAATCAAACTTTGGCACCGAGTACTTTGATCCTGGCGGCGCGATGCGAAACAGTCGTCCGCGATCGGTATCGCCTTGCGCGTGGCCACCGACACCCGGATCGTACCAGTCCGTCACGAACAACGATCCGTCGGGCGCGACGCAAACGTCGGCGGGACGGAACCATTTATCGGATACGCCGGTCAACAACGGCTCGATCATCGCGGAGTAACCCGCGCCGTCTTGGCTCGCCGGGTACGCGCGGACGACATTGGGACCCGGATCGCAGTGAATCACTTGATCCCAGAAACGTTTCGGAAGCAAACGACCTTCGTAAAAACAGATGCCCGATGGCGATCCGGCACCGGTTTGCAGCATGTTCGGTACGACGCCCGGATCGTTCAGATGCCAATGTCTCAGCGGAATCTCCGACTCGATGTTCGTGCGATCTTCTTGCCAGCCAGCACCAGTCAACTCGTCACGGTAGCCATAGTTTCCTTGCTCCATCACGAAGTTGATTCGCGTTCCCTTGTTGCCGTCGTCGTCGTTGTCGCTTTGCCACAATGTGCCAAACGAATCGACGGTCGTTTCCCAGTTGTTGCGAAAGTTGTGCGCGAGCACTTCAAAATTCGATCCATCGGCGTCGCATCGAAACGGCATGCCGCCATAAAAGGGTTTGCCGTTATCAACAACAGGGCGACCATGAATATCGATCACGCTGGCCCCCGACGCATCTTTGACTTGGCCGCCGGTGTTGCCAAAGTTCCAATACAACTTGCCGTCGGGCCCCGGTAAGAATGAGTGGGCCGAGTGATCGTGTTGGGGCTGTCCGGTTCCGGTGAACATTGCTTCCTTGCGATCGGGCACGTCATCACCGTCTTCGTCGGTGAACCTCCACACATTCGGCGACGCAGTCACGATCACTTGATTGCCCAGTACGCAAATGCCCATCGCCGAATCGATGTCTCGACCCTGGTAGAACGTCTTGACTGAATCCATCACGCCATCGCCGGTCGTGTCCTCAAGAATCAGGATTCGGTCGCCCTCGGGACGTGAACCTTCGTTGCGTCGATAGTTCATAACATCGCAAACCCAGACGCGTCCGCGATCATCGATGTCGAGATTGGTCAAACTGCGGAGTACTGGTTCACTCGCCGACAATGTGACTTCCAAACCTTCGGCGACTTCCAATCCATCCAGCGCGGTGTCGGGGGTTCGGTCGCTAACGTCGATGGTTGCGTCGCTGATTCGCGGCGCCGCGTCCGCATAGATCGCGAACGTGACGCTGGTCTGGTCGGCACCCTGGCTGGTTCCCCCGGTGTCGAGTGCGCCTGTGACGGTCAGCTTGTCGAAACCGGCGGGCAAGTGGTAATGGATCACGCTGTTGGCATGGACACCGAGCGCGGCCGCTGCGATGGACTCGCCATTGACCGAACATGGTTTTCCTTCGCAGTTTGCATTCTTGTGAACTTCGCCGAAGCCGGTCGAAGCGGTTTGCCATTTCAACTCCAGCAATGATTTCGTTCCGGCGGGTCCATGCAACGTCGGATCGATCCAATCGGCCCAGTCGCATGAAAACCCGTTGCCTCCGTCGGTGACGACTAAAAACAAATCGCTTACGCCTTTGATCGACGTTTCAATGTCGACGCGATGTCCGGGCGTGCCGGCGGACACGATTTCCGAAGAATACAGCTTACGGCTTTGCGCCGCGTTCCGATTCTTGAGCTGTATGCCAGCGCTGTCGATCTTGAACTCTTTCTTGATCTGATCGAAGTTGAAATCTTTCGGCGGATCGTAGTCTTGGTTTTCCAACAGTTCGTCAGCGGTAACGGCTTGTCCCATGCTTGAGCCCGACTCGGGAACCTGATCGCCGGCTGTCCAACGAATCGCGTTGACGACTAAGCGACGAACATCGTCATGCGCCCAATTCCAATGGAAGTGCCCACCGCTAAATCCGAACGCGCGGCCTCCGGCGGGTCGTTCGTATGTCCACGCGACGGTTTGCTTCTCGCCCGCCGCGACACTCTTGCGGACATCCGGATTGCCGCTGTGGTCGCCGTCCGGTCGACGCATCGTTTCCGCCGGTGCGACTGCGGCTAAGATCGGTGTGACTTTGCCGTCATCGTTGAAACGCAAATGAAAGTACCATTCGTCGTTCGTTGCAAACGGCTTGACGCCGCGCGTCACAGGACTCGCTGGCAACATTTTGAAATCACCAACCCAGTGCGGATTGACGCTGTAGTTGATCTCGAAATGTCCCCCCAACAAATCGACCATCGCGTCACCGGGCGGACCCGGCACCATCTCCACCGCGTAATGCAAACACACAAGTCCACAACCGGCGTTCATCCGCTGGCGCAGCTTGTCCAAATGTGGAATAGCGAGATGCCCGCCGCCGCCGTCGCAATAGATCACAATCGTGTCGGCCGCATCCACCAGCGACTCATCGTCGGGCCAGCCACGAACCACGCTGACATCGAGATTATCCGCACTGGCTTTGAGCGACTCTTCAAGGATTTTGAGACCCGCGAAATGCTCGTGCGAGCCGTAACCGTGCGACGGCTTGCCGGCCATCATCAGTATTTTTTTTGGCTCGGCAGCCTGAAGCGTGGCGGCGCAAACGAGCAGTGACAGCGTCACGGAAAGGCGAAGGCTCATGAGAAGAAGTTCTCGTGGAAGGTGGGATTCCGACTGAAAGGCCAGTTGGATGGTCTCCAGTCTAACAAGAACCCCGTCGCCGTCGAATCAGGCCAGGTGAACTGCGAATCAGGCCAGGTGAACTGCGAATCAGGCCAGGTGAACTGCGAATCAGGCCAGGTGAACCGCGAATCAGGCCAGGTGAACTGCGAATCAGGCCAGGTGAACCGCGAATTAGGCCAGGTGAACCGCGAATCAGGCGGCCCTTCGCACCGAAACCGATGCGCCCATTCCCATCGAATTGGCGTTGATCGCGACCAGCGTGATGCCCGCAGCCTTGGCATCGGCGATCGTCTTTTCCCGCTCAACCACGATCGTCTTGTCGGCTTCGATCACGATCGCGGTTCCGCCAGCCGCATGAACCTTCGCGATCGTTTGCGGCCCGATCGTCGGAACGTCGAACCGCATGTCCTGGTTCGGCTTACTGACTTTGATCAGCGTCCATCCGCCACGCCGGCACAGCGCACCCGTCCGCTCGATGCACGCATCGGTGCCCTCGATCGCCTCGACAGCGATGACGGTGCCGTCCTTGATCGTGATCGTCTGACCGATGTCCAGTCCGCCCATCTGTTTGGCGACGGACCAACCGGCTTCGATGTCATTTTGCAAACGAGTGGAGGGTGTTGTGCCCGTCAATGTTCCGCTGGTCACGAGAAGCTCCGGTGCAAAATCCGTCGCGGCACAAACTTCGATGCCGCTGCGAGTGTAAGTACGCGTAACTGCGCCCAACAGGTTGTCGTCGCGGGCGTCACGCTTGCGCCCCAACAAGGAAGGCCCGAAGGTTCGCAAACACGTCAAGTCGGGAAAGTGTTGTAGCCACACTGATCCGCTGTAAAGAATATCTGCCTTGAACAGTTTGCCGGCCATCGTGACATGGCGAACCCGATTGCGGCGAAAGTACCGCAAGTGGCCGCCGATCTTTCCGACGCCCATCCAAACCACGTGATCGCAAATCGATTCGAGCGAAGCGGTGGCGTGCCCCTTGATCGCGACGCAACAAACCGGATGACCGCTGCGAATGAGCGCTTCGGCGACCTCGACGGGGAAGCTTCCCCAACCGGCGACCAGACCGATCGTCGGCCGAGACTGTCTGGTTTGATGTTCGTCCAAAATCGTGCGCGAACGAAGGGGACGATAGCCGCGTCGATCGATCATGCCGCCCGCTGATCCGAAGGGGCCGGATCCGAATGATCTTGCTCGGATTGCGTCACCGACCTGCCGACTTGTTCAGTCAGTTGGTCAACGTCGCGTCGCAACTTTTTAACTTCGCGCCGCATCTCCGGAAGACGTCGCTCGACCGCCATGATTTGCATCTGTTCGCGTTGCGGCGTCGCGGGCGATCCCAGATAGACTTCGTGGCCCGCGCAATCGTCCATCACGCCAGCTTGTGCTCCGACGATCGTGTGGTCACCGAGCGAAATGTGATCCTTCAGCCCGACTTGACCGGCGAGTATCACGTAGTCGCCCGTGCGACTGCTGCCCGCGATCCCGACTTGGCTGCAAATCAGGTTGTGCCGCCCGATTTGACAGTTGTGTGCGATCATGACTTGATTGTCGATCTTGGTTCCTTCGCCGATTCGCGTCGCGCCGTAGGTGCCTCGATCGATCGTGACTCCCGCGCCGATTTCGACATCGGATTCGATCGCGACATAACCGAGTTGGGCTGTTGGCACATGACGACCGGCCTTTTGGCGATACCCAAAACCGTTCGCACCCAATATCGAACCGGCGTGGATGATCACGCGGTCAGCCAATTGTGTGTATTCATAAAGCGAGACGTTAGCGTGCAAGACGCAATCCTCGCCGATCTGGCAACGCGGCAAAATCACGACGCCGGGCGAAACCTTCGTTCGCGCACCAATCGTTGCACCGGCGCCAACCACGGCGCTGGCATGAATTTGAGCCGTCGGATGAATCACCGCCGTCGGATCGATTCCGTTTCCGATAAGAGCCGAATTCATTGGCGGACGAAAATGGGCTACGATCTTGGCGAAGGCGGCGTGCGCGTCGGGGACAATGATTTGGGCGCACAAGCAGTCGGCAATCGGCGCTGTCGTGACGACCGCGACCGCATCGGATTTGGCGATGGAGTTTGCCCGGCGCGGATCGTCCAGCATCGTGACTTGGCCCGTCGCCGCTTGGTCGGGTGGGTTGGTGCCGATGCACGCGAGTTCGGCGTCGCCGATCAGGCGACCATCAACCAGCGCGGCGATTTCGTCCAGTTTCATCGTTTTTTCCGCGATTGGATGAGGGCGATCGGATTCAGGTGCAGACGTACCCAACGACTGTCGTATACAAACTAGCCGCACATCGCATCAAGCCTGAATCGTCCGAGTTTTCCACTCCGCCGGGCGTCTCGTTCACCCGTTTTCTCGCAATTCGCAAATGCTGGAATCAATTGCCGTCCCCAGTGACATTTTGTCGAATCGTTTGCCCCCGGATGCAAGCGATTTATTGCATGATGCGGACCAGCGGATCACCGACTTCGCCGTTCGCCACCGACCACGTATCGACAATTTTGTCGTCTGCGATTTTCGACTGGTTGATGCTGCGTTGGCATGGATCGATGACCAGGGACTCGCGTGCGGACAGCGGATGTGCGAATGGGGCAGCGGCTTCGGAGTCGTGGCAATTTTGGCAGCTTTGCGAGGCTGGGAAGCTTGCGGGATCGAAGTCGAACCGTCGCTGGTCGATCAAGCTGAAATGTTGGCGGAAGACCACGATATCGAAGTCAGCTTTGCGATCGGCAGCTTCATCCCCAAAGGCGGCGAAGACTTGCTGGAGTTCTCCGAAGACATCTCGCACATCGACACGGATTGCCCGAGCGGCTACGACGAACTGGAATTTGACATCGCAGATTTTGATTTGTTCTTCGCGTTTCCGTGGCCGGGCGAACATGCCTATTGGGAAGCGGTATTCGATCGCTACGCTGCGGTCGGCGCGTTGTTGTTGACGTACCACGGCATCGAAAGCTTGAAACTGCAACGGAAGATCAAATGACCACACAACAAACGGATCGATTGCAGCCGCTGACGCAAAAGCTGAGTGAACTCGGTGTCGATGCGATGTTGATCACATCAGAAGTCAACGTCCGCTATCTGTGCGGATTCACTGGCGATAGCACTTCGCTGTTGATCGAGTCGGCCGCGACGACGGTGCTCAGTGATGGCCGTTACGAAACGCAGCTCGCCGACGAGTGCCCGTCGCTGAAGTCGGTCATTCGTCCACCGCAGCAAACGCTTACCGAATTGACGGCTGAGTTCTTGAAGGATTCACGACTGAAACGAATCGGCGTCGAAGCAAATGAAATGACCGTTGCCACATTTCGCAAGCTCAAAGAAGAATGCGAAGGCATCGAGTGGATCGAGACGACGGGAGTGGTCGAGGTTCAGCGGATGATCAAGAACTCCGACGAGATCGCGACGACGCGCCGGGCCGTGCGGATTGCCGAGATCGCGTTCGAGTCGATCCTGCAGCGATTGACATCGAATCGAACTGAAAGGGAAGTCGCTCACGAATTGGAGGCGACGATGCGTTCGCATGGTGCCGAGGGTTGCAGCTTTTCGCCGATCGTGGCGGCTGGCGTTTCGGGTGCTTTGCCCCATTATCGAGCGAGCGACCGGCAACTCGGCGACAGCCCGAGCTTGCTGATCGATTGGGGGGCCAAGTACCGGGGCTACGCCAGCGATCTGACGCGAACGCTGCACCGACCGCACGCCAGCGATCGGTTTCGACGGGCCTATGAAGCAGTCCTGGAAGCCCAAGCCGCCGCGATC
>JBGSLZ010000169.1:0-11952 GCA_041740415.1 Rubripirellula sp.
AATACCACCAACACGGGCACGATGTCAGCGACAGTTGGTTCAGTTTTTTCTCTCAGCGGCACGTGGTCGAATCTCGGCGGAACATTGTCCGTCGATGACACGTCCGTGTTGAACCTCGGCGGATCGTTCGACACAGCGAATTTGGGCACCATCGATGTCACGCCCGGTGGCACCGTCAACATCACCGGCTTGCAAGCCAACACCGGCATCAACTTTGCCGGTGGTCCTGGTTGGAATCTGGTGGGCGGTAGGATTACCGGCGGATCGCTCGACGGCAACAGCTTGGCTTACGTCAACGGAACCTTGGACGGCGTTGCCGTGACAGGTGGCCTGACGCTGTCCGAGCCGAACGGTAGCGTCACGCTTGTGGGTGGAACGACCGTCGCGGGTGACGTTGCGATTGGGAACGCTTCAATCCTCAACCTCGACCAACCGCACACCTTCGCCGGCCAATCGGTCACTCTGGATGTTCCGGGTGGATTTGGTTTCACTGGGATCTACGCCTATGGTGTCGATGGCGATCTGACCTTCGCGTCGGATTCCAGTTTGAACGGAAATGGTTTCATTGAATCGTTCGAAAATGACGTTTTTCTCAACGGTGTCATCAGCCCCGGATTCAGTGCTGGCAATTTATTGTTGTCGGGCAATGGCGAGTCCATCCTCGGCGACACTGCGGTGTTGAACATCGAATTGGGCGGCGTGAACCCGGGTGAGTTTGACACGATCACTGCAAACCAACTCACACTTGGTGGCGCGCTCAATGTTTCTTTGATCAATGGTTTCATGCTGGCCGACGGAATGATCTTTGACTTTTTGACTGTCAACAATCCGACCAGCGGCACCGGTATGTTCGCGGGACTCGGCGACTTAGCTACCGTCGGCACGTTCGACGGATTCGACTTGAACATCGATTACGGAGTCGGCGATGGGAACGACGTTCGACTATTCGCAGTCGCCGTCGCAGTTCCTGAACCGTCGTCGGTCGCTGTGTTGGCGCTGGGCAGTTTTGCCGCCGTCGTGACCTATCGCAAACGTCGCGCGAAGCGAGCGACCGCGTGATAGGGCGGCGGTCATTCGTCTGTGCCGCGTTAGCGATTGGTTTTGCACTCCATGGCTGCGCCGGCTGGGCCGAGGTCACATCGACTGCCGGCGCGATGGGCCAGTTGTCCGATGAAGCGCCCAAAGTAAATGAGCGAATCACAAAACTAATCGGTCAGGCCAAAAATCTGATCGCGGCGGGCAAGGTGACCGAAGCCCGAGCGAGCTTGGATGTGCTGAAGTCGCATCCGGAAGTCTCCGATGTCGATGTCGTGATCGCCGATCTGATGTTCTCGATGGGGCGCGTCGCCGAAGGCCAACAGTGGCTCGAACGGGCATCCGCGACCGAGCCGCAACGATTGGCGATCCACTTGGCATTTTGCGAGCTTGCGGTTCGCCAAAGACGTTGGTTCGATGGTTGGATGTTGACGCGAGTGGCCGCAAAAATGCAGCCGCCCGTGCATTGGTCGGCTCAGTTGAAGGATCGTGTTGCGAAACGGTTGACGCTCTTGAAAGCGGTCTGCTGTGAAGGCCGCGCGGACTGGACGCAAGCTCGCCAGTCCTACGAATCGCTGTCGAATTCCTCGACCGAATTGGCTCTACCGATGGACCGAGACGTCAACGCGGGATTGGCCCGTTCGTGCTTCCAATTGCAAGACTACGACGCCTCCCTGGCGGCGCTGACGTCGCTCGTCGCCAACGATCCCGCCGCCGGAACGCCTCAGCAGTTGATCGCCCAGTTCTATGAACAAAGTGAGATGATTCCCCAGGCCGACGCGGCGTACGCGAAAAGTATCGCGGAAGCCGACGACGACCAACGCCCGTCGGCTCGCATCGCGTACGCCCGATTTTTGTTGCACACCAATGCACCGGAGAAGGCGAAATCCCTATTGTCCGAGCCGATCGGCGTCGGTTCCAACGCAAAGGCTCTCGAATCCGATCGGTTGTTTTTGCAAGCGGTGTCGGCGCGGATGGAAAGTCGTGCATCCGAGGCACAAGCGATCCTGTCGAAGCTGCATCAAGATCGTCCGGATTCGGTCGCGGTCTCGAATCAGTTGGCCGTGATCCTGGTCGCCAGCGATGACGAAGCGATGCGAGCCCGAGCGCTGCAGATCGCGGAAGCCACCGTTCGCAACTCGCCCAATTCGGCTGACAGTTGGGCGACGCTGGGTTGGGTCCGCTTGCGACTAGCAGACATCGCGGGCGCCGACGAGAGTTTGACGCAGTCTCTGAAGTTGGCAAAACCGTCGCGAGATACGCTGTACTTTTTATCGGAACTGAATCGAGTCGCCGGAAAAGTGAACGAAGCCGACGCGTTCGCAGGATTCTACGAGACCGCCAAAGGTCCGAAGTTCTTCGACGTCGTCAAATGATGCGGCGAAAATTCATTTGACGCGATAGCCGATTTCCGCGAGCGACTTGCGGACACGCGCCGAATGATCGCCTTGCAACTCGATCAAATCTTCGTCTGCCTTCACCGTTCCGCCAGCGCCGCAGACGGACTTCAGTTGCGACAACAGCGCCGGCAGATCGTTCGCTGTGCCGGTCAGCCCTTCGATGACGGTGACGACGCGACCGGCCTTGCGTTTCTGTACCGAGACTTTAGCCGTTTGTTTTTCGGGCGCGATTCGATCGGCCGCGCGACGTGAATTTGCCGCCGATTCAGCTTTCTGCGCAGGCGTGCATTCGCAATCCGATTCAACTTTCCCGCACAAATCGCAGGTCGGCGGGATGTCAAACGGTGTCCCAGCGAACAGTCGGCTCATCGCAGCGTCCCCCGCAGGGGATCTTCTTTGGCGTACGGCGGATGGTCGAACGCATCGTCGCCGACCACGCGCGGATCAGCGTTTTGACCGAGCAGTTCGAGCAATCGCGATTGCATTCGATTCGCAACGTCCGCATAACGGGGATCGCTTGCCAAGTTGGTCATTTGGTCAGGGTCGCTTTTGACATCGTAAAGTTCGATCGCCGGTCGCTTCGCAAATCCGAGTTCCCAAGCCTCCGCGATTTCAGCGTCGCCTTCGTAACGAACGAAGAAGTCGCGAGTCGGCCCGAAATCGATGTCCATCCGTCGTGGATCGCTGTCCTTGCTGCCGCGAATCGGGCTGCGCAGCGGCGTGATCGCGACGGGCCATCGATCGGGTTTGAAGTTCATGATGAGCAAGTGATCGCGATCGCGCAGCGCACGCATCGGATACGGCAACCCGCCGGCCCTCGCGTCGTTCACGTGGTTCTCGCGTCCGATCAAAACTTCGCCCGATAGTTTTGACTCAGGTGAATCCGTTTCTGGAAGCATCGACGATGTCAAATCTTGGCTGTTCATCGAATCGTCGGTTCGTAAACCAGCAGCGGTCAAAAACGTGGCCGCCAGATCGATCAGGCTGACCGGCGACTCGATCACGCGACCACTTGCGACATGATCCGGATAGCGAATCGCAAGCGGCACTTGCGATCCGAAGTCATACAGATTGCACTTGCCGCGAGGAAACCCCGGCGCTCCGTGATCGCCACTGACCACCAACATCGTGCTATCCAGTTCGCCCATCCGCGTCAGCTCTTCGATCAACACACCGACCGCGGCGTCGAACGCCATCGCTTCACCCAAGTAGTCGGCGAAGTCTTCGCGAACGATGTCGTTGTCCGGCAGAAACTTCGGCAAACATCCTTTCAATTGATCGGGATCGATGCCCCATAATTCTTTGCCGCTTCCTTGAATCCATGCGCGATGGGTGTTCGTCGGATTGAACCAGTAAAAGAACGGTTGCTCATCGCTGCGATCCGACACGAACGATCGAAAGTTGTCACGCACCTCATCGAGCAAGGTTGACTTCGCCAGTTCGCGATCATCGGCCTTGCTGACGAACTGCGAGAACTGATTGAACCGTTTGCCGGCGGACTGGTAATTGCGATCCTTGCCGCCGAGCGATCGTTCGGTGATGTGCAGTTTGTAAGTCCATCCGATGTGATAGCCGGCGTCTTGCAACATCAACGGGAACCCCTTCAATTCGTCCCACGGATCGTCGTATCCCTTCATCCATGGGTAGTGCAATTGAGCGTGGCTGCCGTTGCGAAAGAAGTGACGCCCGGCAACGATCGACGCGCGGCTGGGCGTACACGACGGAGCGCTAACATGCGCACTGTTGAACAGCGTTCCTTCGTGAGCAACGCGGTCGAAGTGGGGCGTTCGGATCACGTCGTTGGGCGTCGGTCGATTCGGATCCACATACACGCTGGCGTAACGCCCCAAATCGTCCGCGAACGCAAACACGATGTTCGGTTGTTTACGTTCGGCATTCGCAGATTCGTCGCACCAGCCTGGCATCGCCAGCGCGGCGCAGGCGACCATGCACGGAACCACTCGAATAAGCTTCACTAACATCAAATGAACTCAACAACTGCTAGGGATCCGACCGTCGCTGACATACAATGTCAGCATGAAGACGCAACCGATTCTAACCTCTGTGTTCGCCCTAGTCATCGCTTTGGGATCGATGATGGATCTCGCCGGTGGCCAATCAATCTCGCCCGCCACGAATGCGTCGAGCAAAGCGATCAGCTATTTGAGGTCCGAGGGTGAAGCTTGGATCAAAGATCGTGGATGCGTTACGTGTCATCAAGTGCCGTCGATGTTATGGAGTCTTTCGCTCGCGAAGTTGCACGGTTTGGATGTTGGCAATGATGAACTCGATGGTTGGATCGAGTGGTCGACGGATCCCGTCAATTTTGTCAAACCGGAACAGAAGAAAGGCGTGGACATCGAATCGACGTTGTCGGGGAACATTGACACGATGGCTGCTTTGTTATTGGCGGTCGGCGATGATTCCAATGCGAGTTGGCGATCCACGTTCGTCGCCAAGCTGTGCAGCGAACAAGCGGACGATGGATCTTGGCAGGCTTGCGGACAGTTGCCGCTGCAGAAACGTTCAAAAGCCGAGACCACGGCGGCGACAACGATGTGGGTCACGTTGGCGTTATTGAACGAAGGCGCAACCGAATTTGATGCGGCAGCGGCGATCGATTTTGCCGACTCGGTAAGGCAGCCCGGATCGACTGAATGGTTTGCCGTTCGCATGATGGTTGCCGATGCCCAATCCGATCCTCGCGTTGAAACATTCCGCGATGAACTCGCTGCACATCAGAACGCCGATGGCGGATGGGGATGGATCGTTGGCGAACCGAGCGACGCGCTGGCGACCGGAATGGCGATGTACGCTTTGACTCGAATCGGCAAATCCGATGACGATGCGATTGATAAGGCCCGCGATTTTCTCGTCCGCACGCAGACGGACTCGGGGATGTGGAAGGTTCCGGGAACGAAGGAGTCGTCCAAACTAAAAACAACACCGACATCCAACTATTGGGGCACCGCTTGGGCCGTGATCGGATTGTTATCGACCGAGCAGGTGGCGGCGGTGGCGACGCGGTAGAATCGAGCTTCGTCGTTATCCCCGTCTCCGGCCACAATGGCCACTCGTCGATTGAAAGTTGATCCCCAGACATGGCTGTAACTTCTGAATACGAATCCCTGAGTGATCTGCGACCTTGGTGGCAGCAACTGGATCGATACCACTGGTTCGTGTTCGCGATGGCGTCGATGGCTTGGATGTTCGACTGTCTCGATCAACAGTTGTTTTTGATCGCTCGCAACGACGCGATCAAGTCGCTGTTGCCGCCCGGCACCGATGCGACCAGCGTGAAAGTTTTCGGCGGCTACGCGACATCCATCTTCGTGATGGGTTGGGCGACGGGTGGACTGATCTTCGGCGCGGTCGGCGATCGAATCGGTCGTGCCAAGACGTTAACGTTGACGGTGCTGATCTATTCCGTTTGCACCGGGCTATCAGCATTATCGACCGGCTGGGTCGACTTCGCCGTGTTCCGTTTCTTAACCGGATTGGGCGTCGGCGGCGTGTTCGGACTTGCCGTATCGTTGGTTGCCGACAGCGTGCCGGAGACCGCGCGGACGGGCGCGCTAGGGATGCTGCAAGCGCTTTCGGCACTGGGCAACATCACCGCCGCGCTGATCGGCATGACGATCGGACGGATGGTCACCAGCGGAACACTCTCGCCCGACAACTCGTGGAAAGCGATGTTCTTGATCGGCGCCGTCCCCGCGTTCTTGTGCGTCTTCATCCAGTTTCGACTCAAAGAACCGGAGAAGTGGGTCAAGGCGCGAGCGGCTGGACGGGTGACCGGCGCAAAGTTTGGGTCGTATGTGTCGTTGTTCGGTGATGCGAGATGGCGGTCGCACGCGCTGTTCGGCATGTTGTTGTGCGTGGCCGGCGTGATCGGTTTGTGGGGCATCGGTTTCTTCAGTCCCGAATTGGTCGGCGATGTGATCGGCAATTCGCTACGTGCGAAGGGTGTGGATGAAACGGAGATCGCGGGCGCTCGCAGTTTTTGGATCTCGGTCAACATGATCGTTCAAAATCTGGGCGCGTTCTTGGGCATGTTGGCGTTCACGCGACTGGCGCAAACGATTGGACGCAAGCCGGCTTTCGTGATCGGGTTCATCGCCGCAATGGTCACAACGATCGGTTACTTCCAACTGTTCGGCGGCATCGAAGACATTTGGATGAGCGGCTTGATGGGGTTTTGTCAGCTCGGGTTGTTCGCCGGTTTCGCCATCTATTTGCCCGAGTTGTTTCCGACACGACTGCGCAGCACCGGTGTGAGTTTCTGTTACAACGTCGGCCGTTTTTTGGCGGCGTCGGGGCCGTTGACCTTGGGGCTGTTGCAGAGTGCTTTGATTCCCGCCGGCGCCGACGCGGCCCAGCGGCTGACTGCATTTCGCAACGCCGCCAGCTACATGAGCGTGATCTTTCTGGTCGGTATCGTCGCGATTTTGTTCCTGCCCGAAACGAAGGGGCAGCCGCTACCGGACGACATCGAATCATGATCGCCAGTGATAATTTTTGGTGGCAACGCGACCGTGCCTAATCGTCCAATCGTCGCAGTTTCAGATCCAGCGTCATCGGCTTTTCGGCGCGGCGATACTTGACCTTCACCGTCTCACCAGGTTCGTGCTCGTTGATGGCGTCTTGCAGGTCCTTGAACTTGTTGACTTCGGTTTCGTCGACCTGGACGATGACATCGCCTCGGATCAGCCCCGCTTCTTCGGCCGCGCTGCCGGCTACGACACCGCTGATCTCGCAAACGTCGAATGAGTCCTGGCAGGTCACGCCCAAAAACCCGCCCTGTCCATGATCGATCAGCAACCCCGGTGTGGCCTCGCGCATTGAATCGACGCGCTGGGCCGAAATGCCGGTGCCTTTCAAATTGAGCGAAACGCGGACGGGCAGCGACGCGATCTTGTCACCCATCTCGTCCGACAAACGCACGTACCGAAACTCGAGCGAATTGAGCGGCTTCATGTCGGCGAGCGGCTTGAGGACTTCGTCGTCAACTTTCCCGTTGACGATTGCCAAGGATTGCAGGCCCGGAACCTGGGTGATTCGCGACACCACTTCCGGTGTGATCGCCGGGCCTTTGACGCGCGCGTTCTCGACGCCGTCGAGCCACTGCAGCCACTGGAGCGTTTCGACATTGCCGTTCCATTTTTCGTCAAGCTGGACAATCATTCGCGGCTGGCTGATCGCGCGAATCACGAACTCATCCAGACCCACGAACACGCCGGCCGCCGCCAGCTCGATCCGAGCCTGGGCCGACCGGTGTTTGCTAATTTCGTTGATGGCCGTCTGAGCTCGCGATGACGACCGGCCGACGGATTCGGACGCCAACTTGCGGAGCGTTTCCCAGGCGCCGCCGTCTTCGGAAGGTCGATGCGAGATCGCGATTTCCGTCATCACCTCGGCCGCCCGCTCGACGACTTCCAAATCGCCCGTTCGCAGTACCGACATCAGATCTTCAATCGCCGCGGGGCCCTCCGCCGCCAACTTTTTGACAGCCGTTTCGCGGCGCAAGTATTGGTCGCTGCCGAGCTGGGTGACCCAATAAGCGATTGAGCCTTCGCCAGTCTTCGGGCCTTCGCCAGTCTTCGGGCCTTCGCCGTTTTCCGGGGCGGCGGTTGACTTCGTCGCCGGCGGTTCCGCCGACAGTCCCCACGCCCCGACAAACGCCAGCGCCACAGCCAAGCAACTAACCAAAACAGGTTTGCCGCGATTCACCAAAACGACACCGTCCATCCGTCGACTCCAAAAAAAGGCCACCGACAAAAGTATACCGAAACCCGTAGGTCCGGTTCCACCGGACGATCACGTAGGTCCGGTACCACCGGACGTTCACGTAGTTCACGTAGTCCGGTTCCACCGGACGTTCACGTAGGTCCGGTACCACCGGACGATCACGTAGGTCCGGTTCCACCGGACAACCAACGGCGACGGCGTTCAACAAAACATCGTCCGGTGGAACCGGACCTACAAAACATCGTCCGGTGGAACCGGACCTACATTATTGATGCCACTTTTTTCTTGGCGGATGTTATCCTGGGTAATGCAGGGCGAAGCATTGTCGCTCGCGACTCTCATCTTTGGACAGGATTCCCCGGCGATGGCCAAACCAGCTCAACAGTTCACCGACCTGCTGCTCAAGTCCGGCGTCATCAGCCTCGACCAATTGACCGAAGCCGAAGGCGTGGCCAAAAGTGCAAACGCGGACGTCGGCGACGTGCTGATCCAGATGGAATACGCGACGCCCGAGGAGATCGCGCAGGCGCAAGCCAAGTTCCACAAAATCCCTTACGTCGACCTCCGCACCATCTCGATCGCCGACGAGATCATCGAATTGGTGCCCGAATCGGTCGCCCGCGAAAACAACGTCATCCCGTTCAGCGAAGAAGACGGCGCGCTGCGAATCTTGATCGCCGACCCGTTCGATTTGGAAACCATCGAGAAGCTGCGGTTCATCCTGAACCGCAAAATCGAGACCGCTCTGGCTCCGCGAACCGCCATCTTGGGGGCCATCAACCGCTATTACGGTCAGGTCGAAGGTGAGTCCGCCGACTCCATGTTGCAAGAGTTCACCGACACGGCCATCGACTTTACCGAGACCGATTCCGATTCGGCGGCTTCCAACTCCGAAGAGGTCGACAATAACTCCGCCCCCGTCATCCGGCTTGTCAACCTGATGATCGCCGAAGCCGTCCAGTTGCGGGCGTCCGACATCCATGTCGAACCGTTCGAGGATCGTGTGCGAATCCGGTATCGAATTGACGGCGTGTGCGTCGAACGAGAGAACGCCCCCCGCCGGATGCTTTCAGCCATCGTCGCCCGCATCAAAATTCTGGCCAAGATCGACATCTCCGAAAAAAGGCGACCGACCGACGGCCGGATCAAAATCACCGTCGGCGACAAACAACTCGACCTCCGGGTGTCCATCATCCCCACCAATCACGGCTCGTCCGTCGTGATGCGGTTGCTGGACAAGGACAACATCAAAGTCGGTGTTCGCCAGTTGGGTTTATCAGAACGCGATTTCCGAAATTTCAATTCGCTAATCCGGCGTCCCAACGGGATCATTTTGGTGACGGGTCCGACCGGTTCAGGAAAGACGACAACACTGTACGCGGCACTGAACGCATTGAACCGTCCGGACCGCAAAGTGATCACGGCGGAGGACCCGGTGGAGTACTACTTGCCGGGCATCAACCAGGTCCAGGTCCAGCACGGGATCGGTCTCGACTTCGCCCTGATCATCCGCGCGATGCTACGCCAGGCCCCCAATATCATCCTCGTAGGCGAAATGCGTGATCACGAGACCGCATCGATGGGAATCCAGGCTTCACTTACTGGACACCTGGTATTCAGTACTCTACACACGAACGATGCGCCCAGTTCCGTGTCACGGATGGTGGACATAGGTGTCCCATCCTACATGGTGGCGAGTTCGGTGATCGCGATCCTGGCCCAGCGGTTGGTCAGGACGATTTGCCCGCGTTGCAAGATCCCGTTCAAGCCCTCGGCGGCAGTTTTGGAGGAGACCGGATTACCCCCCGAAATGATTAAGCAGGCAGAGTTCGCTAGGGGGAAGGGGTGCGCGTACTGTGGACGGTCTGGCTACCGGGGTCGGATCGGTATCTACGAGCTGATGTTGATCAACGGCAAGCTACGCGAACTGATGTTCAGGAATGCTAGCACCAAGGAACTCCGGGTCGAAGCCATAAACAACGGCATGTCAACACTTTACTGCGACGGAATGCTCAAAGCGACGCGCGGCATCACGAGCTTCGAGGAGGTCTATCGGGTGGCCAAAAAGACGGAGCAAGAGAGCCTCGCATTTTCGCACATCGTCAAGGATTTGGCGTCGCTCTAGCCGTGCCTTCGCGACTCCGTTCGCGGAGAATCCGGCGCTGTTGTTTTGAGCACCACGTGCGAATCCAAAAGTTGTGGGTTTGGTGTCGGTCGAAGCCCGCGAGCGGAGTCGCGGGTCCACATCATCGCGGGTCGACATGTGGCGGGAGTGATGTCGGTCGAAACTCGCTACTGGTGTCGCCGGACCACATTAACGGCTTAAACCGACGTTTTGCTGGCCTTCGACAGTTTCACAGTGATAATGAAGGTGTCGAGCGAGGGGCATCAACGCCTCTACGACTCGATCACTCATCTCATCACCTATCGACTGGCGAATTCTCATGGCCACCGTCCTGATCGACAAACTGTTGCAGGCTGCGATCAAGCAGGGCGTGAGCGATATTCACATTGTCGTCGGTCAGCCGCCCGTGTTTCGACTCCACGGGCGGATGCGCAAACTCGAGACCAAGGTGCTCGAGGGCGAAGATGCGGTCCAGTTGATGAAGTCGATCACGCCCGAACGGTGCCAGCGGGAACTCCAAGAAGCCGGTTCGACCGACTTCGGGTTCGCCTTCGGTGACCTGGCCCGTTTCCGCGTCTCGGTCTTCAAGCAACGCGGTTACATCTCGATGGTGCTGCGTCAAGTCCCCAACGACAAACTGACGCCCGAGCAGCTCGGTATCCCCGATTCGGTACTCAAGATGATCCACCGGCCGCGGGGGCTGTTCTTGGTCACCGGACCGACGGGTTCCGGCAAGTCGACGACGCTGGCGTCCCTGATCAATCTGCTCAACGAGACCGTTGACCATCACATCATCACGATCGAGGATCCGATCGAGTTCTATCACGACCACAAAGAATCGACGATCAACCAACGCGAAGTCGGCGTCGATGTGCCGAGTTTCAGCGAAGCGATCCGCCGCGCGTTGCGGCAAGACCCCGACGTGATTCTGGTCGGCGAGCTTCGTGACTTGGAAACGATCGAGGCGGCGATCAGCGCGGCCGAAACCGGTCACGTCGTGTTCGGGACTCTGCACACCAACAGCGCCCAAGGCACCGTCAACCGGATTATCGATGCGTTCCCCGGCAACCTTCAAGACCAAATCCGGACTCAGTTGGCATCGACGTTGATCGGAGTGGTCGCACAAACGCTGATCCCCAAGATCGGCGGCGGTCGCGTCGCGGCTTACGAGATCCTGGTCGTGACGCCCGGCATCGCGAACCTGATCCGCGAAAACAAAACATTCCGCATCAACAGCGCCATGCAGACCGGTGCCAAGTTCGGCATGCAGTTGATGGACGACACGCTGTTCGATCTGTGGAAGAAAGAAAGCATCACCGTCGAAGACGCGCTCTCCAAATCGCACCGTCCCGACGACTTAGCCAAACGAATCGTCAGCAGCCGACGAGGCGAAGGCGACGAACCCATTCCCATTGCAGAAGATAAGTAGCTATTAGCTATTAGCTTTTAGCTTTTAGCTGTTAGCTTTTAGCTGTTAGCTTTTAGCTGTTAGCTTGCAAACGCACCCGCACCAGAATCAGTCACCAAGCTAACCGCTAACCGCTAACCGCTAACCGCTAACCGCTAACCGCTAACCGCTAACCGCTAACCGCTAACCGCTAACCGCTAACCGCTAACCGCTAACCGCTAACCGCTAACCGCTAA
>JBGSLZ010000170.1:0-23230 GCA_041740415.1 Rubripirellula sp.
AAGAAAGCGGTCAGCCGATTCCGTTGATCATCTCGGATGTCAACATGCCCGATATGGATGGTTTTGAACTGGTTCAAGCGATCAGGGACGACGCGAAATTATTGACGACTCGGGTGGTCTTGTTGACGTCGGGGATGCGGACGGAAGATCCGAGACGTTGCAAAGAATTGAATGTGAAGACGCATTTGATGAAACCGGTCAAGCAGTCCGAGCTTCTCAATGCGATTGCGGCGGAATTGATGGTTGGAGTACCGATCGTTGAACCGTCGAATCCTGTCAATGTTGAGCCGACACGAAAGTTTCGTGTTTTGGTTGCTGAGGACAGTCTAGTGAATCAAAGACTGGCAATCGGAATGCTGGGAAAGCTAGGGCATTCGGTCACAATTGCGGTTAATGGTTTGGAAGCAGTCAAGATTTCGGCAGAGCAGGAATTTGACTTTGTATTGATGGATTTGGAAATGCCGGAGATGGACGGATTGGATGCAAGTCGAGCCATCCGAAAACGAGAACAGGGAACGGAAACACATTTGCCAATCATTGCCATGACCGCTCATGCAATGAAGGGAGATGACCAGCGTTGCTTAGATGCAGGCATGGATGGTTATGTCGCTAAACCTGTTCGCAAACAGTCATTGGAAGACGCCATTTTCCAACTCTTCAATTACCGTGTTCAGGAATAGTGCCGCGTTCTGACAGACAAAAGATGTGGACACACGACCATTCTGCACGCTAAACACTTACGGCAACTCGGGGACTTCGTTTGATGTACGCAGTGTTTCGTGGATCGCTTCGAAGCTCACGTTTGGGTTTTCTCTCGCGAGTGTTTTGAGATCCCATTCGGTTTGAACCAAGATCGCATCGCTCCCAAAGGAATCAGTAACCAACCTGGATCCGTAAGTTGTTTTGATCGAAACATCGCTCTGGCGTGCTCGATACCATCTTGCATGATTGTACGGCAACCAATCAATTCGCGATGGTGCTTTGTATTCGTTCTCGAGTCGAAACTGGACGACGTCAAACTGCAGTTCTCCAACGGCAGCCAGTATCGCATCTTTCTGACGTCCCCTCGTATGGAATAGCTGGATTGCCCCTTCTTCAACAAGTTGTTGCAGTCCTCGATCGAACTGTTTTCGACGCGACGTATCGGGACACGTTACGTTTGCGAATACTTCCGGCGAGAACTGCGGAACGCCTGGGTAGCGAATCGGTTCGCCCTGATAGAGCGAGTCACCAAGTCGCAATTCACCTGGGCAAACAACACCAATGATGTCGCCTGGAAAAGCCTCGTCCATCGTGTGGCGATCTCTTCCAAAAATCTTGAGTGCTCTCGGAAGTCGAACGCGATTGCCCGTGCGCTCGACAACCACGTCCATGTCGCGTTCAAATCTCCCGGAGCCAATCCGTACAAATGCAACGCGATCACGATGCATGGGGTCAAGATTGGCTTGGATCTTGAAAACGAAACCAGAAAAGTCGTCTGGTAAGTGTTTGAAGTCCTTCAGTGTCGTGGGCATACATGGAGGCGGACAAAGATCGATGAAGCCCTCGAGAAATAGCTCGATGCCGAAGTTGGTTAGAGCGCTGCCGAAGAAAACCGGCGTTTGTTTTCCTGTCAGAAACTGATCGTGATGAAAGTCATGGCCGGCGAATCGGATCAATTCAAGCTCTTCCTTGGCTTGCGCGATGACTTCTCCTGCGAATGATTGTTCATACTGTGGTGGTAGGCTGCTTTCACTCGACTCACCCGATTCACTCAGCGGCCCGGCAACCGAACTCCAGTCGAGCTGGAGAGTGCTATTGCGGCGATCTCCGGTCCGATCTTCGAACAAGTGCAATTGGTCACTGGCAAGATCGACAATTCCCAGAAACTCGCGAGAGTTTCCAACGGGCCAGTTGTAAGGAGTCGTTTGAATCCCGAACTTCTCTTCGATGTCGGCGAGGATCTCCAACGGCGACGGTCCGGGGCGATCCACCTTGTTAACGAACGTGATGATCGGAATATTCCTGGCCGAACAAACGCGGAACAATTTTTCGGTCTGGGTCTCAATTCCTTTCGCTGCATCAATCACCATGACGGCCGCGTCGGCTGCCATCAGCGTACGATAGGTGTCTTCGCTGAAGTCATGGTGCCCAGGAGTATCTAGCAGGTTGATTTGCTTTCCCAGATACTCGAATGTCAGAACCGTTGAACTCACGGAGATTCCTCGTTGCTTCTCTAGCTCCATCCAATCTGACTTAGCTGATCGTTGAGATTTCCTCCCACGCACGGCACCTGCGACCTCGATCGATCCGCCGAACAACAGCAGCTTTTCTGTGAGCGTGGTTTTACCCGCATCTGGGTGAGAGATGATCGCAAATGTTCGTCGTCGTAGCCTTTGCTGCTCAATCTGCTTTGAAAATTCTGACATGAAGGCAGCCTCTAACTTTGCGCATCGGACGATAGACCTGTGGAACAAGCGGACTCCAAGAACTCCGTAATCATGCCACAATGGTTAATCACAGAGATTAAATCCGCGCGAGTCACGGCCACGCAGAGCATGTGCCGCTCAATGGCACTGCAAAAAATTTTGCAATGCGATTTTAGCAAGGAAACGGCACTTGGGAATCAGACCATCGGCTTTCCTCTCGTGGGCAGCCTGAGAGCGACCGTCTCGACGGATCGCATCCGGTTACAATGACTCGACACCGGCGCGGCCGTTTCAGCGCCCGGTGGGCCCGGACCTAAGAGGACTCTGATGCATCGATTTGCTTTTTTGCTGTGCTATTCACTGATGTCGTTGGTTGTGATGGGGCAAGATACTCCGCCGAACATCGTCGTGATATTCATCGACGACATGGGTTACGCCGACATCGGCCCGTTCGGCGCGGAGAAGTACAAGACGCCGAATCTGAATCGGATGGCCGCCGAAGGTCGCAAGTTCACCGACTTCTTGGTTTCGTCTGCCGTCTGCTCGGCGTCTCGATCGGCGCTGATGACCGGCTGCTACCACCGCCGCGTCGGGATCAGCGGCGCGCTCGGACCGAAGTCCGATATCGGCTTGGCCGAAAACGAAACCACGATCGCCGAACTGTGCAAATCGAAGGGCTACGCCACGGCGGCTTTCGGAAAATGGCATCTCGGTCACGACCCGAAATTCTTGCCGACCAATCATGGCTTCGACGAATACTACGGCATTCCCTACAGCAACGATATGTGGCCGCTGCATCCGGGCGTGCAAGCGGCGCGTCAACAGAACGCAAAGGCCCCGAGTCCGTGGGCGTCGCTGCCGATGATCCGCGCGACAACCAAGTCGGGTGTGAAGATTGTCAACGATGCGATGCGACCCGAAGATCAAGCTGCGATGACGGGCGAGTTCACGCGTCGCGCCGTCGACTTCATCAAACAGAATGTTGACCAACCGTTCTTTCTTTATCTGCCGCATCCGATGGTGCATGTGCCGCTGTACGCTTCGGAAGATTTTTTGGGCAAGAGCGGCGCCGGTTTGTTCGGCGATGTTGTGACCGAGGTTGATTGGTCGGTCGGTCAAATTCTTTCCGCGATCGAAGACATAGGTGTCGAGCGAAATACGTTGGTGATCTTCAGCAGCGACAACGGGCCGTGGTTGTCGTACGGCGATCACTCGGGCAGCGCCCTACCGCTGCGCGAGGGCAAGGGTACTATGTTCGAGGGCGGCGTGCGCGAGCCGACCATCATGTGGTGGAAGGGAAAGATTCCGGCGTTCACGACATGTGACAAGCTGTGCAGCACGATCGATATCCTGCCGACGATCGCCAAGTTGATCGGCGCCGAACTGCCGGACCACAAGATCGATGGCAAAGACATCAGCCCGCTGATGTTCGGCGATGGAGCGGTCGTGTCTCCGCGCGACTCGTTCTGCGGCTACTACGCCGGCGGCCAGCTTCAGACGATTCGCAACGAACGATTCAAGTTGGTTTTCCCGCACACCTATCGAACGCTCAACGGGCACCCGGGCGGGACGATGGGGTTGCCGATTGCGTACAAGAATGCCAAGGCAGAACTCGCGCTGTACGATCTGGACAATGATTTGTCGGAAAGCACCAACGTGATCGAGAAGTTTCCGGAAGAGGCCGCGAAACTTCAATCGCTGGCGGAGGAAGCCCGATCCGACTTGGGTGATACGCTGACCGGCCGCAAGGGCACCGGCGCGCGGCCGCACGGTCGAATCGTCGCCGGCGACGAACGACTTCCGTTACGTTGGGACCAATGAAACTATCAGTCACTGGAGGAACTTCATGAATCACGAAACGGTCCCCGAATCACGAGTCTACCGGCACGTTCGATGCGACAGCGAAACGAACGTCGATGGCCAATCTTTCGAGGTTGTCTCGAACCCGATGTCCAGCATGGAACAGACGTTCTGTTGCGCGTGCAATGCAATGTTCCCGATCACCGAATACGAGTGGGTCGATACGGACGAGAATCTGGCCGCATACTACGAACGCCACACGCTGACTGCGACCGATCTGCAGCGTTTTCTATGCTCGAAGAAGGTGATGGTGGGGCTTGCCGGGTTCGGTGCGATCGCGACGGCAATTGGAGTTTACACGTTGGTCGCCAACGACGATCTGTTCACCCGGATCATTTGCGTATTGGGTGGGGTGATGATCGGCGCATTCATCGGGGCGGCGATTTTCCTGCGCGTGTTCGCCAATCCGATCACGCGAAAAGTTTGCGGCGTCAGTGACACGCGATTGCTTCGATAGCCGTTGCCGTGATTCGGATCTGCTAGATTGTGACCACGCAATGTTTTGCCAATTACCAATCACCAGGAAAGCGAGCGCAGAAACATGAGTTCGATCGTGAAAGCGAAGTGTCCGAACTGCAAGCACGAGGTTTCAGTTGCAGAAGATCAGTCGGCGTTGCCGGTCGCGTGTGAGTCGTGTCAAGCGAGCTTCGTTCCCGCAGTGGTGATCGCCGAATCGAACAAGCGGTTCGAGTTTGCGATGTACGTCGGGATGTTTGTGATCGGGCTAGGTCTGATCGGCTACATGGCCGCGACCGGCCAACTCAAACCCAAGCCCGATCCACCAGCCATCGTCGAACCGAACCAGTAGGTCCGGTTCCGCCGGACAAATAACTGCTAAACTGAGTCCATGCCGAAAACTGCTCCCACATCGACGTTGCTCAGCCCCGAATTGCTCGGGCGGCTGGAACGCATGGAACTCGTGTCGCGGAAAGTATTTCGCGGACGCATGAAGGGCGAACGGCGCAGCAAACGTAAAGGCCAAAGCGTCGAGTTCGCGGACTTTCGCAACTATGTCGCCGGCGACGATCTGCGGCTGATCGACTGGAACCTCTACGCGCGGTTAGACCAACTGTTCTTGAAGTTGTTTTTGGAAGAAGAAGATTTGCACTTCTTCGCTTTGATCGACGCCAGCGAATCGATGAACTTCGGCGACCCGACGAAGCTGCAGGTCGCCAAACAGTTGGCCGCCGCACTCGGGTATGTCGGAATGTGCCGGGCCGACCGAGTCAGCGTTTCGGCGCTCGGTCCCGAAGGACGCCGCGCCCCGATCCTGCGCGGCCGATCGGGTCTATGGAAGATGTTGGCGTACTTGGAATCGGTCGACAGCGGCCATAACGTGTCGTTGTACGACGGTGTGAAAGACTTTTCGCTGCGAACCGGCGGCGCGGGCGTTTGCGTTCTGCTGACGGACTTGATGGACAAGTCGGGATATGAGTCGGCGCTGCGGATGTTGATCGGACGGCGGATGGACGTGTTCGTGATGCACATTCTGTCGCCCGAAGAGATCGATCCGCCCCTGCGCGGCGATCGCAAACTGATCGACATCGAAGACGGTGATGCGGCGGAGGTCACGATCAACGCCTACGTGCTGGAGAAGTACAAAGAGACGGTGAAGTCGTTCATCGCCGGCGCGAAACAATTCTGTAGCCGTCGTTCGATCGTTTACATTCCGGTTCGCACCGACGTGCCGGTCGAAACGATCGTGACGCGATACCTGCGAGAACGCGGAGTGGTGCGATGAGCTGGATATCGTCGTTGGCACCTTGGCAGTGGGCACTGTTTGCGTCGATCCCCGTCGGCATCGTGCTGTTGTATTTCCTGAAGCTGCGACGCGAACCCGTCGAAGTCCCCAGCACGTACTTATGGTCGCGGACGATCGAAGACTTGCACGTCAACAGTTTGATGCAGCGACTCCGCCGCAGCCTGTTGTTGTTCTTGCAGTTGTTGGCGGTCGCGCTGGCGGCGATCGCGTTGTTTCGTCCAGGGATTCGTGGCGAATCATCGTCGCAGGGTCGCACGGTGTTTTTGCTCGATACCTCGGCCAGCATGCAGTCGACGGACACGGCGGATGGCACGAGCCGGTTCGAGCGGGCGCGCGAAATGATCGGTCAACGAATCGAGGGCATGACGGATTCGGAAACAGCGATGTTGGTGACGTTCAGTGACCGCCCCGAAACGGTCCAGTCGTTCACTACGGATCGTCGCCGACTGCGAGACGCGTTGTCACGAGTCGTCGTCAGCAATCATGCGACGGATATTCTGGGCGCGCTCAAGGCTGCCGACGGGCTCGCCAATCCGCGTCGCAGCAGCGAAGTCGGCGACGTCAACGATGTCCAAGTCGCCGACGCGATGCCCGCCGACTTGCTGATCTTCAGCGACGGTGGCTTTCAGCCGGTCACCGAATTCAATCTCGGCAATCTGGTGCCCAAGTACATCGCGATCGGCGGTGAGAGTCATCGAAACGTCGCCATCACCGCTTTTTCGGCCGAGCGGAACATCGAACAGCCTTCTCAGGTGCAAGCATTTGCAACGCTGATCAATCTGGGGACCGAGCCGATCGAGACGACGGCGACGTTGTCGATGGGAGACGAATTTTTGGACGCTGCGAAAGTGTCGCTGGCGCCCGAAGAGCAAACCGGATTGTCCTTCACGATCGATAACGACGAGGGCGTTGCGCTGAGTTTGAAGTTGGACGTGAAGGACGATTTAGCGGTCGACAATGTCGCGTTCGCGGGTCTGACGCCGATGCGAACGGTCAGCGTGCTGGTGATCACGGACGGCAATATGCCTTTGGAAACTGGCTTGAAGACAGAAAAGGCGACGAAGATTTGTCTGCCGCAATTCGTATCGTCGTCGTACTTGGAATCGGACGCTTTTGTTGCGCGGGCGCAAGCGGGCAGCGACGATTTGATCATCTTTGATCGCTGTTCGCCGACCGTGATGCCCGCGACGAACACGTTCTTCATCGGCGCCCTGCCGCCGCCGGACGCCGACGAAGCGACGACGGATTGGAAGTGGGGCAGCGAACCGGGAACCGTGGCGCTCGTCGATATCGATCGCACTCATCCGATGATGCGATTCTTGGAACTATTTTCACTGTTGATCTTTGAGGGACGCAGCGTTATTGGTCCGGCGGGGTCAGTCGAACTGGTCGCGGCCGACGTCGGACCGATGTTGGTGTTGAGCCCGCGTGATGGTTTTCAAGACATGGTGCTGGGGTTCGAGATCATCTCGACGGACGCTGACGGATTGACGCAGACCAACACCAACTGGTACGCCGAACGTTCTTGGCCGGTCTTTGTACTCAACGTGCTGCGTTACCTTGCCGGTGCAGCGGAAGCGACCGGATCACCATCCTATCGGCCCGGCGAAACGGTGCGGGTGCGGCTAGAAAGTGCGGTTGCCGAAGCAAAGTTGCAACGAGTCGGCGGCGAGTCGCGCCCCGTCACCGCTGGTCCAAACGGGGTCATCGAGATCGTCGATACGGAGCAAACTGGTAACTATCGCATCGAAGATGGCGATCGATTGGCGGACCTGTTCGCGATCAACTTGTTCGATCGCGGCGAGAGCGACTTGAAGGTGGCGCCGAGCGTCGAACTGGGGTACGAAGCGATCAGTGCGGCGTCTGGCGGAGTCGAACAGCGCCACGAGTATTGGCGATTGGCGTTGATGGGAGTGCTCGGCGTTTTGGTTGCCGAATGGTGGGTCTTCACCCGCCGAGTCGGCTGATTGCAAACATCCCGGCGCCTGGCGCGTTGCATCGCAAAGCCGCTGCATCGCAAAGCCGCTACATCACGAAGCCGTCTTGGATCGTGGCGTTCTTGATCACGATGGCGATTCCGTCGCGCACTTGCAGCGGTTCGTCTTCGCCTTGGTCTTGGATGTTCTTTTCGTTGACGATCGTGACATTCTTGCCGACGCGAGAATTCTTGTCCAAGATCGCACCAACGACGGTTGAGCCTGCGCCGATTCCGACGGGAACCTTGCCCGAATCCGACGTTGAATCGGCTTCGATGAAATCGGCGCCCATCACGACGCTGTCGCGCACGGTCACGTTGTCTCCGATCACGGTACGCAATCCGATCACGCTGTTGTGGATCGTGACATTTTCGCCGATGCGACATCCGTCGGCAATCAAGCTGCTGCTGATCTTCGCATCGCCGATGATCGTCGGCGGCAAGAACCGGGGTCGGCTGTAGATCGGTGCTTCGCGGTTGCGAATGTCGAACGGCGGATTCTTGCCGGCCAGCGACAAGTTCGCTTCGTAAAACGCGCGGATCGTACCGATGTCTTCCCAGTATCCGTCGAACAGGTGCAGTTGAACCTTGTGCGACTGGATCGCTTCGGGAAAGACTTCCTTTCCAAAGTCTTCGTGAGTCGAATTGCGGAGCATCTCGACCATGACATCTTTGTTGAAGATGTACAAACCCATGCTGGCCAAACAATCGCGACCGTGGCTGGGGATACCGTGAGCGTCGATCCAAGCCGGGTCCATACGAACGCTGGCGAGTTCTTCTTCGGTCTTCGGTTTTTCGACGAAGCCCTTCACGCGACCGTCATCATCGACCTGCATGATGCCCAGCGAGGATGCGTCTTTGCGATTGACGGGGATGCCGGCGATGGTCGCGACCGCGCCGGACTCGATGTGAGTTCGCATCATTTCGCGAAAGTCCATGCGGTACAGTTGATCGCCCGACAAAATCAAAACGTACTTGATCCAACTTTCGTCTAAGTGAACCAGGTTTTTACGCACGGCATCGGCTGTGCCTTGGTACCAGTCGGTACCGGCATCGACGGTTTGTTGCGCCGCCAACAGCTCGACGAATCCGCCGCTGAAGTGGTCGAACGTGTAGGTTTGTCGCAAATGCCGGTGCAAACTTTCCGACAAGAACTGCGTCAACACGTAAGCGCGATTGAGTCCGCTGTTGATGCAATTGCTGATCGGAATATCGATCAATCGGTACTTCGCGGCCAACGGCACAGCGGGTTTGGCACGGATCTTGGTGAGCGGGAATAAACGCGTTCCCCGACCGCCGCCCAGAATCAATGCGATGGTGCTGGACAGGTCCGTTGAATTGTCTCGAGTTGTTTTGCTTGGAGTAGTCATGCGTGAAATCGACGCCGGTGGTGGAGTTGGAGGAGTTAGTTTTTAACCCGGCAAACTGTGGGCCGAAAGGTTCAATGGACGTTATGGTGAGAATTCTCGCGAATCCCATGACGTGCTCGTTACCAATACTTCTCGAAACGGATCGAACCTGCGCCGACCGCATCGTGGTCGTCGGTAAAACCTGCTTCGCGGAGAATCTGCAGCATGCCCGGTGTCGCGGGCGGATCGGCGCCCGGCGGCACGTAACCGATCATCGCCGGATTGCCGCACAAGAATGCGTGCGTGTTGGTTGGCGACAATGGATCACCCGCTAGTTCGGCCAATCGACCAGTCTGAAACAACGATTGAAGGTACTGCTTACCGACGTACTTAGGATGGGCCCGGTCGAGGTTCTCGGGATCGCGGGTGGTGAAATACAGATACTTGTATTGTGGATAGTCGCTCATCAACCGCGCGTGTTCGGCGGCGTAACCCAAATCAGCTTGTGATCGCACGCTGGTCACGTTGACAATTCTTCCGCGATGTTGATTCGCCAACAGCTTCGCCGTCATCGCGTTGTGCGGTGCTTCGCCGGTACCGGTGCCAAGCATCAAAATGGTGTCGTCGGGATCGATGTCGCCGAGCACATAGTGACCCACGATCTTCCGCTGCATCTCGACTCGATCGCCTTCACGCAGCAGGAACAAACGCGGCGTCAGCAACGGTGGCTTGGCGTTTTCATCGCTCGACGCACGAACCAGCGTCACGTAAAACTCCAGATAATCGATCGAGTCCACCGGCGCGACCTTGCCGGAAGCGTCGACCATCGGGCACGAAATCGAGTAGGCGCGGCGACCGAGTTTTCTGATTTTATCGGGTGTCGCCGGCTCGGCTTGCGTGCCTGGCAATCGCGGTTCCCAATTGCCCAGTCCGATCGCGACGTACTGGCCGGGCTCGAACGGCGCGACCGGTTCGTCGGGCCGAATGCGGAATCTTGCCAGATCGGTGTGGACATCGATACGCTCGACGATCGTCGCGTTGTAGGCGGTCTGCCGCAATTGCTGGATTTCGTCGGCTTCTGGTACGGTTATCTCGATCGCGTCGCTCAAATTATCATCCTCCGATTAGGATCGTGCGGAAAACAATTGTCTGACCCCATTTGTGCAAAGCACCCGAAGGGCCGGTTTCCGGCAAATGGGGTCAGACACTTTTTTCCGCTCATTGCTTTGGTCCCGCCCCACTGGCTGAAGCAACCTTCCGAGCCGCCCGAGTTTTTCTGCGACGTTTTCCTGCGCCGCTGTCGAGCGACTTCCAATATACTGAGTTCCAAAGGTGCCGATGGCGCCGGCAAATGTCTTTTTGTGGTTCTGATTAATAAGATCTCGATTATGCCAATTCAAATGTTCATGTTCAGGCTGACGGCGGCCACGATCATCGTCGGTTCGATTCACGGTGCCGGATCCGTCAGCGCCGAATCGTGGACCGATCTTCGCGGTACCCAAACGATCGAAGCGCGGATGCTGGGTACTTGGGGCGAAACCGTTGTGCTGGAATTGCTAAACGGAAAACGAGTGACGGTTAGTCTGTCGTCCTTGCGCAGCGAGAGTCGCATTCAAGCTCAAACGCTGCAACGCGAACTCAATCAGGCCCGCGCCGTCAGCTTGAAAGAACTCGAGAGCCGCGCCATCGCTGCGGCCGCGCCGGCCCCGAGTCCGCTGCCGATGCCTCGCACGCCCGCCACGTACAAAGAGCCCAAGTCGGATCTGGCAGTCGATGAATTTTTGAATGAGATCGACGATCAAATTCGCAACGGACATGTGTTGGCGATGTACGACGCATTGCCGCCTGCCTACCGAACCGACATCAACGAAATCGTTAAGTTGGCGGCTGAAAAGGTTAGCGCCGATCAGTGGCAAGCGACCGTCGGCGGGTTGCATCAGTTGGGCGATCTGTTGGTCACACGTCAACGATGGCTGCTATCCAGCCCGCGCGTGAAGGAGCTTCCGACGGAACAATTTGATACGGTGGCCGGCGAAGTTCTGACGCTGGCGGGATTGCTGCGATCGGGTATGACGCCGGAGCTGACGGATCTTTCCAAACTGCAATCGACGCCGTTTGACCAGTGGTTAACGCAATTTGATACCGCGACCGCCGCGCATCTTTCGGAACTGTTTCGCCAAACCGAATCGGGCAGCGACCGCAGCATCACTGTCGATTCGCAATCCGACGATACCGCCGTCGTGTCGATCGATAGCGGGGGATTGAAATCGAAGGTCACTTATAAAAATGTCGACGGATATTGGGTACCGAAATCGCTCGCCGATAAGTGGACCGAAATCATCGCCGCGATCAAGAGTTCGATCAACGATGGCGGCGCCGACGCGATGCTGAACCAAGTCGCATCGACTGTCACGCCGTTGACCGCGATCACCGCGCCGATGTTGTCGGCCACAACCTCGGACCAATTTCACGGCGCGATGGAACCGATCTTCACAACCGTCGAAACATTCGCGGTGGCGATCGGAGCGATGATGGGCAAGAAGATCAGCCTCGCTGGCGCTCCCTCATCGATGTACGGATCGGGAAGTCCCTACGGCGATTCCTCGTCCAGTGGTTCGTCGTCCGACGGCTACAACGCCGCCGACTACACCGCCCAGATGGAAGCCGAACAAAGGGCTCGGGAGCAAGCCCAAATCGAAGCGTCTGCGGCCGGGGCAGCTTCCGCGCGAGGCAACTAAGGCGGAATATGTTTGATGGGTCAACATCCGTGACATCAACGGCTCGGCGAGTCGCGATCATCGGCGGCGGCCTGTCCGGATTGTCGACCGCCGCTCAACTGCACCTGTCGCAACCGGATCTCCAGTTGACTCTGCTCGAGTCCGGTTCGCGGGTCGGTGGCGTGATCCACACCGAATCGATCGACGGTTTTTTGGTCGATCACGGCGCGGACATGTTCGCGACCAATCCGCCCGAAGCGCTGGAGCTGTGTCGACGGCTGGGCGTCGCCGATCGACTGATCGAGCCGCTCGTCGTAGGTCGCGGCGCGCGGGTCGTTCGTGGCGGACGACTTCTTGCGATTCCCGACGGTTTCGTTTTGATGAGGGCGACAAAACTTTGGCCGATGATGACTACGAGGCTGTTGTCGCCGTGGGGAAAGGCGAGATTTTTGGCCGAACGTTTTGTCAAGAAACCGATCGACTCGGACAGCGACAATTCTGACGAGTCGGTCGATGCGTTCGTGCGGCGCCGAATGGGCGACGAAGTGCTACAGCGGATCGTCGCGCCGTTATCGGCCGGCATCTACACCGCCGACATCACAAAGCTGAGCATGCGGGCGACGATGGGGCCGATCGCCGACATGGAACGCAAGTACGGATCACTGGCGCGAGCCACCGCGGCGCGACGGCGCAGCGGCGAAGACAACGTCGAACGGGGCAGTACCGGTGCTCGCTACGGTCAATTCCGTTCCTTCCCCGGCGGCATGGTCGAACTGATTCGCGCGCTCGCCGATTCTTTGCCGCCCGGCACGATCAGGCTCGGTGCTCCGGTGCAACGACTTGTGCGACACAACGACCAGTGGAATGTGATCGTCGGCCAGGGCGAATCGGAAGTGTTTGACCACGTCGTCGTCGCGACGCCGCCAAGAACGGCCGCCGAACTGTTGTCGAGCATCGCGCCGGTCGCGGCCGAACAACTGACCAAAATCGAATCAGCGTCGACGGCGATCGTGATGCTGGGTGTGCGAGAAAGCGATATCCGCGTCGACATCAAGACGTTCGGGTTCGTGATTCCCATGTCAGAGAATCGCAACATTTTGGCGGTCAGCTTCGCGAGCAATAAGTTTGCCGGACGAGCGCCCGAAGGTCACGTGCTGATCCGCGTTTTCATCGGCGGCGCGATGCAGCCCGAACTGCTGCATCAAGACGACGATGGGCTCGTGCACATTGCCCGAACCGAACTGGGGCAACTGATCGGTTTGACCGGCCAACCATTGCTCTCGCGCGTCGTGCGCTGGAACGAGGCGATGCCCCAATACCATGTCGGCCACCAAGATCGCGTGAAACAGATCGAAGCGGACATTGCGAAGGTGCCGTCGCTGAGTCTGATCAACAACGGCATGGGCGGAGTCGGGATCGCACCCGTGATTCGAAGCGCCGGTCGAATCCAGATCCCCTGACTCGGGCGATTTACGCGATGCGACGCGTGTAGGATGATCCCGGCGCCGATCCGCGCAGTGAAACCGAACGATCGGTCAGCGGATACTTGATCTTCGTCATCGCATTGTGCATCGCCACGCCATCGCGAAATCGCTTCGACGGTGAAGGCTCGATCGCCTTGCAAATCAAGTCGACGAAATCTTTCGACAATCCTCGACGCAGTCGATTGAATCGCGGCATCGTATCGAACGGGTACTCGGGAAGCTCGCCGGCGAACATCCGATACAGCACCAAACCGAGCGCGAACACGTCGCTGCGGAAAGTCGGTTTGCCCATCGCCTGTTCCGGCGCGATGTAACCGAGCGTGCCCGAACCAGAAATGCCGTGATTGCCGGTCTCGATCCGCGCCAAACCGAAGTCCGTCATCTGGATCACTTGATCGGGAAACAGCACAAAGTTGTCGGGCTTGATGTCGCGATGCAAAACGGACTGCTCGTGCGCGTAGGCGACAGCGCTGATCATCTGGACGGCGTAATCCATTGCGGTGGATCGGGACAAGCGACGTTCCAGGCGATCGGCCAGAGTTTCTTCGCCGAGCGGGAACACGATCACGAAATGACCGTTGATCATTCGCGCGTCCTTGAGCGGCAGAACGGATGGGTGTTCCAAACGAGCCATGATGCGAACTTCGCGTTGCATGTCGTCGAGCGACTGTTCGTTGGCGATGTATCGGTTGTCGGGAATCTTCAACGCAACTTTGCGATCTTCGACCAAATCCAGAGCGGCATAGACGGTCGCGAAACCACCTTCGCCGAGTCGTCGCAGGATTCGATACTTGTCCAGCCGACTGCCCACGCGAAGCGCCGGCGCCGAACTTGAATCATCACTGAAAATCTTCAAAGAAACAGCCACGAGCAACCTGTCAAACGCGGGAACGAAGTGGCTTCAGGCGGCCACTACCGGCTTGATCGTCACGAATGCAACCAAAGCTAAGCCTTTCCAAGCCGCCAACCTGATCCGTCCACATCGACGACGGTAGCGATCGGAACAATCGACAAAGTAGGTCCGGTTCCACCGGACATGCATTAACCGTCCGGTGGAACCGGGCCTACGCAAAGTTGATCGTCCGGTGGAACCGGACCTACTTTTTTCGCAACATCAACATTCGCATCTCGGCCACTTCGTCGCCCGGAACTGTGATCGCTTTGAGCGTCAGTGCTTTCCGTCCGGGCGTCAAATGCAGCGTTCCGATCTTCATTTCTCGCCAATCCTTGACGTAGCTTTCAGTCCGCAAATCACGGTCGTTTTCCATCCCGGTCAGAGGCACGTCGTGCGGCTCCGAAATCGTGACTTGAAGTTTTTCTTCCCCCAAACTCAACTGGATCACGGAACCTTCGCTGCCGTTCTTGCAGGCGTAGTACATCGTCACTTCGTGATCCCCTTCGGACAACACTTCGACATCCCACACGATCTCTCCCTTCGTGTCGACCCAATGTTCCATGAACGAACAATTCGGATGTCGACAACTGCGGACAACACCACCGCGCGGTTCGGCATCGCGGGCCGGCAACTGATCGGTCTTCGCATCGGGATGCCCCACCGTGATCGGTCGATCCTCCTGCGCATCCGACTTGCGCGGTTCGAGTTCGGTGATGAACCGCTCCATCACATTGTCCAAACGCTTGGCCAACACCGGCTGCTTTTCACGCAGGTCATCAGTTTCACGAGGGTCGGATTGAATGTCGTAAATCGGGCCGCGTTTCTGCATTCGATATCGCTGTGAACGCAGGCTCGCGTTTCCGTTCCACGCACTGAAGATCAACCGATCTTTATCCGTGGACTCTTCGCCTCGCAGCAAACCGGCCATCGAGCGTCCGTCGAGGGGTTTGGGTGACGCCAGAGATACACCAGCAAGGTCGGCCAGGGTCGGCAACAGATCGATCGCGGCGGAAATCTGTTTCACTTCGGTTCCCGGTTTGATCTTCGCCGGATAACGAATCACCAGCGGCGAACGCAACCCGCCCTCGAACGTCGATCCTTTGCGGCCACGCATTCCGCCGTTGAATCGGAAGCCATTGGGGCCGTTGTCGCTGAAGTAGACGACGATCGTGTTGTCCGCCAAGCCCGTGTTTTGCAAATGAGTCAGCACGCGGCCGACGTTGAAATCGATGTTTTCGCACATCGCCAAGGCCGCGCGAGTGTGATTGTCATCCTGGCCCTTCGCGTTTTCTTTGGCCGGGTCCGAAACCAGCGGCTTGTCTTTGAACTTGTTCCAAAACGGATCAGGCACCTGCATCGGCGCGTGAGGCGTGTTGTACGGCAAGTAGACGAAGAACGGAGATTTTTGATGTTCGCTGATGAAGTCGATCGCATGATCGGTCAGATCGTCTACCAGGAAGCCGTTGCCCTTCACGATCTCGCCGTTGTGTTCCAACATCGGCGAAAAATAGTCGCCCCAGTGACCGCTGCAAAAACCGTAATAGTCATCGAAGCCGCGCGCGTTGGGGTGATACGGATACTGCATGCCGCTGTGCCATTTCCCATAAGCCGCCGTCGCGTATCCGGCCGTTTTGAAAACTTCCGCGATCGTTTGCTCGTCGGCGCTAAAACGTTCGCCACCGGACGAGGTGCTGTAGACGCCCATGCGACTGTGATAACGTCCCGTCAGAAACTCCGCGCGAGTGGGCGAACAAACCGCGCAAACGTAGAAGTGCTCGACTTCGGCGCCATCGCGCGCCAGCGAATCGATGTTCGGCGTCGACAGATTCGGGTTGCCATGCAAACTCAAATCGCCCCAACCTTGGTCGTCGGCAAGTATCAAAACAATGTTTGGCCGGTCGCTTGACTCGGCTTTAAGTAGCGGCTTATAAAGGAGTTGTGCGAAGAGAACTACAATCGCGAAAACAGCGTGTGTAGTTATTCTGTGTAGCAAATGACGCGGGAATGTTCGGCGGCAACCGGATGTTCCAAAAGCACGCGTCGACTTGGCAAGGAACTGAATCATGTTGAATCCCCTTCTTCGGATGGCGGATGCCGCGCGGACCATCGGTCCATGGCATTCGTTTCGTTCGCGAGGCCCGCCACACTTGGTGGCTACGTCTGCGCATAAAAAAACCAAGGGACCACGGTCGGCAAACCGTATGTCGATCCCTTGGCGGCAAGGAACCGAATTCGGTTCCCAGCCACAGTGTCTTCTCTCGCATTTCACAAGTCAATTCCCGGCGGCAACCGGGCTCACCCCGAAAGGTCAATCGAAAATGGCAAGGACCCGAAAATCACGTCGCCAGCAGCATGGGTCTGCATGGCACTGGAAGCAAACGGACTGCTGGTATCACACAATACCCGGTACCAAGAAACGCGAAGCTCTCTTTGATGAAAACGGAGAACGGATTCGCGGCAAGGACAACAAAGAAGAGGCACAATTAGCGCTCGCTCGCATCAAGCTGACAAATGAACTAACACCAGTGGCTTCAACGCCATCAAAAGACTGGACCGTCGCCCAAGTCTGCGAGATTTATCTTGCCGATCTCACCAATTCGGCTTCGCCAGAATGGGTGACACTCAGTAAAGCCTGGTTGAACAAGTTCTGTGGTTACTGCGGAGCACTGTCGGTAAAAGAACTCAAAAAGAAGCACCTGCGAACTTGGCTGCAACAGCACGAAACCTGGAACAACAACACGCAACGAAACGTGATCGCTTGTATTAAGGCGGCGTTCAACTTTTGCATCAAGTTTGATGATCTCGAGATCAATCCTGTCGCCAGCTATGAAAAGCCAGCTGCCACGGCGAGGGTGACTTGCTTTAGTCCTGACGAAGAGACGCAGATCTACGCGGCCACCAATGACGCTCACGCATTGTTTCTCAAGTGTTGTATCCTGACCGGTGCGCGACCCTATTCTGAAATGGCGATCGTGACGGCGGATCATGTTGTCGAGACGCCTCATGGGATGTTTTATTTGTTGAAGGCGCGAACAGCAGATGGTGGGCATGGTCACAAGGCAGCGAAGAAGACAGGAAAAGATCGCCGGATCATGTTATGTGACGAGATGGAAGAGATCACACGTCGTTTGATACTCGCAGCTCCCAAAGGATCGGGCATTCCACTTTTGCGAACCAAATATGGGAAGCAATGGAAGCGGTGCAATGGCGTTCAGCAGTTCTGTCTGATCAAGGAAAAGCTGAAACTTCCGGATGATCGGGTGACCTACACCTGTCGTCACACGTTTGCGAAACGAACCTTGTCAGGCTACTACACAGGTAACCCCGTGACGATTGAAGTTTTAGCCGGTTTGATGGGCAATACACCGAAGGTTTGTTGGGATCACTATGCTCAGTGGGCCGACGACTACAACGATCCATTGTGGGCTGCGCTCGGTAAGACCAAGCAGCCTCGAAAAGCAAGCTGACTTCCACCGTTGACTTGCCGATGGTTGCGGTCCCATCAAATCGACTCAGTGACGCTAAACTGAAGACCATTTTGCGGCATATTAGGTGAAAGCCTCTCGCTTAACACTTCGTCACGGTGCATTTAGCGGTGAGTAACGAGGTTACGCGCTCGAATACGTCAATTGAGCTAAATTGAAGCGAAAAACGTGGCAGATTAGATGAAGCGAAAGTGTGCTTCTTGTAAATAAAAAACCCGACTCGAAGTCTAACTCGAGTCGGGTTTTGTTAGCGCCCACGTTGCCGCGCGGCCGCCATGCCGCCAAGGTTTGATGAACGGGTCAGCCGTCTGGTCGACCGAGCTTTGCCGTGATGTGACGAGTTGCGGTTTTTGGCCGAGGTGATTGACGCGTGTGTCTTTTCAGGGGTCGAACCTTCATCAGCTCAAAGAGTCGATTGAGTTCGTTTTGTTCAATTCGAATGCGTCCTTGTCCGCGAGCACCGCCTTGAAAGTACTCGATGGTGACATTTTGGCCTCGGATCGTGAACGTGCCGGCATCTGATTGACCGAGCCAGTCGTATAACGTCGAAACGCGAATTCCGAGGTAATTTGAAGCTTCCACAGTGCTGAAAGACTTATTAAGCATGACTAAGAACCCGTCCTTGATTTCTAATCTGACCAAAACCCTTGGCCTTCAGATTCAGAAATTGACGAGTGCCTGTCGCATATCGATCGCCTGAAGCGATTTCCGAGAAAACACTTGGTAACGGCTTTTCGATGCGTCCGCCTTCAGAGATAATCCTTTGCACTCACCGCACTTACTTTCGAGTGTCGTTTTAATGGATTAAATGAGAGGATATTTCATGTACAACATTTCGAAGCAACCTTCCCCGCGCGCCCAAGAACTCTTGAATCAAACTCGTCGGAGAATGTTGGGACCGTATACTGCCGAGCGACTTTGGGAGCGGAATTTAAACGCGACCGATCGGAAGTTACTGGGACGTTCCCTTGAGCATGTGTATCAGCTGTATCCGAGCGCCGCACAGATATGGGCGAGATTCAAGCGGATCAAACTCTCGGCAGCAGTGATCGAAGTCGCCGAAATTTTAAATTTCCTAACGCCGGCGAATGCCGACTGGCTTCGCCGGGAATGGGGAGAATTGCCTTCTGATCCAGCCGAGGCTATGCAGGTGGCGATTGAGCGTGGTGACCTGGTGTTGTCGTTGCGAGAGCACACGCTTCATTGGAATAAACACGAATTTGAGATTCCGTTTGCAAAGCATCCAGCTCTCTGGGATTTTCTTGTCACTGTCTGCCATAATGCCAAAAAAGGAGAGTCAGTGGGGTGCTACAGTTTCGGCGGTGAAAAAGGACTTAACTATGTCACACAAACAAAATCCAAGTTGTCACAGCTGGCTGGGTTTCCCATTGATTTGATCGATTTGTTTGAGAGCGCCGGCCCCAAACGCCAGCGACTTAACTTGGCACCCGAGCGAATTCATCTCTTCGACTAAGGCAATTTTCGACTCTCGCTAGGAAGTCAATTGGCTAGTCGCCAGCGTTATCTAAATCGAAGTTTACCGGGCACCGTCTTTTACCTGCTGCGGAAATTGCTTCACGCGATCGGTACGCGATCGCACTCTGCAAAGTTGGCCCCAATTCAATTCTGGTCTGCGGGCCGATCTTCGAGCACCGAGCTCGATGATCAGGCGCAGACAATTACTACAGGAGGTGCAACTATGCATCACGATTCAAAAGAAGAAGGAGTGGTGAGCGAAGAGCTCGCCCGTAAAGCGTTAGATCATTGGATGACAGCGGCGGCAGCGGGAGGTGTCGATCTCTCGGGGCTGGATCCAACAGCATCCCATGATGAGCAAGTTTCATGGGCGCGTTCCAAAGGGTTCTACATCAGCACTGTTTATTCACGCGTCAGCACTCAGATGCAGCAGTCGACCGAAGTTCAAGTCCGCCGAACCCTGTGCTTGGCCGCGGCGAACAACATCTTTGTCCCGCCCCGGTTCATTTCGATTCCTGAGAATGGCGAAAACGCGGGAGCCTAGATGAAGCGAAAGTGCGCTTCAGAGATAAGAAAAACCCGACTCGGATTCTAATTCGAGTCGGGTTTTGTTAGCGTTCACTTTGCCGCGCAGTGATGGACCAAAGTAAAGCGAGTCAATCAATCAATTGCGATGATAGAGAGGCCGCCAAAACTCACCGCTTGCTCTCTCATGAGTACGTGGCCTGGCTCCGACGCGAAGGGGGCGAATTGCCATCCGATCCTGCGGAAGTCTGCACGTCGCGATTGAGCTTGGTGACTTCGTGTTGTCGTTGCGAGATCACACGCTTCATTGGAATGAACGCGAATTGGACATTCCGTTCGCATTGCATCCAGCTCTCTGGGATTTTCGTGTAGCTGTCTGCCGTAATACCCAACGGGAAGAACAAGTGGAATGCAACCGTTCGGCGAAGAAAAAGGACTTAACTGTGTCACACATATAAAATCCAAGTTGTCGCAACTGGCCGGGTTTCCCATTGATTTGATCGATCTGTTTGTGAGCGACGGCCCTAAACCTCAGCGACTTGACTCGAAGCCCGAACAAATTCAACTATTCGATTAGCTGTATTTCGCATCGTGTCTGTTACGACTGCGATCCAGCGCGATGAGCTTCACCTCTTAACTTTCTCCCGTGCTGGCAAGAAATCGCTTCACGCGATCGGTACGCGATCGCGACTTGCTTTACTCGCTGCCATTCAAACTTAGTTTGCGATTGGTTCAGCCGGCAAGTTGTTGGCTGCCTATCGCACACAACTGCCAATTGGAGGCACTACGATGAATAAGAAGTTCTCCGAAGAAGGTTCTGCAAGTGAAGAACTTGGCCGCGAGGCGCTTAGGCAATGGGCATTGGAAGCTGCTATTGCCGGAGTTGATCTGGAGGGATTCGATCCCGAGGCTTCTCACGATGATTTGATGTCTTGGGCCTTGTCCAAGGGCCTTGACATCGCCTGTATGTACGCGCGTTTCTCGACGCAGATGCAGCAGTCTACTGGTGACCAGATCCGCGAATGTGTCATCTGGGCCGCACGGAACAAAACCTTTGTTCCGCCATACTTCATCTCCATCGACGAAGGGGAGAAGGGCCGGAAAGCTCGGCGTGCGGGTCTCAACCGCACGAGGCAAATCCTGAAATCGCTGTTGGCGAAGACTTTTTTGGTATACAAAGCCAGTCGTCTTTTTCGCCAAGCTGGCAAGGGTTTCGCGTTCATTCAGGACGAGTGCGTTGACGCCGGAATTCGCGCAGTTTCCGTGTCACAAGGCATTGACACAAACGACAAGAAGAGCTGGAAACTGCAGCTTCAGATTCATGGTTTGATGGATGACCTGTTGCTCGATACGATCGCCGATCACGTCCGTTCCGGACAAATCGGCCATTTTATGCAGGGCCATACAACCGGTGCTCTGGGTGTCGGGTATCGTCGCAAAGAAGTCCCTGGCGGACGTCCGACCAATCGTGGTTTGCCTCGGACAGAACCGGAAGTCGATCCAGAAGCGGCAGAGCTGATTCGCAAACATGCAGCGCTTCATTTGGAAGGAATGTCGATCCGGGAGGGAGTTCGGCGTTGGAATGCAGCAAGTGGTCCTTGCGATCCGCGGTCGACAACCGGAAAAATGACGGCGACCGCATATCGCCGCCTCTTCGGTAACGAGCGGTTAACGGGTCGGTGGGAATTTGGCCGGAAGCGCAATCAGTTTTCTACGCGGCGCGACTATGTCACGCAAATCGAACAGCCCGATGAAGAAGTGGTCACTCGTCAGGTCGAAGACCTTCGCATTTTGGATGATGCGACTTTTTATGCGCTGAAGCAGAAGTTCGACGACCGCAAGAATGGCCCGCGTGAGCCACGCGATGCGAAGTTGGCGAAACTCTGGGATCTGACGACTAGCATGTTTTACTGCAGTCACTGTAGTACGCCCGAAAAGCCGATTCGTTTTTACATGGCGGGAGCCAACGGTGTGGGAATGCGTTGCTGCAACGGTGACCAGTGTCCTCATCCAAGTTGCGTGCGCCGCGACGAAGCAGTTCAGGCAGTTTGCAAGTCGCTCGCGGAATTGATTGCGCGGGATACGGACTTGGTATCCGACGTGGTCAGCCGTAGTCGGGAAATTGACGCAACAGCTGATGACGATGTGAAGGCTGACATCGACGTGGCTCAAAAGAAACTTCGCGTTCTCACCAATCGCGTCCAAGCACTCTTTGAACTGTATGAGGACAGTACTAACGATGATCGCCGCGAGGCGAAGTCGCGGCTTCGTTCAGCACAGTCGGAACGTGGAGCAGCGCAGGCAGATTTGAACCGGCTGCAAAAGTCGTTAGAACACTCGACTGCAACTCTGTCGGCGGAGGATGCACGCAAAACGCTTGCGGAGATGTCGATGTTGCTCAGCGACGCGTCTGCGGGTCGCCTCGGTGGAGATGCTGTGTACAAGGCATTGAACGTTTTCACTTTGCTTACCGGTGGGCGGATCTGGGTCAATGTCCAGCCTCGCCCGGGACGCAAGCAGACGGTCGTGCGCGGAGAGTTTCGTCCATGTTTGGTTCGCGCCACGACAGAGTTCACGGGTGCCGTCGCCCGCGATGATCACCCCGGTGAAAAAGTATCGATCTGGCTCCGTCAGCCACCTCGTATTGAATTGATTGCCGATCGTGTGCACGAGTTGATTGACAAGGAAGGACTCAGTCACCGCGACACCGCGAAGCAGCTTCAGCGTGAGGGGCATAACGTCAACAGCGGCAATGTGTGGTACAGCTATCGCCGCTGGTACGAGATGCAGGGATTGCCATTGCCGAAGCAACCGTACAACAACGGCAACAAACGCGACTCTGCTTAACGACTAACCGTAAGGCAATTAGCAAACGTCAACGCCCCGTCCCAGTGACGGGGCGTTTTGCGTTAACAACTTCAACTCCAACATATCCAGGGTTCAAACATTTGACAAAACAAAAAGCATCGAAGGAATCAAAAACAGACCAGCTCGCTTCTTCGGATTCCAAGCGACGCAGTCTCATCGAGAGTCTCGCGTTTCTGGTCGTTCAGCATTACCGACGCAAGAGAGACCGAGACGAAAACGATAACAAAGTATCGAACGTCACCAACCTAAACTGAGGCAAAAAATGCGGCATATCTAGTACAGAGCGGCTTAGGACCGAGCGGAAAATTAGTGTCGGAGAAACTGAGTCCGACTTGTAGAATGCGCCGACACGTTCGATCCCTAATTCTACACGAGGCCAAGGATGGCGATGCAACTGATGGAAAGCCCGGCAATTGAGCGGTCCTT
>JBGSLZ010000171.1:0-95687 GCA_041740415.1 Rubripirellula sp.
GTTGTGCCGCCACCTCCGCCGCCACGCTCGACGCTGCCGCCCGTCCGTCCACCTGCACCGACCAAAGAAATCAATGGCGTCGGATCAGCGAAGGGTGTTCGATGGCGGGGCGAGCTGTTGCCGATGGCCAACAACGAACCGGAAACCGACGGGACCCAAGACCTCACTGATGTCGGCGACGACCGCTATCGTCTCTCTGCGCCGCCATGGTTGATCAGCCTGGTTTTGCATTTGCTGTTCTTGTTGATCTTGGCCCTGATCACGACTCCGGTCGGCAAGGGCTTGGGTAAGTTTGTACTGACGATTGGCGCCAGCGAGGGCGAGCCTTCCGTCGAGTTGACTGAGTTTAATATTGCAGCGGACGATACGCTGATGGAATCCGATGCTATGCAAGTGTCGGAGTTCGAGACGGAAGTCGATCTGCAGAGCGTGTTCGAACCAACCGATCAGGACGTAACCGTCGACTTGCCTGATTGGACACCGACGTTGTTGGGCGAGTCGTCATCGGAAATCGCGCGGCCGATGTTTGGCGGGCGAAGCGGGTCGATGAAGGCGGCGTTGATGGCGATGTACGGAGGCACCGCGGAAACTCAAGAAGCCGTCCGTCGTGGTTTAGAGTGGCTCAAGCGAAACCAGAATCGCAAGGGCGGATGGAGCATGAAGGGACCTTATCGCGATGGTAATCACAGCGAGAACGAAACATCCGCGACCGCGATGGCGCTGCTTGCCTTTTTAGGTGACGGGCACACTCATCGCAGCGGCGACTACACCGATGTTGTCGACAAGGGGATGAAGTACTTGGTCGCGATGCAGGACCGTAGCGGATTCATGGCCCAGGGTGCGCGCGGCCACGAACAGATGTATTCGCAAGCTCAAGGAGCGATCGCGTTGTCCGAACTGTACGGCATGACGAGAGACTCGTGGTTGCGTCCGCGGGTTGAGCTTGCCGTCGACTACGCCGAGCGATCTCAATCGCCGCAGGGCGGGTGGCGCTATCAACCTAACCAGGATTCAGACACTTCGGTGACTGGTTGGTTTTTGTTGTCCCTGATCAGTGCGCAGAGCGCCGGGTTGGATGTCAACGATTCAAAGCTGCGCGCGGTTTCGAAGTATCTCGATACGGTTGAGTCTTATGACGGAGCGGCCTACTCTTATCAGCCTCGCGGTGCACCGACGCCGGCCATGACTGCGGAGGGATTGCTATGTCGCCAATATCTTGGTTGGGAACATGACAATGTTCCGATGGTTCGAGGAGTTGACGCATTAGTGATGGACTATCCATTCAATCCGAGTGACCAGGACGTCTATTACTGGTATTACGCGACGCAAATGTTGCACCATTTCGGTGGGACGCCGTGGCAGAAATGGAACGAAACCATGCGAGTTGAATTGCCGGCACTGCAAGCTCGTGGCGGTCGCGAAGATGGCAGTTGGGCGCCGCAAGGTGATGCGTACGGTTCGTATGGCCGGATCTACACAACGTGTCTATCGATCTACTGTCTCGAAGTCTACTACCGCCACATGCCGCTGTACCAGAAGTAGGACGAATGCGTCAGATTTTAAGGATTTGGATTGCGACGACGTGTTGTAAGTAGTGCGGCAAGGGCAACGCAGAGCCAAGCTGGTATCGCGCCGATGATGGCATACACGCTCTTCCGATCGTCACGATTGGGGGTCGTGATCAAGGTTTCATTGCTTCCCACATTCAATCGCGCGGTGATGGCACCACTTGAGTCGATCGACGCGGTCGGCCCATTGTTCGCAGCGGAAACGACGGGGCGTCGAATTGACACGGCGACCAGTTGAGCGCAACGCAAGTGATGCTCAATCACGCTGCTGTCATCGAACCAGCCGTCATTAGTAACAGTCACGATCACGTCGGGCGTTTCCTTTCGTCCAACTAAGTCGGCGAACTGGTTGACCGTCACTCGTTCGACTGCGGTCTCGATGCAAATATTCGGAGCGATGCCCGTTCCCGCGACGTTCATTCGTTTGGCGCCGTCGCCGCGATCCAAATGGGGAACAAATGACCGAAGTGACGGTATCCAATTAATGATCGGGATGTACTCACCGACGAGTACTAAGTGAGTTTTGCCGTACCAGTCGACGACCTCGCCATCCGGCCCAACATGAACGACGGCGCTGTAGCTCTGCGGGACGTCGGCGTAACGGACCACGCCACAACCGGCAATCAGCTCGGGTGGATTCCGTCCGGGCGTTTCGGCCGCGATCAGCGTTTGGATGAATTTGGCACGTTGAGAGAAATAGCGTTGGTGTTCGTTGACGGAGGCTTGAAATTCTGCGGCGCTCATCTGTGCTTCAGCGGGTACGACAAGGTCGGGATCGACCGTCATCCAAGGCGTTGCACCGGAGAACATTGATTCGGGCCAGACGACGATGTCGACTGCTTCTTGGGTGTCTCGAACCGCTTCGATAGCTTGACGAGCGTAGTTTTGGAAGATCTCTTCTTGGCGTTCGTAGGATTGCTCGTAGTTAACTTCTTCGTCTCGTTGCAGCAGCGCGAACGTGGCAAGTGGTTCTCCGGTCGGCTCACCCGTGCGGTAGTATCCATAGATGAGCGTTGCGACCAATAACGTCGTCGCTATTGAGATGGACGTGGTTGCGGATCGTCGATCCGATTGGCCTCGCCACAATTGCCAACTCAGAAAGATCGCAACATTGATGCTGACGAGCACCGCGCCGATGCCGTAAGTACCAAACAGATCGGCGATTTGGATCATGAACGGAACGTCCGCCATCGTATGACCCAGCATTGCGGCGGAAATGCCGGTGAGCAGGTAGTTGCGTACGCACTCTTGGGCGACCCATGCGACTGGCGCGGCGATTGTAAGTGAGACGCCACGCTCCACCATACGTCGGCCCACGACGACAAAGCCAACATGGAAGACTGCCAAGTAAGCTGACAAAAGTCCCCAGCAGAAATACATCGCCGGGTGGGCATGGCGAAGGCCTTGCAGGGTAGCGAGCCAAAACAAAGTCGATGCGACCCAGAGAAAAGTGTAGTCGCGTTTGGTCACTGGAACGGGCGACACGATCCAGCAGAGCCAGAGGATGATCGCGACGAATGCGAACGGCCAAATTGCCAACGGTGGTTGAGCCAACCATAGCAACGCGGGGGAAATGTATCGTAGAAAATTGGACACGGATTGTTTCATGATTGGTGCGGATACTAACCAAACCCGCCGACGACCGCGACTCCGATCGGCCAGTTCCGTTAGAATGCTGCTTTGGCACTGTCCTCAGCAATTCCGCCTCTCATTCCCGATCGATCATGCCGGCTGACGAATACTTAGGTCCCTACAAAATCGGTGAGTTGATCGGTCGTGGAGGGATGGGCAATGTTTACGCGGCTCGTCACGCCAAAACGGACGAGTTGGTGGCGGTCAAATTGATTGCCGCCCACGTCTCGGACGATCCGCGGTTTCGCCGCCGTTTTGATCGCGAGATCCGTGCGCTCAAAATGCTCAAACATCCGGGGATCGTGCGCATCATCGGTGAAGGGGAAGACGAATCGGGTCGACTGTTCTATTCGATGGAGTTGATTGTCGGTGAGACGTTGCAGGCCCGCGTTCGCCGCTTGAAAAAGATGTCGTGGGAATCGACGATTGATATTGCGATCCAAGTTTGCTCGGCGCTCAAGCACGCTCATGACATCGGTGTCACGCATCGCGATTTGAAACCGGCAAACCTGATTTTGACGGAGGACGACCGCGTCAAGATCGTCGACTTTGGTATCCCGAAAGTATTTGGCGATGTCAGCGAACAGACTCAAGCGGGTTCAGTGTTGGGCACACCCGACTACATGGCGCCCGAGCAAGCCAATGGAGGTGCCATCACGCCGCGAACCGATCTGTATTCGTTGGGGAGCGTGATGTACGCGATGCTGTTGGGTCGCGCGCCATTCAAAGGCAAGAATTCGACGGAGGTCATCGACGCGCTGAGGCGCGATCAACCAGTACCTTTGGATCTCGTGAATTCAGAACTGCCGGATGACTTGGTCGCGTTGGTTCATCAGCTACTGGAGAAGGATCCTGACCGGCGTCCGCCAACGGCTTTGTCGGTCATGAATCGTTTGAAGGCGATGCGAAACGGACTCCAACAGCAGGCGACCGTTGGAGTTGATTCATCGTTGACTGATGGCGCCGGCGATTCGTCCGCGATGGACGACACCAACTTGAGCGAGCCGATCCGAAACGAATTGACCTCGAGCACTCGAGCGGCAGAGCAGCATGAGATCGGCGAAAACGCGGGGACGGTGCCTACTGTCATTTTGGGAGCCGGAAAAACCGTTCGTCAAGATCGCCCCGCCATCACTGGAAAGAAACAAGAGTCTGCACCGGAGCCACTTCACGAACCGCCGAGGGCAAGGTATGCGGCCGTTGACGAGCGGGTCGAACCCAGCCGATTTGAAACAGGAGATGAAAAATCGACTGCTTCCGTTTGGCACAACTTGACGATTGCTGGAATGATCGCGGCTCTGATCGGAGGCGCCGCACTCTTTTATTGGTCGAGCCAACCGCCGACGGCGGACCAGATGTATGGCTCGCTCGCCGAATCGGCTGACTTAGCAACGATCAATACATTTTTGCGTCGATTCCCGAACGACCCTCGCTACGCCGAAGTGTTGGACATGCAGATGGAGCAACGGTTGTCGGCGACGTTGCGGAGACTATCGGCGCAAGCGAAAATTGGGATATCGCCACTCAAGCCTGCAGAGGAAGGATTCTTGACGGCCATGGAAAAGCGACTCACCGATCCCGTTGAAACTGCATCTCGATTGAGTCAATGGATCGATGCATTCGAGAATCCCGATCGGCAGAACGACGATGACGTGGCCATCTTGATGGAACTGGCAGAGCACGAGCAGATGGTCGTCGCACATCGCTCGCCAAAAACAATCGTTGATCCTCGCGCCGTGGAACTGATGTCTGAAGTGATGGCAGCAGGAAACTCCGCCGATTTCGAGTCGGCGCAGAAAAAACTGCGAGGAATCGTTGAAACGTTTCAGGACGCGGAATGGGCAAAATCGGCGGTGGACGAGGCAAATCGTCGACTGAAATCGCTTTAGCTTCGCGCGAGATCCCATTCGGGTGTGACAGGAAACAATTTTTCGCGCCTTGATTTCGCCCGATACCGTCTTCTAAAGCTGGGGTTGAATTAATGTCGTCGGCAAGGAAAGCTGCGACGGTTTTGCACGCAACATTTTGCCATCTCGGCAATAAGGACAATCGTTATGGAATCCAGTGTTCAAAAGATCAAAAGTTGTTGCCCTGCCGGTCACTCGGTGCGTGGCGAGGTGTCGATGGCGGGACAAAAGGTTCGTTGCCCGCGATGCGATGTTCCGTTTGTCTTCGCGCCGCCCGAGCGAGCGGTGGTTGTGAATGCGCCGAAGAAATCAGGGGTGACGGAATCAAGTGTGATGCGAATTCTGGGTGAACTTGATCCATTGCCACCACCGCCAGGTCCGCAGACTCGTGTGGCAACCCGTCCGTGTCCGAAATGCCAAGTGGCGATAGCGGAAACATCGGCCGTATGCGGTCATTGCAAGTGCTACGTCGGCGCGATGCCATCGTTCCTGCGAGATATGGCTTAGCCGATTGGCTCACGCAACTTGGGCACGACGGTTGACGCAAGTCCAACCGAAATATTTGAGAACGCCGAGGCAGATGGCGAACATGAAAGCTATCACCGCTGCGCCATAGAGCGACATCCCCAGTACCGAGATGATGTTCTCAAAAGCCGCATCCCAACTGAACAGCATCACGGCATAGAACCCATTGATCATTGCAGCGCACGCGAACGAAAACCCCAGCGCGATGAACCATCCTGATTTCGTGGGTGATTCTTCACGCAGCGAAGCGATCATGACGCTGATGATCGCTGCTGTTGAAATCGTTCCCCAAATGGTGAAGAAGACGAGAGCCAGCAGAAAGTCTTCGGTGAAGACTCCGATAATGATCGTGAATCCGACGGCAAAGAATAGCGTCAGTTCAAAGAAGGAACGCAGCCCGGTCGGCTGGATCGGACCGTCCTTGAGGGCTCGCCGATGCGACAGCGTCCAACGACCGAAGAACTGGGTCAACAATGACACCGTTGACCCAGCCATGAACTGCGCGAACAAGCATGAGCCTGTTTGGATGGCCATTTCGTCATCGACGTATTGTTGTGCAAGCGAAATCGACAACAAAAATGCGCCAAAGCCTGGCAGCGTCATGGCCAGTCCGGTCAACACTCGGGTCGTCACGGGGCCGTACCAAAACGTGGCCGTGGCAACCGCGAACGAAAAACAAATCATCGGCGGCAAACTGATCGTCTGGATCACAAACATCATTGTCAAGTAATTGGGCGTTCCTGATAAGAAATCCTCGATTAGCCTGACCGCCACGACTAGCAACACGGCAACAACGACCAGATTCACGGCCAAACCGACGGTGCCACCGATGAAGCTTTCGTGAGGCTTCAACCGCAGACCATTGTCGCTGCGACGGGCACGACGAAAGTTTCGTGACGCCATGTAATCGGATACGGCAAGCTGATCGTCGGTCAACTCGGGAGTCGAAGACGATTTCGGATCAACCATGTTGTTCCTTTTGGCTCGAGGAGACGCACTTCCAACCGCAAGCGCGCAACCAGATGAACCCCAGTCGTAGGAATCCAAAATAAATGCTCGTGCCGCTCGTGGTCGCGATCACTACCACGATCCACTGTTGATCGCTGTTGAACATCACGATGGTTTCGTCGTAGCGAACGTACGCATAGAGGCTGACCAGCAACATCGCGACGAATGCAAACACGATCGTAACCAGCGTCGCGAGAAACCAGCCATGGGAATCTTCTGTCGAGCGATTGACAACGTACACTGCCGTTGCAACGGTGCTGACCAAACCAATGATCGCCGCGACGACCATTTCCTGCGAGATGTGACCATCACCGACGACCCCGTTGACGGCAAAAACGAGGGAAGCGATCAGCGTCAACTGCATGATCGCGAGAATCCCCAATCGCGGGTACAACTTCTGCACTTCCCTGGCGTGCGAAAGCGACAAACCACTCCACATTTGAACCGGCAAACTGATGACGACGCTAGCGATGCAGTATGCGAACATCGGCATCAGCGTCATTTGCGCCGCGTCGCGAACGTGAAAAACGGACATCCTCGAAAGCCCGAAAATTAACATCATCAGCCCAGGTAAGATCACGGCGGCGGCGAGCGCAAATCGTTTGACGATCATGACGTACCACATCGAAATTGTGACCGATGCGAACGTCAAGCATGCCATGATCGGCGCAAACGTGATCTGCACAATGGATATCCAAAGCGGAAATGCTTGGCCGTTGAAGCCGACCAACATCCACACTCCGTACGGTACGAATATTGAAAGCACCAGCCACGCGGCCCCGATCCCGTAGAAAGCCACGCCGATCGAGAGCCTGTTTTCGGATTCCAGATCCAGCGTCCAGGGCTGCCGCGTGGGCCGCTTGAACTTTCCATCTGTTGGATCGCGACGACTCCGTCGAGACTGATCGAATGCACTCGACGCAAAATATTCTGCAACGGCGAGTTGGTCCGGCGTGGCGATGACGTCAGGAATGTTCGTTGTGAGATTCGTTGGAGCCGCCATGCAAGATTTCCGCGGAAAGAACTTCAATCGCTCTCGTTTGAATATCGCGACTGCGAATGTATCTGACAACTTCCGTAACGGGATCGTCGACCATTTTCGCTAAACAAGCCAACAACGCCGTCGTCGCTTCGCTGTCCTGGTACTTGATTGCCAATTCCGCCTGTCGACAAACCGCACCTGCTAGAGCTGTTAGCTCTCGAGCGTGAATGGACATCAATTCGATCAGCGGCAACACGTCCATGGCTGGATCGGCGAGCAGTTTTTCGATCCTGAGCTTGAAAGAATTTACGGGCATCCCCAACCTACTGGCCGAATGAATCGCGGCCAGCGAGATCACTGCGATTTTACTTGCCGCGAGCTCGGTGATTCGAGCTTTGATTCGAGGATCGTCGGCGTCGGCCGAGCCCAGCAGCCGGGCGGCCAATACCACCAGTTCTTGATCTTTCGACATCGTCAACCGATGCGCTGCATCCGTAGCGACCGTTGGCAGCGATTCCAACTTGGCGAGCGCGTAGGCGGCGGCCATTGCAAACCGCGCGTCAGATCCCGAAATCCAATTCGCCAAATCGCTGACATCGCAGTCGGTACCAGGAATTCGAGTGGCATCAAACAATAGCTTCCCACCATCGGCCTGATGTTTTGCGAAAAGCGAGGCAGCGTCGCGAGCGATGGTTGCCGCATCCAGTCGCAGCGACTGCAGCCACGCCGGGTCCGTTTCACCTCGGTAACGCGCGAACAGTGCGAGCGCGTATCCAAATTCGATGGAGCTGTAGTATCCGCAACGAGACATCGACCAACCCGAGTAGCCGGCCGCCGTCCAGTGTGATTCCTGCAACGCCGCGCTGCTGGCGAGAATGCCGAATCCGAAGCAAACCGGCAGCAGCGTTGTTGTACGGGGGTGATGATCGAGCGGACGCGGTGAAGGTTGTGAAAGCCAAAATTGATGAGCGTGTTGATTGGCGATCTCGACGACCACGCGCAGCGGATCGGCCGCGAAATGATCGAGTTGGTCTTCGTCGCCGAATGACGGATCGATGGGCTGCATGCTCATACGATCAGCCACTGCTCGCGACGCTGATTTGACCAACGCATCGGTCGACTGATTGTCAAGCTGAAGCTCGTTCACGCTGGTCAATACTTTGGCGCCGAGCACGTCGTCGCGACCGACCACTTCGATATTTCGGCGCAGAAGAAGTTCGATGTCGACGCGAGCAAACGTCGATAGCGGAACCTTTCGTTTTAAGAAACCAAACATGCGAGAGAGTGTAACGAAATTCCCTTCGACGCGCCGTCGAGAAACTTGGCTGGCGAACAAGTCCTTGCACTTGCATGTCCAATGTCCTGCGATCGTGTGGATCGCCATAGTTCTTGGGCGACTGTTTGATTACTTTTGCAGTCGCGGCGCTGAGTGGCCCTGCTTGCGGATTAGCGCCAATTGCGATTTCATGTCAGCGACTCGCTCCGGATTGCCGCTCGCTAAGTTACGGCGCTGACCGGGATCGTCTTTCAGATGATACAACTCGACGGGCGACTGATCGTCGGCGACATAACCGTGACGCTGTTCCCACGATTTGTCGCGAGCCGAAACGTAGCCATTGGGATGGTCGATCAGAAGCCAATCGCCGCTCCGAATCGCATACTGTTCCGGGTTGGTATTGTGGACATGCGTGGTCCGCACGCTGGCGCTGCTACCGCTGACTAGCGGAAACAGATTGTGTGAATCCTCAGCACTTGTCGCCGGAAGCTCGAAACCGATTGCCTCGGCGAACGTGGCCATCAAGTCGATCTGGCTGACAAGCGCGTCACACACCGAACCGGGCGCCGTGATCCCTGGCCACTTGATCATGAACGGGACGTGGTGCCCGCCCTCGTATAGGTCACGTTTGAGTCCCCGCAGCGGCTCGGACGACCAATGACCATACTTCTCGTCCCGCGCGTACGCGTACTTTTCAGGGCCGTTGTCTACCGTGAAAACGACGATGGTATTTTCAGCTTGACCGCTATCTTTAAGTGCCCGTAGCAGTTGACCGCAGGCATCATCGGTTTCGACGACGAAATCTCCATACGGGCCAGCATTGGAACGACCATCAAATTCGTCATTGGGAATGATCGGCGCGTGCGGCGAAGGAAATGCGAAGTAGAGAAAGAACGGCTGGTTCTTTCCAGCTTGCGAATTGATGAACTCCACACCGCGCCGAGTGGTCGTCGGAATATTTTGATACGGGTCCCAATCAGCAATCATTGGTCCCGGTCGGCATTCCCAATTCCCTTCTTTGATGGGCTTCCATTTTGATGAGTCCATGTTCGCATCGGGTGGACGAGGCACGCGATCATTCTCGATCCAGCAATAGGGCGGGAAGTTGATCACCGTGTCGCCGAAATAGCTATCGAAACCGTGATCGAGCGGTCCATCGGGAATCCGCTTGTTCCAATCGAATGCGTCAAAGCCCCATCCCTCGTTCCGACTCTCGCCGAACTGAGTCGCACCCGGCTTACGAATGGCCGCCCAATCCCACCCGAGATGCCACTTTCCAATCGCGGCGGTTCGATACCCCGACTGCTGAAGCATCTCGGGCATCGTCAATCGGCCAGGTGCGAAAACGGACTTCCCAAAGGCATTGACGATGCCATGAAAATCACGCCAATGATGACGACCGGTCAGCAATGCATACCGGCTCGGTGAGCAGATTCCCGACGAAGAATGTCCGTCGGTGAATCGCATCCCCTCGGCCGCCAATCGATCAAGATTCGGTGTTGGAATCTTCGATGTCGCGTTGTAACACCCCAGATCACCGAAACCGAGGTCATCCGCGAAGAGGATCAAAATATTCGGCGTCGATGTTTCGGCTGATTGGCAATGGTCAAGATTTGCCATTGCCGCCGACAACAATGCGGGCATCAGAGTGAGTGGCAAAATGAACAATTGTATGGATCGTTTCATTGTCATTGTTTATCCGAAGGTTTTACGAATCGATAAAGTGACTTTCCGTCGTCGTTGAACATCTCAACCTGCAAGAAGTTGTCGGCGCTGACCACAAGAAATCCGCCACTCGGCTGCGGTGAAATGTAGGGTTGCTTGATAAGACTGTCGGGATCGGTCCCATCGGCATCACCCGGCTTGACGCCATTGCGTGAGTTCTCGTCGTTGAGCGCGCCGCAAGCAAATTCGTTGACACCGGATGGATGGATGCTGTGATACTGCCAGTGTCGATCGCCGCAAATCGTGATGAAGTTTGCAATCTCGTTTTCGCCCAGCCAATCGAAGAACGTATTCGCTTCGTAGCGAAATCCTTTCAGGTTGGCGTGATTGTCATTTTTCGATGCGTCGTCGGGTCCAACCATCGGAGTCGGCGTGATCATGATTTTCCACTTCGCGTCGCTCGCTTTAAGAGTCTCTTTGAGCCAAGCCAACTGTTCGGTCCCCCACAAAGATTTGTCGGGACCATCCTTCATCCGATTGGACGACCGATAGTCGCGGCCTTCGGTCAGCCAGATTTGCAGATGCTTGTTGATCCGATGGGTGCGATAGGTCGGCGAGTCGCGGTCATCCTTCGCGACGATCGGCAACTGTTCACGAAACAGTCCGATACCGGTAGTGGGCGATGGCAGTTTGTCGGAACCGTTGTCCGAATCATTGAAGCGGAAGTCGTGATCGTCCTTGGACCAATAGGCGGGTACCTTTGCATAAAAGTCAATCATCCGAGGAAAACGAAACTGCTCGTGCCAACATTTCCGAAGTTGCTCGACCGTTTCAGCGGGACGCCGTGGGTTGTCGTAGTAAACGATGTCACCCGTCCCGACAAAAAAATCAGGATCAATGCCGGCCATCGATGCAAACGATGGAAATCCAAGTTGCTTGTCGAGTGATGTTGCCGTCACGGGCCCGCTGGCGTTGCCCCGTTTGCCGTGCATGAATTTGTTGTAGTTCATGCAGCTACCGACAATGAACTTCACCGGTGCATCGGATCGTGCGCCCGGCAATGTTTTAAAACTGCAAGTCGGCCCGCGATTGGTTGATTGTTCATCGATCCCGAAGATGACGCGGTAAAAATAACGAGTATTGGGGTCCAGACCTGTCACCGCATCGCGGACGATGAAATCATGAGTCGCGGTCGCGGCTTGGAAGCGTGTTTGGTGGGAGTCGCGAAAGTCGTCCGATGTGCCCCATTCAAAACACGCAACACCATCGGCACCGAGTAGATCACCGTCGTCATCCAACTCCTTTGCGTCCGTCAAGCGAGTTTGCAAGTAGACGGTCGAGTCGGTCACTTCACCGCACATGGTCCCCTGACCGAGAAAGATATCGGCAATCGCGTTGGTGCAGAAAAAGCACCAGCAGATCAGCGAAACCAGGAGTGCAAGGGAATCAGACTTCATGAACAAAACGCTTGAAGTTAGTGAAAGGCTGGCGACGTGTCTGCGAAGGAATTCCGGCGAATCCCAATACGTCTGGTGTAGTGTTAGAATGTAGCCATGTTAGCCGATGAACGCTCTGAATCCAACGATCGCGATCAAGTCGGCTTTGAAAAAAAGCATTGGAGTATGGAACGGAAACATTCCGTGGCGACGTGAGAATGCAACTCCGTTTACAGTTTTCTGTTCGCAGTTTGCTGATATTGATGATGCTGTCGGCGATCGGAATCGTCATCTTTCAAGTGGCGACCGGTCCGGGTCTGAATCGTCGATTGCTCGATGCGATGCACGACGATCGCACGTCGGCGATCAAGTTCTATCTTTGGCTTGGCGCAGATCCGGACGACGGAATCCGCAAAGCTTGGGGTTACGGTTGGACTCCGTTGCTGGAAAAATCTCTGCACGGTGATTCGACGTCGGTGAGGCATTTGATCGCTGCTGGCGCGAATGTGAATTACTGTGAAAAAGATGGATTCACGGCCATCGTTTACGCGGCTTCGGAAGGTCACTGGGACATCGTTCAGATGCTCCACGCGGTTGGCGCCGACCATCGAGCGACGGGTGCGGATGGCGAACGAGTTGTGGATTACGCAATGAGTGCGAGGCGCGATGACATTGTCGAGCTGCTTACCAGCGATACGTTTTGTCCCGATTCTTGGACGACTGAAACCGTCGTCACGCCGCTGAATCATGACAACGATGACTTGCCCTACAATCGAGTCTTGCAAGTCTATCGAAGTGCAAACGATCCGTCGGAGAAATGGCCGCTTTCGTCGGGACTAAGACGGTATTTCGCATTGGTCGAAGAAGATTCTGATGGCAACCCACGCACCGTCCGCGGAGCAGTGTCGTTGCGAATTCTCGAAGACCAGAATTGGATCGAGGTTACCTACGCTGATGGGACAACCCGGCAGGATGCGTTGTAGTTGAGTCAACCGGATTATGTTTTAAGCGGTCGATTGTCGATCAGTCGGGTCGTGCCGACGTGGGCTGCAATGAGTACGTGAGCAAGGTGATCGATTTTTTGAATCGGAAGCAACGTATCCGCGTCGACGATCGCGGCGTAGTCAATTTTTGTGACATCCGCGAGTGCCTTGCGCATTTGCGTCTCGATCGTCTTGACATCACGCTCGCCCTGGTCGAACTGACTTTGTGCGATTGAAAGAGCGTTGGAAAGTGATCGCGCGATCAGGCGATCTTTTGGCGACAAATACCGATTTCGACTGCTCAGCGCGAGTCCATCGGGCTCACGAATGATATCGCAGGGGACGATTTCGATGCCGACGTTCAAGTCGTTGACTATCGCTTGGATGACCTTCAACTGTTGGAAATCCTTGCTGCCGAAGAATGCGTGCGTTGCGGGTGATAATTGAAACAGCTTCATCACCACGGTCGTTACGCCGCGAAAGTGACCGGGACGAAATTCGCCCTCGAGCGGCAACGCAATGTCGGGCGGTTCAACGAACGTGCTGAATCCGGGGGGATACATTTCGATAGCGGTGGGCGCGAAGACGAGCGAGGCGCCGGCGTCTTTGACGGCCGCGCAATCCGCGTCGAAGGTGCGCGGATACTTTTTCAGATCTTCGCCCGGTCCAAACTGCGTCGGATTGACGAAGATAGTCACGATTGTGTGATCGCATCGCTGGACGCTGTTGCGAACGAGCGACAGATGACCATCGTGCAGCGCGCCCATCGTCGGTACGATCCCGACGGTCTTGCCGGTGGCGCGGATCGACCACACGTAACGTCGAACTTCATCGCCGACTTGGATGATTTGCACTGGACTGTACTCGATGGATTTTCAGATCGCTGAGGTGGCTTCTTCGAGCACATGTTCGCTGACGTAAATCGGCAGCGGTGGTGAGAAGGTAACCGCGACGGCGATCGCATCGCTAGGGCGCGAATCGATTTCCAGGCTGTCGCCATCCGACTTGCGAAGCACGAGTTTCGCAAAGTAGGTGCTTTGGTTCAGATCGCTAATAACGACACTTTCGATCGTCGCGCCGAGAGCGTCGGCGACGTTGACGATCAAGTCGTGAGTGAGCGGCCTCGGTGGCTCGTAATCTTCCTTGACGCGCCGGTCGATATTGGTCGCCTCGAAGATCCCGATCAAAATTGGGAACTCGCGATGGCCGTCGACTTCTTGCAGGTAGATGACTTGGTTCTCGGTCAGCTCGGAAATGATGATCCGAGCTAATTGCATTCTTACGGGCATGAGATCAGGTCGCCGGGGTGAAGGATCGTGAAAAGCCTCGCCTGAATTATAGCGTTCGCGTCGGACGCGAGGAAACGTGTCGCCGACACGTATCGGGCAAGACGCGGACGGTCCCCGAATCCGCCACGGCGTGACGGATCCGCTTCAGTCCTACTTCTCCAGCCGGAAAACGGAAACTGCCAACGGTGGCAACGTCACTTCGATGCAGTCGGGTCGATCATGATGACCGGTACCGATTGTGTGACGTCCCGGATGGTTTCCGATGTCGGTTCCGCCGTAAGCCTTCGAGTCGCTGTTGAAAATCTCTTTCCAGTATCCTGCTTTCGGTACGCCGACACGATAGCCTTCGCGAACGACCGGCGTGAAGTTGCAACATACCAAGATCGGCGCGGCGTCGTTGAGACCTTTGCGCAAGTAGACCAGCACGCTGTCTTGGTGGTTCATGCTATCGATCCACTCAAATCCATCATACGAAAAGTCGATGTCGTGCAGCGAATCATTCTCGATCGTGATTTGATTCAAGTCGGCGACGCATTGCTGGATGCCTCGGTGGGTTGCAAAGTCGAGCAGTTCCCATTGCGGGCCGTCGTCGTGGTTCCATTCGTTCCACATGCCAAGTTCGCCACCCATGAACAGCAATTTCTTGCCTGGATGCGTCCACATGTAGGAATAGAGCAATCGTAAGTTGGCGAATTTCTGCCACATGTCGCCCGGCATCTGGCTGAGCAACGCGCCTTTGCCGTGGACTACTTCATCGTGCGAAAGCGGCAGCATGAAGTTTTCGGTGAACGCATAAATCAAGCTGAATGTCAATTCGTTCTGATGATACTGGCGATGGATCGGTTCATTGTGGAAGTATCGAAGCGTGTCGTTCATCCATCCCATGTTCCACTTGTAAGTGAACCCGAGTCCGCCGGTGGAAACTGGTCGCGAGACGCCCGGCCATGCGGTTGATTCTTCGGCGGCCGTGACGACACCTGGGAATTTTTCATGGACGACCGAGTTGAACTCACGCAAGAAATCGATCGCGCCGAGATTCTCGCGTCCGCCGTATTGATTGGGCACCCACTGGCCATCTTCGCGGCTGTAGTCCAAGTACAACATTGATGCGACCGCGTCGACGCGGAGACCGTCGATGTGATACTTTTCGAGCCAAAACAATGCGTTGGCGACGAAGAAGTTGCGAACTTCGTTGCGGCCGTAGTTCGGGATCAGAGTTCCCCAGTCGGGATGTTCGCCTTGTCGGACATCGGCGTGTTCATACAACGGCGTGCCATCGAACTTCGCTAACCCGTGTCCGTCTTTGGGGAAGTGGGCCGGAACCCAATCGACGATCACGCCGATGCCGTTTTGGTGCAAGTGATCGACAAAGAACATGAAGTCGGCGGGCGAACCATGGCGGCTGGTCGGCGCGTAATATCCGACTGCTTGATAGCCCCACGATCCGGTGAACGGGTGCTCGTTGATCGGCATCAGTTCGACGTGAGTGAAATTCATCCGCTTGCAATAGTCGGTCAAGCGTACGGCGAGATCTCGGTAGTCGAGCCAACCGTGAGTGCGACCTGCGCCTTTCTGCCAACTTCCCAAGTGGACTTCGTACGTGTTCATCGGTTCGTGCATCGCGTTCCAATCGCGACGTTGTTCCATCCACGCATCGTCCGACCAAGTGTGCTTGGTCAAGTCGGCGACGATCGAAGCCGTTAGCGGCGGAAGCTCGGCCGCGAATCCCATCGGGTCCGACTTGTCATGCCAATGGCCCTGTTGATCTTGCAGTCGGAACTTGTATCGATCGCCAACTTTCGCGCCCGGAACGAACAATTCCCAAATGCCTAGATCACTGCCACGAGCAGCGTGCGCGCGACCGTTCCAGCCATTGAAGTCACCGACGATCTGGACGGTGCGCGCGTTGGGCGCCCATACGGCGAAGTTGACACCGGGTGTCCCGTCGACGATACGGATTTGCGCGCCGAGCCTGTCATACAGTTGGTGGTGACGTCCTTCGCCGATCAAGTAGCGGTCGAAGTCCGTCAAAATCGATGGGGCAGCGTAGGGATCAGGCATTTCAATCGTCTCGCCGTTCGGTTTGGTCATCTGGATGCGATACAAGGAGTTTGCGGCTAGTTTTGTGCCGACGTTAATGCCCCTATCTTCGCTGGACTGACTGCGTGCGTCGACCGGGGAACCGCATCCTTGCTCGGGAACATCGCAAATCGCCTCAAAAAAGCCGCCTGGATGCAGTCGTCGCATCGGTCGTCGCGTGCCGGTGGCGTTGTCAATGATCCATGCCGATTGGGCTTCGGGCAAGAAAGTACGCACGGCTATCGCTGATTGTCCGCGAAATTCCAAGCGATGGGGGCCCAACAGGCTGCTGGGGTTCTCGTGAGTTCCGTTGATGAGGCGTCCGATGCTGGACAGCGAAACTTGAGTTTGCATGGTTATCAGTATTGAGAGGTCGGTGAATATTTTTAGTGATGAACGATGGTGAGCGAAATCATGTCGCTCTGCGGAATTAGCTCGAATACAAATCGGCGGGTTTGAAGCGGCGCGGCGCGATGGTGTTGGCCGCCGAGGCCGTGCCGAGCAACCAGCGGCGAAGCTGATCTTTCGGGGCGAGTTGTTTGGCGGCTGCGAGTTGCCTCGGTGCTTTGACTGTTGCGTGACCGCCATCGATGCGAAGATTCGTTTGACCGTCGCCGCTGCCGAGAGTTCGATGGCTGGCCGGAACCTCGTTGTTCGTTACGTTGCTGACGACGCGCGATGAAACCAAACATGCTTCGACGCGGTGAATCGATAACGCGCGATCGACGCGTCGCCACAGGTCGGCGTGTTGAACGTCGATGCGACGACCGAAGTGTTCCCAAACGAAATTGTTCTCGCGCCATCGCGGCAACGAATCTGACAGCGACCGAATCAAGTAACGATTCGTGCTCAGCAAAGTGACTCGCGATGCACCCTCGATCGACTCGAGTCCGCGGACGGCGGCGAGCAATGTCAAGCGATTCAAATCGCCAGCCTCTTCGTCGCCCGCTTCGAGCACCAACTCGCCGTCGGCTGATTCGAGCGTGAAGTGCCACGTGCCTTCGTTGAGTTCGATCGATCGAGCTTGGCAAACAAGCAGGTATTCAGAACAGACGACGGGTGCTGACAAGGCGTCGAGCGTGCCAATCGCGTTGATCGCGGAAGTTAAATTCACGAGAAATCGAGTCCGTGTGGATGGCGAGATACATGGGAAGGTCCGATCCATCGGAAAGACGCACGATACCAATCCGCCGCAGCGGGCATCGGTATCCGTATGAAGTATTCGTTCGGTAAACTCTACCCCTTGCATAAAGATTGACTGAAAGAAAATGTCGACGTTGTTTGACAAGTCACGGAAGGAAACCTACGACCGTTAAGATCGGGCAACAACCGACGTCGAACAAATTTCGTCCGGTGGAACCGGACCTACATGCTTACGACCAGATGTGCAGGTCCGGTTCCACCGGACGTTGTTTGCGCTTCAACGCCGCTCGGCGATGTATTCGTCCGGTGGAACCGGACCTACCCATGTTTCGACGGCGCGTTTACAAAGTAGGGCATCATCCCGCCGAATTACGCTGGAATTCATTGATATGGCTGAAACCGATTTTGGAGATACTGATGCGCTGGTCGGCGTCATCATGGGCAGTCGCAACGATTGGGACACCATGCGGCACGCCTGCGACGTATTGGACGAATTGGGAATATCGTACGAGCGGCACGTTGTTTCGGCGCACCGAACCCCGGCGAGGATGGTTGCGTACGCTTCCACCGCGATGTCGCGCGGGCTGAAGGTGATCATCGCGGGGGCCGGTGGCGCCGCGCACTTACCGGGAATGGTCGCATCGGAAACTGATTTGCCTGTGATCGGCGTGCCGGTCCAAAGTCGAGCATTGCAGGGGCTCGATTCGCTGCTTTCAATTGTCCAGATGCCTGGCGGGATTCCAGTTGCGACAATGGCGATCGGCAACTCGGGCGCTCGTAACGCTGGCGTCTTTGCCGCTCGCATTCTTGCTCTGGGAGATCCAGATCTGCGAGTGAGATTGGCTGCTTTCGTGCAAGCTCAAGCGGACTCCGTTTTGGAATCGAGTGAGTTTTGATGCGTGACCCCAATCGGATGATAACGATCTTGCCGGGATCAACGATCGGCATGGTGGGCGGCGGACAGCTCGGGCGCATGTTTGCGATGGCCGCCGCATCGATGGGCTACGACGTCGTCGTGTTCTGCGAAAGTGTGGATACGCCGGCAGCACAAGTTGCAGCCAGGTCCGTTGTTGGAAAGCTGGACGACCTCGACGCGATCGATGCGTTCGCGAGCCAGTGCAATGTGATCACGCTCGAGTTCGAGAACATACCGTCGGAGACGATTGCCAGGTGCAGCCAGTTTGCAATGACTTATCCATCGGCCTCGGTACTGGCCACGGCGCAAGATCGATTGATCGAGAAGAGCACACTCCGCAACGCCGGCTTGCCGGTCACGCCATTCGCTCAGGTTCGCGACGCGGCATCGTTGATCGCGGTGAGCGAATCGCTCGGATGGCCGATGGTCGTGAAGACATCCCACAGCGGTTATGACGGGAAGGGCCAGTACAAGGTCGAGAGTGCCGAACGTGCAGGCGATGTGCCATGGTCGTCGTTTGATTCCTGGATCGCGGAAAAATGGGTGCCGTTCGATCGCGAAGTGTCCGTCGTGGTGGCTCGCCGAGCGGACGGCGCAAGCAAGTGCTTTCCTGTCTTTGAAAACTCGCACTCGAACCACATCTTGGACGTCTCGTCGGTGCCCGCAACGGTGTCGGTCGAGCTAAGTGAATCGGCGAAACAGATTGCGGGTCAGGCCGCAGAACTGTTGGATGTCGTCGGGCTCTTGTGTGTTGAGTTCTTCGTCGCGGGTGAGCAAGTGATGATCAACGAGGTCGCACCACGTCCTCATAACTCGGGTCACTTGACGATCGAAGCCTGTCACACGAGCCAATTCGAACAGCATGTTCGCGCCGTGTGTGGCTTGTCGTTGGGATCGACGGAACTGAAGTGCGGCGCGGCGGCGATGGCCAACTTGCTCGGCGACATCTGGGAAGATAACGCTGGTTCGCCGCACTGGGATGCAGCGTTGACCGACCCAAACCTCTCGTTGCATCTGTATGGAAAACGAACGGCGAAAAAGGGGCGCAAAATGGGGCACCTCACGCTGGCTTCATCCGACCGTGAAGAAGCGATCCGTCGTGTCACCGAAGCAAGATCGCGATTGACGGAAAAAGGCTAGGGCGCCGGATCGACGACTTGAATGTTCGTCGCTAGATGTTCGCGGGCTGTTCGTTGGACATCGTCTCCGTCGACTTGTCTTTCGTGACGCCGAGCCGATTTTGGATTGGCTAGTCGACCGATGTGGACTACCGGTTCGCCCGGCTGGACCGCTGGCAACGTCGTCATGCCGATGACCACGCCAGAAAACGGAGCTTCAATACGGTTTTGATCGTCGGTCAACAAGTTACTGTTCGTTGCGAGCGCTTGACCCTTCACGATGCTGTCTCCCGGCGCGACGTGCATCGTCATGAAACCGCCACGCTCGGCGCGAATCCATTTGGTTTCACGAATGACAACCTGCGTGTCGGGCAAATCCGGTTTGCCCGCCATCATGTTGAGGGTCTTGAGCACATTGAACACACCGCGGGTCATGCAGTCGGCGACCGAGGGTTCGACTTTCCATACTTCCCCACCCTCGATCACAATGGTCGGACAATCAACTTTCGCAGCCTCGCGGCGCAGTGAACCTTTGGGGCCTTTGCCGTGCAGAATGATTCCCGACCCGAAAGCTTCCGCCAAACGCAAACATGACGGATGATCCAGATCGGCTCGCACATTCGGAAAGTTTGTGCGGCGCACCGCCGCCGTATGAAGGTCGACACCAAAATCGCATCGTTTCACTACCGCGTCAAAGATGACTTTCGCCAATCTCGCCGCCATGGTGCCTGATGAGGTTCCCGGGAAGCATCGGTTGAGGTCGCGGCGGTCGGGAAGATAGCGCGAATGTCGCTCGAACCCGAGCACATTGAGCACGGGGATCATCAACAGCGTGCCGGAGGTGAGCGTCCAGTTGTGATCGCCCAACATCGTGCGAATCGCGCCGGTTCCATTGAGTTCATCGCCGTGCAGCGCGGCGCAAACAAACACGGTCGGACCTGGATTGAGCGCGCGTGCAACGCGAATCGGAATCACGACATTGCGGCTGCTGTAGCTTTGAGTAACCGTTAACTCAGTGCTAACCGATTGACCCGGCGCAACATCGTGCCCGAACCAATGATCGGTCGAACTCGATGGCGGCATGGATAGAACGCAGTGAGAGGTTTGTGGAATAACAAGTTGCATAGCAACCGGCTCTCAGCTATCCATTATAGCGTTTCCGCGTAATATTCCCACCCGGCGTCGAATCTCGTTGCTGAGGTGCGTCAGCGTCAAGATTCGATCGCCTCGGATTGGCGCGACTAGCAAAGCGACGACTCGACGCCGCCGATCGCGTTAGATGGCCGCAGTTTCGATCGCTTCGGACTTCGCCGATCGACGCGTGCGACGACGAGGCTTTGCGTTGCCCCACTCTTTCGTCAACGACTCGAAGACTTCCGGTGATTCGTATCGAACGATGCTCTTGCCTTCTGGCATCGGTCCGATCAAGCCGCGAAAAACGGGCAGCCCGCGAAGTTCAAGGTCAGTGCTACAGTCGTCGATGCCGATCTGGTGATGAGCATTCGAGATGGGATCGCAAGTCGGGTAATCGCGAATCAACAGCGAGCCGTCACTACCGCGCGTGACAATTCGAAAGGTATCTTTTTTGGCCATGGATGCCCTCGTGGGAGAACGTGGGAGGATCGGAGGGAAAGATTGTCCGACGCGCCACTTGCCGAGGGTGTGAGTGCTGCGCTCGCGAAGTCCGAGCGTGGGATGCAAATGCGAACAGGCGGTGGTTGAGGAGACCATCGACGTTCATTGGGTCAGGACCAATCTGCATCAGACGCTCGGACCTTCGCGTGCAGCACCGACTGGGAGGGGGCTGTGATTGTTGGGAGAACAATCCGGTCGCGGTCGAACAAACAACTCATCGTCGTCGGCGATCGCGAAATACGAGTAAACTCTTCCTGCACGTCACACAGCGATCGACACTCGCAATGGGTACATGCCGCACGCATGGTCGTCGGTAGCCGCAATCGGAAGGCGCCGAGTACCGCGCAAAATCAGATCAATTGGTCGCCGAAACGATCCGTCCGAAACTTTGCACCGCGAATCAAATTGACTTTCGATCAACGCGCGGTTCATCAGTTCGATCCCGCCTCAGCGTCACGGTACAATCGCGCCAGTTCGATCATCAACGGTTCGATTTCATCAAAATATGCGGACTCCGTGATCTGCGATTTGCGCGACCGAAGTTGGTCCAACTGAGTCTCGAGTTCCGCACGACGAGTTGCTTGATCTTCGGTTAGTTTCAGTTTTGATCCGGCAGGTGAGAGTGTCGTTCTCGACGCGTTGATTCCGTCCAGCTCGCTGCCATCTTTTGCTGCGGCGATCGATCGAACGCCGCGAAACATGGTCGCCGGAGTACCTTTTCCATCACCATTGTCATCGATCAGCGCATGCTCGGTCGAGATCCGCGCTTGCGAGTCATAGAACTTCCGCACTTCGCCGCTCGCGCTCAAAAACGCCTCGTGAACCGACACTTCATCGTCATGATCCAAGTCCGATTGGGGCGACGCAATTGCGCGAGCAAAGAATTCACCGAAACGAGCAAAGTTTTGCTCACTGCCGCTCTTCGTCGAGGTCACGATCACGCGCCGCGGTGAAGACAAACCATTGATGAACGGGCCGCTTCCCGAAGCGCAGTTCACAATCACGATCGGTCGCTCGATCGGCTTGAGCAAATTCGCAAATTCGTCCACCGAAACGTCGGGACCGCGCAGGTTGAACTTGGCGACATTCTGGGCGTACGTTCCGTGACCGATCAACACGATCCATATCGGTATCGACGAAGCTTCGACTCTGGGACCGATCCAGTCCTTCAACGCTTGCAGATCATTGGTGGATGCGTCAGCACCTTCGACGCCGATTGTCGTCAATTCAGCGCCAGCCTCATTGGCGACCTGCTTCCAATCTTCGAGCCAACTGGCGAACATCTCACCATACTGCGGCGTTCCCGCAGCGCCGACGACGACCAAGATGTCGGCCACGCGTGGTGTGTCCGCTTTCGCGACGAATGAAAATCCGATCATGAGCGTTAAAGACAATGGGAGCATCCGCAGGTTCATGCCAGCCCCTTCCATCGTCTCAATCCCCACTCGCCGCACAAACATGCGATCACAGCAATCATGATCCACGACCGATGCCAAAGTGGATAAACCCACGTTTCGCTTGCGGGCATTTTTCTGTTGGGCAGGTCGCTCGCAAAATTTTCGAGCGAGCTCAGCTTCACGATTTGTCCGCCCGACTCGTCAGCGATTCGCTGCAAAAGTTTTCGGTTCAAACGAAGATCCGCAAATTCGGAATCACCCAAACGAGATGACCAACCCAACTCGTCGGTACCAACGTCACTGCCGTCGACTGACTTCACATTGACTTTGGCGAGATACCCACCGGGATTACGTGCCCAATAAGCAGTCTTGTAGACCCCCGGTTCGAAGCGATCCGCTTGCGCCGTCAGCGTCAGCGCTTCGCCGACCGGTTCGTTCTTGTCGGCAATCGGAGTTACGGTGACTTCGACCATGGCGTTGTCGAGCGGCATGAACGCTTCGTCTCGCGCGGTGACCACGAGCGTCACGGGAGCACTCGGGTCGTCCGTCACCTCGACTTTCAACTCCACTCGTTGGGGAACTTCGCCGACGAGCCAGTGCAGTGTTTGTCGCCAAGATTGTTCTGGATCTTCGCGACGATTGGACGGATCGTCACGCTTTGTCCGCGGCGTGGGATCGTCGGCCGCTCGTTGCATCGACCAACGCCAAAGGTCGCCGATGGTGAGTGCCGCTGTGCGTCCCTTTCCGAAACGCTGCACCGCCATCGCAGTTGTTTCGCGAGGTCTTCCTTCGGAGTCCATCGACTCGCCATACGCCTCGATCGTGGCCAGTCGTGAAGCGCCCGGCTTGATGTCTCCGACCGGATTGATCGTCATGAACGGGGGCATCGAACGTACGCGATCCTTCTCATCCGATTCCGTATCTCGCATCCTCATCCATGGATTCAACATACCTTCGCGGGTCAGTGCGAACGGACCGAGACGTGTTGCCATTGCATCGGATCGCGGCGGATAGACCGGCGACAATTCGCCCAGCGTGCTCGAGGCGAAGTCCTTACTCGAAAACGATTCTTGACCACCCAACAACAGTAGTCCGCCGCCTCGCGAGCTGACGAATCGGCGCAAACGAAGCAACTGGTCCTGAGTGAAGAACTCCGTTTCGATGTCATCCAGGATCACGCCGTGGTATCCGAACAGTTCTTCGTCCGACTCCGGAAAACCGTCACTCAATTCGTCCGAAGCATTGACGCCGAAACGCAAAATGACAGGCTCATCGTATTGCGATGCGATCTCTTCTTCGTCTTTACCCAGCCCGGCAAACAAGGGATTGGTGTCGCTCACTTCGCGATCACGAAAACTAAATTTCGCTTCCTTCTTCGCGATTCGCAGCAATCCGACCATTTGAATCTCGGCGTCCGACTCCATCGCACGTCGCAGGAATTTGAATTCCCAATTTGGTCGTCCGGCGACGTAAAGAACTCGATAGGGTCCGGAATCTCGATTGACCGCAACGATCCGACGATTGTTGATCAACGTTGCTTCACTGATCGATGATGTTCCGCTGTCCGCTTGTATCGACTCGCGATCCGACTCGACGAAGACGGATGCGGTGAAGAAGCTGACACCACTGGTTTCGGGTCGAAAGCGAAATTTCACTTCAGTGGGTGTTTGCGATTCACTGTCAATCTTGATCGATTGTTCTTCGATGACCTTGCCGCCGATATCCATTAGCTGAACGACGGCGTCTTGTTTGGAGTTCGGCAAGTTGATTGCGTCGATGGACACGACGATCGTTGTCGGCGCGGATTCAAAATCGGTCAAGCGGATGCTGATGTCGGAAATCCGCAAATCGATCAAGCTGTCGTCCACGTCTGGAATCACCGGATAGATCGGGAAACCAAAATCAGACCATGCAACTTCGTTCCCTCCACCGTCCGTCGGGTTTCCGTCCGTTGCGTTTCCGTCTGTGAACAAGATCACGCCACCGACTGGCCGGTTTTTGAAACGTTCGGACAACGACTGCAGCGCCGTTGTCAACGACGACGCATCGCCATCCGCAGCAACGGACGCATAGTCGTCGACATTTTCAAGTCGACCAGCGAAACGATAACGTCGGACATCGAACGACTGTCCCAACCGGACCAACCAATCCGCGTCTCCCGAAACTTTGGACACAACATTCTCGTATTGCGTTGAGCTTGAACCGGTGGCTTTAATGTTCATGCTGCGGCTGTTGTCAACCAAAATCGGCAGTATGTTTGACTGGCCCCGTGGACGAGTTCCCCGACGCATCGGCTCGACCAAACAGATCACGATCATGCCGATCGCCGACAACTTCATCAGTAACGCGGGGATGCGAATCGACAGCGGCGCATCGCGTTTGCCGTAGCTCCAAAGAGCGATCGCGGCGAGCACGACGCCGATCGCCGATGCTGGCCAAACCCACTCGGGCGCGCCCAAAACCAAATCGTCGAACATCAATCACCACTCCCGAGCCGTTCGTAGTAACGCTCAACGGCATCGCTAAACTCGCGCGGCACCGGATCGCGATCGATCGGTACGTTCGCATTCTTCTGGGCTGATCGGCGGAGCAGTTCTTCTGATACGTTTCGCTTGAGTTCACGCAGCGGTGTGGCAATCAGTTCGTCAACGAGTTCCCACTCGGGTTCTTTGGCATTCCGACGAAAGTCAGTTCGCATCTCACGGGCACGGTCGCGAATCTGCGCCGCTTGCGATCGCATCCCCGCATCGTCGACCATCTCCTCGATCTCGCGTAGCGAATCGGACCACTGGCGGTAACCATCGCCCGTCAACGGAGCCGACGCGCGGCCGCCGCCACCAAAACCACTGATCGCGCTACCCGAAGGCTGACGATCCGCTTGGCCACCGCTGGGCGACCCTTGTCCCGATTGGCCGGGCTGCTTCCCATCATTCGACTGTGACTCTGACTCCGACTCTGACTCCGCCTGGCCATCTGCCGGCGTATGCCCCGAACCACTTGACGGCTGCTGACTGCCCGGTGACCGTTTCCCATCTGCGGACTGAGCTTGCGACGGTTCAGCGGGGTTCCCTTCCGCGTCGCTTCGCTGACCGGGTCGATTCGCGCTGAGTTCATCCTGCAAATGCTTGTCGAGTCGTTCCAGTTCCCCGGCGGCCCGCTGGAGCGCCTTGGTTTCATCGCCCAGAACCGCCTCGGCCGCTTGTTCTAATTCTTTGCGAAGTTCTCCGACACCTTCACCCGCTTGCTCGGTCGCTGCTTTGGCTTGAGGCTTGAGCCCACGCTCGATCCACTGCGCGGCATCGTCCAGCTTCTTATCGATACCGCTTTGCCGCGCCTTGCGATACGAGTCATAGAGTTTTTGAGCGAGCAGCGGTTCAGTTTCCTCAGCCTCCGTCACAACCTCTTGCACTTGTTCGAGCAACCCGTCCAACGACGCTTTCTGTTGGCTTAGCTGTTCGTCGATCTTGCTGGGCGATTGTTCGCTTCGCAAACCAGCCGTGGCCTCGGGACGCTGATCCGAATCGATACTCTCGATAAGTTCCTGTTGCTTCTCGTCCAACTTCTGAGCTTCATTTCGTAACTCCCGCATCGCATCATCGAACTGACCCGCCGATGCCTTGCGCAGCTCGTCACGCATCTCTTCAAACTGTCGCTCGGCACGCTTCCCAGAAGTCAATGCTCCGGATGCGTCGTCTTGGTTGAGTGCCTCGGCGGCCTTCTGGACGTCTTGGCGAGTTTCTTCCAGCTTCGACTTGGTCGCTTCGTCGACCGCGTCGCTCGACGACTGTTCCATCTGTTCGGCCAGCTCATCGGTCTCGCGCAACAGTTCCTGTTGTTGGTCGCGAAGTCGCTTGAGTTGACGTTGGATCTCTTCACGCTCGGCCTCCGTTTCTGCCTCCTCGAGCGCCGACTGCAGTTGCGCAAGTTCCTTGTTGAGATCTTCTTGCCGACGAGCCAAATCACGCAGCCGACTGAGGATCTGGCGAGTCTCCTGAGCAGCCGCTTCTTCGGCAGTTGCGGCTTGCGCTTGGCTCTGAGTCTCGTAACGATTCTCGTCCTGCTTCAGTTCCAAATCGTCGAGCTTCTGTTGTTTCTTTTTCTGAGCCGCGCTCGATTGGCTTTTGCTGGGTTGCTGTGACCGCGAAACCTCGAACTCCCGTGCTCGCAATTTCAGCAGCCCGCTGTAAGCCGCCTGTTCGTACGGCAACGCGGTCGAAAGCGCATCGACGCCGGATTCCTTCGTCTCCTTTTCAATTTCTGTTAGCGCCGATTCCATCGATGCCCGTGCCTCAGCGACGAACAATTGCGAATCGGGATCACGAATTTTGGACGCGAGTTCGTCCAGCTTCGCAAGCGCGTCCGTTTGGGCCTCTTTCAATAGCTCGACCGCTTCCGTGAATCCTTCAGACTGCGGCTTCGCGCGTCGATCGCGAATCACACGCCAAGTCGCACTGATGATTTCCTTTTGCAGTTCGGCAAGTTCGTCGGACTCTTGAGCGCTTCCGCTCGGTGGCGGACCCTCGCCACCGGGCGGCGGTTGTCCTTCGCGAAAGATTTCATCGAACGGTCGAACTTCCGCAAAGTACATGTCGCTGTCGGTGCGGCGTGGCTGCCCGTCTGGCCCAACGTCGATCGCGAAGAAGTGGTACGAAAGCAGTTGGTCAGGCTGTACATTCAGGTCTTCGAGCGCGACCAGATGGCTGAGCATCGTTTTCGTTTTGGCGGCGATGTCACGCTGCAAAATGATTTCAGTCGGCGACGCGCCATCGATCGACGACGCGAACCCGACTTCGGCGATGCCAAAGTCATCCGAGACATCGGCCGATATCGACAACTCCTCCAGCGGCGATACGGCGCTGTCGCTCGCCGGCGTCACCTTCAACTTCGGCACTTGGTTGGGCAGCGCGCGAATGGTCAGCTCGGGCGGATACCTATTCTTGCGCCCTTGTTGATCGATCAATTCAAGTTTGAAGCGGCGATTCTCGTCAACAACGAACTCGATGTTGCCGGTTGTTGCCTCGTCGGCATCGAATGAAATCGGAAATCGCTGGCCGTCTTTACTGACGAAGTCGGCCGTGACAACCGGCTTGTTCAACATCACGAGCCACTTCACCCGCGTTCCCTCGACGGCCGAGACTCGCATCGTGTCTTCGATCAGCTTTGATTCCAGCTTCGTGTACTCCGGATAAACCAATTCAGCGTCGGCGCGGTTCAATTCGGGATAATCGAAGACATCAATCTTGTAAGTGCGACTCGTCCAAAACGTGGTTCGGATCTGATAAGTCATGGGCTGATCGATTGCCGCCACGAACCCACCCAAGATCGGATCGTCCAGGTTCTGTGTCATGGGAATCATTCGCAGTTGTCCTGACTCGTCTTCGCACATCAGTTCGCCGCGGTCGACACTGCGATCGGAGAATTTGGCCGTCACGACGAGACTACTTCCTCGTTCGATTTCCGTATCGCCCGGTTCAACGATCGGCGGAGTCATCGAGCGCAGACGTGCCGCTTCACGACTTCGTGGATCAGGCGTCGTCGCCGCCAATAGCCCAAGCACGCCCGCCAACATTGCCGTCCCCGCCAAACCCGACAACCGACTCAGCCACAACGCTCGTGAGGAAACCGCATCGGTCCAACGGTTGCTTCGCGAATGGTCGCGAGCTTCTTTGATGACCCGTTGTTGCAGATACCCTAGTTTGTCATCGCGCTGGCTCAGGGCTGTCAGAAGTCGTTGATCGAGCGACGGAAAATGATTCTCGATTTGACGTGCGACGCGGCGTGGATCACGGTAAAGGAACGAGCAAGCGACGGCGGCCAAGATCGCGATTCCCGCCAGCACGTAAGTCATCCCAATGGCAGCGGAGCGTCCTTCGATGTCGCCGATATCCACGCGGCTCTTCAACCAGAACGCCGCCAGCAAGGCAATGCTAACGATCAATACCCACGTTTGCCAGAATCGCAGACGTCGAAATTGTCGACCGACGGGGCGAATTCGATGCAGCAATGATTCGTTCATGATTTCGTTCCGACAATAGCCGCCTAAACTGGCAATGGCGTGCGACTTAACCGGCCGCTCCACCAAGTTTCGATCCCTAATATGCCTAAAGCTATAACCAACATCCATCGCCAAAGTTTCTGGCGTCCTTCCAACTCGCGATCGCGAAGCTGGCGATCCGTCGCTTTCGCCTGTTCCATTGAGACCTTCTTTCCGAGCAAGACACCGTAGGATTCGAGCACTTCATCGCCGATCGGATCGGTACGACTTTCCGATTCGGGCAAATTGATGGCGAACCGTTTCTGCTCGGCGCCATTCTCGAAAATATAGATCCCCGGCGAGTCGATCGAATCGAGATCTTTCTCGGATTGATACGACGCGCGGTCACCTTCCGGATCGATGATCGATGCAGACTCCGATGGAATGAATGGAATTGAATCGCCGATCGTCAAATCGTTTCCGACGATTCCATGATTCGTCACTCCAAACCAACTGAAGACCAACGGAATGAATTTCGTCGACAGCGCAAGCTGGCTCGCCGACGGTTGCCAACCGAACGAGAGTAAAATCAGTTCTCCGTCACCGATCCGTCGCTGAGCAATCGCAGCGTCGCCATCATCAAATCGGGCGACGATGTTCCATGGCTCTTCGAGTCCCTTCACGGATCGGTGAGACCAAAATCGGATCTTGGTGAAGTCATTGAATTGAGGGTCTGACATTGCCGCAAACATCGGGCTCGCGAAATCGATCCTCGACAGCATGTGATAGTCGCCCACTTTCGCTTCGGCAACTTGAATGGGAGCGCCTACAATCTCACTGACCGTCGAAGCCATCATCGTCGACGCAGCTTCGCGGTCCAACGCGATCAACACGCGCCCGCCACGACCAATGAACTCGCTCAGTCGCTTACTCGCGTCCGCGTCGACAGGATCCGCGACAACGATCAGAGGCGTTGACTTAGGATCCAACGACGAATTGACATCGGCGATCGCAACTTTTTTCACATCGACGTGTCGCGTCTGGCTATCAAGCGGCACCCGTTGCAAATAATGTAACAGGCTGTCTCGCGCCTCTGCGGTTTCCGGACCGATGTATGCTAAGGTCTGCGTCGCGGGCGGATCGGTTGCAAAGTAGCGAATGTTGTCGAACTCATGATCATCGCCGGTGATGACCAGTGATTCGACGGCGCTCGCGGGTCGGCCGATACGCACGAATCGAGCTTGCCCGGCGGGAACCTGAATCGGCAATCGCGAAGACTCGTCGACGACTGCGTCCTTCGTTGCCCAGTGAATAGCAAAAGAAGATGAGTCGCTATCGACCGCATTGACGACCCTGACGCGGAGCCTATCGTCGGTTCGGTCGTTGTCGGACTCGTTCTTCGTTTCGTCGCTAATGGGGAGGGCAACCGCGTTCGTCGTATCCTTCGCGACGACCCGACGAATCTCGACTTGAACGCTCTCCGGCCACGCAAATGATTGCAGTTGCTCGACTTGGCTTCCCGATTGCATGTCGCTAATCAGAATGATCTTGGCCGGCCCGATCGCGGATGTCTTCACCGAGTCGACGCTGTCGGCTGAACTATCCAGGTCGGCTTCGCCATCTGCCATCGTTACATCCGCTGCGTAAACGAGCGCGCGAGCGGTGTCGGTGCCGAACCATGTCGGTTGGATGTCGTCCAGTAAAGCGATGGCGGTCCTGCGTCGTTCATCGATCGGCAACCGACTCGATTCATCCAATTCAAGCCAGGCCTTCGGTTCGCGATCGAAACTGACTAAGGCGAGTCGGTCATCGGGTTCCAGTGCGTCAATCACTTCGCGAGCTTGGCGAACTGCCTGCTGCCACAAGTCCGAACGCTTCATGCTGGAACTGGTGTCGACCAAAATCACGATTCGTCGCGGCGGCAACCGCGGGTCGGAGTCGCTGGCGGTACGCAAGAACGGTCGCGCGAACGCAGCCGCCAGTAGCATCAACGCGATCGCTCGGGCCAACAGCAAAGGCCAATTGTCCAATCGACTTCGGCGCGTCAATCTCGGTGGCGTCGGTTCTAAGAACATCAGCGAGCTGAATTGCACTTCGCTTTTCGGCCGTCGCCGAATCAGGTGGAACAGAATCGGCAAACCGATCGCCAACGCGCCCGCAAAGTACAGCGGTGCCAACAAACTCATGATTGCACCGGAGAGCGTGCGGACCGGGAGCGGCCTGCACCGGCCGACAACATTCCCGCTCTGGTCGGCCCGGACGACCGACGTTTCTGCGTGTTGACGACATGAAACAACGCCTGTTCGAGCGGCGTGTTTGTCGGCATGTCAAAGAGTTCGACACCCAGCGAGCTGCACGTCGTTTGCAATTCCGCTTGATGTCGCTTGAACTTTTCGCGGTATCCGGCTCGAGAAATATCCGGATCAAGGTAAATTTCTTTGCCGGTTTCCATGTCGACGATCATCCCCGGCGATTCAAGTTTCAAATCGGTCTCACCGGGATCCAGCACTCTCAGGATCATCACCTCATGACCGCGTGATCTCAGGTAAGCCAAATTGGTTTGCAGTGTTTCGATTGGCGCCAACAGATCAGAAATCAGAACGATCAGACCGCGACGTCGGACCAACGACGCTATCTGGCGCAGCGGTGCGTCGATGTCGGTGCCTTTGCCGGCGACGGGCCGCGACAGGGCGACCAAAATGCCGCGGAGATGGCCCGGACGATTCCGAGCGCTCAGGTAATCGCCGATCTGTTCGTCGAACGTCATCAGTCCGACGCTGTCGCGCTGCATTGAAAGGTAATAAGCGAGCGTTGCTGCGAGCGTTTTCGCGTATTCCAATTTGTTGTAGGACAGCGATCCGAAGGCCATCGACTTGCTTTGGTCAACGACCAGGTAACAACGACGCGTCGTCTCGTCTTCAAACTTCTTGATGTAATAGCGATCGCTTCGCGCGAACAGTTTCCAATCGAGCGCGCGAAGGTCGTCGCCGATAGTGTAGGGTCGGTACTCGTTGAACTCGACGGAAAATCCATGAAAGGGGCTCCGGTGCAATCCGTTGTAAAACCCTTCCACAACGGCTTTCGCTCGCAGTTGAAGGCTTTTGATTCGCATCAGCGAATTTGTGTCGGCTGAAGCGAGCGGCGTTGGGGTCACGCATTCACCGTTTTGGGCACGGTGGTCAGCAAACGGTCAATCACATCTTCAATCGTGACGCCTTCGGCTTCGGCGCGATAGCTGAGCAGAACCCGATGTCGCAAGGCCGGATGCGCGAGCGCAATGATGTCGTCCAAGTTGACGTGCGCGCGACCCGCCAATAGGGCTCGTGCCTTACCGCCCAACACCAATGTTTGCGCGGCGCGAAGGCCCGCGCCCCAACTGACCCAATCGTTGATGAAGTCGGGCGTCCCTTCCCGTTTGGGACGTGTGGCAGCGACCAGGCGGACGGCGTAACGCGCGACTTCCTCGGCGATCGGGACGCTGCGCACCGCACCGTGGAATCGCATCACGTCTTCGCCGGTGAACAAGGGCTCGATCGGTTCAGGTTTCGATGACGTTGTTTTCAACACGACCGTAAGTTCGTCCGCCGGCGGCAAGTAGTCGATCAAGATGTTGAACAAGAATCGATCGAGCTGGGCTTCAGGCAGCGGATACGTCCCTTCCATCTCGATCGGATTCTGAGTCGCCAGCACAAAGAACGGTTGCTCCAGCGGGTAGCGGCGACCGGCCGCGGTGACCTGATGCTCTTGCATGGCTTCGAGCAACGCGGCCTGGGTTTTTGGAGGTGTGCGATTGATTTCGTCGGCTAACACCACGTTGGCAAAGATCGGCCCCGGGACAAATTCGAGACTGCGTCGACCGTCGGTGTCTTGTTCCAAAATCTCCGTACCGGTGATGTCCGCAGGCATCAGGTCGGGTGTGAACTGGATACGTTGAAACTTCAGGTGAAAGATTTGGGAAACGCTGCTGACCAGAAGTGTCTTTGCCAGTCCGGGTGCGCCCGTGATCAGGCAGTGTCCGCCGGCAAATAGGCAGATCAGCAATTGCTCGATGACATCTTCTTGGCCGACGATCACTTTGGACAATTGTTCGCGAATTCGGCCACGTCCCTCGCGGATTTGCTCGACCGTACGAGCTTCTTCTTCGACCGTCATCGGAATCGCGGACATAAGCGGCTGGACCTTCGGCGGGAATGCGAGGTGGGGTAAGCGAGATCGGGAATGTCGAGCTCGACACGCTCGGCCATGATACCACGACCTATGATACTGGCTAAGCAACACCCCCGCGACGAAACCGGATAGTCGGAATGCTCAATTTTGCCACCTGCAGTTACGGCGGCCAATCGTCCGCCGCGATGACTTCGTGCCCCGCCCGTGTCGCCAAATTCGTGTAGACCTCGTAATCCATGCTGTAAGTGATGAAGTGAACGCTGCCATCGGCCATCGCGATGTTGCAGCCACCCCAATGCCAACTCCAGTAGTGTTGCAGATGGAGGTAGTATTCGTTGGGCTCATGGTTCCCCATGAACAGGCCCAGCTTTGACGTGATGTAGTGCTCACATTCGTCACCGCCGCAGATCGGCCATCCCCATCCCAAATCTTCGGGAACCGATCGTTCGCCAAACATGATCGTGTTCGCGGTTCCGTCGAGAACATCGCGAAATTTTCTGGCAACATCGGTGTAAAACATCCCGTCGCCGTCCGTGATTCCGCCGCAAGCATCGTAGGTGTTGGTGATGTCAGCATCGACATTGCCAGCCATCCCCATGTAGTTGACCGGGTACAGGTATCCGACATCGCCGGACAAAGGCAGCGGGCCGTTGGGACCGCTAAGCAACTGTTCGCCGGTACGAAAATCACTTGGACAAATCAGCGAATAAATGGGAGCCGACGATGGGTCGGTCGCACCGAGCGCCTGGATCGCCTTGAGTTGATCGCCGCATGCGCCACCACCAAAATCGATCGACTCAAACCGCGCCCCTTCCTCCATGAACGGCAGCGTCTCAGCCACCATGCCCCACCAAAATCCGTAAGGCGACGATCTCCGGGCGCCCGCCGGGAAAGAATTGAACGCAGCGTGATAGTTGTGCAGCGCTAACGCGAACTGCTTCGAATTGTTGGAACAGATCATCCGCCGCGACGCTTCACGCGCGGCTTGCACCGCAGGCAGCAGCAAGGAAACCAAGATGCCGATGATGGCGATCACCACCAGCAACTCGATGAGAGTGAACGCACGCCGAGATCGAACGACTGGATCTTTCATGAAATCGACGCGAAGCCGGTAACGATGATCGGGAATTTGATGAGGCAGGAGACGCATTTTAGGACTATGGATGCGATCACGTCAAAGATTCTTGTTTGGAATTCCCAACGGGAACGCTATCGCGTCGGAAATGAAAAGTCGTAACGTGACGTTCCGCCTGCTTCCACGATCGCGTCGGTCTCAAACTCGACCGTACTGGCAGATGGCTTTCCTTGGCCCTTCGTTTCATCAACCGCTTTCAATCGATCCGCTTTGCCTTTCGGTGCCGCAGGCTCGATGGGACTCGATGGCTCGCCCGACAACTGAATCCTAATCGCGACCCGATATTTGCCCGGCAGCGGCCCGTTCGCGGACGAGAATACGTAGCGTCCATCGACAATATTCGCTGAAGCCGCTGGTCCGGGTTGCCCTTTGCTCGGGAAAAACGAAATTGATCCATCGATGGTCGGCGGTTTGTCTTTCGTATCACGATTGGTCAATGAAACAGTTCCACTGATCGATTGGCGTACCAGTTCGTCGCCGCCACAACCCGGCAAAGACAGGCAAACGACCGTCACGGCAACCTTCACAATCGCGCGGCGTCTACTTTTTGAGCACATAAGCGTAGTACGCTCCGAACACATCGCCGCCGTCGGTGTCGAACCACGCCGACATGCGTGTTTGACCCGATCGGAGCTGCATTTCAAACGTCACTTCCTTAGCGCCCGCTGGAACCGAAGCTACCGCGTATTGATCCGCGATGCGAAGGTTCGCTTTGACTGCGGCGAACGACTTACCCGCAGTAACGCGGAACGCTTTGTCACCAGGAACGCTGGCACCCGGAGGCAATGCGTCTGCGATGGCAGCGCCGGATTCTTCCGGCCAGCGTCGCAAGCGGATCTCGTACAGTCCGTCTTCGACGACTTTCACGTTCCAGAATCCCGTGTTTTCGTCGCCGTTCATCGCCGCTCGGACTTGGCTTTGATTCCACGGTGTCATCTCGGTCGTGATCCAGTCGTGACACGTCAGTCGAGCCGGGTTCTCAGCGGGATGCCCGAGGTAAATCGGAGTCTCGTTGGCAAACGTCGGCTCCAACTCTGACCACCAACTTTCATAAAAGTTCCGCAACCGCGATACCGCTTCTTGATGGTCTGCAGCAACATTGTGGATCTGACCGGGGTCAGAGTTCATGTCGTACAACTCGCGCCCATCGATCAGTCGAAATCGACTTGTCATGACCGCGCTGGCTCGCCACTTGATCGGATCCTTGACTCGTTGTGAATCGGTCACCAAGATCCGATCGGGCCAATCCGATAGGGGTTCGTTCTTCAGCAAGCCAGCGATGGAAGTACCGTCAAACTTGACGTCCTCCGGTGCATCGATTTGGCACAAATCGATCAGCGTCGGTAGTACGTCGACGTGCGCCGTGATCGGACTGACATCTCGACCACCGACAAGGTCACCGTCGGGCCAACGGATGAAAAACGGCACGCGATGCCCACCGTCGTACTGGCTGCCTTTCTTTCCTCGCATCCCGTCGTTGAAGACTCCATCGCCCGCCGACGTACCATTGTCCGTTGTAAAGATCAAAATGGTGTTGTCCGCAATTCCAAGCTCATCAAGCAAACGCCGAAGTTGACCGACGTTCTCGTCGATGTTGGCGATCATCCCGAAAAAATTTGCGAGCGATTTCGGTTGATCCGCGTACGGCGCGCTGTACTGGGGCGGCGAATGCATCGGTCCGTGAGGCGCGTTGGTTGCGATGTAGGCCAAGAACGGTTTTCCAGATGTGGCTTGTTCGCGAATGAAATTTTTTCCGCGGTCGAAAAACACGTCCGTGCAGAAACCTTTGACCGGTGTCGGTACTCCGTTGTGAAAATACTGACCATCAAAGTAGGCGTTGTCCCAAAAATCGGGCGTCTGCCCGACACCGCCGCCGCCGAGACTGAAAACCTCGTCGAATCCGCGATACTCAGGACGGTATGGGTAGTTGTCACCGAGGTGCCACTTGCCAAACATGCCTGTCGCGTAGCCGTTGGCATTGAACACGTCACCCATCGTGACCTCGTTCTCGCGCAGCATCGATCGGCCCATGATCGTATGCCAGACGCCGGTGCGGTTCGTCCAATGCCCCGTCAAGAACGCGCAGCGGGTCGGCGAACACGTCGGCGCAACGTGATAATCGGCCAGTCGCACGGATTCCGAATAGAGCTGATCGATCTCGGGCGTTTTCAATACCGGATTACCGGTACACGACAAATCTCCGTAACCCTGATCGTCGGTGATCACGATCACAACATTGGGCTGATTCGCGACGACCGAATCGCGAAGAATGAACATCAACAACAGATGGAAGCAGACGAATAGTAAAGTACGCGACATGACGGAGCGATTCGATTGACGGTGGGCGGAGGTCGAACGGGTCGGATCGCCATTGTAAGTCAATTCGCCGCGAAGGGGGTGGTTACTCCTGAGCAACTATTTCCAGTCGTAGACCTTGAGAGCGTCGATGGACCTGACGATGAGTTTGCCATGATGGTGGGCCAGGTGAGCCCATGCATCACTGGCGACTTTCATGCGGTCCAACACGGTGAACGCTTCGTTGTTGGCCTGGATCAATAGCAGCTCACCAGTCTCATCCAGCGCGAGAATCTTGTCGCCCGAATGAATCATGCTCCAGTACTTCCCAAACGGATCGCTCGTCCAGCGAACGGTGCCGTCCGTAGCCGACAGACACACAAGCCGCTGATTCTTTTGATGCAGATAGATGCCCTCGCCGATCACGACCGGCGACGACATGTAACCTTGCGTCTTCTGGTTCCAAACCTCGTCAACACTCCAATCACCGCTCTCGCGTTTCGACACGCTCAACAATTGGCTCTTGCCACTGTGAGCCGCAGTAAAGATTTGGTCGCCGATGACAAGCGGCGTCAGGATATTCATGCCTCGAAATGCTTCGATCGGTTCCTTCCAAAGTATGACGCCGCTTTCAAGGTTGACGCCGCACAATTCTTCTCGAGTCTGCACCACCAACTGGCGCACTCCCGCGATCGTTGACAATACGGGACTCGAGAACGCCCCTGCCGACATCATGTCGTCGCTTCCGCCGAGCACCTGCCAATGAGTTCTACCTGTCGCCAAGTCGACCTTCGTCAAGCCGCCACCGAGTTGCACGTAAACTGCGTCGCCATCGATCAACGGCGAACAGACGGCTCCGAAGGGTTGCAACGGAGATCTGGCGGTCAGCGGGAAATCCACACGCCACTGTTCAGTTCCTGTGTCGGGGTCAAGCGACACCAAAACATCTCGCATCCCCAGCACCACAAGATGGTCACCGTCACAAACTGGCGTTGAACGAATCCAATCGCCGTTGGATGCGGCGAAAAAAGGCACCGACATCGACCCGGGCCACTTTGCCGTCCACTTCGTCTCGCCCGTGGACAGCGAATACGCTGTCACGCTCTCGAATTCCCGATCGACCGTCTCGGTGGTGAAAACCAAATCACCCACTGCGATCGGGCCGCTATAGCTCGCCTGATGCGGGCGTTCCCAAATCAATTCGAGTCTCTCGCCAAAAGCATCGGGAAATTCAGTCCCAACGACCGCGCCATCGCGGTTCGGACCCCGCCATTGACTCCAATCATCGCCATCGCCGGCCCGACCGTACGTTAGAAAAGAAACGCAAACCATCGCTGCAACAAGCATTCGACGCAACACGGAATTCTCCATCAAAAGGTTTTTGACAAAGTATACCGTACCGACAATCGCAGACTTGGATGATCGGCCCGCCACTGCGGGGCTGACTACCAGAACAACGATCGCTACCAAGAACTTCCGCTGCTCACATAGATTCACGATCGAGGAGCGATTGATATATAAGTTCAACCAGTTGGAACAGCCACCTTGTTCTCTCGATAAGCAAGGTTACCCAAATGGGCTGGCAAAGCGCTACGAACTCCGTCAGCCGCCGTGCAACTCGGACGATTGCGAGTGCGGCAGCAGTCGAGCCAATTTCGCAAATGATACTTGGCGCCGTCCACATCGTCGTAAAAATCCAAGCCGCGAAGTGGATTAGCACCGTCGATGCGATTGCGTGCCTCGACTTTACTGCCACGCTCGGGAACAACTTCATACCCACCACGATCACAAATCAAGTTAGCTTGGCTTCCCATCAGCATCAGGTGGGCGCGCCGGTTATGGTTCACGAAGGTTCCCTCGAAATGTGCCTGGACGTTGTCTTCGGCGAAATCAACTAATGTTTGAATCGTGTCCGGCGTTTCCCACAGACCCGCAGCCTGGTAGTGATTGCCGAGACTTCGCGCGCTCGTCGGAGCCTTCAAGTCCATCATCCAGACCGCCGTATCCATCCAGTGGACCATGAGGTCGGTCAGAATGCCGCCACCGAAGTCCCAGAACCATCGCCAAGCCTTCATGCGATATTCGTCAAACTCTTGCTCCGGTGCATTGCCAAGAAACAAATCCCATCGCACGGTCTTCGGATCAAACGAATCCTTTCCACGATCCCAACGAGGTTGATTTCGATTCCAAGTCATGTGAATCTTGTGAATCTCACCCAACTGACCACTGCGAACGATATCGCGCGCCTCGATCAAATGTGGCATCGAACGCTGTTGGGTTCCGACCTGAACGATGCGTCCCGAATTGGCTTCCGCATCGATCACGGACTGACCTTCGGCGATTGAATGGGTTAGCGGCTTTTCGACATAGACATCCTTGCCAGCCACACAAGCCGCGATCGTCATCGGCACGTGCCAGTGATCGGGCGAAGCGATCAACACCGCATCGATGTCGGACCGTTCAAGCAACTTGCGAAAATCAACTTCTTGATCCACTGAGCCGCGCTTCGCATCGTTGACCATCTTGGCGGCAGCTTCGCGATTGTCATCGCGGACATCGCAAACTGCCACAATCTGCGCATCGGCGAATTGCAAAACCCGCTCCATCAAATGCCGTGACCTGCCCCCGGTCCCGATGCAAGCGATCCGAATCACTTCGTTGGCCATAAAACCACTCGCCGACTCGGCACCGATCCATGGTAACGAAGCACCAGCCAAAGCCTTGATCGCAAAACGCCGATCGACGCCACCGAGCGCGCGTGACTGACCGTCATTGAATTCTTCAATTTGAGGTGACATGGATCGGGGTTCCCAAGGAATGGATGAGATGGATGGCGCGGCGTCGTATCGTACCGCAATCGTCCCGATTGTTTGACGGACAATACGGAAGTAGAATCAAGATTGATTGCGACGGATGGTCTACTCTCTAAATACGCGAGTTACATTCTGCAATACTTTCTTTCGCAATCGATGGCAGATGATGACAAAAGCTAAGATATTTGGGATTTCGATCGTTGCAATCCTAGCGTGCGTCGCGTTGGCAGTTTGGCAATTGAAGCCGATTCAACATGTTTCGAGTGCTTCGAGCGATCGCGAATTCACGCTCGAATGCGACTTTGCAAAATTCAAGCAGATCATGGTTCGCAAAAACGCGACGAAAGCCGTCGTCGCACATGGTGGTCTGTCATTGTTACGAGAAAGCGTAGACGACATCACGCTCGACACCTCGAAAGACGATCGACCCTTGCTCAACGCGATTCGTGGCACATCAAAAACGGAACTCAGCGCGACCAAGACGCTGACCGTCCGTCTGGATGATCCCCACATCAAGAACACGGATCTTACCTTGCGGCAAGTTGCCGATGTTGACACTGATCGGATGCACGTGGAGACCGCCTCGATCGGGGAACAGCAGAGCATCAAGCGATACGCGACCACATTGACGGCGATGCCCGATGGGAGTCGCACACGCGTTCAGCTTTCGATCGAAATGAAGATCGAAGTTTCCGTCCCGAAGCTGTTTGTCGGTCGAGCCGATAGCGAGGTCCAACGTTCAGCCGATGACGCAATCGCTGAACAACAGCAAGCGATCACCTCGTTTGTGATCGAGAATGCCGACAAAAAATTCATTTTTCCCAACCTTTGACATCGGCCTTAAGCTCGATCAAGGTATCGACCCTCTGAGACTCACTTCGTGGTAAACGACGGCATGCAGGCTGGGACGACACCCTCTTCGATCGAATCTACGCACGATATACCGTGATCAAGCATGCGACTTTCTACTTCAATTACTCAACACGGATGTCATTTCGCTAAGCAGAGTTACCAGAACGGCGGTTCTTCCGGCGATATGTAGCCAAACATCTCACCGCGATCGGGTTGACCGGTTTTCCACAGCTTCTTTTGCGTCCGTTTTCCAACGCTCGTCAATGCGACTGGTGAATGATTGTCCGCACGCGTTGTCAATCACCGCCCGGCGACTGGTGCGTAAAATATCTAAGTCACTTTGCGCAATTCCTCATGGAGCGGTGATTTGCATTGAGGTTAGACTGTTCTTGTCACTGAGAGTGTTCCTAGCTAGCTCATTAAATCTTTCCGCTCATACAGCCGCCCCGTAAACGTCTCGTGCTCGACTCAATTTCTTGGTCGACGATGCCATCTGAGTCCGGCAGCGAGACGGTAGTCTCACTGGATAACTGACAATGGCATCCTTATTTCAACACGTTCTAGCCGTTGGACTTCTCGTTGCAGGCCTAGTCACTTCGTCTTCAGTCGCTGCTGAAGATCCAAAAGTCACGATACTGTTGCTTGGCGAATCTGGCCTTCAAAAGCTAGCCGAACCGACAGCCAAAGCAGTTGCTCAAGCAAATCGCCCGTTCGCGAAGCCGGCGATGACGCCGCCGTCGACGGATGGAAAGAGTTTTACGTTCACGGATGTCGGGGCAAAGATTCCCAATTATACGCCGGGTGCAAGCTGGGGTACTCAAGAAGCTCCGTTGACACTGATGCAAGACCCGGTGCCGGCGGTAGATTCCATCAAGGCGTACTCCGTTCCTCAAGACTTTCATCTGTCGCTGTGGGCCGAAGAGTCCAACAAGAATTGGCCAAACGATTCGCGAGCCGCTGAGAAGTTCGCGGGTCTGACCGGCAAGCCGATTGCCATGAACTGGGACGAACGTGGTCGTTTGTGGGTATGCGAAACCGTGGACTATCCCAATGAGTTGCAGTCGTCGCCTGGGCAGGGTCGCGACCGAGTCCGAATCTGCGAAGACACCGACAATGATGGCCAAGCTGACAAGTTTACCGTCTTTGCTGAGCACCTCAGCATTCCTTCAACACTCGTTTGCTACCGGGGCGGCGTGATCGTGCAGAACGGTGCGAAAACGATTTACATCAAGGATGTTGACGGCGACGATGTTGCCGATTTCCGTCAGGAGCTGATCACCGGTTGGGCGATGGGTGACACGCACGGAGGCGTTAGCAATTTCCAGTACGGTCCCGACAACTGGATCTGGGGCATGCAGGGTTACAACAACTCCGAGCCGATCATCAACGGCAAGCCTCAAATGCGATTCCGCCAAGGCTTTTGGCGATTCAAAGTTCGCAGTGGCGCGGCGGACGAGACGGCACCCGCGTTTGCACTCGATAAGCAATCGGGGCTACCTGCCGACATGGCGTCGAGCGATTTCAATGAACACACAGTGCGAGTCGACGCATTGGAGTTCATGCGTGCGACGAACAACAACACCTGGGGACTCGGATTCAGCGAAGAAGGCTACGTGTTCGGTTCAACGGCCAACGGTTGTCCGAGCGTCCACATGCCGATTCCCAATCGCTATTTCGATCAGGTTGCCGGCTGGTCGCCTAGCACTCTCCAGAAGATTTCGCCGACAGATAAGTTCAACGCACTGGACCCAAAGATTCGCCAAGTCGACTATCACGGTGGCTACACCGCGGCTGCTGGCGGAGCGATCTATACGGCGCGGAACTACCCAACTTCGTGGTGGAACAAGATTCAAATGGTGTGCGAGCCAACCGGTCACATCGTTGGCGGGTTCGTGCTTGAAAAAGACGGTGCGGGATATCGCAGCAATAACAGCTTCAACGTCGTTGCCAGCATCGATGACTGGGCCGCGCCGATCATGTCGGAGGTCGGTCCCGACGGCAACGTTTGGGTACTGGATTGGTACAACTACATCATCCAGCACAACCCAACGCCCAACGGTTTCAAGACCGGTAAAGGTGCGGCTTACGAAAGCGATTTGCGTGACAAACGTTTTGGTCGAATCTACCGCATGCTGTATCAGCAAAAGACTGCACCCACGCATTCAATGCAACTGGCCGATGCGTCGGATCCCGATTTGGTAGGAGCCCTCAAGAGTGACAACTTCTTCTGGCGGCGAGCCGCTCAGCGCTTACTCGTCGAGCGAAACGCGATTAGCCAGACAACGCTCCGCGATCTGGTTGCTTTGGTCGACAATCCAACAACTGACGATATTGGCCTGAATACTGCTGCCATGCATGCGATTTGGACATTGTCAGGGTTAGCCGATGGCGGAAGCCAAGAAGCAAGATTGGCTTTGGTGTCTGCTTGCGAAAAAGCGTTCATGCATCCCTCCAGCCCCGTGCGTGGCGCGGCCGTTGCAAATTGCACTACTGAACAAGTCAAACTCGCAATTGATGGCGGTGCGTTGCAAGACGCCGATCCTCGCGTGCAACTTGTCGCTTTGTTGCGGATTGCTGACGGAGCGGGGTCCGTAACGGGTGAATCATTGGCCGCGATGGTAACTGGCGCCAAGTCGATTGCGCGCGACAACACTCTGATGGATGCTTGGACATCGGCTGCTGCGACGACGCCTGTTGAAACTTTGGTCGCTTTGATCAATGCAGTCTCCTCATCGAACGATCGTGAATTGGCGTCACGAGTCGCTATCGTGGCTGAACATCTTGCGCGCTCGCATCCAACGGCAGAGCAGATCGGTTTGCTGTTGGATGCTGATCCGAATTCACCACTAACAATCGCGCTTTGGGAAGGCTTGGCCAAAGGTTGGCCAAAGGAATTTTCCGTCACGTTGTCCGATGTAGCTCAATCAAAATTCAGCGAGCGTTTTCTTGGTGACGACAGAAGTGTCGAAAGCAAGGCGGCGGTTTTGGCGGTTGCTGACAAGTGGTCGATCAAGAACCTGGATGAAGCCGTTTTCTCGATTCAGGATCAACTTTTCGCCACGGCGCTCGATACCGATGCGGAAACGGACCAGCGTCTGACTGCATGGGATCAAGCGATCAAACTTGCACCTACTAGCGATCGCATCTTGGACGCGATCGATACACTGCTGACGCCGCAGCTTGCGCCCGAGATTGGTGCAAAGGCGATTGAATCGCTTGGTGACGCTCGGGTTCCGGGCCTGACCGAAAAGTTGATTTCCATTCGCGGAACGCTGGGTCCGAAGCTGGCGGGCGAAATCCTGACTTTGCTATTGGCTCGTGCTGATACGACCACGCAGTTGCTACAAGCGATCGCCGATGGAAAGGCACAATTCACAGAACTGCAACTCGATCAGCGACAAGCTCTGCTGAATCATCCGACTCGTGAGATCGCCACGCGTGCGAAAGAGCTGATGGAGATGAAAGGTGCTGCCGTGGCCTCGAACCGCCAAGCGTTGGTCAATGAATGGATGCCAGTCACGGAGTTGAAGGGCAATCTTGAAAACGGCCTTGCGATGTACAAAAAGCACTGCATGCTCTGTCATAAGCATGGCGAACTGGGTGTCGCGATCGGTCCCAACTTGACCGGAATGGCAGTTCATCCCAAGGAAGAGATTTTGATCAACGTTCTCGATCCAAATCGCAGTGTTGAGAACAATTTCCGCACATACCAGATCCTGACCGTCGACGGAGCCGTGCTGACAGGAATGTTGGCTGGCGAGTCTGCAAATTCATTGCGACTGATCGACACGCAGGGCAAAGAGAAACAAGTGCTGCGTGAAGACATCGAGCAAATGAACGCAGCTTCGAAGTCGCTCATGCCAGAAGGCTTTGAAGCCCAGATCACGAAGCAAGAGATGTCGGACCTGCTTGCATTCTTAGCCAATCGTGGACGCTACACACCCTTGTCCCTCTCTGCTGCGGCAACGATCAGCGGGCCGAAGGGAATTCCTGGTTTCCGTGGCAACGCGGGTGACAAGTTTGAGCTGAATTCTTATGGGAACGTCGAAGTTGAAGGTATCCCCTTTGAATTGCAGAACCCTGAAGACGGGCGAGTCGCGAATATCGTTGTCTTGCAGAGCTCGGGCGGTCGGTTCCCAAGTACTTTACCAAGCTCTGTGTCGGTTCCTTGCTCCGGAAACGCTTCCGCGATTCACCTGCTAGGTGGGGTTGCCGCATTCGGATTTCCGATGAATCGAGATGAGACGGCAAGCTTGATTGTGCGATGCCAATACGAGGACGGAACCTCGGTAGATCATGCGTTGATCAACGGCAAGCACATCGCCAACTACCAAGAGAAAACCGATGTGCCGGAGTCGAAGTTCGCGATCGATGCCAATGGTAAGCAGATTCGGTATTTGAAGATTGCGATCGACGCGAGCAAGCCTCTCAGGGGCATTGACTTTGTGAAGGGCGAAAATCGATCAACGCCTCTCGTGTTTGCCGTCACTGTCGAATCGGCTGGTGGTGAAAAGGCGGAGGACACGGTTGCGATGCAAGAGAAGTCACCAGCCGCTGCACCGCAGGCACCGCCTCGTCGTCGTGGTGGTGGATTCGGTGGTCCGATCGAACTTGGTCCAGATGATGTTGCTGCCTACGACGCACCACCGGAGGGTTTCAAATCCGAGCGTGATGTGACGCACGGCAAACTCGCGATGATCGAGTACGAATCGAAATCCGTTGGTACGACTCGCAAGATGCAGGTCTACACTCCACCCGGTTACTCGGCCGACAAAAAGTACCCAGTGCTCTATCTGCTACACGGCATCGGTGGCGATGAAACGGAGTGGCAACGGTTTTCATCGCCGAATTTGATCCTCGACAACCTGATCGCGGCAGGAAAAGCCGTTCCCATGATTGTCGTGATGCCCAATGGCCGCGCGCAAACGAACGATCGCGCGGAAGGCAATGTGATGGCGAGTGCTCCGGCTTTTGCTGTCTTTGAGCGAGACTTGCTCGACGACGTCATTCCGGCGATTGAATCCAAGTACTCGGTGGATACCGATCGTGAAAAGCGTGCGATCGCTGGTCTTTCGATGGGCGGCGGACAGTCGTTCAATTTTGGACTTGGCAACCTCGATACCTTCGCTTGGGTCGGCCCCTTTTCTGCAGCTCCCAATACAAAGCCAGTCGAAGAGTTGATTCCAAACGTTGAAGACGCGAAGTCGAAGCTCAAGCTGTTGTGGATCTCCTGCGGAAACAAAGATGGTTTGTTTGGCATTAGCCAAAACATTCATAAGTACTTGAAGAAGAATGGCATCGACCACGTTTGGCATGTCGACGGGCACGGTCATGATCCACAGCACTGGAGCAGCAGCTTGTACTGGTTCGCACAAAGCGTGTTTCAAGAAAAGCCTGCGGGCAAATCGAAGTTAGACTATGCGGCTCCTGTCGATGACTGGAAACCTGCCATCACTAACCAGGATGGCAAAGAGTTTCCGCAGGTCAACTCCGAAGGTCGCATCAAATTTCGTGTCGTCGCACCCGCAGCGACAAGCGTTTCGTGTAGTTTTCGCGACAGCAGCGAATTCGTGAAGGACGACCAGGGTGTTTGGACCGGCTACACACGCAAGTTGGACGAAGGCTTCCACTACTACACGATCAAGATTGACGGTGCCGAAGTTCCCGACCCCAACAGCAAATACTATTTCGGTGCCATGCGTTGGGGCAGCGGCGTGGAAATACCGGCCAAGGACAAAGACTTTTATGCCGTCAAAAATGTTCCCCACGGACAGCTTCGCGAAGTACTTTTCTACTCAGAAAGTACCACGACAAACCGCCGTGCTTTCGTCTACACTCCGCCGGGATACGACAGCGACCAGGAAAAACGTTACCCGGTTCTCTATCTGCAACACGGATGGGGCGAGAACGAATACGGCTGGGCAGTCCAAGGGCACGCCAGCCTGATCATGGACAATTTACTTGCAGAGGGCAAAGTCAAGCCGTTCATCATTGTCATGACTTACGGAATGACCAATGAGGTTCGTCCGGGGGGGATGGGCAACTTTGATATCAGGCACTTTGAAACGGTTCTCGTCAAAGAGCTCATTCCTTATGTCGATTCCAACTTCCGCACTCTGGCCGATCAACCCAATCGAGCCATGGCCGGTCTCTCGATGGGCAGCATGGAAACCAAATCGATCACGCTACGGAACCTCGACAAATTTTCGCACATCGGTTTATTTAGTGGGGCGACGATTTCGACGGAAGATGTAAAAAACACCGCAGGTTTCAAGGATAAAGTCAAACTTGTATTTGTGAGTTACGGTAGCAAGGAAGTCGGCGGCGGAGACAGGCCGCGACAAGGTGGCGACCCCGAGGCAACCACCAAGGCACTCAAGGACGACGGTATCAACAGTCACTACTACCTATCTCCCGAGACGGCTCACGAGTGGCAAACCTGGCGGCGGAGTCTGCGAGAATTCGCGCCACTGTTGTTTGCGCATGACGACAAACTCAGCGGTGCGTGGAACGTCGATTTCAACACGCGGATCGGGGTTCAGAAATACGTCTTTACGTTTGATCGCGATGGTCAAAAGTTTGCCGGTTGCGGCCAAGCGGAACTGGGTGAGAATACGCGACAAGTCGAATTGCGTGATATCGAACTCAACGGAGACACGATTTCGTTCTTGGAATCGCTGAACTTGGGCGGCAATGACATTCGCATCGAGTACAGCGGAAAAATCACGGATGACTCCATCGCTTTCACACGCAAGGTTGGCGAGTTCGCCAACGAGGAAGCGGTTGCGACGCGAGCAAGTCTTGAAAAGCAAATGGAAGCGATCAACAACTTGCCGAGTCAAAAGTCGAGTGCGCCGGTGGTCGAGGTTCACATTGATGCGATCATCAAGGACGCTTTCAAGGATTCCTTTCGTATCGGTACCGCGGGCGATTTTCCCTCGCGGTACTCGGATCAGGAACTGAAAATTGCATCGGAGCATTTCAGCGCTGTCACGCCCGAAAATTGCATGAAGCCCGAACGAGTTCACCCGGAAGAGAACACTTGGCGATTCGAGCTCCCCGATGCTCTGGTCGGGTGGGCGACGGATAACAAAATGAGCGTCCATGGACATACGCTCGTGTGGCACGCGCAGACTGGTGACTGGTTCTTTCGCGATGGCGATCGGGAAGCCGTGACGCAGCGAATGAAAGACCATATCAACACGTTGGTCGGTCGTTACCAAGGCAAAGTCCGCAGTTGGGATGTCGTCAATGAAGCGATCAACGATGGCGGAAACGACGAAACCAGCCAAACGGAAAATCTCCGCGATTCCCAATGGATGAAGAAGCTCGGGCCGGAGTTTCTAACGCTGGCGTTCAAGTATGCGCACGAGGCCGACCCCGACGCGCTCCTGTATTACAACGACTACAACATCGAGTCGGGGCCAAAGCATGACAGCTCGATGGTTCTGCTGAAACGATTACTCAAAGACGGCGCGCCGATTCACGCGGTTGGAATTCAAGGTCATTGGCGCACGGGTAGCGTACCCTATGACGACATTGACAAGGCGATTTCGGATTATGCTTCGTTGGGGCTAAAGGTCAGCATCACAGAACTTGACGTCACGATTCGCGGAGCCTCCGGTGGCCAATTCGGTGGCGGATTCGGACGAAGACGCTTTGGCAGCAGCGAACCGCCCTCGGTCGAAGATCTCAACGCTCAGGCCGAAGCCTATTCAAAGCTGTTCGCAATCTTCAGTAAACACAAAGACGTGATTGAACGCGTCACTTTCTGGGGTCTGAACGATCGCCGCACCTGGCGTTTCGGTCAGCACCCGTTGATCTTTGACGCCAACAATCAACCCAAGCCCGCGTATGCCGCGATTGTGGACGAAACTTGGCGAGACTAGGTTCTTCGGGGAATTGAGTGGGTCAGTTGTGGCACCGAGTTCAGCTTGCCTTTTCGTTTCGCGATTGTCGAACGCTTTTGATAGATCAGGACGAACTGTCGCCTCATCGCATGTCGCTCAGCCGTTTCTCAATCGGTCTTGTCGTGCAAGTTCTTCTTCGTACGCGAAGTCGATCATATCGAGCACCGAATCGACGTCGGCTGCCTTGGTTGAAAATTTGAATTTGCCGGTCAGTTTCATGTCGGGGTCCAGTTCACTCTTTTCATGCAGTTCCCACATTTCTTCGGCATAGTGAGTTTCCGCTAGCTCAGGAGCGAACTGCGAGTAGTACTGCGTGATGTTGCGAACGTCGCGCTGCAACATGGTCTTCGCATTGTTGTTGCCTGATGCGTTGACGACTTGTGGAAAGTCGATGATGACAGGTCCCGACTCATCTTGCAGGACATTGAATTCCGAAAGATCGCCGTGAACTAAACCGGCACACAGCATTCGCAACACATAAGTCATGACTGTCGCGTGATCTTTAACGGCCTGTTCGGACGACATCGTGATGTCGTTCAGTCGCGGTGCCACTCCCCCGTCCCCATCGGTGATCAGCTCCATCAATAGCACGCCATCGAACAAGCCGTATGCCTTGGGGACTCGGACACCCGCATCGGCGAGTTTGATCAGTGCGTCCACTTCGGCTCGTTGCCAAACGACTTCTTGTTGATCGCGGCCAAATTTAGAACGCTTGTCGATCGCCCTTTGTCGGCGGCTGTTCCGGATTGTGCGGCCTTCTTGGTATTGCACCGCGTTCTTGAAACTGCGTTTCGCAACATCCTTGTAAACCTTGGCACATCGCGTCTCGTCGCCGCAACGTACCAGAAAGACCTGGGCCTCTTTGCCGCTCATCAATGAGCCCAAGACTTTGTCGACCAGTCCGTCTTCGATCAGTGGTTGGATACGCTCAGGAACTTTCAAGATGCTACCGATTCGGAAAGCATGGAAGCTTCCGCAGGAAAGGATGGGTGAAAAACCGGGTTAGCAAGGAGCTGAAAAAAGTTACTGACCCCATTTGCTGGTAACCGGCCCTTCGGATGCTTCGCAAAACCGGGGTAAGTCACATATTTTCCGCACGACCCCCATTCGAGCAACACGGCGTCCGAGAAGTAACGTAGCATGCCACCGCAATTCTCGCACGGAGGCTCTCGATCGGCCCAGGCTCTCGATCGGCCCAGCGAACGGGCATTCCTCTGTCACCCAGGCATCCTTCAACGAATCCAGGAATGAAAACGGATGGGACAACTTCACGATGTGGGCGAGGCCGACGGTTGGCGGTGCTGGCTTTGCGACGAACCGGTCGACCGCGACATGTCGCCCAACGATCCTCGCGCACCCACTTTAGACACCCGCATTTCCAAAGGACGGGCGAAGAAAAGGAAACAGGACAAGGGAAGCTTGCCGCCCGAGCGTTTGGCACACAAGAGCTGCAACACGGGCAAGGGCGCGAATGATCCGGTGGTGCCTTGGCCGGATCACCTGATCGTCGTTGACCCCGCGCCGATCATCGCCGCCGCCGATCGACTGGAGCGAAAGGGTGGCCGCGAAGCAATGGCTCGTTGTCCGACGCGTGCAGACGCCGACGCCGTTTCCACCTGGCTGATTGATCGACTCTCGCGTCTGTCTCCCGACTTGGAGGTGCGCACCGAAATCGCATCCACCGGAGGCCAATACCTGGTCAGCTTGCACACGTTGTCGAGCAACTCCTGACGGAATTCTGGCGAATCCCAATACTCGAAAATAAGTGTCGTTCTTCAGTGAACACGCTCTCGCTCCTACTGAAAATCTTCCATCGGCGCGCACGAGCAGACCAAATTGCGATCGCCGTAGGCGTTGTCGATTCGACCAACGGTGGGCCAGAACTTTGCGTCGCGAAGCCAAGGCATCGGCCAAGCCGCTTGCTCGCGCGTGTAAGCGTGATTCCAGTGGTCGTCGGTGACGGCGCCCATCGTGTGTGGCGAATGTTTCAGCGGGTTGTCCTCGCGATCGAGCAATCCCTTCTCAACCGCATCAATTTCCGCTCGGATCGCGACCATCGCGTCGCAGAATCGATCGAGCTCCATCTTTGATTCGCTCTCGGTCGGCTCGATCATCAACGTACCCGGCACCGGCCACGACATCGTCGGTCCATGGAACCCGTAATCCATCAATCGTTTTGCAATGTCTTCGATCTTGATGCCCGCCGACTTTTCAAAGTCGCGGCAATCGATGATGAACTCATGCGCAACCCGGCCATTCGCATCGGTGTACAGCACGTCGAACGAACCGCGCAGTCGTTCGGCCATGTAGTTTGCATTGAGAATCGCCACCTGTGTCGCCTTCTTCAATCCGGCCGATCCCATCATCGCGATGTAGACGTAGCTGATCGTCAGGATGCTGGAGCTGCCGTAGGGTGCCGCCGATACCGGACCAATCGCAAACTCGCCCGCCGTATCGGGCCTTTGCACGGGGTGACCGGGCAAGAAAGGTTCGAGTTGCGATGCGACGCCGATCGGTCCCATGCCAGGACCTCCGCCGCCATGCGGGATGCAGAATGTCTTGTGCAAGTTAAGGTGGCACACATCCGCGCCGCACTTACCGGGGCTCGTCAAACCGACTTGCGCGTTCATGTTCGCGCCGTCCATGTAAACTTGTCCTCCGTTTTCGTGAATCACGTCACATACTTCGCGGATCGTCGACTCGAACACACCGTGAGTCGACGGATACGTGATCATCAGCGCCGACAAGTGGTCACGATGCTCAATCGCTTTCGCGCGCAAGTCTTCAACATCAATGTCGCCGCGCTCATTGCACTTGATTGGCACAACCTTCATACCGGCCATCACAGCGGACGCCGGATTGGTGCCGTGCGCCGATGTCGGGATCAAGCAAACATCGCGAACATTCTTCTGTCCCGCCTTCGCAGCCGCGTGTTCGTGGTAGGCGCGGATGACCAACAGACCCGCGTATTCACCCTGCGCACCGGCGTTGGGTTGTAGGCTGACCGCGGCAAAGCCCGTGACTTCGCAAAGCCAACGCTCGAGTTCGCGAAACATTTGCGTGTATCCGCGCCACTGGGTATCGGGCGCGAACGGGTGAATGTCGGCGAACTCCGGCCAAGTCACCGGAATCATTTCGCTCGTCGCATTGAGCTTCATCGTGCATGAGCCCAACGCGATCATCGAATGCGCAAGGGAAAGGTCGCGACTCATCAGCTTGAAGATGTACCGCAGCATCTTCGTTTCGCTGCGGTGATTATGGAACACTTCGTGAGTCATGAAGTCAGACGTGCGACCGAGCGATCCTAATTCCATCATGCCTTCATCAGACGCTTCAGCAACTAGCGCATCGACGTCGAAGCCGGTGTAGTGACCAAAGTTGAACGCGGCGAGCAAATCGGCAACGATCGCGCGATCGGCGGTTTCATCCAACGTCACGCCCAACGAGCCGTCCTCGTACTCGCGCAGATTGATCTGACGTTCGCGCGCCGCATCGGCGACTTGCCTCGCCGCATGTGAGCGACCCTTCCCCAAGCTGATCCGGATCGTATCGAAGATGGGTCCGTCGCCGAGGATCGAGTGACCAAGTCGGCTGAGTCCCTTGGCTAATCCACACGTGTAAGCTTGCGTTCGCCGCGAGATTCGCTTGAGTCCATCCGGGCCGTGATAGACGCCGTAAAATGAACTGATGATCGCAAGCAGCGCCTGGGCCGTGCAGATATTACTCGTCGCCTTGTCGCGGCGAATGTGTTGTTCACGAGTTTGAATCGCCATTCGCAAAGCGCGATTGCCGTGCGAATCTTTCGAGACGCCGATCAGGCGACCGGGCAACTTACGAGCATGTTTTTCGTGAGTCGAAATGAACGCGGCGTGAGGTCCGCCCAAACCCATCGGAACGCCGAATCGCTGAGCGCTACCAACGCAAACATCGGCGCCCCAGTTGCCTGGTGGTTCCAGAATTGTCAGCGACAACAGGTCCGCGGCAGCGACGACGAGACAATCCGCCGCTTGCGCTTGTTCGGTCAGCGATCGATAATCGTTGATCCGTCCATCCGTCGTCGGATACTGCACCAGCAGTCCGCACAATCCACCTTCACCGTGATTGAAGTCGATCTCGTCGACTGGACCGACCTTCAAGTCGATGCCCAATCCTTGAGCACGTGTTTCCAACAGCGCCAAGGTCTGCGGGTGACAGTCATCGCTGGCCCAAAACCCGGTCTTTCTGTTGTTGTGGATTGAAATGCACATCCCCATCGCTTCGGCCGCGGCCGTCGCTTCGTCTAGCAAACTGGCGCCCGCGAGCGGCAGGCCCGTTAAGTCGGCGATCATCGTTTGAAAGTTCAACAGCGCTTCCAAACGGCCCTGCGCGATCTCGGCTTGATAAGGAGTGTACTGCGTGTACCAACCTGGATTCTCGAGTACGTTTCGCAAAATCACCGGTGGAGTCACTGTGCCGGTGTAGCCCATCCCGATGCAGCTTCGATAGACCTTGTTCTTGCCCGCGATCGTTTTCAGAGCCGCCAAAAACTCGCGCTCGCCGCGCGGCGCGGGAATGTCCAAATCGTGGTCCAACCGGATCTCGGCGGGCACGGTCGCGTCAGTCAACGCGTCCAGAGTGGCGAAACCGAGCGTCGCCAACATCGCGGATACTTCGTCGTCCGATGGTCCGATGTGGCGTCGAATGAAGCCGTCGGCAAAGTCGAGGACGCTCTTTGCGTCCGCATCGCCAAGGTGAGTGATGGAAGTGGCGCGGGAAGGCGAAGCGATGCTCATCGTCGAAAATCCGTGAATTGACCGAAGAACGGAACAATTCAGCATCCTAAGTCGAACGACCACCTTTTGTCACGGGGCAGAAATTCAGAGTAGAACGATTCAGAGTAGAACGATTGTCCCCAATCGTTCTACTCTGGCAAGATCGCATTGCCGACTGGAATCGGGCATGGTGCCGTCGGATCCAGCACGGCAATCATCGGACGACCGCTCTTGCGACGCATCCACTGCTTGATCTCGAATCCGGTACACCATGCAGCATGCCGCAATCGTGGAATCAGCGTCGGCGCCGCCACCCGGACTCGGAACAGTCGACGCGACTCCGTGGCAAAGCGTGACTTGTACGTTTCGTCGCCGCGCATGAAATCCATTCCGTAGTAACCACGACGATACATCTCTTCGATGCCATCGATGCACATCAAACGACCCGGCTCGAAGTCCGCGTAGTCGATATCGTAACCAGAACTGTAGCTATACAGAACCCCGTTACCGCCGACGATCTTCAGCTCACCGGCGATCGGAATCGATTCGTGCTTGAGCACTGCCAAATAGAGTTGTCCGCGGCTGAGAAAGTCTTTAGCACTTTCAACGATGAACGAACAGAACGCGTTGCTGGTGTAAGTACCGTTTTCGCCCGATGCGTTCCAGCGGCGTTGGTGCATATCGATCAATACTCGCATCATCTCGTCGACTTGCGCCGGAGTCTCCGCGACAACCTTCTCGAATGTTTGCAGAGACTCGGACCAGCGACGCATTTGTCGACGCTGAGTCTTGCCGTGTCGTTTGAGATGTTCGTTCCAGTTCTCGTCGGCTGGTCGGTACCAAACACTCATGCGACTTTGAGCGTGCAACGTCGCGCCGCCTTGTTTGAGACCGGCCATGAATTCAGTCATCGCGTTGTCACCTTCGACGACACCATCGATGTCGATCGCTTCCCAGCCGAACAACGGGTCGCTTGCGTTCAGCGTCAAATGACTTGCCATGGCGCGAGCGACGGCGGCTGCATCAGCAGGACCAGCCAGAATGGATACGTGATCGGTGCAAGCATCACCATCGCCGATCATCGACAGCACGCCTGCGTCGCTGCGGTAAAGGGGCAGGATTCCCTGCAACGCGCCGCTCGAATCGCGGGCCGTCAAAACTTGGGCTCGTTTACCACTGCCGAAGCGATTCCACCAAATTCCCAGCCACGACGTCTCGCGGAACGGAACTCCGCACGCCAATCGATTCCAGTTGGACGAATCGCGAAGCAATCCGGTCAGGTCGTCGGTCGTATCAATGGTGAACATGAGAATGGTGTCGCGTCAGGAAGCGGGTGAAGAGATCGAAAAATCGGTGTGTTGGCTCCGCACTGCCCCTCCGGAACAACACGCCGACTGGAAAACCTAGGGCGCAGGCGTGCTACCGCGCGGTGCGAAGCCAAGAATCTCATTACAATGACCACTCCGCCGATATCACGCGGATCCTTCAATCCGAACGACCGTTACGATCGATCCCTCAACCCTGATCCCGCCATGCGCCCACTCCAACACGCAATCGCCGCCTTTCAACTTGCCATCATCGTTTCGCTGATCCCTTGTTCGCCCGCCGCAGCAGAGTCGCAGTGGTCGCGTTTTCACGGCGAATCAGGTCAAGGATATGTGGCTGAGGGCCAGTTACCCGCGACGTGGAAAGAGTCCGATTACACCTGGACCCGCAAACTCGGATCACGCGATATCTCGTCGCCCATCATCGCCGATGACCAAGTATTCCTGTTGGTTTCTTATCCACAGAAAGGAGAGATCGCCGTCGAGTCTCTCGACGTTGCGACCGGCAAGTTGCTGTGGTCGAAATCGTTCGATCAGACGCCGCATCACCTGCACCAACGAAACACGTTGGCATCGAGCACTCCCGTCGCCGACGACAATTACGTCTTCGCTGCTTGGTCGGATCCCGATCACACGATGCTGAAGTGTTTCAATCATGAGGGCGCGGAAATTTGGTCGCGAGATTTCGGATCATGGCAATCTCAACACGGTTTCGGTACTTCGCCGACCATCATCGGTGACATGGTCGTGTTGATGAACTCGCAGCAGGCCGAGCAATTGCAACCGGGTCAGAAACCCGGACAAAGTCGCATGATCGCAGTTGATCGCACGTCCGGCGAAACGATTTGGGAATCAGCCTTGAACACCACGCGTTCTTGCTACGGCGTTCCAGCGATTTCACGCGATGTGAGCGGAAAGATCCAGCACATCGTCGGCGCGAACACGGGCAACGGGCTGTTCGGACTTGATCCCACGAGCGGCAAGATGATGTGGTCGATGAAAGTTTTCGACGAACGCTGTTGCAGCACCCCCATCGTTGCCGGTGACATCGCGATCGGCACCAGCGGCAGCGGTGGAGGTGGCGGCAATCAACTCGTGGCGATCCGCATGCCCGCGGACGCCGGCGGCGAACCCCAAGAACTCTATCGAATCCAACGCAACGCGCCGTACGTGCCGACACCGGTGCTCAAGGATGGCCGCTTGTTCATGATCGACGACCGAGGGATCGCCCAGTGCGCTGACGTACAAACAGGCGATGTGTTGTGGTTCAAACGCATCGGAGGCAACTTTGGTGCTTCGCCGATCATCGTCGGCGACACGATGTTGGTGGTCAGCTTGGATGGCAAAGCGACAACGATCGAGGCCAGCGACGAGTTCAAGAAGCTCGGCGAAGTTGATCTCGGCGGTCCTGTCGGAGCGACGCCGGCATACGCGGACGGCAGGTTGCTCATCCGCGTCGACGACGAACTTCGCTGCCTAGGCGGAAAGACGCTGTAGCAAAATGCCATGCATCGCTTCGCTCTGCATGGCCATACTTCTATCGGTTGCCTTCGCGACGGAGCGTCAGTTCGCGGACGATCGATTGACCCGCAAAGAAGCGACTCGGAACATAACTGTTCGCTTCGAGCGGAATCCGCATCCTCACAGTGATCTCGTCTGTTCGTTTGTCGATCGTTCCTGGTGTCACCGTCAATCCGACGTTCGTGACGCCGATCGTGTTGATGATCCGCATCGCTTCGCTTTCGACTTCGGCCCGTGTCGCACCGGGGATGATACCCCGACGACAACCTTCGTAGACCGCATTATCCGCGGTGTGGCGAATCATGGAGACGCGCACAAATTCGAGCGCCGCAAAGAAGAACAAGAACAGCAGCGGCGCGACGAGCGCGAACTCGACCGCGGTGGTGCCCGATCTTTGCTTGGATTGATGGATTCGTTTCATCGCCGTTGTCCGGTGGTGTGACTCGTGATTGGATATAGGATCGAGCGGAAAATAAGTGTCTGACGCCATTTGTGCGAAGCACCCGAAGGGCCGGTTCTCGGCAAATGGGGTCAGTCACTTTTTCCGCTCTTTGCTTACTCAGTCATGATGGTGCTGAGTGTTAACGCGATCTCGCGATAGACTTCGATCAGTTCCAAGCCGTTGTCGGCATGGAAGTGGCGTCCGCCGCCGATCGTCGCGACTTCCTGCATCCGCGGTTTGTCGGCGTCGAAGCCGAAGGTGATCGTGTGAATGGTGACCTGATCCGCTGCCAACGCCGTTGCGACGGTTCGCGGTTCGGGTCCACGGTTGTGAAGTCCGTCCGTCATCACGATCAATGTTCGTTCGACGAAGTTGGCGTCGCGACCACCGTCCATCACGTTCTTGCCGGCCTGCATGCCTCGCGAAATGCTGGTGAAGCCATCGACATTGAGCGCGCGAATCCCGCTGCTGATGCGAGTCAGGTCGCTGGTGAGTTGCACGTCTTCGGTCGCGAAATCGTTGTAGGACGCCAACCCGACTTGCTCATCGACCGGCGTCGAATCGAGCGTCGTAACGAAGGTGTCAATCGCGGTAACCAAGTCGTTGAACTTTTGGCCGGCCATCGATCCGCTGCGGTCAACCACCAACACGATGTCGCGCTGAATGTAGGTCGCAGTGGCGGACGTTTGCGGTTCAAAGAAGTCGACGCCGAAAATGTTTCCGAAGAACAACGGAACGGGGCCCGATCGTGAACCCAACGTGCGACGACCGTTGACGGCGACGCTGTTCTGTGGGCTCACACCTTCACGAAACTCGAACTTACCAGAAACTAATTCCGAACTGCGACCGAAGCGAAAGTCTTCGCCCGCCAGCAAGAGCGGTTGGCCGCTGACGGTGTTCGACGCGGCAATTCGTTGGCCTTCGGCAATGGCGTCGGTAACACTGAGCGACTCGGCAAGCTTGGCAGCCGCAGCCTTGGAAGCCGCATCGGTTGCCGTTCGCAATTCAGTCCGCGACAAGTGCATGTAGGCGATGTCGACGGAGAAGGCGACCGCGACCATGAAGCCGATCATCATCACGACGATCATTACCAACATCGCACCGCGGCGATTCTTGCCAGCGTTTCTCGCGGATGGTTGGCGTGCAGTCTGAATGTTCTTGTTCCTCATCATTGGTTACTCTTTCAGCATCACGACGCGGGCCGTTAAAACTCGGTTGGTTAAGTATTGTCCGGCAAGCGGGCTGTTGGTGGACGTTGGCGCACTTACCTCGATCACGATCTCATCGCCGCGATCCGCCGCCGATGATTCGCCGTTGGGGAATGTGACGATGAAGTCGTTGACGTTACGCGCTCGCAGGATGTTGACGGATCGATTGCTGCCGGTGGCGTTACTGCTGCCGTTTCGGATCGCTTCGCGAATGCCTTCGTAAGCGGCCACATTGAGCGACTGTTTCAAGAAGATGAAACTCGACGCTTCGATCGATCCGAACACCAACAACACTAACATTGGCAGACAAACTGCAAACTCGACAGCCGCAACACCACGTCGATTGCGTTTGACGCGGCGGCGGAACGATTCTTTGGAGGGATCAGATTGCATGACTTGGTTCGGCATGAGGACAAGGATAGTGGCGGCAACGATGACTGCGTCAGCTACGCCGACGTCGATTCGTTTCCACTCTCGTCACTCGGGGCAATCGGCACGTTGCTGCGTTCCATCAACGTGTTGAAATTCTTGGCGATTTCGCGCCAGAAGTCGTTGGTGCGGAAGTGCAGCGGCTCGACCGCGCGACCTTCGCTCGCGTCCGCCAACGCGCCACGCAGACGCAGGATCGGTCCGGCGAAACGGTTGGTAAGTTTCAGCGTGTCCCAGACGAACGCGGGAATCAGCGCCAAGGTGATGATGAAGAACGGCATGAACCGACGCACGGTATCGCCAAAGGTTTGGCCCCAAGAAACATCGGGTTGCTCGAACAGTCGAATCCAGATCGTCAGCGCCAACGCATTGCAGACGAAAAACACGAACCAGTGAAACGCAATTTTGCGGAGTACGCCGCCCTGGACTTCAGGGTCGACCAATGCCTTGCGTCGTTTTGTCGTCAATTGAATCATCTGATTTCGCTCGATTCTTTGGAAGTTGGCGGTCGGAACGGATCTGCCGTCGCTGGAAACCTACAACACGCTTGTCAGTTGCGCGGACTAGGAGAGAGAAAATGACGAACCGTTTCGGTCCCGAGCGTTCGCTTGAGATTAAGAAATCGGTCGAGAACAGATGATGCGGTCTGGCAACATGCCGCACAATCGATTCAAGCAGCACAACCGCTACCCGGGACGTTTTGCTCGCTCGCCCGTCTTTTCACGTCATCGACGCGATGTCAAAATGGCGTCCGTGCTTTTGACGACCCGAATGGAGATGCCCATGTTCGCCGGCTCGATGATCTTGGCCGTCACGTTGATCGCCTTCGCGGCGTGGCTGCAATGGAGCGAGTCCAATGGCTGGGGCGATGGCGAGTTATCGGAGACGGAGCTGGACCAGCGATATTTTCGCCAACGTGGAAGGTCGCGCCGACGCACAAACCTGATCATTGGCATTTGCGGTCTGCTGATTTTGGTCGCCGCAATCGCTGGCGGTGGTCCAATTTGGATCGCCGCCTGGTTATGCGTGACGCTTGCGCTGGCGACCGTCGTCGGACTGGCCGGATTGGACGTCTTGCGAACGCATCGCTATCACACCGCAAAGATGCAAGACCTGATCAATCGCCGCAGTGTTTCAAAGTAGCAGGCACTTTCCAAGTGCCGTTGCCATACAAACGCTGGTTATGCGGACGGCACACGGAGTGTGCCTGCTACAAGGCAACGGAGTTCCGTTACCACCAACCGCCCGGTTTGGGACCAACCTTGAACGAACCGTAGAAGATCTCTTGCTCTTCGGTTTCGAGTTTGCGATCGACCGTCACGCTCGGATCAGCCCCAAAACTCTTTGGCGCGCACCCGAGAATACAGAATCGTTCGTCGACGAAAAAGACTTCGACCATCATCCGCGGCAAGAAGATGCTGCCGTCGAGAACTCCCTTGATCCCTTTGTAACCGTTGCGCTCCATTTCTTGGCCACCGAGAATCTCTCCACCAAGCTGTCGCTCTGCTTTCTTACGCATTTGGTCTTTGTCGAGAGGTCGCGAGCCGCCGTCCATCGCGCCCATAAAGTAAACCGACTCGCTCGCTTCGGTTCTCACTGCCATGCATTCGATCACGCTGGGCAAGTTGTCGTAGTCAGGGCCCTTCGGCATCAGCACGACAGCTCCTTGAATGCCCACGGCGCGGTAACCCTCCGGTGTATTGGTTTGCAGCGCCGCAAGCGCATCGGGGCCCGCCGCTTCGCGATTGAGCCGCTGTTTCCAAACGACTCCGCCGATAATCGCGCAAACGATCAGCAGCGCGAGCCCGACAAACATCCGAATCATCGCCGCGGTGCTCATGCCCGGCTTCTTCGGCTTCGCAGACACCGGCACGGCACCGGAACCCGCCCCGTGACCGCCGCCATGACCACCGCCGCCATGACCACCACCGACGGATCCGCCTGCAGACGCAGCCGCCAGTTCCAGCGGGTCGCCGGGTATCGGACCCTGAAAGACGCTCTTCTGGCCCGACAAGGGAAAATGACTCACCGCCGAGACCGGACTCGCCGTCGGAAAACTGATCCGTGCGAAGTCGAAATTGTCATCGTCGGGATCTGCGGAAGCTGACGACGCGACCGGCCTGCCAGCCGCTGCCGGACGTCCCGCTTGCGGGCGTGCTGCCGGTGTTTTCGTCGCCGCTCCGACCGTATCCACCGAGACGACTGCCGCGCACTTGGGGCACTTCACCCGGCCACTCGGCGGCGCGGACGCCAACTTCAACATCGTCGAACACTGAGGACATTTTACGGTCAACATCGAAGTCAAGTTCCCGAACGGTCGTGCAAGTAAGCAATTGTGAATCATAGTTTAACGCACGCGGCCCGCTACGTCGCGGCTGGCATGGGCCGCCGATCGTGTATAAAAGCGATCTGGTTACCGGCCAAGACTTCTGCACACACCACGATCGACTTCATGAAAATACACTCTGCGCGAATCATGGCGGGATATCCCGAGAAAAATGCGTCGCTGTTCAAGCGGCTCGGCGTTCCGCTGGGCGATCCCGCGGCGTGGATCGAACTGGATTCGCGACGAATCGGTTTGGTGCGAGATCTTGAGATGGATCGCGTTCGCGGTGCCGGCCACGTCGATGAAGTGACTTGTCCGTCGGAGCACGCACCGCCCAATGGATTGAGCGCCGACCGTGAAACGGCAACCGCCGAAGCTGCGGCACAGATCCTTCGGGCCGCGCGAGTTGAAGAAGTCACGGTGGATCGTTCGCTGCCCTACATTTTTGCTTGGCATCTTCAGCAAGCTGAGATCCTCGTCAACTTTGACGATCAGCTCGGCGTGATCGAACGTCGCAGTAAGACTCGCGCCGAGATTGAGTCGTTGGCCGATGCCCAAGCGACGACCGAACAGGTGATGAAGTTCGCGTGTCAAACCGTCGCTCGTTGCCAAGTCGGGGACAACGGAATACTTGTGCACGAGAACGAACCGCTAACGAGCGAACGATTGCGGTCGATGGTTGCGATCGAGTTCCTGAAGCAAGGTTATAGCATGACGCACGGCGCGATCATCGCGACCGCGCCTCAGGTCGCCGATTGTCACCACAGCGGCGATGGTCCGCTTTATACCGGCCGTCCCGTCGTGGTCGATCTGTTCCCACGCAACGAACGAACTCGCTATTGGGGCGATTGCACGCGAACCGTCGTCCACGGTGTTGTCTCCGATGCGGTCAAAGCGATGCACGCAGCCGTCGTCGAAGCCAAAGCGGCGGCAACCGCGATGCTGCGCGTCGGCAACACCGCCAATGCCGTTCATCATGCTTCCGAACATGTGCTCATCAATCGCGGCTATCCGGTTTCGCGTGGCACCATCACGGACGTGCCCAGCATTCAACACGGAACCGGTCACGGTATCGGGCTCGACCTGCACGAACCAATCTTGCTGGATCGTGGTGGCGGGGAATTGCTGGAAGGTGAAGTGTTCACGATCGAGCCAGGCCTCTACGGACGAACCGACGGCGGCGTCCGCATCGAGGACATGTTGGTCGTGACCGGCGGCGAACCGCGTAACTTCAATTCGTTGCCCGAATCCCTGACGTGGGACTGATCCGGTTTTTGGCAATTTTGGTCCGATAGGAACAGCATTCGTCCGAAAACTTCGTTTGCTCTTACGTTACAGGCAACTCATGAATCAGCGTTATGTTCTGTTTCTCCTTTTGATGATTCCTGTCGCACAGGCGATGGCCGAAGTTCGCGTCATTACCGAGGTGAATCGAGCAGAGTCGGCGACACCCGAATTTCGCTTCAAAGGCATTATGTCGCCCACCGTGACCGACGTCGGGGGCTTAGCGAAGGTGAAAGTCGCTCTTGGCATACGAGATCCAAAAGGCGGTTCAGTCGCTTGCCTGACAGATGGCCGACTGCCGCGAAACGAGGACGACCCCGCGAACAATTTCTTCTTCTCCGGTGATCGAGGCGGGCGGTTGTTGTTCGACCTCGGCGAAGCTCGAGATCTGCAACAGATCAACACGTTTTCTTGGCACCCCGACGTCCGTGGGTCCCAGGTCTATCACCTCTACGCGGCGCCCGATACGTCTGTCATCGGCGATCTCGAAAACTTTAACCCCGCGTCCGCTGATTCCATCTGGATTCATCTGGCGGATGTCGACACAAGGGAAAATGGAACGCCGCGCGGAGGCCAATACGGCGTATCGGTTCAGGATTCTGACGGAGCCGATCTGGGTCGCTATCGCTACCTGCTATTTTCCGTCGAAACCACGGCGACAAAACGCCGATTCTCGCAAACCTTCTTCTCTGAAATCGAAGTCATCGATGGCGATGAACATTCAGCTCCCGAGATCGCTGAGGTCATCGAAAAACTCACCATCGGTGCGGATTACGAAATCACCTTCGACATGACGGAGCTTCCTGAAATCCAAGACTGGGTGAACGAGACTTTGAAGCCCGTCTGCGAGAAGTGGTATCCAAAGATCGTTGAGCTGTTTCCCAGTGATGGCTTCATCGCCCCGAAGCAGTTCACGATCTACTTTCACCGTGACATGCAAGGTGTCGCGTACGCCGATGGTCGAAACATCCATTGCGCAGGGAATTGGTTTCTGAAAAATCTAGCAGGCGAAGCGGCGGGATCGATCGTTCACGAAATGACGCACATCGTCCAGCAGTATCGTCCTCGACGAGACCAGAAACCCAATCCGGGATGGTTGGTCGAAGGAGTCGCGGATTACGTTCGTTGGTATCTCTACGAACCGGTGACCAAGCGACGAACAATTAATCTGGATCGCTCAAATTACGACGACAGCTACCAAACAACTGGCGCATTTTTGAATTACCTCGTCGACACCGAAGATCCTTTGTTTGTCACCAAGATCAATTCAGCCATGCGGCAAGGCAAGTACGACCAATCCATTTGGAACGATATGCTCGGCGCAGCACCCGACGAGTTGTGGTCAGAATTTGTAAAGGCACAAAAGCGATGAAGCGGCCATCCATTTGAAGACAACTCCCTACGCGCGAATCAGCTCCGGAATCGGTTTACCGTGATCGACAATTGGAGTTGGGCGGCCGTTGAAGTCCTTGATAAACACATTCGAAGAATCAATCCCTAAGTGATGGTAAATCGTTGCCAAAAAATCTCCTGGACCACAGTGGCGTTCGATCACGTCTTCGCCGCGTTTGTCCGTCGCCCCGATACATTGTCCTGTCTGAATTCCACCGCCGGCCCAGATATTCGAGAATGCTCGCGGCCAATGATCGCGTCCGGGTTGTTTCGTTCCAGCCGGGGCGCTGGCGCTGCCAACACCCGTGCTCGGTTGGTATTCGATCTTCGGAGTTCGTCCGAATTCACCGGTCACCACGACCATCACTCGATCATCCAAACCTCGCTCATAAATATCTTCGATCAATGCCGATACGGCTTGATCGTAGGCGGCAGCTCGAAATCGCAGCGCGTCAAAAACGTGATGGTTGACCGCGTGGTCGTCCCAGTTTTGCACCCGACCACAAAGTGGTCCTCGCAGGCTGCTGGTTAGCACCTCCACGCCGGCTTCGACCAAGCGGCGTGCAAGTAGCAACTGTTGGCCCCAAGTGTTACGTCCGTAACGATCGCGGGTTGCATCGTCTTCCAAACTCAAGTCGAACGCCCGCTTGGTTTCTGGGTTCGTCAATAACGTCATCGCCTGCGCTTCAAATTCATCGAGGGCACCTAGCTCACCAAGTTGGTCAAAGGCGCGGGTGAGCGTATCGAGCTTTTGACGCAATCCGATTCGTCGCCCCATGCGAGCGATTTCTCGTGAGTCGGCGAGCCCGATGTTCGGGACATTGAAGTCAGGCGAACTAGGATCGCCTGAAACCGAAAACGGCGAGTAAGCTTCTCCGATGTAGGCAGCACCGATGTACTCCGACGACATGTTCACGCCGACATACCGCGGCAAGGGATTGGTTGTGGTGGGTTCCTGTTGTGACCGCAGGTAGTTCGTAACCGACATCCAATCGGGTAGCCGTGGCTTCGGTTTATCACGAGTATCTGGGTCGCCAGAGAGCAACTGCATCGAACCAGCCGGATGTCCGCCCGCAGTTTGATGCATGCTTCTTAACACCGTGAACTTGTCAGCAATGCTCGCTTGTTTGGGCAACAACTCGGTGAACTGCATTCCGGGAACTTTGGTCGCAATGGTGCCAAACGGACCGCGATACTCGGTTCCCGCATGAGGTTTCGGATCATAGGTATCGATGTGCGAGCAACCGCCCGGCTTCCATACCATGATGACCGCCGTCTTTCGTTTCGTCGTGGCTGGATTTGCCGCACGAAGTCTCAACATGCCAGGCAAACTGAGAGTGGTGAAACCTGCGATTCCGAGTCGCATAAAACTTCGACGATTCGAACCGAATGGATGGTTCATTTTTTCTCTCCGGCAAGGACACGAATCGCGATTGGTTTCGATACGATGATATCGACAATATCAGTCGTGGCTACATTATTGGGCGCCTCACCAGAAACCGCTGTCTTGGCGATTGAAGTCGGCGAATACTTGGCCACGGCGGTTCCATAAAACGCGATGCAGTAATCGCCAGGCGCAGTATTTAGCTTGGCTAAGTCGAGTGTCGCCTCGGAACGGTCGGCGGTCAGAGACAGATCGAACGCAGGATGGCTTTCAAAACCGTATCCCATGGTTTTCATCGACATCGTCGCTCCCGAAAACTCGCTGCGGCGCAGGTGCATCAGCGGAATCGTTAACGATCCACCTGCCACGACTTCGATCGGTTCTTCACTCGCAGGTTGAATGGTCAGCGGTGCGACTTCGGCGCTGCCAACAGAAACGGGGACATCGACCAACAACCGCGGACTTGGAATTTCAGACCAAGCATCTTGTACAGGCCAAGCCATCGATGCCAAGCGGCATGGGCGAGAAACTGACTTGCCATCGATTGCCGCTCGTCCAACAAAGCTCGCGTTCACACGGCCCACCGGCGAGATTTCATCTGCCGTGACAAGCATGACGCCACGTGATTGGCCAGCGGGAATCTTCAATCCTTGAGCCGAAACACCATCGGGAAGGTGGTCCATCGACAATGCGATCTCACCATCGAACCCATCACGGCGAAACGCGACCACTTCCAAGGCCATTGTCGCACCGGGACGCAGTGAAATCGGCTTCGACAACGCATTGCGGTCGCCGTTGCGGAGCTCCATGTGGAGTGCCCAGGCAACCAACGCAAAATCGGGCTCGGCGCGGCGAATCACTAAGCGATAGCGATTGCGAGGATCGTTGCGAGTGCCGCCAAAGTTATCCAACAATTCCAAGCGATAGCAACCATCTTCGGGGATTTCAACTCTGCCAAGTATGTCCGCCGATCCCGCGTTATAGGGCGGGCCATCGTATGCGTAACCATTGCTCGACACCTTCACCGGACTAGGGATATCAGCTAGCTCTGCAACGTCGACCCAGGATTTGTCAGCTTCTGCCGAATCGTCTTTCTCAATCGCTCGTTGGATCAAGATCGACGGATCCGTTGGCAGGCCGAGTCGTTCTGAGGCAACTTCCACCCACCACTCTTCTCCTTTCTTGGCGACGAATTCAAACGTGTCCACATCGGCGGCTGGATAGAACGACCCCGCGATATCGCAAGGCAACGAGATGGTCTGTACCGAAGCCCTCTCTTCCGCTTCCATGTTCAGTTCTATTTCCGTGGCTGTGGCCCGGGGCGCAAGTCCGACAGGAGGCCAAGAGAATGCGTTAACCGCTTCGGTGACTGCCATCCTTGAGGGTTGTTCGCCAACTGGCAATTCTCGTAACGCCAATCGATAGAAAAACTCGGGACCACCCTTGAAGGTCAACTCGTGAACTTTGATCAGATACTGGCCATCAGCGGGCACGACGAAGTCCAACAGATCGCCGCGACGCTCGACCAATACATCACGACCGGCGGCATCGGCGATGATCACCACGGCGTTCAATTTGGAGTCGATTCCGCGAGCGTTACAATCAACGATCAGCCGCTGATCCTGCTTGGCTTCGAAGCGATAGTGATTGACCTCGCGCTCCGGCATCGTGGCGTTAACAATCGTATTGATCGATATCGGCAGCGCTTTCTCGGGTGCGGTCGATGGTTCCGTTTGAATCACTTCGACAAGTGTATCGACGGAAAAGATTCGCGCTGATGAAAGCCCCATCGGCGTCATCACGCGTGCTTCGTGTAGTCCAACTGGACAATCCGCCGCGATCGTCACGACATACTGTTTCGATATCGCATGCCCTGCGTCATCGAGCTTAGCATGCGCAACAATTCCCGGGTTGGAGAAAACGAGTTCACTCGCATCGTCGATCGCGTTACCCGTGATCGCAAGTTCAATTTCGGTCCCTGCTTTTCCGCCCATTGGCATGGTGGTGAGCAAGCGAGGTGCCGGCAAGCAAACCGATTGCGCCATCGAAGTCGAGTCGCTCGTCAATCGTAGGAGCAGCATGACGAAACACATCGAAAATCCGAGTGTTTGATATGACCGACCCCGCTTGGACGGTTGTTCAATTTTCATTGCTCGTTCGGTCCTCAATGGTTAAACAAGAATTCCTTCGTATTCATCAGCGCCCACAACAGATCTTGCAAATTCTCGCGAGTCGCATCGACCGCGCTGAGCATATTCGCATCAGTTCCTTGCCGTGGTTCCTTCAAATACTCCATCGCTGTCGGATGTTCTTCTTGGTTGGGCAGCCGCGAATAAGCCACCAAATACAACTCATTAACCTGATCGCCGATGGCAGGTGTCTCCGCGTTGGCCAATCGCTCGGCACGCCCGTCTTTGAAAGCGAGTTTAGATTTGATGTCAGCGGCGTTGATGAAGTGCAAGCTTTGAGCAAGGCTGGCGGACTGAACGCGTTCGCATTCGCAGACACTCGTGCTCTCCGGACGACCGAAGACCTTCAAAAACGGTGACGCATTGTTGTAGCTGTTGTCGGGCAATGAAACAGCTTTGGTGCCAACCGGCAGGTTTGCAAAGTCGGTTCGCGCTCCCGTCAATTGATCGATCGCATCGAGCAACACCTCGGCTTGCAATCGCTTGGGATAAAATCGCGAATAATTTTGGCGATCAGCTAGGTTAAAATCGTTTGGAACGGAGCTGAGTTGATAGGCATGGGAACTTGTGATCGTGCGAACGAGTTCCTTGAGATCAAAGCCGTCGTCAACAAACCGCTTTTCGAGCGCAGCCAATAGTTCAGGATTCGTCGGCGGATTGGTATCGCGGATGTCGTCTTCGGGTTCGATCAGTCCACGATTGAAGAAGTGTTTCCAATATCGATTCACGAGTGCCTTGGCAAAGAATGGATTATTTGGCGAGCTCATCCAATCGGCCAGTCGCAACCGCGGGTCTTCGCCGGCCGAAATGTCGCCCACGTCGTCACCGAGCGCTGCGGGAGAAAGCGTCTTACCTGTTTTGGGATTTTTCTCCCCTGCGATTCCTCGTTTGTGAAAGATCAGATCTTCGTCTCGCACGCCGGTTGGCTTACGCCCTACTTGATTAAAGAACGCGACCAGCGCGTAGTAATCGTCTTGGCTCCATCGTTCAAACGGATGATGGTGGCACTGGGCACACTGCATTCTTACGCCGAGGAATAACTGGGCTACATCCTCAATCTGCGTTTTTGGTTCTTTGACTCGCTTGTACCACGCGACGGGCGGATTACCGATCACCGTTCCCGTCGCTGCCAAAAGCTCACGAACCAGTTGATCGTATGGCCGATTCGCCAACAGACTGTCTCGCAACCAAGCATGAAATGCAAAGTTGGAAGTGATGTCGCTGGCTTCGTCCCGGCGGTTCTTCAATAACGAAGTCCACTTGTTGGCAAAATAGTCTGCATAGTCTGGACTTTTCAGAAGCTCATCAATCACGACATCTCGGCGGCTGGCATCGGTGTTCACGATGAATTTGCGAGCTTCGCTTTCAGTCGGCAGTCGCCCTGCGATGTCAAGTGTCACGCGACGTAAAAACGTGGCGTCATCGCATAGCGGCGACGGCGGAATGCCCAGCGTTTTTAGATTGCCAAACACAAAGTCGTCGATGAAATTCTTTGACTCCGGCACATTAGCAACCGCAGCGTCTAACGGAATCGCAGCACTGTACACGGCGACTTTACCCTGATAGCGAACCATCACCGCCGCCTTGCCAGGAATTCTTAGAGCTTGCACCAATCCCACTTCAGAACACTCGATCATCGCGCGGTCGTTGGCTTCGTACAACGCCAAATGCGTTACATCGCGTTGTGTGCCGTCGGAGTAGTGGGCAACAGCCTTGAGTGGTTGTGTAGCACTTTGTTGCAAGAGACTGCTCGGTGGCTCGACAGTAACTGATAACAGTTGCGGCGCATCGTCACTGACATCGTGTGCGCCCGCGGCAATCCATTTGCGAAGCTGAGAATATCCTGCAGAGTCGTTCTCCAGCCGAACGCCGCCTCCATGTGGTACTTGGCCGGTTGCTTTTAGTAGCAACAAGCTTTCGTCAGGCGAAGCGAGACTCAATCGTCGACCCCGGCCTTCACGTACTAAATGGTCGTAATCTTCTTGCGGCTCGAACCCCAACAACGAAAGTTGAAACCCATTTTGTCCGCCGCCCGCTTTCGCATGGCAAACGCCCGTATTGCATCCCGCTTTGGTCAACACTGGCACCACGTCATTGGCAAAACTGATCCTTGGCGTCGAACTGTTTGCTAGTATCGTGTCAGCCGCGATGAGGAACGTGAAGTCCGTCAAGACGACGATGGAGAGGGTGCATAAAATGCACCAGCACATCCAAAACAAACCGCGAAAGGTTGCGTCGAATCGCATTTGCGAACGTCAAAGGTAGGAGGGTTCCCGATAGTCGGGGGCAGGAAGTCCACAGGACTCGATATGTACCTTAGTGGTAAATCAGACCCCTGTCAAACTGTGCGTAGGGCGAGCAGTTCAGCAGACTGGCATTTCAAGAACACATTCTTTCGCCGCGCAAACCTGATTTGTTTCACAGGCTTCTAGTAAAGTAGATATCCCGCCCCGCTCAGTCCCACCTCGATTTCAAACGAACGAGCCACAATGTCTGCTCATTCTTCTCGCTTACCGGTTGCTTTCGGTGCATTGGCTTGGCTTGCGTTGTCACTCAACGCAAACGCAGAACTGCCACTTGCCATTGCTAAACTTGATCGGACGACACCGGTCGACTTTGACACGGAGGTTTTGCCGGTCCTGAAGCGCAATTGCTTGGCCTGCCATCACAAAGGCGTTACCGAAGGTGGATTGGCGCTTGAATCACTGACTTCGATTTTGAAGGGCGGCGACAGTGGCCCGGCTGTGATTGCCAAAGATGCGAAATCAAGTTTGCTGTTGAAGCGGGCAACGGGCGAAGAAGACCCATGGATGCCGCCACCCGACAATGAGGTCGGTGCCCGGCCTCTGACCGCCGAAGAACTTGCGATATGGCAACTCTGGATCGAACAAGGAGCTGCCGGTAACCATGGCAATGTAAGCAAGTCGATTACTTGGCAGCCACTGCCAGAGTCGATTCGCACCACCTACGCATTGGATGTTTCACCCGATGGACAGCGACTTGCGTTCGCGCGTGGCAATCGTGTGACGGTCGTTGACCTGAGCAACCACGCCGAAGTTGGGTCGCTGATAGATCCATCGCTCAATGGCGGCGAGATTGCCGACCTGGACGTCGTTCAATCGCTCGCCTTTTCACCTGATGGTCATCGTATCGCCACCGGTGGATTCCGCACGGTTAGGTTGTGGAAACGAAGGCATCAATCACTGGACGAGACTAACTTGCCTTGGATCAAGCCGGCCCAAGCGATGTCATTACACTTCGATGGCTCGGCAGTTGCGATCGTGAACGCAATTGGCGACATCGAAATCTGGGACTTGGTGACGAACGTGCGGCGGGCGACGATCAAGGGACAATCCGAGCCGATTGTCGGCCTTGCATGGATGGGATCGACACAACGCATTGTCGTTGCCAACGATGCGGGACGCATCAACGTCTATGACAGCGTCAACGGCAATGAAATTGCATCGCTGGACCTCGAATCGTCGTTCGCACGACTGAACGTAAGCAGCGATGGTGTTCACATCGCAGTAATCGACCAGGCTCGAGCCGTCCAACTATGGGAACTGGTTGAAGGCTCGGAGTCGACACCAGCCGCAATCCAATTGGTGCAACAATCGGTCGGCGGTATTGTGGACGCGACGGCCATAGCGCTGTTTTCCAAGCCGAAGCTGGTGATTGCGATTGCCGGCGAATCAAAAGCCGTTGTGTTGGTCGACGCAGTGAGCAACCAAGTGATTCGCACGTTCGATGTTGGTTCGATTGCCGACGCCTTGACCGTATCCAGCGACGAGACGCGCCTCGTCACCGGCAGCCGCGATGCTGCTCTGCAAATCTGGAACATTGCCGACGGAAAGCGGATCACGAAAGCGATTGGCAATGAAGACGATACTCTGAGAATTGCCAAGGCATCTGGCGATTCTGCTCGTCAAACCAAGCGATTGGCCAAGCTGGCAACCAAGACGGCTGAACTTCAAGAACTGCTGAAGAAAGAGGACGAAGCTCTGGTCGCTATTGTTACGGCACGCGATGAAGCGGTTGCCACCCAGAACGCCAGTGAAACAAAGCTTGGCGAGGCGGTCAAGTTAGTCGCGACAACTCAAATGGTGATCGAGAAAGCCAATGCCGACTTGGCTGCTGCTGAAAAGATCATTGTAGAGGCGAAAGCGATTGTTGAAGCAGCGACCAAGGACTTGGAGACGCAGCAGGCTGACGTCACCAAAGCGGAAATGGAAAAAGCAACAAGTGACGCTGAACTTGCAAAGCAGCAGAAGGTTGTGGAAGCGGCCACGGCGGTTCAACTGCGAGCCTCCACAGCGATACCCCAACATCAAAAGGTCGTCGACGCAGAAACACGTCGTCTAACACGCTTGGAAGCAGAGCTATCACATACGCAATCGGGTGTAGTTTCGGCGGGGCGAGAGGTGGTTGACGTGGCGTTCAACGCCGACGCCACTCGCATCGCTTCAATTCATCGCGACGGTTCGTCGACAGTCTATCGTGCCAACGACGGCCAACCAGTGACCACATTCTTGCCAAATTCAAGACAGTTTTCAGCCGCCGCAGCAAAACGTGCAGGAAACGAAGTAGCGTTCTGCGGTGACAAACTTTGTCGGCTCGGTCGATCGGGCATGATTGAATGCAGGCCATTGAAAGAACAATGGACACTCGACCGTACCATCGGTGCAATCGACGACGCCCAGCCGATCGCGGATCGAGTCACTTCTCTTGATTTTCGACCTGACGGCTTGACGATTGCAGTGGGAACTGGTGAACCAAGTCGTTCCGGGATAGTGAAAATCTTTGACGTTGAGAATGGCGAGTTGATTCGTGACCTGGGCGAGCTTCATAGCGATACCGTGCTTGGACTCGAATTCTCACCTGATGGACAGACACTGGCATCTTCCTCTGCGGACAAGACCATTTGCTTGGTGGATTTGGCCAGCGGCGCCGTTCAACGACGACTGGAAGGGCACACGCATCATGTCATGTCGGTTGCGTGGCAGGACGATGGTCAAGTGTTGGCGTCGTCAGGCGCGGACCAAGCCGTGAGGATTTGGAACACAGAAACCGGAGAAACCTTGCGAATCGTTCAAGGCTTTGCAAAGGAGACGACGGCGGTCAAGTTTGTCCAAGCGACCGATCAACTTGCCGCCGCTTGCGGCAGCGGCGAGATCCGTCTGCTCAACGCAACCAACGGAGCAACCATTCGAATTGTTAACGCAGGCAACGATTTTCAATACGCGATCGCTGTCACACCGAACGGGAAGCAACTGATCGCTGGCGGCGAACGTGGAGTCATCCGGATCTGGAACGTCACGGATGGTGTAGTCGTCACCGAACTCCAATGATCGCCGGCGAATCAAACTGAGCAACTCGATCCTTCAGTGGCGACTCGAAGAACCGTAGTCGGAACAGCATGCGGATTGTGACGCTAATGACATTGTGCAACGAGACGTACAAGATCGCACACGAATTCTACCAGTCGTGAACCAAAGCAGATCCATGGCACACGTCGTACCTTCAGCAGAGCTATTCTCACTGGCCCCCTTGCTCGTGTCGGCTCACCGCAGGTTACCGGCTAAGACGTGGCCAACCAGAATGTCCACTTATCAGTGTGGTGTCACTGAGTGGGTGACGCGGGGAATTGACCAGCGTCATACGTCGATCCGGCGGATACCTGGATCAAAGTCATGCGTACTCTCGTGGGAAAAAACTTTTCATGATCGGCACGTTTGTGGGCGTGGCCAGAACCACCACTGTTGTCTTTGATGACGAGGTCCATCTGCTTAACGCCTTTCGTCCAGACAATCGAGTCGTTTTCCCAGAACGATGTCATTGATATATCTTTTTCGTAAACACCGGGCGATCGATAGACGTCAGTGCCAATGCATCCGTAGCCGTTCCTTTGGCCCTTGTTGGGGATGTAGCAGACGCTCCAAGTGGTCGGTTCATCGCCAGGCGGTTTGTTCAATACTTCCAGTCGGACGTGAACGGTGCCGTTGCGGTAATCAATGGGCGACGTCCAATCGGTTGGACGTTTCTCGTTGAGCATTTCCCCCTTCACGTAGTAGTGAGACTTGCTCGGTTTCGAGTTGTCGGCGTTGGATTTGGTGTAGTCAAATGTCGCGTCGAATAAGACAAACTGCTCGGCATGACAGGTGGCAACTGTACCGCTGCACACCCCGAGGACGATATGTCCTGCCGTGTAACAAAGAACTAAGATGATAGCCGTTCGTGTCATTATTTACTTTTTGGAAAGAGATTTTTGTTATCGCAAACTCGGCGGGATTTTGACGAGTGTACCTCGCCGAACGTCCAGAATGAGTTGTCGGGAAACCGGCTTGGATTACGTTCTTATGGTTGAAGTCACTTTCCACTGGACCAATGCAATGACCGAAATGCCCGAATCGAGCCCTCCCTTGGAACAAGTCGCACCGTTGAAGGGTGTGACTCGCGTTAATTTCATGGGAGGCATCGTCACGCTCCTGCTGATTTTTATGCTCGGTTTCGTGCTCGGATTCTTTCCGGCAATTTTGGGCGACGGAGGAACGCTTTCCAAAGGCGTCGATCATGGCTGGAAATTCGGATTGGTGTTCGTCGGCACCATGCTCTCGATTGGCTTGGTCTACCTCGTTCTCAAGCGAACGCCGCTCCCCGAGTTGGCGATCTACATCGCGATGGGCATGGTCGGGATGGCCATTATGAACACGATTGGCGGACTGGCGACGGGGGACTATCGCACTTGGCAGCAGAACTTGGTGCGAGGACTAGGCAGCGGCGCCATCTTCGGCGGCGTCATCTACTGGGTCCAACGCCGCAGCAAGCGATTTGCCGCTCGAGGGAATCCATAAAATAAAGTTGTGATCGAGCCTTAATCCCCTGAGTTGCTGACTCCGCTGAGCAAAAGCACCAGCGATTGTTCGAGTTCGCGTGGATGGAAGCCAAACGGTCCTCGTCCGTTCTTGAACGTGACCTTTCCCTGCTGATCAATCACGTACAGCCGGTTCGGCATCCCGCTGTACTGCGACCCTACTTTGTCGTCGATATCGTCGACCAAGAAGGGTACGCTCAGCTCGAGGTGAGCTTGGCACTTTTGAGCGATGGTTCGGCGACCGTCTTGTTGGGCAGGCTGAACTAAGTCAATTCCAACCCGCTGATTGCTGAGCATCCACCAACCGTCACTCGGATGTGCCTCGCGAACGTAAACCAGAAAGAACTTCGCCCGATCTTGATAGCGTTGATAAAGCTTTTCAAGGTTTCCCGATTGGCTTCGGAACGGACCACAAGTGAAGTTGCCAAAGATCAACACGATCGGCTTTTCCCCGACCTCATTTGACAATGTGACCGATTCACCTCGCAAATTGACGAGCGTAAAGTCGGGGGCAGTGTCACCGAGTTTCGGGCCGGGTTGCATCGATCCGATTTCCTGTTTTTGCAATCCCGCGATCAATGTGCTGCGCGTGGGACGGTCGGCACGGCGCTCGCGAGCTCCCGGTGGAGGCGGTATGAACTGAGTTCGCAAATCATCGATCGCCAGGTAATCCGACTTGTCACCTGCGAGCTGATCGAACAATGCAGCGAATTCGTCTCGCGTCACTTTGCCATTAGCGTCACGATCGGCCATGAAGAACATGATGAATCCAGGAGTCGCAGTCAGCGAATGTTCGCTCCAATCAAAATCTTTCGCTAACAGCCTCTTATCGCCATTGCGATCAAGTCGCGCGAAATCGTCGTCCGTTCCGTTGAACTCGTTGCGCGAGATTTCCTGATCCGAGTTGGTATCAAAAGTTGTGACGACGTAGCCCCAATTGAATCGATTCTGCGATTTCGCAAGTGGAAACCAGCCATCGTCACCTCCCAACGTGCTGCCTTTGACGATCGAGTCAAGCATCGCGATGGCTTCGGAATCGGGCGCAAGTGTTTTTCGCAATTCGATCTCGATGGCACTCGCCTCCGGCGTGATCGGATCGTCGAGGCCGGCATCAGACGCAACCGGTTCTTCGCACCGAGCGATCATTGACGGCAACACGAACAAAACGACGAAGATGAACGCGATTGTTTTCGACATGAATGAGGTCCTTGAAATGGTGAGCAGATTAGTGAAGCAACTATTCATCATTGGTATCAACGATGATCGCACTGTGATTGGCAAAAACGTTCTCGCGTTCCAGAGGCAATTGGAACCCGTCGGAAATGCGAGTCATGTACAGACCACGACAGAGCCACCAAAAAAGGCCCATTGCCTGTTGTGGTCCATACTCATCAACGAGCGATTGGTAGTCGTTGGCATCGAGTTCCCAAGGCGTTCGGCTCAACTTTCGGGCGTAGGAATACACATGCTGTTCAGCGACGGGAAAGCTGCCCCAGTCCGATTCGGCGAGAAGCTTGGTTCGATGCGCGACCGCAGAATGATCCAGCCCGGCGTCTTCGAGCAGCATCTCACAGTGACCCATGCAGTAGTTGCAGCCGATCGCACGTGTTTGCACCCAAAACGCACTTTCCTCCAATACGCGCTCTGCAGGTGCCTCGGACCAGTGCGTTCGCGTCGCAATCGTCCACGGAATCGCTAACTCCGGTGCATAGCCGTAGTTGACGAGGCTCCATCGAATTCGTGTCGGCTTAGCCGCCATCGCCGGCGGCAATTCGGATGCAACATCGTCCCACGCTGGAATCGCCAATCGCGGCATTCGCGATCTCTGTTGCTCAAGATTTTCTTGGAGTTCGTTATAGGTCACTGCCATCCATGCCTCGTCGCGCGGCGTCACGCGCAGGTCTGCGGTTTGATACGTGTCGGCACCTCGCTGCGTCGGCAAAATCGGCGCCACTTGCAACGCGCCATCGACGAACTTGATCCTTAAAGGTTCAAGCGGTTCGGCCTCACCGAGGCTAACATTCAAACCCAAGATGATGCGATCTTGGAAGTTTCCATACGCGGCTAGCAGAACCATCGCAGCCACTTGACGTTCGCCATATTGATTCTTCAAACGCTCGAACATCGCGTCTTCGATCGTCGGTGCCGCCACCGTCATCAACCGAGCAAACTCCAGCGGTTCGCGATCCTCCTCAGGCCAATGTTTGGGCGATCCGGTAAGCAGCTCGCGCATCGCTTCGGTCCCGCCGGCGCGTTTGAGATCGGCAAGTGCGTAAGATTTTGAGTACTCACAGCGGTTGGCACTAGCAATGATCCAGCGCATTTTGGCTCGCAACTTCGGATCAAGCGGACTGGACATTCTTTGGGCATAATCCAGCTCCAACATCGCGGCCGCGGTGCGCGGCATCTGACACGCGATCGCCTTGGCCCAGGTCGGCAGCGGACCAGCTTCACAGCCGGCCAACTGCGGCAATCGACTCCACGTTTCCGCATCCGAAGCGATCGGCACAAATGGTTTGCTCGGTGGACTCGTTAGAGAAGACGTCTTCTGCTTGTTCCAATAGTCGAAAAAGACATTTTCGGACTCCAGCTTCAACTGAAAACCGTTAGAAATCCGCGTCATGTAGTGGTAGCGTGACGTGTGCAAGGCGATGCTGAGCGCCAAGTCTTGACCGTGATCTTGAACCAGTTTTGCGAGATCGCCCGTCGTCACACTGGCGGGAGCTTGGGACAGTTTGCGAGCGAACGCAAACGCGCGTTGCTGGTCCGCGGGGAAGCCGGACCAATCTTCGCTGGCCAGCTTTCGGCTTCGCTCGGCAATCTGGTCCAACGACAATCCGGCAACTTCCCAATTCATCTCGCAATGTCCCATGCAATAGGGACATTCAACGCTGCGTGTGACAATCCAAAACAGCGACGTGCCGAAAATGCGACCGTAGTTTCCGCTGGTTTCAGCACCCGAGATTCGCATGAATCGCTCGAACGGTATCGCCAACTCCGGTGCATAGCCGAACACGATGCGATACCAAACGATGTCGCTCGGCCGATCAAACATTCCGCTGGGTATGTTCTTCGCCACCTGCTTCCAACCCGGAATCGCCAATCGCGTGGGTTTAGCCCGTTGTTCGGCAAGTCGCTTTTGCAACTGGTCATACGTCAGTTCTGACCACGAGCGATCGTCATGAATCGCGTCAATGTCCGTTAGTTTTGGCAAGTCCGTAGACTCGGTCGCTGGCGGATGTCGCCGCTGGAGATTGAACGCATCGGGAATGAACGAAACTTCGACGGGCGCGAGTGCTCCGGTGGCGACATCGATTGCGGGGTCGGCACCGAGACACATCAGCAACCGGTCCTGCATGTTTGCATAGGCCGATAACAGTACCATCGACGCAGCTTGATTTTCACCGAACGCACTCACTAAATCATTGAATTCATCATCCATCACTCTGCTGGAGGCTACCGACATTTTTCGCGCAAACGACAAGGCGTTTTGCTGGTCGTCCGACCATCCCGCGTAGGTTGCGTCCGCGAGCGAGTCGCGTTGCTGTTGGCCAGCACCTGAGGCAACGAGATCTTGCATCGCGGCTTGCTTGGCGTAGTCACAATCGTTGGCCTGGGCGATGACGAATCGCATCGCCGCTCGCAAGTCAGCCGACACAGGACTCTTGGTGCGTTGGGCGAAGTCAAGTTCCAATAGCGCAGCGGTACTCAGCGGCAATCGGGTCGCCAACATCCGCGCCCATGTCGGAAGTGATGCTCCTGTACCGACCGTCGCTTCCGGTAACGCCTGCCATGCCGTCTCGTTTGGTTGCATGTCGGCTAAACGGACTTGCTCATCGGCTACAACTCGTGGCGTGTGCATGGGCATTACCAAGGGAAGAACAAAGAAGAGGAAACGCAATCGGATGGTCTGAAAGATTGGCATGAAATAGTTTCCAATGGATGAAGAATGAATGCAGCGTTGACTGCGGGTTACGGCGTTAAGCTACGAAAAACGGTAAATACAGGTGATGTGCCGACGATGTAAGTGACCAGTCGATCGGACTGTTGCGATTGAGCGTTTTGCATCGTCAACTTGACTTGGCAAAACAAGTTTGCATCCATTGTCTCGTCCTTTTGGAAAATTTCGAACGACGAGAGTTTGGTGCCAGCTTTCCAATCGAAGTCTTGCACTACGACCGGGGGTTGCTTTGACTGCCACGAGTCAATCGATTCACCACGTTGCCAGCTCTCAAGAACTGACTTCAGTGTTGATCGTGCTAATGTCGGGTCGACCGGACTTGCTTTGGTGTGCGAATTGCATCCGGAAGCAATGACCGCCAAGGAGGCTGCGATGATGAGCGAAGAAAATGGATTGTTTGTCATGTTGATTGATGAACAAAGAGAGTGAATCGAAATAGGTTGCGACGCCAGATCAAGCGATGGCTCAACGATTACCTCACCAACAAGCTGGCGGCGTGACGCCGTGTCGAGGCAATCGTTTGAAGATGGGCTGTTGTCAAACATGCGTTGACCGTCTTAGCGAAGACCTACAGGTCGCCTTCGAGTTGTTCGCCACTGGCTCGACTCCCGACGGCGCGCCACAACTTCAAATCAACGCTCTCAGTTATGAATTGAACCGAGCCGTCGCATCGCAACATGTGCGCACCGCCGATGTGGCGACTGCTTGCCGGCATCGTCGCCTTGGTCGGGTAAAACCCGCACGATCGTCGGTTGGGCACGTCGACGTGTAGGTAAACGTGTTGACCATTCATCCAAGGAGCACCCATGAAAATGGGAAACTGAGTGGAAAGCGTGGTAACGTCCGTTGCGTAACACATTTGAATCGTTTCATCGGGCGTAGCTGGACTGCCACTGCCGAGGAATACATCGGAATCGAGGCTAATCATTCCGTTGCTTCCGTCAGTCAACATCCGCTCGGCAAACGCCGCCGTATTACTTAGGCCGTCTAACACGTCCCGGAATTTCAACTGCTTTGCACGAATGAATGGCCCGTTTTGGAGCAGTGGGTCCTGCCATAAGTGCTGGTTGCCGACGTTGGCCATGTAATTGGTTGCGCCGCCGGTTAGGGGTTGAGGATTGACGAGGTCGGATGGACAACGAAACGTCTCCACTTCCGTCAAACGCGCGGCAGTGTTGAAGGCGTCGGTGAGTGGCCGCGCGAAATCGATCTGCTCATGCAACGCGGTCTGCTCGATGTATGGCAGTATTTGGCTGAGCGCCGAATAGCCGGGACTATTGGATGGCGGTCGAGTGCCACCCCACGCGAATGGAAGTGAGTTGTAGCTGCCGTGATAATTGTGTAATCCCAAACCGATCTGTTTGAGATTGTTGCTGCACTGCATCCGCCTTGAAGCCTCGCGTGCCGCTTGAACGGCCGGCAATAGCAGACCGACGAGAATTCCAATGATCGCAATCACGACTAGCAATTCGACCAACGTAAAACCAACTCGACTCTTTGATTTCGACATAACAATCACTCCGAAGAAAAGATAAACGAATGATGCTGATGACAGCCAACGAATGACCGCGGCGCAGCAGCGAACGAAAAAATGAAACGACGACGCAATGAATCAAGGATTCGGTTGGCACGATTGCCATTACCAAATCGCAAATGGGCAATGAGACGACGCGTCTTCGAATCAACCGGCCAGCTGAACGCGAAAGCGATATCGCCAGTGCGTGCGTGATTGCTAAAGAGATTGGGGAATTGCGGCTTTATCGTTGTGCGACGCAAGCCGCGCGAACATAAACCGGAACAATCACAAAGTGGTTGCCTCGTTTTGCAACTCGCCTTCATCCGCTATCTAACGGCATCCCATGAGGAGCAGTTTCAAGCGAAATCATCGATCATCGCGAGAGCAACCAACTCTCTAGCAAGAGGCTGAGAGAATTCGTGGCGGACGAAAGATATCGGAATTCAATCCGATGACGTGGACGCGCTCACTTGAACAAAGCATCCGCAATGCGGATGTATCGTCAGCGTTAACGTAACCCGGCAGTGCAATCAACTTGATTTGATGAAGCTTCGGCGAGTGAGTGAGATGATTCACAGGCGTGTCCTGCGACTGTGAGCAACCAGGTCCGTGACAGCGACGCGGTACGCCCGGCATCTCGTGTGCGGACCATTTATCGCTGGCTGCGTGCGACCTGATTTCGGATTCATGCTGACTACCCAACTGCAAGTAGTCGCCGCAGGACGCTTCCGCACGTCGGGTGCAGCACAAAAAAACGAACCCGCAACCTAGCAACAGCGTCACTGATGCTCGTCGACAAGCGACTTGGTTCGGGAATCTCAAAGTAGGAAAGTCCTACCAAATGGACCGGTGGACGCTCAACAGCTCGCGCATATTTGCGCCAAGCACACCCACATAACGACCTAAAGACTAGCAAACGAACAACACAAGTCAAGAGGGGCGGAAATCGCAACCCAATCAGCGAGGCTCCGGACGGTTCTCGAAGCATCCTGCGAATATGGACGGATAGTCGTTGTAGGCGGAGTTCTCAGGAAACGTGAAGGTCTCGCGGTAGTAGTCGCAAGCCGCTTCGACGACTTGGCGATTGATGGAATAGGTGACGAGCCAAATCAACGGACCCACCCAATGTGGATTTGCGATGCCGGCCGCACCTTCGTTCCGACGCTGGATTGCTGTCGATGCAAGGCGCGTCGCGGAAATTCACGCTGAGAAATGGCGTGGGGTCAGCGGCGGGTTGCTATGAGTGATCTCACCCGAATCCGATATCTTCAAATAGTACGACGATCCAATGTGGACGGCGGTTGAAAATGCCGAGTCGCTGGTCGGCTCCAATTTCTCCCAGACATTGACCCGATAGTTATTGTTGTGGTGCCGACAGACCTCCACATGATGCAGGCGGGGTGGCCTGCCGGTTTTCTCCAGAATCTGCGATTTTATCTTTTCCGCGTGGTCCGATTCCGATGCAGGTTCATCCTTACGCGGAGCTGCTGGTTCTATTTTTGCCATGTTTTCCTCGGCCTCTTTAGTGCTTTGTGATGCCGAACTGTATCGTATCGGAGACCCGTTCGATATGAGTACGCAGTGGAGAACGAAACAGCGACGGATTGGCTACGGAAAACACCTGCCAAATGCGAGTAGCCATTTCGGATTGCCGCGAAGCCGGACTCGGAAGGTGGCGATCAACCACGCAATGCTCGTTTCTTTACGCAGGAACCGTATCCAGGCAGCGGAATCTGCGGTCACTCGCAAATTGGCGTCGCCGATATGACCATCGTGAATTTCGATTTTCGAGTGTCTGATTTGCACCGTGCATTCGCCCTGTTCATTCCCCGTAAATCGGAAATGGTATCGAGCGTTCAGGCCCGACGACTTCCCCGGTTGAAAGACATGGTGCATGCCGCGAATAAAGCCTTCGATGTTGCTTGGCCGCAATACCGATCCGACGCGTTTGGTCGGCTTGTGAGGAAAGCGCTTCTGGGCGTACGTTTCCGCGTCGCTGCCGGGCAACACATAGAGTGTCTCTTGTTTCTGTTGCAGCGGCTTGACGGTCTGCTTGCTCCCTCACGGCCGCGATGGACTCTTCTTTACACTTTCGTGCTACCGTACGTTGCATCGCGTGTCCGTAACTGAAAACCACCAAGTACCAACAATGAACATCGACCTCACGACGCCTGCTTTGCTTTTCTCAACCATTTCGTTGCTCTTACTTGCTTACACCAATCGCTTCCTCGCCTTGGCAAACGTCATTCGCACGTTGCACCGTGAGTACCAGAAGACACCTGACCCTATTGCCGCCGCCCAAATCGCGACGCTGCGCCGGCGTGTGAACCTGATCCGCGACATGCAAACCCTGGGTGTCGCCAGCTTGCTGTCATGCACCGTCTGCATGGGCCTGCTGTTCGCGGGAATGATCTTCGTCGGTAAAGTTGTCTTCGCGCTCAGTTTGTTTTTGATGGTCGGTTCACTGACCATCTCACTATTCGAGATTCGCATGTCGGTCGGCGCGCTGAACTTGCAACTCAGCGATATGGAACAGTAAACGGGCAACGTCGATCACCGACGAGGTCGGATCGCGGTGCGGGTATGTTCTCCGCGGCTTCATTGGTGCCCTCGCTTTCGTTCGCATCATCGTCGGTTGACTCCTGATCAACGCGCACGCCCCAATCGAACGTGTCGTCGACTCCGTTTCCCAATGAAGTGATTGCCAAACGAATGGGATTGCCGATCCATCCGCCGGGGATCTTCCACTTCCATAATTCCTGTTGCTGCCGTCCGGTGGACGTTCCCTCCAACGGCACTTGGGTTTTCCATTGGTCGGGCAGGGCGATTGCTGTCACCGTCGCGCCATCGGATAAGTAAAGTCGATCGCCGTCACTCGAGAAAACAAACGATAGTGGGCTCTTGGGCACCGTGATCGACGCAACATCCAACTCAATGGGTTTCAACTGAAACGGACTGATCGGATTGGTTCCGAGCACGCGCAGGAGTGCCGCCCAAGCGTCACCTTCGAGTTTCTCGGCAGGCTCGGTTTCGGCAAGATCAAGCTCGTCGAGCGGTTGGTCGCCCAGTCCGATCAACGATGAATAGATCGGCGGTCGACTGACGGCGAAGCCGCTTCGCAAAACTGGCCAGTCGTAACGCCCTTGCGATGCGTCCGCCAAAGCGAACGACTTGACCTGCGTCGGCGTAAGGAACACGTCGTCGGGAACTCGATCGCAGCCGAGCGAAAAAATCATGCACACCATGCCACCACAATGGATCGATCGAATCATTCTTGTGCCTCCGAAGTTTCAATGCGGTTATCGATCGGTTCAGTTTCGGGATCTGCTTCGAGCACCTCGAAGGCTTCCGGGCTAAGTCGTTCGAACAGTTCCTGTGGCATCGCGACGAACGCGCGCCTACCGTTCATGCCTCCCATCATGCTCATTCCCGTCACCATCATCGAAATTCGCCATTGGGACGCGATTCCGCCGCCCGAATCCGGTTGTTTCATGATCGGAATGATCGTTCCTTCGGGACCACGACTATAGGGAGCACCATCGCCCTCGGAAGGAACAATCAATCGCTTGGCCGCAAACAGGTCGCCTTCCAAGACCGCCGGAATCTCGGTGCGCACCAATTCCAACTTTAGATTGGGAAGCTGTTTCATGAGCGCTGTTACCGCCGGTCCGCCGGCAGTCGAATCGATCAACGTCAGACGCGTCATTTCGGATGAGCCACTGGCCGCAAGCACCGCTGACATGGTCGGATCGATGTGAATGTTGGAAAGTATCAAATGATTGAGCATCGGCATCGTTACTGCTTTTCGCAACTGATTTGCCGTCCATCCGGTAGCGTCAACGCCGAGTGTATGCAGCGTATCGACTTCGAGAATCTGATCCGGCAAGACCGCGCCTTCGCAAATCGGACCATTGATGATTAGTTGCCGAAGCTTTGGCAGGTTCTTGATCGTGATGTGACGAAAGATGTCCGCATCCAAACGAATCGGGTCAACCCAATTCGGCAAGTTGACCAGCCGAATCGCCGAGCAATACGCCAAGTGACAGCGATTCGGATTGGATTCCTCCGGCAACGCATCGACAACTCCCTGAATGTGTTGATGGTCTTCGAGTCGAAGACGATCCAGAGCGTACAAATCTCCTCGCCATCGCTCGAGCTTCGGCATTTTGGAAATCAATGGTCCGATCGCAACACCACTCAACTCATTCCCCTGCGTGCTGATGGCGCGCAGCGTATCGCTGCCTTGAAGCTTTTTGATGTCGGCAACCTTCAGTCCGCAATCGTGAAGGTACAGTTCACGTAAACGCGGGTTGTTGAGCAGTGATGAAATGTCGGCGCCTCCGATCGGCACAGCCGCATAGTCGATCACTTCGGGACCATCGGATTCGGCTAAGCCCTCAACGAGCGCCTTGGTGGCTTGGTTGGGAACGTTTTTGTCGTACGAGCTGGACGAGGAAAACCCAGACGCGTTAACCTGGAAAACGCCGGGCCAGATGAATCGCAAGCTCGACGTCTTCGTAAATCGCATCTCCTTCAGCTCCGATGCGTAGAACTTCAATTCCTCGAACAGCGGCAGATCATCGACCACGATCGACTCGATCCAAGCTGAACCCGGTGTGGACTGGTTTCCACCAAGACGCATCGTGGTTTTGAATTGAGCCGATTCGATCGACTTAAGTTTTGGTAGACGCGTCAGTTTCAGAGATGATTTTTGAAGCAGTCCGATTCTTAGGGCGATGAGTTCCTGGCAATCCGCGACTGAGATTTTCATTAAAGAAGCATTCTTGCCTCGATCGTGCGACGAGAATGACAATGTTTTCAATTTCGGCATCGTCGAAATCGCGAACTCCGCTTCGTTACCCGGAATCGGACGCGGCAGAAAGAGAGCCTTCAACGACACCATGGATGTCAGCGTTTTGGAATCGGACAATGCGGCGAGATCAACGCCGCTGTCGACTAAGTTGAGTGAAAGCAATCTGGCGGCGGCGACCGGGCGATCGGCGAACAGTTCTTCCATCGCCGCGTGGGAAACATTTGTGCGATGAAAACTCAGGCTACGCAGATTGTCCATCAACCGGATTCTCGATAGCGCCGGATCGCTCAATTCGCGGCCCGTCAAATGCAGCACCGTCAATGCATCGCGATTGGGCAACGACGCGAGCCGCTCCAGATCGTAATCGCCTCCGCCGATGACCAGAACACGCAGTTGAGCATCAACATTGCCGCGACAACTTGGGCGTCGGTCGGATCATTCAATCGCACCATCGTCGTGCGCATCATCGCGCCGCGTAGAGCAACTGGGAAAAACTGCGATGGGATCCAGTCTCTGATCAATGCGGGTATGATCGTTTCGCGAGCGTAGGTCGCATCGGGCCCAAATGCCTGGACGAGTTGAAGGTCTTTCTCGTACAAACGCCTATGCCACTGGTAATATCCCAGAGGCAACGCGATGATCGATGTCAGCAGGATGATGTCGGAGATGCTGAAGCGAAATTTTGTCTTGCGAATGGGTTCAGGTTCTGCGGTCGACGTTCGCTTTGATCGCTTGAGCAGGTACGGTACGAGGCCGATCGCGACGGAAATCGTCAAACCGAATCCCACGTTGCGTATCAGCGAGTGTGTCGACCAAGATACGAATGGCTCGACACCATCCATGTCTTCGTAACGGCGATAGAATGTTTCCGGCCAACCCGCAGCGACCGGCAAAGGCTTCGCTTCGTCGATGATCGTGTACTCACCTTCGCCGAAAGCGATGCTGCCCGAAGTCACGTCGCGAACTAACTGCATCGGAAGGTTGACGAGCACAAAGAAAATTCCTCACAGCAACAGCGAAGTGCCAACGTATTCTGCAAATGTGCCCATCGATTCGCCTCTAGCCGCCGAGTAATATTCGGTCGTCAGTTTAGCAGAGCCGAACTGAGCAAATGCTTTCCGCTCATCGAATTCGGATAACGTTGCGACCGTGTGGAAACTCATCTCCCTTCTCGTTGAAACTGTGAAAGTGGCGAGGCCGGGTTTTTGGCCGACTCACTACTGGTTTTATTTATTGCCGTTTGCTGGTCGCGACATGTTCGGGTCGGCTCCGTTTTGGATTGGAAGCGTCTACGTTTGCTTTCCATTGGGTCTCTTGATCTACGGCTGGAATGACATTGGCGATCGTCAAAGCGACCGTGATAATCCTCGCAAAGATAGCTGGCTGTTCGGGGCCAAACCGAGTGAGGAAATGTGCCGCAGGTTGCCATGGATCATCGCGGCGGTGCAGGTTCCGTTCTTGTTGATGTTTGTCGCGATGGCGGGGCCAAAGATGATCGGCTGGATGGCCGCGGTCGTGTTGGTCAACGCCACCTACAACAGCTTCGGCTTCAAGAAATTGCCGGGTTTGGATCTGCTCAATCAGGTCGGCTATCTGCTGATCTTTGTCTTAGCGAGCTGGCTGTGCAGCGTTCCTCAGCTCAACGCGCCTGTGATGATTTTCAGTACCCTGTTCGCGATGCAGAGTCACTTGTTCGGCCAATTGATGGACATTGATGAAGACGCCAATGCCCGACGCCGGTCGACCGCAATCCTTCTGGGCGTCCGTCGATCGAAATTTCTAATGGTCGCGATCATGTTGGCCGCTTCACTGATCGCTTATCAGAGCTTTCGATTCGGGGTGGTCGCACTGTTCATGCTTGCGGGCGCGACCTTCTTTGCCGCCGATGCGCTCGTCGGCCCAAAACGCTATCCGATCGTTTTTAGCCAGTGGTTCTTTATCGCGTGGAACGTGGTCGTCATCGCGACAATGCACTTTGTGTGGCGTTACCAGATCTTCTTGACGCCTTGATTGCTACAGCACGGTGCGCTACATCACGGTGCTGTCGTAGATGATCGTTGCGGCCCACGTTTCTTTGTTTGCCGAGATGAATTCTTGATGGCGAGGCGAAACTTGGTACGCATCGTGAGCGGTACGATCGGCGAAGACCATGTGCAAGGCGACATCAAAGTCGCCATTGACGGGGCGAGCCAGATCCTTGTCACGGACGCCAAGGTCAAACTCGATCAGGCCCTCGTGACCCGCCAGATACTTCGTTGCCTCGCTGAGCAAATGGTCGACCGACGTTTGGCTGCGATCTCTCAACGTAAAGAACACGTGATGGGCGAGTTTTGACATGAAACGGGACGCTCGGTGGCAGGTGGCGGACAGAAATTCGATTTCGACTGATAGCTTGTTCCAAAAAGGTCGCGAAATCAACATCCCTGGCGAGTTTCCAATCCCATGCAGCTAGGCTTGCTGAGATTCGTACAATGACCCACCATTGTACGATCACTCAGTGATCAATCGCGTACGTCTGCCGGAGTGCATCAGTGTCCATGAATCCCGAAAGTATCGAGCAATCATCGGTGCCGCATTCGCCGCGCCGCCTGCGGCGAGCAATCATCGCTGCGGTCATTGCCGCCGCGCTGATCATCGCGATTCAGTCGATCGTCGCTGACTCGGATCACCAAGTCGCAAACATGGTGTGCTTCATCATCGGGTTGTTCGCGACAATCTATGCTTTCTTGCAAGCTCATTTATTCGCCCTTCATCGGGACCATCGTTATGCGATACCGGCGCTCGCAGCGATCGCGGTCGCTGTACTGTCGTTGCTGGTTCGCTTCGATGGTTTCAGCGGCGAGCTGATGCCCCAGTTCGCTTTTCGATTCGCATCGGTAAGAGAGCTGCCAACGATTACAGATCAATCGCCTCAACAGATCGCCGATCCATCACCCCGTTCGATCGCATTGACAGACTCGACCGGCTTCCTCGGCAACAATCGATCGGGCGTCATAGCGCAACGTGAGTTCGCGATTCCCCAGTCGAAGCGCGAGGTGACGACGCTGTGGGATCAGCCGATCGGCGAAGGTTGGTCCTCGTTCGCCGTTGCCGGTGATCGCGCCGTGACGCTCGAACAACGCGCGAAACTCGAATGTGTGACGTGCTATCAACTTGGCACCGGCCAATTGCTTTGGATGCGGACGCACGAAGCACGTCACGTCAACGCGCTCGGCGGAATCGGACCACGCTCGACGCCCACCATTCATGACGGCCGCGCCTATGCACAGGGAGCTACCGGCATCGTCGACTGCATTGATGTGCTGTCGGGCGACCTAATTTGGTCCGTCGATCTGCTCAGTTTGGCGGGCTGGGACAAGTTGGAATCCGAATCGCTGATCACTTGGGGCCGCGCCGGTTCGCCGCTGATCGTCGATGGTCTGTGCGTGGTTCCATTTGGCGGGCCGGATTCGATGGTCGATCAAGGCAAGAGCCTGATCGCACTCAGTGCTGAGGATGGAAGCACGCGCTGGACGACTGGCAAAGGGCAAATCAGCTACGCATCGCCCACAGTCATGACACTTGCCGATGCGACTCAGATCGTTAGCGTCAACGAAGCATCGGTTACCGGTCACGCGATCGAGGACGGACGTCAACTGTGGGAGTTCGAGTGGGCTGGGCAATCCAACGGCGGCGCCAATTGTGCTTCCGCCGTCCCCGCCGGAGTCAATCGATTTTTAGTCGGCAAAGGATACGGCGGCGGCAGCGCATTAGTCGAAGTTACGTCCGACGACGGAAAATTTTCGGCGGAATCAGTCTGGACATCATCGAACATCCTGAAGACCAAGTTCACCCACGCCTGCATCCAAGATGGGATCGCATATGGGATCAGCAACGGATCTCTGGAAGCGGTGGATTTGGGTACCGAAGAGGTACTTTGGCGGCAACCGAGAAACGAGCGTTTCGGCCAAGGTCAGTTGTTGTTGGTAGGTGACTTGTTGATCGGTCAAAACGAATCAGGCGAAGTGGTGTTTGTTGACGCTGATTCCGAAAAGTATACCGTTCGACTTCGATTGCCGGCAATGATCTCCAAGACATGGAACATTCCCACGATCGCCGGTCGACATCTACTCGTGCGAAACGATCGACAAGCGTTCTGTTTCCTTCTGCCCGAGCGAAAATAATCGATCGAAATGCGCGAGTATGCCATCCACAGTGGAGCGATGCACGGCATCATCATTGGGGCGTTCGGCGGCAACTGTCGATGCTGCAACGATCAAGGTCGCGCAAACAGCCAACTGACAATGAATTCTATTCGCGCGATGGATTCCTGTGTGCTCGTTCACTCGTCAATCCGGTAGGCATCCTTCAATAAACCACACCACAGCTCGATGATTCGTACGAGCGTTTTCAACTGCAGAAACTTATTCGCCGCACGATCTCTACTTCTTGCGATACGTTTTATGATCGGCATTTCCGCCAGACATCATGTAGGCGATCAGTTGGGCGACTTCCTCGGCGTTCATCTGATTGAGCAAACCGGATGGCATTTGAGAGACCTTTGATGGCTGAATGTCTTCGATGGCAGCGCGATCAAGCAGCACGGATTTGGCGGTCGGGTCTGCCAAGTGCACCATCACAGTGCTCTCATCTTGATCGACCAGCAAGCCGTTGAGAACACGACCGTCGTCGACAAGCACGAGCGACGATTGGTATTGATCGGAGATGTCTTTACTCGGGTCAATGATCGCTTCGACCAAGTATTTCTTGGTGAACTTGTTTGGAACACTCGTCAGATCCGGTCCCACGCCTCCCCCGAGACCACTGAAGCGATGGCAGGCACCGCAATTGACGGCGTGGAACAAGCTGCGCCCACGCTCGAAGTCCAGCTTTTTGACTGGCATTGCATCCGTCGCCGCCAAAGCGTCGGCAACTGTCCATTCACGGCCGGGACCGACAGGTGGCTCGATCGCAAAGTCGGGGACCGGGTTAAAATTTTCGCCAGTCAACTTCGCTAGCGAAGTTCTTTCGGTATCACTGCAGGTTGCCAAAGCTTCTTCTCGGGTGTTGATCAAATAGCCGGGATAACTGGCTCCGCCGGCGGCCTTGGCGGCTGCATTGAGGAAAGTGAAATACCCGAGTCGCAGTTCAGGTGTCCAGCCGTTGCGAACATTGCGAAGCGCAAAAGCAATGTCGATCGCAGGAGTGGGAGGCGGGTTCTTCGTGATCTGTTTCAAAGTGTTTCCGTAACGAGCGTTCAGCTTCTCAATGCCACTCCACGAAGGCGCCTCGCCGGGACCTCTGGACGCAATCAACTCCATCCCCTTAGTCGCTGCACTGGGTGCTCGAAGAAAAACAAGCAATCGCAACAGTTCAAAATTCACATCGGCATCCGCCGTGGGCAGCAGCGGATCCAGTTTTGAAATCAACACTTCGCGTTCTTCGCCCGACAGTGTCCCGAGACGTTCCAACGCAAGTTCGTAAGCACGCAGCAATCCCAATTGCTGGGACACCGGAAGACCCTCCATCGACACTTCATTCAAACTGGTCAACAACGGTTCGCGATGGTCGGAAGTTCCCATCCGAGCGAGCGCGACGGCGGATGTGATACGAGCCTGCGAATCGGACTCCGAAAAAACTCTCCTAGCCCATGAATCGACCGGTTGTGACTCGATCGCAACCCTCGCGGAGTGCCGCAAAAAACGATCCTCGCTGGAAAGATGCGGCCACGCGGCGTCCAAAGCCAAAGGATTTTTCACGCCATGGAAACCCTCCAACTGTCGGCGAATCTTCGCGGCCTTGGGCAACGGATCAGGCACCACCGGATCGGTGGAAGACTTGCCCGTGTAGGTCACGCGGATCAGTTCCGACTGCGTACCGCGACCGCCGGTTGTGAAGTACAGCGCGCCATCAACGCCGATGACTGCGTCCGTAACAGGCAGTGCCGGGCCGGATATGAATTCTTCCGCGTCAGCAGTATAGCTGGCACCATTCGGTGTCAAATGAATCGCCAGAATGCGCCCGTAGGTCCAGTCGAGGGCGTAGATCGCGCGCTGGTACTTCGTCGGAAACTTTGCACCTCGGCCACTGACGACGCCGGTCGGCGAACCGGGCCCGATGTTGACCAACGGTGGCAGGCTGTCTTCATAGTATTCCCGCCACTTTCCCGAGCCGCTGCGCCAACCGTAGTCGCCGCCGCTAACCGCGTGACAGATGCGCGTCGGTCGATACCACGGCAGCCCCAAATCCCATTCCATGTCAGCATCGTAAGTGAACAGGTCGCCGTGCGCGTTCAGCGCCGCGTCGTATTCGTTGCGAAAGCCCGCGCAGTACAAATCGTGCGACTTCGAGACAGGATCAAAGCGAGTGATCCAGCCTCCCGGCGCAAGAATGCCGGCGGCGTGACCACGCGGATCCCATTGTCGAGGCAACAGCAGGTCTTCCTGCCGCGATGGGTTGCGCTGACGGACGATGCTGTCCGCAGCAGGCAGTGGCGTTTGATCTCCGGACAGCGCGTAAATCTGTTCGCCGTCCTCAGTGTCGATCAACGCATGATTGCCGTGTTCACCTTTTCCGAAGTACGACGATATCAGTTCAGCTTTGTCCAGCAGATCGTCGCCGTTAGAATCGGTGACGCGAAAAAGCCCTTTGCCTGTGATCGATGCGAACAAACATCCCGATTTCCAAACCAACCCTTGCGCGCTCGACAGATCAACCGGCATCCTTTTGACGTTGGGTGTCCCGTCCGCGTTCAAGGTTACGCGGAAGAATCCCTTCTCGCCTTGATCTGACGCAATCATTCGGCCCTCGTCGTCGATCGTCAATGAAACCCATGATCCCTGAGTCTCTTTAGGGACCGAGTAAACAGTTTCGACTTTGAAACCTTTTGCGACACTCAAACCACGAATGTCTGTCTCGCGATTTCTTGATCCGTCCGCTGAGTTCAGAACGGCGTTATCGCGGCCATCTTCAGGTTGCTGTTCGTCGTCGTTTTCAATCTCCGCTTCAATGGGCGAGGAAGTTACGTCGTCAGTGCCGACGGTCTGGATAAGCTGTTCACCTTCCGCAGCGTCTAAACGCCGCAACCGCAAGTCGCTAAATTCAACTCGCATCGGCGGGCCTTTGTGGAGTTGCAGACCCAGCAATCCGCTAGCCATTGCTTCCTTGTGGCGGTCGTCAACGTCAATGGCAGTGACCCCATTCACCTGATGAATCAGTCGACTGCCGAACGCGATGATGCGGATCTTGTTCCATTCCCAGTCTGTCAGTTTGGTGGCGTCGCCGACCTTGCCGACTTTCTTCACCGTTCCGTCGGATTCGATTTCAAGCTGCTGTCCGCGCGTCGCAATCTTGCCACGCTCGTTGTACTTTTCGCCATACAGCATGCCAAACAGGCTGGGCGCCGGATGCAGATCCATTTGATATCCCATCAGCGATAGCTGATTCTGATCGATGATCCGACTGCGGTATTGGACTCCCGAGTTGTGCCCCTTGAAACGAACTGTCGCCGTGAATTCGAAGTCCTCGATGTCGCCACCTTCCCAGATTAAGAATGTGTTGGTCTCGATCTTCTTCTCACGAGTCGTCTCGCCAACAATCACGCCATCCTGAACGCTCCAGAATCCATCCAGACCGTTCCAGCCTGAAAGATCTTTGCCGTTGAACAAACTTTCAAAATCCCCAGCCCGCACCCCAGCGGTTGCGAGAAACCAGACAAGCGAAAACAGCAGAAATTTTTTGATCATTATCTTGATGTTGGTTTGAAGTTAACGCGAATGATTGGCATGGTGCTGATAGTCGTTATGGTTTCGGCAACCGTTTCAGCGCATTTGCTGAAAAACTTGTTCTTGCAAAAATTGAACCGTTCATCAGTTTGATGGAACGGCATGCAAGGCATTCAAACTCAATGCAGCCTTGTCTTCGTCACACTGTCGTCGAAGCTCGGACAATCGCTGTGCGTGTTGTTCGAGGGACGCTAAATTATTCTTCTCGAGCGGATCGGACTCCAAGTCGAACAATTGTTCATAGACTGGCACCGTTTCAGGATAGCGAATGAATTTCCATCGCTGTCCACGAATGCCCTCGGATCGGGGAATCGGCGATCTTGGCGGATCGGTTTGGAACGTGTGCTCGTAGAAATAGTGATTCCGCCACGGAACCGATTCCCGTTTGACAATGGGCATCATGTCGGCGCCTTGCATGGCCTGCGGCGCATCCAAGCCGGCAAGAGCAAGCAGCGTCGGCGCGAGATCGATACTCAACACCATCTCATCACGCCGCGTACCTGCATGAGTCTTATCGATTCTCGGATCGTATACGATCATCGGAACGCGAATCGAGTTTTCGTACATCAGCCACTTTCCGGACAAACCATGGTCTCCCATCAAGTCTCCATGATCCGACGTGAAGATCACAACCGTGTTGTCGCTCAGTTGAAGTCGCTCGAGTTCAGCCAGGATTTCTCCCAGCGCTTGGTCGGCACGAGTGATCGTGCGATAAATAGTTCTCAGTTGTTGCTGTGCCGCTGACGGATTCTCTAGTCGCTTCCGACTGCCATCCGCACCCAACGATTTGCGAATAAAATCCGGTTGCGATTCGAAATCTTTGGTCGTGAACGTCGGCGAAATCGGAAGCTCGGAGTCCGCATAGGAGTTCGGAGATTTAGGGTCAAAATAATTGAACGGCCCGTGCGGTTCTTTGAATGCGACCGTCAGGCAAAAGGGCTGCTCAGGAGAATTCGTTTGCAGGAACTCGATCGCCTTTTCGGTCATCACTTCCGTCAGGTATCTCGTTTTGCCGTCGATCACTTGACGAAAATCGATGCTCTGAGCGAATCCGTACCAAAAGTCAAACTTGTCCGCAGGTAGCGAAAGATCACGGCCATTTTTACCAGGGTTCCCGATCGCAAACTTGCCCAAGAAGCCCGTTCGATAGCCCGACTCTCGCAAAAGCGCGGGATACGTCTGGTCGAAGGCGTCAGCGGAAAGTGGCGTCGCAAAGTCTTGGATACCATGACGAATCATGTGCTGGCCAGTCAGAATGCACGCTCGATTGCTGCAACAGATCGCCGTCGTCACAAAAGCATTGTTGAACACCACACCGCGCTGGGCGAGTCGATCCATATTCGGCGTTTGAATATGTTCATTACCCATCGCGCCCAAGCAGTTGAGAGCTTGGTCATCGGTGTACATCAACAGAATATTCGGTCGCTGCTCATCTGCGTGAAGGGTTGTGCAAAGAATCAAGAAGGGAATCGCAACAATCAACTTCATGGAATGGCTCGTTGGGTGAAAACGCTAAGACGCGATGATTGAAAGAAAAGTAAGGTTAGCTCAGTTCCAACCCGCGCATCGTGCCGGTGGCTGTCGAAAAACGATCCGCTTCAATGCCCATTCGCTGTAGCATCGAAACGTACAAATTGGGCAGCGGATAGTTGCGATCTTTGTCAAACACGAGGTGCTGACCGTGCTTGAATCCACCACCGGCAAGCAAAATCGGGAGGTTCGTCGTGGCGTGTGAATTCGCGCTATTCATATTCGATCCATACAGAACCATCGTACGATCCAGCAGTGGTTCGCCGTCCTCTTCGACCGCCTTGAGTCCTGAGTACAAGCCTTCCAATAGTTTCATGTGCTGTTCATCTGCCGCCTTGAGAAACTTCAGCTTGCCCTCTTTCTTTCCATGGTGCGAAGTGAGGTGGTAGCTGTCGGTGAACTTCGTATCGCCAAACTCGATGGCCGGTGAGGCCAAGCCATCGAGCATCAGCGAAATGCAACGTGTCGAGTCCGTTTCGAACGCGAGACGAGCCATGTCGTACATCAGTTTCACTTTTTCCATGTAAGACTTGGGGCTGGCTGGATCCACCGGCATCGCGTCCTTCACGACTGGACGGGGCGTTCTTTCCCAACCGTTGGACATTTGCATCCGCTGTTCTAAGTCTCGTACGCTGGAGAAATATTGGTCGAGTCGATTTCGATCGCGCGGCGAGACGTTACGTTGCAATTTTTTGGCTTGACCGGCGACCGCGTCGAGGATGCTTTGACCGTCATCGAGTTGCTGCATCTGGATGGCAACTTCCTCCGGTGTGCCTTTGATGAACATCTGCCTGAACACTTCCGACGCGCTGTTCTCGCAGGGGATCAATGCACCCGATGCAGTGAAGGAAAGACTTCTCGCGCCCGGTTTCGCATTGACACCCAAAGTTAGCGAAGGAAAACGCGTTAAATGGCCGACATGCTCAGCCATGGTTTGATCGAGCGAAATCGTATTGCGAAATCCGCTACTATTGGGATGGGGAGCAGCGGTCAAGAAGCAAATATCAGCGGGGTGGCCACCGTCAACGTCGGGGTGCGATACCCCTGTGAATACCGTGAAATCGTTTCGGTATTGTTCGATCAGCTTCAAATACGGCGACAGCTCATAATCTCTACCTGCTTGCGTCGGAAAGAAACTGCCAGGTAGCAAACTCAAGTTGTTACAGATCGCAAGCATCCGCCGCGGTTTCGATCGCTCCAGCTCTACGCCGATCGCACGCGATTTCCGCGAGTTGATCGATTCCAATAACGGTAGCGCCATGATCGTCCCGACGCCTCGCAAAAATTTGCGTCGTGCGTTTGCCTCTCTCGTCTGAATCACTCGTTCGGTGCTCCGCTGACTTGACGATCGTTGTGCCATGGTTCTTCCCCTTGCTTGCCTACTTGTTAAGAAACAGTTCGCTTTGAACGAGTTCGTGAATCAGTGTCCTCGTTCCAAAGTCTGTTTCGCGCGCACGCTCCAAAATGACTTCAACTTCCGACCGATCACTAAATAGCATCGGTGTTCCGGTAGCGTAGATCAATAGTTGTTGAACGAGATTGCGAGCAATTTGCGGTTCATCGGTGAGCAATAGTTGCTTGAACTCACGAACATCGGTAAACGATCGGCCATCCGATAACACACCGTTTGAGTCGACGGGCAGCGCATAGTGAAACAACAAGGCCTGTCCCCCATGACCAATGCCGGGTTCCGCTTGATCCTTGTTGTCGCTGGTCGCGCGGTAGCGATCTCGCCAGCCACCTGCCACGTCAAAGCTCTCCATGGCAAAACCTGGCGGATCAATGTCTTTGTGACACATCGCGCATGTATCGACTTCGCGATGCTTATCCAACTGTTGACGAATCGTGGTCGTGCCGCGAGTATCCGGTTCGACGCCAACAATGTTCTTGGGCGGTGGTGGCGAAGGTTTGCCGAGAATCCGTTCCATGATCCATGCACCCCGAAGCACGGGGGACGTCGCGATCCCGTCGGCGGTAACCTTCAAAACGCTGGCTTGCGTTATGATGCCACCACGCGGACTGTTCGGTGGCAATGACACGCGGCGAATTTTCACGCCTTCGAACGGAGGCAGCTCGTACAGCTTGGCGAGTCGTTCGTTGACCATCACAAAATCGGAAGCGACGATGTTGCGAGCCGGCAGGTTCTCACGTACCAGCTCGGTAAAAAACGCCTGGGTCTCCTCAAGAGCGGACTCCGTCAGCAGGTCATCGAGATAATAGTCGCCGTAAAGAATTGGGTCGGGAGCCGCACCGTTTATCTTCCGTAGGTCGAGCCAATAGTCGAGAAACGCCTCAATGAACTGCGCCGACTTGGGGCTGCTGAGCAATCGTTCTGTCTGTTCACGCAAGACTTCCGGTTCATGAAGCTGGCCGCGACTTGCTAGTTCGATCAAGCCTTGGTCAGGCGCCGTATTCGTCAGGAAGTACGACAATCGTGCCGCCAGCGCGTATTCATCCAGCGGTCCAGGTTCCTCCTGCAACCAAATAAATTCTGCCGAGCATAAGACGGCTTTGTAGGCAACGCACATCGAGTCGATAAATGTCCGACCCGCTTTCAGAGACTGATGAGCCAACGGTAAAAAGCGTTGCACCTCGACATCATGAACGGGCCGCCGTGATGCTGCTGCCATAAAAATCTTCAGCAAGCGTTCACTGTCAGAGTAAGGATCTTCTGAATCCACGTCGATCGTGTTTGCAACCGACGAAATTGCTCCGATCTCTCCAGCCGTTAACTCGATAAGGGACAAATCCCCAAACAGTAATCGATGACCCGCCGATGGCCACGATTCTAGGATCGGACCCTCCACTTCCATCCATTGATAGGCGACACCCGGTGCTCCTTCGGGTGTGGCGTTGGGATTTCTGAAACGCCCCGCGCCCTGGCGTGCTCGATAGAATCGCGAACAATCGGGCCGAATTGATTCTCCTTTCAGCAACCAAACGTCAAGCTCGTGAACCGCCGGTTCAGGCTGCGTATCGAACTTACCAACCAAACGTAACTGTCGTGGTGGGGTCTCCGCATAGATCGAGACGGGCTCGCTTCGCAATCCAATTGAAACATCCTCCAAGTCCGGTATCCACCAGCGCTCATCTCTTTCGGGCTTGGTTGGCCCCACTAGGACGCTGTAGGTTTTGAAACGCAGTTTGTAACGGCCCGCCGTAGGCGCTTTGAATTTAACGAAATCCATTTCATACGATTCATACTGGCTGGCAAGTTCAACAAACGCTTCCAACACACGTATCACCGGATCGGACTCACCCACCGAAACCGGTGCCT
>JBGSLZ010000172.1:0-6648 GCA_041740415.1 Rubripirellula sp.
CTCGCAAGGACCGCTCAATTGCCGGGCTTTCCATCAGTTGCATCGCCATCCTTGGCCTCGTGTAGAATTAGGGATCGAACGTGTCGGCGCATTCTACAAGTCGGACTCAGTTTCTCCGACACTAATTTTACGCTCGGTCCTTAGCCCTTGAATTGTTCGGCGTCACGTTCGAGCGACTTTTTCAAGTAATCGCTCTGGGTCGCGCGGCACAGATCGATCAGATCGTGAGTTTGCCGAAGCAATGACGACCACTGTCGTTCTTCGCGCTGGGAGTCGACCTCAATTTTTTTCGCGGCGAGCACCAATGACTCAAGCTCAAACTCGGCGGCGATTTCGGCGATGTTTGCCGCGCGAGTTCGCAGAGTACCGAAGTCTTGCGAGGCGGCGGCTTGGACCAAATTCTGGAGTTGCGTTCCCAGCATGATGGCGTTGCGTTTGCGAAGCGCGACCGCCCCGGTCGCGACCGATGTCTGGTCACAACCGATCTTTGCGATGAAGTGTTCGACCAGTTGTGGGTCAAATTGCGTTCCCGCACATCGGCGTAATTCGGCGATGGCTTCTTCGTGCGACCGACCCTTTCGATAGACACGATCAGATACCATCGCATCATAACTGTCCGCAATCGTAAGCAATCTCGCCCCCAACGGAATGGCCTCGCCCGTCGGCAATTCCGCGTCGCGAGCTTTCCCGCCGTACATCGCGTGGTGATTCGACATGATCTCGGTAAGCCTCGGGCAATCGAATGATCCATCGACGATCTCGACGCCGATGCGATCGTGACGGCCCATCACTTCCCACTCTTCCGGCGTCAGCGCGCCGGGCTTCAGCAGCACGCTGTCCGGGATTCCGATCTTGCCGATGTCGTGCAGAAGTCCGGCGATCTCGAGCGTGTATCGCTCCGCCGGGCTGAAAATTCCTTCACCCGCGCGAGCGCAAAGATCCGCTACCCGGCGAGAATGTTCGGCCGTATCGGCATCACGATACGACAACGCGGACACGAGCGCAATCACACCCTGATACGGAATTTCGATGTGATCGAGCTCGACTTCGCCAAGGATTTTTTCGGTTTCCGCGACGTGTGCATAACTGGCGTTGTAAACGACCGTGCGGTTGCGTCCTTCACGCTTGGCGACGTACAGACATGCGTCGGCTTGATTGACAAGATCTTGCGGACTGATGCTTCCGAAACGCAGTTCAGATACGCCCAGGCTCGCTGTCAAAGTCAGCTCTTCAGGATCGGCAAGCCGAATCGCGGCGAGCGCAAGCCGTGTTCTTTCCGACGCGGCGTTCGCAGTCTCCAAATCGAATCCGGGCAGCAAGATGCAGAACTCTTCGCCACCGTACCGGCAAACCAGCCCGTGTTCGTCATGCAATTCCTTGAGCACGCGAGAAATGTTGCGCAAAACGTCGTCGCCCGTGTGGTGACCGTACGTGTCATTCACACTCTTGAAGTGGTCGACGTCGACCATGATGCACGAAAGGTCGAGCCCATCGGAATGTGACTTCTTCCAAATCGACTCAAACCGTTCGAAGAACGCGCGTCGGTTCAGGCATCCCGTCAATGAATCCTGCGTTGCCAAAATCTCTAGCGCCAGATTCTTGCGTTCGATTTCGTCGCGGCTGTTGCGCAGCAGCGTCAACATTCTCTCGAGCTCGACACGATGTTCTTCGACGTGCGTTACGTCGCGGAAGGTCGCCAACGCACCGCGCTGATTGCCGTCTTTACCCAGTGGTGCCGCGTTGACCGAAAAGATTCGTTGCGACCCATCGCTGAGCATGATGCGAAGCATTCGCTCGCTCTGCAATTCGGATGTTTTGATCGCGTCCGTCCAAGGATAATCTGACGTTGCGCTGTCATCTTTGACCCACCCGAGTCCGCTGGCCCGCGTGTGAAGCAACTTTTCCGAAGGAACGGAAACAATGTCTGCGAACGCTTGATTGGCCAATACGATTCGACCCGTATCGTCCAAGACCAACAATCCTTCGGCCAACGTATCGAGCGCTTGCCGCACTCGATCGGGGACGACTTGGGTGCGATTGAAGATGCCCATCATCCGCGCGACGAAAAACGAATACGCAAACAAGCCAGCGACGCAAAAGAACGATAACAGCCGAATCAATGGATGGTTGAAGACCCCGGCGAGCCCGCTGTCGCGCGATTGCCGATGACAAAACTCGATCTGACCCCAAGGTCGGCGATTGAGTTGGATCGGGATCGATTCTTTGTCGACCGAGGTTTTCGAATCATGACTCGGGTTCCACATTTCTTCGTGGTGCCCCGTGTCCAATCGCAACGTACCGAACTCGGTTCGCACACCGATGGACATCAAGTCGGGGTCGCGATCGACCAACGATTGCAGATTCGATCGAAGTTCGATCCAACGTTGTTTGCCGATCTGGCCGACGGAGTTGATCGCGATGGTTTCGCACAACCGTTGGCGCGCGCGCGTCTCCGCTGCCGCGTAATCCGGCAAATAGCCGAGCCACTGCGCCGCCAATATTAGACTCGCACCCACGCACACCAATGCGAAGGCGAGTCTTATCGATGCGAGCAATCGCTTGCCCAACGGACACTTTCAATGAACGCGAACTTGTACGCGGTTCACCCCCCACGCTAGGAATGCGCGCGCGCCGATCGGCGTGCTGGTGAACCTCACAGGAAGTGTTGCCCACCGTTAGTCAGCCGCGTGAAGAAACTCGACGTGCCCGTTTAGCGACCGCGATCCCATTGACGTTTACAACGATTTGAACGGTCGAAACGGTCAGTCGACGATGTCGTCGATTACATCTTTGGCAACCGCAGCGGATGCGCGGTATGCCGTTAACAACGCCGTTGGATCGACAATGCGCCACGAGGGAAGGCCGGTCGCTACCGCCGTCAAAAACGCACCCCCACGGAGAGCCCACAATACATAGCCGATCGAAAACAAGCCCGCCGCAGTGCTCGCCGAACCCACGAAGAAGCTACCGAAATCCTCTTCCGCCATTTCGTCGGTTTGTTGCCAGCCGATCCAATTGATCGCCTGACGAAAATCGACAAGCGACAATCCATCCAACATCGAAGATTGGGCGACGCTAAATGCGATTTCCGTTTGAACCGATTCCGAGTCGGATGCACTTGATGTCACCGATTCTCTGGCCATCGTTTCTGCGTTGCTCAGCAAGCGATTCGTCGAAAGATCGAATACAGACGGCTCGAGCGAAGTTTGACTTGCTGATTCTTTGACCGGAAATTCGCTACTGGCAGTTGGCGTCGACGCGTTGGCACCGAGCGTCAGTCCGATACCGGGATCGCCATTGCCGCCCGATCCGCCCGATCCGCCCGACCCCGATCCGCCCGACCCCGATCCGCCCGATCCACCTGATCCCGATCCGCCACCGCCGCCGCCAGGAGGCGCAACCGCGCTGACCGTGATCGTCACTTGCACAAGGTTACTTTGCAGCAGCCCGTCGCCGGCACGGTAGGTGAAAGTATCGGTTCCGTAGAATCCAGGATTCGGCACATAAATCAAACTGCCGTCGGGCGACAAGGTCAGGCTGCCGTTGGTGGTCGATTGAACAACCCATGCCGTCAAGGGATCGCCGTCAACGTCGCTGTCATTGGCAATGACACCGCCCGCGCTGGAGATATTGAGTGTCGTGCCCGCATTGGCGGTGTACTGATCGCCAGCCGCAACAGGTGCTTCATTCACATCGACGATATTGATGACAAAACTTTGCGTGAGTGTCGTCGAATCCGTGCTCGTCGCCCTGACAATGATTGTGTGTGACGGGTTGCTCTCGAAATTCAACGAACCGTTGACCGTGACCACGCCGCTGATCCCATCAATCGCAAAACGACCACCCGCGTTGTTATCGAGACTGTAAGTGACCAAGTCCGTTGCATCGTTATCGGTAGCAAAGGCGGTCAAGCCGACCGTCGTCCCGATCGCCGAATTTTCGTCGACGCGATTCAGCGAAGCATTCGAATCAACGATCGTTGAAACGCCCGCTTCGTTGACATCGCCGATAGCGATCGTGAAGACAGCGGTTGTGAACGATAGGTCCGTCGAAGTGGATCGAACGATGATGCTTAGCGTTGCATTGTTAGGTTCGCGATCGATCGCACCGGCAACGGTGACTTCGCCGGTAACGGAGTTGATCTGAAAACGGCCTAAGCTGTCATCGTCGAGCGAGTACGTGATGGTATTGTTGGTCGAATCCGCATCCGAAGCAGACGCCGTGATGCCGACGGACGTTCCCACGTTCGCGTTCTCAGCAACAAAGTTAGGTGTCAAATCGGTGTCGCTTGTCGGAGTGACATCAAATTCATCGAAGTCCAAGATATCGATGTCAAACGATTGAACGCTCGTCGAGCCATCCGATGAAGCGGCGCGGGCAATGATGGTCCGCGTCGGTCCATCGACCTCTCGGTCGATCGGCGCAAGAGTCGTAACCACGCCCGTCAACGAATCAATTTGGAACCGTCCACCGTCATTGTCATCGAGCGAGTAGGTGATCGCGTTGTTGGTATTGTCCAGATCGACCGCGAACACGGTGAGGTCGACGGATGTGCCGGGCGCCGCCGACTCATTGACCGCATTTGCACTGCCATTGCTATCGATCGGCGTATCGACATCAAACTCGTCCAGATCGTTGATTGTGATATCGAAAGCCTGACTTTGAACCGAACCGTCGCTCGATTGGGCTTGAATAGTGATCGATCGCGTTGCACCATGAGCCTCACGGTCGATGGCCGCCGCAGTCGAGACGACGCCGGTATTTGCGTCGATCGTAAACAGAAAGTCCGGATTGCTGGTCAAGCTGTAGGTGATCGCATTGTTCGTCGCGTCCAAGTCAAACGCATCGGCGGTGATGCCGACTGTCGTTCCGATGACTACGTTCTCATCAACTTGGTTGACGGCGACGTCTGTGTCCGTTGGAACGGTGACATCGAATTCGTCTTGATCGCCGAGAATGATCGTAAACGATTGGACAGAACTCGATCCATCGGTGCTGGTCGCGCGAATCGTTATGCCATGCGATGCTGCAACTTCTCGATCGAGGCCGCTCGCCACGGTCACGACGCCCGTATTGGGGTCAATCGAAAAGCGTCCACCGGCATCGTCGTCAAGCGAGTACGCGACGGTATCGGTTCCGTCGGGGTCATTGGCAAAGGCGGTGATTCCGACCACGCTGCCAGTCGTGCTGTTTTCTAAAACGTAATTGGCGGCCGGATCGGTATCGCTGATGGGCCCTACGCTTGCTTCGTTCACGTCGGTGAGGTTGATCGTAAAACTCTGAGTGCTGAACGAACTGTCCGCCGAGGTCGCTCGCACAATGATGTCGTGGGAAGTGGCCATCTCGTAGTCGAGTAAGCTGCCGTCGGCGACGGTAACGATGCCCGTTGAGCTGTTGATGGCGAACCGACCGCCCGCGTCGTCGTCGAGCGTGAAGGTAATCGCGTTCGTTGTCGCATCGCCGTCGCTGGCGAACGCGGTGATGCCGACGGTGGCTCCGTTGGCCGCGTTCTCGGCGACGGAATTCGCCGTGACGTTGGTGTCGGTTACCGCCGACGCGTCAAATTCATCCACATCATTGATGTTGATCGAAAATGACTGTGTTGAATAGGAAGTATCGGCACTCGTTGCACGGATCGTAATGTTGTGTGAGGCGGCGGATTCGCGGTCGAGTAGCGTTCCATCGGCGACGGTGAGAACACCCGTCGAGCTGTTGATGGCGAACCGGCCACCGGCGTCGTCATCAAGCGTATACGTTATCGCGTTCGTCGTCGCATCGGCGTCCGTTGCAAAACCACTGATGCCTACGACTGTTCCATTGAGTGCGTTTTCGTTGACGGCATTGGCAGTCGCGTTGCTGTCGGTAACCGAGCCGACGTCGAATTCATCTACATCGCTGATCGCAATCATGAAGTTTTGGTCTGTGTAAGAACCGTCAGCCGAGGTTGCTCGAACAGTGATCGTTCGTGATGCGCCCATGGCTTCACGATCCAGCACAGCGGCGGTGGTCACGACGCCTGTCGAGCTGTTGATCGCAAAGTTCCCACCGTCGTTGTCTTGCAACGAGTAAGTGATTGTGTTGGTGGTTGCATCCGCATCGCTCGCCGAGGCAGTAAGCCCGACGACCGTTCCGATCGCGGAATTCTCAGCGACGGTGTTAACAGTTCCGTTCGTGTCGGTAACGGGACCTACATCGAACTCGTCTTCGTCGTTGATGTTGATCGCAAAGTTGGTGTCGGAAGTTGAGCCGTCGGTGCTGGTAGCTCGAACCGTGATCGAATGCGAGGCGGCAGCTTCGCGGTCCAAAAGTGATCCATCCGCGACGGTGACAACACCCGTAGTCGCATTGACTGCAAACCGTCCACCCGCTGAGTCGGTCAGACTGTACGAAATGGCGTTCGTGGTTGCGTCGGCATCTGTCGCTCCAGCGGTGATACCCACAACGGTCCCGTTCGCTGCGTTTTCATCAACTGCGTTTAGAGTCGCGTTACTATCTACTGGCGATGAAACATCAAACTCATCGACGTCACCGAGATTGATGGTGAATGTTTGAGTTGTCGTGGACGTGTCGCTGCTGGTCGCTCGGATAGTGATGTTGTGGGAAGCGGCTGCTTCGCGATCGAGACCTCCAGCGACAGTAACCACACCG
>JBGSLZ010000173.1:0-25065 GCA_041740415.1 Rubripirellula sp.
CGGCAACCAGAGCTGTGGCGGCGGATGTGGCGCCGAAATGACGATGGATGCGTGCGATTGCGGCAGCATGAGCTGTGGCGGATCGTGCGGATCGAAGCGAAAAATTTGCGGCGTCTTCGACGACTGCAACGGTGCTTGGGGCACCTACGAAGCCCTGCTGTGGTTCGCGAAACCTCGCGACCTGCCACCGTTGGTGCTCGGTTCCGACATCGGCACCCTGCCCGTCGTGGGTCAGCCCGGCAATGTAACGACATTGTTCGGCGGCCCGGGTGAAACCGAGTTGACGGCGGGTTTCCGCACCGACATGGGCTTCTGGCTCAGCGACAACGTCGGTATCGGCGGTCGCTTCTGGATGCTGTTCGATGGCGGTGAAGATTTCAACACGTCGAGCGACGGCACTCAATCGCTCGGTCGTTCGTTCTTCAACACCAGCAACGGTGCGGCCGGCGAAGACGCTCAGTTGATCGCTCTTAACGGAGTGTTCGCAGGCGACGTGCAAGCGTCCAGCGAGTTGGACATCATGGCCGCTGAAGCTTACGCTCGGCTGCGTTTCGGATGCTCGAAGAACTGCAAACTCGATTTCATCGGCGGTTACACACACTTCGAGATCGACGACAGCTTGAGCATCACCAGCAACACGATCAACACGGCCCCATCGGGCGGCAATCCGATCGGAACCCGTCGCCGGTTCAGCGACCGATTCGACACCGAGAACGAGTTCAACGGTGGACAGATCGGTTTCGAGATGGCGATGAGTCGTGGACGTTGGTTGGCAACATCGCTGACGAAGGTTCACTTGGGCAACATGACCCAGACCGTCAACATCAACGGCAGCAACACTCGTCAAATCCCCGGTGGTCCGATGACAAGCAACTCGGGCGGAGTGTTGGCAGGTGTCGCACCGTTCGGGCAAGACAAGTGGGTTGACGAAGAACGAGACGTGTTCGCTTTCGCTCCGGAAGCCAACTTCAAGCTCGCTTACAAGTTCCGTCCCAACGTCGCCCTGAGCGTCGGATACAGCTTCATCTACTTCGATAACGTGGCTCTGGCCGGCGATCAAATCAATCGCAACGTCAGCGGATCGAGCATCGGAACCGGCGTTGCCGGCACCGACCCAGTCTTCAACTTCAACGATTCGAGTTTGTGGGTTCAAGGCGTCGACCTCGGCGTCGTCATCGACTTCTAAGCGGCAACAGTTCGCCAGGCGGCTCCGACTCAAATACAGCAGTCCGGAACACCGCTTCGGAGTCGCACGAGCGAATGAGTTAACATGAGGCTTGGGAGAATCTTTCTTCCAAGCCTTTTTTCGTTTTCATGAGCATCATCGATGTCACCCGCGATCACTTTCGGACTCTGGCCGCTGGCCGGTGTCACCACCATGGGCGTCACCCCCGCCGACGCCGACGAGTCCATGGCCGCAGCAATCGAAGCCGGCATCACCACGTTCGATACCGCATTCAGCTACGGGTACGACGGCGAAAGCGATCGATTACTCGGTCGCTTCATCAAGTCCGATCGTGACCGGTTCACCGTCATCGGCAAAGTCGGCCAACGATGGTCGCCCGATCACAAACGGGTCGTTGATGCCAGCCCTGCAGGACTTATCGCTGACGCGGAAACGTCGCTCGCGCGAATCGGCATCGATCAGTTCGATTTGCTGTTGTTGCATTCACCTGACCCGAACGTTCCGATCGAGACGTCGGCGCAGACGATGGACGAATTGATGCGACGTGGATTGGCGCGGCGAATCGGTGTCTGCAACGTCGACGAAGAACAACTCAAACGGTTCTCCGGTGCATCCGCTTGTTCCGCGATCCAGTGTCCGTTGAATTTGTTGCAACGCGAGTCGCTCGAAAGCCTGATTCCGCTGGCGACCAAGTTGAGATGCGAAGTGTACGTGTATTGGTCGTTGATGAAAGGGTTGCTGGCCGGCAAGATCGGTCGCGATCACGTGTTCGCGGCCGGCGACAGTAGGCCTGGTTACGAAGTGTTCCAAGGCGATCGGCGGCAACACGCGCACGATGTGGTCGATGCGATGTCGGTGATCGCGAAGAGGTCCGGTAAAACGATCGCCCAGTTGTCGATCGGTTGGGCGGCGTCACAACCCGGAGTGACATCGGCGCTGGTCGGTGCAAGAAGACCCGAACAAGTCGAAGAGATCGCGAAAGCCGAGCGATTGGACGAGGCGACATTGGCGGAATTGAGTAGCCTGTAGCCCCGCGACTCCGTTCGCGGAATGTCAACTAGCAAAGCTAGCTGAACGTCCCTGGCACGCATGACAGGCTTCGAACGGCTTTGTCTTCAATCCCCGCGAACGGAGTCGCGGGGCCACGTTCGCTGGAAAACTCTACCGGCTTCTTCGGCGCCTTCCGGACGGCGCGAACTTTGTGCGGACGTCTTTCACCGCTTCGATCAGCCGATCGGCTTCTTCGAGTGTGTTGTAGAAATAAAAACTGGCGCGCGTGGTCGCTGTCAACTTTAGAAAACTGTGCAGCGGCATCGTGCAGTGATGCCCGGCGCGGACGGCAATGCCGTGACCGTCGAGCAATTGCGAAACGTCGTGCGCGTGAGTTCCCTCGACATCGAAGCTGACGATGCCGCCCTTCTTGTCCGGCGTCGGCCCGATCACTCGCACACCATCGATCTCGCGCAGACCCGCGTCCGCGCGAACGCACAACTCGTGTTCATGCGCGGCGATGCGATCGAGTCCCACGTCGCTGATGTATTTCAATGCCGCCTCCAAACCGATCGCTTCGACGATCGGTGGCGTGCCGGCCTCGAACTTTTCGGGTAACTCGGCCGACGTGAACCCGGCAGTCGTGACCGTTTGAATCATGCCGCCGCCACCCAGGAACGGCGGCATCGCATCGAGCAATGTTTCTTTGCCGTACAGCACGCCGATGCCCGTCGGCCCGCAAACCTTGTGACCGCTGAAGACGACGAAATCGGCGTCCCACGCCTGCACGTTGACCGCTTCGTGCGGCGCGGACTGCGCCGCATCGACCAGCGTTAGAGCGCCGTGATCGTGGGCCAGCTTCACCCATCGTTGCACTGGGAAGACGGTTCCCAACGTGTTGCTGGCGGCGACGAACGCGAACATTTTTGGATGCAGTCTTGCGAGAGCTTCGGCGACGACCTCGTCCGCGATGGTGAATTCGTCGTTGATCGGCAAAAACTCGACGCGGCATCCGGTTCGCTCGGCCAGTTGGTGCCAGGGAACGATGTTGGCGTGGTGTTCGGCGATCGTCAGCAAGATCACGTCGCCGGGCCCGACGTTGGCATCGCCCCATGATCGGGCGACCGTGTTGATCGCGGCGGTCGTGCCGGCGGTGAAAATGATCTCGCGAGAATTGGCTGCACCCAAGAACGTCGACACGGACTCGCGGGCCTGTTCGTAGCGATGAGTCGACTCTTCGCTGAGCGTGTGAATGCCGCGATGCACGTTGGCGTAGTAGTTCTGGTAGCAGTTCGACATCGCGTCGATGACGGCGCGGGGACGCTGGGCGCTGGCGGCGTTATCCAAGAAGGCCAGCGGCGCACCGCTAGCGACTCGCCTCGCGAGCACAGGGAAATCGGCGCGATAGGTACTCAGGTCGATCGATGCGACGCTCATCCCGCTTCGGCCACTGGCGAATGGACGGCCGTTTGCAGCACGCGCCAGCACAACAGGCAACACTTTTGGCGGTTCGGGGTCAGTTGCGGGCCGAAAAGTTTGAGCATGTCTTCGGCAGTGAACGCATTGACCTCTTCGAGCGTCTTGCCTTCGATGGCTTCGAGCAACATCGACGCGGACGCTTGGCTGATGACGCAGCCTTGGCCGCTGAACCACGCTTCGGTGATCTTTCCCTCGGGCGACAACTTCAAGTCAATGTGGATGACGTCGCCGCAGAGCGGGTTTTTGGCCTCGAAACGATGCGTCGGCTGATCCAAAGTGCCCCGGTTGTACGGGTCCTCGTAGTGCTCCAGCACATGCTCTTCGTAGATTTCTTTTTCTGACATCGCTATCGAATTCGGAGGTGGTCTGCAATTTCCGAATTAATTCTACGTTCGTTGTCAAAAATAGGCAGCCCCCTCGTTCCGCGGGTCAACGGCGTAGGTCCGGTTCCACCGGACGGTTTTGGACGACAGGCGATTGTCCGGTGGAACCGGACCTACATTAGCGGGCCGGTGGCGGCGGCAGCCGCAATTCGCCCGCAGTTACGGCGTAGGTCCGGTTCCACCGGACGGTTTTGGACGACAGGCGATTGTCCGGTGGAACTGGACCTACATTAGCGGGCCGGTGGCGGCGGCAGCCGCAATTCGCCCGCAGTTGCGGCGAGCGATTGCTGATAATGCCGCAGCAGCCCGTCGAGCGACCGGAATTCGGGTCGCGACGACAAACTGCGATATTCCGGATTGGCGGCGATGGCGTCGAAATGGGCGATCGTCTCTTGCAGCTCGGCCGGACTCGGGTTTTCGCCCCTGAGCATCGAAATGGGCAGCGCCAGATAGGTAGTCCATTGGTCATCGAGCAGTCGGAAGAGTTGGGGCGAGATTTGCGTGATTTGGCTGCGAATCACGTCGGATTCTTTCGCGCCGTGCTGTTGGACGAAGCTCGCGTTTTGGTCGACGGCGGTGGCCGGTTCGGCGTGGCCCGCATAGGCTGCGATGGCCTGAGTCAATTGGGCGGCGGACGCGGGCACCGTCACGGGGCCGCCGGGGAAGGGACTCGGGTAGTACGCGCCCGTCGCGAACTGGTCGACCTGCACAACGCTGCCGTCAATTGAGAGGCCCGCGAACAAACCTCGGCTGCGCGAGTACGTGTAGATCTCCGCTTGCAGTTTGCCGTCGGTCGCGACGCCGGTTTCGCGGCCGACCGGTCCAGCGGCTGCGGCAGCGTCGGCGCCGATTGTCAGTTTGCCCGACAGCAGCCCTTGGATGCTCCGCTCGGTCTTGAAAACGAGCACGATGTCGGACGACTGGACGCCGATTTGCCAGCCGATGTTGCCACCGGTCAGCGTGATGAAAACGGGCGCGTGCCAGATCCCGGTCGGCTCGCGAACGAACAACAGACCGCGACCGTGACGAGCGCCGATGACAAAGCTGCCTTTGACGACGTTGGGGATGATCGCCACACCGAAAGCATCTTGAAGCATCGCTTGCGGGATTCGGTTGCCGGGCGTCACCATCGCTTCGGCCAGCACGGTGGTGGACTCGCGCACGATCATTTCTTCGGCGGTCGATGTGGACTGCACTGCGGCGATGACGGGGGCGGTCGGCGCGGACTGGATTGTCACTTGTGCATGCGTGATTGTTGGAAGCATTGCAATCGCGATCATCATCAAGATCGGGCGAGCAGAGAGGGAGATCCGGTTCATCGCAAAACAGTCCTTGATTTTGAAGCGTGAGACGCGCGAAAGTGTACCCGAAATCTCCGCGAACGGAGTCGCGGAGCCACTTTATCGCGCCCGATCGAACTCGGATCGCGGCCTAATCAACTCGATCCGTCAAACTGATAAACTGACCACCCACGCCAACTTTCACCGAGCAATGCCATGCGCGCCAAGATCAACGAATCCGTCGGAGTCATACGTTCGACGGCGATCGGCGGGTTGTTCTTCTTGTTGCCCGTCGCGGTCATCATCGGCCTGCTCGGACAAGTTTATGCCGTGGTCGCCGCCGTCGCCGTGCCGCTGGGTGAATCGATGCCCGCGTGGGTGCCCGTGAACACGGCCATCGGGATCGCTTTTTTGTTTTCGGCCGCGGTTGCCATCATCGTGCTAGCGTGTTTCTTTGCCGGCGTGATCGCGCGGCGTGCGATCGGCAAACAGTTTTCGACGACGCTCGAGAAACAACTGATCACGGTGTTCCCCAAGTATGCGATCTACAAAGATCTGTTGGCGGGCAACCTGAAACATCACACCGGCGGAGCGACTTTGTCACCGGTGCTGGTCGAGTGCCCCGAGGGTTACCGAGTGGCGATGGAGGCGGATCGGTTGGCAAACGGATTGGTGGTCGTGTACTTTCCCGGCGCGCCGGATACCTGGATCGGCAGCGTCGTGCTGGTGAGAGCCGAACGTGTTCACGCAACGACGTTGGACTTCAACGAAACGCTCGGAGTCTTCGAAAGACTCGGCCGCGACTCGGCCAAGTTTTTGAGTCAGGTAGGTCCCGTTCCACCGGACGCAAACGGCGTGTGATTGTCCGGTGTAACTGGACCTACTTTCCGATCTTATCGGCCAACTCTTTCGCGCCGTAGATCGATCGCAGCGCCTCCAAGATTCCGACTCCTGACACGCTGACCGCTCGGCCCTGTTCGTCGCTGTACACGTAGTCGCTCGTCAGACTTTGAATGTTGCCGTCGAAAATCAGCCCCACCAACTCGCCCGCCCGATTGACCACCGGCGAACCGCTGTTGCCTCCGATGATGTCGACCGTCGAAACGAAATTCAGTTGAGTGTCGAGCGCGACGTTTTGTTTCGCCGCCATCCACGATTCAGGCAAATCAAAATCAGCTTGACCGGCGTGCTCGGCCGCATGTTGGTACGCGCCCGCAAATGTCGTGAACGGTTCGATCGGCTGGCCGTCTTGCTTGTATCCCTTGATGACACCGAACGCCAATCGAAGCGTGAACGTGGCGTCCGGGTACCCGCCGGTGCCATCGATGGACGCGGTCGCACGCGTGATCTTGGCGTACGCTTGCCGCTCGCGTTCTTCGATTTCTTCATTGAGCTTGCGAAGACGCCGATACTCTTCTTCCATCTTCCGCGCCAGTTTGATCATCGGATCGTTGCTGGCCAGGACGCGATCAATGCCACCGTCGATCAGTTGACGCCTGACGTCGACATCGAACAGCGTCGTTTGCTTGACCAGATCGGCGGCCCGTTCGCGCGGCCCACGACCGCTCATCAATTCCACCACCAAACGATCGTCCGCACCACGCCGCTCGATCATCGACGCGAGTTCGTCGGCGAGCTTGACTTGTTCTAAATCAGCGTAGATCGGCGCGGTCGACAACAATTCTTGCAGCAACGATTCACGCGCCGAATCGGTGTAGCCTCGCAAGCGTTCTTCGTTCGGCTTCACGTCTTCGGTCGCCAACAACGAAATCTGCTGAGCCAACTCGAACAGCGTGCTGCGCAGCGACGCCGATTGCTTGAGCATCTCGCGTTTCTCGGCTTGGATCGCTTCCACGTCGGCCCACGCGGCGGACAAGTCTTTCAATTCGTCGTTCTGTTTCAGCTTGCCGAGCAACCGGTCTTCGCGGCCGCGTTTGGTCGCCATCGTCGACGGATTTTGCAATCCGGCCAACATGCCGGTGTAAGCTTTGCGCGCATTTTGAATTCCGAACAGTTCGTCACGCGCGCGGCGAGTTTGTTCTTTGCCTTCGAGCCCAAACTGCTGCATCAAAATTTCTTTGCGACGCAGATAATCCAAGACATAGGGAATCCGATCGTCACGCAAGAATTTCAGCGCCGCGACGGTGAAGATCCGCTGGGTCCGTCCCGGATTTCCGCTGACGAAAACCAACTCGCCTTCGGTCAGCGGACTTCGGTTCCAAGCCAAGAAGTGATCGAGCTCGGCCGGTTTCCCGTCCTCGTAAACACGCATGATCGTGGCGTCCACGTTGTAACGCGGATACTCGAAATTGTCCGCGTCGCCGCCGAAGAATGCTGCTGCCGTTTCCGGCGCCCAAACCAAACGCACGTCGGTGTACTTCTTGTAACGATACAAGTGATACTTCGCGCCGCCGAACAACGTGATCACGTCGCTGCGCAAACCGGTGTCCTTCGTCGACTCACTTTCGATCGTCGCGATCACGGCCCGTCGCTGGGTCGCCGAGTCCTCCGCCGATGCGTCTGCTTTGACGCCGCCGTTGACGCGATCGGTCACGTCCTCGATCGACACGAGCTGGTTCAGTTCCAAGTCGGGCGTCTTGAGTTCTTCGTCGAGCGACTTGGCCAGGAAACCGTCGTCGATCAGGTTGCGATCGGACGTCGACAACTTGTGCAACGTGTCGCTGGCGACGTGATGGTTGGTCAGCACGAGCCCGTCGGACGAAATGAACGATCCGCTGCCGCCGCTGTTGAAACGAACGGAACTGAGACGCAGATGTTCGGCCCAAGCGTCGGTGGGCACGAAATCATGGCGGCTCTTGAGCGTCTCCGTCGGCAAATCGTTGAACAGGTACATGCCTTCGTCGCCGGAAAGGTCGGGCGAAGAGACCACGAAGGCGAGGTTGAGCATGAGGAGCAGTGTGAAGAAGAGTTTCATCGGGGCGGACAAATTGGTGGAATAGGTCAGTTCGGTGACCGCATTTTGCCCATCTTGGCAGTTTGTGCCTAGCTCGAAAGTGTTTTCGCTCTTCCCCGTCGCCTGTTTTTTTCCGTAACCTCGTGTCAACAAACCAATCTGCTCGCGCGAAGGATCGCTGTGATGGAAACCAACGGCTCGCAAGCCATTCTGACATCGCCTCGTATCTTGATTTCACGGATGAGTGCGATCGGGGACTCGATTTTGACGTTGCCGGTCGCCTGCGCGATACGCGAAAACTACCCCGACGCCTTCATCGGCTGGGTCATCGAAAAGAAGGCCGCGCCGATGGTCCGCGGCCACAAAACGCTCGACGCAGTGATCGAACTCGAACGTGGCTGGTTTACCTCCGCCACGCGACTGCGCGAGACGAAGGCGACTCTGAAACCGTACAACTTTGAGATCTCGATCGATTGCCAAGGACTGACCAAGTCGGCGCTGGCAGGTTATTTATCAGGCGCGAAGCGGCGGATCGGGTTTGCCGGTCGACACGGCGGCGAAATCAGCCGGTTGCTGAACAATGAGCGTGTTCCGCCGGTGTTTTCGCACGTCACTGATCGATCGCTCGAGCTGCTAATTCCGCTGGACATTCACTCGCCGAAAGTGCAATGGAAGCTGCCGCTCTCGCCGGCTGCGCGATCTTGGGCCACCCGTTGGCGTCGGACGATTTCCGAACCCCGGTTGGCGGTTTTGAATCCTGGCGCGACGTGGCCGTCGAAATTGTGGGAAGCCGACCGGTTCGGCGCGACCGCTCGTCATGCCCGCGACCGGTACGGGTACCGCAGCGTCGTTGTTTGGGGGACTTTCGAGGAACGGTTGATGGCCGAAGAGATCGTCCGTCACTCGTCCGGCGCCGCGACGCTGGCGCCCGACACCGACTTGAATCACCTCGGCGCGCTGATCGAGCAATCCGATCTGTTCATCAGCGGCGATACGGGGCCGCTGCACATGGCCGTCGCCGTGGGTACCGAGACAATCGGTTTGTACGGCTCGACGAAGCCGGGTGATTCTGGGCCGTATGGTCAGATCGCGATCCAGAAAGCGTACGAGAGTGGTTCCCGAACGCACCGTCGACGAGCCGACAACGCGGCCATGCGAGCGATCACGATCGACGACGTCTGCAAAGCCATCGACCAAATCGAATCCCGCCGAGCCATGATGCGAGCCGCCTGACCCGGAGTAGAGTAGAACGATTACAATGTCCGACTCCGCGTTTGACATTCTCAGGTATCTTCGATGGCATTTCTGTCTACAAGCAGCGGCAACGGCGATTCGGCCCGATTCGACTTGGTCGATCGCGAAACGACTCTGGGTCGGCACCCCGATTGCACGATCGTCGTCGATGCCGGCGCGGTCAGCCGCTATCACGCCAAGGTCTTCAAACGTGATAAAGAATTCGTCGTCGAAGATTCCGGCAGCCGCAACGGCACGTTCTTGAACGGTCAGTTGTTGACGGGGCCCGTCGTTCTCAAGCAAGACGATTGCATTCGCATCAGTGACGTCGAGTTCGTTTTTCATGGGGACGCGGTGCCCGAATTCGCGCGTGCCGGCGGCAGCGCGATGACGTTCGACGGCAGCAACTTCGGCATCATGATGGTGGACGAACAGGACACCCAGACATTATCATCGAGTAGCTCGAGCAGCGCGAAAATCGAATTTCGCAGCAGCGCCGAGGGTATCAAGATGATCGCGACGCCCGAGGCCAAACTCGAGGCACTGATGCAGATCAATCGCAACCTGACCGGCGCGCTGGCCGTCGACGACGTCCTCCCGAAAGTACTCAGCAGCCTGTTCGGAATCTTCCCCGCCGCCGATCGCGGCTTCATCGTGATGGTGGACGCCAAAGGCAACCTCGTGCCGCGATGGGTCAAAACGCGATCGGTGCAAGACGAGACCGAGACGGTGCGTATCAGCCGCACGATCATTCGTGAAGTGATGTCCAGCCGCGAAGCGATCCTGTCGCTCGACGCTTCCGAAGACAGCCGGTTCGACAGCAGCCAATCGATCGCCGACTTTTCGATCCGATCGATGATCTGCGCGCCGCTGTTGGGCGCCGATGGTGAAGCGTTCGGCGCCCTGCAAATCGATTCGACTCAGGGCCGCGGCCAATTCCGCGAAGAAGATACCGACTTGCTGGCCGGTGTCGCCGCGCAAGCCGGTATCGTGATCAACAACGCGAGGATGCACGAAGAAGCGTTGCACAACAAAGAAGTCGAACAAGACCTGAAACTGGCGATCGAAGTCCAACAAGCGTTCCTGCCGCAAACGCCGCCCGATGCGACGGGTTTTCGCGTTCGCAGTTTCTATCAAGCCGCCAATCACATCGGCGGCGACTACTTCGACTACATCCATTTGAACGAAGGACGCGTCGCGATCGTGGTCGCCGACGTGGTCGGTCACGGCGTCGCGGCAGCAATGTTCATGGCAAAACTGTCGGCGGAAACTCGCTTCTGTTTAGCCAGCGAATCGCACCTGGGTCGCGCGATCGAGAAGCTGAACGATCGCATGAGCCGTTTGCATGTGGAACGGTTCATCACGTTTCTGGTGATCGTAGTCGATCCGGCCAGCGAAATGGTTTCGATCGTCAACGCGGGGCACATGGCGCCGCTGGTTCGTAAAGGCAAAGACGGTTCGATCTGCGAACCGGGTGAAGAAGAGTCGGGATTGCCGATCGCGATCGATGACGGGATGAACTACGAAGTCGTCGACTTCAAATTCGAGGTCGGCGATCTGGCGGTGCTGTACACCGACGGCATCAACGAAGCGATGGACGAGAACGACGAAGAATTCGGCATCGAAGTGCTGCGAGGTTTGACGGCGAAGGGCGGTGACGCCGACGCCGTGAAAGACCGGATCGTGGAAGCCGTGCTCAAGCACATCGGGAACGCACCGCCGTTTGACGACATGTGCATGGTCGTGATCGAACGAATGACCGGCCCGGCAGTATCAAAGATCACGCTCTCCGACACGCTCGACGACGATCTCGACAGCGCGCTCAAAGATTCGTAGGTCCGGTTCCACCGGACGATCTACTTCTTTTTGTCCGGTGGTACCGGACCTACTTCTTTTTGTCCGGTGGAACCGGACCTACTTCTACTTCTTTTTGTCCGGTGGTACCGGACCTACTTCAAGCCTTCGCGGTCGATGATGATTTGAGCGCCGGTCGTCATGCGACGCAGTTTGCGTGCGACTTCGGTCTTTTCCATGGTGCCAGCGGTCGCGCGAGCGAGCAGTTTGGCGACCTTCTTTTTGCGGGTGCGGCGGCGACGGATTTCGCGAACGCGTTCGATTCCGGACGGCATCTAGTTGATCCTTGAGTGGTTTCAGTTGGCCCGGAAGTGTATCGCCCGGCAAAGTTTAGGGAAAGAGGTCGTTTTGTAGAACGATTGTCCCAACCGTTCGACTCTCGAAACTTCTAAGACTTTTTCTTGGCAACGCCCTTCTTCGCAGCTTTTTTCTTGGCAGCCTTCTTTTTCGTCGCGGCTTTTTTCTTGGGCTCGCCCTTCTTCACTGCCTTCTTCTTCGTCGCTTTCTTTTTCTTCGTCGGTCCCTTGGCGGCCCGTTCGGCCAGCAAGTCCAGCGCCGCCTCGAATGTCATCTCGGCCGGGTCCATGCCTTTACGCAAGCTTGCGTTCGTCTCGCCGTCCGTCACGTACGGCCCGAACCGTCCCTCCAGAATCTTGACTTCCTTTTCCGTGATCGGCGACGGCTTCTCGAACTGCTTGATGGGCTCCTTCGGCGCCGCGCGGCCTCGCGTCTTGGGCTGCTTCAATAGCTCCATCGCTTCGCCAAAGGTTACCTCCAGCGGCGAGACACCCGGCGGCAACGATCGCGTGTCTTTATCGCATTTGATGTACGGCCCGTAGCGACCATCAAAGGCTTGCACCGGAGTGCCCGATTCGGGATGTTCGCCCAATGTTCGCGGCAATGTAAGCAGCTTGCACGCCATCTCCAACGTCAAGTCGGCGACTTCCATGCCTTTGAGTAGGCTTTGGTTTCGTTTGTTCTCGTCGTCGCTTTCGCCGAGCTGAATGTACGGCCCGAATCGACCGACTTTGACGTAGATCGGCTGCCCGGTTTCGGGATGGTTGCCGATTGGTGCTTCTTCGACCTGGCCCTTTTCGAGCATCTCCAGAGCCGTGGTCAGATTCATTTCGTCGGGCGGCAATCCGTCGGGAATCGACGCGGTCCGCTCGCCCTGTTCCAAGTACGGTCCGAACTTGCCGACTCGCACGAACACTTCCGCCATGTGCTCGCCTTCGGTCGGTGTACCCAACGAGAACATCGCCGACTCTTTCGGATCGATCTCTTCGAGTTTTTCGACCAACCGTTGCTTCAAACCGACGTTGTGTTTGTCGTTCGAATCATCGCCGAAATAAAACTTGCGCAAGTACTCTTCGCGGCCACCTTCATCGCGGCTGATCGAATCGAGGAAGTCTTCCAACTCGGCCGTGAACTCGTAATCGACCAACGTGCCGAAGTGCGTTTCCATCAACCGCGTCACGCTGAACGCACGCCAAGTCGGCACCAGCGCCGAACCTTTCTTCAGAATGTAGTTGCGCCGTTCGTCGGTGATCGTACCGATGATCGACGCGTAAGTACTCGGGCGACCGATGCCTTTTTCTTCGAGCGTCTGAGTCAACGAAGCTTCGGTGTACCGTGCCGGCGGCTGAGTCGTGTGGCTCTTGGAATCCAAGTTCTTGAGGTCCAGCGGGTCCGATTCTTTGACGCTGGGCAACAGTTTTTCTTTGTCGGCGAGTTCTTGTTCGGGGTTGTCGCTGCCTTCGACGTAGGCTCGCAAAAATCCTTCGAAGAGAATGCTGGTTCCGCTGGCCGTGAATGTCGCGCCGCCGCCTTCGATCGTGACGCTGATACGTTGCTTCTTGGCGTCGGCCATTTGGCAAGCGATGGTCCGCTTCCAGATCAAATCGAACAATCGAAACTGGTCCGAATCCAATTCGCCACGCACCGTTTCGGGCAATCGAAAGGGAGTACCGGCGGGCCGGATCGCTTCGTGAGCCTCCTGAGCGTTCTTGACCTTGCTTTTGTAGACGCGGACTTCGGGGCTGACGAAATCGTTGCCGTATTCGCTCTTGACCAGTTGCCGAGCGGCCGAGATCGCTTCGCCAGAGAGCGTCATGCTGTCGGTACGCATGTAGGTGATGTAACCGTTCTCGTACAACCGCTGCGCCGCGCCCATGGTCCGTTTGGCGGTGAAGCCCATCTTGCGGTTGGCTTCTTGTTGCAACGTGCTGGTCGTGAACGGAGGCCGCGGACGCTCGGTGAACGGTTTGACTTCGACACCCGTGACTTTGAAACTGGCTTTGCGCAATTTCTCTGCCAACTCGCCTGCTTGCTGTTCGTTCAACTGCAACAGTTCCGGATTCTTCAGCTTGCCCGTCTTCGAGTCGAAATCGTTGCCTCGAGGAATCTTGCGTCCGTCGACGGTCGCCAAGGTGGCTTGTAGCGATTCTTTTTTGCCGGTCAAGAACAACGCTTCCAGATCCCAATACGTCGATTTCACGAACGCGATCCGGTCACGTTCTTTATCGACGATCAATCGCACGGCAACGGACTGGACACGGCCGGCGCTGGTCCCCTTGCCTATCTTTCGCCACAACAGGTTCGACATGTCGAAGCCGTACAAGCGGTCGAGAATCCGCCGCGTCTCTTGAGCTTGGACGAGCGAATCGTCGATCTGGCGGGTCGCTTTGAGCGCGTTCTGGATCGCTTCTTTGGTGATCTCGTGAAAGACCAATCGATGCACGGGAACTTTCGGTTGCAGCAACTCGTGCAGGTGCCAACTGATCGCTTCGCCCTCGCGGTCTTCGTCCGTCGCCAGGAACAGTTCGTCGGCTTCTTTGAGTGCGTCTTTGAGTTTCTTGACTTGCTTTTTCTTGTCGTCGGGAACGATGTACAGCGGCGCGAAGTTGTCTTCGGTGTTGACGCCTAGATACGCCCACGGCTCGGCCTTGTACTGTTCTGGCACTTCTTTCTTGCCGGCCGGCAGATCGCGGACGTGGCCGATGCTGGCTTCAACCAAATAGTTTGCGCCGAGGAATTTCGAGATCGTTCGCGCTTTCGCGGGCGATTCGACGATGACGAGTGATTTGCCAGAGCTTTTGGCCATGCAGACACTTCAAAATGGGATGGTTGAGGGATACGTCGAGGCAATCATTGGCTGCAAAGGTTCAATCTCGGCTTGACCCTTCAAAACCGCCGGCGATACGCTTTGCAGTTCGCGTCGACAATCGTTTGTCTCAGCATTTTGTTCGGGCGTTGGCTTTCAAGAGAGTTGAACGACTCAGCCGGGTTGTCAAGCCGACGCAAGCAAAACGGTTTCCGCCGACCGAAACGTATTGACCTATTCCGATTCCCGCCAGAGCGCCCGCGGCCGAAAGTTTTTTTCCCATGAGTTCGAGTCCTTTTGACCTGTTCCGACGCAATCTGAAGCCTTTCATGGTCTTCGCGACGCTACTCGCGCTGATTTCGTTCGTCGTGCTGCCGATCTTGCAAACGTATCTCCAGCAACGGTCCGGTGCGGGTTCTGACGCGGTCGTCGCGAAGTACACCGGGATGGAATTGACTCAGAGCAGAGTCAATTACTTCACACAGAATCACGCCGCGACCGTCCGATTCTTGGCCGATTTGGCGAACGAAACGATCAAACGTGGCGGCGTGCCCCGGACATCGGGGTTCCAGTACGACACGCAAGCGAAACAGATTCGATCGCTCGGAATCAATGAAAATCCCAACGATGCGGGCACGATTCGCACGTTCATGTTCGCCGATGAGGCGCGCAAGGCGGGCTTCGAGCTCGACGATAACGCGCTGCAAGTTTGGCTGGAACGGTTCACCGATGGGCTGATCAGCCAAAGCGAGATCACGGCGCGACTGATGAAGGAAACCGGCAACCGGATGGGACCGCCGCACCTTTACGAGCAACTCCGCAATCACCTTTTGGCCGACGTTTATCTGCGTCGCGGCAACGCGGTGCTGTTCGGAAGCCAAGGTCCGCTGCTGACGCCGGACGAACAGTGGACGAACTTTTTGAAGCTCAATCAGAACGCGGTCGCCAAAACTTACGGCATTTTGGTCAACGACTACGTCGAAAAAACCGACGCCGAACCGCCCAAGTCGCGGATCGACGAAGTTTACTTAGAAGGTCGCGATCGCGATCCGAACGACCAGGCCAGTGAACCCGGTTTTCACAAACGATACACCGCGAAGTTCGAGTATTTGGTCGGCAACTATCAGACGTTTTTGGACGAAGAGATCGCGAAGCTGAGCGACGACGCGATCCGCGCCGAGTACGACCGGCGACTCAAGGGCGGCGATTTCCAACTGCCGGCGGAAGTACCAGCAGCCGAAGTACCAGTAGCCGAAGTACCAGTAGCCGAAGTACCGGCAGCCGTAGAACCAGCAGCCGTAGAACCAGCAGCCGAAGAGAGGACCGAAGCCGAACCCGAAGCAGAAATGACGGAAGAAAAGGTTGAAGAACCTGCCGCCGACAAAGAAAAGCCGGCTGAAAAAGAAGCAGTTGAGGAAAAACCGGCTGAGGAAGCACCCGCTGAGGAAGCACCTGCTGAGGAAGCACCTGCTGAGGAAGCATCTGCTGAAGAAGAACCCGCTGAAGTGACGCCTGCGGATGAAGTTTCCTCCGTCGTCCTGCGATCCGATGCGGTTCGATTGGTCGTGTTTCAGGACGACGATGCTGACGCGGAAACGGAAAAACCGACGACGGACGAGCCCGCATCCGAGGTGAAAAAACCTGCGGAAGAAAAAGCGGATGAACCTGCTAAGACAGAAGAGAAACCGGCTGAAAAGGAAGAAGAGCCCAAGGCGGACGAGCCTATGGAAGAAGAACCGAAGACTGAAGAGCCCAAGCCTGAAGAACCGAAAAAGGAAGAACCGAAAAAAGAAGAACCGAAGGTGCAGACGTTCGAGGACGTGCGCGACGAGATCGCGACCGATTTGGCCGGCCCGGCTGCTCGTGACCGGATGGACAAAGCCGTCACTCAGGTTGCTTCCGCCATGCGCAATTATTTCAGCCGCGTGGGCGTTTACAAGAGCAACCTGGCTGTCGGCAAGAAGGTCGATCCGCCCGCCCGTCCCGACTTTGCGAAACTTGCCGGCGAACTCGGTCTGACCTTCGCGACCATCGGACCACACTCGGAAGTCACGATCAGCGAAGAGCCGGTTGCGGACTCGTTCGAGGTCGGCACGGAATTCGGTCGTCGTGGTCCCAGCTTCACCATCATGATGTACGGTTTCGACAACGGACAAACGCAACTGGCGATGCAACCGTTGTTCTCACCTGTTCGTTCCGCCGACGATCAGTCCGGCAAGGTTTACGTGTCGTGGAAGACGGAAGAAACCGAAGCCTACACGCCGACGTTGGACGAAGTTCGCGACGAAGTGGTGATGGCAATCCGGATGGAAAAGGCACGCGAATTGGCGACACAGGCGGCCGCCGAAATCGTCACCAAAGCTAACGCCGGCACGCCGCTGAGCGAATTGATTCCGGAAGAAAAGATGTCGAACTTGAACGAGAACCTCGGGCCGTTCACATGGATGGATTCGTTCGGTTTTCAGGGTGCGACGATCGGCAACGTGCCGCAATTGGATTCGGTCGGACACGAATTCATGAAGGCGGTTTTCACGACGGACGAAAGCAAGTTCGCGAGTGCTCCCAACGGACCCGGACGAGTCGTTTACGTGGTTCAGCCGACGAAGTTTGAGCCGTCGACGGAAGAATTGCGTCGCCAATTCAAGCAACCCGTCAATCGGATGATGGCTCGCATGGTGGCAACGGACATCGGCGATATCCGCCAGGGCTATTACGAATCGCTCGACAAGTCGACGGGCTTTGAAGAGATCAATTTAGAAGAAAAATAATTCTGGAAATTTCGCAAAATTAAAAACTTTCGCAAACGGACTTCATCTGCGGCGAAAGTTGTGTCGATGCCTTTGCTGACCGCCCAGGCGCGTCTAAAATCAAAGTGTTGGCTTTGAACAAAGCCTTCACTCGCTTCGACCCAGTAGTTTTCGGCAGAGGGATCATTTTTAGGGTTCGCCTAGATCACTTAAAGACTCGTGCAGAAGCACGTCGAGATCTTCGCGTTTCTCCCAGCGGCTCCAATTTTGCCGCCGAACGGTCGAAGCAAACAATAAAGCCGGCCGGCAATCTGATAAAGGTTGTCGGCCGGTTTTTTTTTGCCCTGACCGTGGCCCTAACACTCCGTGGCAGGAATCGATCTGCTTTGCGGTTTGATTCTCCGGGAACGGAGTCGCAGAGCCACGATCAGACAACTTCCAACTTCGCGTACGCTAAGCGGAAACTGTATTCGCCGTTGTCGAAAATCACCTTCGCGGTTCGCTTCGGACCTCGTCCGGTGACTTCGATGATCGTGCCTTCGCCGTGCTCGGCGTGACGCACTTGGATCCCTTCGCGATACGACGTCAGCGGCGTCGCTCCGCCGGCCAACATGTCGGCGCCTGTCTTCAATCCTGACACCGTGATGTTCTTCTTTGGCTTCGCAGCCATTGCCGCCAATTCTTCTTGCGGCAACTGAGAAACCTCGTCGATCGAGAAACCCGCGGGCGTCGCGATCACCGGCGACTCGAAGACCTGATCCGCCGACGCGTCTTCATCCGGCAGATCCCAAGAATCCGGATAGCTTTGGTCGTAGGAGTCTTCGTCGAACCAATCACGCTTTCCGGCGCTTTCGATTCGTCGCATCTCATCCAACGGCAACTCGTTTAAAAATGGACTCGGGATCACCGGACGAACATCACCGCGAACCGCCCGGCGCTTGCAACAACTCAGTTGCAACCACTCCTTCGCTCGCGTGATTCCGACGAACAGCAATCGACGTTCTTCCTCGAACTCCGCTTCGGTTTCTTTGGACCGCTTGTGAGGCAACAAATCATCTTCGACCGCGATGATGAACACGCGCGGATATTCCAAACCTTTCGCCGCATGCAACGTCATGATCGTCACTCGATCGGTCGAACCGTCGATCGCATCGGTATCGGCAACGAGCGCGACTTGTTCCAAGAATGCTTCGAGCGATCCGTCGTCAGGATGTTGCCGATCGAACTCAACCGCCGCCGTGATCAGTTCGTCGACGTTGGCCATCGGGTTGGCGTCTTGCTGTTCGACGGCGGTCTTTTCCAAGTAATCTTCGTACTGAGTTTCTTCGACCAGATAGCGAATGATGTCTTCCAACGAAGACGTGGCTTTCTTGGCCAGTCGGTCGTGAATTTTTACGAACTTCGCGACCATCGTGACGGCGCGTTTGGCGAGTCCTTCGATCTCTTTGGCCCGCCGGGCGGCCTCCAACATCGGGATGCCGTGGTAGTCGGCGAAGTCGCGGATGCGTTCGACAGTGCGCAGGCCGATGCCGCGAGTCGGTACATTGATGACCCGCATCAGCGCGACGTCATGGTTGGGGTTGTTGACCAAGTGCAGATACGCCAGCAAGTCCTTGATTTCACGGCGCTGATAAAACTCCACGCCGTTGACGATCTGGTACGGCAACGATCGACTTCGCAGCGCGTGTTCGAGCGACCGGGTCAACGCGTTCATGCGGCAAAAGATGGCGAAATCGGACGGTTTGAGTCCCTCAGTCGTGATCGCGGAGGCGATCTCATCCGCGATCCCGTCGGCTTCTTGATATCCGTCATCGAACATCCGCAAGATCACCGCGTCGCCTTCGGGATTGTCCGTGAACAGATCCTTGTTCTTGCGGCGGCGGTTGTGGCGGATCAGTTGATCGGCGGCGCGGAGGATGTTCGGCGTGCTGCGATAGTTCTTTTCCAGACGCACCGTTTTGACGGATGGATAATCTTTCTCGAAGTCCAAAATGTTGTTCAGATCGGCGCCGCGCCAACCGTAGATCGATTGGTCCGGATCACCCGTGACCGCCAGATTGGGTTGATCAATCGATAGCGCGCGCACGATCGCGTACTGGGCCAAGTTCGTGTCTTGGTATTCGTCGACGAGGATGTATTTGTACTTGCGATCGAGTTCACCGCGGATCTCGGGGTTCTCGCGAAGAATGCTGGCGATGTGCAGCAGCAAGTCGTCGAAGTCGACGGCGTTGGCGGTCAGCAATTGTTGTTGGTAAACGGGGTAGACCTTGGCGGCGATCGTATCGAGCGGCCGCAGTGCGTGACCCTGCATCATCTCGGGTGTCGTCAGTCGGTTTTTGGCGTAGCTGATTGCCGATGCGATCTGTTCGGGCGAAGCGTGTGAGGTCGAAACGCCGGCCGCCATCACGGCTCGTTTCATCGCTTGCTTGGAATCCGACGTGTCGTAGATCGAATAGTTTTCGGACAGTCCGACCATCGGCGCGTAGCGTCGTAGCAGTTGGGCACAGAACCGGTGGAACGTGCCCATCCAAACGGGTTGCCGCGGCATCAGCGAATCGACGCGCATCCGCATTTCGTCGGCGGCTTTGTTGGTGAACGTCAGCGCCGCGATCTGCCATGGCTGGACACCTTGGTGGATCATGTTGGCGATGCGATGGGTGACGACGCGAGTTTTTCCGGATCCGGGGCCAGCTAAAATCAGCAGCGGCCCATCGACATGCTCAACCGCTTCACGCTGAGCAGCCGTCAAATTTTTGAAAATTGCATCCATACGTTCGTCTCGAAAAAGTGGGCGTCACCAGTGCGATTAACTATATCAATGAACAATGTCGCCCTGACACTCCGTGGCAGGAACAATCTCCCCGAGCGGAGTCGCGGAGCAACGGGGGTTTCTGTTTGCTACACTCTCATTCTCCTCCTCAATGGATATTTCAGACATGGCGAAAAACGTTCTCGGCAGCGATTTGGTGAGCTGTAGCACTGATCCGATGACCGGCTTCTATCGTGACGGATGCTGCAACACGGGCGGCGAAGATGCCGGGTTGCACACCGTTTGTTGCCAAGTCACGGCGGAGTTCTTGGAATTCAGCAAGTCACGCGGCAACGATCTGAGCACTCCGATGCCGATGTACCGTTTTCCGGGGCTGAAGCCGGGCGATCGATGGTGCCTGTGTGCGGCGAGATGGCGAGAAGCCTACGACGCCGGTTTCGCGCCCGCTGTCGTCCTTGAAGCCTGCCACATTTCGACGCTCGAATACGCCAGCCTCGAAGAATTGCGGGAAAAAGCTGTAAGCGATTAGCTTTTAGCTTTTAGCTTTTAGCTTTTAGCGATTAGCTTTTAGCTTTTAGCTTTAAGTTTGCGAGCAACCCAACCAGCCTACGTTTCCAAGCTAATCGCTAACAGCTAATCGCTAACAGCCTCCCTCCTCCCTTGACGCTAAAGTCGTGCCATTTCTATACTTCCGTGCTTGAAACTCTTGTCAGCCATTTTGATCGAAGACCACGGAAGATCATGAACGATCGACGTCACGAACTGCAAAATAATGAACTCGCGATGCGACTGGATCGCATCAATCAGGCGATTGAGCCCCATTCGCGGTTGATCGCGATCGTTGTCGGTGCTCTGATCATCGCCGGAATCGCGTGGATGTTCTACAGCAGCAAGCAGACGGGCGACCGCAGCTATTCGACGTTGGGTTTGATCGAGTCGATGGACAGCGGTGACGCGGAAGAATTGGCCGACGTCAGCACCGATTTCCCGGGTACCATCGCCGGCGATTGGGCCAAGATGTTTCAGGCGAACCAGTATCTCGCCAAGGGCGTTGATGGGTTGTTCGCCGATCGTGACGCCGCCGTCGATTCGCTTGGCGATGCCAAAACAGCGTTTACGCGAGCCCTCGAGGGCGCGACCGATCCGCTGTTGATTTCGCGAGCCCACCTCGGGTTGGCCCGGACCCACGAATCGCTCGGCGAGACCGAAGAAGCGATCAGCGAGTACAAAAAAACCATCGCGGCTGGGGAATCCAAAGCGATGATTCAAAAAGCCGAAGATCGCATCGCCGTGCTCAGCAAACCGGCGACCCAAGATTTCATGGCTTGGTTCGCCGATCAGGACTTCAATCCAGCCGACCCGTCGTTGCCACCGTCGTTGCCCGGCAGCGAGTCGTTGCCCGATCTGCCGGATCTCGATTTTTCCGACATCAAACTGCCCACCAGCAGCCTTCCCGGCGGCGAGAATTCCAAAGTGATGGACTCCGACGAAGGCTTGGAACTGCCGGCTGACGAAGAAGCTGTAACAACCGAAGCTGTAACAACCGAAGCTGCAACAACCGAAACTGAAGCCGCCGGTGACAAGTAGCTCCGAAGATGACGTCGACGATCAGGCGGAAGATCTCGATGGCGAAGGTGAAGTATTCATCGGCGAAACGGTCTATCGCGATTTCGTTGTGCCGGAATCGTCGGACGGCGATCGCATCGATCTGTTCTTGAGTCAATCGTGTGACGGGTACAGCCGCACTCAAATTCGCGCAGCCGTCCAAGCCGATGGCGCCGAAGTGGACGGGCGTGTTTGCCGCCCGAGCTTGAAGCTGAAGATGGGGCAACGGATTCGTTTCCGAGTGCCACCGTTGCCGACCGATCACACGATCCCCGAAAACATTCCGCTGGACGTTTTGTTCGAGGACGATGGAATGGTCGTCGTCAACAAGCCACCCGGAATGGTCGTCCATCCGGCGCGAGGCAATTGGTCAGGCACGCTAACGAGCGCGCTGGCGTATCGTTTTCAATCGCTCTCCGATGTCGGCGGACCGACGCGACCGGGCATCGTCCACCGACTCGACCGCGACACGTCTGGCGTGATCGTGATCGCGAAAACGAACGTGGTCCACAATCATCTGTCGTTGCAATTTCACGACCGCACGACGGAGAAAGAATACTTCGCGATCACGAACGCGCCGATCGATCGCGACCGCGACATCATCGACTTGCCGATCGGGCGGCATCCGTACCAGCGCGACAAAATGGCGATCCGCGATGGTCACATCACCAGCAAGCCGGCGTCGACGTTCTACGAAGTGATCTCGCGGCACGGTCGGTACACGCAAGTTCGTTTGTTGCCCAAGACGGGTCGGACGCATCAAATCAGAGTCCACTTGGCACACAACCGAACGCCGATTCTTTGCGATCGGTTGTACGGCGGTCATAGCGAGGTGACGGAGTCGGCGCTGCGGACAGGTCGTCGCGATGACAAGGACGACAAAATCGTGCTCGATCGCCAAGCCCTTCACGCCCGCAAGCTGACAATCATTCATCCACAAACGGGCAAGCCGATGACGTTCGAGGCACCGATCCCCGACGATCTCAAACGCGTCATCGAGATGTTGCCGTAGAGCAGAACGATTGTCCCAATCGTTTGGGTGTCGTATCTCAAACGATTGGGACAATCGCATCACAATTTTACGCCGCTTTCGGCAAACCGTGTTCGGTTCGGACGCGACCGCTTGCAACCGTTTCGGCGCGAATTTGAAGGTTGCGTTGCAAGTCTTCTTCGTTGGCGTAACCTCGGCCATGATCCAGGTGCAGCACCAACGTCTCGAACCGCACATGCTTGCCGCGAACTCCGGCGTTCTCCAAACGTTCGCCGAGCTCTCGGTCTTGACCGCCGTATCGCATCCGCTCGTCGAATCCGCCGGCCGCGACGACGTCATCCGTCCAACCCGACGAGTTGTTTCCGTTCCACGTCGGTCTCGTCGTCGTCAAGCGATTGAAGATCGGCGATACAGGACCGCCGATCAGTCGCAACCATCGATGTGAAATCGGCAACCCGTTCTGGCTCAGCCAGACCAGCGAGAACGCATCTCCGTTGGTGATGTCGTCGGCCGTGATCCGTTGGCTCAGCGACATCGGCAACTTGTAATAACCGCCCGACAAAAACCGCTTCGGCTCAGCCGATTCGTGGTGCCGCGCCGTGAAATCCGACCGTGGGATGCAGTCGCCATCGGAAAACAGGACGTAATCGCCGGCCACCGCCTCGAGCGCCCGGTTCAGAATCGTGCTCTTGCGAAACCCATCGTCCCGGTGCCATACATGCTTGATCGTCAATCCCGTTCGAGCCCGCATGCGATCGACGAGCTCTTGCGTTTCATGCTTGGATCCGTCGTCCGCCAACACGATCTCGAAGCCAGTGTGTTGTTGCACCGAGTAGCCCCACAAGACCTTTTCGAGCCACGCGGGTTGGTTGTATGTCGACAACACGACGCTGATCAAATTCGGTTTCATCATCAGTCTCAATCAGTTTCCTAATCAGGCCGCTCGTGTCATCGCGACACAGTTGACCGGCGTTTCAAAATCTTCATCGTGAAACGGCAGACAGATTCGTCGCGCCGTCGTGTTGAGTTGGTTGTCGCGAAGGTCAAGCATGAATCGAGTCAGGCAGAGGTGTTCGTCATAGAACCGGCCGACACGGTCGCGCATCGCGAAAATTTGCTCGTCCGTCATCGCCGCAGTCCGGGCGATCGCTTCGATCAAACCTGGGCGACCTGAAAAACAGATCGCGTTTTGGCCGTCTTTCAGTTTCGGTGTGACGCGGTCGCCATACTCGATGATCGGGATCGTTCCGACGCTCATCGCTTCGGTCAGATGATGACAAGTCGGCTGTGACGAACCGGGACAACACAAGAAGAAATCAGCGGACGCGATCGCGGACAGCCAATCGGCGGGATCGACCGGATCGACGCGACTGTCCGACAGCACGATCGCATCGTTTTGCGCTGCGGCGGTGAATCGATCGACGACGCGATTAGCGAACGTTTGGCGAACGGTGGTCAGCACTTCGATGCGATTGAGCAGACCGAAGTTTCGGCCGATCTTCGCGTCACCGTAGCGAGATTTTTGGTTGCCGGCGAACAGGATCGAAATTCGTCGAATTCGGTGCCGCAACACTCCCATCGTCGGCGCGTCGATGCAGGCCAGCGTTGCCGGGTGCATCGGGTACGGCATCACGGGCACCGATCGATCGATATCGCGACCGATCTGCATTCGCAATACCGATTGCCGATGGACGGCGGCGAACGGACTATCGGAAAGGATCAATGTGTCCGGCGGCAGTTGTGTTTCTGCGGCGACGTACGATGTCCCCGCCATTGCCAACATCGATCGTCCGTACGTCTTATGAGCGATCGCGGCCAGAGTGTGCGAATCACAAAAAAGAAAGAATGGCGAACCACTATCGATCGCGTGATGCGCGATCGTTGCCAGATGTCGTCCGCCGTCGATGAGCATCGCAGAAGTTCGCATCACCAGGGCAATCGGTCGACGATTCAATGCGCTAGGCAAGGCCGGCTTATTTCGCAGAACACGCCGCGCTCGACAGAGATCGACGGGGAAGCGGATCATCGACTTCCATGTCATGACGTGAGGCCTATCGAGCGAACGAATTCAGAAAACGGGACCACTTCTAACTACCGAAAACCAACGCCAAGCGTCAAGAGAGTAGGTCCGGTTCCACCGGACTGGCAGCCGCACTCGCCACCCGAAACCTTCGACCAAGTTCGGTGTTCCAAACCCAAATCGAACTTGCGCGAATCAGGGTTCATGATGCCTCAATCCATAATATTACGCTGCCTAACTTTCGCAGGCTGCCTAATTTTTGGCTACGCGTTCGCCGCGGCGACGACGAGTACGAGAATCAAATGGTTCGTGAAGCCACGTAACGGATTTTTAGTGCCGTAGGCACGACATAAAATAGCCAGGGGCGTCAGCCAAATGGCACTCACTTTAAGATTCTAGCAATTTTCCATTGAGACAAGCGTGCAAGCGGCACGAGATTTGCGCCGGCATATCTGGTTTTCTTATACTGCCAAAGAGAACCCCCTATGGCGTGCGAATCGTCAAAACAGA
>JBGSLZ010000174.1:0-41704 GCA_041740415.1 Rubripirellula sp.
ACGCTTGAACAACGTCGTGAGTCGATGAAGACGGAACTCAACCGTGGGTTGCGACGAGGCGGCAATGTTGTCATTCCGTCGTTTGCTGTCGAACGCAGTCAAGAACTCCTGCACGACATCGCCGTCCTGCTCAATTCGGGCTTTGGCGAAGTTTCAGTCACCGTTGCGGGCGCCGCCACCGTTGGCCGACGCTCGCAGGTTCATGGACAATAGGAACTGCTCAAATTCGGCGTCACGCATCTCGAAATCATCTTCGTAGGATGTGACTATGGCCGCGAAGACTTCCGAGTCACGCTCAATCAACGCAAAACGCTGCATCGTGGAGCGACCGCTACCGGCGATTGCTCGGCCGATACCAAGGCCACGATTGACAAACGTTTCTGCCGGAAAACCATCAAGCGTCCGCGAGTCTCGTCGAATCAGCTCCGCATTGAATGCGGTTTTTCGGGATTCGATGATGGCGTCGGCGTAGGCTTCCAGCGTCGTTCCATTGGGTTGTGGCAATCGAATGATTCCGATCAATGAATCTTCGGTTGGTTGCCAACACGCCAAACCGTCTTCGCCAGCGGCCAACAGAGTGTTCGACGCCACACGATAAAAACTGGGTGGTGAGATGGTTGCATTTTCGGCAAATGTGAACGACTTCGTAGTCGTCAACTTTTTTGCCGCCAACGCTCGTATTGCTGCCGGCGCACGAACCATCGGATCGATCGAGATCGCTTTCTCCGCCGCCGCGACCAGCGTTTCCGTTTCGCCACACCACTGGGCGATCTCAGCCAAATGAACTTGAGCCGACGCATTGTCACCCGGTTCAGCGATCTTCTTAGCCAACACGAGTGCTTCATCCAGTCGGCTCGCCTTCATCAATGAAAATAAGTACTCCGCCGGATCATCGCTTGCTTCTGCCTCCGCGACCTCGGTGTCAAAATCTGCCCACCGTTCCGCGTCGACATCGATCCAATCGGCATCGATCTTCAAACTGGTCAGTCGCCACTCTTGCTTCGTGATCTTCCATAGCTCCGGTGCATCGTCTGACCGCTTTTGAAATGTGTCGTTTTGAAACCAGCCGAAATGCGCGTTTGGACCATTGAGCACGAAACGGCTCATCATCGACACCGTGCGATCACTCGCACTCATGGTGCAGTCCGACCGAACAAGCTTCTTGACGGAGGATGGACCGGCCATCGCCCAAACACGTTCACTGGCGATCCAGTCTTCGTGGTTGGTTGTCGATGCGTATCGGTCATCACCCGAATTGCGACGAATCACTCGAATCGCATTTCCGGCGAGTGACGCGGCCAACGGTTGGACATCACCATCGATCAACAAATCATGCTGTTGTTTCCAGGTGATTGCGGATAGAGCCGCATAAATTTGATCGGGTGTGCCGGCATCGATCATCTTGCGAGCCTGATCAGTCCAACCGACAGCTTGATCGTTTCGTCGCCAATGGTCAGCCAACATGATTTGGTCAATCTGCCGCAGTCGTTGTCGCGCCTGATCCACATTCTTATCCGTCCAGAACATCATGGCGGCCATCGAAACATCGATCGGATGCGTCGAGCCATGCTTACGCTTGTGCATACGAGCGGCCTGTTTCATGGATTCCCATGCGGCTGCTTTGTCGTCGACGCGAAATGCACACATCGCCGCCGCTCGATACGCACGTTCGTCTTTGTCGCGAATCGTCTGATCGATCCACTCAAAGAGCGACTGAAAGACTTCACGATCCGCTTCACCGTCCTTCGCCATCGCTTCGATCTTCGGAAAAATCTCGGCGTCATCCTGCCACCACTGGGAAGCCATCTTGATCGCGGCTCGACGGGTATCGATCGGATTGATTCCGAACGCGGTGTCGTCCAGGTTTTTCAACTTGGCAATGACGAGAGGTTTGATTTCTTCGCGTCCGTAAACTTCAGTCACTAATTTCGCTGCAGCCAACTCGGCTTGGCTGCCGAGAGGAATTTTGACAACGACATTGTCGATGTGTAGCTTGCCACCCAGTTTGCCGAACAATCCTTGCAGAGAGACCATCGGCAGAGGTGTCTCCATCGCCAATTCCACTGTGCGGTAAAGCTCGCCATCGACGAACATTTCGATTCGTCGACCGAGTCGCTTCGTTTTCAATCGATACTTGCGATTCAAGTCGAATTTGAACGGTCCATCTCGTCGCGAACCGACATCGCGATAGTTGCCTCGCAATGTTTGGATGATCGCGACACCTTTTTCTCCACGATTGAACGGGCCGGCAGTCATTCCGACAAACAGGGTGCTGATCGCGTTGGCGTTCTTTATGTCCGAAACCTTCGCCTCGACGACCATCGGTGAATCGATCCAAACGTCGAATTCAACTTGAAGATCCGCAGACAACATGGTTGTGCTGGCAAGACTGGCGGCAGACATTCCGGCAGCATACGGCGTCGGCCCGAGCGTCCCGACCGCTTCGCCATTTTCGATCGCCCAATGACTCGCCGGGATCCAAGCATCACCGATCTCGTCACGGTTGAAGTTGTCTTCGATCAAGGTCAGCCACGCGCTGCCGGCTGACTTTTCGGTATCGGTCCCGACGCGAACCTCACGACGGACTGTTGGCGATCGTCGAATCACGATCGTCGGATCCATTCCGGCTACGGCAATCATTGAAGAGTCAGCCGACACTGCCATCGTCAGATTCTCTTGATCTGAATCTCGCAATCGCAAAATCGAATCGCCGTAGAGCGTATCCCATATTTGCGTTTGTCCGTCGAAGCTGCTGCTGACCAGTCGCTTGTCGGAATCGGTAAACGCTACGCTGATCGCCGCGCCGCTGTGGCGAGTCTGCGACCACAACTCTTCACCAGACTCGAAATCAAAGACGCGCACGCTCCAGTCCAGGCCGCCGACTGCAATCTTCGAACCGTCACTGGAGAAGTCGACCGCGAAAAAGATGCGGTCGCCGATACGCCGCCTGCGTTCGCCGGTTCTGGCATTCCAAAGGGAGATGCCGACATCCGATCCCACGCTCGCGATCGATTCCTGATCGGGCGAGATCGCCAATTGACGTACCGGCAAGATCGGATGCTCGTTTTTCCAAAGGAGTTCCCCGGTATCGGCGTTCAGCACCATCACTCCGCCGACGGTTGCATTTTGGCTGCCTACGGCAACGGCAACTTGTTTGCCATGGTCGAAGAACCGCAGCGACGCTGTCGAACCGCGGACGTCGGCGAACTTCCATAATCTTTTACCAGTGACGAAATCCACGGCGACGATTTTGCCGGGTCGGCTCTCTTGCACAGAGCCATCTCCGATGACGATGCGACCGTTATCGGCATCGTAGTCGATTGCTGATTGGCTGACGTCCAAGTCGGATAATTCACGAACCGTGTCGCCGTTGACCGGGTCAATGATTCGCGTGGATCGATCGCGACCAGCGGAGAGCAAGAACTTCCCGTCCGTTGTAAACGACAGCTTCTCCACGATGCCCGAAGGGGTGGTCACAAAGTCTGCTAATTGACTCGGCTGTGGCAGTTCCGATTCTGGGCGCGGTGAGTTTGCGATGCTGTTTTGGTCTCCATTCCAGGCATCCCAGACTTTGATCGCGGAATCGAATCCACCGCTGACCAATCGATCACCGCTGGAGTCAAACGCGACCGCCGTGATTCCGTAGGTTGGGCCTACTTTGTGGCCGGTCATCGTCGTCAACAGTCGTCGACGGGCAACATCGAATACTCGCAACGTTCCGTCTTGGCTTGCGACCGCCAGTCGATCTCCGCCGGGTGAAAAGTCGAGCGATAATGCGTGTGCTCTTATCCCGAACAGATTTCCAGTATTTGCACCGGAGTCGACGTCAATGAGATTCACTTCGCCGTAGCCGCCAACGGCCAACAAACTTCCGTCGGGTGAGAACGCGACGGGAGCCTCGCGATTCGCCATCGACGTTACCGAAGGTCCTTCGTATCGAATATTGCCATTGTTGGTATTTCTCAACTCAATGGCTCCGTCATCGGCGCGCCGCCAAGCGATCGTCTTGCCGTCGGGACTTAGCGCGACCGGATGAAGTCGATTGCGATGCGGGGTTTCAATCTTGAGAAGCTCTTTTCCGCTGGCGATCTCCCAGATTCGATAAGTCTTGTCGCGTCCCACTGTCGCGATCATCGAATCGTCGGGACCACCGAACGCGGCAAGCATTGTTCCGTTGCGGTGTCCGACGAAAGTTTGTTTGACCTCCCCGCTGATCGAATCGACGACTTGGAACGGTCCGTTTTCAGTCGGCGGAACGATTGCAATCAGGTGTCCATCTTTGGACGCTGCGATTGCGCGACCTTCACGAATCGAGACGGGCTGATCTTGGCCAATCTGCCAAACGTAGACTTTTTTCTGTGCTTCGCCGGTACCGCGACCTCCCGCGATGACGTGCATCCCATCACTCGTCATTTTGACGAAGCCGGCGACCGCGTCCATATCCAAAAAGGCGTGCAATTCTTGGTGGCAAAGCGAGTCGACGTATCTCCACTCAAATCCCCGTTGGTCGACAGGCAACGCGGCTAGCAAATCTTCGGCACTGGTCAGGTTTCCGGATTGCCATTCCTGCATGGCCAACGACATCGTCCTCGCGTACAAAGCGTGATCGCTACGATCTTTGGCGGATTCAAGTTCCGATCGCGTTTGCTCAACAGCCTCTTTCGCCTCCCGTTCCGACGCGGCGAGTGACGTCGCTCGCGATTCATTGACTTCGGCAATCTTCTTCAGTCGCGTCTGATTGACCGCGACGAGCGGCCCACCCACCGCCAGCGCCGACGTGATGACCATCAGCGCAGCCGACAACGCCGCAAGTGCCGGGCGACGCTTGCCCCATCGCAGCACCCTTTCGGCGCGTGATACTGGACGGGCATGGATCGGTTCTCCGCGCAGGAAGCGTCCGAGTTCATCCGCTAATAGGTTAGCCGACTCGTACCGTTTTGGCGGCTCTTTGGATAAACACTTTGAACAAATCGTTTCCAAGTCTTTGGGCGTCGAAGGATTGAGCGAACGAATGCTGATCGCTTCGACTTCGATGACTTGGCGAAGGGTTTCCATCATTGACGGAGCGGCGTGGGGAGGCCGCCCCGACAACATCGCATACAAAATCGCACCCAACGCATACACGTCGCTGTGCGGTCCGATCGCCGCCAAATCACCGCGCGCCTGTTCCGGCGGCATGTACGCGGGAGTACCGATGACTTCGCCTGTTGTCGTCAGTTCCCTATCAGCGTGCAGGCGTTTCGCCAAACCGAAGTCGGTGATGTGGGGGTCACCCGCTTTGTCCAAGAGAATGTTGCCGGGCTTGAGATCACGATGGATGACACCTTGGTCGTTCGCGTAGCCGACCGCTTCGGCGACCTTTCGTAGCAACTCGGCTGCTCGGCGACTCTCCATCGGTCCACCGCGAAGCACATCGCTCAAGCTCGAACCTTCGATCAGCGCCATCGAGAAATAATGGTGATCGTTGAAGCGTCCGACCTCGTAGATCTGCACAATTCCCGGGTGATCGAGGTTCGCCGCAGCCTCGGCTTCACTTTGAAAACGTGCGATTTCGTGTTCGCCAGCCAGATCGCCCGACAAGATCATTTTCAATGCAACGATTCGCCCCAACGTGGTTTGTCGAGCGCGGTAGACAATTCCCATGCCGCCACGCGCGATCTCACTGATGAGTTCGTAGTTGCCGAAGTACTTCAACTTCTGTCCGAGAGCCACGGGGCCGGTACCGCTCTTTCCAAGCGAATGGATCGTTGGATAAGTGATAGCCGTTGGATCGCCATCGACCGTGGCTTCGAACCCGGATCGACTCTTGTGGTAGTCAGCTCGCAACTCAACCAACTCCGACTGCAAATCGCTTCGCCCCGAATCGTCAATGCGATCCAAGTACGAATCGATCGTTGGCGTTCTGCCTTCCTTGAGTTCTCGCTCGAACTGATCACAAAGTACATCGATCAGGTGGCGAATCGATGGTTCATCTTGGCTGCTCATGATGGTTCAACGTAAACAAGGACCGAATGCCGACACGTAAATTCTCATTTTTTGGTTTGTCCACAAACCGCGATCCAACTCGTTTGGTCACGCGATCAGATTTCCCCAGTCCTCCCGAATGAGTCTGAGTTTGCGTTCGATCGTTCGTTCCGACAGATCCAGTTCCCTGGCAATTTCGACATTCGAGTAACCTTCGAGTCGCCACAACGCAATTCGACGCAGATCATCGTTGCGGAGTGCCCCGAGCAATTCGTTCAACCTTTCGTCCATCAAGCACAGCATTTCGGGTGTCGCCTCCGGCGATGACAACTCCTTCACCGGTTGTTCCAACTTGGCTCCGCCGCGCTTCGTTGCGTTCTCGCGACGGACGCGATCAATGATTTTCCGGCGAGTCGCGGTGACCAATATCCGCCACAATTCGTCGCGGCCACCGACATCGGCGTATCGACCCTGGCGGGCACCGTTCCACAACAAATGAAAGACGCTGGCGACCGCATCGTCGGCACCATAAACCGGATCACGATCGGCACCAAACCGGTGCTTGGCAACGGCTATTAGCTTTGGGAAATAATGTTGCCAGAGTATCTCGGCCGCTCTTTCGTCGCCGTCGCGAAGTCGGACGAACCAACGTGTGATCGATTCGTCATCTGATTTTGAGTTCATGAGGGTTGATTTTATCAGGCGAGCGACGGTCGTGCCGAACCTTTCGTGCCCCGCCCGAGCAAAGTCGGTGTAAGATGACTGGAGAGACGAGACATTCATCCAGCCGAGTCCCAACGTGACCAGCAGCGTTCCCGACCCATCCAAAAATCCCGCTACCATGCGCGAGGCGTCGTTGGACGCAAACGACGATTTAGGGTTGGTCAAGGAAGTCATCATGGGGAATGAGTCGGCGTGGAGAACATTGGTTCTGAAAAGCCAGCGTATGGTTCGCTCTCGCGTCGCCGATGTGGCTTCGGCCTTCGGGCGTCGCGAAGACGACTCGGCCATCGACGACGCGACGGCGGAAGTGTTCGCCGCGCTGATCGGGCACGATGCGGCGCCACTTCGCGCCTACCACGGTCGATCATCGCTAACCAGCTACATCGCAGTGCTGGCGACGCGCAGCGCGACACGTTACTTCGCGCGACATCGGCTTGTAGTCGACCAGGCTGAACCGGCCGGCGAGTCAACTGGGTTTCAGCATGATGCCGATGACCCCGTCGCCCGCATCATCGATCCCGACCAACAACATCGGTTGCAGTTGCTAATGGATCGGTTGCCACCGAATGAACGCAGCGTTGCGGCGCTGTTCCACCTGCAGGGACATAGCTTCTCGCAAATCAGTCAGAAGTTGGAGCTTCCAATCGGAACGATCGGTCCGACGCTACGTCAAGCCGAGAAACGGTTGAGGCAATGGATGGAGGAGACGATCTCGTGAAACGTTCCGCCATTATCAACTCGATCCAGCGCCATCTCAGCGAGGACGACTCTCATGCGCATTCGTCGAGTCAAGCAAGGTCGCTCATTGATGTGGTTGGCCGCGTGGCGAAGGATGTTCGCGTCGAAAAGGTCGATCCGTCGACCATCGCGAAGGTCATTCCCATCGAGCAGGTTGCGGCTTTCGTCGATGGTCAATTGGAATCAGACAAGGTGGACGAAGTCTGCCGAGCTGTCATGATTGATAACGGCGTGTTGGCCGAATTGGTGGCCGCGGTGCGGGTCACGTTGATGCCGAAAGAATCGTTGCCGGCGGTTCCAGAAGCGCTGACCGCGAGGTTGTTGGCGGGCCATCCGGCCGAGACAATCTCGACAAAAGACATCGCCCGAATGATGCACGAACCCGAAGCTGCCGCCCAGCGTTGGCGGATGGGTTTGATGGTTCCACTGGCAGTTGTCGCGATGATCGCCACATTGGTCTACTTCAATCGATCGTCGCCCAAGATGGCCGCCGAACGCTCGATTACCGAAGTCGATCCGATCCCGGTTGACAACGATGACGTATCGCAGCCCGAGACGGTCACGGATTCTATGACCGAATCAGACAAGGTCGTTCCAGACACTCCGGAGATGGAACCCGTGCCGATTGAAATCGCTTTGGAGCCCATGCCGGAATCGGCGACAGTGCCGGTCGAGTCCGAAAAGCAAATGATTGCACCGGAGTCTGAGTCCGTCCCTACCGATGTTGCCACCATTACGGCATCGCCGGAAAGCGTCGCTAACGCGGATCAACCCGCGCCGTCAAAGATTTCTGCGGTGCAATGGACCGAAATAACGGGCCTACTTGGCGCGGCTAGGCAGACCGAAGATGGCGACGATTCGAATCGCGAGATCAAGTTCGTTCGTGTTCGCGGTTCGTCGGTGACAAAACTTGATCAACCTCGTCGCTTTCGGACGCCGACACTTTCCAAAGCACGAGCCGAGCTCCAAACCGGTGCAACGCTAGTCATCAATGAAGATTCGGATGTGACCTTCACGGCGGGTGGCGACGATGTGTCCGTTGAATTGGACTTGAAGTTCGGCGAAGTCCTACTCAAGAATCTTGCGATGGGTTCGATCGTCGGTCTGAATGTGAACGGAAAGCGAGTCGGCCTCGCCAACTTCGGCGAAAATGGGACAGCAAACTTGCGAGCAACCGTGACTGGTTTGGAAATGCGCTACGCGAATTTGCAGGCCATCGTGATGGATGACGAACAGTTACTTGCGGTGCCAAGTACGTCAGATCCAGATTGGCTGATGCGCGAACCGATGACACTCGATAAAGTGTCGTTGGCTCAGGTGGCCGACACCGATGATTTGGCAGGGTCACTGGAATCGCAGATCAATCGATTGGCCTCATCGAATCGTCTGAACGATTCCCAGTCGGCCGAATTGGCGAAGCTCGTTCAGATGCGTTTATCAATCGCCGGGGAAGACGTCGTCTTTTTGGCCGCAAATCGAATCGAAGTTGTTCGGCGCGGCGCCGTGGAATCGATCGCGTTACTCTCGAAAAGTGATCCGAGATTCGAGCCGGTTTGGAATTTGATCCAAGCGGAAGTTGCCGATCCGAATCGCCGCGCGCAAATCGATGGATGGATGCAGTTGATTCGAACGGGCGGTCGACCCAGCGAACCTCAATTGAAGAGCATGTTGGCTGGACTGAGTTCGGCAAAAGCAACTGTGCGAGGCCTCAGCGATGTGATGCTTCGATATTATGTCGACGATCCACCGTCGTTTGATCCGACCGGTGAACTTGAAACCATTCGCAGTGCGGTCGCGGCCTATCAACTACAGCTTGCTGTTCCGTGATCGATTTCACTGCCGATTCACGTTGAGCCCATTCATGCGACCGTTGATTCTTTTGTTCCTGCTTGTCGCATCGATGCTCGGCCTGGCGGTCGCCTCGGGGCGACTCGAGCCACATTATGTCGATGATTCGTCGAGCTATGTGAACTATCCGTTCGATTCACTCGACGCGGCACTTCGCAGTGTTCGTACGCCGGGATATCCGCTGCTTGTCAAGTCAGTCAGTAAGGTAGCGGGCATCGGTGCGATGCCATGGTTTCAGCTCGTACTCCACGCCATCGCTTCTTGGTGGTTGTGCGTCGAGCTTCGTCGATGGGGAACGCCCACGGCGCCCGCGATCGGAGCGATGCTGGCGGTCGCATTCGGATGCACGTTCATGGACAACGTCTCGATCATTGCAACGGATGGACCGGCGGCGTCTTTGGGGTTGATGTCGGGGATCGCGATGCTGCGCTGGGTTCGCGTCGGTCAAACGATCACAGCGGCGGCTTGGATCGCCCTGTTCACAGTGTTGGCGATCACACTTCGCCCGGCTTACCTTGCGCTCGCTCCTTGGACGTTGATTTGCGGCTTGATGTTACAGCGATGCGCGTTTGCGCCCGTTTCACATCGTCCAGCGGTTTACGTGATCGTCGCGCCAGCACTTATCACGATTGCAGTTGTCGCGTGGATGAGCTTGCGGGCCGCAGTGGTTGGTGACTTCGCGGTGTTGCCGTTCGGTCACCAGAATCTCGCCGGCATCACGGTGCAAATTGTTAGTGACGATGAACTTTTGGCTACCAGCGGCGAGTCAGCCAAGTTGGCGGCCGAGATCATTCGCGAGCGAGATCGAATCATCGCTGAAGGATTTCGCTTCAACGAGGGCGACCCGTCCGCGACGATGACGATCGAGGGTCGATGGAACGATATAATCTATCAAGTTGTCGTACCGGCAGTCCGCAAGATTCATGGCGATGATACGATCGTCAACCACCGTGCGATTGCAGCACTCAACCGCGACATCATCTCGCGATATCCGATGCGTTACGTCCGTTGGCTGTCGCTGGCCGCCCGGCGTGCTGCTTGGGGCATTGCCGCCGACATCGTGATGCATCCGCTATTTTTAATCGCGATTGCCGTGTCGCTGTGCCTGGAATGGGTGCGAACCATGCGAGGCTCATTCACCGCATCACGCGGTGATGACCGCGGATTATCAGCCTTGTTTGTCGTGGCGTTCACCTACGTCGTGATCCAGACCGGCTTTGTGATTTTGACCAGCCCGCCCCTGGGCCGATTCGCTGACGCGACCGCCATCATGGTTCCGGCCTGGATCGCAGCACGAGCGGTCGGCTATTTTCAATCGCAGCAATCGCGAGAAACTACGGCAGTCGCTTGATCATCACGTTGCGAAACTCGACGGGATCGCTGTGCCCGGCGAAACCGAAATACCCGGTCGTCCGACCAAGTCCCGGGTGCTCTTTGCCGTCGAGGAAATCTTTCGCTTCGGCCACGTCGGCGTCCAGGATAACATTCCCATTGAGCTCCACAGTGATATGGGTTCCGTCGACGGTGACTTCTTGGAAATTCCACTGGCCCGTTGCTCGCAAGTAACCACGCTTGGCCGGAACCATCCCATAGACGCTGCCATGATATTGGCGGTCATCCAAGTTTGCATACTTTTCGTGCTCTGAATCAAGCACCTGCAATTCGCACATCGCTTGATAGGCCGCGTCACCACTGAGTGGTGCGCGAATTGCCAGTCCATTGTTTCCGGACGGAGGCAAACGAAACTCAACCCGCGCGACAAAGTTGGCGTACTCGTCTTCGGTCAACAGAAGTCCGCCGGCACCGTCTTTGCATCGTATCGCCTGATCCGCCACCTCGTAGTTCTCGACCGCGCCTTGCCATCCTGTCAAATCTTTGCCGTTGAACAACGGTGAAAAATCTTGCGATTGATGATCCGACAACATTGCGTTCGCCTGCTCAGTCGAAAACTCTTTGATACCAAGGTTGCGCCATCGAATTTCTCCGCCGTGAGTTTGCAGTTCGATCGGCCCTGACTTTGCCAACGGTGACGTGCGGTCCCAATAGTTTTCCATGATCGCGTGATCCACGACCAACATGTCATTGAGGAACACGGTCGTGCGCGCGCCGACTTGGATGATCCGCATCGTGTTCCACTGTCCCAGCGGTTTGTCGGCAAGCACTAGCGGATCTTTGCCTGCGGCCCCGGCCGTGTTGTTCCACAACCCGCCACTGCCAAGGTTCGCGCCGATCGCGAATTTATCGGTCTCCGTAAAGTCCCAAATCTGAACCTGCGGCGTGCCTTTCAAGTAAATGCCGCTGTCCGCCTTCGGGACTGTCTTGTATTCCAAGTGCAATTCATAATCGGTGTAGTCCTTGTCGGTAACCAAATACGGCCCCTTGCCATCGTTGACGAGTTCACCGTTTTCGACCGTCCAATGCTGCTTCGCTTCGGTCATCCATGCCTCCGTCTTCTGGCTGCGTACTTCGTCCTGCATCGCCGCCAACTCGGCCGGATCGACGTGGGGACGAGCTTGCCAACCGGCGAGCGTGGCGCCGTCAAAAATTGGATGAAAGTTCGGAGGCAACCCGTCACCGTGGGCGGAGTTCATGGCGACGGCTACGACGAGGCATCTAAGCGACCAAACGGCAATGGATTTCGGCGAGGTTGCGTTCATAAGAATTGAGTTCAAACGGGGGAGCGTCTAGCGAGCTGGGATTCGGTATTGTACTTGTTGGCAGCGAAGGTTTCTGGCCCTCACGAATTTAACCATCATCCAGTCCCCCGCTGGTCGATCGTGGCATGATTAAACGAGCACTGGAGGCAGCATTCATCGTACCGATTCGCTTTTATCAAATCGCGATCAGCCCGATGATCGGCCCAAATTGCCGGTTCACGCCGTCATGCAGCCATTACATGATCGACTCGATTCGTAAGTACGGCGTGATCCGCGGGACATATCGAGGCATCCGACGTATCATGCGGTGCCATCCTTGGAATCCAGGCGGATACGACCCACCATGACTGAGCCAACCCGAACGACATGAATCGCATATTCGCAATCTTGTTCACCTCAATGATATTCGCCGGCAACATGTCGCGACTCGCACTGGCCGCCGATCCAATGTCGGCGCCGCTGGGACGCATCTCGGACTTTTCAATTCCCGCAGCCGGCGGTGGTTCAGTTTCATTTTCTCGGGACGATCCAGCTGTTTATACCGTACTGAGTTTTCTCGGAACGGAATGTCCGCTGGCGAAGATCTACGCAGTCCGACTGCAAGCGTTATCGGACCAGTTTGCCGATCAAGGAGTTCGGTTCATCGGCATCAACAGCAACATACAAGATTCGATGGCTGAAATCGAAACCTATGTTGCCGATCACGCAATCAAGTTTCCGGTCGGAAAGGACCGCGACTGTTTGGTCGCGTTCGACGCAGGAGCAACACGTACTCCCGAAGTGATCGTCGTGGATCGTTTCGGCGTCGTCCGTTATCGCGGCCGCATCGATGATCAGTACGCACCCGGCATCTCTCGATCCGAAGCGACGACTCATGATTTGAAAGTGGCACTCGAAGCCTTGGTCGATGGCCAAGCCGTGGTCACACGCAAAACATCCGCCGTCGGCTGTTTGATCGGGCTACCTCGGAAGGAAAGCAAAAACGCATCGGTCACTTACTGTGATCAAATCAGCCGTGTGCTTCAGGCTAACTGCATTGAATGCCATCGCAATGGCGAGATCGGGCCGTTTGTCTTGGACGATTACGACGAGGTCGTCGGTTGGGCCGACATGTCCATCGAAGTCATCGACCAAGGACGAATGCCGCCTTGGCATGCGACCGATGACCACGCCCCGATCGCCAACGCCCGATCAATGCCCGAATCCGACAAGCAATTGCTGCGGGAGTGGGTCGACGCGGGAATGCCTTACGGCGACGCGAACGATTTACCGACCGCACCCGAGTTCGTCCACGGTTGGCAACTGCCGCGCGAACCCGACATGGTGATTCCGATGGGATCGACACCCTTCGCGGTACCCGCCGATGGAACGGTGGAGTATCAGTATTACGTTGTCGATCCTGGCTTTAAAAAGGACCGATGGGTGCGGGCCGCCGAGGTGGTTCCTGGCAGTCGCTCGGCCGTTCATCATGCAATCGCATTCACCCGCCCTCCCGACGGCGCCGACTTTCGTGACTTTCGATTGCTTTCGGCCTACGTACCCGGCCAACGTCGAAACCCCTTGCCGAACGGATTCGCTCAACGAGTGCCCGCCGGTTCACGAATCGTGTTCCAGATGCACTACACACCCACGGGTAAGCCCGAGCACGATGTCACCAAAATCGGTTTGGTTTTTGCGGACGAGGACGACGTAACTCACGAAGTCATCACGCTCGGTGGCGTCGAACATGAATTTGAGATTCCGCCAGGAACCAGCGACTACGCGGTCGACGGCGATATGGGATGGTTCCCCAAGAATGGCTTGCTGCTATCGATCATGCCCCACATGCACCTACGGGGTAAGTCATTTGAATTCACGACCGTCAGTCAGAATCTCAAGAGTACGGTTCTGGAAGTTCCCCATTACGACTTCAATTGGCAGCACAACTATGAACTCAAAGATCCGATTCCACTTCGTGATGTCAATCAACTTTCATTCACGTCAGTATTCGATAATTCGGACGGCAATCTGACGAACCCCGATCCGGGCGAGTATGTGACTTGGGGAGATCAAACTTGGCAAGAGATGGCGGTAACATTCATCAGTGTCGCGGTACCGCTCAATGCGTCCAAACCAGCAACGCATGCCGACACATTGGTAAGTGGTCACAGTGATGCAACAAGAGATGCCGCAAAGGCAAAGGCGAAGAAATTTGCGACGGCGTACCTGTTGAAATTTGACGCAGACGAAGACGGCTTCATAGCCGAACATGAGCTACCACATTCGGTAAGAATCTTCAGCTTTCATTCGTTCGACCATGACGGAGATGAACGCATCAGTCGTGACGAAATCGAAATCGAAGCCTTTCATCGTTGGAACAAATAAATTGCCATGGGATGTCGTTGCGGCGCATCAGGACGCATTGGAGAACCACTGACAAGTGTTTGATATCTTCGGTCGTTTGGCCGATTGGATCGTTGATCATCGCTGGCTGACGTTTGTCATCTTGATCGTCTGGACGGTCTTGATGGCGATCGGACATTACGACCCACGTCTGATCTGGTCCGACACCGCCCCGGCGGCGAATCAACAGAAGTCAGTTGAACCGACGATTGCACCGGAGCGAGCGGCATCGGTCGGTTCGAATGTCCAAGCAGTTCGCGTGGCCAGCGGCGATGTCATCGTCGTGGCGCAGAGCGATCAGTTCTTCACGCCCGATGGAGCGGAGGCGATTCGTGCGGCTGTCGCGGCGATCGAGTCGCTCGACCATGTCAAGAGTGTCTTTTGGATGGACGACGCTCCGCCGCTGAACATCTTTGGACTGCCTGAACCGATTCTTCCGGGCCGCAATGCGTCGCCCGCGCGTTATCAATCCGCAAAGGAACGGGCGCTGTCACATCCCTTGGTCGCGGGTCAGTTGATGTCTCGCGATGCGAGAACTTTGTTATTGATGGTCGATATGGATTGGCTGTTCGTCACCGAAGATGCCGATGCGACCGATCGACTTCGCGAAGTAGCGACCGCCGCAGCAGCGACGATACGCAACGCTAAAATTTCGTTCGCCGTGACCGGTGAAGTCCCGATTCGGGTCAGCCGAGCAGCCAGCACGCGTTCCAACGAGCGGAAGTACCAAATCATCGGCTACTCGATCGCGTTGGTCATCGCGTTCATCCTCTTTCGAGGACTTTCCAGCGTCGTCATCGTTGCACTGGCGCCGACGCTGGGCGTGTTTTGGACGCTCGGTCTGCTACACTTTTTGCGACTCGACGGCAACCCGTTCAACTCCGTAATCGTGCCCGTTTTGTTGTGCATGGTCGGCTTCACCGACGGCGTCCACATGATGGTGCAGATTCGCCGGCACCGGGCGGCGGGAATGTCAGCCGCTGACGCGGCGCGAGTCTCGATTCGCGAAGTCGGTTTGGCCTGTTGGTTGACGTCGTTGACAACGGCAATCGGGTTCGGCTCGCTTGCCCTGGCCCACCACGAGATTGTTCGCGAGTTTGGGTACTGCTGTGTGTTGGGTGTTTTGATGACGTTTGTTTCAGTTGTTACCGTGATCCCACTTGCCTGTGCCAGTCCGCTCGGACGCCGAGTTCATTCGGGTTACGGCAAGAACTTGATCGACAAGAATCTCAGCCGGATTTCGGTGATCATTGACTTTGTTTTGCAGCGTCCGAGAACGATCAGCGCCATCGCAGTCCTTTCGACGCTGGCCCTTGGTGCCTTAACGCTGCAACTGAGGCCCGACGAACGCTTGACAAGCAATCTCGCCAGCCGAAGCGAACCAGCGATGGCGTTAGCGCACGTGGACGATGTCATGGGCGGCACCGAAACGTCCGAGGTCGCGGTTCATTGGGATCCTTCCGTCGCTGTCGGCGACCCGTCGATCGGGACGGTGGTCAGCGAAGTCGACGCGGTGCTAAGGAGTGAACCGTTGGTCGGAAACCCCCTTTCGATCGTTAATTTGATCGATGCACTACCCGGTGATGGCGATACCGCGGCGAGAATGTCGTTGTTGGAATTGTTACCGCCGCCGCTAAAGCAAGCTTACTATCGACCGCGGGAACGTGTTGCGCTCGCTCGATTTCGATTGCAAGATCTCGGCATCGCGACTTATGGACCGGTGTTTCAAAGAATTGAAGCCAAGCTAGTTGAAATCGAACAACATCATCCCGGCTTTCGTGTTGTGTTACGCGGGTCGGCGATCGAGCGATGGAAGAATCTGTACCAGATCGTCGTCGATTTGGCGCTCAGCCTTGGTACGGCCAGTGTGATCATTTTTGTCGTGTTGACATTCGTCTACCGCTCGATCCGACTCGGGTTGATTTCCACCATTCCAAACATTTTTCCGTTGGCGATGACGGGCGCATTGATGTACTGCGTTGGTCAAAATCTGGAGATCGTCAGCGTGTGCGCGTTCACGGTTTGCTTGGGGATCGCGGTTGATGATACGATCCATTTCTTGACGCGTTACTTGGAAGAATTGAAGTTCACCAGCGACACGACGGTAGCGATTCGCCGAGCATTTGTGAAAGTGGGTACCGCATTGGTGATGACGACAATCGTGTTGATCGTCGGATTCGCGACAGCGCTTTTGAGCGACGCCAGGGACCACCGCGTTTTCGCAACGATGGGAATCCTCACGATCGGCAGCGCGTTGTTCGCCGATTTGGTATTCTTGCCGGCCCTTTTGGTTCGTTTTGCGAAACACGAAAACACGATGTCCAACGATGACCGAATTGCAGATCGCGAACCTCAATGAATTGCAGAGCTTTGCCAATCGGTTGGTTGCCGTCTTGCCTCGGAACGTCGCGATCGGACTCGTTGGAACGCTGGGTGCCGGCAAGACTTCGCTGAGTCAGGCGATCGCCCGCGCGATCGGCATTGATAGTCGGGAAGTGACGAGTCCGACGTTCACGCTTTTGCAGTCGCATCAAGGGGATCGGAAGGGGCAACCCGTCACGCTCAACCATCTGGATGCCTACCGAATCGCGGACGAAGACGAGTTCACCGAGTTGGGTGTCGACGAATTGTTCGACGACGAATCCGCTTGGACGATCGTCGAATGGGCCGACCGGGTCAAGAGTTGCCTGCCGGCGCAAACGCTGTGGTTGACGCTCTCACTCGTCGCCGATTCAAACGCGCGACTCATCGAGATGTCGACAACCGATGCCACTTTGGCTGCGGAAATCCAGGCCATCGCCGGAACCGGCTAACGCCTCAACGTCCGTCGGAACCGGTCACTGCAAAGAGCCATTCTTGACGATCGCCGCCGCCGATCGCGGTTCGGATGAACAGTTTGTCGTCGACCGCAACGGGCGTTGCGAACATCGAATCGCCCGTTTTGATTTCGGCGATCAGTTGATAACCATTCGCCGAAGCGGCGATGACGAACACATCGCCGGCCTCGGTTGCGATATAGATTTTGTCGCCAACCAAAAGCGGCGATGCGCTGATGCCGCCGCCGAACATGCGTTGCTTCCACATCTCTTTGCCATCGGCGGAGCGCCAGCAGTATGCGACGCCGTTGTCCGCGACACCGAATACATAGCCGGGAATCGTTAGCAATGATTGCTCATAGCATTTCACACGGTTGCTCCAGAGTTCTCGCCGCGACCCGTCTCCGGTGACACACCACGTACCCGAGTCGGGATTGCCGCCGCTGATCAACACGCGATCTCCGTCCCAAACGACCGTTCCGCAGATTGCTTCAGTCGTGGTATCGATCGACCATACAACGCGGCCGTTGGCCGGGTCGTAGGACGTGAACATTTCGGCGCCTGCAAGCAAGACTTGACGTTTTCCCGCAATCGTGGCGGCGATGGGTGACGCGAAGTTCAAGTTGCTCGGTCGAGCGACTTTCCAGACGACCTTTCCGCTGCGCATGTCGAGGGCATACAAACCGCTGTCCGCGCCATCGTATTCAGCCGCCACGATCACCAAGTCGCCTTCGATCAATGGACTTGCACCATAACCGAACTGAAACCTTGCTGGCTCGAACTCGGCCACCCGACGTCGCCACTGGATCTGACCGGATGTCGTTATCTTCGTTAGCCAAATGGCATCATCGGTATGAAAAGCGACGAACAAGTCGTCGCCTTTCAGTGCCGGCGTCGGTGAGGCGTATGAGTTGTTTGGATGAATCTGCCGAGGCAGCGTGCCCTCGTGAATTACCCACTGGTCGAGCATTCGTCCACTCGCACGATCGAACTTTAGAAGCGACTGAGTTCGCTTGCCCGCTTCGGCAGTCGTTAAAAAGATCGCATCGCCGGCGACCACGGGCGACGAGTGACCTCGCCCGGGAACCTTCGTTCTCCAAGCTATATTTTCGCCCGATGCGAGATCCCACTTGACCGGGACATCGGTAGCTTCCCCAGCATGATTGTCGCCGCGACTACCTCGCCAGCAAGTCCAATCATCGCCGATCGCTTGGCCCATGACCACGGCGAAAACAGAGAAGCCGAGGCTAAACATTCTTGACTTTCGAAGCATTTCTTTGTCTCGATGAGAACGGGTGCGACTGGCGTACTCTTTCGCTTGACCCGGCTTTCTTTACCGTGCGGTTTGCACGATCATACCGTCTTACAATACAAGAATGCGGCTCGATCGAACACGCAGGACATAGTCAGGAATCCAACATGCGAGCAGGAATCGTCGGTGTCGGCTTCATGGGTTGGATTCATTATCTCGCATACCAGCGCAGTCAAAACGCTGATCTGGTCGCGTTTTGCTCGAGCAGTCCCGCCAAGCGACAGGGCGATTGGCGGACCATTCATGGCAACTTTGGTCCACCGGGCGAGCAGATCGATGTTTCGCGTCTCGCGGTATTCGACACGCTCGAAGACATGCTCAACGATGATTCCATCGACGTCATCGATATCTGTTTGCCGCCCGACATGCACGCAGGCGCGATTCGAATGTGCCTCGACTATGGCAAGCGGTGCCTCTGTGAAAAACCATTGGCCTTGGATGCTGAAACAGCTATCTCCCTTGCCAATGAAGCGACCGCGAGTTCATTAGCGGTTGCCCACATATTACCTCTGATGCCAGAGTTCAGAATCCTCGTCGAAGCGGCTGGCGATCAACGATTCGGTCGTCCTATCGCGGGACGCTTCAAACGAACGATCGGACCTCCCGACTGGATTCCCAACTTCTACGATCCAACGTCGGTTGGCGGACCGCTGGTGGATTTGCATGTCCATGATGCACACATGATCCGATTGCTGTTCGGAATGCCAATCTCCGCGCACAGCGTTTGTCGAAGCGTCGATCAAGATGTCGCGGGCAAACGCATCTCCGTTCCCAAGTTCTATGAAACGATTTTTGATTTTGGTGAGAATCCATTGGTCGTGTCGAGCGGTGGCGGTGTGATCGATTCGCCTGCCCGCGGATTCACTCATGGTTATGAAGTGAGTTTCGAACGGGCGACCATTCAATACGAGTTCGCAGCATACGCGGACGGTTCAACAGTAACCATTCCTGTCACGATCATGCACGGTGACGGTCGTGTCGAACGCCCCGAGATTATCGGCGGAGACCCCATCGATTCGTTTGTTGCTGAAATCGATGCGGTCGCGAGATGGATTGATGATGATGAGTTGTCACCGATCCTTGATCCCCAACTCGCCGCAGATGCCCTCAGGATCTGTGAAATGCAATTGCCGAAGCACGCAAACAAAAAGTAGGCACCCGTATCCCGCCGCTGTAACGCGATTGCCTCCGTCGTGACGCCATTTCGTAGCCGTGTATTCATGGTGCGAGATTGGTCAGGCAACGCTCCAACTCGCTGGACGCGTTGTGTGTGTCGAAGAGCTGATGACGCCTCGCACGTTTTTTTTCTCTCATCGTCGTTTGAAATGGGTTGTCGCAAGCAAGCTTGACGGCCAGCCCGACATACTTCGAGAAGTCTTTGGCGATCAAGTCCGTCATCTCCATCTGCTCGTACATTGCCGACGTAATACGACTTCGCATGAACTCACCCCGTATCGTCACGACGGGCGTTGCAACGGCCATCGCTTCAAATGAGCTGTTGCCGCCTCCAAAATGAATGGGGTCGAGCAGCACGTCACACTGCGAAAGCAACGACAGGAAATGGTTTCGCGATCAGTTGCGAGATGAACGGCGGTCGGTAGCAACTCGCTCAATTATTTTCTTGAATCAGAGCGATAATTGGTACGATCTTTGCTTCACCTATGAACACTTTAGGCTCAACGCTTTGGAAAAAAGATCCCCTTCCTTGGGCTGCGCAGGTGAAAGCTGTTCGTCACTTGTAGAACCATTCAGAATAAGTAGAAAAAACATGACATTGGAATTTAAACGCTTGTGGCTGTATTTTGGCGGAGCCTTTGCGTTCACGCTTTCGGCGGCGCCTCTTGGCTTAGCGCAGCAGTCGCCACCTCGAACTACTGTAGAACGCGAGTTTGATGCGATTCAAGAATCTTCATCTCTTCACGAAATGGATGCGGAGGACGAGGCCTATGAAGGTGTGGAATACATGACGCGAGGTCCTCTGCATGAGGCTTTCGCGACTCCCTACAGCTCGAATCCACAACCGGGCGAATCAGTATTGAAAGAGCCTCCGGGTCCGATTCAGGAAATCCGGCCTGAGTTTCAACCTCAGGGCAACAATGTGCAGTGGATTGCCGGATATTGGTCATTTGATGCCGAAAAAGACGATTTCGTTTGGATCAGCGGCTTATGGCGTGACTTACCGCCGAATATGCAGTGGGTTGCAGGTTATTGGGCACCCGTCGGTGGCCAGTTTCAGCGAGTGATTGGCTTCTGGGCGGATGCCAACGATCAAGAAATCGCTTACTTGCCACCACCTCCCGAATCACTCGAGACGGGGCCTTCTTCACCGGCGCCTGCTGACGATCAGTTTTACATTCCAGGCTCGTGGGTTTATGAATCAGACAATTACGCTTGGCGTCCTGGCATGTGGGCACCTCAGCAAGAAGATTGGGTGTGGACACCCGCCACTTACATATGGACTCCTCGCGGATGCATCTATCGCCAAGGATACTGGGATTACGAACCGACTTATCGTGGCGTCGTATTCACACCTGTGTATTACACGCAACCGATTTATCGCCAATCCACTTATCGCTATCGTCCGCGCTACGTTGTGAATACAAATTTGGCGTTGCTGGTTCACTTGTTTGTCGGTCCCCAACAGCGGAACTATTACTACGGCAACTATTACGGAGCCAGTTACAGCGATCGTTATTCACCATGGGTCAACTACGGACAAAACAATTCTGACTGGAATTATGATCCGCTATATACCTATTACAGGCACCAAGGTAACCGCAGCGGTCAGAATATAACGCAGTGGGCGGCGAACCGATTTGGCTTTTTCGAGCAGAACGTGCAGTTCCGCCCGGCCAACACGCTGAGTGCTCAAACGACGCTGTTGGGTTCGTTGAGCGGCAACAATGCAGCCAACGTGAATGCAGGCGATCTTACGATTCAGCCATTGGTGACTCTGGCATCCGATCTGCGAGATGTCGCTCGTGGAAATGACAAAACATTGAAGTTCGATCGACTCTCCCGTGAAGACCAGTCGTTGCTTGATGCAAATGTGAAGGCGCAGATAACTACAGCGCGTGAGCGTTTGTCTTTTGAAACGCAGGCCAATAGCGGCAATTCGAATGCTAACACTGCGGACGTTCATATTGATAAGCCGGCCGCCAACGGTGAAAAGTCCCAAACTTCGGCTAGTGCGGATGCAGGCTTGAAAGCAAGAGGCAAGTTTCGTTTGCCAAGAACGGATGTCACTTCCGATGCAGCGAATGACGCTTCCATGTCGCGTGACAGTCGGGACCCCCGTGCTGGCAGCGCATCCGGAAACGCCAAATCGGGTGCCGGCGCGAATTCACCTGGTGTCAAAACGCCGGGCCTGGATGCACGGGACTTGAACGCGAATGACGCTAAAAAACCGCGACGCAACGCCGACGGATTGAACCCGGAAAAGATGAATTCACGGGGCGAGAATTTGTATAACCGCGCTGAGTCAGCCGATATCAACGTAAATCCGAACGTGAAAGGTCGTACATTAGACGGCGTAAGAGATCGCGCGCGAACCGATGCTGAAAGCCGCGCACGCGATGCCGTTAGGTCAAATTTGCCCAATGCTGGCCGAACTCCTAACACACCACCAGGAGGCCAAGCGGCTGGACGAAATTTTGATACGGATGCCGATCGTTCAAACAACGAGTTTAACCGCGGTGACATGCCTCAAATCCGTCGAGAAATGGATCGGCGATCGTCGACGATGCCGGGAATACCCGGCGTCAAGGACTCCGTGCCTCAACGAATTCAACGCGCGAACGATGTAATCCCAGGACGTCAAAATAGCGAGGTTGCACCTGAAAGTAGAAATTCAGGAGGTACCAATCGTGGAGGCAATGCAGGTATTCCCGGATCGAATCCAGCAGGTAACTTAGGCGGAAACCCTAGAGGCACTCCCAGAGTCAAATCCAGTGGTGAAGGCACCGCCATCCCAGGCGGCATTCCGCGACTGAATCCAGGCGGAAACCCTGGCGGTAAGGCCGGTGGAAACCCTGGCGGCAAGAGCGGTGGAAACCCTGGCGGTAAGTCCGGTGGAAACCCTGGCGGCAAGAGCGGCGGAAACTCAGGAGGCAAATTGCCCAAGGCCGGGGGTGCTGTTAAAGCCGTTGAGTCGATACTGCCCAAGTAAGGATCGATCAAACGGCAGTAACTTGCTGTCGGAATGCTACCCAAGTGCTGCAATCTCTCGAAGTCAGCGAAGCGACTTTGAGCCGTTGGCGAAGCCGGTATGGCGGGATGAAAAGCGAGGAAGCCAAGCGGCTCAAGACGCACGAGGATGAAACAATCGACTCAAGAAGATCATTGGTGATCCAGCGCTGGACATCCAGACGCTCAAGGAAATCGCCAAGGGAAGATGACAAAGATCGGGAGTAAGGAACGAGCGAGAACAATTTGCGAATGCACCGCAGACTCCCGATTGGCTGAAGACATATTAATAGTCGCGGCTTCAGCCGCTTTCCGCTACGAAAAATCAGGTAAAGGCGACACACACCAACGAGTTTATACCAGTTCCCAGCGGCCCACGAAGCTGCCGTCGAGGTCGACGTAGTACAAGAATCCGTCGGGACCTTCGCTGATCGCGACGACGACATTGGCGCCAGTGGTGAAGATGCCGACATCGGTGAATTTGCCATCGGGGCCGATCGATGCGTGACGCACGATGCCCTGACCGAGATCGTTGAAGAACAAATCGCCTCGGTACTGCGGGCCGTACGCGGTGCCTTGATAGACATCGCCTACGACGATCGCGTTGATGCCATCGAGTTGGTGCGACAACGCATAGATCGAAGGTTCGACGGTCACGCCGGCGGCAAAGAAAGCTTGACCTTCAGGCGTATTTTGATAGCCCGTGTTGATGATCGAATCGCCGTTTCCACCTTCGTAGAACGGCCATCCGAAGTTCGCGCCGGGACCGGCTGAGTCGATTTCTTCCCAACGGAACCAGCCGACATCGCCGACATACAATTGCCCGGACTGCGGGTCGACTGCGATTCGGAACGGATTTCGTAAACCGAGTTGGTAGACCTTGCTGCGATTCGAGTTTACGTCACCGTCAAAGAACGGATTCTCCGCCAAGCCTTGGCCGGTGATTGGATCGATCCGCAATACTTTGCCAGACAAACTGTCGATGCTTTGAACGCGGTCGGCGCGAACATCGACTTGATTGTACGACGCTCCGTCACCGATCGACACGAACAGTTCGCCGTTGTTGCCAAACTCCAACGCTCCAACGCTATGCGATTCGCTGTCGCTATTGATGAAGTCGCGCAAGAAGGTTCCATCAAGCAATTCACCTGCGGGCGGTTCCGCAAAATCGCTCGTGCTGTTGGCGAGGCCATTGAAGTTGGCCCATGTGCTGTTGTTGCCCAGCAAGATCACTTCGCTGCCGGGGACAACAGTCCGATAGTTGGTCGCCGCATCAGCGGTCACGCGAACCAATCGGCCCGCGCGATTGCCGAAACCATCGAGACCGCCGAGCGTGCCGGCGGCATAACCGTTGACCTCGGGAGGATCGTACGTAAACAGCAAATAAACGTAGGGATTGTTCACGAAATCGGGATGGACGGCGATATCCAACAAGCCGCGATCTCGGGCGCTGTTGACCATCGCCGATATATCAATGAACGGAGTGCTTGAGAGTGTCGATCCGACCGCAGTTCGCACGACGCCCCGTTGCTCGGCGATCAACATGGTTCCATCAGGCAGCCATTCGATGGCGGTCGGCCCGAGCAACCCCGTCACGATGTTGTTTGCAACCAATGTATCGGGAGGTGTGACCGGCGGATCGGGATCGGGAGTCTGCTGGTCGAGTGTCCAACTGCGGATCAATTGTGCGTTGGCAAGCCCGCCGGTTCCCGCCGTGAATCCGACGTAAGCGTTGGTGCCGACGACGGTCGACAAATCGACATTCGTTTTCGTCAGCGCGAACGCGGGCTTCGTCGGATCGGTGGACAAATAGACTGACAATGAATGCGTACCACCGTGGTAGTCGACCCACGCGTAAAAGGTGTCACCACTATTGAGATCGACCGGCGAAAGTGTCGTCGTTAGTGGATTGTTGACGTTGCCGCTGATGATCGAAATATGATTGTTGCTCGGGTCGAATCCACCGTTGACGTATGTGTCGAACTCGACGGCTACCGACTTCGTGATACCCGTGAACCCTAAGTCGCCACCCGTCGCGCCAATCGCCGCGACGCCGCGTGGATCGTTTTGAATGACAAACGTAAATCCGTCGGCGCCACCCGTTTCGCCGGTCAGTTGGAAACTGAACGCCGATCGGAATGACGGATCGCTGGCGAGAGAAATCGGAGTTGTGAAGAACGCCGAACCGGCTTGCGTGTTGGCATCAGGCGTCAATTGCAGCGTGTTGCCAACATTGCTGGCGGACCCGTTGAGCGTCAGTCCGGAAACGGATGCAAAATTCGAATAGGTGGGAAGCGGTACGGCGGAATCGACGATGGCGATGGTCGCTGTACGAGGCGCCAACAGGCCGGCACCGACCGCATCATCGATCGTCACGATGAATGTTTCCGTCGCCTCGGCAATCGTATCAGCCAAGATAGGTATACGAATCGAAGCGGTCGTTTGACCATTTGCGAATATCAAGGTGCCCTGTTTGGCTGTGTAGTCGAGTCCCGCGGTTGCCGTGCCCGGTTGGGTTTGATAGTTCACGGAAGCTTGACCATCGCTACCGCCAGTTCGATGAACTTCGACATCGATAAACCCCGCGGATTCGCTGACTGTCAAATTGCTGGTGGTCAGTGAAAGAACGCCTGGGTTGGGCGGGGTCGTCGTCGTCGCTGCGAATTGGAAGTAACCGTTGACGTGCAGCGTTTCATCCTGCTTGAAGCCCGGCGTGACGCTACCGTTTTGCCATGTTCCGGTTGAGTAAACGTTGGGCGACTCGGTTTGCTGAGTCGCGCCGTCGATGACGATTCGATCCACTCGCAAATTGCGGTCGACGCCGGCAGCAGGATTGTACAAATCGTTGGTGAACCGAATCTGCACGTCCTGTGATGCAATCTTTTGCGCCGACGTGTACGTGTGAGATACGAACTGCCTCGCATCGGCGTTGCCACCGACGTTGTTCCACGTCGCGACCCGAGTACCGGCGATCCAAAGCTGCATCGTTTCGGAGTTCTCGTTGCCGGCCGCAAAGATTTCAATCGTGCTGCTGCCGGTAGGTGGCGGCGGTGGTGGTGGCGGCGGTGGTGTGGAATTGTCCGCGTACTGAAAATATCCATTCGAGTTGATGAATTCACTTTCGCGAAAGCCCGGCTGAACACCGTCTGCGGGCAACCATGTTCCGGTGCCAAAGACAGTGGGATCTTCGGATTCAAACGTCGTTCCATTGACCGTAATCGAGTCGACTCGCAAATTGCGATCGATGTTCTGGGCAGGTAAATAGAGATCATTCGTGAAGGCGACGCGGACTCGATCGGCCGTTACACCGGCGCCGCCGTTGTAGGTGTAGGTTTGAAAGATGCCGCCGTAAGCGTTGCCGCCGATATTGTTCCACGTCTGGACGGTGACACCGTCGATTTGAAGCTGCATCTGTTCGTCATTCTCGTTGCCGGCGGCGCGGATCGAAATCGGCAGCGTGACATCGAGCGATTCGAGTCGCTCTTGCGACGCGAATAGCGGTGTATCGATCGTTCCGATGGTTGCTTCGAGATCCCAGTCGCCACCGCGATCGGTCGAACCGGTCCGATCGGTGGATGCGGCGACGTTCGCGCCGCTCAGAAGCGCCAACTGTTCGATGAACGCATGCCCGGTTCGACCCGCCGCAACGTCGCAACCATAGATCAAAATGTCGGCGTCTTCCGCCAAAGCCGAACGCCATGACATCACTGACGCAGAGCGAGCTGAAAGTAGGTCGCTGTTGACAACCAATCCGCCCAGTTGAATTTGCCCGGCCCGTCCGTGCGAAAAAACGTGGACGGCGCCGACGCCCGTGCGGCCCGACAGGTATCGTGAAATCTGGTCGATCGGATCGGCGGACGCATCGATCATCGCGATCTCGACGCCACGGTCCGCGAGCGATGCCAACTCATTGCCGACCTCGACGCTGGTGTCGATGAACGCGATCTCAATCGGTTTCGTCGCGACCGTGGCGGATTCATCGGCCGAGGGCGCTGCGACATCGGCCGCCAATGACTGCGAACTGTCCGAGTCGGCGACGGGAACGGCAGCCGCTAAATCTCCCGCGAGCAAAAGTCGCCGCTCTAAGACGCTGATTGTCCACCGTGATCCCTCACTCTTGCGAGCCCCGATCGGACTACGTACTCCCGAAATTTGGCTGAAACGGAAACGTGGGAACGACATGATGCAGGTGCTCCGTGCTTTGCGGGGGGGATGGCGCCATTCACCCAGGCTACGCAGTGTGCCGAATTTCGCAAGCCGTCAATCGCGAAAAATTCTTAGCCCGCCAATACCCCGGTTTTCGGACGGTTTGCGATCCATCTTCTGATCGCACCAGCGTCCGGTTCGCAGCCGTACTACACTCTGAACTCTGACACGAGTGGATCATTTCTTTCCGACTCGAATTCGCAGTTGCCAGCGTTTCGTGGACCGATCATGCAGCTTCTCCGTCGGCGACACCTGTGGTTGAAATGCTCAATCACTCTGTTGCTCGTTCTATTTTTCGGTTTGGACTTGGACGCGGAAGAAATCCAACCGGATCCTTCGATTACCGAAAATTCCTCAGTTGATGTCGAGCGACAGGTTTGGCCGCTGCTGAGAAATCATTGTCTGCGTTGCCATGGACCTGAACGCGAAGACGGCGGCTTTCGCGTCGACACGATCAGCCACATCCGCGACGGCGGTCATACGGGGCTCCCGATCCTGGGTGAGCCCCGCGAGGGACGCGCGATCGAGGGCGAGTTCATGAAGCGGTTGAGAAGTGACGACCCACAGTATCGGATGCCGAAAGAACGATTGCCGCTTCCAGAGCACGAAATCGAACTGCTGGAAACTTGGATACGTGACGGCGCGAACTGGCCCGCGGGTGGCGTGATTCGTTCAGCCACGCTGGTCCAGTCATCCGCCACCGCCAAGCCGTTGTCGATTTGGCAGCGACTAAATCAGTGGATGAGCAATCGGTTCGACGAAATAATCGCCGTTCGAGAACGTATCAAGCTATTGCAATGGCCTGCGATCTTATTCTTAATCGTCATCTTTGGGCTCGAGCGTCGCAAGAAACAGCTAAAGGCGATCGATCATGGCGACGGCTCAACCAAGCGTTTGTCGTTGCTTGATCGAATCGCAGTCAATGCGTTGGCCGCGAATTATCTGAACGGACTTCTTGTAATCGTGATCGGTGGGTTCGTGTTGTACATCCTCAGTGCCCCGACCGATCGTTCATCGTTCAATCAGGCGAGATCAACCGTCAATCGAAGTTCGGGTTCCGCTGTTGCCTCGCCGGCTCCCTATCGACCGCATCACCCGCGTCGCCTTGGCGGCGTTTACTACCGCGGCAACGACGAACGAAGCAAAGCCCTGTTCAATGGCGGTTACTATCGAACCGCCACGATGATTTTGAGTCTGCGAGACGAATCGAATCGAGAGCTGCGTTGGGGTGACCAATGCAGCGGTGATCTTTTCATCACCGTCGAAATCCAACGTGCTCCATTCGCCACGCCGGCTCTGTTCACCGACGAAATAATGAACAACTGTTGGTTGTCAATGGCCGCATCGCAAGTCACTGATTCAGCAACCAAACTTGACAAGGCACGTGCTTTTTTTAGCGAAGTGGAGGATGGCGAAAGATGGATCGCCTCCTACCCGATTGGCAGTCCCAATCGATTGGACGACGTCCCGGCGGACGCAAGCGAATGGAAAAGCGGACGGTTGGTAGGTCGTGTCGATGTCGTCAGTTCCGGTTGGGTTCACTTCGCAATTCTCTTTGACTTGACGCAAATCGATGGGCGAATCGACTCAGGATCGGATCTTTGGATGGGCGCAGTCGTGAAGCCAAGCAATTTCGTCATTCCTTCCGAAGGAACGATCTTGGTGACCGAATGGTTTGACTTTCTGCCGATACCAGAAATCACGGAGCCCAATAGCCTAGATCCCCTGCTGTTGGGGATTCCCGAACATGCACCAGACGTTCCGTCGCATCAATGACGAGTTGTTTCGACTAAACTGGAACGAGCCTCCACGAGAATCATTTTCACCCTTGCGAGCCGTTGTGATGTCACGAATGATGCCCGGTAGTCATATCATGTTTTGCATCGTTTGGACTGCGGTCGCGATGGGGTTGTCGGCGAACGCTGCGATCTTTGATACCTTCGATCCGGCGCGACACAATCGCTACACCAGCGGAACGACGCCGAATCCAACTTTCTTTTTGAAGGACTTCGATCTGTCGGGCATTGGCGGCAGAGCGGTGTTGATCACGCCGAGACATTTCGTCACCGCTCGGCACGTCTCGGACGTAACTGCGACCGCAATTTTTATCGGCAGAGATGGTGTCAGCCACAGCTACACCAGCAACGTGTCTGACGACTTGATGACCACGTACACGTACACGACCGTCGACAGCAACGGCAAGGAAACGAATGTTACCGTCACGGCGGCCAGCGACATTCGCGTGTTCACGTTGCCGGAGGATGTTGATGCGAACATCACACCGATTCCGATCGCTGTGGGCGGCGCCGCTGATTTCATCGGTCACGAACTGATCGTATTCGGAAATGGTGACCAAGCGGGACGTAACATCATCGATGATGTCGATGTCGAAACCTTTGCGACTCGGGCCAATCCAACCGTCAACGCGATCTATACCTTTGACGCGGGCGGGATCAACGGTGGCCTTGGACCTGATGAACTCGGTTTGGTGGGCGGTGATTCCGGACGACAGGGACTGATCCAGGTCGGCAACGAGTTGGCGTTGGTGGGGACCAACTTCGGCAAACTCGTACCTGAGGGCGTGGGGCCGCGCGGCCGCTTCTTCAACTTCACCACGTTGCTGGCGCCCTATGTTGACGATCAACTGGCACCGTTGGTAATGACCACTGGCCAATCTTTCCGAACGCTGACCGTCACCGCGGTCCCGGAACCAGCGACGTGGTTGGTCACCACACTGGTCATCGGCGCGATCGGGCTGCGCCATCGGCATCGCAAACAATTGCGGGTGAACTGTACGGGCTGATATGTCGTAGCGTAGAATCGCGGGAAAAAGATGTCTGACCCCAATTGTGCGAAGCTTCCGAAGGGGCCGTTCCGGACAATTGGGATCTGACACCTTTTTCACTGCCCGCTCGTCGCCAGTTTCTCCGGATGAAAATTTTTTGTCAGACCTGCCACAGTGGATCGGATGGTTGTTGGCAGTGACCGTGGTCCCGCCGATGTTGATCTGCGCGATCACCTTGTATCCCGTGCGATTTTTCGCGGCCCGCTTGGGTTTGATGGCTCGACCGGGCGGCCACAGCACTCACACCAACGTCACGCCGCTCGGTGGTGGGATCGGCATTTGGTTTGGCATCGTCGGAACATTCGCGATCGGCACCATTGCGGTCGCAATGGCACGACATTCACCAGAATGGCAATCGCGGATTCCCACCGCAATGGTTCCGCTGTTGGACGGAGTTTGGTCGAAGGTCTCTCAGGTATGGGCGCTGCTCGGTGCCGCATCGGTTTTGGCGATTTTAGGGGTTACCGATGACCGCCGTGGTGTGAACGAGTGGGTCCGTTTGGCGATCGAGTTTGCGGTTGCCGCGTTCGCCGTTTACGGGTTGGGGTTTGGGTTGACTGCGTTCATCGGTGTGACGTGGTTCACGGATCTTTTGTCGGTGATCTGGATCGTTGGGCTGATCAACTCGTTCAACATGCTCGACAATATGGACGGACTTAGCGGCGGTGTCGCGCTAATCATCGCGGCGACGATGGCGACGGTGATGTTGATCACGCCTGATCCGGGAACCGCGCGGCCACAGTTCTTTGTCGCGGCGATGTTGTTGGTACTGGCGGGTTCTCTGATTGGGTTTCTTTGGCACAACCGACCTCCGGCGAAAATCTTCATGGGTGACGCGGGAAGTTACCTGATCGGATTCTTGATCGCCGTTTCAATGTTGATGGCGACATTCGCCGGTGACGGCGAGTCTCGTCCGCACGCGGTGTTGGCGCCGCTATGCGTGATGGCCGTTCCGCTGTACGACATGATCACCGTGATTTGGATTCGCATTCGTGAGCGACGAAGCATCTTTGTCGGCGACCGCAGTCACTTTTCGCACCGATTGGTCGATCTCGGGCTCAGTCGTACTCAAGCTGTCTTGACCATTTATCTGGTCACCGGAACGTGCGGATTGGCCGCGATCGTGTTGACTCAGGTCGCCGTGACGCAAGCCGTCATGGTGTTGGGCATCGTCGCCTGCATGTTGTTGTTAGTCGTCATATTGGAATCAACCGGATGGCGAAAAGACGACCAGTGACCGCAGCGCCGTCGGTCGATCGCGGCTGGCAACCCAGCATCGCGCCGACCCGGTGGGCACGTCATCTGGCGATCACGTTGTTGGCCGGCGTGATGGTGTACGTCGTCTATCACCCCAGCGACAGTGTTGCGGTTGAACGTGGCGACGGATTATGGTTCGCGATGTTGGCGATCTTGATCGCGACGTTGAACCAAATCGGAGGCAACCAAACGCTGCGAGTGTCATTTTTGGATGCTGCTGTATGGATGATGTCGGGCTGGGTCATGTTGGCCGCTTTCGCGACTTCGGATGTCGGCAACTTACGCTCGGCGACCAATGAAGCGTGGGTTTGGATCGCGGGCGCGGCGATCTTTACGTCTTGTCGGCGGATGTTGGTCGAACTGGAGTCACGTCAAGCAATCTTGGCGCTAGCGATCGCAATCGCGACGGGCTCGGCAGTCCATGGACTGCATCAACAATGGATCTCGTTACCGCAAAACCGCGCAGCGTATCGACATGATCCCGATCGTGTCATTGGCATGGCGGGGATCGATGCGCCGGAGGGCACGTCGGAGCGAATGAGTTTCGAGAACCGCTTGTTCGATGGTGGCCCGGCCGCGAGCTTCGCACTGGCCAACTCGTGGGCGGCGATCTTGTTGGTGGGCATCGTGATCAGCGGCGGAGTATTGCGAGTGGGCCGTGCACGGCTATCCCTGTCACTTCAATTGGCGATGTTCGGATTTTTAGTTGCATGTTTTTTGGCGTTGATCGCGGCCCGCAGCCGCTCGGCGATGCTGGCGATGATGATCGCACTAGGATGGTTATGCTTGACCCCGAACGGCGCTCGAAAAAAAACGCTGCGAACGGTTCTGCGCGTGCTTGCGGCGATGCTTTGCATCAGTCTCATCATTGTTGGTTTGTTGGCGGCGATCGGAAATCGTGAATGGTTCGACGCGGCGCCAGCATCGTTGGCATTTCGGTTTCAATATTGGCGATCAACGTGGCAGATGTTTTTGGATCGGCCTTGGTTCGGGGCGGGGCCTGGCAACTTTCAATCGATTTATGAACAGTATCGCGAGGCCAGTGCAACCGAGCAGGTCTCCGATCCTCACAACTTCTTTTTCGAGACGCTGGCAAGCGGAGGATGGGTCGCGGCAACGCTTCTGGTCATCGCGATCATCGCCGGCGCGAGATTCGTGTTTGCAAAATCGAATGTCGAGACGGATCAAGCTCGTTCAGTCGGAAACGAGTTGTCGAGCGACGGACCGACGATCCATCATTGTGTCGCTTGGGGCGCCGGCATTTCGCTCGGTCTGGTTTGGCTCTTCGGCTGGATCACTCGTCAACTCCCGGACATCGAGGCAAACTTGTTCGCGATTCCGATCGCAGTCGCGGTCGCGGTAATGAGCTGGCGGGCGGTGAAAGCACTTTCGGATGGTCACACCATTGCGATCGCCATGTCGATGCTGGTGGGGCTGATGATCCATCTGTGCGTCGCCGGCGGATGGACGGTTCCGGGTGTCGCTATTTGGGTTTGGATTGCGGCGGCCGTCGTGACGCGCAACAGTCTCGGAGACTGCGAACACGTTCGATCTGTCGCTTATTGGTGGAAAGTCGGATGGAGAGCCGCGTTGATGGCGGCGCTGTATTTCATCTCGCTTCGTCCGGTTGAACAGCAACGGCGGTGGATGGCGGCGGCGGAGTTGGCGCAAACGAGTGGTCAGGTCGGCAAGGCCCGCACATGTTTGGAACGCGCCGTCGCAGCCGATCCGTGGGACGTCACTGCGCTGTTGTGGCTGGCCGATTTTTATCGCTGGTCTTTCGTCGCCGATCCGAACAACTCGGACGCACGAAAACAATGGTCCGATTTGCTTGCTGAAGTAACGTCGCGCGGCGGCGAAGATCCATCGGTCTATCGACAAGTCGGCATCAGCCAAGTGCACCTCTACCAACGATACGGAAACTCGGATGATCTCGTCGAGGCGTCGAAATCTTTCGCCGAAATGGTCCGCTTGAGTCCGGCGAACCAATGGGCGATGGCACAGTCGGCGGTGATTGAAGCGGCATTGGGGAACGATCGAGTAAGCGAAGAATTAGCGGGCCGGGCAAAGGCATTGTCACTTGCCGGCGCGAACCCCGAGCGAGCACTTTCGCTTCAGTCGGTTTACGTGGCCCAAAAGATCGGGAATGGTGCGATCGGCGAACCGATTCGCAAACCGGCGGACGAACTTCTGCGCTTGCAATGAGATCCCCGGCGTTGCATTCGATCTGGCCCAAGCCGACGAACATTCGACGCTTTCGCTGCGTACCGACACAGTCGATAATTTTTTAATAGGAAATCATCATGAAGACGTTTTGGTTTTGGGCATTGCTGGCGGCGGGTATCGGAGCGGTTACCGCGTGGTCGATCAATTACAGTCGTTATGGGTATCGGCCGACCAAATTTGGGCCGTTCACGGTTGGTGGCGAAGTCACGCCCGAAAACATTGCGAATTACGTGAAACTGCAGTCGGATGATAAATTCGAAAAGGTTGGCAAAATCGAACTCGATGGCGAGAGCGTTCACGACTTCGGTGTGATGTCGCCTGGCGACGAGGGCGAACATGTCTACAAAGTCCGAAACGTCGGTGATGGCGTGCTGAAGTTGCGTGTCGGAGCGTCCACTTGCAAATGCACGCTCGGCGAACTGAACAAAAGCGAACTTGCGCCCGGCGAAGAAACCGAGGTCAAGCTGAGTTGGAGTATCAAGGCGGGAACGTCGGAATTTGGTCAGTCAGCCCAGTTGTTGACGAATGACCCCACCAACGTCGCGATCACGCTGGAAATCAAGGGTCGGGTCATCGCCGATTTTCAGCCGCTTCCTGAAGTGTTGACGTTCGGTGACATTGCGTCCGGCGATTCCTTTGAGGTTACGGGAGATGTTTACAACTTCATGAAAACCGAGGTCACCCCCACCGAAGCCCGGTTCAGCAGCCAAGACATGAATGATTTGGCCGAATTCGAGATCAAAACGCTTGAACGGTCTGAGTTTGGACCGGGTACGGAAAAGGCGATTCAAGGGTTTCGAATCAGCGCCAAAGTGAAACCGGGGCTCAAGCAGGGTAGCATTTCCCAGAGTCTTTTATTTGCGTTCAACTTGCGCGTCGCGTCTTCGGATGAAGCGTCCGAGTCTTCCGACGAAACCAACGGCGACTCGAACGAAGTCTCCGAACAGATGGTTTCGATACCCGTAAAGGGACGTGTCGTCGGCGTGATGAGAATGCTCGAAAGCGGCAAATTAACCGATTACGACGGCGAATACGTGTACGATTTCGGACGCCTTGGCCCGAATGATTCGTTGGTCGCAAAAACCTTTGTTGTGCTAAAGGGCGATCAACGCGACAATGCGACTTTGAGGGTTGGGCAAACGGCGCCGACGGACGTGGTTCGGGCAACCCTGGGAGAGCCGAAGACTCGGGGCACGATGGTTTTGTACCCATTGGAAATCGAATTGGTGCCCACTGACAAGCCTATCGCACGTCTCGGTAAAGATAAGACCGACTATGGTTCGATATGGATTGAGTCAGACAATCCGAAAGTATCGAGAATGCGGGTCGTGCTGAAATTTGCTATCGGAGGTCGTTAGCAAATCGAGATTCAAACGTCGGATGGTATCGCGGTGCTGAGATGATTGTTTTGATGAGCGAATTCCATCTGGCGACCCGACGAACGTGGCGGCTTTCGTTGCGGTACAGCACGTCGTCATCCCACTCGTCTGGTCAGCTATCGAGTATAAACCCCGGTCCGCTGGCGATTTACGCGCTGGCGGCGTGCTTGATTTTCGCCGCCGGTTGTAAGCCACCCGCAGCCCCGATCGCCAGCCAGCATTCAATGGCGGTTGGAATTCCGATCGGCAGCTCGTCTGACTCCGGAGTGCTGAACGAGGCCGAGATCGCGCCGCCGAATCTGGTCGGTATCGATCGAACAGCCGCTAAATCCGTTTCAATGCGAATCACCGAAGCGGTTGAGCTTGTGCAGACATCGGCGCCGAGCCCACCGCCGACGCCGGAATTCGTACCCCCGCCACCGCCCGAACCAATCGAAGTCACTCCAGCCGCCGCGCCCTCGGCCGCGAAGGCCGCTCCGCAAGCGAAACCCGCTATCGCGAAGGACACTCCGGAACTGATACCGACACCCAAGGGTGAGCCCGACCCGAAGGCGGTCGAACCGATGAAGCTTGATTCCGCATCCGAATCGGAGCCGAAAATGACCGCGCCGGCGGTGACCCCGGAAGTTTCCGCGGATGTCAAAGATCCAGCCAAATCAAGCGACCTTTCAGCAACTGCCGTCAAGCCAATGTCCGTTCCGCCAGGCGCCGGGAAGTCGACCGAGCCCAATTTACCGACGGACTTGGAAGGCCCCGAGGATTACACGACGTGGGAAACACCTGCGGTCGCTTTGATTTTCACCGGTCAACAGCACGGTTATCTCGAACCCTGCGGATGCACGGGCCTCGATCGGCAAAAAGGTGGCGTCGCGAGGCGTTTCACGTTCATCGATTCGCTCAACGAACGAGGATGGAACGTCGTGCCGATGGACGCGGGCAACCAAGTCCGACGTTTTGGTCGCCAAGCGGCGATCAAACTACAGCAGACCGTTCGCGCACTTCGTGAAATGAAGTATCAGGCGGTCGGATTCGGTCCCGACGACGTGCGGTTGGGCGTGGGAGATTTGCTTGCGGTCGCTGCAGAAGAGTCAATGTTCGTTTCGGCCAATGTTGTCTTGTTCGATCCCGAGTACATGCCGACGACGAAATTGATCGAGCAGAATGGCATGAAGATCGGCGTAACAAGCGTGCTCGATCCCAAGTCATTGGCCGTTCCACCCGACGATGCGTTGCTGGTCAATGACCCGGTACAATCGGCGACGGACGCGGCCGCGGAATTGGCGGCGAAGTCACCCGACTTCAGCGTGCTGTTGTTTTTCGGCAAAGATGATGCAGCGAAAGAACTCGTTCGCAAGGTCGAAGGCTTTGATCTGATCGTGGTCGCCGGCGGTTACGGCGAACCGACGTATCAAGCCGAGTCCATCGAAGGCTCCAACACAAAGATCATCGTTACCGGCGACAAAGGAATGTATGCGGGCGTTGTGGGACTCTATCGCGACGAACCAATGAAATACGCGAGAGTTCCGCTAACTCACGAATACACCGATGCGCCGGAAATGCGAGCGGTGATGAAAGACTATCAGAACCAATTGCGAGACATTGGACTGGGGCAATTGGGCCTGCTACCGCCGATCAAACATTCGTCGAGTCAGACATTTGTGGGCAGCGAAGCATGTGGAAAGTGCCATACCAACGCGTACGCGGTTTGGGAAAACTCAGCGCATGCCGAAGCCACCGAACACCTCGTGCATCCACCAAAAGAGCGAAGCGATATCTCGCGGCACTTCGATCCGGAATGCATCAGTTGCCACGTCACCGGATGGAACCCGCAAGAATACTATCCTTATGAAACAGGCTATTTGTCGCTCGAAGACACGCCGCATTTGACCGGGAACGGTTGCGAAAATTGTCATGGTCCGGGTGCGGCGCATACCGCCGCCGAAGCCAAGGGTTCGACAGTTGGAATTTCGCTGCGTGATGAGCTTCGCGAGTCGATGAAATTGCCGCTGGCGAAAGCACGCGAAAAGTGCATGACTTGTCACGACTTGGACAACAGCCCCGACTTCCACGAACCCGACGCGTTCGAGGATGTCTACTGGCCCGAAGTCGAACACTACGGTCTGGATTAGTACGAACTGCAACGCACTACTTCGTCCATCCAAATACCGGATCGATGTAGTCAGCTTTGGTTTGGCGAGTCCATGAAGGCGTGTCGAGTGGGATCGATCTGTCGGATTCCGGCATAGCCGTTCCGTCCGAAAGTCGTTGTTGGGTCGCAATCACGCCGACGACTTTGCGCTGGCGATCACACCAAAACATCGTTCCGCTTGACCCGGTGTGCAGTATCCAACTCGCCAATCCGTTCTCGTCGGCCGGTCCTAGCACGAAACCCAAACCATAAAACGATCCGGGTTTCTTACGCACATACATTTGATTGAGTGAGGCTTCGTCGATCCAACGCACGCCATGGATGAGACCGCCGTTGAGGTGCACCTGTAAAAACTTTGCTAAATTGTCAATGGTCGTGACGATCCCGCCGCCCACCGATGTGTAGTCATCGGGCCGAACATTTGGTTGATCGATTCGACGACGAAACGAACCGTCGCTGCGATGTCGCCAGTAGAAACTCGGCATGTCGTTTTGAGTTTGCTCATCGGGATAGAAGGTTGTATCGATCATCCCGAGTGGTTCACAAAGATACTTTTGCAATGCGCTCTCCAACGCCTGGCCCGTTGCCAACTCGATCACTCGTCCGACGAAATCGTAACCGATGCCGCTGTACGCATATCGGGTTCCCGGGTTTGCGGCCAACGGGATCATCGATTCTTTTTCGACGACCTCCGACAATGAATACCCTTTGTGCTTCCATTTCAGCCATGGACGCGTGGACGGGCCTTCGTCGCCGCGAAATCCGGCGGTGTGATGGAGGCATTGTCGCAGCGTCGGCATCGAAGCGGGCAGATCACCCGATTCGCTTCGCAAGTTCGCCACGCAAGGCAACGTCTCATCGAGCGGTTGATCCAGATCGACGATGCCTTCGGCGTCCAGTTTGACAACCAGGGTTGCGATGATGGGTTTGGAGAGCGAGGCGGCGAAAAACCGACTTTCGATCGAGAAGGGAATTTTGCGTCGAATGTGTCCATAACCGAAAGCCTGTCGAAAAATCACGTCGCCATCGTGCATCAGCAACATCGCACCCCCGGGAACCTCGCCCGAATCAACACTCCGGTGCAAATGCTTGTTCAGCCCATCGTAGTCTTCCGTCATGAACCCGTGCTTCTTCCATACGTCGATGCAATCGTCTCTGCTTGTCGTTCGGCTCGCAACAAAATCGCCATCAGAAAAAACAAAGCCTTGTGGGAAAAATAACTGCAGCAAAGCGATGAAGAAAGCGGCAACAAAGTACTTGCTCATTTTTTAAGTCGATGATCGGGGACTTGCATCACGCTCAGGCCACCATCGACGTACACGGTTTGGCCGTGGACATGCTCAGCGGCGTCGGACAGCAAATAGACGGCCGTTCCCGCACAGGCAAAAGCATCTGGAATGCTTCGGTTGGGTGTGTGATGCTTCATCCAAGCATTGTAATCAGGGTCGTCAATCACGCCGCTGGTCAAAGGAGTGCGAATCAATCCGGGCGCGATTGAGTTCACTCGAATACCGTGAGGAGCGAGCGCTACGCACAAAGATCGAACCATTGCCGCCACGGCACCCTTGCTGGCATCGTAAGCAGTATGGTCTGGCTCAGCCAACAATCCGTTGATCGAACCCGTGAACAGCACACGTCCACGTTGTCCGGAGGAAATCCAACGACGCGAGAGAAACTGCGTCAAGAAATATCCTGCGCTGACATTGATGTTCATCGTGGTGTTGAAACGGTCAATGTCCATTTGCAAGAACGGTACGTCCACGAAGACACCGACGTTGTTGACCAGCAGATCAATATCGTCAACTCGAACAGCCGGATTTTCAAACAAGGCCGGTAAGTAGTTATTTGGCGACCGCGACAGGTCGGCAATCGTCAGCTCACATCGGACACCCTGTTCGCGGCAAAGCGAGACGGTTTGCCGAGCGCTATCATCTTCTCGTAATCCAACGAGTGTCACATTCGCACCCGATGAGGCAAGGCCGATCGCGATCGCAGCCCCGATCCCCTGCGTCCCGCCGGTGACAAGTGCATGTCGGCCATCAAGTCGAAAAGGAGAAAGCGAGTGACTGGTCATGTGATATAAAAATACGTTGAGTCAGGTCGGATGTGCCGTCGCGTTTCGAGCTGATGTACACTTTCGTGCTGGATCACCTACTCATTCAACGTCTTTTCGCCCGCAATGCTTGCCACGTTCCACGTTTTCCGAATGGCGATCATTGTATCGCTCCTTGCCGGCTCGATTGGCTTCGGTCGGTTGTGCGCAGCCGAGGGAGAAAAGTTTGCTCGCAGTGATAGCGATAAACGATACCTGCACCACATCGACCTGTACGACCTCAATAACCGAAAGATAACGGTCGATTCCGACCAGCCCTATTCGACTCAAAAAACGTGTGGGCGTTGTCACGACTATGAAACCATTTCTCACGGATGGCACTTCAACGCATTCGCGAGCGACTTGTTTCGACAGTCAAATGAGCCGACCGACCAGCCGATTCCGCGTGACGGTCGTCTGGGTGAGCCGTGGATCTGGACGGATGCTCGCACCGGAATTCAGCTCCCGCTTTCTTACCGAGACTGGCCAGGCCGATTCAATCCGCGCGAGTTAGGTTTGTCGACGCTTGAGATGACTCGTCAATTCGGTGCCCGCGTCCCAGGCGGTGGAATGTCATCGCCAGTTGCCGACGAAAAAGAAGGTTCACGCTGGTTGTTGACGGGATCACTCGAGATCGATTGCATGGTTTGTCACGCGACGTCGGGCGCCTATGACTTTGAACGCAGGCGTGAGACGATCGAAGCCGAAAATTTTGCCTGGGCACCAACCGCCGCGCTGCGTTTGGGCGAAGTCACCGGATCGACCGCTCGTATCAAAGCCGGCTCTGATCCCGATGACCCAGCCGTGCGATCGAAGCTGCCAAAAGTGCATTATCGCGACCAAATCTTCGGCTCCGATGGAACCGTGTTCTTGGATCTGGTTCGCCGCCCCGAAAACAATGCCTGTTACCAGTGTCACAGTCAACGGACGGTGAAGGAAGATGGAATTGAGCCTCGTTGGGTACACGATCAAGACGTTCACCTTCGGGCTGGCATGAGCTGCGTCGATTGTCACCGCAACGGAATAGACCATTATATCGTCCGTGGTTTTCCGGGGGAAACGCACCCTTCAGCGACGGTCGCGAAGACGCTCAGTTGTGCCGGCTGTCATTTGGGTATCGAGTTCAACGACGAACTTCCCGCTGCGATTTCTTCGCGGCCGGGACGACTCGGATCGCCGAGGCCACTGCACGAAGGCCTGCCGCCGATTCACTTTGAGAAGTTAACGTGTACCGCTTGTCACGGTGGTCCGATTCCAGACCCAGAAGCGGACGGAATCCTCACTTCACTTTCTCACGAATTAGGCGAGAAATTACACCGCGACGGGAATGAATTGCCGTCAATTCGAGGCCCCGTGTTTGCAAGATCCAATTTGCCGCCCAGCGTGATTGTCGAAGGCGATGATCTCATTGACGTTGCGCCGATTACCGCAGCGCGAGCCATGTGGCCAGCATTTTGGGGATCGGTCAACGACGAAATTGTCACTCCCATCGCACCCGAGAATGTCTACACGGCAACCCGACGAGCGCTTCGCGTCCGCAAAGATTTTGTGTCGGAGATTTCTCAAAAAGGGCGAGCGGAATTTGACTCGAAAGTCGCTGCGGCGCTGCAAGCGATCGAAACCGAATTGAAGATCGAACGAGCCGTTTACGTCTCGACAGGAATCGTGTTCGCACGCGGAGACCAAGAAAATTCTTTACGAGAGATCTCGGTCAAAAACACCGACGCGATCGAAATGGTTCGTTGGCCGATGGCGCACAATGTTCGACCGGCGGGTTGGTCGCTGGGCGCCACAGGATGCCTGGAGTGTCACGCGGAAAATGGACTAATTTTCGCATCAACGGTTACGCCCACAGGTCCGGCACCCGTATCCGCAGTGCCCGTCTCGATGGCAAACTTACAGGGAATTTCCGAGAATGAGCGATCTCAGTGGAACCAAATGTTTGCGGGGCGAATGCTGTTCAAATTCCTTACTGCGGCATCGTTGATCGTGTTGGCGGTGTCGTTGCTGGGCACATTCATCGCGGGGCCTGGGCCATCGGCAAAGGAATCGTGATGCTTCAGAACCATCGATTGTCACGATCCATTCGCATCGTGTCGCTGATTGCTGTTGTCGGCGCCGCCGGCGTGCTAACCGTCACTGCTTTGCCGACACTGTCCGGCGGACATCTGAATGGAAATCGTCTGATGATCCACATGATGGCCAGCGGAGTGATGGTAGCGGCGCTGCCGATCTACGGCCTGACTCGACTGTTACCATCATCACTGGCAAAATTCCAAAGTCGGCTCGCACAAGTTGCGCTGCGTTGCTTGCTACTGTGCGGAATGCTGACCATCGCAACAATGTTTGCGTGCATGCTTCCCGTTTTCTCGACAAGTTCGATGGAATCACTGATTTCAACTCACGGTTGGCTCGGTTATTTGACCGCAATCGCAGCGTTAGGTGTGATGGCAACGTCGTTTCTCTCCAGACGCTGAAATCACTTGCTGGTGCGGAAGCAATGATGCGACGCTACGCTATGGGTAGCGATATTCGCCAGAATTCCTCGAGCAATCGAATGCTGGTGAATTCCACCACGGGCAAATCGAAGGTCAGGTCGCGTCGCCGTACAAGAATTCTCCCGCCGACGTTTTGCGAATCATGGATTGTCGAGCTGATGATTACCCGTCGAGATTTGTTTCGATGCGCGCACGAAAAAACCCGCTTTGGAAGGCGACGCTCCAAAGCGGGTCATTCGTTGATTTTTGGTGATGAAGTCTCTTCCGAAGAAGATGTTTTCTGTTGAGAGTTTGCGAGAGTCATTTTCACAGATTCAGTGAAATCGGTCACCCAATAACACTATATTCTAAGAATCCTTAGAAAGGAGGTGATCCAGCCGCAGGTTCCCCTACGGCTACCTTGTTACGACTTAGTCCCAATTGTCGA
>JBGSLZ010000175.1:0-21491 GCA_041740415.1 Rubripirellula sp.
TCTCAGTCCCAGTGAGCCGGGCCATGCTCTCACACCCGGTAACCATCGTAGCCTTGGTGAGCCATTACCTCACCAACAAGCTAATAGTACGCGGTCCGATCTCAGGGCGGAATCACACCATTTGATCCAAAGATGTTATCCGGTATTACTAGCAGTTTCCCGCTACTATCCCGGTCCCCGAGGTACATAACCACGCGTTACTCTCCCTTTCGCCACTGTCCCTTCTCATAGCAAGCTAATTGAAGTTATCGTGCGACTTGCATGCCTAATCCATGCCGCCAACGTTCATTCTGAGCCAGGATCAAACCCTTCAATTTTGTATTGATTCACCACTGACTCGAAAGCCAGCGGGAGAAAGCAAAGTAAAAACCGATGTTCGATCTGGTCTGGAGCCTCGGTAAAGACTCCAGCGATTCGCCATTTTTTCGATCCAACTAAACCGAGCAAGCTCGGCCTAGCCTTCACGAGAAATGACCTCGCAAAAACTAAACTCAACAGAAGTTTCATCACCAAATTGTCAAAGATCAATTAACCAACAAGCTGCGTTAATCGGCCCTTGCGAGCCTGACAGTGGTTGTTGGTTGGTCCCGTAGTATCCGGGAATTTCTTGTTTCGTCAACCGGCTGAAAGCTTCAAAAGCTAAAAACTTTTTGAACGCTCCAGACGATCCATCTCTCTGACTCCGGCATCCAAATCCGCGTCGCGAATTTGGCTGACCGGTACCAGCGAGGCGGAAAGATAGTGGCACTCATGGTCCGTCGCAAGAGGCATTGGAGTATTTCATGCGTTTTTTTTGAGAAGACGCACTTTCCCAGCGGAAACTTCGGCGTTTCTCGCAGTTTCCTCAACCCGATCGAACTCCATCGCGATCGTAAATTTCGCAACTTTTTCGTTATCCTGGTCGTCGAGCCGGTTAACGCAACCCAGAAGCCGAATCGAGTGCCGGTGCAAGTTGCTGGTAGAGCACTGCCAGCAATCCTGCGTCGATACCGAGGCTGCGAAAGATCCGTTCGCTCGGCGCGACGACGGAGTGGGTCCCGGCTGAGGCCCAACCACAGCGGCTGCATAGGTAGTTGGCGATCGCAACGCAGCCGACGGTTCCATGATGCTCCGACTGGAGAGCTTTCTCGGGTTCATGATGAAGTCGGCTCGCCATTTGGACTGCTTCGGGCATTCCCCACTGAGATAAAAGTCCGGCGCCCAGTTGGCAATGATCCCATCCCAGCAGTTCGCGTTCGACTTCATACAGTGGCGAGTACTCGTCGATTTGGGCAATGACCTCACGGAATGATTCGTGGTCCAGACGCTCGCTGGCACAAATCCCGATGTCATGAAGTGCGCCAGCAATGAATACCATGCTCGGATCATTAATGCCGCAGGCTCGAGCGATCAGTGACGCCACCGAGCCGACCGCCATCAAGTGTCCCCACAGCATTTCGCGACTGTACGTGTCGATCTGCAGCTCGGGTACGAACATGTTGCGAACCCATGCCAATACCGCCAATCGAGCCAAATCGCGGCCGTCCATCACGTTGGCAGCCTGCTCGAGCGTCTCGTAGGGACGGGATAGGTTGTACATCGGTGTGTTGCACCACCGCAGCAGCCTGCCCGATAGCTCCGGCTCGCTCGCCAGCCAGCGGACCAGCGTTTCGTTGTCCCGTCCGTCAAAGTCACCCGACGCAATCAATCGACGTGCGCCATCGGGCAGCGCGAGCGACCACTTGGCTTGCTCAATTCGCAATCCCAGTCGGGGCGAGGATTGATTGGAAGTCGACATGGAAACCGTCAAACGGGTTAGCTTTTCATCGTTCACTTGACCGCGAATTCCTACAAATTCTGCGGCAGAAACACATTCATTCGTAGCTCACGCCGCGCCGCTGCGCGATCCGGGAGACACTCATCCGACATGCTGTCGCCCGCAAATACTGCCAGAGCTGACTTAATTAACGGTCGTGACAGTCGTGTCGGTCGACCGCCACAGGTTGCAGCTCAAGGATGCAAACGATTTTGTGGAACAACAGGGTCGTTCGGGTCGATGAAGTTGGTGGGGGGGCCGATCCAGAGGCAACCGTCCGAAAAGTCGTTGACACGCGGCTTGCCCATTCTTGACCCGTGGATATCCGAGTAACGGCCATGAGCAGCGACGTCGATAGCAAGCTTGATTCATTGATTTCGCGAATTCAGTCGCTCAGCGGGTCAGGCGGCGGCCCAGCAGCGCAGGTGTCGCCCGTCGCCCAACGCCAGCGGCCAGAATTGGGCGGGGCCAGCCCGACACGCCTCGAAGGTAACAGCGGTCCATCGATTCCTGTTCCCCCACAAGGGCAGGCGATATCTTCGTCATCAATCGCCGCTGATAACGCCGAGCCGCGAGCTGGCCAACCGCAGGCTCCCGCGAGGCCGAATGCGCCGGTGAGCTCGACGCACTTCAAGCCGACTCGCGACGAACCTTGGCGACCAACGGAACCTGAGGATCTGATCCGCGCGGGCGTCAACGAAACATTGCTCGAAGCAATTATCTACCGCTTTTTGCGAAACATCGGCGAAGCGGAAGGTCGACGCATCTCCGATCAAGTGAAACTACCGTTTCGCATGATCGAGCCGATGCTGACCCGAATGAAAATGGAACAGAATGTCACGTACAAGAGCGCGACATCGACGAACGACTACGTCTACATGTTGACGGAAACCGGTCGCACAATCGCTCGCAACCACATTCAGGACTGCACCTATTACGGATCGTGCCCGGTGCCACTGGGCGACTACATCGCCAGCGTCAAGCGTCAGACCATCGAGGGCCAGTATCCGAAGAAAAAAGACTTGATGTTGGCGTTCAAGGATCTGTTGATCAACCCTAAAATGCTGAACAAACTTGGACCCGCCGTGGCTAGCGGTCGAGGCATGTTCCTGTTCGGATTCCCCGGCAACGGCAAGACATCGATCGCTGAACGAGTCACCGGAGCGTTCGGAAAATACGTTTGGATTCCTCGTGCGATTGATGTCGACGGTGACGTGCTGCGAGTGTTCGATCCGATGTGCCACGAATTGATGATGCCCGAAGCGAACGGTGGCTTATTGGATGTTGGTGGTTTCGATAAGCGTTGGGTTCGAATCGCTCGGCCGACCATCATCGCCGGCGGTGAATTGACGATGGATATGCTCGAAGTTCAAAGCAATCCTGAGAGCAACATCAGCGAGTCGCCATTGCAACTCAAGAGCAACTGCGGCACCCTCGTCATCGACGATTTCGGCCGCCAACGTATGCGAGTCGACGAACTGCTCAATCGCTGGATCGTACCGCTCGAAAAACGTTACGACTATCTGAACATGGCCAGCGGAAAAAAAATCCAAGTGCCGTTCGATCAGTTGGTCGTTTTCAGCACCAACCTGGAGCCAAAAGATCTGGTCGACGACGCCTTCCTGCGCCGAATTCCCTACAAGATCGAAGCCGAGAATCCGCCGGAAGTCGACTTCCGCAAACTGTTCGAGATCATGTGCAAAGTCGTCAAGGTTCCCTACAACCAAGACGCCATCGATTACCTGATTGAAACGCACTACAAAGCGGTCAATCGACCGATGCGAATGTGCCAACCGCGGGACCTGTTGTTGCAAGTCAAGAACTACTGCCTCTACAACGATCTGCCGCTCGAACTCAATCGCGAATACTTTGATTTCGCCTGCGAAAATTATTTTTCGGTGATGTAGCTGTTAGCGTTTTGCTATTAGCTTTAAACGTCCTCGGACCGCTAAATGAGATACTTGTCAACTACTTGGGAGTAAAAAGCTAACAGCTAATCGCTTCTTCAAGCACTTCGCATCAGTACGCCGACGGCTTCGAGATACTTGGCGACCGTTTCAATGCTGATCTTTTCCCACTTGTTGGACTTGTGGCGCAAGATCGCCAACTTCATCATCTCGATCGCGTCGGCCAAATCGTCGGGTAGCTCCGGCAGTCCAGCAAACGGTTGCACCGGAGACGGCGATGGTTCGCGCGGCTCCGCTGGTTCGCTGCCACTGTTTGGTCCGGCCAACGATTGAAACTCGTCTTCGTCACCGAAGTCGGCGTCTTCGTAGGTCTTGCCCATCGCGGTGCCCGGTTCGTCGCCGTATTCACGCGTTCCGCTACGGCCTTGAGCCGGTTCGACGATGTCTTCGTCGAGATCGACTTCAATGATCTGGCTGGCGGTGGGACGTTGCGAGTCGACCGCGCCGTGCGCTTGCCAGCGTTGCTCGCGCATCCCGGCAACGCTCCATCCCGACTGAACAGCACCCTCGAGCCACAGCGGCGCGTCTTCCCAATCCATCGCTGCCAGAAAATGGCTCCAAAAGAGCCCGGCGTATGTTTCGTACGTTGTCGCGAATCGATCGAACACACGTCGAAGCCGACCGACGTGGGGCGCCGTGACTCCGCCGACGCGACGCGACCACGCTTCGTCGGAATACTGCTCCGCACCGACGCCCGATTCGATCAGCGCCGCACGCCACTGGCCAATGATGCGGCCTTTTTCCCAGTTCGTTGTGCTGATCAGTTGATTCCACTGTCCGACAAACGGCAGCGCGAGTACCGCCAAATGTTCGCTATCGCCGTCGATCGTCTCGGCATCCAAAGGCTCCGCGTCGAAGGCCTGCCGAGCCAACTGAACCTCAGGATCGACGACCTTGGATGTCACGTTATCAATCGGTTCGATGGTGGTGTCGTCAGCCATACGTTCGTCGTTGGTGGTATTCTCGGCGGTAAGTTCGTCGGTGGGAGCGTCGTAGTGATCGTCGGGAGTCATATGCATCCTTCGCGTGGAAAAGTGCCGTCAACTGAAGAAGCCGTACGCTAACCGGCGAGGCACCGTTGTGTGAAGTCACGCCAACGACTTGGACGCGAATGAAGCAAATTCAACGTCCGATCAGTCGCATTGCGAAGGCTGTGCGGTGTGGAAAAAGTGTCAGTTCAACACTTCGTCGGCCAAAAATTGATCCGTTTTGATCAGAATCAACTTACGGACGGTTCGCGAATCACTTCACCGGTGTGACGCAGCTCACCTGCATCGTTGCTGACGCGGCAATAGTACAGAAATAGGCAAATTGTCGGGTAAATCGCCGCGCCAGCTTCAACCGAACGCAGCAATGATTCCCAAATCCAGAGTGGCCAATTCGACAAGGGAGTGGGAATCAATTCAACGACGACCGAGCCGCCGACAATGACTGCTCCCATAAAAACAGCCAACCCGAATAACGGCACAAAGTGTCCGGTTGTCAGGTCAAAACTTCGGCGCATCGCCGCTGCGCCGTAGATCCTTTCGTGCACCACGATCGCATCGGTGAAAAGAAACTTGATGCCGAGAAACAACCCGGGGACGATCAACAGGATCATCCCCAGACTGATCAGCACGCTAGCGATGAAATTGGTCCACGTCAGCCAAAACCAAATGCTGATTCCTTGCCTGAATGCTTGTGGCAACTCCACACTTTGGCCCAGGACGGCACTGGAAAGCAAGCACAGCACGATCGCTTCAGGCAGCGACTCCAGCCCGAAATCTAGCGACATGAACAGGATCCAATCGAACATCGCGTCGGAATTTAGAACATCCTCTTCTAAAAATCCCATCAATGCTTCGATCGGCCACCAGACGAAGAACAGTACCGCTGAGAATTGCGGCCAATGGCCAAAATAAATGCGACCAGCCCTGCCAAACAAGTTGCCAGATAGCCAGTCAATAGGAGCAGTGGCATCGACGTGCACCGGCGATGCGTACGGATTCGGTTCAATTTCCCCGTTAGTCAACATCGGAATTCCGCAGGAAATCTGGCAACGTCTATGTCGTCATCAAACGAACCGCTGCTGTGATCTTGGCGATTTGATCGGATGTCAAATCGCTGAGCATCGGCAGCATCGGGCCAGTTTCGGCGATTCCGGCCTCGGCCACCGCGTGGTGAAGGACGCGAATCGGATTGATGAAGTTGCGCAGATCCTCCAACGGGCAGAACCACTTGCGAATCGATTCGGCCAGCTCGAAATCTCCGGCGTGGATCGCGTGCAACATTTCCATCGACCGTGCCGGCGCGACGCAGACACAGCCGCTGGTGAAACCGGCAACTCCGAAATCTCGTAAATGAACGATCGCGGGTTGCTCACCGATGCCTGACACCATTCGATCCGCCGGAAACACGTTCATCACTTCGCTCAGGTACGGATCATCGGCCGGGTTATCGAGCACCACGGCATACTTGATCCACGAAATCACCCCATCGGCCTCGAGCGACTTGATGATCGATGGATCGAGCCAACGATCAAACTTCAAGTACAGCACGATCGGCTTGCCAAGTTTCTCCGCGATGTGACGCAAGCCGCTGGCGATCCCCGCCTGGTCGACCACATCACGCGACGGAAGGAGCATCACGGTCGGAAAATCAAAGTCCAACAGCACGTCAACTTGGTCCATCGCCACCCCATAGGCAGGACCGATCGACGGCACAACAACGGTTTCGTCGGACGCCGCATCGGCCAACATGCCGAGCATTTCGGCATACTCGGAAAGTCGAGCGTGATAGAAGACCGCGTTGCCGCCATACAGCAACGATCGCACACCGCCGGCTTCCAAGAACTCAATGATCTTCGAGTTCTCGTCCGCATCGACGTTGAGATTCGCGTCGCGAGCGAGCGGAGGAACAGCGATGACGGATTCACGCAGTTGGGCAGCGGAGAATGGAGTGGTTTGCATGGTTGGTTCATTGGGGAAAAATTGTGGCTCCGCAACTCCGTTCGCGGAAAGTACTTTGCAAAAGTGAATCCCCGCGAGAGGAGTCGCGGGGCAACGTTAGTGAATGCTCGGTTCGCCTCCGGGGCTTCGTCCGACCAGGAAATCGAAGTCGCAGCCTTTGTCGGCTTGCGTGACGTGCTTGGCGTAAAGGTGGCTGTAGCCACGCTCGGGCAACGCGATCGCAGTCGGCATCGTTTTTCGGCGGCTTGCGATTTCCGCATCCGTGACGTGCCAATGAATCGTTCGCTCGGGAATGTTGATTTCGATCTCGTCGCCGGTTTTCACCAGCGCCAGTGGACCACCCGCGGCGCTCTCCGGTGCAATGTGTAGTACGCAGGTTCCGTAGCTGGTGCCGCTCATTCGAGCGTCGCTCAATCGGACCATGTCGCGAACACCTTTGGCGAGCAGCTTCTTGGGAATTGGCAACATCCCCCATTCGGGAAAGCCTGGCGCGCCCAGTGGCCCGGCGCTGCGCAAGATCAACACGCTGTTTTCGTCGACTTCCAAATCCGGATCGTTGATGCTGGCCTTCATCGCCGGGTAGTTGTCGAACACGATCGCCGGGCCACGATGATGTTTCAATTTCGGGTCAGCGGCCAAGCTTTTGATGACGCATCCGTTTGGAGCCAAATTTCCTTTGAGCAAGCACGTGCCACCGGCGGGCGAGACCGGATTTTCCCGCGTTCGAATGACTTCGTCATTGATGACTTCCGCGCCGGCAATTTGTTCGCCCAGGGTGACTCCGTTGACCGTCTTGCAGTCGGCGTTGATCAAGTCGGTCATGCGGGCAAGCATCGCCGGTACGCCACCGGCGTCCTGGAAATCTTCCATCAAGAATCGACCGCTCGGTCGGATGTCGGCCAGCACCGGCGTTATCCGTGAGAGTTCGTCGAAGCGTTCGAGCGACAACTCGAAACCGAGTCGACCAGCGATCGCGATCAGGTGAACGATCGCGTTGGTGCTGCCGCCGATGGCGAAAGACGTCATCAAACCGTTGTCGATCGATTCGCGCGTCATGAACGTCGACGGTTTCAGTTCTTCCCAGGCCATCTCCACGGCTCGGCGACCCGTCTGCGTTGCCAGACGACTGTGGTTCGCCATGACGGCGGGGATCGTCGCGGCGCCGGGCAAGCTGAACCCCATCGCCTCGGTGATGCAGGCCATCGTCGATGCGGTTCCCATCGTCATGCAGGTGCCAGCAGACCGGGCGATGCAGTTTTCGATGCCCTTCCAATCGCTGTCGCAGAGGTTGCCCGCCATCCGCTCGTCCCAGTACTTCCACACGTCACTGCCGCTGCCCAAAGTGACGTCTCTCCAGAGACCTTTGAGCATCGGCCCGGCGGGAAAAAAGATCGACGGGATATCGGCGCTGATCGCGCCCATCAACATCGCTGGGACCGTCTTGTCACATCCGCCCATCAACACGGCGGCGTCGACGGGGTGGCAACGCAGAACTTCTTCGACTTCCATCGCCAACAAGTTGCGGTACAGCATCGTCGTCGGCTTCATCATCATTTCGCCGAGCGACATGACGGGAACTTCGACGGGGAAGCCGCCCGATTGCAGGATGCCGCGCCGCACTTCTTCCGCGCGATTTCGGAAATGCGAATGGCACGTGTTCATCTCGCTCCACGTGTTCAAGATCGCGATCACCGGGCGATCGGTGAAGTCGATATCGTCGAACCCCATCTGCTTCATTCGCGATCGATGCCCGAACGAACGAACGTCGTCCGGCGCGAGCCAGCGGGCGGATCGGAGTCGAGACGGATCGCGATCGGTTGATGAAGCCATGAAGGAGCTGCCGAGAATTGAAATGGTTCAATCGTCGGCAGTTTAGCAGGTCAGCCGGCGCGCGGGTTCGCACTCAAGCAACATCCCAATGGCAACCCAGCGCCTAACTCAGGAAAGCGTCGGCGTCGGCTTGAGGCGCCGGTTGATAGTTGAGCGGCTCCATGCTGCTGCCGGCCCGTCCCTGGCTGAGGCTACGAACAGCACCGCTGTAGCCGAACAGTTCCTTCAGCGGTGCGTGAGCCGTGATGACGGTCATCTGGCCGCGAGTTTCGGTGGCCGTGATGATCGCACGACGTTGTTGGAGATCGCCGACCAGTTCGCCCATGTATTCGTCCGGAGTTGTCAACTCGACTCGCATGACGGGCTCCAACAGCACCGGGCCGGCTTTTTCTAAACCGCGATCAAACGCATCACCCGCGGCGATGCGAAAAGCGATTTCGTCCGATCCTTCGTCGGCTACCTCCGCACCGTAGACATCGATGCGAACACCCGAGAGTGGAAACCCGGCCAGCAGTCCACCGCCGGTCGCCCGTTCACGGATCTCGTCCATCGCCGCTTGTCGAACCGAGTTTGAAATCGGTGTCTCGGGTGGAAGCCGATCAAAGACTTGCACCGGAGCGGCAGTGTCGTCTAGTGGCGAAACCTTGACGCTCAGCCGCGCGAACATTTGCTGGCCGCCCATCTGACGATTGCAAACGCCGATCACGTCTGATTTGCCGCCGATCGTTTCGCGATAGTTGACCCGCGGCTTGTAAAACTTGACGTTCAACCCGAAGTCGCGAGTTAGCCGGTGCTGAATGACTTCAAGGTGCAATTCGCCCATGCCGCTGATCAATGTTTGGCCAGTTTCAGCGTTCTCGGTAGCGCGGAACGTCGGGTCTTGCCGACGAATCATGTCGAGCGTTTCTTCGAGCTTCTTTTTGTCGCCCGTGTTTTCAGGTTCGATCGCCATCGAGATGACGGTTTCAGCGAACTTGATGCTGGGCAACTCAATCACGTTTTGCGTGTCGCAAACGGTGTCGCCGGTGATTGCAAAACGCGGCCCGATGACGCACGCAATGTCGCCCGCCGCCACGGATTCGACTTGTCCGTCACGCTCTTTTTTTGATGCGTGGATCTGCCAAATCTGAGCGACGTTTTCCTTCTTATCGCGATTGGGACATTGGACGCGAGAGTTCTGTGAAAGTGATCCGCTGTAAACGCGAATCCAATAGTTGTCGCCCGTTTTTGCGGGCAGAATCTTGAACACCAGTCCACAAAACGGCTCTTTGGGATCGGCTTTTCGGATGAGCGTTTTGTCGCGATTCTTCGGATCGACTCCTTCGATAGGCGGTCGATCGAGCGGGCTCGGCAAGAAGTTCCCAACGGCCGTCATCAACGGCTGCACGCCGATCCCGTGCAGCGCCGAACCGCACAGCACAACCTGGATCTTTCGATCGATCACACCGCTGCGAAGCGCGGCGATGATGATCTCGCGGTTCACCTCTTTGTCTTCCAGCGCCAGCGCCGCCGCTTCCTCGCTGATGTCGTAGACCGCGTCGAGCATCTGCTCTCGCCATAACAACGCATCGTCGCGAAGTTCGTCAGGGATTTCAGTCTCCGTAACCTGCTTGCCTTCGGTTTCCGGATCAAACTGCAGCATCTTCATGTCGATCAGATCGATCACGCCTCGGAACGGGTCGGAGACATGCGGTGGCCCTTCGCCGACGGGCAATTCGATTGCGACAGGATTGCCGCCCAACCGTGGGGCGATGTCATTGAGGACCGCTTCGAAGTTCGCGCCTTCGCGATCCATCTTGTTGATGAACACGATTCGGGGTACGCCGTAGCGATCGGCTTGACGCCATACGGTCTCGCTTTGGGCTTCGACGCCTTCGCGAGCCGAAAAAACCGTTACGGCGCCATCGAGCACCCGCAGGCAACGTTCGACTTCGGCGGTGAAGTCGACGTGACCGGGCGTATCAAGCAAGTTGATGTTGAAATTTTGCCAGCGGTATTTGACGCAGGCGCTGAAGATCGTGATCCCACGTTCTTGTTCTTCGGGATCATCGTCCGTGTCGGTCGTACCGTGGTCGACTCGACCGACGCGATGTTTGGCGCCGCTGAGAAACAGCATTCGCTCGGTCACCGTCGTCTTTCCCGCATCAATGTGCGCGATGATTCCGATGTTGCGAAGCTTGGATATATCGGTGGCCATTACCAGGCGAAGTGAGCGAACGCCTTATTGGCATCAGCCATACGGTGCGTGTTCTCGCGCTTGGTGTAGGCAACGCCTTCCTTCTTGTACGCAGCCATCAATTCATCCGCCAACTTCAGGTGCATGGGGCGACCCTTTTTGTCGCGAACGGCGCCCAGAAGCCAACGCAGCGCGAGGCTTTGCTGGCGGGCTCGATTGACCTGCATCGGAACTTGATAGCTCGCACCACCGACTCGCTTGCTGCGAACTTCGATGTATGGCTTGATGTTCTCGATCGCCGCTTCGAATACTTGGATCGGTTCCATGTCTGGAATTTCACCGCGACGAGCGATCTCGGCCAACGCACCGTAGAAAACGCCCTGGGCGGTGGTCTTCTTGCCCGAAAGCATCAAGCAATTGATGAACTTGCTGGCCAATTTCGAGTTGTGCCGAGGGTCGCCTTTGAGTTGCGAGCGGCTGGAAGTGATACGTCCCATCGAGATATTTCTATTCTATTTTTTCAGAGATGAATTGGATTGATGCCGACTACTTCTTCTTCGCACCGTAGCGACTTCGCGATTGCTTACGACCGTCCACACCCAGCGAGTCACGCGAACCGCGGACGACTTGGTAGCGAACACCGGGCAAATCGCGAACACGACCGCCTCGGATCAGCACGATCGAGTGTTCTTGAAGGTTGTGGCCTTCGCCGGGGATGTAAACGGTGACTTCTTTCCCGTTGCTCAGTCGAACTCGCGATATTTTTCGAAGCGCCGAGTTCGGCTTTTTCGGGGTCATCGTGCGAACCTGCAAGCAAACACCCTGCTTTTGCGGGCATTTTTCGAGCACGGGCGACTTGCTCTTGAACTTCTTCAGGACGCGACGTTTACGGACAAGTTGGTTGATCGTGGGCATAAATCTAGGCGAATACGGCTTTCGAACAGCAGAGATCGTGCCGCAGGCGGGCACCAGAATCGGCAAAGTATCGCGACAGTGAAAAATCTGTCAATAGCTGACAGGCTTCCGAATCGCTGTATCGTGTCGGGCCACGGTCGCCGAAAGGCAGCGTTGAGGAAAACTGAAATTTGGCGAATCAAAAGATTTTTTTCATCAGATGCGGTGTCGTCTTATGGATACCGCCTATAACCTTCGTCCACCGAAGTATTTTTGTCGATCGCGTGCGGCCGAAACGGGGACACAGTTTTTCTTCTTTAAGGGCTATTATGAATTCTTCCTTCACTACGGCTTCGGCTAAGTCCACGACCGCCATTGCAGAACGGTCGACTGTCGAGAGCGTCCAAGCTCACGTCTTGCCGAGCGTCCGCCCCAGTCTGCCGACAATCGCCGAGATGGCGGCGGCCATTTGCGCCGATGCGCAACACGACTCACTGAAATACGTGCTCCGCAGCAACACTTGGCACGACGGCGAGTAATGCGGGACAGTGGTGCGGCCGCTAGTCCCAGCGACGCCCGTTCATTCGGACCAGATCGTCGTATCGAAGTCCATCGCCGCCGAACAAATCCAGCGAACTTCCCACGGTAACATCCATTCGACCGAGGCTGTTCGCGTCGATCTTGCGGATGTCGTCCATCGTGGCGACTCCGCCGGCGTAGGTCACCGGTCGTGGTGAAATCGACGTGGTCGCCCAAATCCCCAGTTGATTGACTAGTTCTTCGTCGATTCCGCGGCACAGTCCCTCGACGTCGGCGGCGTGAATCAAGAACTCGTCGCAGAACTCGGCCAATCGATCGAGCGTTCCGTTTGTGATTTCGAGTTCGGTCATCGTCTGCCATCGATTCATCGCGACTCGCCAGGATGGCTGGCCATTGGTGTCGGCGACGCGTCGGCAGCTCAGGTCCAGCACGATTCGCTCGCGGCCGACGGCGGAAACCAATTCCGCTAGCCGATGATCGAGCAATTTCCCCGAATCGTCGAACAGCCAACTGGTGACGATCACGTGGCTGGCGCCGGTATCGATCCAGCGGCCAGCGTTTTCGGCCGTGATGCCGCCGCCGATCTGCAATCCGCCTGGGTGCGCGGCCAGCGCCGACGTTGCCGCGGCCACGTTCCCCGGCCCGAGCATGATGACGTGACCGCCGACCAGCCCGTCGTCACGGTATTTCGCCGCAAACCACAGAGCGGGCTGGTCGGCAACGTGATTCTCGATCGGCCCGGCACCGACATCTCGCAGCGATCCGCCGACGATTTGTTTGACGCGGCCTTCGTGCAGGTCGATGCAGGGACGAAACTTGGTCAAGATCGGATCACGGGGAAAGAGTCTGTGGGAAACCGTATGTATAAGCGATCTGATATAAACTTGGGGGCATCCGCCTAGAGACTTTGAGGGCATTTGCCCTGCGAACAATCACGCGAGTTTTATGTCTGCTCATCGATATCTTGATCCGAAGCTTGCGAGTCTGCTGGCCGATCTGCGTGCTCGCGTTCGCCGTTACGTCGTTTGGGATTCGGTATTGGCTATTGCTGCGGTCATTCTGTCGGCATTTTGGATCGGCTTGGCGCTCGATTATTTGCCGGTCCAGATGGGCGGCACGGAGATGCCAAGGCTTGCCAGGAGTTTGTTGCTGGCGGTGGTCGCGATCGCCACGATCGCGATCGTTGGCTTGATGTTGATCGGCCGTTTGCGTCGTCCGCTGCCCGACGACAGCTTGGCTCTGTTGGTCGAACGTCACCATCCAAAACTGGGCGGACGATTGGTCACGGCGGTTCAGCTCAATCGACCGGGCCGCGACGGCGATTCGCATTCGCCGGTGTTGCTCAATCACGTGCATCGCGAGGCTGTGGAGGCGATCGGTCAGGTCGACCCTGGCAAGGTATTTCGCTGGCAGCCGATCATTCGCAAGGCGTTGGTTGCCGGCCCGCTGGCGATTTTTGCAATCGCATTCTTGATCATCAGTCCTCAATCATTCGCCCGCGCCGCATCGCGATTGACGCTACTGTCGGACGAACCTTGGCCGCGCCGAGCACATTTGGAAATGGTCGGCGTCGAATTGCCAGTTGTATCGGCGGGTGATGCTGACGAAATGGCTCCCCAGTTGATCGAGTTTTCCGCCGATAAGTCCATTCGATTGCCTCGCGGCAGCAGCCCAACGTTGCGGATCCGCGCCGATGCCGAAACGTCGGAACTGCCGATCGTGTGTACGGTTTACTATCGAACCGAAGGAGGCACCCAAGGCCAAACGAACATGCGACGCGTCGGCCGCGTGGCCGATGGGTTTCAGTCATTCATTCTGGACGGACCACCGCTGAGCGGGCTAAGCGAATCGATGACGCTGGACATTCGCGGGCTCGACGATCGGCTGGATGACTTTCAAATCGAGGCCGTCTCGCCACCCGCGATCACGGAAATGAATGTTTCCGTTCGCTACGCCGACTATCTGCGCGGGATCGGCAGCGGCGATGTCGATTTAGAAGCGAATTACCAGTCCGGCCTCCGGATCAGCGAGGGCAGCAAAGTCACGTTGGTGGCTTCGTCGAGCGTTCCACTCGGCGATTCGGAAGTAGTGCTGAAATCGGCGGACGAGCGACCGGTTGATTTCGACTTGGCGTACTCCGACGACCGGCGTCAGTTGCGATTGACAATCGATGAATTTGATTCGGCAACGACGATTTCGATTGTGCCGAGCGATGTCGACGGCATCACCGCTCAAGCGCCGTACCGTTATTTCTTAGGAGTGGTGCTCGACGAGCCGCCTGAATTGAAAATGCGATTGGTCGGGATCGGATCTGCGGTCACGCCGATCGCGAAGATCCCGATCGAAGCGATGGTCATTGACGATTATGGAGTGGAGCAATTGACGGTGTCGGCGACGCCATCGGCGGCGGGCGACGCTGTGGAAGCGGAAATTGACACAAACGAGCCGGCGAAATCCGCCCGCGTTTCACCGAAACTTGATCGCGAGGGTGCGGCGACGACCCAACTTGACCTTCGTGATTTGGTCGCGGCCGGTACGCTTCCGGAATTGGTACCGGGCGGGGCGATCAGCGTGATGGGTGAAGCGAGTGACTTGTACGATTTGGGTGGGCGACACCTAACTCGCAGCGAAGTCTTTCGGCTCGAGATCGTCACTCCCGAGCAATTGCTCGCGCGACTGGAACGAGTCGAACTGGGGCTTCGCGCGCGGCTCGAGCAAACAATTGACGAGACGCGAAATTTGCGAGACACGTTGAATCTGTTGCGACGAGGTTTCGACGAAGACGAGAGCGGATTGGACGCAACCGAGAAAACTCGCCAAGAACAGATTCGCCGATTGCGGGTTCAACAAACGGGATTGCAGGCGAGCAAAACGTCGGAGGAGTTGTCGGGTATCGCTGCGTCGCTGGATGACCTATTGCGTGAAATGGTCAACAACCGCGTCGACTCGATCGATCGCCAAGAGCGCATCGGCGAAGGCGTCCGCGATCCACTTCGCAAGATTGTCGACGAGCCGTTGGCACGGCTGCGTGAACAGATCTTGGATATCGAACGCAGCGTCGGTGAGCCAGCCTTGGCGATGGAAAGGACGGGGGCTTCGGTCGCGACAGCGGATGAAGTGCTGTTACGGTTGACGGAGGTTCTCGACAAGATGCTCGACCTGGAGAGCTACAATGAGATTCTAGACATCGTTCGCGAGTTGATCGACGACCAAGAAAAGCTGCTCGACGATACGAAGGGCGAGCGGAAGAAACGGGTTTTGGATTTGTTCGAAAAATGAAGTGCGTGACCATGAATCAGCCGATGCTGGCGATCCTGTTGTGGTTCTCATTGACCTGCATCCATGCGGGCGCCGACGAGAGCGCGCTGAGTCAGCGGCAAACGGGCGTCGCGGAGCGGTATCAACGGCTTGAGGAATTGCTGTTGCGGTTAGCGGATGTCGAATCGGCGGAGAACCCCGAGCGATCAGCACTGCTGCGCCGCGCGGCCCGGCAATCACGCGACAAGTTTGTGCTCGACCGAATGCGGGGAGCATCTAAGTCACTCGAAAATCTCGAGTTCCAAAAGGCGGTCGACGATCAAGCGGCTGCCAACGAAGAACTCGCTTCGCTGCTGAAGCTGTTGTTGAGCGAAGATCGATCCAAGCGAATTCGTGACGAGAAAGAACGCTACACGAAGCTGATCAAAGACTTGAAGCGGAACCTCAACAACCAACGCAGCACCCGCGCGCGAACGGAGAACGGCGCGGACATCGACGAAGTCGAAAAGGAACAGCAAGAGGTCACCAAAAAGAGCGAAGAACTCAACGAACGATTGTCGGAGGACGACGAGAAAAAACCAAGCAAAGGCAAAGCCGAGCCGGGCGAATCCGAATCGAAACTGTCGGACTCAAAGCCTTCAGATTCAAAACCTTCAGAGTCCGAGCCGTCGGATTCAAAACCTTCAGAGTCCAAGCCATCCGACTCCAAGCCATCCGACTCCAAGCCATCCGACTCCAAACCATCCGACTCCAAACCATCCGACTCAAAACCTTCGGATTCAAAGCCATCCGACTCCAAACCATCCGACTCCAAACCTTCGGATTCAAAACCATCCGACTCAAAGCCGGCAGATTCGGCTCAGCCACCGCCCGCGAATCAACCTCCTCCGACGCCAGAGCAGGAAGTGCAGAAGCAGCTCGAGCAGGCGATCGAGAAAATGCGTGAGGCTGAAGCGAAGCTTGAAGAGGCCAAACGCGAGGAGGCGACAGAGAAGCAGAGCGAAGCGGAAGAGAACCTGCGTGCCGCGATCGATCGACTCGAGCGTATTTTGCGTCAGTTGCGAGAAGAAGAATTGCAACGTGAATTGGCGAAGCTAGAAGCTCGGCTGCGAAAGATGGCGGCGATGCAAACGAAGGTGCTCGAGGACACCGTCACTTTGGCGGCGACTCCGGCAGCCCAGCGGAATCGGCAAACGGACCTCAAAGCCGGCGATTTGGCATTCGAGGAAAAGAAAATCACGATGGAAGCCGATCGAGCAATGTTGTTGCTGCGGGAAGAAGGCTCAAGTGTCGCGTTCCCTGAAGTGGTTTTGCAAATTCGTAGCGATACGGCGAGAGTTGCCGATTTTTTGGCTCAAACGAAGATCGATGGCGTCACCCAGGGAATCCAAAAAGACATTCTGGCGGCCCTGGAGGAGATGATTGAAGCCTTACAGAAGGCGCAGCGGGACTTGGAGAAACAGAAGCAAGAACAGGGGCAGGGACAGCCCGGTCAATCCGGACAGGGCGAACAACCGTTGGTTGAGGCTTTGGCGGAACTAAAATTGATCCGAACGATGGAGACTCGGATTAAATCCACGACGGATCGCTATTCAGGGCTGCTAGAATCAGGTGAGTCGTCGGGCGATGAAGTTCTGCCGCTGCTGCAGGATCTATCGGAGCGACAAAATCGTCTGTACCGGATCACCCGAGATTTGGTACTCAAGCGGAATCAGTAACCGTGAGGTGAATGTGAACAGACCGTCTCGTGTGCCCTTCGGCTCGCCCTTCTTGTTGATCGCGATTTCCTCAATCGCGAGTTCGACCGGTCTCCCTTCCGCGAGCCTCCACGCCGATGAAGCCCTCTCGGGGCTAGCAAACCCGCTCAAGGCGGACGAATCTCTTTCCAAGAAAGCCACTTGGCAACGATATGACGCGGCCGCGATGGCCAAAATGTTGCGTGCCTCGCTCGACGAAATGGGCGTTATACCCAGTCTGATCGACGAAGTCGCCGAAGATTTTCTTTCATCCATCGAATCGGACGACCTCGATCCGCTGGATGCCTACGTGTCGGTGGCTGGGCCGATCGCGTCGGTGATCAGTCAGTTGGCGGCTCAGTCCGGCAAAAATGTGACCCTAGCGGCCGCGATGGTCGACCCGAACGCGCCCGCATATGGAGCACTCGAGTCCTTGCCCAAATCGATGCGGATGACCATTCGCACTTGGTTGGGCCGCGAATTGGTCCGCGCCAGGTTGTATGACGAAGCGTTGCCGGTGATCGCCGAAGTTGATCCGGCCGAATCGATCGATCCAGCCGCGGCGCTTTTTTATCGCGGCGCGTGCTACCACGCCTTGATGATGAAGACGGAATCGTTGGCCGATTTGCGACGTCTGCTCGAGAACAAGGACATGGCGCCGGTTCGGTTCACGCGGACGGCTCAGTTGATGGTCGCCGACATCAAACCGCTCGAAAAAGACTCGCTCGACGAAGTTTCGCGATTGATGACGGATGTCACGCGGCGTTTGGATCTCGGTCGTCACGACGAAAACGTCAAGAGTCAAGAGCAGAAGATCATCGACAAGCTGACCAAACTGATTGAAAAGATCGAAGAGCAGCAGAAGCAACAGCAGCAACAAATGCAGCAGCAGGCTGGCGGCAAACCGAGCGGCGGTGACAGCCAGAGCACGCCGATGCAGGACAGCAACATCGCCAGCGGCAGCGGAAATGGCGATGTCGACCGCAAAGGTATCGACGCCAAGGACGGCTGGGGGAATCTGCCTCCGGCCGAGCGAAATCAGGCCATCCAGCAGATCAGTCGAGATTTGCCGACCCACTATCGCGAAGCCATCGAGGCGTATTTCCGCAAACTGGCGACCGACGGTTCGTAAGTGAGAAGGCGACGGTGTCCAGAAATGGCTTCGGTCATTGAACGATCTCGACATTCACGTTATTCTCGCGTGCTTCCAAAAGTGCTTGAGGCATCGCTAATGCGGCGAGGTCTCGGATGGCAAGTCAGCCGGCACACGGGCTTACGTCCACCTCGGTCCTTCAACGGCCCGAGCGCGTGGGACTCACCAGGTAAAGAGAACGACTCGGTATGAGCGTCGATTTAGAAGCAATTGCCCAACGCGGGCGTTGTGAAATTTCCAGTTTGCGTTTGGCACTTCCGCTGCTCGAACAAGGATACACGCCGCCTTTTCTGGCCCGTTATCGGCGTGATGAACTGGGTGGCTTGGACGAAGCCAGCCTGTGGTCGCTTTCGGCGGCTGTTCAGACCGAGCAACAGATCGCCCAGCGGCGTGAGGGTTTGGCTGAGGCCTGGGAAGCCACGGCGCTCAAAGATCCCGCCATCGGATATGCGATCAGCAAAGCGAATTCACTGAGGATGGTGTCGCGATTGGCGCGGCGACTCAAGCACGAATCCGGCCAAACGCCCAGCGATGCGACGCGGTTGGCAGTTCGCGTTTTGAATCCTCGCAAGGGTGACGGCAGCGATTTTTCGGCGATCGCGGCCGATGTCGAAGGCATCCAAAGCGTCGACTCGGCCTTCGACGGACTCGACAATGCGCTCGTCGAGCGTCTAGCGGGCGACCCTCGAATCATCAGCGCCGCGGTTCGCTGGTTGGCCAAGAATGCTCGAATCCACGTTACCAAGATCAGCGACCCGCACATCGCTGGCGAAGACGAGCCGGGCGACGAAGCCCCCAAACGCAAGAAACGAAAGAAAGGCTCGAAGGCTGGAAAGGCTGTGGCTGAGAGTACCGAGGCCGTGGCTGAAAACACCGAATCGGTTACCGAATCGCCGACCGAAGCAGTCGCTGAAGCTCCGGTCGCTGAAGTGCCTCCGGTTGAACCGGTCAGCGAAGCTGTCACCGAGCCGACAACGCCGAGCGAGCCAATTGGCTCCACCGATATTCCAGTCGGCGAATCTGCCCCGACCGAAGCGCCGGTTGCCATGTCGACCGACGAAGCCGATGCGGGGACACCTGCGGCACCTGCAACCAAGTCCGCCAAGGCGGACAAGCGACCGAAAAAAGTTTCACCGCGCCAACGCCGTCGCCGCTGGTTGGTCAGTGTGCTCAAGCCGCTTCAGGGCAAGCGATTCACGTCGGATAAGCTCAGCTCGTTTCAGATCGTGATGCTCGGACGTGCGCTTCGCAGCCAAGTCGCCGAATGCGGGTTCGAATACGACGCGGGCAAATTGGTCGCCGAGCTGCAGCGAACTGCGGCCGGTTTCAATCATCATCTTGAAGACCGGATGCGAGACATCGTGCTTCAGAATGAAGCCAGCATCCGCGAAGCCGCCGAAATCGCTTGGTGGGACGATGTCCAAGAACGAGCGTCGGCTCGTTTGGTGTCGATCACGGCGGATCATCTGCGCCGCCACGTCAACCGTGGTGCCGTCGAAGCCAAAGTGGTCATGTCGATTGATGCCGTTGGTCCCCGAACGGCAGCGTCCACAATCGTGTCGGCCGATGGACGACTGCTGCACAGCGAAGATTTGCCTTGCCAGTTGTCGGCCAGCCAGCGTGGCCAAGCCGTTGCGCGGATGGGCGAACTGATTCACACATTCCATGTTGATCTGATCGTGATCAGCAACGGTCCCGCACGTCGGGCCACCATGATTGCGCTGGGTGACTTGATTGCCGCGTCACCGGAAAAATCGATTCGCTGGACGCTCGCCGATCGCGGCGGAGCCGACGCTTACGCGGGCAGCAGCGTCTCGGATCAAGAAATGAGATCGACGCCGCGACGGTTTCGCGCCGCCGCTTGGCTAGCCTTCTCCGTGCTGCAACCAGCCCAGTCGATGGCCAAGATCGATCCGCTGAAATTGCGGCTCAGTTCGTTCCAGCGAGAACTCGCCGATGAAGCTCTCGCCGAAACGCTCGGTGACGTGATGATCAGCGGCGCTTCGCGGGGCGGTGTCGATGCGAACTCGGCGCCTCAGTCGTGGTTGCGTTTGCTGCCCGGCGTGACCGCCGAAGTCGCATCAGCCATCGATAAAGCCCGTCGCACGTCTTTGTTTCCATCACGAGCCGCGTTGATCGAGCTCGAGAACTGGCCTGGTGCGATCGAAAGCCGTCAGTCATTGCCGTTCTTGCGGATCTTCGGCAGCGAAGAATCGCTCGACGGAACGCTGATCCATCCCGATGACTACCCGCTGGCAAAGAAGCTCGCCAAATCGCTCGGTATCACGCTGCCGCCCTCGATGCCGCCGGGATATACCTTGCCCGACCACAGCGGCTCAGCGCCGGTCGAAGAAATCAAGCCGATTGAAATAGCCTTCAAGGAAAAGCCTAACCTGGTTGAGGACTTCACGGCGTCGGGCGAGAAGTCACCCGAATTCGCCATCGCCGATGATGCGACAAGCTCAGCCGATTCGACCGCTGGCGATGCTTCAACCACGGATGACGGCGCCGGCAACATTCCGGCGTCGGAAGATGTAGCACCGGTGGCGAAATCGCCCGAAAACGCCGCCGAAAGTGAAGCGGCCGAGTCAGGCGACGAAAACTCACCGACACAATCCGAGCCGGTCGCGGCTGAATCTGGTTCGACCGATTCGATCCGCCAACCGCGTCCGGAACGAGCCAAGGTTGATAAGTGCGTCAAAGAATGGCAGATCGGAACCCGCCGTGCCTATCAAATCGTCAATTGGCTTTGTGATCCGTTCGGCGACAGCGATTCTTCTGGCGAACCGCCGGCCGTTTTGCAGACGATGCCATCCAGTAAATCGCTCAAACCGGGCGAACCCGTCGTCGGAGTCGTCGTCGGTGTGATGTCGTTCGGCGTGTTTGTCGAGCTTGCACCCGACTGCAGCGGACTGATTCACGTCAGCCGCGTATCCGATTCCTACGTCGAAGATTTGCATGAGGCCGTGCAAGTCGGTGATGTCGTGACAGCTTGGGTGACGGGCATCGACGAAAAACGACGACGAGTGGGCTTGAGCGCCGTTTCGCCGCAACGCGAAGCCGAGTTGGATTCGATCCGCCAAGATCGCGAATCGCGGCCCAGCCGAAACGCCCCGCGCGGTGGACAAGACAATCGCCGATCGGCTGCTGGCCCGCCAGCTGGAAATCGTCCCGCATCGGTCGGCGCGGGCGCG
>JBGSLZ010000176.1:0-196785 GCA_041740415.1 Rubripirellula sp.
GCCGCGAAACACGACTGAGGGGAGGGGGCCGCTGTGCGCGGCGAGAGCAAATTGACGTTAAAATGAGTCCATTGCTCACGACGAAGTGCTCCACAATCAAATCCGCTGAATCTCACGTCCTTGGTGAATAATGCGGGTTGAGGGCACTCGACTTGTCTATTCCATCAATCTAGGTAGCTCGGCAAGAACGAACGTCCACGCCAATGATTTGACTCAACCTCTGCGGCGAAGGATGAATGACGCATTTGGTTCGGGCGTTGAGGTCAACGCGATTGGCTCGACGGATCTCGAGGTCTTGGTTCCGACAACGGATCCAATCAAAATCAAAATCGCCAAGGATCTCATTGACAGTTCAGGAGTGCTGCGGTTCTTGATCGTCGCCAACCGGTTCGACCACATGCCGATATTCTTGTTGGCCAAAGCGGAAACAGGGGCGAGCCATCGTGATGTACAGGACGCCCAAGGCCAAGTCGTCGCCCGTTGGGTCACGATCGGTCGCGAATCGGAACTGACTGGTGTCGCGAAGCCGCTTAGAGCAACAGGTGGATACAACGGACTTTATCGTGACGCCGCGTCCGGTGATGTCTTGGATCTTCCCGAAACGTTGTTCGCCCACGAATCGGAGACTAAAATCGTTGATTGGATGCATCAACAAGGAATCTCCGATCTTGATCTGCTGACCGTCGTTGATTCCGATTTTGCAATAGGTGGGGAAGACTTGGCGTTCGCCGCGATGACATTGGATGAGAGCGGGGGACCCGCCATCGCATTCAACCTGACCGACGCTGCAAGTGCTCGCTTTTTCAAGTTGACCACCTTGAATGCTCCCAAAGGCCTGCGTCAAGTTCAGCTGGGGATCATTCTTGACGACGAATTATTGACCGCGCCAAATATCAATTCGCCGATTCGAAAAGAAGGACGGATTACTGGAAACTTCACTCGAGAAGAAGTGGATCGGATCGTTCAGTTATTAAAATCCGGACAGTTGCCAGCCGATCTGAAGAAGACGCCGCTTAGCGAATCACAAGTAGAAATGAAACGTTCCATTTTTCATCATTTATTCCAGTAGATCGCGATGCGGTATAACCCGAAACGGTTGTTGATTAGCCTGCGAAATCGCAACGATTGCGATTTGGGATGTAAAAATTGGATCGAGGCTAAATACATTCGCCGACGGTGAATTTCCATTCCGGACGATCGCGTCGAGCCGCGATTGCCGCTGGGTCGCGGCGGGAAATGACCATCAACTGACTCTGCGAAGTACTCATGAAAAAACGCACACCGCCACGCGGTTACACTGCCCAAGCGCTCGCTAACCGACGGAGCTGGTTAGAGCGTTCCGTTGGCTTCACTCCGCCGGAAAACTCGATCGATAGCGGCGAGGATTTTCAAGGCTTGGCGGAAAACCAGACGGGATACCTTTCGCTACCGCTGTCCGTGGCGGCGCCTTTGGTGATCAACGGCGATTATGCCAGCGGCAACTTTTGCGTTACACTCAGCACGCTCGAAGGGACGTTGGTGATGTCGATGACGCGTGGTTGTCTGCTCACGTCGCGTTGTGGCGGAATTCAGACCCAGCACCTCCGGCAAGAGATCACGCGGTGCCCCATCTTTACATTCCCGGATGCGAGGCATTGTCGATCATTTGCCGACTGGCTAACAGAAAATTTCCGGCGGGTGAAGGCGGCTGCCGACTTGACGACTTCGCACGGCAAGTTGCTGCGAGTCGAGTCACGCGTCATTCACGATCGCGTGATTGCAGAATTCGTGTTTTGCATGGACAACGCGGCCGGTCAAAACATGACCACGATCGCGACCGAGCATGCCTGTCGCTTCATCGAACAACAGGTCACTGAGCGCTTTCCGTTTCGCTATTTGCTTGAATGCAATTATGCCTGTGACAAGAACGCTGGACTACGTACCGCGACTCGCGGTCGCGGTCATGCCGTGATCGCGAGCTGTGAACTTTCGCCCAAGTGGTTGAGACGTATCCTGCGAGTGACTGCCGAGGAAATGGTCAGTTGTTTTTCGGAGTTTCAACTGGGTTCCCAACTCGCCGGCGTCGATCGTTTTTCCCGACAGCAAGCTCCCTGAGGAGTGCCAACCGTCGATCGCTGCGATTGTGTCACCCGATCGGATCGTGACCAGCAAACTCGAGCGGATCAGGCACAGTTTCGGCAAGAGCTTTCGTGATCTGCTGCACGTCCGACAGGGCAAACTGAATGGTGTCGTTGACGTTGTTGTTTGCCCAGAATCAGAACAAGAGATTATCGACCTCCTTGAGTTGGCAGAGCGTTTTCAAATCGAGTTGATTCCGTTTGGCGGTGGATCGAACATTGCCGGATGTTTGAGTGCAAGATCGGATCGAAACCGACCGATCATTTCGCTTGACATGTGCCGGTTGAATCGGGTGCTGAGCGTCGACGTGCAGTCCCAGTCGGCGACGGTCCAGACCGGCGTTTACGGTCCGGACCTGGAACAGCAGTTCGAGCCGTACGGTGTGACACTGGGCCACTTTCCGGATTCGTTTCGACATTCGACGCTTGGTGGTTGGGTGGCGACTCGATCGGCGGGGATGCAGAGCGACAAGTATGGAAAGATTGAAGACATGGTTTTGGCCATGCGAGTCGTTACCCCGCGTGGTGTCATCGTCACGCGTCCGGTGCCGCGAGCGTCGAACGGCGTCGATATCAACCGTTTGTGCATCGGCAGCGAAGGCAGTCTTGGCGTGATCAGCGAGGTCACGTTGCAAGTACATCGGCAACCCGCAAAAACACTTTGGCTGGGCTACTTATTTCACAATTTCGAGTCGGGTGTTGCGGCCATCCAATGTGTTGCCGCGGACGGTATCGCACCCGTCGTGACGCGATTGAATGATGCCGAAAAGACTGCGTTGTCGTTTGCTTTTAAAGCCCCGGAAGCTGGCATGAAGAAAATCGTTTCCAAAGGTTTCAAACTTTCGCTACAACACATCAAACGAATGGACCTGGACCACTGCTGTTTGGCAATCAATAAATTTGAGGGCAGTCGGAAACAGATTCGTTGTCAACGGCGAGCGGTCGATCGCGTCTACCGGCAGCATGGCGGAGTATGTTTGGGACGAGGCCCCGGCGAGTCATTCGAACGAGGCAAGTTCGATTTTCCTTATCTGCGAGACTGGCTGTTGGACCGCCGAGTGTTCGCAGATGTCAGTGAAACGGCGACCCTCTGGAGTAACGTGTTGCCGCTGTATCGCTTGTGCCAAGTGTCACTTCAGGATGCGATCACCGCGACGGGATGTCGAGGCTGGGTCGGGTGCCATGTCAGCCACACCTATCACTGTGGTGCGAGCTTGTATTTCACATTTGCCTGGCACGACAATTCGTCTCGCGTCGAAGAAAACTACGACACGATTAAACACGCTATCCAGGATGCCTTCATGGCGGGCGGGGCAACATTGTCGCATCACCATGCGGTCGGAACCGAACATCGTCCTTGGCTAGCGCAAGACATCTCGCCGACCGGCGTATTGGCTGTCGAAGGTTTGAAAGCTACGTTGGATCCACATGGAATCATGAATCCAGGAAAACTGATCCGGTGACTCGTTCTTAAGCCTGTCGTGCCGGGTTGTCCGTGTGTTCGTCGACCACCATCTCCTGCGTTGGTCGGCGACGACGTAGCGGGTCAACCAACTGCATCAACCAACTGGCGGGCACCTTGCGTTGGTCGCACAATCCGTAAGATGTCGGCCATCGCCCCGGCATGTAGTACGTCCCAAAGAGCCAATCCCACAACGGTGAATGGACCGAGAAGTTTTTATCGCGTGCTTTGACTTCGGCGCTGTGATGCCAATGATGAAAGCAGGGTGTTGCGACGACGCGGCGAACCCCGGGAAACTCCCAACGAACGTTCGCGTGAATGAATGTTGCCTGAACCGCCACCACAACGACATAGACAACAATCGCGGGCTGAGAAAATCCTAATACGTAAAGCGGAACGTAGGTCAAGCCGCGAGTCGCGATCGCATCAACAATGTGCAGGCGCGCGCCTGCCAGCCAGTCCATCGACTCGGCAGAGTGATGGATTGCGTGAAAACGCCATAGCAGTGGCACGCTGTGAAAGGCCCGATGCACCCAGTACTGGGCGAGGTCCGCGACTAAGAGGCAAAGCGGGATTTGGACCCACAAGGGCCAGGACGTAACCGCTTGCTCGACAACGGGTAGGCGGGCCCAATCGAAAAACACCATCGCCGGGTGCAGCGTCAGAAAACTGGTGATTTGGATTAGCAGCGTGTTGAAGAAGAAGTATGTCAGATCGACACGCCACTGCTTGCGAAAGACCGGCTGTTCGGGACGCTTGGCGAACAGGCGTTCCAGCGGGATGTAAATGATCGAATACAGCACGAGATTCATAGCGAACCAGTCGAGCCCAAAGACGGCACCTCCGGAAGCATCGCCGATCGCTGCTGTCGCTCCTCCCAACAGTGCAGCCGCCAGCGTACACGTGATTGCCACCAATCCGAAAGTCTTGTTTTGTCGCAAGAAAATACTAGTTACGCCAAGCAGGAACGAAGCGATCAGCACGATATGCAGCGCCGCGCGGACGTAGACGACGGGATACAGAAATCGCAAGTCAGCCATCGTCAGCAGCGACGGAAAGCGGAAGCACAGTACGATGCCGAGTCCCAAGATGCCCAGGAGTGCCGACGCTAGGCCGCTGATCCAACCGTGTCCCCAACCCGTCGGCTCGCTAGTTTCCAACGACAGATATCCACCAAAGACGCGCCGTGGTTTGTCGGGTCGTGGTTCGAGGGGATCGTTACTCATGGATTTTCCCTCGTTCAACCCGCTGTTCAACCGCGTGCGAATCAGGCCGCGTTCCGAGGGGCCCAACCCACGCGATTGACCGAAACGTATCATCGTCGGCTCGCGGCGTGACACTTGTTAACCGAGTAATGAATCGCTCGGCGCGGCGAAAAAAATCGATGGCGGCCAGCGGTCGGTTGCACCAACCGGTCGCGATGCAGTAGTTGCAATCGTGAGGCGCGCGATGGTGAAGCAGGTGAGCACCTCTGCCGAGCAAAATCCCATGTTGCTGAAGGAACTCGATCAACATCGGTGGCGAACCTTGATGCGCCCACTGATGAATTTGGTTGGTCATCATCCCGATCAAAGCAAAAGCTGTCATCGCGGTGGCGATCCCAATGCCGGCCGACCCACGCAGCGGGACACACAAGGCTGCCGCCATGATGGGAATCACTAGCAGCGCCAAGTCACCGTTGGTATCAACAAATCGGCGAGTCAGAAAATCCGCCGGATTGACGTGATGCACGCGGAACGGGTGCAGCAACCGTCTACCCAATATCGGCATCGACTCGCTGCCCCACGTGTCGGCGGCCCAGTGAACGATACCGGACACGAAGTCGGCCACGACGACGCCAAGCAGCATGACCGCCACTAGCCACCAATGGCCATGATCAACAACATTTGCCAGTCGAACGGTTGACAACATCAACAGACAAATCGCGACTGCAATCGCAAGGACGGAAAGCAGTCGACGCGAACGACTGATCTCGTCGTGAATCGGCAGGACCGTTTCATCGAAGTGCTCGGTCCTTGGTTCGCTATCAACTGAGTTCACCATAATTTAAAGCCAATGGCGACACCGATCCTAATCGTATTTAACGCTAGCGGGCTTTTACAAAGAGACCGAACTCGCCTACGACTTTCGCCGAATTGTCAAAAAAATCGAAAATAGCAATCGGTCAGAGGGAGATAAAGTTGGGTTTTTGGTTTCAAATTACGAGTTGAAGGCCGAAGCAAGGTTTGGTCTCGACACGAATCGACTCCGTCGTGAAAGCGTGGGTTGCAACGATTCGACTTCAAACTCATTCGCTTCGTTGCTCAGCAAGTGGCGTATTTTCGTCGCTACTTTGATCGACCCATGCGAAGCGGAAATCCCGAGGCAACCAAAATTTGGTTCTCGGCGGGATCCTTGCCAACAGTGGGTTGCCCCAATTTCCTGTACTAGGCGTTATGAAAGGTTCGGTCGGGAATCAGCACAGCGACGCGCGAACTCCGATGGTGTCAGTTAGCTAAGCGAAACGTGTGGCCGGTGGTCGTTGAAGTCTTCACGCCACGCTCGTGCCTATCCAACTTGTGTCGAGTTACAAATGCCCTAACCGCGGCCGTTTCGCATTTTATCGCGGGCTCGGCTGAGTACCGGGCCGATGCTGTTTTCGCTCATGCCGACGACTTGACTGATCTCTTGGTACGTTTTCCCTTCCAAGTGATACATGCGGACAACGCTCGCTTCCTTGGGATCGAGCCTCAACAACAATCGCTGCACTTCTTCTTGATTGTCGATCCGAGCCTCGCATGCCTGCGTCGGTTGAGCGTGATCGTTCGCGTAGACAGGTGGATCGACGTCGGCCAACCGACGAGTGATCACTCGTCTGGAAACGACGGTCAGGTAGGTCGCCAAAGAGCAATTGCGTCGAAAGCGTCGCAGCACCGCGAAATCATTCGACACGAGCGTCAAAAATACTTCCGCCACCATGTCGTCGCGCGTTGAAGCGTCGAGCGGTCGGTTACGCGAATTGGCAGTGTGGTTGGCGACATGGACCACTAGCCCCAAAAACCGATCGACGAAGTCTTGCCACGCCCGTGGGGCCTGGTCCAAACATCGCTGAAGGAGCAATCGATCGACCTCGGAAAGACTCACGCGAGCGGACACCATGATGAGGCGAAAAGTATTGTCACCCTGGCATTCAGGCTGGCAAGTTTCCGTCGACGATCTAGCGAAAATGGCGGTTTCGGTCGCCATCGGCACCAAAGATTGTCGATCTCGGATAACCGCATAGTAGGTACGAGACACGCCGATCGCAAGCATTGCCCGATAATCCGTCTGATTAGTTCCGACGCGGGTGGCGGCCCGATGGGGTGTAGCCAATCGGACGCCAATATTTGCTCCTGCCGATGTATGACCTAGATTTTCAGTAGGTTTGACTCTCCATCGATTCGCACGCATGACCTGATCCGCATGACCGATACAGCCCCCACAACCGTACCGATGTTTTCCACGTTTGCGTTGATGCCGAGCACAGATCTGAATCGTGGAGCTCAGGAATCGAGCAACAATGATGGATTGCGGGTCGGTCATTTGCTTGCCGGACTGCGCGAATCGGCGCCGTCGGCGGATACGTCGAGTTCCCCGTCCAGCGATGTTCGTTTCGAGAATCAACTTGCGTTGGTCAGGCTCGGAATGGCAACGTCGCTGTTTTATTCGTTGCGCACCAAACATGCGCCGACCGCCGGGCACTGCCTGCGCGTCGCTCTGTCGAGTTCCGCGTGGGCTCAGCGATTGGGATTCGCGGAAGTCGAACGCGACCGGATTGAAGTCGCCGCTTTGCTTCACGATCTTGGCAAGATTGGCATTCCGGATCGAATCCTACGAAAGCCTGGAAAGCTTTCGGTCGACGAACAATTGACGATGGAACTGATCCCTGAGCTCGGTTGTGAAATCCTTCGCGGATGCACCGCCGACATTGAACTCCTCGAGATCATTCGCCACGCCAATACTTGGTACGACAGCCGCCGTCACGGCGAGGGGCCTCGAGGAGATGCCTTGCCGATCGGTTCTCGGATGCTGGCGATCGCGGACGCATTCGACGCCATGACGACGGATACGGTTTATCGGCCAGCCTTGAGTCGCGAGCGGGCAATTCAAGAATTGATGGAAGGTGCGGCGACCCAGTTCGACCCGGAACTGGCGGCGGACTTCAATCGCATGTTGGAACAACGCCCAGAGATGCTGCAAAGCGTCGTCGTTGATCGGTGGCTGCGTCAACTGCAAAACAGCGGATCATCGATGTGGGGGTTTGGCGATCGTGACGGGTCCGACAAATCGTCGACCGGAAGGGGTAAATCGCAACCCACCGTGCGCCGCGAAACATTCTATCACCAACAACTGATCCGCAACTTGAAAGACGGTGTCGTCTTCACGGACGCGGAAGGTACAATCACGGAGTGGAATGCGTCGATGCAGCGTCTCACGTCAATTGCGCCCGACGCGATCATTGGTCAATCGTGGAACCACGAATCGTTGCGAATGCGTAACCCCGACAACTCTCGCGACGACGAAGCTTGCCTAGTCCGCGATTGTGTCAAGAACGGCGCCTCGATCTCGCAGTCGATGCTGATTGAACAACCGGGCCAGTCGTCAACTCCGGTGCAAATCATTGTCACGCCCGTTACCGGATCGACGCCGGGCATCCACGGTACAGTCGTCATCATTCGCGACCTCTCTGATCAGGCAACATTGCAAGAACGATTGGAAACGTTGCATCATCAGACGACTCAAGATGCGCTCACCGGTGTAGCCAACCGCGCCCACTTCGACAAGATGCTCGGCGAACTGACTGCCAAGACGATCAACGGCGGCGCCAGCTTCAGTTTAATCATCTGCGACATTGACCATTTCAAGCGCGTCAATGATGTCCATGGACACCCTGCCGGCGACGAAGCGCTGAAAAGTTTTGCGGCGGTGCTGCGAGCTCATGCGCGCGATGGTGACACGGTGGCTCGATACGGCGGCGAAGAATTCTTGTTGCTCGCACCCAACTGTGACAATGCAACCGCATCCAAACGGGCCGAAGCCATTCGCCAGGCAATCGAAACAACTTCGCAGCCGAGTCTCGGGGGCGAACCGATCACCGCCAGTTTCGGTGTCACCGAGTTTCAAGCGGGTGACACCGCCGAAACGGTGTTGGCACGATCGGATCGGGCATTGCTGAAGGCGAAAGACAACGGACGTAACCGTGTGATTCAATTGGGCGCGGGAAACAAGATCCAGTCCCCCGCTGAACAGCCCGTCGCACCGCGCGGTTGGCTTGATTGGTTCACCGGTGCCGGTCCCGCGTCGAGCAGCGAGTTCGATATTGTCACGCCGGTTCCCGTGGATCTGGCGATCGAGAAACTGAGAGGCTTCATCGCCGACCACAAAGCTGAAATCATCAGCGTCGACGAGAATCAAGTTTCGATGAAACTCAACGCCACCTACACTCGCGGCGGCCGCCGTCGCGCGGATCAGCAAATGGCGATTCGCGTCCAACTGACGCTGAGCGAGAGCCGTTGCGAAAGCGAAAGTCGTCGCGTCGGCAACCGGACCAATGTTCACGTTCATTTGCAGCCCATTCGCAACCGAGATCGTCGCGGACACGAAGTTGCGGCATGCTATTCGCAGGTCACAAATAGCCTACGAAGCTATCTGATGGGCGAATTGAAGCGTGCAGAGTCGGTGTGAACGGTCACCGGGGCATTTGCGCTGGCTCGCCAGACCGCTATGGTGCAGGAATTCAGGCTTCGCTTGAAAACGGATGTTACCTTCTGCCCCTCTTTCTGGAGTCAACGGCCATGGCCTACACATTGCCCGAATTGCCATACGCGTACAATTCTCTTGAACCGAGCATCGATGCAAAGACAATGGAAATTCACCATACCAAGCATCACCAAGCCTACATCACCAAGGTTAATGACGCGATCAGCGGAACGCCATTGGAGTCCAAATCGATTGAGAGCTTGATCTCGGATTTGGCATCCGTTCCGGACGATAAAAAAGGAGTCGTCCGAAACAACGGCGGTGGACATGCCAATCACTCCTTGTTCTGGACCGTCATGGGAGCCGGAAAAGGCGGAACGCCGACGTCAACGCTGGCATCCGCGATCGATTCAGCATTCGGGTCATTCGATTCGATGAAGGAACAGTTTGCCAATGCCGCCGCGACTCGATTCGGTAGCGGTTGGGCATGGCTGTACGTCGAAGGCGGCTCGCTGAAAATTGGTAGCACTGCAAACCAGGACAGCCCGTTGATGGGTACCGCGATTGCAGGTATCGGCGGAACTCCGATTCTCGGGTTGGATGTTTGGGAACATGCCTACTACCTGAACTATCAGAACCGCCGTCCTGATTACGTTTCGTCCTTCTGGAATGTTGTCGATTGGGACGCCGTGGCAAAACGCTTTGCCGCAGTTTGAGTCGCAGCGCCGCGAAAGTGTCTGAGTTCTACTAGCGATGCAAAACGAATCGTGAAACTCGACAGCTTGTGAAATGTTCATGCGCGCGAAATGTTAAAGCGTGCGGGTTCTCACCCCGCCGCTAAATTTACCCTCACGATCGTCCGATTCATTACATTCGGGCGATACTCCCTCCAATAGGGTTCATATTCGCTCCATGCAATCGAGGCGGTTACCTCGCTTCTGCCGGAAAAAAGACCTTCCAGTTAACGGTCGCCAGCGTCAAGGAAGACTCTGAGATGAGCAAGAATCAAGTTCGCGCGATGGTTGTCACAACATTTTTGGTGGCTCCGATGGCGACACAAGGACAACAACCAGTCGCGACGCCGGCTGTCGCCGCCGCGCCGGCATTGGTGCCCACCATTGCTCCGGCCGCCCCGACCCCGACGCTGTGGCGATACCTTGGTATTCCTCAGACCGCCAAAGCTCTTCGCTCCGGCTTGGTCAATCGGCGTGGCAATCTTCCCGGCCTCGAGCGGAAGCCGCCGCTCATTCCGATCGCCGCACCCGAGAATCTCTTGTCACCCAATCCCGCCATCAAGGCCGCTGCGGAGATCAAGCAGGCTGAAGACATGAAGATGCAGAAGATCAAGGCGATCAAATATCTGGCTTCCCTCGGATGCGGTTGCTACGACAAGGACGGAAAAATTACCGACGCGTTGTTGGCTGGAACCGATGACTGCACACCGGATGTTCGGCTTGCCGTGATCGAAGCGATCGAAGAGAACGTCAATCAAGATTGTTGCAAACGATGTGGTACGACATCTTGTTGCAATGAGAAGACGAGCAAGCGGCTCAGCGAGATAGCCTACGAACGTGACGACTCGGGTTGCCACCTCGAACCGTCGGCCGAGATTCGTAAAGCCGCCGCCCGCGTGCTCAAGAAGTGCTGCCCAGGCGGTCCGCCTTCGGGACCGATCGAGGAAGACTATGAAGCCGTAGCCCCGGTTGAGGAAGACCAATCCGTTGAAATGGTGCCGCCGCTGAAGGGTGAGACAGCACCCAAAGAACCTAAAGTCAAAGGTGAGTCGAGCGACAAAGATGAATCCATCAAGGGCGAAGGAAGCGACCGCGATTCCGATGAACCTAGCAGTAATCCGTTCGATGATGAAAAACCTGAAGACCTCGATTCGCCCGAAGCAGAAGCGGAAGATTTGATCCTACGCCGCAGTGTGAATCAGCGACCGATCGAGATGAGTTTGGAACCGCTCGTTCCAGTCTCGGTCCAACGTAGATCCCGACCCGACCATTCCGCGACAAACCGAGACGAGCGAAACTTGGCCCAGCCACACGTCTCTGTACAAACCGTTGGTGCGCCATACGTTGATATGCCGATTTTCAATGAGCCGACTGTCGTCTTATCGCCCGTGACGGTCACGTCCCCTGGCGTGAACCTATCCTCGATCACTCCGATTACGGTCACTGAGATCCCTGAACGTCGCGTAATCGAAAGATCGCTTCCAGCGCCACGTCTTCCTTTGAGCAGTTACCCAATTCGTGGACAATTCTCGAAATTGGCGAAACCGCAAGCTGTCGCGGTACAGAGCCATGCGTCACCGACTCGAAGCCCTTTCGACAGCGAAGTCACCGCGCCTCGATGCCTCGCCGTTGCCGAAGTGGCGTCCGTCAATCATCAAACCGGCGAGTTGCTGCTCAAGGGCAGTCAACTTCGTAACTTGCAACCCGGCGCCGTCGGAGAAATCTATCGAGCGTCCGTTGGCGGTGGAACGATTCGTATCGGACATCTGAGCGTTCGCGTGATCGGACGGTCAACCGCTCAGGCCGAGGTCGAAAGCGCTGATGTATTGAGTCGAATTCAGATCGGCGATCAGGTCGTGTGTCCGTAGGGCTGGAACGCTGCGGACGTTCACGTCGATCAGTGTGAACAGCACTCGCACGGAACGTCACAGGGAACCATCCGCGTGACTTCAACTTCGACTTCCCGTTCGACGGTATACGGAACCTTTACCGTGCACCATTCGATTTTTTCTTCGCAAATGGTTTCCGGCACAAACGCCGTGACCATTTTGGTCCGCTTGCGAGGCTCGAGAGTTGTGTAAGGATTCTTGACGGTCTTCTTCTCCGTCTTCGTGAAATACTCTTTCACGCGACGCGTCTTTTCTATCGGAACCATGATCGGAACTTGACAAACATAGGGCTCCTCAATCTCGAGTTCTTCCATCACGATCTTTTCGACGATGACTTCGACAGGATTCGGGCACCAAACTTTTTTCTCACAGCAAAGGCAACCGTCGCACGTCTCGCTGGCGACCATCTTTGTTTCCCAGCAACCGTGATCTTCCGTGACAGTGCAAGTCTTCGTTACCGGAACCGTCTCACATCGTTTGTTGAATTTGGTTACCGTGTCAATTCCCGGCACGGTGATGGTGTACTTCTGGTCCACCCAACGAAATTTCGGCGTCTTGATTTCAATTTCCTGAACGTCTTCCTTCGTCACGCGCACCCAAGCGTTGTACTCATAGGGGACTTCTTGCGGTACATCGATCGTCTTCTCAACCATGACCGTCTTCGCTTGCTGCTCGTCACGGTAGCAAGTTTCGGTGACAATTTTTGTCTCCGTCACCGTGACGGACTTAGAGTTTTGGCAAACGCCTGTTCCGCCGCACTTGTCGCAAAGCCCAGCGGCCGAAACCAGCGGCGAGACTATCAAGCAGGTCGAGACGGCTACGATCGCGTGAAATGTTGAGATCGACATGGCGAAACAGCAAATGGGGTTCGAGTGGCTAAAGCGAGCACCTAGATCAAGGGGTGCGTCTGCCAAGACATCGACCACATTTTTCGGGTCATTTCCAGAATTATTGAAGGCTGGATAAGAAAGGGCACTAATTCCTATTCTTTGTGATCTTTATCGCTTGCTTGACGATCATCATCACGACCCGGGAAAAACTCAACATCCACCACTTCCAATGCCGAAACCGACAGCCGCCGCTGCGGGGACGTTGCGCTGCGGAGCGACGGTCCAGCGTCCTCAGACACCGGGTTCGGCTGGGCAAATTCCGTTTTGATGGCCGAGTCGGGGTATTGGTGGCCACTCAGTGATGTTGCCGAGATATCGCAGTATCCCTAGGATTCGCGTCTCTGGCGGATCTGTTTTGGACGCGGGTCGTAGCCTTTGCCAGTTTGCGGGACCGAACCCAAAGTGCTGACTGTGAAACCAAAGTATGACTATTTTTCCGATGAGGCGCTGCGATCGGGGTTAAAGTCCAAGACAGTTCGCGGCGCCGCAGTTACGGGATTGACCCAGTTAATCCGCGTCGGGATCGGACTTGCCTCCATTCCGTTATTGGCGAGGTTGTTGGAACCGTCGGACTTCGGACTGTTTGCGACCATTGCAGTGGTCACTAACTTTGCGTTGATGTTCGTTGATGCCGGAATGTCAATGGCGACAATCCAGCGAGACAAAATCACTCGCTCGCAAATCAGCAATTTGTTTTGGATTGCGACGAGCCTTGGCTTCGTCCTCGCCGCGGCGGTGTCCGCGATCGGGCCGCTGTTGGGTTGGCTCTACGGAGAACCTCGACTGATTTGGTTGACCGTCGTGACATCGCTGTCGTATGTCTTCACCGGACTGACCATTCAGCATCAAGCGATTCTGAGACGGTGCATGTTGTTCAGCCGCATCTCGATCATCGAAATCTTGTCGCTGTTGATCGGTCAGGTGGCGGCGCTGGCTTGGGCGTGGAAGTTTTATCGCCAGCCATCCGACTACTGGGCGTTGGCGATGATCCCGTTGGTTTCTTCGGCGACGCGAATGGTGGGTGTTTGGCTCGCTTGTCATTGGGTTCCCAACTTGCCGACCCGCGGCAGCGAATCGCGTGAACTGATCCGATTCGGTAGCAACCTGACATCCGGCCAAGCGTTCAATTACTTGTCGGCGAACGTGGACTTACTTGTTGTCGGATACTTTTTCGGCGATGCAATGTTGGGCAATTACGAAAGATCCACGACGCTGGCGCTGCAACCCGTTCGACAGGTCAACGGTCCGTTGACGTCGGTTTGCGTTCCCGCGCTGAGCCGCTTGATCGACTCACCAAAAAAGTATTATCACGCCTTCCGAATCGCCGTCACGCTAGTTGGAATGATGATGGTGCCGATTGCGGCTGTTTGCGTCGTGGACGCGGACGTGTTGATTCGTGTATTGATGGGCGAAGGTTGGGAAACCGCAGTGCCAATCTTTCGCGTACTATCACTCGGATTAATTGGATTACCAATTTGCAACTCATCGACTTGGCTTCTAATTTCTCAAGGCCGCGGGCGAGAAATTTTTCAGTTTCAATTGGTCGATGCGATGGCGAAAGTGGCGATGGTAGCGTGCGCGATTCCGTTCGGGCCGATCGGTATCGCGGTCGCTTGTTCACTGCGATCAATTGCAATGCCCATTTTTCTGTTTCCGTTTATCGGTCGCAGCGGACAAGTATCCACCGGCAAGATTTGGTCAATCTTCGGTATCCAAATTCTTGCAATGGCAGTTTCATCGATGTCGCTTGCATTGCTGAGGAGATGGTCGTTTGATTCGGTCGTACATGCCGCCCCTTCGCAGCAGCTTGCCCTGTCCGTCGTCATCGCCGTCGCCACAAGCACGGCAGTCTTCTCAGCGTTTCGGTTTGTACGGCACGGCGTATTGGATGTTGTCGTTGCGTTTCACAATCTTCAGCCAACAGCAACCTAAGCCATGCCGGGAATATTTGGATTCACTGACCGCACGCACCTTGAATCGTCGCACGCGCGAGACTCCGAGAAACCGTCACTCAATCATATCGGCGACATTCAAGACTTGCTAACGCACGGTGGGACTTATCGTCGCGACAAGCCGTTCGTCGATGCAAACATTGCCGCGTCACGAACGAGCGTCGGTATCGTCAATCAGGCGTCTCAACCCGCACGATACTCTGGTCTGCGGGTCTGGCTTGAAGGAGAAATCCTGAACCGTTCATGGATGGCGAATAAGTATCTGAAGCAAATCGATCCGTCGATCGCGAATGAGTCTGACGCACATCTAATCGCGGCTCTCGTGTCGGTCGATCCGAACTTTCGATTTCTTCGAGAATTCAACGGTGTATTCTGCGGCGTCGTTTACGATCCGACTCAGTCGCAGTTGCATTTCATCACTGATCGTCACGGACTGGAGTTTCTGTACGTCGTCGAAAACACGGACTCGATCGCGTGGTCATCCGAGATCAAAGGCTTCTTGGCCGATCCGAATTTCCGTCCGATCATTGACGAGCAGTCACTCAATGAATTCATGATCCAAGGACACCTTGGCGACGATCGAACTTGGTTTCGCAATGCCAAATTGATCCCACCAGCTTCGCATTGGGTCTGGAATCTAACCACGCGACACTTCACGGAGAAAAAGCAGTATTGGTCCTACGACGAGTGGAGTTCGGATCGATCCCCGAGCGACCCGCGCGAAGCGGCGGAAGAGTCCGCTCGATTATTCCGTTTAGCCGTCGCGTCGTGCGATGATCGTCCGCAAAATCGAGTGGGAGTACTGCTCAGCGGCGGACTCGATTCACGCGCGATCATCGCCGCAATGCCAGTCCGTGACGAGCCGATCAACGCGGTTACCTTCGGGCTGCCGGGTTCGAGCGATTTGGCGATGGCCAAACGAGTCGCGTCGATCTCAGGTGCCAATCACATTTTCGAACCGATCGACGAACAAGACTGGTTTCAACACCGCGAAGATTTTGTTTGGTGGCTGGATGGGCATCTGGATTTTCAACACATGCACTATGCAACCTGCGCCCCGCAGGCGCGACAGCACTTCGATGTCGATCTGTCAGGTTTCCTTGGTGACGCCACGATTGGCGGATCATACTTGAATGTCAACGGCATGACCGAAACGTCTCGGATCGTCAATCGCGGTCGTCGATTCATCGGTTACGGTCTGCAGCAGGGAAAGATCTTTTCGCACGAACGATTGCCGTTCTTTGACAATGATTTTTTGTCGCACGCGATGCGGATTCCGGCGTCGCTCCGACGCGATAGTCGCTTCTATTTTCAAATGCTGCGTTTCTTATTGCCGCCAAAGTTCCACTCGATCCCGTGGCAGGCCACGGGTATGAGTATAAGAGTGCCACCTCCTTTGCACGCGCTCAGTTCGCTCGTTACCAAAGTTAACCGCCGAGCCCGGAAGGCCGTCGGATTCCGTAGCGTCAATCGAGAGTTCCACGATTACCACCGATGGCTCGCGTCGAACTCGGGAAGAAAATTGTTGAGTCACTATTTGCTTGACACCGAGGCGCAGTACCGATCACTTTCATCTTTTCAACGCCGAAGCGAACTGGCCAAAGTTGCTGCCAAATCCCAATTCGACGAGCGAGATGTACACTTTCTCAGTCGTGGTCTAACGCTCGAATGTTGGCTGCGACAAATCGACAACCCTAACCTTCGTCCGAAGTAGCCAGACCGCTCCGCCGGTACAGGCTTTTTTGACTCACGCAAAGCACTCGATGAAGAACGAAGACAAATGGTTGCCGACAAAGTACTGTCGACGAAACGGTCAGCTCATTGGTTCACGCAACCCCAGCCATGTCCAAGCCTCCTCCCTTTTAATAACGGACAGAGTGGCGGCCGCGTACGACACAGCAATCACGAGACACGTTCGTGGCGATTTGCTGGATCTGGGGTGCGGACAAGCACCGCTATTCGACACGTATCGTTCACTATGTCGATCGGTTACTTGCTTGGACTGGCCAGGATCACCGCATAATGTTCAGCACGCGGACGTTCTGTGCGATGTCAACGAACAATTACCGCTCGCTGATGCGTCGTTTGATGTGGTGATCTGCTCGGACGTGCTGGAGCATCTTCACAATCCAAATATGGCGATGTCGGAGATGAGTCGCGTCCTGCGACCCGGAGGCAAAGTGTTGCTGTCGGTTCCATTCATCTATGGTATCCACGAGCAACCGTACGATTTTCACCGTTACACTCGGTTTGCGATTGAGCACATGAGTCGTTTTCACGGCTTGGGCGTCGTCGAGTTGAACGAGCTTGGCGGCGCCGGTGATGTTCTGTGCAATTTGATCGCGAAGCTAACTGTAAAGATTCCGTTGGCCGGAAATCCGATCGCCAGACTACAACAGACTATTTGGAATCTTGCGCGGACGATCCGCCCCATCCGGCGACTGGACGAGAAGACTGCAGCTCAGTTTCCACTCGAGTACTTCGCGGTACTAAACAAAGTGAGCCCCGATGCGCCGAAAGATTAGTTAGCAATGGAAAGTTCATTACCTCAAAAGTCAAATGTTTGGATGCTCGCCATTGCCTTCGGGGTACCGAGCGAAGTTTGGATGTACCGTCAAGCTTCGTTGATGAGTCGCACCAAACTGACAGTGATGACCGGTCGCTACGACAACTCGAAACGATTTCCCGCTCAAGGGTTCGACGTTTCTGTCGTCCAGGGTCGAATGCGTCTGCCCAGGAACCGTTTCGCGCGTGACACGTCGCTTGGAATTCTCGCTCGTGTTAACCAGCGCGTGCCGGGCTTGGCGATGTCGCCATCAGAAACACGATGGTGGATTGCGGAATCGCAGCAAAATCCCCCCGATGTCGCGCTTGCGCAATTCGGTACCAATGCCGTCGAAATGTTGCCCCTGATGAAGGCCATCGACGTTCCACTGGTCGCGCATTTTCATGGATTCGATTTATCCCGCTCGCTCAGCAACAATCGATATCGGAGACTGCTGACCAGTTCGGTCGAATGGATTTCAAAATACGTTGTCGTCGCCGAGTACATGCGAGAAGCATTGTTGGAATTGGGGATTGATGATTCAAAAATCGTCAAGATTCCCTGTGGAACACCCATCGTTCAGATCTCGAGGGTGGAAGAATCCAGTTCGGACGAATGCCGATTCTTGGCTGTCGGTCGGTTCGTCGACAAGAAACGTCCGGATTTAACCATTCGCGCTTTCGCTTCAGTCGTCGAGAAGAACGAGAACTGTCGACTCGTGATGATTGGCGATGGCCCGATGTGGGCGCAATGCCAACGCCTGGCGGCTTCGCTGGATGTCAAAGATCGAGTCGCATTTCTTGGATCGCAGCCCGAGGATCGTGTGAAGGCGGAGTTGACTCGCGCGAGCGTATTCGTTCAACACAGTTGTGTCGCGAAAGATGGCGACAAAGAAGGCTGGCCCGTGTCCATTGCCGAAGCTGCCTCGCACGCGCTGCCGGTCGTTGCGACTCGTCACGCGAGCATTCCGGAACAGATACCCAACGGCGTTGCCGGATGGTTGTGTGACGAGGGTGACTGGAAAACGATGTCCCAGCAAATGCTTCGACTCGCTAACGATCCGGTGGCCAGATTTCGCATGGGCCAAGAAGCAAAACGCTGCATCGAACCATTGTGCGTCGAAAATCAAGTCGCGCTACTGGAAGATGTTCTAATCACCGCCGCAAGTCGCGACAAATCATGACGCTATCGATTGTGGACCGACAGTCTCGATCCACTGATGACCATAACGAAGCACATCGACTCCGATAGCGTCTCGCACTCGCTTGCGTCGTTCTTTCACTTCTCTGGAATCCCACAACCGTGAGTAGAACGCCTCGATTCTTCGAGTGGTCCTCAGTGGCAAGAGACGCATGGAAGCGGCACCGGTAACTGCGACCGGCTCAAGCTTGCGTCGCGATAACAACGAATAGCAGTATTGTTGCGCGGTCCACACGTCCACGTGTGTGAACTGAATCAATTCCGCGTCGATTTCATCTGCAAATGCCTGGATCTCTGCGCGGTCGATGATCTCATCGACGATTTGCAGCCCTTCCGGTTCATGTTTCGCGAGCCATTCTTGGTGCGATCGACTGGGAGTGGTCATCACAACGATACCGTCGATGGCAAGTGCCGCACCGACTGAGCGATGAAATGTCCCCCGACTTTCTAAGGGAATGTGCTCGTAAACGTCAACAATTGACACGACATGGAATGGACCACCCTCGGGCGTTGTCGTCATGTCGGTCTCGAAGAAACGCACGCGATTGCTTGACGCCAACTTCGTAGCCGTAGCGATATTCTGTGGACTGATATCAACGCCGACGACTCGAATATCGGATCGTCTTTCGACGTAACCTGCCGACGTCGTACCGATTCCGCATCCGACATCGAGAACCGATGTCGCATCGCGGGGTATAGACGATGTCACGAACTCGATCGCCATGTTCAGTCGCAGATTACCGTAAATATAATCTCGCAGGAGTCGAACTTGAAAGTTGTCGTAAAACTGGCTGATGTCGGAGTTTGATGTCATGGCGTTCGTGGCATGTCGGAGTTTGTGAACGGTAGGATCTCGCGTCCAACGGATCGCCCAATCGATACATCCGATTAAATCGTCATTCGCATGCTCGAAGTTCAGTGGAAATCGTTCGTCGCCTTTTTAGTTTCACGGAATCTCAGCTATCCGATTCAGCACTTGTTCGTCAATGAATCGCCCCGTCATTTGATTCTTCGGGGAATGTTGAATCGTGCGGCAAAGAAGTCAATTCTTGGATTTCAAGGCAATCCGACCCGTGTAGTCGATCCGGTTGAGCAGCAGTTCGATTTTGTTGGCAGCAAAGTACTCGTCGACCGCTTTGCGAGCACCAGCCCAATGGCCGTAGTCATCGATGATCAAAACACCGTTGGTGTTCAATAAAGGATACAAATGTTGCATCTCGTGTTTGGTCGACTCGTACCAATCCGTGTCTAGTCGCAACAAGGCGATGGAGCTCGGCAGGTGACCCGGAATTGTGTCTTCGACTTTCCCCTGAACGAACGAAGTGTGGTGTTCGGGATAACCCGTTCTTCGAATGTTTTCCTTAACTTCCTCAACGGGTGACATGCACCAGTCGGACGAGTCGTCGGACAGCTTTGTCTTACTAAATTTTTGTTCAGCGGGTGTTCCAGTGACAGAAACGTCGTCGTCCGTTGGTGCGTTCATGCCAGAGAAAGTGTCGTACAGATGCAGGCCACGATTCGACACTCCCATTTCTAACAAGGTTAAAGCGATCGCCATCGACGAACCGCCCTTCCAGACGCCGCATTCCACAAAATCGCCCTCAATTCCGCTACGGACGATGTAGCGAACACCTTCAATCAACGCATTGACACGCTCAGGTGTCGTCATCGTGAACGGCTTCACCGCTTCATAAATTCGGCGGTTCTCGACGCTAAAATCGCAATACGGGTCGATCGCATTTTTGTCATGTCGAACAATATCGATACCAAAACTATTGACGATTGGACGTACCGACTGGTTGTATAGATTTAGCATGATTGGGCCGGCATAATTGGGAGGGGGATCATGAAACGAGTTGTCGACTTTTGGGTCGTTGATCTCTCCGCTCTTCATCGGTAGCCATCACCAGATCCATCAAAATTTCAGAAACTTTCACATTGGACGACGTGTATCGGCTACGCGGTCAAGAATCCGGTCGCCGATACGTTGCCACGATTGCGATAGTTCTGATTCAGATAGCTCGATGCCACCTTTGTGCGACGACGCTTCTAACGCGCGAGTTACCGCGTCGGCGAGTCCTTCAGCCGTTGGTTCCGCATACAAGTAAAGGCGGTCGCTGTCGATTGACCTCATCGATTGAACCGCCATCGCGGCAATCGGCAGACCCGAAGCTCGGTATTCGTAGTACTTCATCGGACTTCGGCCGTGATTTTCCGGGATGTCGCACAGTGGTAGCAATGCGATGTCACAGTGCTGTAGGACTGCCGGTAACGATTGGTAGTCGAGTGATCCCATCAGCCGCAAGTTCGCTGGCAGCGTCGGGGAAACCTCAATCGTTACCGGTCCATAAATCAGCACCTGCAGTGAAGGCATTTGTCTTGCCATACCGATCACGCTTTCCAAATCGAAGCGATGATCAACGGCGCCGACGTAAACAGCACGAGGACTAGCAATGGCTTCGAGTGAAGAATTGAGTGGCTTTCGAGAGGCAAAGTGCTCGGCATCGAAACCGTTCGAGAAGACATCAACCTCTCGACCACTGAGTTGACGCAAATGCTCTGCCACTTTCTCACTGGTCGCAAAGACGGCGTCCATGTTAAGAATCAGCTTTTTCTCCGCTTCGATGATGAGCGAGTCACCGCGGTATTGTGCGTACAAGTCAGTGGCACGATAAACGGATTTTGATGCCCGCAGAATCCGTTCGATTCCGACCATGCGAGAATCGTCGATGAGAGCCAAGTCAACAGGAGATATTTTCAACTGACGCAATGTGCTCGTGATACGTCTCGCCAGCGGCACAGTCAGATTGACTTTCATGGGTCGAAGTAAATGTTTGGCAGCGTCCCAAGGGAGCAGCGAAAGTGGAACCCACTCAAAGAGATTCGGTTCGATTTCGATCGGGCCGTTCAATGCCTTCTTCAGTCTCGGCATCATTTGCGGCTTACCTAACCGCGTGACGTGAGCGATGCTGAACGGCAAGGACAAGTGCAAGACTCGGTGCCCCGCCTTTGCGTAGACTCGGGAAAGTTGATGAGATCCGACGACCAACGATGGATGAAAGGCTGAGTGGGAAACAAAGACGATATTCATCGCATCGAACTTTCGATATCGGGTGAGAACAGGCTCATCCAGCTTGGTTCGGCTTGCAGTTGACCAAGAAAACCGCGATAAACTCGGCTCCCGAAAAGCCGTCGGCGGAAAGTTGGCCCCCAGGACCTATTTGCGAGTGATCGATGTTGCATGGAATGAAGTTGTGGGTCAAAGGGCGAATGAGTGCGGTGACGCGACGACTGCTCGGTCCACACGTTAAAGCCTTGATGGTTGCGTCGAAAGATCACCTATTTTTGGTAGATCCCGAGGACTACGGCGTCGGTCGAAAATTGCGGCTCAAAGGTACATACGGTGAGGACGAATTGGAGCGGTTGATGCCGCTCGTTTCAAACGACAGTCGCGTACTCGTGGTCGGCACCCACGTAGGAACGTTGGCAATCCCGCTTGCCAGCGCTTGCCAAAGCGTCGACGCGATCGAAGCAAATCCGATGACTTTCAAATTGCTCAAAGCGAACGTCGCGATCAATGAAGTCGGCAATTTACGTCTGCATAATATTGCGGCCAGTGACAAGGTTCAGTCGCTCACATTCCTGGTCAATCGCAGCAATTCAGGAGGAAGTAAGATCGCTCCGAAAACGAGAGATTATCAATACTACTACGACAAACCTCAAGAAATCTCCGTCGAGGGATTTCCTCTCGACGACAGGTTTCCTGAACAAACTTTTGACTTGATCGTAATGGACATCGAGGGTTCGGAATATTTTGCCCTTCGAGGAATGCAATCCATCTTACTGCGGACACAAACATTGGTCGTCGAATTCGTGCCGCACCATCTACGATACGTCAGCGGCGTCACGGTCCAGCAATTTCTCGAGCCACTTGCCATGTTCAATTCGCTGACAGTTCCCACTTTGAACAAGACCGTCAACTCGTCTGAATTTGCAAAAATCTTGGGACAGCTTTTTGAACAAAATATGAGCGATGATGGAATCATCTTCCAAAAGTGATGCTAAACCCGAACTCGGATTCTCGGGATAATCAGTGCTGGAAAACGTATCCAGTTCAGTATCAGTGGCATGGTCAAGGTAAACGCAAGTAGGGTTAGGGTTACGCCCCGATGGAACATTGAAATTCGCCAGATTTCAAGATGGCATCCCTGCAAAACACCAAACGCTAGAATCAGATAGGTTCCAGAGTAACGTCGCAAGATGCCGCACATACAACCACTGCAAAGCAAAGTTAGCGACAAGCCGATGATGTTCCATCGTCCAATCAAGATCGCGAAGTCGACAAATGCGGAATTCGTTGAGAGGCTGGCGTCGATGCCAGCTTTTTCACTCAGACGACTGCGTTGGCGCGCGTTATTGACGGACTCGATGCTGCCTTGAAAGGGCGCGGCCAAGTATCGTTGGAACTCGCTGCCAACCGCCGCGACGACACTGTCGGCGCCCCGTGTTTGATAGAAACCGTAGGTTCGCGAGATCGTCAATGCTCCCAACAGCACGATGACAATTCCGGCACCCGAAAAGAATTCAGAGCGGCTAATGTTTCGCTTCGGCCGATCGGCGGGATACAGCAGGTAGGTGACGACGCCGATCACGACCGCCCAAATTAGCGAAAGTCGACTGGACACGATTGCGACGAACATTAGCAAGGCGAAAGATAGAATAGTACGAAACGAGAACTCTCTGAATGCCAGATATCGAAAGATTGCCACCGCTGCTGCTGCGATCGAGAGGTATCGAAGCGACAACAGTCCAGCGTTGTAGTCTTCATAGAGTGTGAACTTTAATGCATTCGCATTGAAAGTGATGATGGAATGGAAACATCCCGAAAATCCCATCGCTCGGATGACGATGATGTTGGCAATCATGACACCGATCAAAGAAAGCACGATTGATGCTGTCCAAACATCGGTTTGACGAAGGTCGCTGGCGCGTCCCTCCTTCAACTCTGGCAATTTTCGGCTGAGTGTGATCCCGAACAAGTATCCGATCCCGGATATGGTTGCGATCAAAAGGTAAGCGCCGATGGTTCGGAACAAATCCGTCGATGTCGGCGTCGACGCGACGAAACCCTTGCCGGCTGAACTGATCGGTGGAAGCATCCAGGCGACGGCGCTGAGCGAAGCCCCTGCGAGGATGCCGACGTGCGGCAGTGCGAACATCTTCGCCACGCGCAGCGACTTCCGCTTAGAACCGACATGATGTCGCGCCTTTGCGTTCGGTACGTCGCCAAGCAATTGAATCGACACTATTTATCCCCCGTCACGATCTTCAACGCTTGTTCGACTCGTTTGGTTACGTCTGCCCATTGAAACTTTCTGGCCTGCGTTAGTCCTCGACCGATCATCGCTTCGGTTTCAACGCTGCCGCATAGTATCTGCGCCATCAAGTCTGTGAGCCCTTCGCTATCATTCGCTTCGAATAAGCGGCCCGCGTCACCGATGACTTCCGGGATTGATGTTCGATTGGCGCCAATCACGGGGCAGCCGCACGCCATGGCTTCTACCAAGGGTAAGCCGAAACCTTCAAAATGACTCGGTAAGATTGTGGCGACTGCGGCGCGGTAGTACTCGGCCAACTGCGAATCGCTGAGGCCCGTTGCGAAGGTCACCCGATCGCCGAGGCCCAGCGTTGCGATTCTTTGATGCAGACCTTCGTCCGGTTTCAGCACCATCGTCAACGTCGCTTCCGCGTCGATCTCCGTCATCGCTCTCAGCAAGACATCGATGTTTTTGTGTGGACGCGTGTTTCCGACATACAAAAAGAATGGTCGATCACACTGAATCATGGGACCGTCGGGTTTGAATTCGTCGCTAACACCATTGCCGACGCAAACCACTTGTTCGTCATTGAGCCCATACCATTCGAGAACTTGTTCACGACTAAATTTTGAAACCGTTAGCGTCAGCGGAGATCGGCGTACAATCGGACGTTGAAACCAGCGGTAGTAGGCCAAGGTCAGCTTGGAACGTTGAGTCGGGTAATGGACGTGGATCAGATCGTGGATCGTGCAAACCGTTGGACATATCGACCATGCCGGTACGTTGAATCCAGGACTGAAAAATAGCTTTGCATTCTGGCGACGAAGGCAGCGTCCAAGCTTCAACGCATCCAAAGGGTTCGTCGGATAGCCGTCAATCGGAACGTCGTTCCAGCCCAGCAATCGACGACGTATCTCGGTCGCGAAACGTCCGATGCCATGCTGAATGCACCATCGTTGGTCGAAGTAGAAACCGGGCATCTAGCGACTCGCAACACTGAGTTCAGGTTTTATGGATGCCAGATCGTTACTAACTTTCGAATCGACAAATGAATGATATTCGCGTCGAAAACGTGCAGCCGAAAATCGCAGCGATGAATTTTTGCATACTTGAGGCGTGTAAATTCCGGTGTCGAAAGCTTCAACCGCCGCGATTAGCGACTCGTCGGTTTGCTCATCAAAGAACAAACCGGTCTGAGAGTCGATGACCGTTTCCAATGCGCCGCCGGCGCGAAACGCGATGACGGGACAGCCCGCCGCTTGTGCTTCGACGGGCGTGATTCCAAAGTCTTCGATGCCTGGGAAAATGAATGCTTTGGCGACTTCGAGATGAGCTTTCAAATCCATGAATTTGCGACGCCCTAAAAACTCGATGTTCGGATTGGCCGACGATTCTAGGCGCGAACGTTCGGGCCCGTCACCGATGATGACGAGTCGGCGTCCGAGTCGATTGAATGCGGACACGGCTAGATCGATCCGTTTGTATGGAACCAATTCCGAAATCACCAGGTAAAACGACTCGCGCGGTCGTTCATGATTGAAGGCGTCAACCGCCACGGGCGGGAAAATCACTGTCGAATCGCGGTCGTAGTACTTCCTGATTCGATCGGCGACGAATTGCGAATTGGCGATGAAGTGCGTGACGCGCTGGGCTGCTTCGTAGTCCCAATTCCGCAGCTTCGGCGAAAATCGATCCAACGCGATTCTGGCGGCGAGTGATGTCTTCTTGTAGTCAGCCGACATTTCCCAAAGGTAGCGCGGCGGCGAATGGCAATAGCAAATGTGTTTGATCGACGATGGTGTCCGAATACCTTTGATCAGCGATGCATCACTACTTAGAAGCACATCGACATCCGGAGCCACCTGCATCGTCTGGATTGCCCATGGATGCAGCGGTAGTAAATGGCGGTAAAGCGAGGTTGCTTTGGGAAGGCTCTGCAAACAGCTGGTGTGTACCGTTCGTCCGGCAAGTCCGGGTATTTCAGCGCGCTGATCTTTGACCAGCGTGTGGATGTCGCCGGAATACAGCGCCGCCATTTGCTCGAGGACGCGTTCGCCGCCTCGATAGCTGGTAAGCCAATGATGGGCTAAGGCGAACTTCATCTTAGCTGGATACCTTTTCCGGCGTTGAAGCCCGCGCGACGGTACGAACCTGACTCGCGTCAACATCGGTCGCCGCGTATTGATTGTGATAGTGACCGACGTAACCGTACTTGTCACGTTGGTAGTTGCCGTAGCCGTAGCTTTTCGCATCCTGGTCCACGCCGTTGACGATGACTGCGGTTGGCTGAATATCTAAGTCGTGCAGAATCTTGGCTGCTTGTTCGACAGGTCGTCGACCGTTCTTACTGACGCGCACGGTCAACACAACCGAATCGACGATGGGCGCTATGATCGCCGGATCAGCCACTGCCAACAACGGCGGCGCGTCGATCAAAACCAAGTCGTAATGAACCGCCATCTCAGTTAGCATCATCGCGAAGCGAGAAGATTCCAAGAGTTCAGCCGGGTCAGACGTCGGCGATCCATTTGGCATCAAACCAAGATTGGGTACTTCAGAAGGTTTGATTGCCTCGCGAGCACTGATCGCACCGCGAAGCACATCCGACAAACCCGGCTCGTCGCTAATCGCGAACAGACCGGCGATCACGGGGCGTCGCATGTCGGCGTCGATGAGCAAGACTTTCTTGCCGGCCCGCGCGAACGAAATTGCTAGATTGCTGATGGTCGTTGATTTGCCGTCACCGGGTTGCGGGCTGGTCATCATTACGGTTCGCACATCGTCTTTGCGATTGGTCACCATCAACGCGGTTCGAGCGACACGATAGACTTCGGATTCAGCAGAGCGCGGAGCATGAAAGGTGACCAACGATGGTTGAATTCGCGAATCGTCCTGCATCAACTTTCGCATCTTGCGGTTGTTGAACCGTGGCACATGAGCGATCGCCGGCGCGCCAACGGTTCGTTCGAGATCCGCGACATCGCTGAACGTCGAATCCATCAACTCGCTCGAAACGGCTAATAGCAAGCCTAGTGCGCCGCCGAAGAACAATCCGATCGCGGTGATGATGGGCAGTTTCGGCCACGCAGCGCTCTTCGCAGGTTCGGGGCTGGCGAGCAAGTCGGTCGAAAAACCTGCGTACGACCGCGCGAGTTTGAGTTCTTGCAACCGCAAGATAACTTCGTCGTAACGAGATTGGGCTCGGCTGAGTTTTGCTCGCAACGAACTGCCTTTCATGAAGTCGGCTTCGACTCCTTTGGCCAATCGCATTTCATTTTCCGAGTCCGCGAGAAGGATGTCACGCCGTTTTTCAAGTTCAGCAATGTCATTGGATAATAGCGACGTGTAGGTGCTGAGCATCTCGGCGGGATTGAACTTTTTGGATTGGACGGTCGCCTCGGCGGGTTGGTTCGACGAAATGAATTGCCGCGTGATCTCAGTCTCTTGCCGAACCGCTTCGACCAACGGGTGACCAGCACCAAAAGCGTCGCTGAGTGCGCGTTCTTTTTGAATGAGATCCAGCAGGCGATTGTATTGGGCCTTAGCCACTTCTTGACGAATCGGTTGTTCAGCCTGAAACGCCTCGCTCTGAGTTTCACCGCGGGTGACATCCAAGAACAGCTTCAATCGCTCGACTTCCTTTTGACTTAGCAGAGCCAAATGATCCATATTGTTGATCTCTTTCGACTCACGGTTTTCCAAATACGACGCGATTACCTCAAGTCTTGATCGTGATTCCGCCAGCGAAGTGGTTACGTGATTGAGTTCAACTTCAAGGTTGTCGAGTCGGTCTTTGTGCACGTCTTGCGCTGTCGTGCCTTCAATCAGCACGGGTACTGAGTTAACAAACTCACGATAGTCGCGATCAGCCGTGGTGAGTTCCTCTTCGTGCGTTTCTCTCGCTTGTTCGATAAGTTCGACGGCCTGTTTGGTACTGTTCTGACCGTGCGATTCGACATAGTCCCGGTAGCTCTCGTAAATCGCCGACAACACGATCGCAGCGTCATCCGGATTTGCGTCGCGATAGGAAGCCCGTAGCACCATGGCGTCACGCGCCGATCCCTCGCCGCCTCGGTTGACTTCGATGCTTTCGAGAATGTGGTCGATGCCGCTCTTGCCATTCTCGGCGGCAGCGCGAAACGACGCCAATTCATTCAAGTTGCCTTGCTTGATCGCTACGGCCAGCATGCGGCGACCGACGAACAATCGAAGGTGGGTTGCAAGTTGGTCTTCTTGGATGTTGTCACCGCTGGCGTTGGATCCGCTGATCGTGCCGCTATTGGTCACTTCGCTGCTGCGTTGGCCAACAAGGATCTCGATACTCGACTCGTACATCTTTTGGGTCGAGAAGTAGTAGAAGGCCGCCAACGCAAGACCGACCGAAACGCCGAAGACCAAATGAGGCCAACGCCGTCGGACCATACCCAGCAGGTTGATCTCGATCACGGACGCCTTGCCGGCGTGGTCAGTTGCTACAGATTCCATTCCGATTGCCTAGCCTGGTGACGCGTGTGCGGAAACGTGTCGGACGTGCGTGGCAATCCACCTTGATTGCCAGCGACATCGAGCCATTCGCTGCATACAGCGGTAACCCACCTCTGCTATCGGTATGTGATGTAACTGGTGTTACTAAAGTCTGGACTGGATCATGTCGCAAAGCTGGGGCGACCGTTTCGATTGTCCCGAAACGTAAACTTAGGCGGACTTTAACGCGCAAATATCATCGGATCGACTTGCCGACCATGTCAACCAATACCGAATTGGAGACGTTGTTGCCGAAGTCGTCGAATCGATCCAAAGTCCAAACCACCTCCTTTGTCTTTGGATTCAGCTCGATCAAGACCGGTTGTCCTTTGCCAGCATGACAGTTGCCGATCACGTAGTTCCCATTGGGCAATACTTCCAGCGTCGTTACCCAAGCCAGCCGAATATTCGATAAATCGTCCTGTTGAATTTGCCAGACGATCTCTTTCGACGGTGTGACCTCGATCACCCCATGGCCGTTCCCGGTTGCGATCAGTGTGTTGCTGTTGGGAAGTCGAAGCGCGGTGAACAGTCGATTTCCATAAGCTTCGGGGCCGTGACCGGGCGCCGGTTCACGGTCGAACAAAGGCACCTCATATTCCCAGACGACTTTCCCAGTTTCACGATCGTATTCACGAACCTTGCCATCGGATTCGTGAGTCACCAGATAGGTGTTCGCATCCGTCGATCGGACCAGTCGGGTATCCGTATGCGGATTCGGATGGTCAACGATCAACGGAAATTGCTTTTGGATCACTCCGTCATCGTTGACCTCAATGATTCTGGCAGCGCCCGACTCGGCGATCATCGTATCGCCATTTTCTAATCGTTCGAATGCGTGTACTTCGATCGGTTTGCCTTCGTTGCCACCCTCGGCGCCCGAGTCATAAGACCAAACGAGTTCTTTCGTTGTCGGATTCATCTCAACCACCTCGGCATTCCCCCGGCGAGTCAGAATGTTGCCGTTGGCGAGAATGTGGATGTCGTGAATGCCGCCCCAGTTCATTTGCCAGTGGATCGTCCCGTCCGCGTTGATGATGGCGATTCGATCGTTGCCTTGAAGCAGTACATCGTGCTGGGCAAACACAATCAAAGGAGCAATCAAAAGCGAACAGGCGGCGAGAATCGTGCGTTTCATGGTGACGTGGTTGGGTGGGGGAATCAAAGGTTGAGAAATTTCCAAGCAATCAACTCTAATGTTTCGCGTCGTCGACCGGGGGACTGTTGCCGAGAACCTGCCCATTTTTTCTCGCCTCGCCGACTGGGGCATTGAGCCATTACACTAGTGGACGGCCCGCGATTCGACCCGATCCTTTATTCTTTCGCCACATGACTGACGTTGACGAGTCTCGCTTGATCGGAATGCTTCGGCGGGTGATCCGTGATTGCGGCAGTCTTTATCAAAGATGTGGTAAGTGGATGGTCCGTCGCCACCCGACCCTTATCGAGGGGCGGCCGGAAGACTTTGTCGCCCTGATGGACGATCTTCATCGTGGTCTTCTCGTCAAGGTTTACGTTACGGTCGTGCGTGCGGACGATCGCTGGACGGGTCCCGAGAAGAAGGTCGCCGCCGCCATGATCGAACATCTTTGGGGCCAACAGTTCCAGGGCAATCAGTTGCGGGAAGCGGCTACCGGTTTGTTCAGCCAAGCTGATCAATTGAGTTGGGAATCGCTGGTCGCGCCCTTCGTTCGGTATCCGCCTCTAGCCGACAGCAAATCTCAAGTCGAAACCATTGTGATGCGGTTGGCTAATCTGGTTGCGAAGTGCGACGGTCAGACCATGCCGGAAGAATCCGTTGTTCTGCATACGTTGCAACGAGACATCGACGCCGCGCTGCACCCATCCGATCCGCAATCCACGTTGGCTCCGCTATCATCCGGCCCATCAGCGGCAGCGCGAGCACATCAACAGGCCGTCGCATCATCGCAGTCGGTCCAACGCTCCGAACCAGCGGGCGATCGCGAGCAGCGTTTGCGATCGGCCTTATCCGAATTGGAAAAGTTGATTGGGCTCAGTGAAGTCAAATCGCGAGTCAAGAGCTACACGAATTTTTTAAAGCTTCAAAAGCAACGTCGTGACAAAGGTCTATCGACCATGCCGATCAGTCTGCACATGACGTTTGTCGGCAATCCGGGAACTGGTAAGACGAAGGTTGCACGAATCGTTGGGCAGATCCTCGGTGCGATGGGAACTCTTTCCTCGGGTCACGTCGTCGAGACCGACCGCAGCGGATTGGTGGCGGATTATGTGGGTCAAACGGCGACAAAAACCAACCAGCTTTGCGACTCGGCGATCGGAGGCGTACTGTTCATTGATGAAGCGTACAGCCTCGTTGATTCATCGGGTGATGATTCGTACGGTCGCGAAGCGATCGGCACGTTGCTGAAGCGGATGGAAGACAATCGCAGCGATCTGGCGGTGATTTTGGCCGGCTACAGCGAGGAGATGGAGAAGATGGTTCGCTCCAATCCGGGCTTGTCATCGCGAATCAATACGAAGATCGAATTTGATGACTACGCACCGGTCGACATGGGCCGGATCTTCGAGTTGATGTCGCGAGAGAACGATTATGATCTCCCCGCCGCCGCGCGGCACCGATTGTTGGTTGGGCTCAATCAGCTTTATCAAAACCGCGATCGGCATTTCGGCAATGGGCGACTTGTTCGAAACGCATTTGAAGATAGCGTTCGAAGGTTGGCGGATCGCATCGCCGACGTGACCTACTTGAGCGACGATCTGTTAACGACGCTGACGGCGGACGACATCAGTGTGCCAAGCATTCGTCGAGACGAACTCGATCGCTTGTTATCCCAGCCCCATCAATTGCGAATGGATTGCGAAGGCTGCGGTCGCAAGATAAGAGTCAAGCCTGAATCCTTGGGCGTGAAGGTCCGTTGCGGCAAATGCGATTTTGTTCAAATCGCATCGTGGGCATCCGTCGAAACGGTTTAGGATCGTGCGAAAAATAAGTGTCTGACCGCGTTTGTGCGAAGCATCCGAAGGGCCGGTTCCTGGCAAATGGGGTCAGACACTTTTTTCCGCTCAATGCTTAGGTGTCGATCAGATCCTCGGGCGACAGAATCGGAACCGCGTTCTCTTCCGTTTCTTGCTTCTCTCGCCACGCTTTGTTTTCATCGTACGACTTGAGTTCTTCCTTCAACTGGTCGAGTTGCGGATTTTCTTCTTCGGTGGCCAATTCGACCGCTTTCTTGCTCCACTGGCGAGCTTTCTCGAAGTCTCCGGTTTCGGCGTATCCTGCCGCCAGCGTACTGAGGATGTGGGCTTCTTTGTATTCCGTCAGCTCGGCGCTCTTGATTGCCAATTCAAGGGCTCGTTTTCCGTTGCGTACCGATTCGTTCGGCGATGTCGCCAAGACCCACGACAGATTGTTGTAAATGCCTGACGCTTCTTGCTTTTCCTGTGCGCTCGCCTCCGTCAATTCCAAATTGCCGATTGCCGCGATCGCTTCTTCGTAATCATCGATTGCGCCACTATGGTCGCCGACGCTCAGCAATGCGTCGCCACGGGACCGCAGCACCGACGCATTCTTGGGGTCGTCGCTCAGCACCGCCGACAAAATATCGATCGCCTTTCGCGGGCGATCGTCGAGGGAATAGAGGCTCGCCAATCGAAGCCTGCGAAACATATTGTCGGGATCTTTGTCTACGAGCAACTGAGCATCATTGATCGCGTCCGCCATTCGCTTTTCAGACACAGCGATTTGCAATCGCAGTTCAATTGCTTCGTCCGCCATCGCGATTCGCGGTTCGATTTCGAGAGCTGCGGCAAAGTCAGCCTTCGCGCTCTTGACGTCATCGCGTTCAAGCGCGAGTGCGGCCCGTTGCATCAGAGTCATCGGATCTTTGGGTGCCATCGCGATCGCCTTGTTCAGATCGGCCATCGCTTCATCGCTGTTTTCCGCCGCCCGATGAAGGATCGCGCGCATCCGGTACATGCCCTCGCTCGGCTTGGCTGCAAGCATTTTCGTCAACAAGCTCATCGCGTCTTCGATGCGATCGAGCTTGACCAGTTCTTGAACGGCCGCACCGGCGACCGCTTGATTGGTGGGATCCTTCATCAAGATCTTTTCCAAATCCGCCATCGCACCTTCGATGTCGTTCAATTGCAGTCGCAATGCCGCGCGAGCTTGACTGGCTTCCATGTTCTCTGGGTCCGCTTCGATCGCGGCGTTCAAATCCGACAACTTGTCGTCATTGCTTTCACGCGTGAGCGCCCGCAGAAGCAACGCGGCACTCTTTTCGCGAGGATCATCGTCGAGCAATGCGATTGCCTTCGTCGTCGCGTCCGTAATCTCCTCCCGTTTGCCACCCGGTAGCAAATTCAACCGAGCGAGCAACAAATAGCCTTCGACCAAAGTTGGATCGTAATTCACGGCCTGCTTGAGAACTCGAATCGCTTCCTCGCGAGCTTCCATTCGTTGGCGCCCGTTCGCCTGGACGATCGTTTGAGCGAGACCCTGGGCACGCTGCAAAAGCACGGAGCCGAGCATCTGCTTGGCGAACGAAGCGTTTTCTTCGTCGAGGCCTTTTTTCAAAGATGATTCCAGCAGTGCCGTCACCGACTCGAGCTCACCATCGGTTTCGGCGTCGATTCGTTTGATGATCGCCTCGTCCAGTTCGCTCTGACCAGCAGTTGATTTTTCGGCCTGCGTAGTCGGTTTTCCGTTCGCAACCGGCTCGGCTTCCTGTGATGTCGCCGTGACGGCGAAGCTGATCAAACCGGAAAATACCGCAACCGACAGGCGGGATCGAAAATCGCTGAAACGCAAAATCATTGGGAATGCTCGTCGCGTGATGGGTCGTACTTCTCCATTATGGCGCCTCGGTCGACTTTGGCGTAGACCGGAAAGCAGGAAACTTGAATTTCAGACGATTCGCTTCCTTGAAACTTCGATTACCCGAACTACCCGAACCCGAACACATCTGGCAACGTATGGTCGTCGTCACGCACCCGAATGCACGGCTCAATTCGATTGAAGATATGCTTGTCGTCGAATCACTGACCAAGACGTTCACGCTCGACGATAGCGATCTTTGCGCCGTTGACCATTTGAGCTTTCGGATCGCGCCGGGCGAAGTTTTTGGGCTTCTCGGCCCCAATGGAGCCGGCAAGACGACGACTCTTAGAATGGTGCTGGGGCTGTTGCAGCCCGACGAAGGCTACGCGGCGGTCGATGGCATCCGTACCGCCGACGACCCGATCGGCGTCAAAGCTCGGCTGGGTTTCGTCTCGGCCAGTGACGGAGTCTACCCGTGGCTATCGGTTCGCGAAATGTTGTTGTACTTCGCAGATCTCTACGATGTTGATCCCGATGTCGCGATTCAGCGGTGTCAGGATCTTTCGCGGCTGCTGGGGATCGAAGCGTTGCTGGACCGTCGTGCGGGGACGCTGAGCACCGGCCAGCGACAACGGGTGACGTTGGTTCGCGGTCTGATCCACGACCCGCCGGTGATGTTGCTGGATGAACCGACTCGCGGTCTCGATGTCGTCGGTGTTCAGACGATCTTTGAATACATCGAGCATCTTCGCGAAGTTGGAAAAGCCGTGATCGTTTGCACCCACCGACTCGATGAGGCCGAACGATTGTGCGATCGGTTCGGATTGCTTCATCAAGGTCAGATGCGCCACATCGGCACCCTCGAACAGTTGCAGTCGTCGACCGGACAGCCACACTTGGTGGACATGTTCGTCGAGCTGATGCGGGCCGCGTGATGATAGACAAACCGAGCCGCAAGTTTTCAAAGATCAGTCGGATCTGGCGACTTTGCCAAAAGGAACTCAAAGAGACCAGTCGCGATCGACGAACCATCGTCACGCTGCTGCTGATGCCGCTGCTGGTTTATCCGCTGCTGAGCATGGCAATGAATCGGTACTTGCTAACGACCGATTCGTCATCGGACGTGGTGTATCGCATCGGCGTCGGCTCGGACTCGGAAGGAAATCGTCTCGACGCGATGCTGAGCAGCGACGATGCGCAGCCTCCCGAAGCGATACTGCGTTCGCGGGGCGGCGAGCCCGCAACCTTTTCATTCTTCAATACCCAACAAAGATCGGATGGTCCGCCGCTTTCTCCGGTGCAAGCACTTGAGCGCGGACTCGTCGAACTGGCTGTTGCTGTACGGCCAGACGAGGAAGGGTCGACAACGATCTCCATCAAGTCGTTCGCTGCGGACTCCAATAGCTTGGTTGCTAGGCAAATTCTCGTCGAGCGGATGCAGTGGCTCAATCTGGCGCTTGCCGAACGTGCTGCCGCTGACACGAATGCCAACTTTCGGCCGCCCGTCAACGTGGAACTCGACGAAGTTGGCACGCCCAAAGACTCGCCAATTCTGGCGACGATTGTGCCACTGGTGCTGGTCTTGATGACGATCACCGGTGCAGTCTACCCGGCAATTGATCTAACCGCGGGCGAACGTGAACGCGGCACGATGGAAGCGTTGATGGCTTCGCCGGTGCCAAGGTTCTATGTTCTGCTGGCAAAGTATTTCGCGGTGGTGACGGTCGCATTGTTGACGGCGATGGCCAATTTGCTCGCCATGTTCACAACGCTTTGGCTGGGCGGTTTGCTGCCACTGTTGACCGGTGGCGACAGCGCCTTCCCTTGGCTCGCGGTGCTTCAAATTCTCGGACTGCTGGTGCTTTTCAGCGGGTTCTTCTCGGCAATCCTACTGTCGCTGACAAGCTTTGCCCGTTCGTTCAAAGAGGCCCAAGCTTACTTGATACCCGTTATGTTGTTCGCGATCACTCCCGGAATGTTGTCGTTGATGCCCGGTGTGCAGTTGACGGGGCCGCTTGCGATCGCGCCACTGATCAACATCGTTTTGCTCGCACGCGAGTTGCTCGGCGGAACCGTCCAGCCGGCTGCCGCGGGTGCGGCCATCGTCAGCACGATCGGGTATGCCGCGGCAGCACTCGCAGTCGCCGCAAAGTTGTTCGGTAGCGACGCGGTAACCCGGACGAGTGAACATTCCATCGCATCGCTATTTCATCGGCCGCGAAAAGCAGCGGATGTTCCCAGCCCGCAGGCGGCCGCCTTGGTACTCGCATTGCTAGTCCCGATCTATTTCGTCCTTTCCAACTTGTTGATGCAGTACCTCGGCGGTATTCGCGCTGACATGCTGGGTGACGCGGCAAAGTTGTCAGAAATTCAGTCTGCCAACTTGCAAGTGCAAAGCATGATTTTGAGTGCCGCAGCGCTGATTCTCGTTTTCGGAATGGTGCCCGCCATTGCCGCTTGGTTCGGACGCAATCGCCCCGTCACAACTTTTCGGTTGCGCCGTCCGAAAGTCGGCACCGTGATCGGCGCGTGCGTCATCGGGCTCGGGGCTTGGGCGATCGCGCACGAGGCATTCGTGATCGCGGAATGGTTCGGTATCGGCGGGCTTAGCGAAGAACGGATCGCCCAGACCAGGGACACGCTGAAAGCTTGGAAACTTGTACCGCCCTGGATCTTGCTGGCGACGTTGGCGGCAACGCCAGCGATCATCGAAGAACTGTGTTTTCGAGGCTTTCTGTTCTCATCTTTTCGCAAAGTGCTTTCTCCGGTGCAAACAGTTGTTCTCACCAGCTTCCTGTTTGGCCTGTTTCACGTTCTGACGGGCAGCGCGTTGCTGATCGAGCGATTCGTGCCGTCAACATTGCTGGGGTTGGTGCTGGGTTGGATTGCCTATCGCAGCGGCAGCGTCCTGCCCGGCATGTTCATGCACTTCGTTCACAATGGGTTGCTGGAGCTGGTCGGTCACTACCACGAGAAACTGGCATTTCTGGGTGCAGATTTTGACAACCAAACACACTTGCCACCGGCCTGGATCGCCATCGCCACCTCGATTGCTACCGCGGGCGCACTGATCGTATGGCTTAGTACAAGACGATCGGGGAACATCGATATTCAAAGCGACAAGATCGAAGACTTAAGGCGATCTACTTGAAATACTCAGCCGGGAACGGAGCCTGCTTCGACTTTGACGAATCACGTTTTGGAAACAGGGGACCTCGATCCTCTAACAGTGGCATTTCGTCGCCGCCGGTTTGTTGAATCAGTGCCCAAAGACGTCCGCTTCGTTCGGCGACTCGTTCCGATTGCTCGGGTGCATCGATCAGATTCGTCATTTCACCGGGATCGTTCTGCAAATCGTACAATTCGTCACGATCCCACAGCCCGTGACAGCGAATGTATTTCCATCGTCCGCCGATGATCGCGTGCAATGTCGGTGTTTGCGGGTAATTGCGTTCCCAATAGTATTCGTACAGCAGATCGTCACGCGCCGGTTCGGCAGCGGAGTCTTTGCAAAGCGCTTTCCAAAAACTTTGGCCATCAATGTCCGTCAACGGTTCTGCCGACGCGGCCTCCAAAATCGTGGGTGCAATGTCGATGTTGCCGACAAGATCGTCGAATACGACGCCGGTCGGAATCGAGCCGGGCGCAACCATCAACAAGGGAACCTTCGCACTGGATTCATAAGCGACTCGCTTGTCGATGAGTCCGTGATCCCCGAACTGAAAACCGTTGTCGCCCATGTAAACGAATAGCGTGTTCTCGGCCAATCCGCTGCGAGTCAGGTAGTCTCGCAATTTTCCGACGCCATCGTCGACTGCCAACAAAGATTCACAGTACCGACGATAATAGACTTCGGGCGAGAAATCATTCAGGTTGTAACCAAAATCCACGCCGTGGCGGCTGTTACGTTGGTTGCGAACCCACATCGGCATGTTGCCCGCGTCCATCTGCGAGACCGTTGGAATTTGGATCGGCAATGGGCGGTCGTTGTAGCGACCTCGGTGTCGATCGGCCGGCACAAAATCGGAATGAACGGCTTTATGACTTACGTACAAAAAGAAAGGATTTTCGCGATCGGCGTCGTCTAGCCAGTCGATCGCAAAGTCTGTCAATTCGTCAGTGATGTAGCCTTTTTGAGGAACTCGGCGGCCATTGATGTTGAATCCCTCGTAGGTCGTCTGGGGTACTTCACGCGTTGTGCCGTGTCCATCGGGCCAATAAGTGCCTTGGCCCTTGAAGGAAATCCAATGATCGAAGCCTCGTTGAGGGTCATCGATCTCGCCGCCCATGTGCCACTTGCCCAAGAACGCGGTTTGATAACCCGATTGTTGCAATCGCTCGGCAAAGAAGACAAGATTCGGATCGACGGGATGGTAGTTGTCGACGACGCGGTGATTGTGCGCGTACTTGCCGGTTAAGATCGACGCGCGGCTTGGTGAACATAGCGATGTTGTTACATAGGCACGCGTCAACATCGCGCCGTCTCGCGCCAATGCGTCGATGTGGGGCGTTTCCAACCACGGATGCCCGGCCGCGCCGAAGCAATCGAATCGATGGTCGTCGCATAACACAAAGACGACATTGAGAGGTTGCTTGGCGGTTGCGATCGACGAAACGATCAACGCCAACAAAGCATGGAAAATGATTCGCGACGAAAATCGTACTGCAGCGTGTGTTTGGAAAATCACGACGGTTACTCGGCTGCCTCTTCCGTTTTTCCTTCCAGTTCTGACTGCAACTCGGCTTGGCGCTTCGCCATAGCTGCTTGCAGTTCGGCCATGTTAGCTTGGACGCGTTGTCCGCCAATTTGGGCGCCGGCGGCAGCCAGCATCGGCAACTTTTCCGCCGCTTTCTTGCCAACCGGGGTTTGATAGAAATCGGTCAGTTGATCGATTTCCGCTTCGGTGAAGTTGTCTTTGTAAAGTTTGATCATGTCGCCTTTGATGGCGTCGAACGACAGATGCTTTTGTAGAAAAGTTTTCATCACGTCGCTGAACTCCGCCATTTGCGGGTTCTGTTGAATCTGCATTGCCAACATTTGGTCAATGGTTTGCTTCGTCGTCTCTTCCATCTTCATGACGGATAAGAATCGTTCGACCGCTTTTCCATGCGAATCAGTTTGCGTGGTTGCGGCTGCGTCGGTCGCAACTTTATTGGCCACGTCGGAAACATCTTGGGCGCCGGCAACGAAACAAGTCGCCAGCGTGAGGCCGACAACGCAAAGGATTCTGGTTTTCATGGCGGACATCGTCTTTTGTGGTTGAATGGAACGTGTTGGGTGTGGCGAAACATTGATGGTCCGACCGCGACATCGCTGAAGCCCGGCGGATTGACCGAATTGTAACTAACGCTCGCTGCGGCACTCCCCCATCGCCCGGGAATCTGAATAATAGTCACTGTATTGCGTCTTACTGACACTCATTCCCTTGATTGCCCCGTGGCCGAAATCCCAGAAGTCGAAGACGCCGGGCCGAGTGAATCGCCAGCCGACGACGCGCATTCAGGGGAATCGGCGGTCGGAAAAAGGGTCGCTTTGGTCGGGCATTTCGGTGGAATGAACCAGCGTGAGGCGACCAATGTGCTCCGGTCCTATGGGGCGATGGTGGTGGATGCGGATGACGCAGCCATCGACTGGGTCGTCATTGGCGCCGAAGAATCGCCGCTTGCCGAGACCGAATTATTGAAGCCGCCGATCCGCGAAGCAGCAGCCGCAGGTCGGCTCGAAATCCTGCACGAGACAGATTTGTGGCATCGACTCGGGCTGGTCGAGATCGAACAGGCGATCCGCCGATATTACACGCCCGCCATGTTGGCGCATTTATTGGGCGTGTCGGTTCGCGTGATTCGGCGGTGGCAGCGACTGGGTCTGATTACGCCAGTCCGCACATTGCATCGGCTTCCTTACTTTGACTTTCAAGAGGTCGCGACCGCGAGACGATTGGCACAATGGATCGCATCGGGTGCTAGCCCTCGCGCAATCGAACGCCGACTCGTCGAGTGGGTCGAGGTGCTGCCCGATATCCGCCGCCCGCTCGATCAGTTGTCGATCCTGGTCGAGGGCAAGCACGTTCTGTTGCGGCACGGCGAAGGTCTGCTCGAGCCGGGCGGTCAACTGCGTTTTGATTTTGACGCGCTCGATGACAATCAGGACAAGGATGATCTTTCGTTTCCTCCCGCGACGCTGTCAATCTTCATGGACCTGCGGGTCGGCGACGAGGAGTACTCGCTGAGGCATCGGCCAAGGTCCGAATCGGATACGTTGCTGACCGCAGCATTTGACGCCGAGGATGATGGCGATTTCGCGACTGCGATCGATTACTGTCACGCGATCATCGCGAGGGACGGCCCGCGAGCGGAGATAAGTTTTCAGATCGGCGAGTTACTTTATCGCTTGGGCGAAACTATCGCAGCGCGCGAACGGTATTACAACGCGATCGAAGTCGACCCTGACTTCGTTGAAGCACGGGCAAGTCTCGGTAACGTGCTTTCAGAAACCGGGCAATCTGAGTTGGCGATTGCCGCCTACCGCGGCGCCTTGTCGCTGCATGACGAATACGTTGAGGTGCATTACAATTTGGCGCGTGTGCTCGATGAACTTGATCGCCCCATCGAATCACGGTATCACTGGCGGCGATTCTTGGAACTGGCGCCCGATAGTCCGTGGGCAGGTGAAGCCGCCCAGCGGATCGCCGAGTTGGACGTGTTCACGTAGAACAGTCGTTCGCAGTCGCACGTCAGCACCATTGGATCAGCCGCCAGAGTGCCTACGCATACTCGCGTTTTTTCACCAAGCCTGGCATCGGAACGCTGTACTTGCCGTTGGCGTCCGCTTTCAGAGGCGAATCGGATCCGTCGGTCAGCTTGTTGATCTCCGGTGCAAACTCATGATCGTGCTTCATGAACTTTGCCAGCGTGATCTCTTGGCCAGTATGCGCGGCCATTCGGCCCATCGATGTCACTGCGCTAGCCATCACACCGCGTTCGACTTCGTTGTACGGTCGGTCTTCACGGATGGCAGCGATTAGGTCGACCCATTCCAAGTCGTAAGGGTTAGGTTCCGGTTGCGGGAAAGCCCACGTCATTTTGTCCTTGCTCATCGCCTGATCCGAGAACAAACGAGACTTCGCGGGCGTGTGCGACGCGGTCGAAATGATGGCCGATCCCTTTGTGCCGTGCGCGAAGCTGGCAAATTCTTGCTTGCATCCGGGGACGGTGCGTCCGTCGACAAAAAGCTTCGCTCCATCGGCAAACGTGTACTCGATGGCGTAGTTGTCAAAGTTCTGATCAACGTCATCGCCACGATAGTGCCGACCACCCAGCGCGATCGCCTTCTCCGGCCAGGCATTCTTCATCCAGCAAGACTCGTCGATATTGTGAATCAAGAAATCACTCACCGCGCCACCGCTGAGCCACAAGAAACCGTGGAAGTTTTTGATCTGATACATGATCTCGCTGAGCGATCCGTTGTTGGGTGGAACCGCGGCGGAAGCGGTCAGTCCCGCCATGCGATAGGCTCTGAGCATCGTCAGGTCGCCGATCTCGCCGCTTTGAATTCGATCGAAGAGTTCTTGGCGTCCTTTGCAGTGACGGCACATCAGACCAACGGCGACTTTCAAGTTTTGGTCGATCGCTTTTTTGTTGAGTTCCAGCATTCGCGCCGATGTCGGCGCGTCGACAGTTACCGGCTTCTCCATGAAGACGTTCAGTCCCTTATCAATCGCATAGGTGTAATGCACCCATCGGAATCCTGGCGGCGTCGCAAGGATAACGACGTCTCCCGGACGTAGCTGATCCATCGCTTGTTGATATGCATCGAAGCCGATGAATTGACGATCCTTTGGCACATCGACTTTGGAACCGACCGAGGAGTGACCGGACAGCGCCGCGAGCGTGCTATCGACGTTCTTCTCGAACACGTCTGCCAGAGCAACCAGTTGAATCGGGCCGTTGTCAACGGAAAGAGCGTTTAGCGCCGCGCCGGTCCCACGTCCGCCGCAACCGACCAACGCGATTCGTATCGTTGAATCTTGCGCCGCATGAACATGCGGCGCGGTGGCGGCAATCAGCGTCGACGCTGCGGCGACGCGACCAGATTGCTTTAGAAATTGGCGGCGCGAGTCGGAGTGGTTCATCGTTGAATGGGCTTTCAGTAAAAGTAGTTGGGTTAGGAAATCGGATCAGCCGAACTTCATTCTTCGTCGACTTGCTTGGGTTCGCACTTATCCCATTTGTCGGCTTTGGCGTCGGCGGTAGGCTCGGCGAGTGGACGAACGATTCGAAATCCGACGCCCAGCGCATCTGTATGATACCAAATGCTCTTGGGCAATTGCGGATCTTGCTCTTTCCACTCCTCGCTCGACCCTTCGCGGGCGGCGCTTCGCAACATGTCCGCGTCGTCGTCCCATCCACCGCCGCGGACGATGCGCGGATACAGCGATTTAGGAATATTTAACGGGTCGGTGCTCGTCGGATTCTGCTGATAAAAAAGCGGATCGTACTGATCGAGCACCCATTCGGCGACGTTGCCGTGCATGTCGTAAAGTCCCCACGGATTCGGCTCTTTCTCGCCAACCTCGTGATAAGCATCGTCGCTGTTGTCGAAATACCAGGCATGGTCGTCGAGCAATTCCGGATCGTCACCAAATGAATACGCGGTCGTCGTGCCCGCACGAGCGGCGTATTCCCATTCGGCTTCGGTGGGCAGTCGGTAATAGTGCCCGGTTTTCGCAGACAGCCACTCACAAAATGTTCGTGCGGCGTGCTGGGTCATGCAAATTGCCGGGAAATCGCCCTTGCCCATTCCGAAACTCATGTCCGTGTAGGGCTCCGTCGGTTTCGAGATACCATCGACCAAAATGTCCCGCTGGTTCGGTTCGACCGAATTCATTTTACGGTGCAGTTGATCGAGCCGTTCGCTCCATACGTCGTATTGATCCCAAGTGATTTCGTACTTGCCCATCCAAAATGGAGCGACCGTCACTTCACGTCGTGGCCCCTCGTCGTCCTTCCGATCAGCTTCATCGTCTGGCGATCCCATCATGAATGTTCCACCAGCGATCGGGACCATGTCGATTGACAACTCGGTATGCTCGATGGGTTCAGCGTAGGGCTTCATTTCGGTAGCGGAAGTTTTCGCCGAAGGCGGTTCTCCGAACGCGTCGTGGGCGAGAAACAAAGCAAACACAATCGGTAGGACAACAACTTTCATCAGCGTCTCATCGACAAAGCAATGCATGGAGGAGGTTACGACAGTAAGGCCGCGATGGGATCACCATCACCGCCGATCTTAAATGGTCGGCCGTTGGGTGCAAACCTTTCTTCATCGAGCGGTAAACCGGCGGCGGCGGCGATCGTGCGGTTGAAATCGGAAACCGACACGCCATCCTTGGCGACCGAGAATCCGGTTTTATCGGATTCGCCATAGACCTGGCCACCCTTGATTCCGGCGCCCGCCAGCAAGCTACAGAATGCACCGGGGTGGTGGTCGCGTCCAGCGTTGGCGTTCAATTTCGGTGACCTTCCGAATTCAGTCGTCAAGACGATCAACGTCTCGTCAAGCAACCCCGTCTGATTCAAGTCTCTCATCAGCGTACCCAAGGCCCCGTCGAGTTGAGCCGCTTTTTCGTCGAGCGATTCATACAGTTCTTGATGCATGTCCCAGCCACCGAAACTGACCTCGACGAATCTGGCGCCGCCTTGAACTAAACGACGTGACAGAAGACACGCTTGACCAATTTGATTCTTGCCGTAGGCTTCGCGGACGGCGTCGGATTCCTCGTTGATGTTGAACACCTTCAAGTGCTCGCTGCCCATCAGCCGGCGGGCTTCCAAGTAGAGCTGGTTGTAAGCATCAACATTCAAGTTCTTTCGCTTCGCTTGAAACTCGTCGTCAAACTTGCTGGCCAACGCCAACCGGCGACCAAACAGATCCGATGGCAGATATTTCGGCAGCGTCGTGTTCTGCAATCCGGCAGCCGCGTTGGCGATCGGAACCGGCGACAGCGACGGTTCCAGGAAACCGGCACCGGGGTGCCGGTTGCTCGATCCGATCAGATAGTTGCCCGGCAAATCGGGGTTCAGCCGTCCTTTTTCCGCGACCATCCAGGCTCCCATCGCTGGATGCTGGATGCTATTGAGTTTCTTGTAGGCCGTTCGCATCGCGTAGCGGCCCTGTTCATGATCGCCGGTCTCGGTGCTGAGCGATCGGACGACGGCGATCGCGCCGGCCAAGTAAGACAACTTTGGAAATCGCTCGCTGAACATCATTCCGGGGACGCGAGTTTGCGTCGCCTTCGTCTCGCCCGCTTCCTCGACAGCGACCTTTGGATCGAAGGTGTCCAAGTGCGACATCGCGCCGTCCATGAACAAGTAGATCACGTGCTTTGCTTTGCCAGCCGCGATGACGGGCGCCGCGTGCGCTTCACCAAACAGTCCCCGCGCGGCGATCGATCCACCGAACGAAACGCCGAGCGTTTGCCGTGCGACGGTCTTCATGAAATCGCGACGGTCATCGGCGGTGAATTCGGTGATCGACATAGTCAGTGCGTTGGGAAAGAGAGTGAGAAGCCTACTGAACGAACAGAAATTCTCGGGTGTTCAAAAGAGCCCAAATGATGTTTCCGTATCCGACACCATCCGCCTTGGTCTTGCCCAATTCCAGGGCGGCGACGCGTCGATCGGCGGGGCTCGGTGGGCGACTGAGCACGCTGATGAAGATCGCTTCGATGCGATCGCGCGTGCCATCGATCGATAGGATGCTGTCCACGATCGCGGACCCGTTTTCCAACATCACGTGCGTGATCGGGCCGTTGAACATTGCCAAAATTTGCGGCACCGTCGCGTCGGTTTGGGCGCAGTTGATGGTCTCGCGATCGCCTTGGCCGAATTGGCGCAAGAAGTGGTCGGCAGGCACCGGTGACGGCAATTCGCTGGCCCGCGCCAGCACATTGCCTTGGTAGGCGTGCTTGTTAAGTGACCGAACGTAAAAGTTGTCGAAATAGGTTTCCCCGAACCGTTCGCTCTGTTTGCGAAAAGCTTCATAGTTCGTCTCGGTGAAATCCACTTCCATCACGGGAGCCATTTCGCTGGCCGTCAATCGCTGAAATGGCCAGGGATTGGCGACAGCCAACGTCAGTATCGAGTCCCACACCTGCTCGGCCGTCAAACGACGAACGGTGGGCCCCGGAAAATAGTACTGGTCACCGCTGGTGATCTCATAGTCACTCGCCTCACGCTGATAAGTCTTGCTGTACAGAATCATCCGGATGAACTCCTTCAAGTCAAAATCGCTACGAACGATTTCGGTGCTCAGAAATTTCATCAGCGGTTCATTCGTGCATGCGTTCTCATCACGAAAATCGTCGATCGGTTCGACCAATCCGATTCCCAAAAATCGCTTCCATAGTCGGTTGGCGATTGTCTTGGAGAACTGTTCGTTTTCGGCACTGGTCAGCCAAGCAGCGAACTGTTCACGAGGGGAACTCTTTGCCGCCGACGTCGGAATCTCGCCCCACAGTACTTCCGGTGCAACGACTTGATTTGGTTTCGCGTCTTCATAGGCATAGTCGTGCGGCAATCGAAGTTTCGCTTGCTTTTCGCGAACGGTGTAAGTATTCGCGCGAGCGAGTCGTTGAAACGGGCCGGGCACTTTGCCCTTGTCGTACTTCTGCTTCGCTTCGTTGATCAATTCGTTCGCCGGATTCTGTTTCTCGAATCCCGGATCACCTCGGGACATGCGTGTTTGTGTGCCTGCCGTGAACGCCGCGAGCTGATAAAACTGATACTGAGTCCACTGGTCAAACGGATGATCGTGACACTGCGCACATCCGATTTGCGTCCCCAGAAAAACACGCACCGTGTTGTCGACGTAAGGAAGTTTCATGCCGTCGTCGCGCAGTTGAAAACCGACGGCGGGGTTTTCCCACATCTTTCCGTCGGCCGTTAACATCTCGTAAACCCAAGCGTTGTACTTCTTGTTCGTCCGGATCGAATCTTTGACGTATCCGAGGTACGGGTCAGCAACGATGTTTGGCTGCGGTCGCTCGACCAATCGCAACGTGTCGGCCCAAAAGTTGTACATGTTGCTGACGTAATCAGGGCTGCCCAACAGCCGATCGATCAACCGTTCTCGTTTCTCAGAATCCGCAGAAGACAAAAATTCGGTTGCTTCGGCCAACGTCGGGATGCATCCGGCAACATCTAAGTAGACGCGCCTCAAAAAAACCACGTCCGTCGCGATCGCGTTTGGCGAAATGCTTTTCGCTCGCAACTGATCTTCCACCAACAAATCCAAGCGATCGGCGGCGGACGCGACCGACGACCGTGAACTTTCCCGAACTTGTGCGACATCCATATCGACTGATTTCGATTCGCGAACGCTTGCCGGCAGATTGACTCGGGCGGGCGTGGGTTTGGATGGCGGCTTCTTTTTCTGCTGGGCAGTTGCCGGTGACGCAGCAATTGCGATTAAGATGAGCGCGAAAGCGGCGATCTTTGCACCGAACTGTCCGTGAATTTGCATCGACTTGCTGTTTCTGAGAAAGGGGAACGGTAGCTCCGTTCTACCCACATTATGATAGACGACAAACCCGTAAACAGGTAATGCAATGCGTCAGGCGTTAGCACGTTGGTCGGCACTCGGAATACTCGTCGCATCGGTCGGGCCGGTTTTTTCGCAAACTCGGGTCGAGGAAACGACCGTACCGGCGGGCTGGCGAATTTTCGACGGCGACCAATTGGTTGGTGGCTACTTGGTTGACAGCCACGGCAAGCCGGTCGTTTTTCCGATCATCGGCCCCAGCGGCGAAGAAATGACTCGCCGCTATCCCATTGAGGACGCGCTGCCCACCGAGGCGAAAGATCATCCGCATCATCGGTCGATGTGGTTCACGCACGGGGAGCTCAATGAGATCGATTTTTGGGCCGACGAGATCAAGAACCAAGGCGACATTGTTCAGCGCGGCGGGACCGCCGCGGTGGATCCGAACGGTGCTGCCGTGATCCAAACCGATAACGACTGGTTAGCACCAGACGGATCCAAAGTGATGTCCGACACGCGGCGATTCACGTTTTTTAAGTCCCGCGATCGCCGCATCATCGATGTCGACGTGCTGCTGAAAGCCGATGTCAGTGATGTTCATTTCGGCGACACCAAAGAAGGAACGTTCGGGCTTCGAGTTCCGGGAACGATGAAGGTCGATGCGAAACTGGGTGGGGTCATCAGGTCGGCGGAAGGACTGACCAACGATGATGCGTGGGGAAAGAAATCTTCGTGGGTCGACTACTCAGGGCCGGTCGGTGACAAGACAGTTGGGATTACAATTCACGACCATCCGTCCAACTACGGTTACCCATGTCGATGGCACGTTCGTACCTACGGTTTGTTTGCCGCGAACCCGTTCGGCGTTTATCACTTCACGGGTGAAAAAAAGACAGATGGCTACCTTCTGAAGAAAGGATCGCAGCTACGTTTTCGCTATCGGGTAGTCCTACACGACGGTGGCCTCGACGCGTCGGTAGCTGAACAGGATTCGGAACAGTTTGCGAAGTAGCACAAGTTCGCGAAAGCTGTTTACGATTTTCGTTGACGCAGATGGCTACGCCAAAAACTCTTTGCGCAGCCGAGTCAAATACGCCAATATCGGTCTCGGATTTCCGTCCGCATCGATCACACCGCTATGGCTCGTCACGTGCGGATCGACATCGCTCCAACCGTCCCAAACGATGCCGTGGACGATATGTTTCGCCAGCAGAGTGCGGATCATCGGGCCGGCAATGCGAAGCTGTTCAGCGGCCGGGTCACTGGTTTGAGCATCGTACTGCAACACGTCGGTTGGTGATTGAGCGTTCCCGTCGATTCCGATGCCGCCTGGCACCGATATCTGCACTAGCATCGGCATGCCGAGCGTCGCCCAGCGGTCTATCATCATGCCGAAGTCAACGGCTGATCGCGGCAGCGTACTGGCATTGCGGTAGTTGACGCGAAACTCCAATCCGATGCCGGCCATCTGCAAACCCGTTCGGACCAACGCATCGGCGAAATGAAGCGGTGAAATCGCCTCGCGATCCTTGGACATGTATTCGCCGAACGGTTGATCGAACGACATGATCGCGGGTGTGTTGGGATCCGTTCGACGAACCGTCGCCAAAATTTCCAGCGCCAATCGCATCGCCTGTTCGTCGTCCAACGTCAGCGGCCCCGTCGTATTGAGACCGCACGCGCAATTCCAAAGCTGAATGCTGCCGCGAAAATGCGTCACCGTTTTTTCGACGTAGTGAGTCACCGCCTGCAACATGGATTCAAAGTTGTCTTCGATCAGGTACAGCCAGTGTGGCATCAACCGTTCGCGAAAATCGATAAGCGGTCCGCCGATGATGCGCATGCCACGGCTCGACAAAGCTCGAATCGATGCTTCGGCAGGCTCGAAATCGAATCGACCGGAATCCGTTTCAATGTCGGCCCAATTCAGTCGCACGGACGCGGCGTTGAATGCGCCGGTGAACAAATCCAACTGATCGTCGGACTTGGGCGACGGGCCGATCAGCGACCCAGCCAACAATGTGCCGATGTGGGGTTCGCGTTGTTTGCGAAAGGCGATGGATTGAACGGAATAGGCTTCACCCAAATCATTGATCGCCCGCTCGAGCAAATCGATGGCTTTGATCGCCGCTTCGCTACTGCGATTCGGATCGGCTCGTCGACCGGCGGCATCCAAGAACTCTTCGGTACCCTCGCCGAGCAGTTCAACAAATTGAGGTGTGAGGCACAGTCCAGCACGCTGCCAACTGTCGGATTGCACACGAGCGCGGTAGCAACTGCTCCGCGCCAGCTCCAACGGCAACAAGTGAGCATCGTTGCCGGGCGGACGGAGACTGCAAGTGCTGAGCGTTCGATAACCAAAGCCGGGGATCTGACATGCCAGGAACAACTTGCCGGAAGCGTCGATACCGGGGCGGTTGATGGTCAGACGCGATCCGTCGAAGCGATTCTCGGACTCGAACGGAACGCCTTCGATGCCGCAAATGTACGCATCGCTCCACAGCGACTTGGCAATGAAGTCACTCGCCGCTTCGGGGACATCGTAGTGGAACTGCCCCATGCTGGTTTGCCGGAGTTGATAAGCTGGATCGACGAAGAGCCCTTAACATAATCGCTGGCTCGGGCAATTGCGACCAGACAAGTACCAACTGACAATTACATCTCGACCTTGTCGTCTCGCCTTCGCCCTCCCACTACCTCCCAAACCTTCTCGAAGATGCTGTATCAATTCGATGATGCCGGCGCGCTGTTGCGAACGCATCTACCGCTACCACGCCGAAGCGGCAAAGTTCGCGATGTCTACGATCTGGGCGACACGTTGCTGATCGTTAGCACCGATCGAATCAGTGCATTCGATTTTATCCTTCCAAGCGGCATTCCCGACAAAGGTCGCATCCTGACGGCGACCAGCGAGTTTTGGTTCGCCAGACTGGGTGTGCGTCATCATTTGATCTCCTGCGAAGTGCCTCCTTCGCTGTCCAATCAGTTCGACACGTCACCGTTGGTTGGTCGAGTCATGGTGACCGAGAAAGCCGCAGTCGTTCCGTTCGAATGCGTGGTGCGAGGATACTTAGAAGGCAGCGGACTGCGCGAGTATGAACTGACCGGTCAGGTGTGCGGAATCGAACTGCCGCAGGGATTGAAACAATGTGACCGATTGCCCGCGCCCATCTTCACGCCGGCCACCAAAGCGGAAGAGGGTCACGACGAGAACGTGTCCTTCGATCGCCTGATCGCGGATATCGGTCGCGACTTGGCGGAGCAGCTTCGTGATAAGAGTTTGCGGGTCTATAAAGCGGCCTGCGAGCATGCCGAACAACATGGGGTCATCATAGCCGACACTAAATTTGAATTCGGCATGGTGGGTGACGAACTGGTTTTGATCGACGAAGTACTGACGCCAGATAGCAGTCGATTTTGGGCTGCCGATACCTACCAGCCCGGTCGACCGCAGCCCTCTTTCGACAAGCAGTTTGTCCGCGAGTGGCTGTCCACCTGCGGTTGGGACAAGCAGTCGGATCCACCAGCGCTGCCGCCTGAAATCATCGCGAAGACCAAATCCAAATACGAGGAAGCCTATCGACGGTTAACTCAGGACGTCCCTGGCGATCAGCCTTAAGCAATGGGCGGAAAAAAGTGTCTGACCCCATTTGCCGGGAACCGGCCCTTCGGGTGCTTCGCACAATTGGGGTCAGACACTTATTTTCCGCACGATCCTAGGCAAGTTTGCAGTGCGAAAGAATCTCGTTCGCACCCGCGGCATAGCCGACGTAGAACGGACCGAACTCGGCATACTTCGCGCTCGCCTCGTCGAATCGCATTTTGTAGACGATCTCTTTCAAATATTCCGGATTGCGACCCCACAGCGTCACCATCCATTCCCAGTCATCGAGTCCGACGCCGACTGAAATGAGTTGGCTGACTTTTCCGGCGAACGCCATTCCGCTTTGCGCATGTTCGGCCATCATTGCGTTACGCCGGCTGAAGGGTTCACTGAACCAGTTCGCGCCGACGATGCGACTCTTGTTCATCGGATAAAAACATACCGACGGCCAAGTCGGAAACTCGGGCCTGAGTCGCTGTTCGTTCATCATCGGCAATCGGCGCTCGTAAGCGCCCACTTTCGCGGCGACTTCGGGTGAGTCCGCGATTTCACCGCCGGCAACAAGGCGACGTTTGAATTCATCGATTGTCGGAACGTATTCACTCACCTCGCTCATCGATACAAACGACCACGCCGGTTCGATGTAGCGACCGGCGCCGGGAGCCATGATCGACTGATGAACCGCGTCAACCTTGGCGGGGTCGGGATCCATTAGCATCACGGCGAAGTCGGCGCGATGGCCGCTGGTCCAATACGTCGCGATCCGTTCGGGCCGAACGTCATCGGCTGGATGGAGCGCGTCGTGAAATTGTCGCTGCAGGGACTCGGGAAGTGGCCCGTCCAACACGTCGCGGCGAAATCGATAGAAGAAGTGTCCGACGTGCCAGCCATTTTCCGGTATCGCGGACGGTTCGGGCAGCGGTGCGGTCGGTCGACCATGGGCGGGAGGCGGATTCATCGCAATACTTGCAAAAGGGAACGGTGACGGAACCGCGATATCCTATCGACTTCGCCGTTCCAACCAACCCATCAGCAATCCACCGGCGATGGTCGACAGCGATTCGACCAGCGACCACCCAATCGGCAATCCGGCCAACTCATCGACCAACAACTGGCCCGCACCGAAAATGACCGTGCAAATTGCGAGCACTCGGACCAACGGCATGTATCGATCCAGGTCGCGCGCGATCGCTAACAGTAACACGCCGACGAAGCCGTACAGTAACGACAAATTGCGAGCCAAGTAGAACGTCAGCGTCGAATCGGGGAACGGGTCAAAACCGAGTTCTTCGGCAATCTCGACAATCCATTTCTCGGGCATCACTGCCGCGAAAAATGCCAACAATGTGACCACGCCAACTAGCTGCAGAAACCGAGCCAGCATCTTTCGCCGCGAATTTCGCGTTTCGAATTCATAGTTTTCCACGTTTCGCTCACTGCCAAGGCAGCCCCGGTGACGACGGGCAAAGCGTCAGTCCGGATGCCGCGTCGATCGGAATCGGCACGACTTTGTGAACTCGCAAATCGACGTAAACCCAACGTGTCTCGATTCGAGCCAGTACAGTTCGATCGGTCGGACGGGCGACGATGGATTGTCGGCGCGATGAGAATCGGTCGATTTCGCTGACCCAAGTTCGTATGACCACTTCGTTCCCGGCCAGCGCGGCCGCTTTGTAGGTTATGTCATGATTACGGACGACCCATCCAAAACCAGCTTCTAACGCCGCTTTTGCATCAAATCCGATCGCCGACGTATGTGCCCCGGCCGCCCACAAGGTCCACTGTAGATAGCGTAAGTTGTGTACGTGCCCCTGAGCATCGATCTCATCGAGCGTGACGGTGTGCGGGTAGTCAAAATGCGCTTCCATAGCCGCACAGTGGATCAATCTCATTTGAGCTTGCAACCCCCGGTGGACAGCGGCGTAGAATGGGGAAGCGGAATAAAAATCATACGGTGACAATGAATCATGCCCCAACCGAAGAGCCTCATGTTGAACGATAAATCCGTCCAGCCCCGATTCACTCGCCGCTTCGCAACCGCGATGATGGCCGGCCTAGCGATCTCGTTCGGCGTGTTTCATGCGTATCAAGCCCAAGCGAACCCCGGAGAACCTACTGTGACCGACGCCAAAGATTCCGATCACGCCGTTGCCACGCTCGCCGGTGGTTGTTTTTGGTGTACCGAGGCGGTTTTTGAAGGCATGGAAGGTGTTGAAGATGTCGTTTCCGGATACATCGGTGGTCAAGTGCCCAACCCAACCTATGAACAAGTCTGCGGTGCACGAACGGGCCATGCCGAGGCCGTCGAGATTCATTACGACCCGAAAAAGGTAAAGTTCGAAGACCTTCTGGGAGTATTTTTCAAAACGCACGATCCGACGACGCTCAACCGCCAAGGTGGCGACAGCGGACCTCAATACCGCAGTTCGATTTTTTACCATGACGATCATCAGAAGACGATCGCCGAAGCCTACATCGCACAACTCAACGCATCGGGAAAGTTGCCCGGTCCGATCGTGACTTTGCTTGAAGAGGCCAGCAAGTTCTATCCGGCCGAAGAGTACCACCAGGACTACTACCGGCTGAATCCGAATGCCGGTTATTGCCAAGCAGTGGTGCGAGGCAAAGTCGATAAGTTCAACGCCGAGTTTGCGGATAAGCGAAAGTCAAAGTAGAAAGCTGAATATGTCACGATCGAAGCAGATTTTTTTGGCGGTGTTGTTTGCCGCCGCGCTTCAATTTCCTGTTTTTGCTCAGGTCGTGCAACTTCCATCGATCCACACGTTCTCCTATTCGGGCAGCGTCTTGGTTCCGGATTCCGGCGGTGCGTACTTGGGCGGCGTTTCACGTTCGGCGAGCGGACGCAGTGGTCGTCGAGGCATCGGTGGAATCGCATCGCACTCCGGTACATCGATTAGCGCTACGATCATCGATCACCAAGCGATCGATCGCCAGTTGCTTGCTGGTTCACCGCAGCACGTGGCGGCGACCAACGATTTAGCGAGAAAAACTGATCGGAGTGAAGAGGGGAAAGCCTTGGTCCGTCATGCCCGCGCGATGTACCGTGTTGGCAACACATCGGCATCGCGAATGAGCTACCAAATGGCGATACAGCTTCTTGATGGGCAGCTGGAGCACCTCGCACAAGCGGAATACGAACGTGTGTTCGCACGCTAGGCTATCGGCCGCGTCCAGCAGGCAAATTTTTGTCGGCTCGTCGTTTTAAGAGATTAACGACTTGATCGCCGAGACCAGTTGCGATGGATCTTTGTGACTGTATTCGCACTCGAGACTTTCTTTCGTTGCCAATGTCTTCACTTGGCATCGCGACTGACTCCACTCATTTCCGCCCGCCACGATCGCGGCGGTGAAACCGCGGCTCTCGGCATATTTCAACTGGGCCCCCAACTTCTTGGCTTCCGGGTAAACCTCGGTCCCAATGCCCGCGGCTCGCAAGTTAGACGCCATCTTCAAGTAGTCATCACGATGGGCTTCATCGAAGTACGCGACAAACACCGGCGCCGGTGTTTGCGATTCGGGCAGCAGATTCAACTGTTCCATTGCCGCCAGCAATCGATCGAGGCCGAGTGAAGCGCCGATGCCGGGCAGATGCTGTTTGGTGTAGAGACCGGCCAGGTTGTCGTAACGGCCGCCGCTGCAAATGCTGCCGATACCGGGCAAGTCGTCGAGCGTCGTTTCAAAGATGACGCCGGTGTAGTAATCGAGGCCGCGCGCGATCGAAGCATCGATTTTCAGCCGCCTCGGCGGTACGCCCGACGCGATCGCGCCCCGATAGATCTCGGTCAGCCGAAAAATCCCCGCTGCGGCAAGTTCGTTGCCACCGGTGATCTCGGGTAACTGTGCGAGCACCGTTTCCGCGTCTCCATCACACTGTGCGAGCGATAGAACCGCGTCGGCTTGTTGATCGGATATTTCGGCAACGCGGCACATTTCTTCGTGAGTCGCATCGCGACCGATCTTGGTCAGCTTGTCGAGCGTGCGCAAAACCGGAACCGACTTATCGGCGAGCCCGAATTGCTCGAGCAATCCGCTCAGGATCGTGCGATTGTTGATGCTGATGGTGAACCGATCAAAGCCGATCGATTCGAGCAACTGATTGATGACAGCGACCGCTTCGATATCGGCCAGCACCGACAGCGTTCCGATCGTGTCAAAATCGCACTGCACAAACTCGCGATAGCGACCGGCTTGGGGATTCTCGCCACGCCAAACGGGCGCGATGTGATATCGTTTGAACGGCGTCCCGAGTGAGCCGATGTGCTGGGCGGCGAACCGCGCAAGCGGTACGGTCAAGTCGAAACGCATGCCGACATCACGACCACCGTTGTCTTTGAAGCGATAGATTTGGCGATCGGTTTCGTCGCTGCCTTTGCCCGATAAGATTTCCAGATACTCGAGCGCGGGTGTGTCGATCGGCGCGAACCCGAACGATCGAAACACGGTTCGCGCTGTCTGCATCATCTGCTCGCGCGGGATCATGACCGCGGGCAAGTAATCGCGAAACCCTTTGAGCGTGCGTGGTTGAATCAGCGTCATGCGATGGGGAGGCTGGAAGGTTTGCGGCTGCGAATCGAGTGCTCTGGTTTTCGGTCGGATTCGGGGAATTGAGGGCCGAACAACGCGTCGGCATACTCGTCGATCTGTTCAGCACTTTCGAAGTACTTTTCGTAGCACCAGTCGTCCTCGAATTCACATTCGGCGGTTGTGTATTCCCGACAAATCTGAGGACGAGTTTCGTAGATGCCGCACATGTTGTCGTCACGCAAGTGTTTGCAGGTCGTGTGAACCAGCAAATACCAAGTCTCGCCCTCGGCAAAAAGGGTGGCCCGATCGTGCAGCAGGTACCATCGCATGAAGTCGAAATCTTTGCGAACTTCGGGTTCATCGATTGCGAGCGCGAAATAGTGACAGCACTTGGCGGTGCAGTGTTCGCAGAGGTTTTCCGATTTCGGATAGTCTCGACGGCGACGTTTTGTGGGCAGTGGTCCGATCGACATGATGGCATCCGGGGCGAGTACTGGCGGGCCTTTCGGTAATCCGCATCCAATCGTAGTTGGAGTTAACCCAGACGGTAACAAAGCTGGGGGTCGGCAAAAATGCCCCCACAGAGAATACTGACGTGTTCTGAGCCCGGGACGATGGCCCGCGGTTCAGCATTGCAATGAATTTTTGCGTTCAAACTTGGAACCCTGCATCGTGGAAGTCGTCATCACCGCTCTGGGACCCGATAATGTCGGCTTGGCGGACCCGATCATTCACCACGTCACTGGTCGCGGGGCGAGGATCGCCGAGATCCAGATGTACGATCATGACGAGGAGCATCTGTTCGCGATGATCTGCCGCATCGACATCCCGCCTTTGGAATACGAGCCGCTGGTCCGCGCGATGCGGCAAATCGGCCAGCACACCAAGCTGGCGATTCGGGTCTGGAGCAGCCAGCGCAGCGAAAAGGCCAAACCACGATTAGCGATCTGCGGCACTTTTATCGAGCACACGCCTCGCGAGGTTTTGGCGGCGATCGCCGATGGAACCATCGCCGCGGAAGCCGCCGTGCTGATTTCCAATCGCAAGAAGTTGTCAAAGTTGGCAGCCGAATTCGATGTCCCCTTTCGGATGATCGGCAACCACGACGGAGTTGCCGACGACGCCGAAATGGTCGCGGTGCTCGATGAGTTCGACGTTGATTATGTGGTCTTGGCCAGATACATGCGGGTTTTGCCGCCGTCGACATGCTGGCAATTCGCGGGCGGACGCATCATCAATTTGCATCATGGCTTGCTGCCCGGCTTTCCCGGTTTCCGACCGTATCAAGATGCCTTCGCAGCACGCATGTTGACGTTCGGTGCAACTTGCCACTTCATCATTCCGGAACTCGACGCGGGCAATCAAACGATCAACCAACGCACCTTTTCAGTCGCGCCGGGAACACCGATTGAACGAATCATCGAACAAGGCCAGTGCGAGAACGAGCCCGAATGTCTAGTGGAAGGTGTCCGCCGAGTCGTTGATCGCGAAGTTTATTTGCATTTCCATCGCGTCGTCGCGCGAACCGCGCCGTCGAACTAGCAATACGGCCAACTCAAACATTCGCGTCGTCGAGTAGGCACTGCAGAGCGGAGCGATGCATGGCACGGCGCCGGCAGAAACCCGCCATGCATCGCTCCACTCTGCAGTGCCTACCATCGGATGAGCGACCGCATCACATCGGTCAAATACGCGAAGCATTCTCCTCCGCTGCGCTAACCTTCAAATAGCGGGGCACCAGCTTGAGCGGATCGACGAACAGCCCACGCTTCGCCGCACGAGCGCCGATCAGACCGACGCCGATCGCATCGCATCCGGTTTCGATCCATTGCGACGGACGGGTCTGAAAAATTTTTGAATCACCTGCGAAACGATGAGATTCTGGTTGCTCGGCAAGTTCATTCTGGAACACCAATGCTGCTTGGACTGAAACAAGATCGGGTTGGGGCGACCAGGATTCTGGGATGTCGTCGATCGGCGGCAACAGATCCGAGCGATCAAAATGACCACGAAAAACTTGGCCTCGATAGGCGTCGATCGCCACCACAACTGATCTGGCATTTTCGGCACAATAAAAACTGCTTGCGGCGATCGCCGCAAGCGAATCAACCGCGACGAGCGGTAGACCGAGTGCAAAACTGAGCGTCTTGGCGGTTGTGATGCCGATCCGCAAGCCGGTGAACGAACCCGGCCCGCAGGCGACTGACACAAATTCGATGGTTTGGCCGTTGGTACGAAGTTGGTCAAGAATGTTGGCGATTGCCGGTGCCAGAGTCGCGGCGGATCGACGCTGCGAATCGAGCGGAAACGATTGCAGGAGTTGTTCCCTTGAAAAAACAGCTACCGACCCACCTCTACCGGTCGTCTCGATGGCGAGTTGCAAGGTATGCTTTCCATTGCCGAGGTCGCGGTTTGGGTCAAACGTCATGGGATTGCCGTGAATTTTTGGTTGACCTTACAATATCCGATTGGCACTTTATCTACTGAACACCTCGGGAATTCACCGGTGAAGCGAGCGTTGATTAGCGACATCCACGGCAACCTCGAAGCTCTCGAGGCAGTGCTCGCTGATATCGAAGCGATGTCCGTCGGCGAAATTTATTGCCTTGGTGACATCATCGGCTACGGGCCGAATCCATGCGAGTGCCTTGACTTGGTGATTAGCCGCAGCAAGGCAACCATTCTGGGCAACCACGACCAAGCGGCGCTGTTCGATCCTGATGGTTTCAATCCCATGGCCTTGCAGGCGATTTACTGGACACGCGACCAACTCGACAATGGGCCGGGCTCTACAGCTCAAGTCAACAAACGCTGGGATTTTCTCGGTGAGTTGCCACGTCAAATTGACGAAGGCGACTTGAAGTTCGTACACGGATCGCCGCGCGATCCAACCAACGAGTACGTCTTCCCTGAATACGTCTTCGACACGCGCAAAATGGAAATCTTGTTCGGCAAGGTCGAACACATTTGCTTCATGGGGCACACTCACCTACCCGGCATCTTCACGACTGAATGCGAATTCATTTCGCCGGAGGAGTGTGATCACGTCTACAAACTCGGGCGTGAAAAAGTCATGGTGAATGTGGGCAGCGTCGGTCAGCCCCGCGATGACAACAATCGATCCTGCTACGTCATCCTCGATACCGACGCAAACACGATCACCTATCGGCGAATCGACTATGATCGTGATAAGACGGCGAACAAGATTTACAAGATTCCCGACTTATCCGACGCATTGGGCGATCGCTTGAAGCATGGCCGCTAAACTCCCGACGTCATCCATCGCTCCGTACCGCCTACGCCTGTGACACGCACCGCGATCCTTAGCGACATCCACGGCAATCTGTCCGCGCTCGAATCCGTTCTGGAGGATGTTCGCGGTCAGAAAGTTGACCGCATCGTTTGCCTCGGCGACGTGATCGGTTATGGCCCGGCGCCATGTCAGTGCCTCGACCAAGTCATGGAGTTTGAATTCTGCGTCTTGGGAAATCACGACAGCAGCGCACTCTTCGACCCCGAAGGCTTCAACATCGCTGCCGAACAAGCGATCTTCTGGACGCGGTCGCAAATTGAGTGTGGTGGCGACGGTCCCGAGGCCAGTCGGCGAAGAATGCAGTACCTGTGCTCGTTGCCACGCATGGTTGACGAGGGCGACTTGATGTTTGTTCACGGATCGCCTCGCAGCCCGACCAACGAATACGTGTTTCCCGAGGACACGCAAAATATCAAGAAGATGGAGAAGCTGTTCTCGCTGGTCAAACATCTTTGCTTCCAGGGCCACACTCACGTTCCCGGGATCTTTACGAATGATCTTCGTTTCATTCGACCGATCGATACCGGCAACGGCTACCTCGTCTCTGACAAGAATCAGCGGATGCTGGTCAACGTCGGCAGCGTTGGACAACCTCGCGACGGAGACCCGCGAAGTTGCTACGTGATTCACTCACCCGATCGTATCGAATTTCGACGAGTCTCGTATGACATCGAAAGAACAGTCAAGGCGATCGAAGCCGAACCTGAACTCGACGATCTGCTTGGCTATCGGCTTCGCGAAGGTCGATAACAGGTTACAGTTTTCGGTAGCAAATCAGATCGTATCCTTGAGACTTCGTCGCTTCGTGAAATAGCAAGCCCGACCATTCGCGATCGTGATACTTCTCGGCTTGCTTGGTGATCGCCCAAACCTTGCCGCCGACGCAAAGATACTTTGCCGCAGTGTTGACGAAATGCTCGGCGATCGCGAAGTCACCGTAGTAGGGCGGGTTCAACAAAGCGATGTCGCATCGCTGAATCTCGCCAAGGTTGCCGTCGTGATTGAGCATTACGACCATATTCTCGATCTTGTTGACCTGCATCGCACGACGAGTGCACTGGACCGCGCGGGCATTGGAGTCAACCGCGTAGACGGTTCCGGAAACCGAACGAGCGGCGGCAGCAAGCGCGACACCACCGTTGCCGCAACCGAGTTCAAGAACATTGACGCCTTCGGGAATCGCCACTTGGCGAATCATCACCCGCGCGGCGGTATCGATCGAACGATGCGAGAATACGGACGGTCTCGAAAACGTTGTTATTATCCGTTCATCTACTGGAAAATCGATTTGCGAGTCAAAGTTGCGAACCTTTTTCAACTCGGTTTGTTTGCGGCCGATATACAACCAACCCAACGGCGACGAGTGACAATTGACCTTCGCAAAGAGTTGCTGCATTTGCGCGAGCAACCAGTGGTCCTTGGGTGCATTGACCGACGCCACCATTCGCCCGCCGATCCGCAGTCGCTGATAAGCCTGCTGCAACAGATCGCGATTCATCTCCGCTTCACCCGTTCTCAGCACCGGCAAAACTGCCAAATCGAGCGAAGCGTCCGGTAAATCGTGGTGGCAAGTTATCGTGACGCGACTGCCAACATTTTTGGCCGCCCGCTCGGCTTCCGCGGCGCGATGCGAATCGACGAACCAACTAACAATGTTCGCATCCGGGTAAAGTCGCTCGATCAGCCAAGCCGTTTGACCTCGCCCCGGCGACATGACGAGACAGTTTGTCGGTGCCTCGTTTGAGGTTTCAGCGATGTGATCCATCGCCAATTGTTCCGATGGCAATGGCGGCAGCTCACGGTCGAATTGTCCGCTTTCGTGATCGTTTGAGTTCATACGAGGAGCGTAACGTATCACGGACTCGAAAACTGCGTGGTGAAGCAATCTAGCGGCTTGACCTTGCCCGCTGATGACGGTTCGAGTTCATCCATTTGGTTGACTAAAGTCGTCCAACGATCAAGCGACATCTCGCCCAGTTGATCCGGCCCCATACCGTCGGGTAAGGCCAATGGCCGAAGCCCGTCGATACCAAACGCGAGTGCTTCGGCGGTCATACCGTGCTCATTCGCCGCCAAAATCGCAGCGTTCCCGTCGGTCGGGTCGACGAGATAGTTCTGCCAACCGCGACGAGTTGCCTGAACAAATGTCTGAACCATTTCAGGCTGCTGGCGAATCAGTTTTCCCGACGTGATCACGACACTCGAATACGGATTCCAGCCGAGATCGCTGACCATCAATGTGCGAACTTCAACACCTTGCTGCTGGGCTAGCAGCGGTTCGGCGAACGAGTACGCCTGAATCGCAATCTTGGGATCGGCGACCAACGACGAGACGCTGCCGTGATAGGGCACTTCGGTAACATTGTCGAGAATTCCTTTGGACCGCATGTAGGCCAAGAACGTGCGTCCGGTTTGTCGCTGAAGCGTCATGCCCGCAAGTCCATTGAAATCGGTGACGCCGCTGTCCTCGCGAACCAAAATGCAACGTGGGCTGTTCTGCATGACCGCCATGACCGCAACAATGTCCAATCCCTCGCGGCGAAAGATGACGACATCGTCTGCGTTGGCAATGGCGAATTGAACCCGCCCGAGTTCAAGTTCGGGTGCCACCGGAGTCGCGCGACCGCCAGGACGAATATCGACGCGCAATCCGACTGTTTCGTAAGTTCCATCCGCGGCGGCTTGATAGACGCCACCATGTTCGGACTCGGGATACCAATTCAGTTGAACGGCGACCGGCTTCGTCGAGGCGTCGTCGCCGACAGAACTCATTTGGTCGCGGGATTTTCCACAACCGACCGTCAACACGAAAACAATCCCCGCGAGCCACGCGAACGGCAAACTCCGGCGCAAAAACATCTTGATCATTACTTTCACTCAGTGGGCTTGGGTATTCCGACAGTATGATTGCCGGCCGTCAATGCGTGTACCCGTCAATGCGCTGTCCAACGCCTCAGTAGAGTCGACGAAACAAGTTGAACTGATCCGAACAGTGACATGCCGAGCCAAGCCGACGCGAATAGCGCCGCGATCAAAGCGTCGGTTTTCGTCAGCGCCTGCCAACCGGTCATCAGCGTTCCCAATCCGTCGTAACTGGTTCCATTGCCGACGAAGAACTCCGCCACGATCGCACCGATCACCGCCAGCCCGCTGCTAGTCTTCGCACCGAGCATCAGATGGCTGATGGCGGAAGGTATCTGAAGTTTTGTGAGTCGTTTCCAGCGACCGGCTCCGTAAATTCGGAACAAGTCGGATGAGTCTCGGTCGATCGCCAACAGCCCTTGCGTGACGCTGTTGACGATCGGAAACAAGCACACGATCACCGTCACAATGACCACCGTCCGAAACGTATAGCCGCTCCAAATGATCAGCAGCGGCGCGATCGCAACGATCGGAACGGTTTGCAACAAGATGATGTACGGAAAGAACGCCAATCGCAGCATCCGAGACAAGCTGAACGCGATCGCAATCAGCGTTCCCAATACGATCGCGGACAACAATCCAACGGTCGCCGCGAAACCCGTCGAGATCGTTCCTCGTATCAGGGCCGGCCCGTTCTCGATTGCCGCCACAACGCATTGCACCGGAGTTGGAAGCAGAGCCTTTGGCAAATCAAAGCACCCGATGACTGCATACCAAACGGCAATCCCGGTAACCGCAATCAACGACGCAAAACTGCTTCCAGAAACGAGTTCCGCGACATCCCATCGTTGCGGTCGATCGTTCACGACTGACCCCTCAGCGATCGGTTGATTTGACTGTAAAACCGACCAAATTCCGCGCTCCCACGAAGATCTTCGTTTCGCGGTCGCGGCAGCGGGTTTTCGATGACGTGCGTGACTCGCCCAGAACTCATCACCGCGATCCAGTGTGACAACAATAGGGATTCGCCAATGTTGTGAGTCACCATTACCGCCGTGAAGCGTTGGTCGTTCCAAAGGTCGAGCAGCAGTTCACCCAGTCTTGAACGGAGCATATCGTCGAGTGCCGCAAAAGGTTCATCCAACAGCAACACGCATGGTTTGGTGACAAGCGCGCGTGCAATCGACACTCGCATCTTCATGCCACCGGAAAGTTGGCGTGGAAACCGATTGATTGCGTCGCTCAAACCGACTCGATGAAGCATTTCGGAAGCCATTGATCGGACATCGCCCCGATCGATTCCTTCAATTAGCTCCAGCGGAAGCATCACATTCTCGATCGCTGTCCGCCACGGCAGTAGCGAAGGTTGCTGAAAAACAAACGAGATTTCACCACGTCGGGCGACCGCGATCGGATCGAGCAACACCGATCCCGATGTCGATTCTTGTAGACCTGCCATCGCGCGCAAAAGTGTCGTTTTGCCGCAACCACTTGGGCCGACCAAACACAGGATTTCTCCGGATCTCGCGGTCAGATCGACGTTGTCGACCGCGCTAACGCCACCGGCAAACTCAATCGATAGACGATCACAGCGAATCGTCGAAGAAAATTCGGGCGCAATCGGGTTCACGGTGCAAATTCCGCAGGACGTTCAGGGAACATTGCCGAAGCTTCATCAATGGCGATGTTTTGATCAATCGGTTTCGGAAGCTTTGGCGGCTTCGCTAAGATTGCCGGCTGGCTTGAGGCTGAACCGATGACCATCGATTTCAAGCATCACGTAACGCGGGGTGACCTCAACGACTTCACCCTTGAGCGTACCGATCTCAAATTGATCGCCGACTCGTAGACGCAGCGTTGTATCTCGCGTTCGCACATGCATCCACGCCGTCCATTCTTCGCGGCCTTGGACCAACGCCGTCAAAACGGTTTGGGTCGCGTCATCGAATTTCATTTTCTCCGGTTCAGGTGCTGGTGGCGGGGGCGGGTCAACGACCTTCACCAAGAGTTCTTGTTCAGTCGATCGCGCGGGATAGCCTTCATCGGTTGCGCGAACCTTGATCTGAAATTGCTCCTTTTGATCGCTCTTGATTTTCAGCGTGCCCGTGTCGGGATTCAGCGAAACGAGATCTTTCGGACCGTCGACCAACTCATACCGCATCCGATGTCCTTCGGTGTCCTTGAATGTCAGAGGCGCCGGGGTCTCGCGACCGACGATCGCCTCGATTTCGGGCTTACCGTTGTAGGAAGGAGCTTGATTAGGCGGAGCAAAAAAGTTCCGATTCATGATCGGTTCTCGATAGGCAGCTAGATCACCGTCGACTCGCCACGATGGTAAAGCCCGTTCAGGCAGCGAGTCGGGCGCCGACATCAACGCAATCGCATCAATGTTCATGTCGAGCGCGAAATCACCTGTCTTACTCGGACGTAGGGTGATCTCACGGATACGGTGCAAGTAGTCCTTGGCGTAAAAGGCATGCAACAAGGCAAGCAGGTTGGGAATGTCGGTCTTGCCGGTGACATTGAAGCCGAGTTGTTGATAAAGCCCGCTGATCGGACGTGGGGTGCCCGAGTCGATGGTGGCGCCCGCGATTTTGTTTTGTTCGGCAATGCCGATCAACCATTGTTGATACTTGCTTTGCGCGAGTTCCAGTTTTCCAGGCAAGGATCTCGCCATGTATTGGCCCATTTGACGATTCGCGTATTCGCCTTGCAACTGTTGTTCGGTCAGTCGTTGTTGTTCCTGTTGAAGCCGGGTGATCTCGTTACTACGCAGTCGTACCGCGGATCGGTACTTGCCGAAACCCCACCACAGACCACCGACCAACATCAGCCCGCCGACCAGAATCGATAGGATGCGTTCACGTTCACTCATGATCGCTCTCCGATTCTTGTTGGGCGGCTGGCTCGGGCTTTGCCGCCGCCGTTTCTGGTGCGGGCGAGTTCTTCTCGGCCATCATTTGTTGCAAGATTCCTTCGTATCGCGAATTGCGAATCGCGTTTGCATCGACGGAGATCGTTTCGCTGATTGCATACCGATAGGCGTCGCTGTTCTTTTCCTCGTCAACACCGTCACCGACGACGCTGTGAGTTTCATCGCGCATCGCTTTCTCAAATTCATCGATCACGACCGGGTTGGTTACCGCGGCGCCGATCACCAACTTGCCCCCCCCGCGACGGACTTCCGTGGTGCCAGTGATGCTGCGAACGATCATTTGATCTGCGGGCGGCATCGACGATGACACGCGACGAATTTCGCCGAGCCAATTGACATCGCCATCCAGAAATTGATCGACCGTTCCGGTGCGATTGATGCTGACGAGTGCCGCGTCGACGGCTGGCTTCATCGCCGCATTGGCACTTTTGAGACTCGCAATCTCCGCGTCCATGTCACCGAGTCGGCGATACAGCATGTAGCCGGCGACTAAGGCGACGATGGCGGGTACGGCGACCATCGCCGCTTGACGAATGCGATTGGGTTCCTGTTCGATTCGTTTTCGCGGGTTCAGAAAATCGATCAATCGATCTGCGTGTGATTCGTCCGCCGCCAACAGACCGACCAGGGGCGCTAAGCGGCCAACGTGGTCCGGCAGTTCATCGCGGAACGTCGGGTCAGCATCGACGAGATCGAAGGGATCGATCACTTCGACCGCGCTTCCGGAAGCTTGGGCCAGCATCCGCTGGTCGTCCAAATGAACGGCTTCGCGACCCCAAAGCACCACTTTTTGCGGCGTCGTTCCCGCTCCGCATGCAACCAGGCTGCGGCGAAGTTCGCCGGCGAGCGCACGCGGCCGCGCGGATTCGTCCGTCGGCATTCGCACGGTGCGAACAAAGATCACACGGCCCCGGCGGGCCACGACGATTTCCGCATCGCCAGCGAGCAAGTCGACCAGGACGATATCGCCTTCGGTCGCCGCGCCCGGCTGGATCAAATACAAAGCCGCGGCAGCCAAGGGACGCAGCGAAACGCGACTGGCTGTGATACCGCTAGCCTCGCAAGTCTTGCGAATTTCGTTCAGCTTAATCGGCCCGATTGCAGCCGCGATCAGCTCGACACCCGTTTCTTTTTGCTCGGTAACTAAGAAGTCGACGGTTGCGCTGTCGCCAGCCGACGCAAAGGTTCGGATCGCTTGGAACCGAACCATGTCTGGCAATTCGTCTTCGGGAACCGGCGGCAACTGCAACTCACGAAGCTCCGCATATCCTCGCCCGATCGCGATCAGTGCAGTCGTGTTCTCGAGCCCGTGTTTCTTCACAGTCACTCGCAGCGCTTCGGACGCGGTCGTGCCTTCGAGCGGGATGATCATCGCATCAGTGACCTTCACGCGACCGCCGGACACTTGGCCGGCGACCAACCGCAGTTCAAATTCGTCCCAATCGATGGCTATTTTTTTCGGCATGCTGCTAATTCGTTGAAGGTCATTGCGAAGTCGAAATGGTGGACCTTAGTCCAAGTACGGATAAATCAAAGCCACGACCGAGGTGACTCATGTCTCGCCACGAAATCACTTTCGGATTGACGGTCGTCGCGTCGATAACGACTTCGACGCGGGCCGATGCGCCGGCATCCTCGAAGTAACCGATAATTTGCGCCCGATAAACGTCACCGCCGGCGGTCAGCAATGGCGTCACCTGTCGCATTTCATCGATCGTCAACAAGCCTTCGGAAAACAACCAAGTCTCGAAATTTCGACCGGGGTCGTCCGACTGTGTTTCGCGACTCTCCAAAATCGCTTGCACCGCTTCCTCGCTCAGCAGCGGAATTCCGTACAACAATTCCGCCGGACATTCATTGAGGTTAATCCGTCCCGGCATCACGTCGACATCTTGCGTGGTCAAAGCGTCCATCAAAATCGGCATCGTGACCGAAGCAGACGCCGAAATCAGATCGCTGGTGAACGGCGAGGTGTAAGACTTCGCTTGGTCTCCGCTGCCAACGGTCACGGTTGCGTCGACGAGATCAAGAATTTGCGTCAACGAAGTTCCCCCACCACCGGTGAGGTCCATTTGTTCGAGCAAATCAGCGGTCCAGGCGCCGCCGGATTGGGTCGCCCCATTCCCGCTGTTTCCGCCGGACGAATTTCCGCCTCCGCCACCGCTGCTCCCGCCACCGCTGTTTCCCACTCCGGCACCCGCGAGTGCGGATGTCAGCGACGTCGAAGTACCGGCGATGCGGTAGGCGACGATGAAGCTGGCATAGGTCTCGTCGCCGAGCGCTTCCGTCAATTCGTCGTACAAAACTTCCAGGTCATCTTGATTGACTTTGATTCGCGGCGTCCCGTCGCGACGTTTATTTGCTTCGGCGCCATGGACGGTCAAGTAAGCGGCCCAGCCGAGCGCACCGGGTGTATCGATGCTGATCCCGTAACGCTGCTGTTCGTCGGCATCGATCACTCCGTTGCGGTTGACGTCGCCGCCGAACAATAACGAGGGCGTGACGCCGCGGACCAACAACAATTCTTCGACGCTTCTCAGCGGGCCGTTGGCCGTCGAATACGGCGTTGGCATGGCCGTGTAGTACTCCGATTCAGCACCGAAGGGACGGGCCTCGTCATCTTCGTCGATCCAATCCAGAATCGCATCCGCAACATCTTCGGTCATTCCCGGCAGCGCCATCAGCAACGAAACAGCGATATTGTCCACGTCGACATCTGCCGATTCTTCACCGGCCGCGGCGAGGACTGGCATCAATGCCGAAGTATTTTTTTCCAGGACCACCAACGTATTGATGTTCAGCCGCGCGGATTCGTTTTGAAGTCCGAAACGGATTCCGCCCAATGTTCCCGTTTCAGTGAGATCCGGCGCAAGAATCGAAAAGTTGGAAACCGAGGAGCCATCGAGTCCACCGGAAACCGTGATCGCTTGAAACATTTGCGGATTGTTGTAGACGCTACCAAAATCAATTCTGGTATCGGGTGGTTGAGACAAGATTAGTCGGATCGCTTCGGTGCCCGATTCGATATTCACGCGGGCCTGCACCAAGTCGCCGGCAAGGTAAGCTGAATCGTCGTAGGCGACCATCAATTCCGTAAACGAGTACACCGCCATCGTCGCGACCGCGACAACGATCAACACCAACACCAGAAAAAAACCGCGTCTGCCGCGACTGCGTACCATCGCGCTTTGGATCATAGTGCCGTCTCCGAAACGTCGGTTGCCGTGGTGTCGATCGGACGTGCGAGCGGTAATCGAACGACGTGTAAGAACGTCCGGGTCGCAGTTGAATCGAAACCGTCGTCAGACTTGGCTGTCGGGTCCGATGTTGTTAACTCAACTTTCACTGCAAGCGGCAGCTCACCGTACTCGTCGCTGTTCCATTGCAACTGCCAAGTGACCCCGTCCCAATACTCGAACGATACGGACAAAACTTCCGGTGCCAACAATTCGCCTGTTTGATTGAGCATCGTGATCGCGCCCGTCGAAGCCGCATAAGCGGTTGCAGCCCTGTCGAGCGAACGGCGAACCAATCCGCCGACTGACGAATCGTCGGAACCCGCCAGAGTCGCGTCCGCGTTGATCGTGGTCAGTTGGTCTTGCACGCCGCCGATGATGCCGGCCGGTTGAACGAAATAGGCGACCGTCTTCAAGTCGCTCGGCACATCATCGATGTCAAACGTCGTCTCATCCATCATCGCAACGTACTCTTCCAACCGCGGCAAGCGGCTGAGGTCGATTTGGATCTGACTTGAATTGCCGATCAGCCCCGGCGCTTTCAAGACAGCCGAGCCGGACAATAGATCGAGCGTCGCGGTTTCGGCGACCGCCGTTTCGTCGGTCGCGGTTTCATCCGACGTATCGAGACCAGCGGCCGACAAATCTTCTTCGCCGCCCGCCCCCGCCGACCCGCCGCCACCGGCAACCGATGCCAACAGCGATTCGAGACCGGCCGTGTCGACAGGCTCGTTGTGTAGCGTTGCTCGCAGATCATCCTCGATCATTTGCATCACGGCGGCGGCAAGCTGAGTCTGGCGGATGTCCATGTCACGGACGTTCATGTTGCGAGCGTAGAAGTCGATCGCGCCGCCGACCAACACCATCAACACTACTGACATCGCGAGCGTCAACAAAACTTCCAGCAACGTGAACGCCTTCGGCGAGTGGAATCCACTCCGGTGCAAGCGACTGTAATGAGTAACGGTTCTCACGATGCAGGCTCCTCTGCAGCGGCTTGCGCCTCTTCATTCGCAGCTTTCTCTTCCGCTTCGGCAGCTTCCAGACCCAAATTCGGATCGATCAGCCAACGAGTCAGCGAATACTTGGCGAGCGCAGCGCCGCCGTTGGGGTTTTCGGCGACGACGGTGACTCGCAAGGTCAGCATGCCATCGAGCGTTCCCTGGGAGACTTCGGCGCTGTAGTTGAATGTCGTGGAAGAGCCCGAATCGAACGATGCCAGCGGCACTTCGATTACCGTTTGCGGCGAAATTCCAGACGACGCGTCGAGTAAAATTTCCGAGAGTTTCGTTTGGCAGAGTACGCGTGAGACGGACAGATCCCGGGCTTCACGGGCTGCGGATGTTCCGGTCTCGGCGATCTGGCTGAGTACTGCCATCGCGCCGCCTAAAATGGCAAGCGCTAGAAGAATCTCCAGCAATGAAAAGCCGCTTCGATGTCGCTTCATTGCCCGACCTCGCTGATCGTCGCATCACCGGTGATTCCGCGGATTTTTACAACCACGCGGCCGATTGACTCGCTCGACAAAACGATCGAAGCCGTGCTGGTCGTTCCGTCGGGGTAAAAGAGAATGGGGCGGCTCCAACCCGCACCTTGGTCGGCAAGCGTAATCTGTTCGATCTCCGATGCACGGGCCGCCGAGACCACGCCCACCGATGTGACTCGGACACCTTCCGGCAAATCGATCAGTTGCTCGGCGTCAGCATCCGTCTGCAGGGCGACGACATTTCCTTGGTCGGCACCGGTCAGCAGCGCCGACTGAGATCCAGTTTGATCGGCCGACTCCGTCGCGTCGGAGGTCGAGAAGTACGGTCGGGTACGCAGTGTGCTGCCTTCGATCATCGCTTGGATCATCATCACGCGACCTTCACGCATTGCCTCGACACGCTGGCGAGTCATTTCGATGCGAAGTTGCTCGCCGGCTCGCACCAACTGGCGATCGCCCATCAAAAGCCCGATCTGTGGGATCACCACTGACGCGATCGCCGCCAAAATTGAAAGCGTTAGCAACAATTCCAACAACGTGAAGGCGCGGCGAATCCCGAACTTCAACGATGCACGACAAACGGCGACGCGAAGGGTCACGGCGGCCTAGGTGCCTTCGACGGTGAGGTCGTCTTCGGTATTGGTTTGGCCGTCGATGCCGCCGCTGCGAATTTCGTAGGTATTGCCGTTGACCGTGTAGACCAGCGAGTTTTCCCAAGCGTCGGTCGGAATCTCGGTAATGATCGGAGCGACCCAGTTCGCCTTCTTCGCCGCATCGCTCGGCCCATCGCGGAGCGCTTCTAGTGTTTCTGGCAAACTGTTCATCCGAATCTGGTACATCTGGATATTGTTTTTCAGGCCGTTGAGTTGGGCCTTCGTCGCGTTGACTTTGGCTTCAGTCGACGCACCACCGATGTTGACGATGACGATCCCACCGATCACGACCAGAATCGCTAGCACGAGCAAAAGTTCCAGCAGTGTGAAACCATCATGGTTCGTGGCGAATGAGTTGCCGCGACGGAGATTTCGGCGGCTGAGGCGGGGGTTTCGGCTACGCATGGCTGGTAAATGGCTTCCAAGCAGGGACGGGAAAAGGATGGGTCAACAATCGTACGACCTGGTCAAAGCGGTCGTGCATCCACTATCTCTTAAAACCGCGTGAGTCGCAAAAGGTTTCGGCGCTCATTTGCCCCGACTTTGCCGGCTCACAGCCGTCCGACACGGCATGACCGGGCTGATACATCGGGAAGAAACCGCAAATGTTGCCGTTTCCGGACTCCGATGGCCGCTTTCTTGTTCGACCGCAGTAGAATAATTGTATTGATTGAATAGGGTGTAGTGGCGACTCAAAGGGTCACTCACTGCCCTGCACGGCTTTTCCCAGCTTCTTTCGCTATCCCAACGCAAGAAACCACCATGGCGGCTCGCGACGATTCCGTAATTCGAGGCAGCTTGATTGCCTGCATGATTTTCTTGGTGCTTTCGATCGCACTGAATTTTTTCTTGTGGCGAAACGGCAATTTTCTAGCCATAGAAGCCGAAACCAATGCCGGACGAATGGAAACGATCAACTCGCAAGTGCGGGGCATGGAAAGTAAGCTGACTCGGCTAAAGGCGATGCTCGGTCAAGGTGGTTTCACTCAGGCGCAAATCGACGAGATGAAACAGAATGCGTCCGACGATCCCGAGATGCAGGCGATCGAAGAGCAATACACCAAGGACATGGCAAACTTCGGCGCCGATGTCGAACCGCAGGAACGAAACTATCCACGACTGCCGGATTACCTCGTCAATGCCATCCGCGATCGAAATACCCAGTACTCAACCGCGCGTGAGGAAGCGACGAAGATTCGCGTCGACGCTGATGCTGCAATCGTCAACGCGAACACTGGCAAGAAGGTGGCGGAAGACAAGGCCGACGACGCCAACAAGAAAGTCACCACGTTGACCACCAGTTTCGACGAAGATCGCGCCCGAATGAATCAAGAGAAGGAAGAGACACGCGACAAGTTGGAAAAGACAGTCCAAGATTTCGGAAAGTTTCGCACCAAGGCGAGTTCGGAGGCCAACAAGCTGTCCACCGACAATCGCCGATTGCTGGGCACAATCGATACTCAAAAACTTCAACTCAACGTACTCCGCAACGACCAGTTCGAGACCACACAGGGCGAAGTTCGCTTCGTCGTCCGCGGCGGAAACGTCTGCACGATCAATCTCGGTTCGGCCGATGCGCTGCGACCCAATGTTACGTTCGGCGTGTTCGACGCCGACGAAATCCGAATGCAAGACGCCAAAGTCAAAGCAACGATTCAGGTTACCCAAATCCAAGGTCCCCACTTGGCGCTTGCCCGCGTGATCGCGACACCGGAAATTCGCAATCCGATCATCGCCGGCGACAAGATTTACTCGCCATTTTGGGCACCCGGACGCCGCGTGAAGATCGCATTGGCCGGTGACATTGATATCGATGGAGACGGACGCCCCGACAATGACGCGATCAAAGGTCAGATCAAAGCCGCCGGCGCCGAAGTCGCTGCCGAAGTTTCCGCCTCTGGTGCAATCACTGGAAAACTGGACTCGAGCATCCGATTTTTGGTCGTCGGTGACGATGTCGAATTGACCGATGCGGACAGCCCCGATGGTGGTGGTGATAACGCCGAGGCGATTGCCGCGATCGGCCGCGCCAAAGCGCAAGCGACCGAGTTGGGTCTGACGATCATTCCCGCCTGGAAGTTGCAAAGCTATTTGAAAGCCATCGACGACACGCTGACGACACCGCTCGGATCCGCCGTGCGAGGCGAAGATTTTCCGCCTGATCCGATGAAGGGCCGACCGCGTTTGCCGACCGACATCTCCGAGATGTACAAAGACCAACAAGAAGGAATGCAGCAGGGCGACAAGATCGTTCCCTAGTCACTGACTTTGAATGTTGAGGGAGTCGGCGAACCAAACAACTTTCGCGTTGGTCTCGCTGGCAACCAAAGCATCGAATAGAGCGTTGGCCGCGTCTCGCCGCAGTGGTGCTTGATCGGCTAAGTCTTCGAATGTGCCGGTTCCCGGTTCGCTTTTGTTGACCATCACGATGTGCATCCCCAGCGGTGAATGGAGCGGATCGCTGACGCTGCCGGGTGATGTTTCGCGGACCACGAGCATCAGTTCGCTGGGCAAGTCACCATCCTTTTCGACCCAGCCGACATGACCTCCGTCGTCGGCGGATGGCGAAACGCTGTACTCGCGGGCGGCGTCCGCGAAAGCTTCGGTAATCGAATCGCTGCTGCGAATCTCCTCCACCAATGTCCTCATGCGTTCGCTGGTCGCGGCCACCGATTGTGCGTCCGAGATATCTAGCTTGACGAAAATTTGCGAAACATCGAATCGGCCGCCCGCGTAAAGCTTTCGGTGCGAATCGAAGTAGCGTCGCAAATTCGGCTGAGTCATTTTGCTCTTCAGGTACGCCGACCAAGCGGCCGTCCACGCGATATCGGCCACCATCGCTTCCTCGTTCGATTTTCGCAAACGCGCGAGTTCTCCGATGCTTGTTCCCTGACGCTTGGCTTCGCTTGCAAAGGACTCCACGCGACGCGAGATGCTCGACGATAACGCATCGCCGCCCCGTCGCTTTAACGCATTCATTGCCAAGTGGCGTCGAACCAGCAGCGTCGCGGTCGCCTGTTTTGCCGCGATGCCTACACGATCCAAATTCTCAACCCCGATTCGCTGACCAAGTACCAAGTTGATCTCGCCGACATACATCGGCAAACCGTCCAAGGATGCAAACGGATCACCCGGTTCCAAATCTTCCGCCGACACGAAAGAAATCGTCTCTGAGAAAAGGAGCAACGTGACGAGTGCCACGCAAGGATTGAGCCGAATCATGGCAACAAGATGTCCTGAATCACGAAAGACACTTCGCTGGGGACCACCGCAGTCGGTGATCGATAAACCAGCGTCGATTCGGCCGCCGAATCGCCCAAGTCAAAGAGATAGCCGATTCCGACGCTGGCGGAACCCTGTCGATATACCTCGTAACCGAGATGATCTGCCCGCGAACCATCTTTGCGTTGAACATATACCTCGTTCTCAAAAATCCATTGCCGATGACTTTCCAGCGAACGGTCGGCATCTTTCAGCTCGACCGTCAATCGAACTTCGTGAAGCGGCCCGTTTGGTCTCAACGCCTCAATTTCAACCGTCATCGCGTCAATCGACTTGCGTTGTCCTGTTTGCGACAGTGGCAGCTCAAACAACTGCTTCTTGCCTGGCATCATCGCGCGGATCAAGCCGGAGAGCGACTCGATTTTGTCGGGTTGGCCGCCCGGCAATTTCATCGGCAAGAAGAACTCGCTGAACGCGATGTCGCTGCTGGTGGCAACATCGATAGCTCCGCCGGACTCTTGCGGTTTGAGTGCTGCCTTGTCGTCAAGCTTTCCCGACAACTGATCGATCGGCAACGTCAACCCGATCGGGGTCACGCGAGGTTGCCAAGCGATTTCGATGCTGATGTTCAATGCCGAAAGACTGGGGTTGCTGAGACTTCGTCGCGATGTCACGGCGGTTGGTTCGATCCGGTACGTGCCCGCATAGGCTGCTGAATCAACGCGGGAAGGACGCTCGGGATTTCTTGGGACCAGCTTCAAAGTATTCTCACCGCCACCATAAAAATTGATGTCGAGATTCGATCGATCGAGCACCAGATCGAGCGCGTGCCAAAACGGAAGCGGAGCGGCGACGGGATCGACGCGAGTCGAAGGATCGGCGTCATGTTCAAATTCGACACCGCTGTCGCGACTGATCGCCTCCAATGCTTCGCCAAGGGTTGATACGTCGGCAAGCGAAACCAATTCAACCGCGTCACTGGCCTCGCTTACTGTTCGCTTCGCCATCAGGGCTCGCCGAACCCGTGTCAGTCGTTCTGCCGCCTCGATCGAAATGCCCGGTTTCTTTTCGGGCAGGAATGGCAACGCCTCCGGGCCTGCCGCGATCAACGCCTTTTCGGCCGCTTTTCGCTTGATCAGGCTGGCCGCATCCAACTCGTCGACCCACCGCAAGACATCCGCCTTGAGCGAGGTTTCAGTCTTCGATTCATCACCGCGCGCGGTCGTAACTGAAACGCCGAACGCCAGCAACACAAACACGAGAAGCTTGTCGCGATAGCTGCCCGTCAAAATCCTCATCATCGGATTGATCCTACTCTTGCGGTTCTGATGCGGGGCGAGTTTGCCGCCGTTGGACGACTTGTTGGGACCCACCTGACCGGATTCTAACCTAGCCTTGGAAGACCCGTCTCAATCCAAAACCGCAAATGCCGATACTCGCCATGATTTCCAATCGACCGATCGCCTCGCTGGCGGTTCTAGTTTGCGGCCTTTGTACGATCCCTGCGTTCGGCCAAACGACAGGTATGATCGAGTTTTCTGCATTCGGAAAGACGCAGCAAGGACTGCCGCTGCTGAACCTGGCCCACGAAATGGTGGTTCTCGGCCGCGACGGTTGGATGCACTCACTGGATCCGCAAAAGCCAGAATCACAGATACGCCGAATCGAATCGACGTATCAACCGATTTCCGTGACCGAGTTGCGCAACGAGCTGCGTGCGGAATTTGGGCGAGGATTCGAGGTCATCGCCACCACGAATTTTCTCGTCGTGCAACCCGAAGGTCGCGGTGATCGCTGGCCAAAACTTTTCGAGCAATCGCATCGGGCGTTCGTTGACTACATGCGCAAAAGGGACGTTACGGTTCGAGACGGGCGGTTTCCGATGGTGGCAGTGGTACTCGCCGATGAAAACGCGATGCATCGCGAATTCAAAAAGCTCGGCATTGAAGTCAAGCGAGTGGCCGGACTGTACTCCGGCGAAAGTAATCGCGTGATGACTCACGATGGCGGACGGAGCGAACAAATTGCCGCAACGGTGCGCCATGAGGCCGCGCATCAATCAGCCTACAACATGGGCGTCCATAGCAGGCTGAGCCCGACGCCGCGTTACATCAGCGAAGGGATAGGACAAATGTTTGAACCGGCCGGTATGACCAACGCTCGTTCATCGACACGACGCGACGACCGGGTCAACCACGACAGCCTGAATTTTCTGAAGCGATCCTACGTCGGTCGCGACGACATCCGCTTCACCCAATCGGTGATGCAATTGGTCAGCGACGATACGCTCTTCGCAGATCCAAAATCGGTCGAGGAAGCCTATAGCGTTGCCTGGTCGATCATGTTCTATCTTGCGGAACGCGATTCGGCAAAGTTCGCCGAACTGCTCAACCAAACCTCCGCCCGCCCGCCCTTTCTCGACTACACACGACAGGATCGGGTCAAAGATTTCGAGCGAATCGTCGGTTGCGATACATTCGAGTTCAGCAAAAAAGTCGCTTGGTTCATGCAGTCGATCTAAGCATCACAGCGACGCTTGCCAAAGACCGAGCGCGGGATTCTGGATGAAGTAAAACTCGCTTCCGTCAATGTCGGTGTGGAAGCCGTCGTTCAAGTTTTCGACATCGTATCGCTGCATCAGCGCATTGATATCGCCGGGCGTGTAATTAACGCTGCGGATCTCTTCGGCCGACAACTTGCCAGCAGCATACACCACCTCGAATCGGTTCTCGTGCGAACCGTGAACCAAGTGTGCCGCCGCTGATGGATTGGCCCGCAAGTCGGCGTTTTCCGCGAACAACTGAATGATTTCTTCTTTGGTTCGATACCCGTACTTGCGAATCAAAACATCGATCGATTTGTCCTCACCAAATTTTTTCACAGCCGGACCCAACACGGTCAAGCGACCACCGGTTGCAATCGCAAGTCTAGTTCGATAGATCGCCTTGTTGCCCAACCATGTGCTCGAGAACTCACGTGGATCCAAGTACGCCACGACATGCGTGGGTGCGTGATCCAAATGAGTGATGTTGACTTGACTCGCCAGGTCGGCCGCCGCAAAGAATGTGTCGTGACCGTCGCCGATGTACAGACCTCGCGTGTGCAACTTTCCATCCGGCATTTGCTGAATCACCGTCAACGCATACAGCAACGGCATCTCGCCGCAGAATTCATCCTGGGCATGATTGAGTATCTGTCGCAGCGGTGTGTTGGCTTGCCCGAGCGTTTGTTCGATACCGTACACGGCGCTTAGGTAGTGACTCTCGTTGATGCCTTCCACTCCGCCGGTCCCGACGAAGACGTTCTTGTTGTAATTTGCCATCCCGATGACCTCGTGCGGCACAACTTGACCGAGCGAGAAGATCAAGTCGTGACCACCATCGACCAGCATCTTGTTGACTTGGGCCTTCCACGGCTTGTCGTATAAACCGCAGGTGACTTTCTTGACGTAAGCGGCAGACACTTCGCCCAACGTCACCACATCGTCGCGCCAACGGTGCGGACGAAACAGATCGTGCGGAACGCCCGGGAACATGTGATCGAGTTGTTCAGGTTCCATTTCATCATGTGTGCCCAGCGCCGGCATGATGTCGGTCACCTTGTCACCGAGCAGTTCGCGGCACAAAACGGTCAGCTCACCGGCGCGACTGAACAATCGAGTCTGATCGGGAGGAAGCAACAGGACCTTATTTCGAGGCCCGATCGCTGCAAACGTTCGCTCCAGCGCGTCACGAAGGTCAGCACTGGTGAGCGAGTTGGTGGTGCTGCCGTTGGCGTAGTAAGTGGTCATGGCTAAGACGAGAATAAGAGATGGCTACTTCGACCCAGTGTTCAACCTATCAGATCGGTACCCGCTTGACGCCCGGTGCGGATTTGCCGTCTGATATTCTGATGAATTCTGAAACAATCAAGCAGCGAATCCCGCATCGTGGACCGATGTTGTTGATCGACGAAATCGTGTCCGAAAGCGACACCACGATCGTGTGCCGAAAAACATTTCGCCCGGATGAATTTTACTTCCAAGGCCACTTTCCGGACGCCCCGATCGTTCCGGGGGTGATTCAGTGTGAATGTTGCCTGCAAGCCGGCGCAGCGCTGCTGGCCAATCGCGACGGCAACACGATCGCGGATGCCGTTCCCGTCGCCACGCGGATGGACGGCGTCAAGTTCAAGAAAATGGTTCGACCTGGCGATACGGTCGAAATCGAAGCGACACTGAACGAACAGGTCAGCAACGCGTTCTACATGACTGGCAAAATGACCCTCGGCGGCAAGCTGGTGATGCGACTGGATTTTTGTTGCAGTCTGTCCAGTCCGCAGCCGGCCGGGACACAGGAGTCGGCATCTTGAGCGACCGTGAACCGGCTTTCGACTTTTTGGGTCTGTCCGGGAAGACCGTTTTGGTCATGGGCGTTGCCAACAAGAAAAGCGTCGCCTTCCGCATCGCCATGATTTTGGAACAGTCAGGTGTCGAAGTGATTTACACCGTGCGAAGTCAATCGAGGAGCGAGAGTCTGGCGAAACTGCTCGCCGGTCGTCGCATCATCATTTGCGACGTCGAGAAGCAGTCGGAAATCGACGCGCTCGCACAAACGCTTGCGGGTGAAGCCGTCCGTTTAGCGGGTCTCGTGCATTCCATTGCATTTGCCGATTACCCCGACGGCATTCGGCCCTTTCACGAGACCACTCGAAATCAATTTCTGCAAGCGATTGATATCTCCGCTTATTCGTTGACGAACGTCTGCAACGCGCTCAAGGAAGTGCTCGCTCGCGACGCATCGGTCGTCACGATCGGGATCAGCACCACGCGGATGGCCAGCGAGAGTTACGGTTTCATGGCCCCGATCAAGGCGGCGCTAGAGTCTTCGCTCGCGTTTTTGACCAAGTCTTTCAGCAGATTCAGTGAAGTCCGATTCAACTCGGTCGCCGCCGGTTTGCTCAAGACGAGTGCTTCGGCGGGCATTCCCGGCTACGTCGATTCGTACCTGTTTGCTGAAAAGGTGATCCCTCGAGGCCGTGCAGTTGAAACCGACGAAGTCGCTTCCACTGCCGTGTTTTTGCTGAGTCCGCGAAGCAGCGGCATCACTGCCCAATCGATCGTTGTCGATGCCGGCATGTCGATCAATTACTTCGATGCCGCGATCGTCGGCGCCGTCACGGCGGCGGATATCGATTGAGACCAACGTAAAATTCAATACCACTTCAATTCCACCATTCCTGCCTAATTTCTCATGAGCCAACAGATCTCTATCAACGGCGAATACTTTTCTCGTGAAGACGCCAAAATCAGCGTTTACGATCACGGCTTGCTTTATGGCGACGGTGTCTTCGAGGGGTTGCGAATCTACGGCGGTCGTGTTTTTCGCTTGCAACAACACTTGGTTCGGTTGTGGGAATCGGCCGCGGCGATCGCAATTCCGATGCCGATCTCGATCGAACAATTGACCAAGGATGTCAATGATTGCGTCGCGAAGAACAAACTAGACGACGGTTACATTCGGCTGATCGTGACGCGCGGCAGTGGCCCCTTGGGGTTGGATCCGTTCCGATGCAGCAATCCGCAGATCATCATCATCGCGGACAAAATCTCGCTCTACCCAGCCGAGATGTACAGCAACGGTTTGGAGTTGGTGACGGCGTCGACGATTCGCAATCATCCGGCGGCGCTGAGCTCTCGCGTCAAGTCGCTCAACTACCTCAACAACATCATGGCGAAGATGGAAGGGCTGAGGGCCGGTTGCGTCGAGGCGTTGATGTTGAATATCAAAGGCGAAGTCGCTGAATGCACCGGTGACAATATCTTCATTGTGAAAAATGGCAAACTTTCAACGCCCCCGATTGATGCGGGAATCCTGGAAGGCGTCACCCGCAATGCGGTCTTGGAGCTGGCCATCGACGCGGGCATCGAAACGTCAGAAACACCGCTCACTCGGCACGACATCTTCATCGCCGATGAGTGTTTCTTGACGGGTAGCGCCGCCGAAGTCATCGCAGCGGTCAAACTCGACGGACGCACGATTGGTGACGGTAAACCTGGGCCGATCACAAGCAAGCTCAACGAAGCGTTCCGAAAACTGGTTCGTTCATAAGCACCGCGACAAATGTCGTGACATACCGAAAACGCTTCGACAAGAATCCAACAGTCGTGCGTTAATGCGGTCAGTGATTCGTTTCGCCTGGCACTTCCGGATAGCCAGGCTCGTCCAGGAATTGAGCCGCAACACTGTCGCCCAAGTGCTTCCAGTCCTGAAGTATCCAAACTACTTTTTTGTCGGGTGTAATCTCGATGGCCTGAGGCAATGAAGCATCACAAAACCGCGTAAACATCACTGTGTTTCCATTTGATAAGCGTTCACACGTTTGTGTTGCAGTTACTTTGCCCATCCCAGGCGCTAGAAAATTAAGTTGCGGCTGAATGTCGGCAATCGATACCTGCCATACAACCTTGCCCTCCCTATCCAATTCCACGGATTTCATTCCGCCTTCATTCTGCTGAAGAAGGTTACCATTCTTCAGAATGACACCACCCCACATTGGTCCGGTGGGCATTGACCAAATCAAATTGAAATCTTTGTCATATTCATGAAATGTATGGGTCGACATGGCCGCAGCTATGTAGGTACCTCTGCTGGTCATGCGCAGTCTTCTGCACTGGCCATGCTTATTTCCGCTCAATTCCTTCAGTTCTTTGTCTATCTCAAACGCTCCAGTGGCTTTGTTGAAAAGCTTAACTACTGAAGCATCACCTTGATTTTGAAGAAATAGCACTTTGTCAACGCCGATAGGCTGGCAAGTGTGAATTTCGGTACCGGCTGGATTGTCGTATCGCCATACCAACTCTTTTCGCGGCGAAATTTCTTCAATGTATTTCATGTGGGCATGAAGGACATTTCCATTGGACAATACCCAAACGTCGTCATCTTCCCAACTGTTTTCTGTATCGTAGTGCCAAGCCAACTTTCCATCGATGACAACGCAGATGCGCCGGTGATTTTCACCGATGTAGATAAAATTATGTCGATTGAGTTGGCCACCGATCCGATCCGGGACTGTTTCCGCGTCAGCACATTTCGGAGTAGCTGGCGATTCATTGGGACCCGTTTCAGGAATGCTAGGGTCGGTAAAAAGATGAAGGATATTTCGCAGTGGGTAAGGCGATTTCATTTTGGCTTCGATGCCGGCCAATGCGTTTGCCGGAATGGCCAGTGTAAGCGTGTCAAAGTTCTCTTTTGAGAAAGTTAACGCATATTCTGCGATGCGCTTTGCCGGAACCTCAAGCGCAAATTCACCCCTTGAATTTGAAAGTGTTGTGATTCCATTCGCTGAGACCGAAACTGAATCAATCTGCATCTTATTAACAGCGTCTGAAACCACTCCCTTGAGAACGATCTTTTCCTCGGCGATGCAAGCGGTAGTGGTGACGATCACGAGAGCAATCGTCTTCAGACGCAGCGATTTGAAACAACAGCAAATAAGTTGACCACCCGCTTTACAGGACATCTTTATGGTTTGTTTCATTTTCATGCTTGAGACTCGTCTCTATTACCATTGGTTCGTTACAGATCGGCGCGAAAAAATGATTTCGCAGCGGTCGTGATAAGATCGGCTTCAACCAAGAAGCGATGGATGCTTGCCTGTGATGAATCGGGATCGACAAAGGAAGCAGGCACGCTCCGTTCGCCGCGATCCTTACAATTCCGTCAGTACAAGATTGCGGAACATGATTTTCATGTGATGTCCCTGGTGCAGTTGCAGACCGATCGGGCCAGTTTCTGGAAACTTGATTGCGTCATACGAGACAAACGGCTCGCCATTGAGAATCGTATCGATGTGTTTTCCTTGCACAACGATTCGTAATTTGTTCCACTGGCCAGGCCGATTGAACTTCGCCACTTTATCGGTCTGCGCCGGATAGCTGCCCTGTCCATCAACCGGGGCATAGATGCACCCCGTCAGATCAATTTGCAAACTTCCCGAAATACCGATCTGGACTTGATGGCTATTGCCGCGTGGAAACACACCGGTGTCGTAGTAGTCGGACGGCGTCTTAAACTCAAGTTCGAGTTCATAGTTCCCATACGGTTTGATGGTCCACAGTTCGGACTCTTTCTTGTTCACGTTCTCCGCGATAATCATCTCGTCCTCGACGCGCCAATGCTCCGCAGTTCCCTGCGCTGGACGAACTTCCCATCCGCTGAGCGTCTTGCCGTCAAAGATCGACGGCGCGTCGTCGGCAACTACAGCGGGCATGGCCGAAGATGAAAGGATCAAACTAAGAATGAATAGGGTGCGGCACATATTGGTCGATTCGATAGAGGGTCAAACCTGTTCGGGTACGAAGTGAGCCTGACGTGGCTCACGACGAATGAGATCGTTGGCGCGATCGAACGCGCCACCTGCCGTGAATGTTTCGGATGCCGCATCGAAGCTGAGTTGCGGCCCCAGGGTCCAGCGTGATTTCTTTGTATCGACCGACCACAGATCCAGTTGTTGTTCAAAGCGCTGGAAGCATTCTGAAGCGAGTTCATTGCTGACCAGATCGGCAGCCAGTTCCTCGCCACTGGCTTGCTTGCCCGTGAGCACGGAGATATTGGCAAGGTGTGACATGCAAGATGACTTGAATGAACTTTCAAGTGGCGCACGCAGGCTAGCCGAATCCGAGTTGCGAACAGCGTCGACAAAGTTCTGCATGTGCGTACTACCGCCATCGCCTTTGCATCGGCGAATGATTTTTCCATCCTTATCATGAAACGTTCCGCCACCGCGACCGCCACGGAATTCGGCGTCTTCACAAGTCACGATCATGCCAACGCCGGGGCCATCTTTATAGCGACCGACGCTGCTGTTTTTTTCTTGATGCAAGTTGCGGACTTCAAAGATCACCGGGATATCGTTGCCAAAATCGAAGAGGGCGCACTGCAAATTTGGAGTATCGCCGGCATCGTCCCATGCAAATCGGCCACCAAAACTTTGGATGCGTTTGGGGTGATCCGGGTCACCGAGCGCCCAACGAACGATATCCATTTCGTGCGGACCTTGATTGCCCATGTCGCCATTGCCGGTATTGAAATCCCAGTGCCAATCGTAATGCAGTTTGGGACGCATGATGGGCAGGTCCGCCGCTGGGCCAAGCCACAGGTCGTAGTCGACACTGGTCGGGGGCGACAGAGGCGTGTCCCGTTTGCCGATGCTGCCTCGATCTCGATAACACAGTCCGCGCACTTGTTTGACTGCGCCGTAGGTACCATCGTGAATCAACGGTACCGCTTGCAGCAGCCCGGTATCGCTGCGGTTCTGGAATCCCGCTGCCACGATGCGATCATATTTTTGCATCGCCTCGACCATTTTGCGGCCTTCCCAGATATGGTGGCAGACCGGTTTTTCGACGTACACATGCTTCCCAGCTTGGCAGGCGTGGATCGTCATCAGCGCGTGCCAATGATTGGGCGAAGCGATGGTCACTGCATCAATGTCATCATTCTCAAGCAATTTGCGATAGTCGAGGTACCGTTTTACCTTGCCACCAGACTTCTTTTCAATCATCCCTGCCGATGACTCGGCGTGTTGTTCATCGGCATCACAGACCGCAACAATCCGTACTTCGGGAATCTGCAACAGTGATTGAATATGTTCGCCGCCACGACCGCCCGTACCGATCACTGCGACGCGCAGTTGTTCGTTCGCAGACACCGTCTGTGAAAAGCAAGGCGTACTTTTCAGTCCGGCAGTGACCGCAATGGAAGCAGTAGCCGACAATAGAGTTCGGCGTGAAATTTTGCGCATGGACGTATCCTTCTGTGCTGAATTGTTGGTGGGAGTGATTGTAGTCACTCGCTCGAAGCTGGTGTGCAGCGATTCAATTCGGCGCCGATTTGGCGCCGGTCTTTGAATCATCAGCTTTGACCGGTTCGGCCGGTTCCGCCTCTTCAGCATCTTTCGGGGCCTTGCATTGAAGGAACCCGGCCTGAGATATGACGGGCGGCGCTGGTCCGCTATTGATCCTCACCAGCGTTCCGACAATGGTGACGCCCGACGGATCGATTGTGATCGAGTTGCCGCCCGACTTGAAACAGATCGCTTGGCCTTCGATCGATATGTTCATGCCACTTATCAAGTGATCTTTACCCGCCAGAATTGCGCAACTGCCCGCGATGTCAAAGACCTGGTCTCCCGCGATGCTGGTGTTGCTGTCGCCGTCAACGCTGCCGAGGTCACCGCCTCGGATGTGCGTGTGACGATCGCCTTCGACTAGCAGCTTTTTGTCTTTTTTGATCACCACATCTTGGTTGCCGTCGCCGTCGCCGCCGCCGACCAGCAATTTCATATTGCCGCCGACTTGTTCGGTGTGGTCGTTGTGGACCTTGATGTGCTTGTTCTTTTTGATCTCTTCTTTCTGGTCGCCGCCCTTCTCGCCCTCTTTGTCTTCCCAGCCGATGATTTGGTTGCGGTTGCCGTAGATCAATTCCATCGAGTTGTTTTTGACGCGAACGTCCATGTCGCGTTCGGCATGGATGTAGATCTGTTCTTTGTCTTTCTTGTCCTCGAAACGCAGTTCGTTGTGTCCATCACCGCCCGGCGACGAGTTCGTCTTGATGTAAGTACGGGTCTTGTGTTCTTCCGGATCGTAATGCGGCATCTGTTCGGCGTTGTAGACGCCGCCGACGACCAGCGGTTGATCGGGGTCGCCTTCGATGAAGTCGACCACAACCTCTTGTCCGATGCGGGGAATCGCCATGAATCCCCACTTGTTTCCGGCAATATTTTGTCCCACCCGAATCCAGCAAAAGAACTTTTCACCGTTGTCGACGATCTTGCGTCCCTTGGGGTCTCGGTCATCGTCTTCGCGGTCCCAATGGAACGCGACCTTGATGCGTCCGTACTTGTCGGTGTGGATCTCTTCGCCCTTGGGTCCGCAAACGACCGCCGTTTGAATGCCCGAGACAACAGGCTTGGGCGTTGTGCGAGCGGCGCGGAACTGGACCGATTCAGGAATGCAGGTGAATGAATTGGAATATCGTGACGCTCCGCTCGTACCGGATTCCGGACCGGGCTGCGAAGCGTGATGTTGGATAGTCGTGACCAGGTAACTACCGACTTCGGCGTCGAGTGATCCATCGGCGCGGCTGTCCAACCGGAAGCAGTGCCCCGGCATCAGCGTTCGGCTGCCGCTGCTGACTTGAACGGAGTTGTGCGGAACCTCTTCTTCCTCTTGCCGAATTCGAGCGTCTTTGCCGCCTTCGCCCGCGTCGGAAAATTCACCGGGGAAGTCGTAGACTTCGTACTTGTCGGCATCTTTATGCTTGGCCGACACCTTCGGTGAAGTCGAGAGCAGTTTCGCCGAAGGTGTTTCGAAGTTGTAGTCGGTGTGGGCCCATTTGCCCGATACGAATTCGTAGGAATGGTCCCAGCTAGTGATGTGATCCGCCGTCGACTTGGTACCCGCCGTTTGACGCGGGAACTTGATCACCGACTGCTTGGCTTTGGGGTAGTTGGCGTCCATGCTGACGACCAACGTGTGGACGCCGTCTTCTTGTGTGAAGTAATAGTAGGCACCGTACTGTTCCAAGATGCGCGAAACGAAATTGAAGTCAGTTTCGCGGTATTGGACACAGTGCTTGACATTCCGTTGCTTCAGTTCATTAATTCCCTTCAGGTCGACTTGGGGATCGATGTGCAGTTCAGCTTTCGCCCGATCGAAGACCGCTTCGATGATCTCGAAGATGCTTTTGTCTTCCTTTTCGGGGAAGTAAACGAAGCAGCGGGCCGTTTGAGTCAAGAACCACAACCACGGTACCAATTCGGCGCGGTAGTGGCGAAATTCGGTTTTGCCGTCGGCTTCGCCCGAACGCAATCCCGATGCGAATCGGTTGATGTAACCGTTGACGTAACGAATGCCTTCTGCTTTTTCTTGCGACGCGATCTCGATTTTGATCAGCTTCCCGATCAGGTCGGGAGCCTTCATCGTCAGTTGCGTGCTGACAAAGTCAAACTGGAAGCTGTACAGCCGAGACATTGCCTCTTGGCCTGACAAGCTGGTCATCACCACGTCGTCCCCGGCGAAAGGGGCTCCGTACATGCGGAGCAAGCGATTGTCTTGAGGGATTGCCATGGTGATGCCAAAGAAAATTCAAAAATGACACAATTCCGGTCGACGGAAATTCGTCGACCGGATTCGCAAAAATCAACCGAAGTCGATTGATTACTTCGAGCCTTCTTCGACCTTCCAAGAGTACTCGACGTTGCCCTTCTTCTTTCCGGCATTGTCGTTCTCGGTGTAGGTCACCTTGATCTCTTCAAAGTTCAGCGAGAAATCTTCGCTCGGCACATCTTGCGACTGGCCCGAACCCGAAACGTTGTAGCTGGTCACCAACACGTTCTTCAACTCATATCGGTAGTACGTGACACGAGCGTCATCGGTGTACGAAGCGGTCATCTCGATTTCGACTTTCGGATAAACCTTGCCGTTGCAAACCGATTCGCCGATCTTCGGGCTCGACTTGTCCAGCAACTTCGAGCATCGAATGTCGTCCATGATCACGTCGCCGCGTCGCCGCGCCACACCCGTTGCACCACTACCGGGTTGGTGAATTGATTGAGAAAACGACAGGAGATCGATCCAGCCCTTGTGCTTTGCGTCTTGTGATTCGCCATCGACACCATCGAACTTCATGAAAGCGGCCATTGCAGTGTTCCTTTGAGAAACGAGAGATTGTGGGAGTTTTTTTTGGGTCGCTTGTGCGTCCCGTGATGCAACCGTTCTCGTGCAATTGCCGGAAGTGTTGCGTCAAAATTGAGAAAAGTTGTTCGTAATCCGCAGTGAGCAAAAAAACGTCGTGTTTTACGAGGTGAAATCAGTTGGCGGGAAGCGAGTGGTTCTTGTTGATGACAAGTCCCTTCCAGGTAAAGCTCTTGATTGCCCCCGCGACCGTCCCCTCAAAAACCAACGTGTATTCGCCTTCGGGAACATTGGAAAAAGAGAACGAAGGCCGTGAGTCGCCGATCGACAGCACACCATCGGCGGGGCTGATCTTGGATGGAACGGGCGAAAGTGTCAGCTTGCCGCGCAGCGTGCTGCCGATGTCGATCTTTCCCGCCAGCGTGCCTCGTTCGGCCGGTTTCGGCGTCGGCGGCGGAGCCATCGGCGCTGTGGAAGCTGGATTGGTTATTGCTGGTACCGCTGGCGCCGGCGGTTTCGGTCGCTCGTAAACCTGAAATGTGTCGACGACGGATTCGCTGGCCAAACCGGCTTTGTCCCATGCCTGAACAGCCAATCGGTAAGAACCCTCCGCGTCGGGCGCGTTGAAGGTCCGAATCATTTCACCGTCAAACGGCTGCGACTTGTCTTTCGTGTCCGGTTTCCCATCACCGTCCTTGTCTAAACCGACAACGATTCGGCTCAGTCCCGAAGCGGCCAAGTTTCGCTGAGGATCGGATCCGGTGATCTTCCAAGTGATTCGATCTTTCAAGAAAATGCGGGCATTGTCGCGTCGCAGACCATCGATCGTTGGCGGCGTCGAATCGAGCGTGACTTGCATTACCGCGACTTTCGTTTCATTTCTCGTCCGCAGCGTTGCCTTCAAGTTCAATTGATCGTCGGGACGTGAGGCAGCCGCATTCCAACTGACATCCAAATCGTTCACCGTTGTCGCCAGCGAGATCTTTCCCTTATCGTCGATGGTCGTGGCGAATGTTTGCACGATCCGGTCGGTCCAGAATCGAGCATCATTGAGCTCGATCGTTGGCGGTGTGTTGCCTGCGTAGAAAGTCGTTGTCAAGTCGGCAGCGAGTCGTGTGACCAACGATTTCGCGCGACCCCGAAAGATCACTGAACGATCCGGTTCCGGATAAAACACGGTGGTCGTCGCTTCGATCGCATCGTCATCATCGCTTTGCGTTGGAACCTTGTCACCGTAATTGATCGTCGCGGACGAGAACTCAATGTTGTCGTATCGCTCGCGGCGTCCGGGCGTCGCACCTTCGCGGTGATCGAGCGTACGTTTGATCGCGCGAGGCCAGCCATCGACATCCAGTTGCACGAGCGTCTGTCGCTCGCGGTTATTTGCGACGGGAACTTCGATGACGCCGCGGCTCGGCAAACCGAATTTTAGTTCTTGCGTTTGTCGGTCGAGCGGTCGAAGCGAAGCCGGTTCGAATGATTCCCATTGAGGGCATTCGGTCCACGCCAACGTGACCGGCGTCTTTTCGATCTGAGGGATCTTGTCGTTCAAGCGGTCGCCATCGAAGTCTGGCTTCAACTTTGCCGACACTTGGATCTTTCCACGCTCGTAATTGACTGACTGCAAATCGACAAACTCTTCGGGATACCACGGTTTGGGGACCAGCCAGATGACCTGATCCTGACCCGGTAGTTGCTCGCCGGCTTCGTCGATCAATCGAATCACTAAAGCGAAACCATGCGACACGTCGACGGCACTCGAATCGGCTTCGGCGACGGGCTCTTTCGGCGGCGTTTTGTTGGGATCGGCCATCGGGTCGAAAGGCTCGACCCAGGCCAACGGCGTTGGTTGCTGATCGCCGTCAATTTTCAAGTCGATCGGCCCCTTTAGTTTTTGATTTCCAAAGAGCATCGTATCGAAAACGCGGCCATCGCTTCCTACTACATTTCCACGCACCTTTCGCATCTGGCCGACCAGCACTTCTGGCCAATACGCGATCACGCCCTCGTCCACGAACGGGTGTTCCAGCTTCAATAACCACACGCGCGCTCGGCATGGTCGTCCCGATTCATTGAACACCGAGAACGTGAAGTCCGTCGTACGAGACGCGAATGTGCGAAGCCAAACGCCGCCGGGCAAGTTGTCGTCACCACTGAGTTTCTCTTTCGTCAGCCCCATGGTCGTCACTGCAACCCGAATGCGATCGAGCTGTGGCAATCCGATCGACAAATCGAAGGATCGGTTCAATTCGGCGAGCTTCGGATCGTCGTCCCCGCCGAGTGCCTTGACATCAACTGTGATCGGCACGGATGTCGTGCTCGCATCGCGGTGACGGAAAACGCTAAAGTCCAGCCGCGCCTCGCCGACTTTGCCCGCGGGAACGGTCAGTTGGATCGTCGTCGGATCGCCCCCCGATTCAACGTCGATCCCACGTTGCCAACTCGTTTCGATCATTCGATCGTCGAACTGACTTCCAACGGCACGAGGTTTTGCGGTGATTTGAAAACGGGTGTCCTGCTTGGCGTCAGGCGATATTCGGATCGATACGTGATCCGTGAAGGAATCCATTTCGATTTGATCGTCGGTGATTTCATTTCGCGATGAATCGAATGCCTGTAACGACACGAGTCGTTCGCGTGGGACAGCGACAACGCCGTGCAAAATCGGTGACGCGACTGAGTCCGTTTCCGCATCGGATGGGTCGACTCGTACGGAAGCAACAAACTGTTTCGCGAAATTCTCGCCATCGAGCAAGTCGATTGCGATCGCCGACCAATCTCCACTCTGAGTCATCGTCGAATCGAAGTGATTCTTGATACTGACAACTTGTGATAGCGTCCCGCGATCGGGCGTGCCCGTCGCCAGTACGATCGAACCGGTCGCCGACGCGATCGATTCACGATCTGGTTTATCGATACTAGCTTCCGCGAGCGATTCCTTCAGCAATCGACGCTGGGTGCCGTTGGGCAGCGGGCTCCGTAGCCAGGCATGAGCTTGCCGCACGACATTCCACGCCTCGCCCTTCTGAGTGCGATTGAAATCGTCGATCAAATCCGAGAGCCGCTTGGCAACGATCAAATCCGACGCGCGGATCGAAACGCGGATTCGCTGCGCGGATTCACGCATCGCCATCACATCAACCGTTGATCCGTCTTGGCGACCCAGCAACAATTCGCCTTCGTCGAGCGATAAATCGAACTGCGCGTCTTCGCTAAAAGGTTCGACGCCGCTGATGATTGCTTGTCGCGAATACAACGACTGCTGCCACAATCGGATACGACCCAGAGCAATCGCCGTTTGCAATTCATCAGCGACTCGGACCTGATCATCGATCGCCACTGCAGCACGGTCCTGGACGGTTCTTCGCCAAAGCGACAACATCCTCGTGACGATCGCGTCCGAAGCGTCGATCGAAAACCCTTGCTCCGCTTGCTGATCAGCGGCCCGTTCGATCAGCGTAACGTCGTCAAGTGCTCGATCGAGTGAGCCTGATCGCAATCCGCCTGTCGAAACATCCATCGATTCGATTTCGGCATGCAGCACGTTTTGCACATACTTTCGCCACAGATGCGGTGCGATCGCGATCGGATTGAGCGTGTCGTCGGACCCCACCGATTCCAGTCGGTCGCGAACATCCCAAAACGTGTCGGGCATCACGGGCGCCTTGGCAGGTTCCGCGTTAGCGCCAACAGGGCTAGTCGTCGGAGCTTCAACGAGTTCAGCATCCGTTTGCGGCGACTGGAAGCGAACCGATGTCACAGCGTTTGCGTCTTTAGGTGCGTCGGCCGGCTTGGCGGCGGGAACGCTTTCTTCTTCTTTCGTTGGTTCCTCCGCTTTCACCACCTGTGCGACCCACGCCGCGTTCGCGTCGGAGACATCATCGACCAAGCCGACTCCGCCGCGCAGCAGCATCAACTCCGGCGATGGTAATCCGGTCCCTCGCGCCAGCTTGCTGTATCGGGCGGAGGCATATCGGCATAGCTCGTCCAAGCGAATTTCGTCGTCGTCGTTGAAGTCGGCCAACCCGGCGATGCCATCAAGAAGCGTCTCGGTAGCGATCGGAATGCCGGGTTGCGGGTTCCAGCCGACATTTTGAAGCGGTCCACGCGTCACGACAACCCACAAACGATTCGCGTGTCGCGATGAGAGTTTTGCAACCGAGGCGATCAGCGTCTGGAACATTTGATCGCCGTACTGGTTCATTCTCGGCAAGGCGGCAAGCGGTTCGATGTCGAGAACGACCAAACGAGTACCCTCAAACGAATCGGGCGTCTCCGTCTCTGAAGTCAGCCGTTCGAACAGTTCGTCCAGAACGACGAGTCCTCTGACACCACTTTCGCCGTTGGCTTGAAGATCGCTGCATGCGATGGCGGGACTTCCATCATCGGCAGCCAAAACGTAACCACGGACGATCACCATCAACGTGTCGTCGGGATCCTTCATTCTCTCGCCGAGGTCAACACCTCGACGAATGAACGATGCGATCTTATCGCTCTCACCCGACATTTCGGTTGCCCCGAGATCACTTTTGATTCGTTGCGTCGCGGTCCGCCCGTACATCGGCGGCATGATGGCATCGAGGTGAAACGATCCGGCTTGAACCAGAAATGTTTGCAGCGTCGGCTTCGGTTGCCGGCGGAACAACCAATAAATGAACAATGCGATCAGCACGATCGCTACGATCGTTAAAACCACACGACCGACCCAACGTTTGCCGGTGCCGGAAGTGCTCGGCGAGCGCCAAGACTTTCGTTGTGCGTGACCTTGCAAACTACTCATGGCATTTCAACATTGTCTTGTACTCCCGCGACAACCGTTCGAATCAACACCAACTTTGGTGGAGGCAAATCTGGCATGGCCCTGTCGGGGAAGTTAATATACCCAGTGGGCCGGGTTGCTGAAACCTGATACGATTGGATTGAATTGTTTCGGAAGACTCGTTCCGAACCGCTTCCTCTTCCACCTCCACCGTTTTCTTCTCGTGAACCGCTCATGCAAAACGAGCAAGTCGCATGGCTTGAAGGAATGTTTCTCCGCCCTCATCACATGCAGGCGGCTGAGCGAAGCATTGGCGAAACGGTGGCGCATCAATCGGAGCTTGATCACGGATACAACTATGGTCTGCGACGTATCGGGTTCAGCAAAGAAGCGATCGCGAATGGCCAATTCGAGCTCAGCGAATGTCAAGCACGATTGCGCGACGGGACCGTCGTGTGGCTCAAAACTGGACAGCAGCCTGGCCGTGTCGCGCTAACCCCTTCGTCGGTCGCCAAACGAGACCTCGCTGCGGCGTTTGAACATGACGAAACGATCGACATTTATCTTGGCGTTCCTAAGCTGCGATTGGGCCGGGCCAATACCTTGCCGCAGTCCGGTGGTGAACATCGGTACGTTTCGATGTCGGCGGATGCTCCCGACGAAAACGCGGGCGGAAACGACCAAGAACTCCAGCATCGCGTGTTGAATGTACAGATCCTGCTCGGGACCGAGAATCTCGCGGGCTTCGAGACAATTCCGATCGCGCGGATCAAACGCAGTGGGCTCAATGAAGCTGCCCCTGAGATCGATACCGACTACATTCCGCCCGTGTTGGCTTGTGACGCTTGGCCCGAACTGGGTCGTGATTACGTCCGAGCAGTGTACGACATCATCGGGCAAAAGATTGAAGTACTCAGCAGTCAGGTGAACAGTCGCGGGATCATGCAGGGTGCGCTCGAAGCCGGGGACATCAACCGACTACTGATGCTGATGTCGCTCAATGAAGGCTTTGCTTCGCTAAGATCACTCGCCTTCGCCGGTGGTGTTCATCCGTTAATTGCCTATACGGAATTGTGCCGTATCGTCGGCACTCTGTCGATCTTTCGCGACGAGCGTCGACCGGGCGACATACCGCTTTATGACCATGATGACCTAGCACGCATCTTTCGTTGGGTTCGCGAAGAGATTCGTGCGCTCATCACGGAAGTCGAAGAGTACAAGTACGAGCGTCGCGACTTCACGGGTGCGGGACGCGGGTTGGAAGTCGCTCTGTCGGCGAAGTGGTTGGGCCGCGATTGGGATTGGTTCATCGGTGTCAATCACCAAGATATCAACGCCAAGGAATGTCGCGAACTGTTGCAGCCCGGTCGACTTTATTGGAAGCTCGGAACCAGCGAAAAAGTGGACTTCATGTTCAAGTTCCGTGTTCCCGGCTTGGAAAAACAACTCGAAGAAACCGTGCCGCCACGAGCGCTGCCTCAGGGTGACAGTTGGGTTTTTTACAGTGTCCGACGCGGCGGCCCGATTTGGGACCAATTGCAGGCTCAAGACTCGCCGACGCTTGCCATTCGCTTCAATGAAGACTTGATTGCGAACTTGGATTCGTTGCAAGGACAGAAAGATTTGCAAATCAATGCGGGCGACATCCAAGGTGTGCTGCGGATGAGTTTGTTTGCGGTACCCACGGCGAAGTAGGAATCGATGTCACCAGAGTTTTCCGCCGCTGTCGATCCCGTATTCACCTACATTCTTTCGATCATGGATCAGATCGAATCAGGTCATGCGTCGGATCCCGAATCGATCAGCGGCCACGTTCGCGCTCTCATCGACCAAGCTGAAACGAGACTGGGTAATCGACCAGATTGGGAGTTGGCGAAGTACGCATTGGTGGCGTTGGTCGATGACGTGCTGATCGAGGCGCCCTGGGAAGGAAGAATGTGGTGGGAAGAAAATCGCCTTGAATTCAAACTGTTCCGCAGCGGCGATGCCTTTACCGCATTTTATTTGCAGGCGAAAAAAGCGACCGAGTTTCCTCGCAAAGATGCGTTGGAAGTCTATTACATCTGCGTGGTGCTGGGCTTCCGCGGACTTTATGGCGACCCGACAGCAACCGCGCACGCGGATGACTTCGGATTGCCGCCGAGCTTGGACGCATGGGCGAAACGGACGGCGATGTCGATTCAGCTTGGACAAGGTCGACCACCATTGATTGAACAGAGTCGGCCGGTGCCAGGCGCACCGCCACTCGAAGGTCGTTACCTATTGATCGGATCGGGGCTGTTTTTCGTGATGCTCGTCGCAGTCACGTTAATACTGGCATTTAAATTGTCGCAAGGCTGAGAGGGCTTCGATGCTGCAAGCATTTCGTAACTTTGTCGACGCGGTTTGCTATCCGTTCCGAATGTTGGCGCGGATCCCCAGCAATATCATCAGTTCGCCGCGTCGGATGCTGGGATTGTCGTTGCCGATGCGCGCGGCGCTTCTGCTCTTCATCGGTCTGTTGTTGGTCGTGATCGGCTGGGCGCTGCTGATCCTGACGCTCGATGGCACTGAACAGTTGGGGAAGTTCCTTTGGAACGAAGTCCCGAAATTACTGGTGCTCGTTTTTGTGATTCCGGTCATCGTTTGGTACGCGCTCAAACTTTGGCTCGAAGGTGAACCCTCGCCATTTCCCGATATCGATCGCGTATGGAAATCGGCGCTCGCGGCGCTTGATCAGCAAGGGATCAATCCTTCCGAAACGCCAATCTTTATGGTGATGGGGCCTTCCAGTCCGGAGGAAATCGCCAGGTTCATGGGTTCGTCCAATACCCAGTATCCGGTGCAATTGCCTCAAGGCCCCGCGCCGTTGCACGTTTGGGCTAACCAGGAAGCGATCTACGTTATATGCACCGAGGTTTGCTGTTTGGGCAACTTGCTCAGCAAAGGATTTGCACAAGTCAACGAACCTGTCGTGCAGCGAGGTGCTGCGCCGAGCCTTGACAATCTGACGGGTACGTTGCAGATGAACTCGCCAGATGGTGGTCGTTCCGGTGCATCCTTTGGTGCGCCGCAGGCTGGTCGTCCAATCGAAACTCAGACAATGGTGGGTGGGCCTTTTGGTCTTGACGGCGGCGGGCCGGGGCCAATGTCTGGCTCGCCTGCCAATGCACCTTCGCCGATGCTGGCAACGATGCAGATCGGTTTGGATGCGGCTGAATTTCGCCGGCCGGTGTCGACCAATGTGGCTGCCGCACGACCCGACCCAGCGCGATCGAGCCAAGCTGCGGCGAAGTTGGCATACGTCTGCCGATGTTTGCGGCGAGTTCGTGATCCGCTGGCTCCGATCAATGGAGCCCTCATTGCCACACCCTTCGAGTTATTGGCGGACGGTTCGCAGGACGTGGTCAACCAGTTGCAAATTGCTTTGAAGTCGGATGTCGCGACGTTGCGATCAGCGACCCGCGTTCGCTGCAGCGTGACTCACGTCATTGCAGGAATGCAAGAGGAAGCTGGATTCCGCGAACTGATTCGCCGCGTCGGAACGGATCGGGTTTCGTCACAGCGATTCGGCAAAGGTTTTGGATTGTGGAATCTGCCAACTGCCGACCAATTGGACGCAGTCGTCAAGCATGCGTGCGGAGCGTTCGAGGATTGGTCGTACGTGTTGTTCCGCGACAAGGACGGGTTTGGCAAACGGGGCAACCGCCAACTCTATGGACTGCTGTGTCGAATTCGCTTGAAGTTTTTACCGAGGCTAGAGCACCTGATCCGTTCTGGTTATGCCGTCGAACCGAATTCGCCGACCGTGGCCGGACGTGAACCGATGTTGTTCAGCGGATGTTACTTCGTGGCAAACGGACAAACGCCGGATCGACAAGCATTTTTGGCGAGCGTGTTCAGCAAGTCTCGCAGCGAAGAAGAGGAGCTAGAATGGGGCAGCGAGGCGATCAATGAAGAAAAACGGATGCAAACATTTGTGCAAGTCTTCCTTGTTCTTAACGGAATCCTCATCGCGTCGATCATCGCAATGATTATCTATTTGAATTCCAAGTGAGTGCCTTACCGTGACGGATCAGCAACGCAAGCAGGATCAAACATACGAAGTCTACGCGGACGACCCCGAAAAGATACGAGTTCCTCCGGCCCATGAGCAACTTTTGGCGACGGTGTTGGGCGAAACACTCAATCGCCGTGCCGATGACCCAAAAATTCTGTTCGAATCGTTGTGTCGTTGGCGATCAGGAATAGACGCAAGCGATTTCGACGCAACGATTTGTGAAGTGCTCGTACTAAGGGTGCTCAACCACCGATTGGGCGACGCGATCGCGGAAGTGCCAATGCAGCTTTATCGCGAGGTGGCGGGATCGTTATGGGACAATCCCGAATGCAGAAAACGAATGGAAAAAATCTGGAAGTCCTTGACCCCGTAGTCATGGCGTGATCGCACCTTTTATGAGTTCCGAATCGACACTCTTTGGTACTGAATCTTTGGACACCGATGCAACGCCGCAGCGCGAACCGGAAGGTGAGCCGAATCGCCACGCAAACTCCGCGGAGTTGATCCAAGCTGGTCAAGGACTGGTTCGATCGATCGCGTTGACCGTTTTCCGTTCGCTGCCAGTACCGATGGATCTTGAAGATTTGATCGCGTACGGGCAACTGGGTTTAGCTGAAGCAGCCCAGGCATTTGATCCCGAAGCGAGGGTGCGGTTCACAACATTCGCGTATTACCGGGTTCGCGGCGCGATCTACGACGGCGTATCGAAGATGACTTGGACGAGCCGAGCTCGACTCAGGCGATTTCGATATCAACAAATTGCCGACGATGTGCTCGAGAACGAACATCTCGATACACCGGAGGAATCATCACAACTGGACGATGCGGCTTGGCTAAGTCGTGTGACCGAGCGTTTAGCCGTTGTTTTCTTGGCGACCAGCGATGACGATACGGTTAGCCGGTCGTTGGCGGACGCTCCGGATCGATGTGATTCGCCCAGCAAGGTCATCGCCAACACTGAAATGCAACTTTCACTGCGAAAGGTCGTCGGCCAGTTGCCCTCGGACGCGCGGCGGTTGATCGAGAACATTTATTTCGACGGTTTCACGCTGACCGAAGCCGCCGATCGGTCAGGAATCAGCAAGAGCTGGGCGAGTCGATTACACGCGAAAAGTCTCGATCAATTGGCAATAGCACTTCGCGACTCAAGAGATTAATCGACCCATGGCTTCCGAACCGACGCTCGACATCGATCGCTTGACATCGCCCGTCTCGGAAGACGCTCCCGGTGGCAGCCATCTACGAGATACTGATTACGAGCGATTGCAAAAGACAAAAGATCTGCGCACGTTGGCGGTGTCGCTCGAGCGTAAGCAACGCGATCTTGCGATGTATAGCGACGATGATCTGTTAGCCATTCCCGAGCAAGATCGAACCACCGAGTCGCCCAACTGGCGGGCCGTTCGTGAAGCTTGCGTTGGTATTTTGGCCGATCATTCCAAAGATCTATGGGTGGCTTCGTGGCTGATCGAAGCAAACGCTCGGTTAGCCGGATTCGCCGGTTTCCGAGATTCAGTCGCCGTCGTCACCGCGATCGTGGAAAACATGTGGGATCACATTTCGCCACCTCGAGACGAGGACGAAGGCTATCTCGGAACGGTATCCCAACTGACCAGCCTCAATGGCGAAGATGGTGCGGGAACGCTGATTATCCCCATCGAAACCACTGCGTTGATTCCCGGTCGTCCCGAAATCAGTTTGGCTGCTTACCGTCAGGCGACGATGGGCAGTGGCGGTGATGTCACCGAGGCAGAGATTTTCGCGGCGGCCCGGCAAGTTGATACCGATCGGCTACGTGACCATGGTGAAGATATCGATCAAGCTATCGAAGCGTACTCGCAAATGAATGTCGCGTTAGCCGAAAAGTGCGGCGAAGTCGATGGTGTTCCCGTTGCGCCGCCTAGCTCTCAAATCCGAAATGTGTTGGAAGAGTGCAGGCGGACGTTCCGGCTAATCACACGCAATGTTCTTTCCGAGGATGGCGAAGGCGATGATCCGGATGGTCTGATCCACACGGGTGAGGGTGGCACCGCAGGCACTGGCTCGGTCATGGACCCCGCAAAATCACAAGTCGCCAATCGCGAAGATGCTTTTCGGTTGTTGCTGCGGGCTAGTGAGTTCTTTCGCAAAACCGAACCCCATTCGCCGGTCAGTTACATGCTTCAGCAAGCCGTCCGCTTCGGTCGTATGGAGTTGCCCGACTTGTTGCAAGAACTGATCAACGACCAAGAAGTATTAAAACGATTCGCTGAACGAACGGGCATCGAGCTGAAACGGGATCAGGAGGATTGAAGCGAATGATTTTCACTTCTTTTCAACAACCTTTCATCTCGACCGTTGCGTCAGTGGGTGGCCCGATTTACAACAGAGTGGGTTGCTCACTCGAAGACAAACCAAACTTTTTATCCGGAGATTGACGGTATGGCCGATAGTCAACAGCAAAAGCTATCACGCGTTCGTAAGCCTCGCGTCCATATCACTTACGAGGTCGAGACCGAAGGCGCCCAAGTCGTCAAGGAATTGCCCTTCGTGGTCGGAGTCATGGGTGACTTCTCAGGCGACCCGACTGAAAAATTGAAGCCACTGAAAGATCGAAAGTTCATTCAGATCGATCGCGACAACTTCAATGACGTGCTCAAACGCATGACGCCTGGGTTGAACTTGCGAGTAGAAAACACGTTGGCCGACGACGGCAGCGAAATGTCAGTCAACTTGACGTTCGACAAGATCGAAGACTTTGAACCGGCCAACGTCGTCTCGCAAGTTGAGCCACTCAAGAAACTCATGGAAACCCGCGATAAGCTTCGCGACCTGGCTACCAAAATCGATCGCAGCGACGATTTGGAAAATGTACTCGAGCAAGTTCTCAGCAACACCGAACAGCTCAAAAAGCTATCGGGTGAACTCGGTGTTGAAGAAGCCTAGTCGTGCGATTAGGCATAGAACTGAATAACCCACTACCATCATTCATTTAATCACATCGGAGTCCGTTATGAGTACCGGCAAGGCTGAGGGCAAGTCGCAACCGCAAGCGACCGAAACTGTCGGAACCTCGCTTTTGGAGACCGCGATTTCGGCGACGAAGCAGACCGAACGTTCGCGTGCCGAGGAACTTCTCAAGACGCTCACAACGGAAGCACTCAAAGGAACCATCACGTTCGACAAGGACGTGATGAGGTCGATCAATGCGGCGATCGCTGGCATTGATGCGAAACTGAGCAAGCAGCTTTCCGCGATCATGCACCAGCCAAAATTCCAAAAGTTGGAAGGGACATGGCGAGGGCTTCATCATTTGGTCACGAACAGTGAGACCAGCGAAACACTCAAGATCCGAGTTCTCAATTGTCCCAAGAAAGAACTTTTCAAAGACATGGATCGAGCGGTGGAATTCGATCAGAGCACGCTGTTCAAGAAGATCTATGAAGACGAATTTGGTACCCCGGGCGGTGCGCCTTACGGTGCTTTGATCGGTGATTACGAATTCACGAATCATCCGGAAGATATCGATCTGTTGACCAAAGTTAGCGGTGTCGCGGCATCGGCGTTTTGTCCGTTCGTTTCCGCTGCGGATCCCAAGTTGTTCGGTTTCGATGATTGGACCGAAATGACGAAACCGCGAGACCTGTCGCGAATATTTGATACAGTTGAATACACGAAGTGGAAGAGTTTCCGCGAGAGCGAGGACAGTCGTTTCTGTGTTCTAACGATGCCCCGAACGCTGTCTCGTTTGCCATACGGGAAGAACACGAAGACGATCGACGAATTCGATTACGAAGAAGTTCCGACGGGTCCCAACGGTGAATCGATTCATGTCAATCATGATCAGTTCTGTTGGATGAACGCCGCCTACGTGATGGGTACGAAGCTGACCGATGCGTTCGCGCAGACGGGTTTCTGCACCGCGATCCGCGGTGTCGAGAACGGAGGCAAGGTTGAAAACTTGCCGTCCTACATTTTCAAAGCCGACGACGGTGACATGGACTTGAAATGTCCTACCGAGATTGCGATCACCGATCGCCGCGAGAAGGAATTGAGCGATCTTGGATTCCTGCCGTTGTGCCACTTCAAGAATACTGACTATTCGGTTTTCTTCGGTGCTCAGACTTGCCAAAAGCCCAAGTTGTATGATCGCCCCGAAGCGACGGCCAATGCGGCCATTAGCGCCCGGTTGCCCTACATCATGGCGACCAGTCGATTCTCCCACTTTTTGAAAGTGATTGCTCGCGACAAAATCGGGTCGTTCATGGAAGCCAACGATTGCGAGGCCTGGCTGGATCGCTGGATCCATAACTACGTTTCGGCTGATAAGTCCGCCTCGGCGAAAGTGCGTGCGAGCTATCCGTTGATGGAAGCGAAAGTCCAAGTCCGCGAAATCCCTGGTCAGCCTGGCTCGTACAACGCGATTGCTTGGATGCGGCCTTGGTTGCAGTTGGAAGAGTTGACGACCAGCATGAGAATGGTCGCCAGTATTCCGAAGATGGGCGGCTAGCAACGGTCTTCGATGGCCGATTTGTATGTGGGGCCGGTTCCGCTGGCCGATGACCTAACTAAAACCTCAGGCTGATCTCGTAAAAGGTTCGTGACGTGATGCCTACCGACGCCAGTCTCGCCTCGGTGCCCGTGTCGCACGTGCCTTCTGCGGAGACATCGGTAGCTTCGTCCTTATTGGATCAAGTGCTGCTGAGGTCCGTCGACAAGATGTCGGCTGATACTGGGGGTAACATCGAGTCGAGAGTCGCCGATGCAGTCGGCTTGCACGAGTTTTTGCTGGCCCAGTCCGTCGCCGAGTCCCTGTCGCATTGGTTGGGCAAGTCGTGGCGATCGGACCCAAATCTCGCCACTGCAGAATCGCTTTCCACACGATTGTCCGCGGACATCGCCATCATTGACGGGTTGCTGGAAGAGCAAGTCAACGCAGTCCTACATCATCCGCAATTCCAAAAACTGGAGTCTTCGTGGCGAGGGATCGCGTTCTTGGTCCGGCGACAAAATCTCGAAGGTGATTCGCTCATCAAAATAAAGTTATTGTCCGTCAAATGGACAGAGCTGGAGAAGGATTTTGAACGCGCCGTTGAGTTTGACCAAAGCCAGATGTTCAAGAAGGTCTACGAGGAAGAATTGGGATCGCCCGGCGGCGAACCGTTCAGTCTGATCGTGGGTGATTACGACGTTCGGCATAAAGTCTCCGCCAGTCACCGGCAAAATGATATCGACGTTTTGCGTTCGATCGCCGGTGTCGCCGCCAGCTCATTTTGTCCTTTCTTGTGCGCTGCAAACCCTGAACTACTCGATCTCGATGCGTTCTCTGAGCTGCAGATAACGCGCGACCACGCCAAGCACATGGCCAGCAAGGAGTTTCTGAAGTGGAACGGATTGAGAGACGAAGAGGACGCTCGGTTTTTGGGCGTATTGCTGCCGCGAATCTTAATGAGAGGTCCCTACACCGACGATGGCAGTCGCATCGATCGGTTCATTTTCGACGAAGATGTCACCCGCCCTGATGGCAAAGGCTATCTGTGGGGCAATCCGGGCTACGCCTATGCGGCCGTGGCGATGCGTTCGTTTGCGACCAGCGGATGGCTGGCCGACATCCGCGGGCTGCGGCAAGACGAAGACGGTGGCGGTTTGGTCAGCGATCTTCCATCTCTCAGCTTTCCCTCCGACTCGCCCGGCGTCATTCCACGTCCCGTCACCGAGGTCGCCATCACGGATTCGCTCGAACGGCAACTGAGTGATCTTGGCTTGTTGCCGTTGTGCGATTGCAAAGATACTCCGCTAGCCGTTTTTGCCAGCGGTCAATCGCTACAGCGTCCACGCAAGTATGACGAACCCAACGCGTCAGCCAACGCAAAGATCAGCGCGATGCTACCCTACATGTTGACCGTGTCACGATTTGCTCATTACGTGAAAGTCATTGGTCGGACCAAGGTGGGCTCGTACGCGACTGCCGAAGAATTGCAGCGATTGATTCATGACTGGATCGTTGACTACGTCACGTCGGACACCGAAGCATCCACTGCGGTCAAAAGCCGGCAACCGCTTCGCGAAGCTGAAATATCCGTCCAGATCGAACCGGGGCGCCCCGGGGCATTTCGTTGCATCATGAGGTTAGCGCCGCATTATGAACTGGATGACATGGTCGGCAGTGTGCGATTGAGCACTGTCTTGGGCGCCAGCTAATCAACACGCATTATCGAAAGAATGATTCATGACCACTCCGGGTGAACTCTATCAGGCTGGCCGTCTCGACGAGGCGATTGAATTGTCGCTGGCCTTGGTCAAAAAGAAGCCAGCCGACTCAGCCCTGCGATTCCAACTAGCTGAACTATCTTGCATCGCGGGCGACTTAGAACGAGCCGATCGACAGCTCGACACGATCGCGAATCAGGACGCCAAAGCGGTATTGTCAGCGTCCTTGTTTCGTCAGCTTGTTCGCGCCGAGATGAGCCGGCGCGAGTGCTTTCTCGAAGGCCGAGTACCCGAGTTCATTGGAACCCCAACTCGCCAAGCGGAACGTCATCTTCGCGCGCTGGCGGCGTTGCGCGCCGATGATCCGGGTGATGCGTCAGCCATTCTGTCCGACACGCAAGATGATCCGGCGGAAGCTTCATCGGGATGGATCGTCAACGAGCAACCCGTCGAAACGATTCGTGACTTGGACGATTTGCTCGCGCCGGTTTTGGAAGTCCATACCTCGACCGGAAAATACTTCTGGATCAATTGGAATCAGATCATTTCAATGATCGTGCATCCGCCCAAGCGCAGCATCGATCTGTTGTGGCGGCAGGCGACGTTGACGATCGAGAATGGTCCGGACGGAGAGGTCTACTTGCCCGCGATCTATATCGATCCGATGGGTGTTGACCTTTCCGGCGGAACGTCATCGGGCAGCGATTTTCGGCTCGGGCGCAGTACCGATTGGATCCAAGTTTCGGATTCGCTCTATCGTGGTCGTGGTCAAAAAACGTTGCTGATTGGCGAAGACGATTTGCCGCTGATGGAGTTGCAAACGATCGAGCGTCGGGAATAAAACATGTCTCGATTCGCCAGCGACCCGCAATTGATTCCCAGCATTCTTGACCGTTTGATCGACCTCGAACCCGATCGAAAGTCAGAAATGCCGGCGGGGCGAATACAGGTCTTGGAGCAAATGAAAGCCAGTGTGGGTCGCGATCTTCAGAATCTGCTCAACACTCGCTGCCGCGCAACGGGATGGCCGGAAGGACTCGGCGAGTTGTCAAAATCATTGATGGCTTACGGAATACCGGACTGTGTCGGAATCAATACCGGTTCGAAGGAGCAGCAGCAGTTACTACGGTCGATGATAGCCAAAGCGGTTGAGTCATTTGAGCCGCGTTTGACGAACATCCATGTCGTTGTTTCGGCGGCGGACGATCCTAACGATCGCACGCTCCGCTTTCGTATCGATGCGATGCTTAAAATCGATCCGGCGCCCGAGCCTGTGACTTACGACAGCCGCTTGGATGCGACGGTCGGAGATTTTTCCGTCAAGGGAGTTCGCCGATGACGGATCGTTTGCTGCCTTATTACAACCAAGAGCTCGATTTTCTGCGCCGGTTCGGCGCTCAGTTCGCTGCCGAGCACCCCAAGATCGCTGGTCGATTGCGATTGGGTGACGATCTTTCCGAAGATCCGCACGTGTCGCGCGTCATCGAAGCGTTCGCATTGTTGGCCGCCCGAACGCGGTTGAAAATCGACGATGATTTTCCGGAGATCACGCAGGCGTTATTGAGCGTTTTGTACCCGCATTACCTGGCACCGATTCCGTCTACCGCAATCGTCGAATTCGCACTCGATAAGCGCCAAGCGGATTTGGTCGCCGGTTTCGAGATCGCGGCGGGCGAGAACGTTGACACCGAGCCGACCAATGATGGGATTTGTCAGTTTCGCACAGCCTATCCCGTCAAGCTGTTTCCGATCACCATCGCGTCCGCTACTTATCGTGGTCAACCCTTTGCCTGTCCGCCGTCGCCTTCGATCGCGGAAAGTGAATCGGCGTTGCATGTGCATATCAAGAGCATGCGTGCATCGGTTCCCATTTCGACCATGGACATCCGCAGTCTTCGGTTCTTCATTCGTGGCTTGTCGAAGGCCGCGATGGACCTTTACGAGTTGACACATGGCGGTTGCGTTCGCGTGCTTCTTGCCCGCCGACCCGATGATCCCAACGCAATCGAACTGGATCCCAAATCAATTCGTCCAGTTGGGTTTGCCGAGGACGAAGGATTGCTGCCGACTCAACCGCGGACGTTCAACGGATATCGCTTGTTGACGGAGTACTTTGCGGCGCCGGAAAAGTTTATGTTTTTCGATGTCGAAGGAATCGACCCCAAGCGTCTGAGCGAATTCGACGAGGATCTGCATCTATTCGTGCTGATGCGACGGCATGTCAGCGACATCGAGCAGTTCGTTGCCGCAGACACCATTCGGCTCGGTTGCACGCCGATGATCAATCTGTTTCCGCACCGGGCCGAGCCCATTCGTGTTACGCAGGGGGCGACGGAATATCGAGTCATTCCCGACGCACGACAACCTCGCGCCTTCGAGGTCCACACCGTGACACACGTCACGGGGATTGATGCTGACAAACGCGAAACCGTTTATCATCCGTTTTATTCGATCAAGCACTCCGGCGAGCGTAAAGGTAGACGAGCTTTTTATCACACTCATCGGCGTCCTGCCGAATTGAGTGGTGGTGAAATCGATCGTGCAACGGACATGTTTTTGTCATTAGTCGATCTGGAGTTTCAGCCGGATCTGCCGGCTGGAACGGTGCTGGACGTTCGACTCCTTTGCACCAGCCGAAACTTGTCGTCACGTTTGGAATTTGGAAGTGGAAGTCCCCGATTGCAACTCGTCCGCGGCGGTCCCCTGGTGGCGCCGCGCTGTGTCACGCAACCACGACCAACGGTCAGACCACCATTGGGGCCCGGAACATTTTGGCGATTGATAAGTCATCTGTCGTTGGGCCACGTTTCGCTGTTTGATCGGTCCGATGGCGCATCAGCGCTTCGCGAGATACTCAGTCTTTACGATTTTCTTCAAAGCGGTGACTTGCGACAACGAATCGACGCATTGCAGAAGCTTTCGTACCGACACGGCGTCGCCCGCTGCAACCAGGGCAGCGGCTTCGGTGCATCAACCATTTGCCGCGGGATGGATCTCGATCTTTTGGTGGATGAAGAAAAATTGAGCAGCGGTGGCGCTTACCTATTCGGCAGCGTCTTAGAACAATTTTTGGCGTTGTACGCCAGCATCAACTCATTCACTCGAACAACTCTGCGTAGCACCGTCCGTGAAGAACCGATCGCAAAATGGCCAGCCAGATCCGGAAGAAAAACACTTCTGTAATTCGTCGGCTGATTAGCCAGCCGCATCGATTCACGTTCTATCAAGCCGTCCGCCTTTTGATTGCGGCCGGTGGGGCTGAGTCGTTAGGAGTCGCCGGGAATCATATTGGTACAACCAAGAATGCTTCGGAAGAGCCAATTCGTTTTCGTTCCAACGCGGCTCTTGAATTTCCCGCCGCCGAAATTGTTTCGATTGAAGTAAGTGATTCATCTGCGACCTCGATTTCGGAAACTGACGTAGACAACGCAACGATACCGATCCGGATGGAAGTCGCGTTTTGGGGATTGGTTGGGCCGCTGGGCGTTTTGCCGAATCATTACACGCAGTTGATGATCGATCGAATTCACCAAAAAGATCCGGCTTTTCGCGACTTCTTGGATCTGTTTTCCCACCGACAACTTTCGCTGTTTTATCGCGCGTGGGAAAAGCACTTTGTATCGGCGGGATTTGAACGGGCCGTTCGCAATGACAACCCTGCGATGGACATGTTGCGAGAGTCGTTGTTGGCGTTGGTGGGGCGGGGCACCAAGCGAGTCCGCGATCGTCTGGAGATCCTCGACGATGTCAATATTTACTACGGCGGATTGTTCAGCGACCGACCCAACGCTGAATCGCTAGGTCAAATGGTGGCGGATTACCTAGCGTTGCCAGCCAAAATATTGTCGCTCTTTGGCCAGTGGCTGTGGTTGCCTCCGACTGAAAAATCGCGAATCGGCGTTTTGGGAGGGCACAGCATGTTGGGCGTTGACACCGTTTTGGGTGATCGCGTTTGGGATCCGACATCAAAGTTTCGTATTCAAATCGGACCCGTCGGGTACCAAGATTTTTCTAGACTGATGCCGACGGGTGACCAATTGGTTCCAATTTCGCAACTGATACGAAGTTATGTCGGATGCGAGTTTTCGTTTGATCTCCAAGTCATTTTGCGGGCTCCGGAAGTGCCTGCTTGCCAGTTAGGCACGGGCGCGTCGGGTGATGTTTCGGCAAACCTAGGCTGGAACACATGGCTGTGCAGTCGACCCATGCGTAAGGACGTTGGCGATGCGGTATTTCAACACGACGGAGCGCCGCTGTAACAATCGTTTTGGATGCAAAGGCAGATCCGCTGCATCGATCGTGAACTGAATTTTCAAACACTGTCTCAAACCCGTTTTCTTCTCAGACCCCATTTGAACGCGATGTCCCAACTCAACCTAAAAGAACTCGTCGGCAAACTGAATGATACGTGCCGTGCCACACTCGAATCGGCGGCCGGCTTGTGCCTCTCACGAACCAACTACAACATCGAGATCGAGCACTGGATGTTGAAGTTGCTCGAGAATGATCGCAGCGACCTATCGATTGCCACGAAAGCATCCGGCGTCGATGTCGGCAAGCTAACATCCGATTTGAACCGAGCGATTGATCGTTTTAAGACTGGCAACGGACGACCACCGGCACTATCGCCGAACGTCGTTGATTTAATTCGCGATGCGTGGTTGTTTGGTTCGATCGAACACGGCGTGGGCCGAATCCGATCGGGGCATGTGCTCATCGCGTTGCTCGGATCGTCGACGCTTCGTTCGACCGCACTGGATGCTTCTGACCAATTTCAGAAGATCAATCCTGATGCGATCACGCGTGACTTTGGCGCGCTGATGGTCGATTCCGAGGAAGATCATGTGCCGATGGCGACGGGGGCATCGTCTTCGTCGAAGGGTGGACAACCCGTGGCCGGTGGTGGACCAACGAAGACACCATCGCTTGACCAATTCACAATCGACCTGACCGCTCGCGCCGCTGCGGGTGAGATCGATCCGGTACTCGGGCGTGACCATGAAATTCGACAAATCATCGATATCCTGACGCGCCGCCGACAAAACAATCCGATTTTGACTGGAGAAGCGGGTGTCGGAAAAACGGCGGTGGTCGAAGGGTTTGCGCTTCGCATCGCGGCGGGCGATGTGCCTCCGCCGATTCAAAATGTCCAAGTGCGAACATTGGACCTTGGACTGCTGCAAGCTGGCGCCGGCATGAAGGGCGAGTTTGAAAATCGGTTGAAGGGCGTGATCGAAGAGGTCAAGGGATCACCGACGCCGATCATTCTGTTCATCGACGAAGCGCACACGATGATCGGCGCGGGTGGACAAGCGGGACAAGGTGACGCCGCCAACTTGCTCAAGCCGGCGCTCGCGCGAGGCGAATTGCGCACGATCGCCGCGACGACTTGGGCCGAGTACAAGAAATATTTCGAGAAGGACGCGGCGCTTGCAAGACGCTTTCAAGTCGTCAAAGTCGAAGAGCCTGACGAAGGGCCAGCCATCGAGATGATGCGAGGTCTTGTTGAGACACTCGAACGTCACCACAATGTTCGCATTCTTAACGAAGCAGTGGTTGACGCCGTCAAGTTGTCCAATCGCTACATCAGTGGCCGCCAATTGCCGGACAAGTCGGTCAGTTTGTTGGACACGACGTGCGCACGCGTCGGGCTCAGTCAGACGTCGACTCCGCCCCCGATCGAAGATGTTCGCCGGCGTATCGAGCAATCCAAGGTTTCGATCTCAATTCTGCAGCGGGAACAAGAAACTGGTACCAACCACAATGAAACGATCGGTGAAATTCAACAGACGCTTGCCGATGCCGAAGCCGAACTGATTTCGCTGAGCCGGCAGTGGGAAGCCGAGCGAGAATTGGTTCATCAGGTTCGCGATTTGCGTCACAAGATCGCTGGCGAACCACTCGGGGTCCTCGCACCATCAAAATCGCCGGAGTCGACGAAGCCTGCCGCTGGAAATCCCGCAACGCCAGTGGAAACCGCTCAAACGCCGGCGAAGCCCGCCACCGATGAACAGAAGACTCAGTGGAAATCGGAACTTGCCTCGGCGGAATCGAAGCTGCGAACGATTCAAGGTGAGAACCCGCTGATGTTTCCCTGCGTCGACTCATCGTCGGTTGCTCAAACCGTTGCTGCTTGGACAGGCATTCCCGTTGGCAAGATGGTCAGCAACGAAATACAAACGGTTCTGAATCTAAAAGCACTGATGGAAGAATCGATCGTCGGTCAATCGCATGCGCTCGAAAGAATCGCGCAGAGTATCCGTACCAGCCGCGCTCAATTGCGAGATCCACGAACGCCGATCGGTGTCTTTCTGTTGGCGGGCACCAGCGGCGTGGGCAAAACGGAAACGGCGATCACATTGGCTAACCTGTTGTACGGTGGCGAGCAGAACATGACGACCATCAACATGAGCGAGTTCAAAGAAGAACATAAAGTCGCGTTGCTGATGGGATCACCTCCGGGGTACGTCGGCTACGGCGAGGGTGGTGTATTGACCGAAGCGATCCGCCGCAAACCGTACTCGGTTGTGCTATTAGACGAGATGGAGAAGGCTCATCCGGGCGTTCAGGATGTCTTCTATCAGGTGTTCGACAAGGGGCAAATGAAAGACGGCGAAGGCCGCGACATCGACTTCAAGAACACGGTCATCATCATGACCACTAATGCGGGAACGGATCTCATCAAGAGTCTTTGCGCCGATCCGGACACGATTCCCGATGCCGACGGATTCGTCGAAGCGGTGTTTCCGGAGCTATTGAATACGTTCAAACCAGCGTTTCTTGGACGCCTAAGCATCATTCCCTACTACCCGTTGTCCGACGAGGTCATGACGCGCATCATCCGATTGAAGTTGGGCAAGGTTGCTAAACGAGTTGGCGAAAGTTATGCGGCGAAGTTTCATTACACCGAAGCGGTCGTTGAGGCCATTCTGAGCCGTTGCACCGAAGTCGATACGGGCGCTCGAAACGTCGACCACATTCTCAATCGCACAATGTTGCCCGAGTTGTCGAGCCAGGTGCTAGGCAAGTTGGCCGAAGGCGGCACGATATCGGAGATCAAGATCGATTTCGATCCAAAAGAATCTGGTTTCATCTACACCGTTGTCGATGCTTAGCGTCGATTGATTGGAATAACGTCGGCGAACCGAATCCGAGGGTCCGCCGGCGCGTCGGTATAGCACTGCTAATCGATACAGTGCTTAGAAAGTGAACCAGGAATCGTCGCAAAAGTGCTTAACATCGATGAATGCGTAAAGTTTCCGACCTAGGGGCCGTTTGTCGGATATGTTTCAGGTAACAAGTCGCAACTCGGGGGATTCGCGATTCGTTGTTCCTTTTCTTTGCATCTGAGCATTTCCGCCACAATCGTTCGCGGAGCAATCCAAACGATGAACAAGACCCCCGACCAAAATTCTCGCGGCGACAAGTTGTCTGAAACTACGAACAGTTTCTTTCGCTGTCCGGTCGCGTCCGAGAATGCCAAAGCCGTGATACGCATCGGCCGCCGACAAACGCCGGCGGAAGTTCAAGAGACTTCCATCGACGGATTTACCGTGCTTGTCTCGCCTGAAAATGCGTCAAAGTTAAAGGTGGGTCGTCCTTGGGTGATGCACTATGACGGCACATGCGTCGAAGTCCATCCACAATGGATGTTCAACTCGCCAGACGGTCACGTTCAACTCGGTCTACGTCGACTTCGCGATCTCACTCGCCCGGTAAAGGCCACCGTCTCGAATCCGCGGCGGCACCGTGTGCTGAGCCAACATGACGCGAGCAATTCGACGGTCGCATTTGGTGGTTTCGTGCTGTGTCTGTTCGTTGCAATGGCGCTGCCGGGACTCGGCGACCGCCTGGGAACATCCGATGGAATTCAGACGACAGTCCGATGGATTGTGGGCGAGATCAACGCGACGTTAAGTCAATACTTGTAATCGGTTTCGCTTTTAAAATTCGGCGGCTGATTGACAATCGGGTTACGAACAGTCGTTCACCGGTGAGTTTTCAATTGCGGCTTCGACAATTTCAAGTGCTCGACTGAGCACTTCGTCAGGCGACATACCATCGCTCTTCAATACCACTGCGTCGGCGGCCGGTCGCAGAGCGCCGACTGGGCGGCTGCGATCTTCGCGATCGCGTTGATTCTGCGCCGCCAGTACTTCTTCGATGGGCAGGTAACGCCCGGCTTCGGCGAGTTGTTGTTGTCGCCGTGCGGCTCGTTCACTTGGTGAGGCCGTCAAAAAAATCTTGCATCCTGCATCCGGGAATACTTCCGACCCTTGATCGCGGCCTTCCGTCACGATGTCGCGACCGGCCGCAATTCGTCGCTGTTGTTTGGACAAGTGTCGGCGGACCTCCGGCAGGTCGGCCAAGTAGTGGATCGCAGCCGTTACCGTTGGCGTCCGAATCGCATCGGTTACATCCTCATCGTTCAAATAGATCCGATGACTCTTCCAACGGATCCGAACACTGCTGACATAAGCGACGAGCGCATCAACATCGGTAAAGTCAATCTGAGATCTTATGGCGCCGAGTGTTACTGCTCGATACATGGCTCCCGTGTCCAGGAACTCGAAACCCAGTCGTTCGGCGACTTGTCGCGCTATACTGCTTTTTCCGGCCCCGGCTGGGCCATCAATGGTAACTATCACTGCTTCCGCTCCGCAGCCTTTCGGCCAATTGTCAATAAATCAACGCTTCGCGAAAGCTCCGCGAGCGCTATTCTCAGCTCTCCCGATTCACTCGAAGGATGCTCGATGGATCGATGAAAATCAAGGCCTGCCCGACTCGCGTTGATCGTTGAAGCCGGCTCGATGGGTGAATCAACGAGCTTTTGTGCAGCGGCGGGATGTCCAAAACGGTAGCGATAAAACGAACGAGTCAAGATATCCAGCGGTCCGGCGACTGATGGCACCATCGGATGTTGCATTCGATGCGTCGCTTCACTGGCAAGCTCCGACGGCGTTTGCGATGCGCCGCGGAAAACGCCGGCTCTCGACAACAGCGCAAGTGCGTCCGCATAAAACTGAATTTTCGGTTGAGCCACCACGGCGCCGAGTTCGCCATCGCGAGAGCGTTTTAACCACTTCGGCGTGGTTAAGCGGAAGATCAAGATCGCCAGCATCGCCAAACCGACGCCCAGCACGGCGGCGGGCCAAGAAAAGAGATTGCGACCTGCCAGCGAACCACCACCCAGTTCGCCTGCTCGGATGCGCGAGATCATCAGGCCCAACTGATCGACGAATCGCGCATAAGAGCGGTGCATCGGATTGATTCCGGGTTGACCAAGAAGCGAACTTTCCTGGCGCGAGCCGTCCATTTCGACAACATAGTCATCCCACATGTTTTGCGCTAGGTCCAACACTTTACCGACACCGCCAGATTCGGCACGCACGCGGACTTCACCCGGTGTGGGATCCAGCCGAACCCAATAGGCATCGGATTCTGGTTGGCCATACACGGCGCGACTGCCGTCCAACTCGTCAGAATGGATCAGGGCTTCGACCCAGGCATGGGCGTGCAATTGCCGGGCGACATAGTGGCCGCCGATTTCGTTGTATTCATCGGTCTGATATCCGACAACGATTCGCGCCGGAATTTTTTGACTCCGCAACATCATGGCAAGCGCCGAGGCAAAGTATTGACAGTGTCCACGGCGATCAATCAACAGAAACTGTTCGATCGGGTCCATTCCCGGATAGGACTCCGCATTCAAATTCAGGCTATAGGTGAACTTGCCTGAGGATGCCAAATGTGCTTCCATCGCTTTTGCGAGTCGATATTGCGAATCGATTCGCGCGGCACTCTCGGATCTTGCTTTGTCTGATTCATCAGGATCGGAGACATCGGCAGAACTCGCCAGTCTCGCTGCTAAGTCCGCTGTCGCCGGCATCGACTCGATATCAAACACCAACAGTTCACGAATGTAGCTTTCGATCCGCCCTTCTTCTTCCGCCATTCTTCGAATCTCATCTCCGCGATCCGCGGATTCTTCGTTCATCTCTGTGGCCGGTCTTAATTGGTTCGGCTGCTTGGACGGCCACCGTGCGATCAAGTCCGTTTGGATTCCTTGACGAAATGCATGCGTTCCAAAATCGTATGCCGTTCGAGGATAGGCGATCCAAGCATCGTCGGCGCCGCGGCGCCCGATCGTCCATCGATCAAGCCGATGAACAACATCGGCTTGATTTTTCACTCGGTAGTACGGCGCGATCGCGAACAATGCACCGCTTCGAGACGACTCGCATGTGATTTGAACATCAACGGCGTCGTAAAAGTTTTCGTCCGTCCGTCGCGGCGGAATGAACTCCGCGGGAAGTAAGTCGCTTGGTCGCAACATACCATCGTTGACGGTACTCCATTCGGCTGAATTCTTTGTACTCGATAATCGTGGTGTGTACCTTTCGAGCACCCGGCCTCGCAGGTAGATACCGTTGTCTACCACGTATGGCTTTCCTGTTGCATGTTCAATCAAACGGACTCTCATTGCCGTTTCGCTGCTCTGCATCATTTGGCCGATCTGTTCCAGCCGCAGCACATCCGAAAATCCTACGATCGCGTTATTTCGATTGGTTCCGCGTGCCGCATCGGTCGTGCGGGGCAGCACATAGAAGAAGATCGTCGCCACCAAGGCAACCGCCGGCGTGAACGTCAGCATCGCAATCCGCGGTAATCGAGACGCAACCGACGACAGCGATTGACCCGATTCGGGCGACATCGTCAGGATCGATGTTTCCCGATGAATGGATCGCCGCAGGCCCGCTTGCTTATCATCGTCGTCCAGACCCGCATCGGTGATGATTCCGTCGGCCGCCGAGAGAGCCGCAAGCGAACTGAGTGCCCACGTCCCGACGACGCTAATCGGCACCAGCAAGATTCCAAAGTAGATGGCATTGTTGAAAACCGCCGCGACGATCAACTCCAGCAGACAAAAGACGCCAAGCTGTTCGAGTATCCGCCTCGACTTTCGTTGTAGCATCAAGATGGCCTGCACAAATACGAGCAACTGGGCCACCGCCAACATCTGATGATTGTCCGGGGCGTCGAGGTCGATGAAATTCCCTAAGCAGTACAGGGCGGCCATCCCCATCGCGACATAAGCGGCGATCGCAGGGAGCGCAAATAGTTCAAGCCAATCGACAAACACGTAACCGAAAACTGAAAAAAATACGGCCATGACCGTAACCGATTCGACTTTTGCATCCGATGTCAGCACGAGGCCGCCCATGCACGAAAGCAGCGCGAAATAGAGCTTGAGTCGATGTCCGATTCGATGCGAGTTGGCGTCGTCTCGATGCGATGCGTTGGTGCTTCTCGCGTCGATGGCGAATTGAGTCATGACGTCACCATCGGCGTCGATTCACGAGTTGGTTGCGCAACCCAGCGATTGACTTCGCGGTCGTTGACATCGATCCATCGAAACGCTCCACGACGTACCCATGGCGCGATGGTGTCAACGAGCGTTGGTTCTGACGACATCGCGGTTGCCAAAGGTCGAGGACTGACCACGATCAAGTCTTGCGTTTTGCCGACGACCTTTAGAGTCCGGGCTACCGCTTCGCGTAGCGCCGGTCGATGGGTCGGGAGGAGTTCCGCCAACATCTCGAGCATCTGACGTTTTCCGCTGACCGAACCGGTACCGAGCGTCGCGTCGGAAGTTTTCGCGGCGATCGCGAGCACGACTCGATTGGATGGCGAGCCGACAAGGTGAATCATGAACGTAGCCGCCATGCTGATGGCTCGTTCGACATCGTCATGACTCCGAGAATCGGATCTTGAGCCGTTCTGCGATGGCGATCCGATAGGCTGATAAGCGTCGACTAGCACGCAGGTGTCAAAACGACGTTGCTGCTCGAACTGTCGAACGGCGAGATGGTCAAGGCGAGCGGACGTACGCCAATGGATCCATTTCCGGTTGTCCCCGTTCTGCCATTCACGAAGACCAAAAAAATCGCCTTCGCTTGGGCCGCTCCGCCGACCCGTCGTCGCCATCCCACCAGGCCGGCTGATCAGATTTTTTTGCCAGTCACCGACAAGCGTTAGCAATTCGGGAAAGACGTGCAGTTGATCCGGTTCGTCACAGAACTTTCGCGAACTGAATAAGGCGAACGGAAACGTCGTCATCAAAGTCGTCGGCCCGAAACGATATCGACCCCTTCGAGTGACGACGCAGTCGAAGTGTGATTGGATCATCTTTCCTGGCGGGATTACGCCGGCGGCGCAAACGCCAATGCCGGATTCCTTTTGATCGGCTGACTCGATGGTCTCTTCCACCCGCATCATCCAAGCCGGCATCAGGCGACTGTGGTTTCGTAACATGAACCGGACGCGAAAAGGTTTTCCAACGAATGCCTCGGTCGGCAATCGGCGCTGTATCGAAATCGACTCCACGCAGCGACGTGACCACCGCCACTGGATGATCAAGGCACCGACGAGCATACCCGCCAACACCAATAGCAAATTGAATCCTCGCAGCGCTCCGCCGAGCATCGCGAACGATCCGACGAACAGAAAATGAACTCCCAATCTCGTCATGCGAGTTCTCTGGCGTATCTCTGCACGGGGTCGAGTTTTCACGTCGCGCGTTCCAGCGAATATTCGGTCGATCAGTATCGGGATTCAAGTGGCATGCAATGCGATCAAACAGGAACCGGCACTTGGTGTAGCAAATCAGCGATTTGAGTTTCGACGGATTCGCGACTCGTTCCCTGGAAGATTCCTTCGGGTAAGACTCGATGTGAAAGCGAGGCCACAGCGAGTACTTTGATATCGTCGGGCGTTACGTAGTCTCGTTCTTCGGTAATCGCCCGAGCTTGGCAACCACGATAGAAACTGAGCGCACCGCGCGTGCTAACTCCGACCTGAAATCCATCGTGTTGACGAGTCGCATCGACGATGTCCAGCAAGTAGTCGACCAACGATTCGTCGAAGCGAACATTCCGCACGAGCCTCTGCGTCGCCGCGATCTGCTCGACACCGACGACGGATTCCAACTTGTCGACGGGTTCGCCCGTTCGGTGCGTCAACATCACCTGCTGTTCGACCGATCGGTCGGGGTAACCGATGGATGTCCTAAGCAAAAATCGATCCAACTGACTTTCGGGCAACGAATAGGTGCCCTCAAACTCAAACGGATTTTGAGTCGCCACCACGATGAACGGCTTTGGCAGCGCATGCGACTTTCCATCGATGGATACCTGACCTTCACTCATCGCTTCGAGCAGCGCGGATTGCGTCCTTGGTGGAGCGCGGTTGATTTCGTCGGCCAAGATGACGTTGGCGAAAATCGGACCCGGACTGAACTCGAACTCCCGCGTGTCGGACCGGTAGATCATGCTGCCGGTGATATCGCTCGGCAGTAAATCCGGAGTGAACTGGAGGCGGGAAAACGACCCTTGAATGCTCTGCGCGAGCGCTTTGGCAGCCAACGTTTTGCCGACGCCGGGCACATCCTCCAGCAGCACATGCTCAGCCGCCAGCAATGAAATCACCAACTTCTGAACCACTTCAGGCTTACCCAGCACCACTCGCTCGATGTTCCGGCGCAGCAAACGTGAGGTCTCGAACGCTTCCTGCGACATTGGCACTGATAACCCAAGAGTACGAAAAGTTGAAATTTGATCGACGTCGAACACGAATCTTGCGGGATCGCCGTTCACCATCGACACCCGATATCTTATCGACAGTGCCAATGCGATCCTATCGGTGCGGACATGAATCCGGCCGGCGAAAGGGTGATTTTTCGCGAAGTTGATTTAGAATCGTGCTGGTGCCAAGCGACTGGCGACCGCTTGCCGATTTTCTGGTCCCCGCATGACTTCCTCAACTTTGAAACTCTCAGGTGCCCGATTGTTGCGTCCGCTACTTACCGTGTTGGCAATCGTAGTCTGCTTCCAGGACTTTGCAGCGGGCGATGACTCCGTCCAGCTCCAGTTAGACAACGCCGCTGGTGGCATCGCGTCGCGGGCCAGTGCGAAGCCCTATCCGCGATTGGCCGCCGAGTTCGAGCCCGCACGGGTGTTGTTGTTGGGGGTCAGTGATTGGCAGCCACATCATCGCGAGATTCTGATCGAGATCGCGACGAAGTCGGCCGATCATGTCAACATCATGGTCCTATGCAACGATACCTGGCAAATCAAACAGACGACCCAGTGGTTGCTGGAGGCGGACCAAGATTTTGCGAATCTCTACTTTTGTGAAATACCTTTAGATACAGTTTGGCTAAGAGACTTCGGTCCAATTTTTGGGCAGACATCCGATGGAGCCATGGCGCTGGACTTCTACTACGAAGGGACACGTCCCAAAGATGATGGGATGCCGGCAGTCTGGTCGCGTCGATCGGGCACTCAACACGTCGCCGTGCCGTGGACCGTGCAGGGTGGCAACTTGATTTTCAATGGACAAGGACTTGCGTTGGCGACCAATCGGATCTTCGAAGACAATTACATCCGATTCAATGGACCCCATCATGTGCCGAACGCAGAATACGAGCGCCGCAAAATGGTGGTTGATCAGTTCGTGATGTCTTGCAACTTGTCACAGTTGGTGATTCTTGAACCGCTTCAATCCGAATCAACCAAGCATGTCGACATGTTTGCCACGTTTCTATCAGCAGAAGACGTACTGGTAGCGGAACTGGATCCGGCGAGCGATCCCGTCAACGCTGCAATTCTGGACCGCAATGTCGCGAGACTCGCAAAGGTCCAAGTCGGCGATCGGCCGCTTCGAGTGCATCGAATTCGAATACCGACTCGTGATCAGATGTCGTGGAGCGCCTACACAAACGCCATCATCGCGGACGATCTCATTTTGATGCCGGTCTTTGGGACAGATCCGCCCGAACTGATCGAACAAGCGAAACAGAAATACCGTAGCCTGATGCCCCGACATACGGTCGAGACGATCGATATGTCCAGCATGAAGCAGTTGCAAGGTGAGCTTCATTGTCTGTCGCGGCACGTTCCAGCGTTCGCGCCGCTGCCGGATCGAATTTACCCTTATGCAAATTCGGTTCAGGCGTATTTTCCTGAAAAGTTGAAGTAGCTACTTCTCCGCACGACATCTCGACACCGACGTGGTAAACTTCGCGGTGATTGTAGAACAACTGTCCCAATTGTTTGAGCTGCAACGCGATCGAGGCGTCTCAAAACCATTGCGGCAATGGTTCAACAAAAGTCGAAATGCAACACAATCACAGGACTGCAACTCCGTGTTTTCACGTCTCTCTCTCGCGGCCGCCGCGTTCACCATCTTTCTCGTTCCGCTCGTGTCGGTTGATGCAGACGATGCGAACACCTCAGGAAAAACTTTGAAAATGGATTCCGATTCGCCGCTGCTGAAACCTTGGACGGGTCCGTATGGCGGAGTGCCGCCGTGGACGCTGGTTCGACCGAACGAGTTTCCCGCCGCGTTTGAAGTGGCGATCGCAAAAGCCGATCAAGACATCGACGCGATTGCCGAGAATTCTGAACCGGCAACATTCGAGAACACGATTGAAGCACTCGAGAAAGCGGGCGAGGATTTGCGACGCTTGGAAGCTCTGTTTTTCGTCCACACGTCCAACTTGAATGTCGGGCCGATTCCGGATATCGAGCAAACCGTCGTGCCGAAGTTGTCGGAGCACGAGGATCGTATCTACCAAAACAAAAAGCTATTCGATCGAATCGGCGCGATCTACGACAGCTCGAGCATGAAGAATGAAACCTTCACGCTCGCCCAACGTCGGCTCGTTGACGACCTGTTCAAAACTTTCGTTCGCAAAGGTGCACGACTCGATGCACCGGAGAAAGCGAGACTGTCGCAATTCAATACCCGGCTCGCCCGATTGTTTACCGACTTCAGCCAGAATGTTTTGGAAGATGAAAAAAGCTACGTCACGTGGATCAATGACAAAAGCGAATTGGCGGGGCTGCCGGAGAGCGTCACCGCCGCAATGGCGTCGGCGGCTAAAGAACGCGGCATCACCGAGGGCCAATGGGCTATCACGAATACTCGATCGTCGATGGACCCGTTTTTGACTTATGCGGACAACCGCAAACTTCGCGAAGAAGTTTGGCGGAAGTATTACAGCCGAGGGGACAACGGCGACAAGCACGACAACAATGCCATCATTTCCGAGATTCTGAAATTGAGAGCCGCCCGTGCGAAATTGCTGGGCTATCCCACGCACGCGCACTGGCGGATGGAACCGACGATGGCGAAAAAACCTGAAGCGGCCATGGACTTGATGATGAAGGTGTGGCCCAAAGCAGTCGCCCGCGTCAAAGAGGAAGTTGCCGACATGCAGGCGATCGCGGACGCTGAGAACGCCGACATTTCGATCGAGCCCTGGGATTACCGCTACTATGCCGAGAAGGTCCGCAAGAAAAAGTACGATCTCGATCTCAACGAAGTCACACCCTATTTGCAACTCGACAAACTTCGCGAAGCAATGATGTGGTCGGCGGGGCAACTGTATGGTCTGAGTTTTAAGAAAATCAGCGGCCTGCCCGTCTTCCATCCGGATGTTACCGTCTGGGAAGTCAGCAAGAAGGATGGGTCGTTCGCAGGTGTTTGGTATCTCGACCCGTTTGCTCGCGAGGGCAAGCGAAGCGGCGCGTGGATGACCGATTATCGCGAACAACAGCATCTTGATGACGAAGTGCGTCCGATTGTGTCCAACAATTCCAACTTCGTGAAAGCCGGTGACGGAGTGACACTGATTTCTTGGGATGACGCGGTGACGCTATTTCACGAGTTTGGACACGCACTGCATAGCTTATTGTCGGACGTAAAGTATCGATCGCAATCGGGAACCAACGTCGCGCGAGATTACGTCGAGTTTCCATCGCAAGTCAACGAACACTGGCTCGATACACCCGAGGTTCTCAATCAATTCGCGGTTCACTACGAAACGGGCGAGCCGTTGCCGCAAGAACTGATCGATAAAATCAAAAACGCTTCAACGTTCAACAAGGGTTTTGATACGGTCGAATATTTGGCGAGCGCGCTGATGGACATGAAGCTGCACTTGGCGGGCGACGCGGACATCGATCCAGACAAGTTCGAACGAGAAACGCTGGAGGAAATGGGAATGCCTCACGAGCTGCCGATGCGACACCGAACGCCACAGTTCGCGCATATTTTCAGCAGCGACGACTATTCGGCGGGCTATTACAGTTACTTGTGGTCCGATGCATTGACCGCCGACGCGGCGGAGCGGTTCAAGGAAGTGGGAAGTTTCTATGACGCGGCGGTCGCCAAGAGTCTCTACGAAAATGTGATGAGCGTCGGTGATACGATCGATCCGGCCGAAGGCTTTCGACGTTTTCGCGGACGAGACGTCGACACTTCCGCACTGCTTCGAAAACGTGGATTTCCATTGAACTGAATATTGCCTCAGGTTGCTTCACCGAAAGTGTCTTTATGATTTTGCGATTGATGATGGGATTGTTCACCTGCGTTTGCGTTCTCGGCTTGTGCGCATCGGCCCAAGAGCGGGCGCCGCGCGAGATCGAACTGACCCGCGACGTCGTCTACGGAACAGGCGACGACATTGATTTGCATTTGGACATTGCTCGACCTAAGGACATAACGACGCCTTTGCCATGCGTCGTTGTGATCCACGGCGGCGGTTGGCGGGCGGGGGATAAGTCGAATCACATCGGTCATATCGAGGCCTTCGCAAGAGACGGATTTGTTTCGGCCACGATCCAGTATCGATTCTGTCCGAAGTTCAAATTTCCAGCTCAAGTCGAAGACGTTAAATGCGCCGTTAGGTATCTCAGAGCCAACGCGAAAGAGTATGGGATCGATGCTGACCATATCGGCGCGGTCGGGTTTTCCGCGGGTGCCCACTTGTCCATGATGTTGGGCACGCTTGATGCTAGCGACGGGATCGAAGGCGCTGGAGGATCAGCGGATGAGTCAAGCAAAGTGCAAGCGGTGGTCGCCTTTTACGGACCCACGCTCTTTACTGCCGACGATATGCCGGCACCAACTACGCCACTGGTTGCCGACTTTTTGGGTGGGACGTTGGCAGAGAAACCGGACGTTTATCGCGCTGCTTCACCGCTGACTTACGTCAATCCGGGGGACGCGGCGATGCTGTTGTTTCAGGGGACCGAAGACCTGCTCGTCCCCTACACTCAAGCCGTCGCAATGATCAGTGCAATGACTAAGGCAAACGTCCCGGGACGGGTCGAGTTTTTGATTGACGCAGGTCATGGTTGGGGCGGCGCCGAAGGCGACCGAACGGCTTCGGAAACGCTGAGATTCTTCACTCAACACCTCAAAAAACCGTAGTTTTGTCGTGGGATCACGTTCCCAAGACTCACGCCTTTCGCGTGGTGCGAGCCATAATCGCTAGCCAGGCTTCACTCTCGAATACAATTGCTCTCCAGCTGAGCGATTCGTGTCGATCGTGGATCTGAACAAAGGAAATTTCATTGATGAAAACGAATTACGACGTGGTGGTCATCGGCGGTGGTCCCGGCGGTTGTTCGGCGGCGGCGACGGTGGCTAGCGGGGGGCTGGACACGCTCCTGATCGAACGGGATCCGATGCCTCGGTTTCACGTCGGTGAATCGCTGATGCCTGAAAGCTATTGGCCGTTGGAAAGACTGGGTTTGACGCACCGGATTCGATGCGCGGGTTGGCAGGTGAAGAAAAGCGTTCAGTTCGTAACTCACAACGGCCGCGAATCCGAGCCGTTCTTCTTTCGGCAACACGATGATCGCGAGTGTAGCAACACATGGCAGGTTGAACGTAGCGAGTTCGACAAAATGCTGTTCGATCGTGCCGCGGAACTCGGCGCGGACTGCCGCGATCGCACTCGTCTGATTGATGTCCGGTTCGACGATTCGGGCAGAGCGACAGGAGTTGTTGTCCGAGATTGTGCGGGACAACTGGTCGAGATCACTTGCCGGGTTGTCATTGACGGAACCGGGCAACAATCGTTCATCGCGAATAAGCGCGGCTTGAAAGAAATCAATCCGGATCTGAAGAAAGCAGCGATCTGGACATACTACCGCGACGCGGTACGCGGGGAAGGCGACAACGAAGGCGCGACGATCATTCTGCAAACCGAGAGTCGCGATTCTTGGTTTTGGTTCATTCCGCTTTCCCGTGGCATCACCAGCATTGGTTGCGTCGCCGACAACGACTACTTGCTCAAAGGACGCGGAAAACCCGAGGAAGTTTACGAGCAGGAACTTTCCCGATGTCCGGGATTGATTCCACGCTTGCAAAATGCAAACCGACTTGGCGATATCCGCACGGCGAAAGAGTTTTCGTACATGACGAAACAAAGTGCGGGTGACGGTTGGGTCTTGGTCGGCGATGCGCTGGGTTTCATTGACCCGGTATACTCATCGGGCGTTTATTTCGCGTTAGAAATGGGCATTCGCGCGGGTGACGCCGTCGTTGAGGGATTTGCAAAGAACGACCTCAGCGGCGAACAACTCGGTCAGTGGATTCCATCGTTTCGCGAAGGTGCCAAATGGGTAAGGAAACTCGTGCATGCGTTTTACACGAAGGAGTTCAGCGTCGGTCGATTCATGAAGGAGTATCCCCAACATCGGGGTAATGTCACCGACCTATTGATCGGACGGGTGTTCCAGGAAGGTGCCGGACAGATGTTCGATGATTTGGATGCTTCGATCCGACGGGCGAAGATGGATGCTGCGGTGGTCTAGACCGAGCCTGCCGCAGTCGTTTGGTCGCCCATTTTGACCTGCGGCAATTTACCGCTAAGATTCACCGATACGAATCCGTGGAGGTCTTCTGTGGCGGTCCGATTCAATCAGTCTCGTCGGGTAACGCAGAGGTTACTTGTTGCGGTGTTGCTAGTCACCGTTTTGATTTCCAGTGGCTTTGCGAGTGACCGGGGCGAGGACCGCAACCCTTTAGTTCGTCAATTGACCGGGCGCAGTGAAGAAATTCGTCAACAGACGATCACCCGGGTAAGCGGCGACGCGAAAGAGCAACTTGAATCGCTCGATGCGCTCATCACGTCCGCGAAGATCGACGCCGACCAGACTCCTGCCGGACAATTGGTTCGACCTAGCACGATACGACTAATCTACTTGATCGGGTCAGTCGATCACCCGGACGCCGAAAGTCTGCTCGTCGAATTATTAAGCGACGATCACCTTGGGATAGCAATGGTCGCCGCGGATTCGCTCGGAAAGAACAAACACTACGGTGCAATCGAGTTTCTCAAGCGACAACTGGATCGCCCCGAGTATGTGTCGAACTACGGTTTTCGATTTAATCTGACCCGATCACTTGCGCAGATGCAGCACCCCGACGCGGTGGAGTTCTTGAGCGACTTGGAGGCGGAGCTCGACGGTCAGTTGCGATTCGAAATCGAGAAACTTCTGCGCGAGGTTACCCAAGATCATTTCCTTGGCGATCTACAGCGATTTGAACGATGGAAAGAATCGCGAAAACCTAAGATCGTTCTTCAGCAAGCAAGTTTCGATTCACAGTCCGCTCCGAGAATGATTTTTGGCAAGCCGCAAAAGTATTACGACATTGATATCCACGCCAAGCGAATGATGTTCATCATTGACCGTTCCGGGAGTATGGAAGAGTATGCGTCCGGAATGACCAGGCTCGAGCGTGCGAAGCTTGAACTGGTCAGGGCAATCAAGGCGTTGCCGGCTGACTCGGAATTCGGGATCACTTTTTTTGAAACATCCGTCCGCCAGTGGCGAGATAAACTGTTGCCGGCGACGGAAGATAATAAGCGCGAAGCAATCGCCTTTGTCGATCGGCTTGGTTATGGAGATCGGACCAACACCTACGGCGCTCTGCGAGAGTCGCTCGAATTCGATAGCCAACTGGAAGTCGTCTTTTTGCTATCCGACGGCCATCCGACGTTCGGTAAGATCATCAGCCCCACCGCGATCGTGACGGACATCATGCATCGGAATCGATTCCGTCACATCAACTTCAATACGATCGGGATTTCCGTGAGCGGTACGACGGAAAAATTTCTGCGCGACCTTGCGGATCAATCGTGCGGTGAGTTTCGAGCTGCGAATTAGGCTGCGAAAAAATTCTGGCAACGTCCACCACGGCGGCTCAGATACCGGTCAGCCAATCCTTCAATCGCTCGATGACGGTTTCCCGATTCGTATCGTGGAATAATGCGTGGTGGGTGTCCGGCCATTGAACAAGCGTTGCCATTTTGCCGATTCGAATGGATAGGTGTTCGCAAGCGTTGCGGTCGATCAGGCTATCTTTTTCTCCGAACATGACCAATGTTTGAACGTCGACATCGCGGGCATGGTCGAGCGCCCAGCGGCCTTGCGCGACCAGTTGTGTAGCCAAGTAGATGGAGATTTTGGAGTGGATCATTGGATCCTCCTTAATAGCACGAGCTTCGTGGGGATCGCGGGTCAAGCAATCGGTGTCCACTACGCGATTGATTCGAAGCCACGGCATGAGGTATCCGGTCAGCCAAGCGGCCGTGATCCAAGAACGCTGCATCGGCGTCGGTGGTAGCAGCATCGGAGCGCAGAGTGCCAAACCCGATAGCGGCGGCGCGGCGCTGTCAAACGTCGATCGACGCAGCAGATAATTCAGTGCCAAATTTCCGCCCATGCTGTGCCCCAACAGCACTTGCCGGTTCCCCGGATAGCGATTCGAAATGGTCATCCGCGCCGCAGCTATGTCTGCCATAACGGAATCATAAGAATCGATTCTTCCCGGACTTCCCGGAGATCGACCGTGTCCGGGCAAGTCAAACGCAAAAACGGACCACCCGGCTTGGGTAACACTTCGGGCAAAGCTTTCGTAACGACCGGCATGGTCACCCAGGCCATGAACCACGATAACGGTTCCCAGCGGTTCGTCGATCGATGGTGTCCAAAGTCGGCCGAGCAGCTTTCCATCGCGACCCGTCGAAAGGGATTCGCCCGTCACGACCCGGCATCCCCGTCTGCGAGACGAGTTTCGGCACGGAAGCTGCAAACATCAAATTTGCGTTTAATCACTGCCACATCGACTGTTCCTGTCATGTTCATCCGCCTGCTAGCCGCGTTCATCATTGTTCCGCTGATCGAATTGTACCTATTGCTGCAACTATCCGAAGCGACCTCTTTGGCGACAACGCTGCTGATCGTGATCGTCACGGGGGTAATCGGTTCCATGCTCGCCCGGCGGCAGGGTGTGCTGGCTTGGCATCGATTTCGTTCTGCCATGGCCGATGGGAAGGTCCCCAGTCGAGAGATCCAGGATGGTCTGATGATTGTATTCGCTGCCGCACTCTTGTTGACGCCGGGACTGCTCACCGATTTCATGGGCTTTTCGCTGTTGTTGCCGATCGGTCGCGACTTTTTCCGACGGGTTTTTCTTGCCCGATACGCAGGAAACGTCAACGTGCAATTTGGAAACGCGAGCCTGAATCCACCACCGGTCGACGGCCACTCGGACGATCGCGCGACGCGAGTCGACACGATCGACGCCGTCGCCGTCGAGCGGAAAAGTCCGTAGCGTTCAGTACGATCAAGTGACTTCGATGATCGCCTTGATCACGCCGGTTTCCGGTTTCGTGAAAGCATCAAAGTCATTCAAGACACCGTCAAAGCTCGTGCGGTGCGTTATCCAAGGATCGGTATTGATCGTTCCATCTTCGATAAGTTTGATGATCCGCGTGAAGTCCGCCGGCAAAGCGTTTCGCGATGCCTTGATCGTCGCCTCGGGGCGATGCATCACGGGATGCTTGAACGATAGCTCGTCCGTCGTGATGCCCACATAGACCAGCGATCCCGTCGGGGCCAAGTATTGAAACGCCCCCGACATCGAGTGCTTGTTGCCGGTCGCGTCGGTGATGACTTGATACATATCACCAACGGTTAATTCTTTCATTGTCGAAATCTCGGACCCGTCACCTTTGAACAGCACGGCATTTTCGATTCCGTAGTTTTTCTGTACGAACTCCATTCGTGCCGGATTCATGTCCATGACGCTGATCGTTGCCTCCGTCAGACGCGCGAACTCAAGCGTCGCCAAGCCGATCGGGCCCATGCCGATAATCAGCGCATGGTCGCCTGCGCCGGGCGCGCCGCGGTCGTTGGCGTGGCAACCGATCGCCAGCGTTTCCACCAACGCGAGCTGATCGAAGCTGAGTTTTTTCGACGAGTGCAGTTTGTCCGCTCGCACCAAAAATGAATCGCAAAGACCACCGTCGCACATCACTCCGATGACCTTCAAGTTCTGGCAACAGTTGATTGCACCACGACGACAGGAGTAGCAGGAGCCGCAATTCATGTAGGGTTCGATGCTGCAGGCATCCCCCGGTTTGACATTCTCAACGCCGTCACCGACGGAAACGACTTCGACACCCAATTCGTGTCCCGGAATGCGGGGGAAGTCGAAGAACGGAAATTTACCGAGGTAGCAACTGACATCCGTTCCGCAGACGCCCATCCGATGGGTTTTCACGAGCGCCATGCACGGCCCTGGGGGTCCCGGTTCGTCGATATCGATTTTCTTGAGAGTCTTGATTTCAGAAATTTGGATCGCGCGCATTGGACTTCCAACGAATCAACAGGTGAGCGAGAGTTGCAAGAACGATTGCCTTGAAAGGCGATATCATGTCAATGAGTAGGCACGGATGGCGTTGCCGGCGAAGATGGTATGCTGTTCATCGCCGGACAATTCGCGGGCGAGTTCGCGTACGCAATCGAGCCAGCGACGATATCCGGACTTTAGCAAGCATACCGGCCAATCACTTCCAAACATCAATCGATTTGGCGTGAACGAATCGAGTGCGACATCCCAGTATGGCCGAACCGTTTCAATCGACCACTGCGGGTCGCGAACTTCCGTGACGACACCGGAAAACTTGCACATTAGGTTTTCTCGCTTGGCAAGTTCACGGAAATTTTCTTCCCAAGCTCGGTCAAATGAATTTGCGTGAATTGTTGGCTTTGCGATGTGATCAAGCACCATCGGCAGTTTGGCGTGATGATCGACAAACTCAATCGTCGGGATCAATTGCTTGGCGAAGATCAAAATATCGTAAACCAGATTGCGTCCGATCAATGCATTGACGCCACGATTGAATTCGGTACCAAGGATGAACCTGTCATCGGGTTCACCTTGCACGACGTGACGAACCCCTTTGAGCATCGGTTGATCCGAATATCGATCCAAGATTTCGTCGATGCCGGGATCAGCGAGCGGCACCCACCCAACAACGCCTCGGATCAGGGGTTCCGATTGGGCGATCCGAAGCAACTCGTCGGTTTCCTCCAACGACTGGCGCGCTTGGACAGAAACGAATCCAGCGATATCACTTTCGCTTGCGACTTTCCGAAGCTCCGGCGCCAGAAAATCGCGTTGCAATATCGACTTATCTTTGTCGATCCACTCGTACTCCTCGGCGGAGTATTTCCAGAGATGGTGATGCGAATCAATTAACATAATCGCCTTCAACTGAGCAACACGCGCGCGATGTTGATGTAAATCACGATGCCCAAAATGTCGACGATTCCGGCGACAAAGGGGTTGCTCATCATAGCCGGGTCCAGCCCGAGACGCTTGAACATGATTGGCAAAGTCGCGCCGCAAAGGCAACCACACACGATCACCGACAAGAGTGTCAGCGGGATCACAAAAGCATCCGTCGTCGTTGGCGCAATGAACAATGCGACGCCGAATCCGATCACCGAAAGGAAGCTGCCTAGGGCCAGCGAAACGATCATTTCGCGGCGGAGGACGACGGGCCAATCACGAAACTTCACTTCACCGCTCGTCATTGCCGTGATCACAAGCGTCGCCGACTGGCTTCCAGAATTGCCGCCGGCACTGATGATCAGCGGGATGAACCAAACCAGCCATGCGTAGCGTTCGAGTTCATCTTCGTAGTGACGCAGCGCGAACGCCGTTAGCAACGCTGCAAAAAAAAGAATCGTCAGCCAAATGCCTCGCTTCCACGACAACGTCCACAATCCGACCCGCAGGAAGTCTTCGTCGAGCGGTTCAACCGCGGCGATCCGCTGGGCGTCTTCGGTGAGCTCTTCGCGAACGACGTCGATCACGTCGTCGTGTGTGATGATGCCTAGCAATTGACGGCTGCTATCGACGACAGGGATCGCCAACAAATTAAACCGCTCTACTTTCTCGGCCACCGTCTCTTGATCGTCAGTGACCAATGCCGACACGACATCGGATTCCATAATCTGGCCGAGAGTACGGTCTGGCCGCTTGAGTGAAGATACCAATTGGCGTGTGGAAACGATTCCTCGTAGCAATCGGTTTTCGTCGACGACGTATAAGTAGTAGATGGTTTCGAGTTCGCTGGATTGACGGCCGAGTTCGTCCAATGCTTCGCGAACCGTGAGATGCTCTTCCAACATCGCTACTTCGCTGGTCATCAGGGCTCCGGCGGTCCCTTCCCGATACGACTGCAACCGTTGAATGTCGCGTCGATCTTCGATCGGAAGCAGCGGCATGATCTGCGCCGCTCGATCGCCGGTCAACGCTTGAATCAAGTCGACGCGATCATCGGCCGGCATTTCTTCGACGATCGCGGCGACTTCCGCCGGTTCGTGCGTCTGCAGCATCGCGACCTGACGATCGTGATCGAAGTAACCGAAGATCTCGGCACGACGAACCGGCGACGCATGCTGAAGGACCTGCCAAACTTCGTCGTTAGCAAGTCCCTCCATGAACTCTGCGGTGCGACCCGCGTTGAGCGTTCGGCAGAACTCTTCCAGCTCACCCCGATTTGATGCTGCCAACATCTCGCGCAATTCGGGCAGGAAGAGCGTGTTGAACATAGCTAGTTGCTAACGCGTTCGACGTATTCGCCGGTTCGTGAATCGATCTTGATGACATTGCCTTCCTTGATGAAGCCCGGGACCAGGAATTCAGCGCCTGTTTCGACCTTGGCCGGCTTGGTCACGTTGGTTGCGGTGTCGCCCTTAGTTCCGGGTTGCGCTTCGATGACCTTCAATTCGACTTGGTTGGGTGCTTCGACGATGATCGGCAATCCGTTGTAAAGCGTCATTGTGCACACCATGCCATCGCGCAGATACTTCCAGATATCGCCACCGACGTCGCTGGAAACCTCGAACTGCTCGAACGACGTTTGGTGCATGAAAACGTAGTCTTCGCCTTGTCGATACAAGAACGACACTGCTGTTGTCTCGACATCGGCGGATTCCAGCGAATCACCGCCTTTGTAGGTGCGATCAAGGCTGTTTCCGCGAACCAGATTTTTCAGTCGGCACTTGTACATCGCGTTTCCTTTGCCCGGTTTGACGAACATCATGTCCGTCATCAGGTAAGGCTCACCGTCGATTTGGACCTTCAGCCCTTTTTTGAAGTCACTTGTGTTATAAGTTGCCATGGAATTCGTGGCTCCGAGTGGGGAGTCGAGGATTGGGGGAAAAAGTGTGGGTGGGATCGCGAACATGAACCGAACGGGCGAGATTCTAACGACAAGTTCTGATCTTGTCCCGACCGCTTCGACGGCTGGCCAAGTTCCCTGGCAGTCCGCGATGAAGCGGGCGATTCGCTCGGCCGCTCGATTGCGAGAACTATTGGATCTAGCGCCTGCACCGGTGACCGTTGCCGAGACCGATTTTCCGACATTCGTACCATTGGAATATCTCAGTCGAATTCGACCGGGCGATCCCAATGATCCATTGCTCAGGCAGGTTTTGCCGATCGCGCAAGAAGATGAGTCCGGCGGCGAGGGATATTCGGCTGACCCGGTCGGTGATTTGAATTCGATCGTCGCCAAAGGGTTATTGCACAAGTACCTGGGTCGCGCGTTGATCGTCACGACCGGCGCCTGCGGCGTGCATTGCCGCTACTGCTTTCGACGCCAGTTCCCCTATTCGGAGTCCGCGTCGGGTCGAACGATTGATGAAAGTGCGATGCAGCGATTGAGATCGGATCGCACGATCGAAGAAGTCATTCTCAGCGGCGGTGATCCGTTGACGCTCGTCGATGAAAAGTTGTTCGAGCTAATTGCCGAGATCGAGTCGATTGAACATGTTCGCCGACTACGAATCCATTCGCGGATGCCGATCGTGATCCCCCAACGTGTCACCAGCAGTCTGGTCGAGCGACTTCGAGGCAGCCGGTTCGCGGTTTGGTTTGTCATCCACGCCAATCATCCGGCGGAACTCGACGAAGATGTTCTCGATCGCGTCGGAATGCTGATCGATGCGGGAATTCCCGTACTCAACCAAGCCGTACTCTTGCGAGGTGTCAACGATGATCTGGAGACGCTCTCGCGACTTTGCACACGCCTGATCGATCACCGAATCCAACCCTATTATTTGCACCAACTTGATCGCGTGCATGGTACCGGTCACTTTGAGGTGCCGATCGAGACGGGCCTGAAGTTGGTCGAGCAGCTTCGCGCGAGTTTGCCCGGTTACGCGGTCCCGACCTACGTGGTTGAAGAGTCCGGACAAACGTCGAAGACACCCCTATCGCAGGCCACCGATGTACGTCTTTGAGAATCCTGTTCTACAGCGCGAGTTGCTGGTCAACCTCCGCACCAATCGGGCCTTCCTGCTACTTGCGGTGTATCAGTTGCTGCTCGCCGCCGTCGTGCTGGTTGCATGGCCGACGGACGAGCGGTTGGATCTGTCGACGAACCCGCCTAGCGCCAAAAAACTGGTCAATATCTTTTTCTTGGGTCAGTACGTGATCGCGTCGTTGATGGCACCCAGCTTCGCCGCCGGAACCATCACCGGCGAAAAGGAACGTCGGACGTATGAAATGCTGTTAGCGAGCCCGCTGCGACCCGGCGCGATTGTGTTTGGAAAAATGGTTGCGTCGCTGACGCACTTGGGAATGTTGATTCTCGCGTCGCTTCCGATCATCGTCTTGTGCTTACCGCTCGGCGGCGTCAGCGTCTACGAAGTCTTGGCGGCCTACCTGGGCTTGATCGTGTCGGTGATTCTGTTCGGCGCGATCGGGGTTTTCTGTAGCAGTTATTTTTCACGGACCAGCAGCTCGCTGGTCGTCAGCTACTTGGTCATTTTGCCGCTGGTGATGGGTGCGGTGCTGTTTTGGTGGGCGCTCGAAGGTGACGGTGCGCTGCGTTTGAAAATTTCTGTCCTGGTGCTCCCGGCGTTCATGTTATCGGCAGTGATTTTGATGTGTTCAGCCGCGGCGGGCAGGATGCTGTATCCGCCCGATGTGGGCAGTGAAGGCCGAGAAGTCATCGACCTTGAAAAGGAAACCGAAGAAGCCGTCGGTTTGGTCATCCAGCCCGACCAATTTCCGGATCGACTCTTTGCGCCGCCGAAGAAACAGGAACTGATGGCGGACGGTACAAATCCGGTATACGACAAAGAAATTCACAGTGAGATATTCAGCCAGGGCACGCTGATGCTTCGTCTTGTGATCCAGATCAGCATGCTGCTGGCAATTCCACTGATGGGCGTTTATCTGTTCTGGATGACGGAACGATGCGCTTGGTTTTCGGTGTACGTCATCGTGTTCAACATGCTGGTCGGGCCAGTCTTTTTGGCCGGCAGCATGACGAGCGAACGGGAACGTGAGACGCTCGATCTTTTGCTGACGACGACACTGACTCCTTGGCAGATTCTGTGGGGTAAGTTCGTCGTCGGGTTTCGCATTTCGGCCGTTCTGACGGGTTTCCTGCTCTGGCCGTTGCTGCTCGGAACCGCGCTCAACACCAGTTTCTGGACGAACTGGGCCGCGGTGCTCGCCATGTTCGCGGTGGTTTTAGTGGTGTGTTTGGTCAACGCGGTCGTTGCGTTGACGACATCCCTGTTTGCTAAAAAGACATCGATCGCGCTGCTGAGCACCTACACCATCCTGTTGCTGCTGTACGTTGCGCCACCGACGATCGTGATGCTGATGGAGTTACTTGCATTTGCACCGGAGAAGATTTTGGCGGCCAGTTGGTCGGGAGTGACCAGCCCGTTTTCAGCGTTATTCTCGATCCCGCTCGATGCGAATCTGAAGCGCGAACCAGACGATGATCCGGCGAACATCGGCAATTTGAAGGTCTTGTTCGGCTATTTCGTCTTCAGTCTCTCGCTGGTCGCGATTGCCACCGCCGGCATGGTCGCAAGGCTGCGAGCCAGGCGGGGACTGTCCGAGTAAGATGTTGCTTCGCTAGCACTTTCGCTGCCGGTCGCGTTACGCTACCGGTTTGCTCATGTACTTGCGTTCCGCAGCGATATCGCTGTTGTCGGGAACTTCATCGCTGTTGATGTCGAACCATTCTTCTTTGAACTGCAAGTAGCCGCCTTTACCTGCGGCGGCATTCTTAAGCGCGACATTGGTGCCTAGCGAAATCACGGCATCGCCCATGGCAACCGCCGGATAACAACGCGGTCGGTTTTCTTTATCAGGATTGCGAATGCAATAGGCCCAGTGCTCTATCTCTTCGCGGTATCCGCGACTGACGTCACCCGAATCGGCGGCCTTCGCCAACGGAGCGGCAAAATCGCCGCTGGCACTGGTGTCGAGCGCGTAGCCGCCCGAGCCCTGGGTCACACCGACTTTGCTGCTGGTGTCGCTGTCTCGATAAAGTAAAACGTCGGTTTCTTTGTCGAGAATCAGCGTGCCCTTAGTTCCCATGACGACTTCACCCCAGCCGCCGAAGCCGTTGCCGTTGATCGACGAGTAGGTGACGACGACTTTCTTGTTGGGATCAGATTCGTACGAAGGAATCGGGCCGGTGCGATCGAACTTCTTGGCTTTGTTGAGAACGCTCGCCGGATAATCATCGATCGGATCGTAATAGCCGACATCGAAGGTCTTACTGTATTCAGGTCCGGGGAACTCGAACATGCAGTAAACGTGATCGCCGACGCTGCGGTCTTCTGGCATGATGTGGAGACCGCCGACGGCGTGAACGCTGAGCGGATGCGTCTTTTTGCCATCGCTTCGCAGCGAACTCAAAAAGATGCTGACGGCGTCGAGCTGGTGGCTTCCGAGTTCGGCCATCAAGCCGGCGCCGGTGCGGTCGAACAATCGCCAACGATGCAGTTCTTCCATTGCCGTGACGACGGTATCACCCATGGTGAAATCGGAGTAGCCGAATTTCTTCGGATCGACATTTTTGTCCGCGTCCCAGGCCATGAACATGGCCAGCTCTTGTTGCAGACGAACGATATCTTCCGGATCGGTCGCGGTTTTCAGCTTACCTTGTCGGTTGCGAATATCGCCCGCGATCTTGTCGAACATCTTACCGTCGGCTCCTTTTTCGCCGCCGGGAATCGGCATTTTCCAACTATCCGCGCCCGGCAAATTTCCGCGATGCCACTGGGCGCGAATGTGGTGCAGTTGGCCAAGCAACCCCCATTTGATCAAGTTGATCGCGTTGTCGTACTTGACGTTGTAGTGACGTTGGTGGCCGGTCGCCAAATGCAAAGGATTTCCGGCGGGGTCCTTCAACTCGTCGGCCAACCGCGACATCACTTTGCACTGGGCAACATTGTGCGCCATCAACTTTTCGGTCAGCACATGCAGCCCTCGCTCCATCGCCAGTGCGGCAACCGAGGCATGCAGCCATAGCGGCAGTGCGATGATCACGGCTTCGATATCGGGATCGTCAAGGCAGGCCATGATGCCGCCGTTCTTGGCATCGTAGACCTTCACTTCACGTCGCGCCTCGGCTTCGTCCCTGTAACCCGCGACGTTGATCAACCCAGGTCGCCGCTCGAGCGCCGAAGGACTCGACCAGTCGCCATGGAAGGCGCGGTGCGTGCTGAACGGTCGGATATCGCAGATCGCCTTCACGTCGACATAGTCGGGATTGCAACCGCCGATCAAAACATTGCCTTCGTCGCCCGTTCCGATCACGGCGATGCGGACGGGATCGTTGACCTTGCCGTAGCCAAAATACGCCGCACCTAGGCCCGCACCGCTGACGGCGCCGGCGGAAACGATGCCGCGAAGAAAGTCCCGGCGGTTGACATCGTAATAGCTGCCGACTGCCGAGTAATAGTTGTGTTCACCGACTTCGCGTTGTTCGCTGGTAAGTTTATCGACCATGTTAGGAACCTTTGGTAGGAAGCTTGAATTGGAGTGTGCGAGTGATCGACTATTACGCGTCCGGGTCTGGTTCGTACCAGAATCGTCGCACCACCAAATGCAAAAAATAGTCGAGGCCCGCGAATCGTCCGGCACCCGTGGATGCTAGTACGAGGCAAGCCATGCTTTCGATCAACTGATAGTTACTCGATGTCGGGCCCGTTGAGGGAGGATACTGACTCAGGAATACTGAACCGAGAAATACCGCCGCAGCCAACGCGGCAATGGGTGTGAAGAGCCCCAACAACAAACAAAGGCCGATGGCGATATCGAAATACGGTAGCACGCCATCAATGATGCTCGTATCGATACGAGCTGTTTTCGGTTTCACCAGCTTCAAGTACGGGCGCGACGCGGATTGCTGGTCGGTCGCGATGGCATTCTGCGATAATTCATAGTTTTTCCAGATCGCGTCGATCTTAGCCAACGTCGGCGCGGCCTTCCCCATCCATTCCTTTCGAATCGTGTCGCGCTGGCCGCCAAGGCTGCTGACGCCGTCACGAAGCGATCGCTCGCGTTCATCATTATCGAGCATGTCCATCCGCCGACGGCCAAGCTCGAATTCTTGAAGCTCGTTGCCGGCTAGTTCCATGGCCCAGTCATACTGCTCGACCGTTTTGTCGTACGTGAGTTCGGCCCGCCGCTTTTGGGCGGCATCGAACCCGTAATGACTAATCGCTTGTTCTCGAAACACCGCCCAAGATTGCAAATTAGCGACCTTGTTGAGCCGGAACCTTCCGTCGGCATCCCAAACCATGGTCCGGAAGTGATCGGCGAAGGGCCCTTTCGCGTTGGCGAAAAACGGAGCGGCCGTCCAGTCCCCGGCGTCGCGTTTCTCGACCCCTTCGCTGTAAAAATGCCAGCCAACGGAAATTCGAAGCAGCACCAGCATGACCGCGGCGATCAGGCTGAGCAGTCGAGGAGATAGCCCCCAACCGACACTCAGTCGCAGCGGGAATAGAAAAAACTTACGCACTTAAGAAAAGTTCCGAGGCGGGTACGTTGGAGGGGGAAAGAAAAGTCACGATCGAGGGTGAAAATCGACTTACGATAGCTTACACAATGGGACCGGTATTTAACCACTACGGCAATTCCTAGGCCGCAATCAATCCCCCGAAAAACAGTCTGCATTTGACAATCCCGCGGTGGGTGCCGACATCATGGGACCGGGTCGTTCGGCCGTCTGTCATTATCTGTCCGATTTCGATATCGGTTCGCCAACCGCACCCGCCTCGACGGATGAGAGGCTTGCCAACTGAACCAGTTCCCGCATTCGATCGAGATCGATACGAGCGACATCAACGGTGGGTAGGAATTGAAGAATTCTGGCACCGACTTTGCTCAACTTCGGATCGCCGAGATCGACGTCCGCCGTCATCGGATCTTCGATCGGTAAGATTCGATTCGTAATCTTGTTGCTCTCGACATGGTTCAGGGTCGATGGGCTACGGTATCGCCCCATACGATCTTGAATCTCATCGCGCAGCGGCGAGTCAAGGTCGGGCAATCCATTTACGAGTGATTTCGATGTCAATGGATCTTCGTCGGAGATCTCAACATCGATCGATAGCCCATCGTTAGCGACAATCAGCCGGCGAATGTCGTCTTGCGAAACTTTGCAATTGCGCAGGTTCAACAATCGCAGTGAAGTCGAACGCGAAAGGTCGTCGATGAGTTCGCTGCCGATCACAGTGCCGGAGATGTCTAAATGTTCGAGCGTGTCGTTCTGCAACAATGTCGTCAAGCATCCCGCCGGCAATTCAACTTCGCTTAAGCGAAGCGAGCTGAGTTGTCCTAACTCCGACAAACTTTCGATTGCCGCTCCATCGAGCTCGACCCGGCTGAGCGATACCGATCGGAGCGATTCGATTCGGCTAAGCCAAGCGATCGTTCCGGCACCGACTTGATTGTCATCAAGGTTTATTTCCCAGAGCGATTGGAGATTTCGCCAATCGAGTGTGATCTGGTCGTCTACGCCCGCACCGGGAATCGTGAGTACGCTCAAGTGCTTCATTTCGCCGATACGCCGGAGTTGATTTCGTGACAATTTCGGATACGCCAAAGTCAATTGATCGAGCCCCGGACACGCCAAAAGTTGGTCCAGAACGGCGTCGTTGACATTTCCACCACCTGCGGCGAACCACTTCAAATCGCGAAGCCCTGACAGGACGCTGTCGCGAGGCCAAGGTTCGGCGACGACAAGTCCTCGCAGGTGATGAGCTTCACGAATTTCGAGATGCTCGGGGGCACGGTCCAATCGGAAGCTTGCCGTCAAGTTGGGCTGATCCACGATGTGAACACGCTCGACCCGATGAAGCGTATTTGTTTCAATGAACTTCAGATTGTCGCGACCCGCCAAATCAAGGTTGCTCAACTTTCCGCCGTCGACTTTTAAGGAACTCAGCTTGGGGAACTGGTTCAACATCCACGTCAGTTGATCCGATTCAACATTGCAGAACTCCAGATCAATGTTAGAAAGCCCACGCAACTCCGCCAGCGATTTGACTTGGTCGAAAGAAACAACGGACTGTTGAATCCGTAAGTCTCGTATGCGTTGATTTTTTGCCAACGGTGACAAATCGACCGATTGCAAGGGTAGCCCGAACAAGGCAACCTTGGCCGGTCCTTGCAGACTCCCCAATTGATCGACCCATTGCTGGCACCGCTGCGCATCGATGGAGATCAGTACTTGACCTCCTGTCGACGATAGCAAATAGGCACCGAGCTCGAATGATCGTAGCTGCGGCGCGTTGAGTATCTGGAATTGCTCCAAATCGCGGGCAAAGCAGCCCACGTCAACCAAGCTCGCCATGTTCTCCAAATGCAGATTAGCGAACCAGCTCAGACCCGGCAACCAAATACTATTCTCCATCAAAAAGATCGTCGGCATCACTTCGTCGCTGATGCGGGCGAGTCGGGGAAGATTGTTCGCATGGAGATTGTGTTTCTGTAGCCGATCTAAACTCAACGTGTGAAGCTGCGGCAAATCAACCAGGCGAATATCCAGAATCGCGTTGTTGGATATGGATAACGGTCGAGAAATCGAGAGTCGTTCGAGACGTGGCCAGCTCTCGATCACAATCGAGTCACTGTTTCCTCGCGTCGGCCGAGATAGTCTCAAATCGATCACCGTTGCACTCCAAGCCGGCGAACCAAGTTCACTCAACTTAATGTTGCACTGCGACAGGTTCATCAATCGCAATCCTTGCATCGTGTTCAAACGACTCAGCAGCGGATTGTCCAGATTGGTGAGATAAAAACTCAGCTCAGTTAGCCAACGAAGCTGGGCAATCGCGTCCACTTCCTCGCGGCCAATCTCTTGGCGGTTCAGTGCGAGCCCGGTTAGAAAGGGATGGTCAAAAAGCGTCACCAACGAATCGCGTCGCAATTTGCTGAAGTGGCATTCAAGCTTCACCAGTGTCGGCAATTCGCACACGTCGCGGATCAACGAAGCGTCCGCGCCGATGCACTGAACATATCGAATCTTGCTGAATAACGGAAAGAGTCCGCCGGGGATGTGATCGGCGATCGGTTTTGGAAACCAACACGTCAATGAACAAATTCCCCTTTCGGCGATTCGGTCGGCAACTTTACGGTGGTGAACTGTCGTCACGTAGGAAGCCGCAAAAAGCGAAGCCGGTATCAATACCATGACTGCCGCGATGCTAAGATCAAATAACGTCTTCGTCTTCGCGGGACTGGGCGATTGGTTGATCCGACGAGTGCGGATTCGAATGAATTGGAAAACTGAACACGTCAACGCGAGGCCAGTCACGACGTTGATAGACAAATAGAGCGGTGACCAATAGCGAAGGCGCGACAGTCCCTCGGTGTCACTGGTAATCCAAAAACGCAACGGCCACCCCGCCATAACCGGCATATTGTCATACCGTGCTCCGCCGAGTGCTGAGAACTCGGATTCGCCAACGGAAATTCCACCCACTTCGACATACCGATAGGGCAAATTGGTGATCGCGAAGATCGAACCGACGATCGCGGCAAGCACAAGATTGTCGATCATGCTTTTTTTTGCCGCTCGATGGGGCTGCATAAAATTCGGTCGCCGTGTTAAGAGGGGACGCTGGTGCCGAGATCTCGTTCACCTGAAGCAGTTTAGCAGAACAATTCGGCGACATGGCGACGATTCTGAAGTGGCGACATAGAATGAACGATCGGTAAACCTCTCCCACTCTCCTCGATCCCGATTGAGCAATGCGATGGCGATTCCCCCATGGACGATAGAGATGCTCCGCCGCGGCCTAGGCGATGTAGCTAGGAAAGCTCGCGAGCCCGAGACGATTGAAAAGCTGAAATCGCAGGCCGGCGAACTGCTCCAGGACTTGCCGCAGACCGCCGCCAGAGGACTCGATGCGGTGATGCGAACCGCCGAGTCCGGCAAGAAATCCGTTCAGCGATGGACGCGCAAGCACACCACGTTGGCGGCGCCGATGCTCAATGCCACCGGCGTGCTGATCAATGAGTCCGGTAGCGGTGTTCCGCTAGCCCAGTCGGCGTTCGAGATCGGCTGCGAAATCGTGGCGGGCGACTGCGTCACGGGTGAAGTGATGAGCACAAAGCTTTCGCGCCGCATCGATCGTTGTCTCCCTGGCACCGATCATTGCCTCGCAGTGGCACATCGGTTCGACGCGGCACTCGGCGCGTTGGCGATGATCGCCGATCAGCGGTCGGTTGTCCTTCATCGCGGTCATGCGATTGGAATGCCGGGCGGAATTCCGCTTCCGACGCTTTTGGCGGATTTGATGCCGGATCGGAAAGTGTCCGAAGTCGGAGGATCCAACCGTATCAGCCTAAGTGACTTCGACGGCTTTGCGGGCTTCTTGACCGTCTTGGCCGACGCGGGTGATCGCCCACTTGAATTGTTCGATTTTGGTGACCGCGACGTGTTGCAGGCAGTCGTGCTGCCGGTCGCTTCGGTCAGTGTGTCGGCGAACCCGCAGATTCCGTCCGCCGTAGCCATGCTCAACGCGGGCGCCGATTGCGTCGTGATGCCGGGTGACGGTGTCGCCGGCGGTCCAGCGTGTGGATTGATTTTGGGCCGCCGAGACTTGATCGAAAAACTGCGATCTCATCGGAGATGGCGAAGCTTAGCCGCGTCGGATGCGGTGACTTCGATGATGCTGGCGACACTCGAATCCGCAAGCGCTGCTTCGTCGCCGCTCGTGACCGGGAAGTCGCTTCCGATTGAAAACCTGCTGTTCGCCTCGGAAGAGAATCTGCGTGGCCGAGCCGAGCGATTGGCGACGCGAATGCGTGGACACGACGCAATCGAGAGCTGTCAAGTCACCGCCGCCGACGCGAGATTGACAACCGATGGTCGTTGGCGTTTACCGTCACGCCAGATTCGATTGCGTCACCGCGGCCGATCTGCCCAGGCTTGGTGCGATCAGCTTTGCCAGGATGTCCCCGCCGTGTTTACCTCGGTTGACGGAGAAGACCTCGTGGTGGACCTGCGTTGGATCGCGGCGGCCGACGACGTCCGGTTAGCCGAAGCGATCGCTGGCACAGACCTCAACCCTCCGATTGACGTGAAACACGATTGACGTCGCCGCAGCAAACTGTGCGGATCATTTGGATTGAGCTGAATGTCGGCCGGCAAACTCGACGAAATTCATACGGAGTGAATCGTTCAAGCCGCTGTCGTTTGTTTGCATGGAAGATGTGATGGGCAAAAAAGAACCCTCCTCGGTTCGTCGGTATCTGGATATGTGGGCGTTACCCGGGATGCACCCAAGCAACGTCGAAATACTGCAAATGATGAAGTCGGCTGACACCAATCACTTCACCACTCACATGGACACGGTCGGTACCGTCTCTGAACAGGACCCCGAGTCGGGAGCCTGGGAGAAAACGCACATGATCGGGCTTCGCACCGACATTTGGAAAGTTGACGGCGACGAACTCGAAGACGCGCTCGAGGTGTTGCAAGATCAACGCAAGAGCGAGTTGAAAAAGGACATCAAGAAAACGGGTCGGCTCAACGACAAGCAAAAAAAACTACTCGACGAACAACTCGCGTCGGACGAAGTGATGACGATGAAGTCCACCGACATTGAAAAGCGTCGGTTGGTGCTCAAGCTCTTTAAGACTTCCAACGAGCGGGTCAGTTGGTGTGGCACGATCGAACAGGTCACCATGACCGAAGTGCAAAATTCGATCGGTTCAAATCGCAATCTGCTGACGATGGTCGTCATGTTGCCGCGCAGCGAGCACGTCACTTACGTGCAACAGAACCATCGCACCTTTCGAATTCCCGCAATCTTTACTTTTGGTTTTATCGACAAAGGAAGAATGCGGCACGTCACGCTCAAACGAAAGTGGGTTTCGATCGGTGCCGACTTTGACATCCACTGCGATGGAGAATCCATCGGCGAAATCGACGGGCGACTCTTTTCGTTCGGCGCCGATAGCTACCTGGACATCGATGCCGGTGACCTCAGCAGCAGTACGGGGTTCGTCGACCTGATGACGCTGTTCACCGCTAGCGTCGGATATCACAAGGCGATGCGAAAAAGTGTCGATCGCCGCGTCAAAGCCGCGCTCAGTGGACAAGCCCACTGCCACATCGTTTGCGACGAAGAACTGAGGCTGCGACACAACGGTCGAGCAGCCGCATAGCCAATCATGCTGTTGCGATCTGCGAAGTGTGGTCAACTAGGTTATCATCGTTTGCGTACCCTGACCTCATTCTTCCAGAGAGACCGCGATGCAACAGCAAGACTTCTCGCGCCGACAATTTCAAAAACGCGCGGCTGCCGCGACGTTCATTCTTTCGGCAACTACGGCACTATCGAGCGCCCGTGCAGCCGGCGCAAACGATCGTGTGCGACTCGGGTTCGTCGGCGTAGCGAATCGTGGCAGTCAGTTGATGGACGCCTTTGCCGAACATGATGACTGCCGCGCGGTCGCGCTGTGCGACGTCGATTCCGATGCGCTCGCGAAAGCAACCGCGCGAGTCGAATCAAGAACCTTTCAAACGGGTGACTTCCGCAACCTGATTGACCGCGATGACATCGACGCTGTCGTGATCGCAACGCCCGATCATTGGCATGCGATCCAGTGCATTTCGGCCTGCGCGGCGGGCAAGGACGTCTACGTCGAGAAGCCGTTGTCGGTGACCATTCACGAAGGCCGAGAAATGGTCAATGCGGCACGCAAGTACAATCGCGTCGTGCAAGTCGGAACGCATCGCCGCAGCAGTCCGCAATATGCAGAGTTAGCGGGTCGGGTTCACGATGGTTTGATTGGAAAAGTCTGCATGTCGCGAGCTTATCGATTCAGCAACATGGCACCCTCTGGCATCGGCAAGCTTCCTACGACATCGCCGCCTGAACATCTCGATTGGGAAATGTGGCTCGGCCCGCGCGGACCACAACCGTATCAAGACAACATCGCACCCTACAAGTTTCGTTGGTGGCAAGACTACAGTTCGCAAATGGGAAATTGGGGCGTTCACTATCTTGATGCGATTCGTTGGTGTACCGGCGACGAAGCACCGAACATCATCTCCGCGATGGGCGGGCGATTCGCAGTCGACGACGACCGCACGATCCCTGACACAATGGAGGTGACGTTTCAGTTTCCTTCCGGTCGTCTGGCAGTGTTCGGGATGTACGAAACCAGCGGCAACCCAATGTTGCCAACCGGCGACATCGAATTACGAGGAACTCTCGGGACCGCGTACCTGTCCGAGCAGGGTTACGAAATTCTGCCAGAGCAACGCGGTCAGTTCGCCGAAAAGGTCGCAATGGCCAAGCCGGAGAAGGTGCTCGGAACGAACAACAATCATCAATTGACGACGCTGCACGCCAGAAATTTTTTGGACTGTATGGCATCGCGATCGCAGCCTCACGCGGATATTGAAATCGGCCATCGCAGCACGACGTTCTGTCACCTCGCAAACATTTCACTGCAGCTCGGTCGACGATTAGATTGGGATGCAATCACCGAGAAATTCGTTGGTGATGATGACGCCAATCAACTTCTTCACTACGAATATCATTCGCCCTGGCGGTTGCCTTCGTGAGTCTGCATGAGCGAAATAGTTAGGCGTGACGACACGCATTATTTTCCCGGCACCTTCGTCACTTCGCCGGCCATCAGGGCGAAACGTTCCAGCCACGCGGCGGTGATGGCGTGCGCGATCGTTGCGTCTGCGTTCGTCCGAAGTTGTTGGGCCGTCGATCCCCAGTAAAAGCTAATCCAACCGTCGGCAAAATCGTTTGACCGAGTAACGAAGTCGGCAAGCTCACCGTCGGAACACTTCATGGGGAACATTTCTTCGATTACCAGTGGCTTGCCAATGTCATACGCCTTCAACGCGATGATCGCTTTGTCGACTTGGCCCGACTCGGGATAGAAATGAACTGACGCGAAATCAAGTCGCTCACTCACGTCGGGCGAGTAAAACAGCGGTTTTCCGCCGCCGAACGCGAACACCCAAGGGATCACGCCGACGGTGACCAAGTGTTGATCGTCGTGTTTATGTATCGCGTCGACCATTTGGTTGACCCAAGCTTTGGCGACTTCCTGTCGCGATCGACCAGCCAGATCCAGGGTCAATCGTTGCACAAAGAACTTGCCGCCGAGTTCACCGGCCAGCCAATCTGACTCGGGTTGTTGACCGGCGAGAATCGGTTCATTCATGAGGTCGTAGCAAAAGACGGCGTGGCTTGCGGCGCAAACCTTGGCGACCGACTCCCAGAAGAACGCTTGAGTTCGCCAGCGTTCTTGTTCGTTCTGTTGATCGTACCAATCGGGCACATTGGCTTTGTGGTAGCACGCCAAGCCGGTGATATCGAGATACAGTCCCTGAACCTCGGCTAATTTGAGCAATTTGTCCAGTTGAACGAGTGCGGCTTGATTCGGCTGAGCAGGCGCGTCGAGGAATTTTCCGACTTGCAAATGGATGCGGACGCAGTTGGCACCGAGTTGTTTGATCTCCGTAAAATCCTCGACCACTTCGTCCCATCGCTCGATCCAATACTCGTCCAGCAAATCGCCCGCGCCATTGTGATCGTAATTAACACCCCAGACCACAAAGCGCTCGTCCGAGTCGCCGCGAACGAAATGCTCACCATTTGCCGAGACTCGAATTCTAGCCATCGGTTCCGCAGAAGTGGACGTGATCCAACAGAACGAAATAGCAAAGATTAAAAATCGCATAATGGCACCGTGGATTCGCAGGCCTCATCAATCGACATTTGACATCCAAGAAACCGGTCGCTTGCCGCAGCCGTTGAAAGATGACGTTTGCATTGGACACCTGCTAGATCGCATCGGCAACGCCATGGCGTCGCGGACCGTCGAATTATCCGCAGAACGGAATGGATATGGATTTTGAGCGATCATTGATGAGAGAAAGTGGACTATCATGATCGCGCACATTGTTACCATTGTCTCTCAAGTTGACTTAACCCGATTGCTGAGCCACCCTGATGCCAAAACCGAAATCATCGCGCCGTGGGTTCCTGAGGACTTCTTCACTTGTGGCAGCAGCGACGATTGTCCCACGTCATGTACTCGGTGGCCCCGGACATGTGGCTCCGAGCGATCTCGTGAACGTGGCCGTGGTCGGTGTCGGTGGTCGTGGTTTCGAGAACACCAAGGAACTGTTGAAGCTCGATGACGTGCGCGTCGTTGCGATTGCCGATCCTGCGGAGAAGTGGGATCTCGGCGGGTTTTATTATCGCGGCGTCGCTGGACGTCGACCCGTCAGCGACGCGGTGGAAAAACACTATCAAGCGAAAGACGCAAATTTCCATTGCCAACAGTTCGTCGATTATCGGGAGATGATTGTTGAACAAGCGAACGAGTTTGATGCCGTGCTGTGTGCGACTCCCGATCACTTGCACGCCAGCGTGTCGCTCGCGGCACTGAGAGCTGGCAAGCATGTTTATTGCGAAAAACCGCTCACTCATAACATCGCCGAAGCTCGCTTGGTCGCGCGGGTGGCAAAGGAATCGGGATTGGCGACCCAGATGGGCAACCAAGGCCATTCGACGGACGACATTCGTTTGACATGTGAACTCATTCGCGGCGGTGCGATCGGTGAGATCAGCGAAGTCCATGCCTGGGTTCCGGCGACGCGCTGGAATTCCACGCTGAAGCAGGCGCCGACTGCGCCGCAACCAATTCCCGCTGGATTGAATTGGGACTTGTGGTGTGGCCCGCGAACGCCGTCTCCCTATCACTCCGCCTACGCGCCGGTGACTTGGCGAGACTTCTGGAAATTCGGCTGCGGCGCGATGGGCGACTTCGGCTGCCACGATCTCGACTCGGCCGTTTGGGGACTCGATCTCGGTCTGCCGCACACGATCGAAATGCGTCCGGCCGGTGGCAGTGATCCGGCAATGATTCCCTACGGCGAAATCGGATACTTCGATTTTGCAAGAGGCGCAGAACGTCCTCCGGTGCGAATCACTTGGTATTCTGGCGGACTGTTACCACCGCGCCCCGATGCGTTGCCTGATGGAAAGCAGTTGCCGCCGCGCGGTGTGCTGTTTGTTAGTCAGAAAGGTGTCATCGTGTGCGGTGGCGCAGGCGGCAAGCCCGAGATCTATCCACCGGAGTTGGCTGAGTCGGTCTCGATGCCCGAGCCAACGATCGCGCGATCCAACGGACACCACCGCGATTGGATCGATGCGATCAAAGGCGGCCCGCCGGCCAGCAGCGAGTTCAGTTACGGCGCGAAGTTGACCGAGATCACGTTGTTGGGTGTGCTCGCCCTTCGCGCTGGAACGCCGATCCAATGGGACGCTACGGCGATAAGCGTCAAAGGCAACGAGCAGGCAAACGAAATGGTTCAAGGTGAATACCGCAAGGGTTGGGAGTTGATGCAATGATTCGAACGATCAGTTTTCTATGTTTTCTAGTTTGCTTAAAAGTCGCATTGCCAAGCCCGGCGTCGGCAGAAGAGGCACGCGAGTTTCAAGCTGGTGCTGCGGTGGCCGATATCACACCGCCGCTGGGCTTGCCGATCGTTGGCAATTGGGACTCACCGCCCGCGACCTTCATCCACGACAGACTGCATGTTCGTTGCCTAGCACTCAGCGATGGCGAAACCAAGATCGCGTTTGCGATTTGTGACAACGTCGGCATCCCGAGCGAAGTCTTCAACCTCGCTCACCGGTTGATTGCGGGGGCTCAGAGCATCGAACCGGCGAACGTGCTGATGGCCGCAACACACACCCACTCGGCCGTGTCCGCACGTAACACGCGAAAGGTCGAAGGCGAGGTTGTCTTGGACAGCTATCAAAACCTCGTCGCGCGGCAAATTGCCGCTGCCGTCAATTTGGCCTTTGAGAATTTACAGCCGGCACAAATCGGTTGGGGCAGCGTCGACGAGGCCAGCGAAGTTCATAATCGTCGTTGGTATGTGAGTGACGATTCGCTGCTCACCAACCCGTTTGGCGGTGTCGATCGCGTGCGGATGAATCCACCCGCTGGAAGCTCGGCGCTGCTGCGACCGGCTGGCCCGGTGGATCCCGAGGTCTCCTTCATCAGCATCCAAACGCTCGACGGAAAACCGATTTGTCTACTCGCCAATTACTCACTGCACTATGTCGGCGGTGTTCCCCCCGGCCACATCTCAGCCGACTACTTCGGCGCGTTTGCTGAGAAGATTGGTGTGAAGCTCGGCGGCGATGAAACATTTGTTGGCATACTCAGTAACGGCACCAGCGGTGACGTGAACAACATTCCTTTTACTGAGAAGAGTTCCCCCCGCGAGCCCTACGAGCGCATCGATGAAGTGTCTGAATTGATCGCCGGTCGAGTCGCTGATGCAGTTTCCAAGATCGAGTATCACGACTGGGTTCGATTGGGCTCGAAGTCCGAAGAATTGACGCTGAGTGTTAGGAAACCTGACGATGCGATGCAAGCGTTCTTTGAAGCGTCGAAGTCCAAGTCGTCAAAAGATCTGCATCGGCACGAACTGGAATACGCGCGGCGAGTTCAGACGCTCGCTGAGGGACCGGATACGACCACGGTATTGCTTCAAGCAATTCGGATCGGCGATTTGGGCATCTCGGCGATTCCGTTTGAAGTGTTCACCGAAACAGGACTTCAGCTCAAGAAACGCAGCCCGTTTTCAGACACGTTTACCATCGAGCTTGCCGGAGGTAGTCACGGCTATCTGCCCACGCCCGCGCAACATGAACTCGGTGGTTACGAGACCTGGATGGGAACCAACAATGTCCAACTCGACGCGTCGGAGCGAATCACCGAGACGCTTTTACAATTGCTCGAATCCTTGCAATCACCTCAGTGAGACTGCTCCGCCTCATTTCTTTTCAGCAAGACTGCCAATGCACATCTCAAGTAAAATTGCCGTCACGGTCTGCTTCCTTTTTATCTTCTCGTCCGTCGTCATCGGTGCTGAGGAGAATTATCCGGTGCATCCGGATGCCATGCGTGTGGAAGGCGTTCCGCAAGGCACCGTTACTGAACATCGATTGACGCAGAGTGAAGTGTATCCGGGCACGCATCGAGACTACCTCATCTACGTGCCGGCTCAATACGTGGCGGACCAGTCCGCTGCCTTGATGGTTTTTCAAGACGGCAAAGGCTACACAACCGACAACGGTCAATGGCGTGTTCCGATGGTTTTTGACAACCTGATCCACGCAGGCGAAATGCCGGTCACGATCGGGCTGTTCATCAACCCTGGCGTCGTGCCGGGCGGCGATGAAGCACAGGATCGTTTCAATCGCAGCTTCGAGTACGACACTCTCAGCGATCGTTATTCGCAGTTCATTGTCGATGAAATGCTGCCGCTGCTGCGCAAGAGTTATACGATCTCCGATGATCCAAATCTGCGCGGGATCGCGGGCAGCAGCAGTGGCGCGATCGCAGCCTTCGGTGTCGCGTGGCATCGACCGGACCAGTTCCGCCGTGTCTTCAGCACCGTTGGAACATTCGTCGGACTGCGAGGCGGCAACGAGTATCCAACCCTCGTTCGCAAGTCGGAACCGAAACCGCTGCGAGTTTTCTTGCAGGACGGTCGCAATGACCTGGATATCTACGGTGGCAGTTGGTGGAATGCCAACTTGACGATGTTATCGGCGCTCCAGTGGGCGGGCTATCAAGTGAATAACGAATGGGGCGACGGCGGACACAACGGCAAACATGGCGGTGCGGTCTTCCCGGATGCGATGCGTTGGCTTTGGAAAGACTTTCAACAGCCGATCGCGACGGATACTTCCGAGCACCCTGAACTGAAAGATCGAATCATCGCTGACGAGTCGTGGGAACTGGTCAGCGACGGCCACAAGTACACCGAAGGCCCTGCTTTGGCACCCGATGGCAGCGTTTATTTTGTCGACGGGCCGCCTGGCGAAATTTGGAAGGTCAACGAAAACGGTCACGGCGCTAGCAACTTCATCGACGACATGCCAGGCGTCAGTGCGCTGATGTTCGACGGCAAAGGCCGCATGGTCTGTGCGCGTAACACGGCAAAGACGATCACACGCATTGATACCGATGGGACACGTACGGATTTGGCCAGCGGCATGTCGTGCAACGATCTGGTGGTGTTGGAGCACGGTATCTACTTCACCGGCCCCGACGAAAAGTGCATTTGGTATTTGGCGGATGGCCAGTCGGAGCCGAAGAATGTCGGTGCCGGCCCTGAGAAACCTAACGGATTGATCGTCACACCCGATCGCCGGTTCTTGCAGGTCGTCGATGCGATGGGACGTTATGTTTGGAGTTACCGCATTGAAGACGATGGCAGTTTGCAAGACGGCCAACCGTATTTCTATGTGCATTCGCCTCAGGACGAAATGAACACGGGTGCGGATGGATGCACGATGACCGCGAGTGGCGAGTTGATCGTCGCCACGAAACTTGGTGTGCAGATTTTCGACCAACCTGGTCGGGCGCATGTGATCTTGTCACGACCCAAACTCGAAGGACGACTTTCCAATCTCGTGTTTGCCGGTGACGACATGAAAACCATTTACGCGACGAGCGGCACCAGTGTTTACCGTCGCAAAACAAATATGAAGGGCATCGCACCTTGGCAAACTGCCGTGAAGCCGGAGACGCCACAACTGTAGTTCGTATAATGCAAGCCTCAGGGAAAGTCGCCAAGACTTTCGTCAATTCAATCAGCGTCTCGCTTTTGGATACGAGCCCAGGATCGTTAACCGTTGCGACTGGCTCTGCAGTTGCGAGATCGCTTCGGCGACGGGGCCATCATCGCGGTGACCAGTTAGTTCGATGAAGAATAGGTACTCGCTTGCCATCTCGGGCGACGGGAACGATTCGATCCAAGTCAAATTGAGCGAGTGATTCTTGAAGACCATCATTGCATCGGCCAGCGCGCCCGGTTTGTGATTGACTTGAAATAGGATCGATGTCTTGTCTTCACCCGTTCGTTGCGGTCGTTCGTTTCCGAGCACGGCGAAGCGGGTGACGTTGTTCGGGTTGTCTTCGATGTTCTTATCGATCACGTCCAGGTCATACTCGCGTCCAGCCTCGAAACTGGCGACGGCTGCCACGCCCGGTTGTCGCGACGCGAGTTCCGCTGCCGCCGCCGTGCTGCTGACCTCGACCAACCTGGCCGCCGGCAAATTCCTTGCCAGCCACTCCCGACATTGCGAAAGCGCTTGCGGCTTGCTCTGCACTTCCTTGATCTCCTCGCGAGGCGATTTGGACAGCAGGTTGTGGTGGATCGGCATCAATACTTCTCCGCAAATCTCCATCTCGCGTGTCACGAACATACTCAGCGTGTCGACGATTCCGCCATCGGTGCTGTTCTCGATCGGCACTACGCCAGCGGCAACGTCGCCTCGCTGGACCGAATCGAATACCGCCGGGATCGTCAACACGGGCGTGAACGAAGTCGCATCGCCGAAGAATTTGATCGCGGCCAAATGCGTGTAGCTGTACTGTGGCCCAAGGTAGGCGGCTCGCAGCTCGTGCAGTGTTTGCAAACAGACACTCGACAAATGTCGCAGCACGCCGGCCTTCGCTTCGGCCGTCAGCAAAGAGTCGCCGGGCTTCGGATCGACTGCCGTCAAACGATTGATTCGACGTGCTTCCGCAGCGACTCGCCCAACCGGGTCACGAGTGCTTGCGTCGCGTTGCCCGACGGTTTGTTCGGCCAGCACCCGATCCGCCCGCTGTTCGAATAGGTTCAAGAGCGTTTTGTCGATTTCGTCCAGGGACAACCGTTTCATCGATTCGGGCATGGAGGCACGCCGGGTTAGAGCACAGGAGAAGAACGAATCACTGAAAAGGCTAACCGAGTCTGTCAATTTGACACACGGCAAATTGACGCCGCAGACGCCAACTTTCGGAAGCTGTCAAAATAGCCAGACGCCCACGTGGGTAACGACAGAATTGAGCCAAAAAATGACGTTATTGCTATCCCCTCGCATTTTATCTGACCCGATCGATGACGACTGGCACGGACTTTGCCTTGAATCCACTCCGACACCGTAGCTGGCGAAATCGACAGTCGTTGGCGGACCAATGAATCAAACCAAATCCTGTGCAATCGCACAAACTAGCGACCTTTCTAACGGAGAAGACCCAGCATGGCTCAGGGCGAAAAAATTATCGGCATCGACCTCGGTACGACCAACAGCGTCGTGGCGATCATGGAAGGTAGCGAACCGAAAGTCATTCCAAATGCCGAAGGTAACCGACTAACACCCAGCGTCGTTGCCTTCACCGACAAGAATGAAACGATCGTTGGCGAACCGGCACGACGTCAAGCCGTCACCAACCCGAAACGCACGATCTACTCGGTCAAGCGTTTCATGGGCCGACGCCATTCGGAAGTCGAGTCCGAAGAAAAGCTGGTGCCCTACGGAGTGATTGGCAAAGCCGATGAGTACGTCAAAATCGGCGTCGGCGAAAATAACTACACGCCTCAAGAAATCAGCGCGAAGGTTCTTCGCAAGTTGAAGGAGTCGGCCGAATCGTACTTGGGTCACAAAGTCAACAAGGCAGTGATCACGGTTCCCGCGTACTTCAACGATGCCCAGCGTCAAGCGACCAAAGACGCCGGACAGATCGCCGGTCTCGAAGTCGCGCGAATCATCAACGAACCGACAGCGGCGGCGCTGGCCTACGGACTCGATAAGAAGAAAGACGAAAAGATCATCGTCTTCGACTTGGGCGGCGGTACGTTCGACGTTTCCATTTTGGAAGTTGCTGATGCGGGCGACGACGATCAAGAAAGCCGCGTGTTTCAAGTCATCAGCACCAGCGGTGACGGACACCTTGGTGGCGATGACTTCGACGAAGCGCTCATACACTATGTTGCCGATGAATTCAAGAAAGAGAACGGCATCGACCTGCGCAATGATCCGATGGCACTGCAGCGATTGCAGGAAGCATGCGAAAAGGCCAAAAAAGAACTCAGCACGTTGCCAGAAACCGACATCAATTTGCCGTTCATCACGATGGACGCATCGGGTCCGAAACACCTGACCAAAAAGATCTCGCGAAGCAAATTTGAAGAGCTAATCGACACGCTCGTTGAGCGTTGTCGCAAGCCGGTCATCCAAGCACTCGAGGACGCCGGTATGAAGCCTGGCGAGATCGATGAAATCGTTCTCGTCGGCGGTAGCACGCGTGTGCCAATGGTTCGTGACCTGGTCAAGAACATCTTTGGTAAGGATCCTCACCAAGGTGTCAATCCTGACGAAGTCGTCGCCGTCGGCGCGGCGATCCAAGCCAGTGTTTTGGCAGGTGAACGAACCGACGTGCTGCTGTTGGACGTGACTCCGTTGACGTTGGGTATCGAAACCGAAGGCGGCGTGATGACGGCGCTCGTCGAGCGGAACACAACCATCCCGGTCGAGAAAAAGAACGTGTTCAGTACCGCAGCCGACAATCAATCGGCGGTTACGGTTCGTGTGTTTCAAGGCGAACGCAAGATGGCGTCGAGCAATCGATTGCTGGGCGAATTCAACCTCGAAGGCATCCCCGCACAACCACGCGGCGTGCCGCAAATCGAAGTCAAGTTCGACATCGACCAAAACGGAATTCTGGCGGTATCGGCGAAGGAACTGAAGACCGGCAAAGAAGCGTCGGTTCAGATCAAGGAAGCCGGCGCGCTCAAGGAAGACGAAATCGAGCAGATGCGAAAGGACGCCGAAGCAAACGCCGACGAAGATCGTCGCCAGTTCGAGTTGGTCGAAGCGAAGAACAAGGCGAGTCAGCAAGTTTATCAGCTTGAAAAGCTGATGAAAGAAAACGATGACAAGCTGACCGATGCGGACAAGGAGCCGATGAACCAGGCGATCGGTAAAGTCAAGAAGGCATCCGAAGGTGTCGATACCCCGGCGATCAAGCAGGCAACCGACGAACTCGATGCAGCGTCGCAAGCGTTCAGCAAGGTGCTGTACGAAAAGACGGAAGCGGCGGGCGCCGCCGGGCCGGCGACAGGTGCCAAAGCAAGTGCGGACAACGATGACGACGCGATCGACGCTGACTTCGAGGTCAAGGACTAACCGCGACTCAATCGAATCGAAGTCAGTCGCGTTTTACATAACCAAAGGCGAGCGTCCCAACGACGCTCGCCTTTTTCGTGCGCTGTTCTAATCTTGAACGGCGCAGATTTTGCTTTTGAAACGATTCAGGAGAATAGACTGCCATGACGTTTCGATTTGACAAACTGACCACTAACGCTCAAGGAAGTGTCGCTGAATCGCAAGCTCGCGCTGCTTCGTTGGGTAATCCCGAGATCACACCGATTCACCTGCTCGCCGCAATGATCGACGAATCCAGTGGGATCACTCGGCCGTTGCTCGACAAGATGAAGATCGACATCGCCGAGCTGACAAAGTTGGTCAACGGCGAGATTGGTCGACTACCTGCGGTTTCTGGTGGTCGACAGCCGGGGATCGCACCGGCTCTGCAAAAAACGTTCGACGCGGCGGCGGATGCGGCGGTCTCGTTGAAGGACGAGTATGTCGCGACCGAACACTTGTTGTTGGGACTTGCTCGTGTCGATAGCAACGCAAAGCGACTTCTGAAGCTCGTGGGTGTGGCGGATGACGATGTCCTCAAGGCAATGAGCGAGGTGCGAGGATCGGCGCGAGTTATGGATCAGAACGCGGAAAGCACGTATCGGGCGTTGGAAAAATACGGCATCGACCTGACTCAGTTGGCGTCCCAGGGCAAGCTGGATCCCGTGATCGGACGCGACAACGAAATTCGCCGCGTGATTCAGGTTCTCTCGCGTCGAACCAAGAACAATCCCGTATTGATCGGGCAGCCCGGTGTCGGCAAGACGGCCATCGCCGAAGGATTGGCGTTACGGATTTTTGAGGGGGACGTTCCGCAAAGCTTGAAGAACAAGAAGGTCATCTCGCTCGACATGGGCGCATTGGTCGCGGGTGCGAAGTTTCGCGGCGACTTCGAGGAACGACTCAAGGCGGTGCTTCGCGAAGTCAAGGACAGCAACGGACAAGTGATCCTATTCATCGACGAGCTGCACCTTGTCGTCGGCACGGGCAAGGCCGAGGGTTCACCCGATGCCGCCAACCTGCTCAAGCCAGAGCTGGCGCGCGGAGCACTGCGTTGCATCGGAGCAACGACGCTGGACGAGTATCGCCAAAATATCGAAAAGGACGCGGCACTTGAGCGGCGTTTTCAACCCGTCTACGTCAACGAGCCCAATGCCGAAGACACGATCGCGATTCTGCGCGGCTTGAAGTCGCGTTATGAATCCCACCATGGTGTCCGTATCACGGACAGCGCCATCGTGGCTGCCGCAAAATTGTCCAGCCGCTACATCGCGGATCGCTTCTTGCCGGATAAGGCAATTGACTTGATCGACGAGGCAGCCAGTCGATTGGCAATGGAAAAGGAGAGCGTTCCTGAACCGATCGATCGCATTCAACGACGATTGCGACAGCTCGAACTGGCCCATCGGCAACTCGTTGATGAAGAAGAAGCTTCGGCGGTCGCAAAACGTGATGAGATCGAAGCAGAGATGGGATCGCTCGGACGCGAGCTCGCGAGTCTTCGCGAGCAGTGGGAGGCTGAAAAGATGGGGCTGGACGATGTGCAATCGATCCGGCAAGAAGCAGAGGCATTGCAGCATCGTTTCACCACGCTCGATGCGGAAGCGAAACAGATGCAACTTCGAGGCGAGAGTCCTGAAAAGGTCTACCAAGAGATGCTGCAAACCCGAGCGAAGCAGGTGGAGTTGGAGAGGCGGCTGGAGGATCTCGAGTCTCGCGAATCGGCGGGTAAATCGAATGCGTCGAATGAACGTGACGGTGGCGAGAAACGTCGCCTTCTGCGGCGCGAAGTCACCGAAGACGAGATCGCGGAAGTGGTCAGCGCCTGGACCGGTGTTCCCGTCAGCCGAATGTTGGAAACCGAACGCGCCAAGTTACTCGTCATGGAAGAGCGATTGCATTCGCGAGTGATCGGGCAAGATGAAGCTGTCACGGCGGTGTCGGACGCCGTCCGCCGCAGTCGCAGCGGATTGCAGGATCCCAACCGTCCGATCGGCTCGTTCCTATTCCTTGGTCCTACTGGTGTCGGCAAGACCGAGCTTTGCAAGGCGCTCGCACAAGTCATGTTTGACGACGATTCCGCGATGGTGCGAATCGACATGAGCGAGTTCATGGAACGGCACAGCGTTTCGCGACTGATCGGCGCACCTCCCGGATACGTCGGCTACGAAGAGGGCGGCAAACTGACCGAAGCAGTGCGACTACGTCCCTATTCCGTATTGTTGCTGGACGAAATGGAGAAGGCGCACCCCGATGTCTTCAATATCTTGCTGCAAGTGCTCGATGACGGACGCTTGACCGATGGACATGGACGAACCGTTGACTTCAGCAACACCGTCATTGTGATGACCAGCAATGCGGGAAGCCAAGTCATTCAACAAGTAACCGAACAGGGTGGCGGCGAAGATGAAATGCGTGATGCTGTTCACGAAGCTCTCAAGGCAAGGTTTTTGCCCGAGTTTCTCAATCGCATCGATGACATTGTGATCTTCCATCCACTGAAGAAGACCGAGATCCGCAAGATCGTTTTGCTTCAGGTGAATCACTTGGCTGACCGCTTGAAAGAAAGCGGACTGACTCTCTCGATCTCGGAATCCGCGATCGACGAAATTGCCGCAGTCGGATACGACCCGATCTATGGAGCGCGTCCGCTCAAGCGAGTCATCCAACGAGAAATTCAAAACCCGTTGGCAACCGCTTTGTTGAAGAACTCGTATCCCGAAGGATCCATTGTTTCAGTGGACTTCGCGGACGGTGAGTTCATATTCAGTGGATCGTGAGACCGTCGAAGTTACTTCGAGTTGACCATCACCGGTTTGCGGCCGGGGATGATTCTTACTTCGATGTCATCGAGACTCTTTTCGCGAAGTTTTTCTTCGTCGAGATTCTCGACATCCTCGAGTTTCCGATCACGAAGATTCTTCGGCTTGTCGTCGTCAGGTTCTATCGAATCCGCGTCGCCATCGCGATCTTCCGGCACTTCGTCCGGATCCGATTGGCTTTTTTTGTCCTTCTGAAGTTCGCGAATGATCTCGTCAGGTTGGCTCGGCTCGTCGCGGTCCACGAGGTCCGAAGCCTTCGCCCCACCGGGATCGAACAGACTGCCGACCCGACCATGCTCGCGATTGGTTCGTTCCCACGCACCGCCGTAAGCCGGATACGCAAGATCTTCGCAGTCCGCGCAAATCCGACATCCGAGCATCGGCAAAGCGGCCGCTATCAATACGAATGACGCCAGAACGCCGGAACAAATCCCGTGGCAATGGTGCGATTTGGCGGATGCGAATTCGATTTTTGACATCATCGGGACTCGAGCGTTGTTCGACACGCAAACAAAAACGGACGCCCAACGAACTGGGCATCGGTCTTTATCGGTTAGATAAGCGGTGATGATGAGTCAAACTTTGACGCCTGGTGAGGTGCCCCGGCAACGATTTTCAACTATTTTGGCAGTTCGGCTCAAGTCAATCTTCACGGTGATCGGTCGAACATGGCATGAAGGGTCTTGGCCGCAAGGATTGCGAGCCGTTCTTATCGACCAGCGACCGAAAATGGAGTTTCCCGACATGCCAGACCTTCCCCAAATCACCGCGATCATGGATGTTTTCTTGTTGCCCGTGATGGCAAGCTTGGCGTTGGCGCTGGCGAAATTCACGCATGGTCAGGCTGCCCGATGGGCCGAACGCCAGTTCTTTGCGGCGCTGTTGGTGATTACTCTGGTGACCGTCCGAACCGTCATCATGTGTGACGAAACATGGTTACTCCACACGGCCACCTTGGGCATCATGATTGTTGGTGCACTGGTGATCCCCAGTTGCGATGCAACATTGGCTGCCTAGTGGATTGTCAAGCATGAAAATTAGGGTTGTGTCGATTTGAGAAATCGGCGCTGATTCGCAGAACCAAATCTAATCCAAGGAGGGTTCTGTGATGAGTGGGAAAAAGTATATCGTTCGTTTAACCGTTTCGGAACGCAAAGTTTGTTCGGAAGTGATTGGCAAGCTCAAGGGCACCGGCCAAAAAGTTCGCCGCGCTCAAATGCTGCTCGATTTTTATGTTTTGCGAACCTCTGGGGAGCTGGCGACAGGCAACCGCACGCGAACACCGCACGAAATTTGACTGGGCCCAGGAAGTGGCATCACTTCTGGATGGAAAATACGCCGACTGTGAACGGATCACGCTTGTCTGCGACAACCTCAACACGCATACGATCGGCGCCTTCTACGAAGCATTTGAACCCGAACGAGCACGCTCCTAAGTTCGGCGAATTGACTTTTGCTTTACGCCCAAACATGGCAGTTGGCTGAACATTGCCGAGAACGAACTCAGTAGTATGACGCGGCAGTGTGTCGGCGGACGTAGAATCGGTGAGCTGAGTATCCTGCAACGAGAAATCGCCGCGTGGTCAGCCGATGTCAACAACACTCAACGCGGTGTCGACTGGCGGATGAAAATCGACGACGCTCGATACAAACTCAAGTCCGACTACCCTAAAATTCAATGCTGACAATCCACTAGGAGAAATGGTCAGCAGGAGCCACATGTCTACGAATCCTTCTTGTTCGCCTTGCGTTTCGCTTCCAGCAATCGTTCGGTATAGCTTGGACCCTCGCTGGCAATGTCTTGCTTCTGAGTCGGCGAAGGCTTACTTTTCGGCTTCGTCATCGGATCCTCGAGATCGACGGAATGATCTGCAAAGTCAGTCGCGGTTGGCTCAAACCGCACGCTCACGCGACGTCGTTCGAGCGACTGATCGAGCGACTCTTTGTTTTTCTTGAGTGCGTCGAGTCTCGCCGTCACCGCCGTATCTTTTGCTTGATCCTTGTTGCGAATTTTCTTGAGTGCCGCCGAAATCCATTGGAAGTTAAGCGAAACGCGACGAACAAACACATCGCCCAAGAACAGACAACATCCTGCCAATACGAACCACGGCCAAGCATCACGAATGCTGCGAGCGAGCGCCAACCCACCTCGGAACGAGTTGCTGTCGATCAATTCTTCGGACGGTTGATCGTCCAGCGGTGGCGTGATTTGACCGGCTTCTCCGCCTCGCGGCGATGTCGACGCGAGTGCTTGGATCAGCGCTTGATTCGTTTCTCTTACGCGAAATTCTTCGCTGTAAGGAACCGTAACTCCGGTGGTAAGCGGCGCGGATCCGGGCGCGGGGATCACGTTGACGAAATAACTTCCCGAACCGTCGGCCGGGAATTCGCCCAAGTAACGTCCCGGCGCCGATTGACGCATCCGTAGCGGAATCGGTTTCAGATCGGGACCGATTGCCGTGGCATTCATATCAAGAAAGTTCAAGAACGCATCGTCGCCGCTGAGCGCATTGACAACGACTTGCACTTGGCCGTCACGAATCTGAGTCGCGATCGTGAATTTGCCGGTGTCGCCGGTGGGACGCATCAGCCAACGCACGAGTTGCGAATAAAGCTTGTCGTAACCGCCCCATTCTGTCCACGACGAAGCCCATCGCGTGCCGGAATCCGTTGTCAGAACTGCCGTTCGGCCAAGTCCATAAGTCCACACCGCCAAGATTGTCGCGTTCTCGGGGGAATCAGGCTTGGGTGATTGAATCAACACTTGCGCCAACGAACTTTCTTTCGCTTGCGTCAACACAAAGCCGCTGATGCTGGGCAAGACTCGGTCAACACCATCTAGCAACGGATGTGGAAAAATCACCTCGGGCGATGCGCCGCCAGGCGGTTCATACACCAAGGGTCGCGACACACGGCGGGCTTCACGCTGAAAGATTCGCGGTAGCGCACGACCATCGGCGACCGCGTAATACTTGCCGCCTGTATTTTGAGCGATCTGTTGCAAACGACGACTCTCGGTCAACCCATGCGATGCGACCGCAACGGTGCTGATCGTGATGTTGTTGTCTTTGAACGATGTAATCGTAGCCGGCGAGGGATCCGTCGGGTCACCGTCGCTAATGATGATGCAGTGTTTCACCGATGCCGGAGTACGCGAGAGACCGGCGACCGCCATTCGCATCGCGGGATCGAACTGCGGCATATCACCGGGTGTCATTCGCCCCAGCGCCGCCAACATGGCCTTGCGATTCGGCCCGACTTCGAGCAATCCGTTTCGACCGCCCCACATCCATGAGTCGCCGTTCATTCCCCAGAACAAAACGCCCGCGTAATCGGACGGGCCGAGTTGTTCGATGGAGGCCTTCGCGATCGTTTTTTGCCAATAGTTGCCTTCAGCCATTTCGCTGGCGTGCATGATGAGCGCGAGCGCGCCGACGGCTTGAATTTTGGTGTTGCGGATTTTGAAATCAACCGGCATAGCTTCTTCGAGCTTGCTGCCGACCCATCCGCCGGCGCCGAGCGCTTCAGGTCCGCCGATCATCAGCAGTCCAGCGCCGAGCTGCTGTGTGTTGCTGACCAACATGTCGATCTGTTCGTCTGTGAACGACGAAATCTGATCGCTCGTTTCGCCGGACACGCGTGGTACACCCGCCAGAATCACTGCATCGTAAGCCTGCAATTCGGCGAGCGAGCCGAACAACTCATCACTCGGCTGCGACACGACTTCGATGTTTGCATCGCGAAGTGCTTGGATCATCAGCTCGAATTCGCCAATGCGTCGCCGTTCTTCAATCAGCAGCACGCGGCCTTTGCCGCGGACATACGTGTAAGCCGTCGCGGTGTTGTTTTGGCGAATTCCATCGTCATCGTCGGTCGCCGGAATGAATTCAGCGTCGTAGATGTACGCGGCAGGTTGCTCGATTTGGTGACGAAGCGGAAAAACATTCTTGCCAGGATCGAGCGTGATGGATTCTTCCAACAACAACGTCTCGTCACCACCGACGCTTTGCTTTACCCGCAACTTTCCGCGAACTGGTTCACCACCGCCCGCTTCAGAATAGTTGTTCAAGACGACGCGCGCCTCGAAGGGTTGGCCTTTGCGAATGTTGGTCGGCAGATCGATCTTCTCGACCAACACTTCGCTTGCCGATTCCAACATCACGGGCACCACGTCGATGCCGATGCCGGAGTCCGCGACGCGCGCGGCGAGCGAGCGAGCTTTACCGACGTTCTCGTTGCCGTCCGTGACGATCACCAATCGACGCGAAGTGTCTTCCGGCATCGACGCCTTTGCCAAATCGATCGCCGATTCCAAATTGGTCGCGTCGGTACGACCACCTAAGCTTTCCAGTCGCCGTAGCGAGGGAATGTCATCGTCAAACGGCGGTATCTCGATCGTCGCATCGCGACCGAATACAACGATCCCCGCGCGGTCTTCTCGCGCACGATCTCGATGCCGACGCACATTTCGAATGACGTAGTCGAGCATCACTTGGCGTTTGGCGGCAGGAATGCTTTCCGATTGATCCAACAGGTACATCACCGTCACTCGGTCGCTGACCCAGACCAACTGCACACCCGCGATCGCCATCACGATCGCTGTCCAAACCAAAGTGCGCAGCAACAGCGCCATCGCGCGGCGAAATCCACCGAGCGCCGCGAGCGACGAGTAGCCGATGAACCACAAGACGGGCACCGCCAGCATCAGCCAAAGATAGCCTGGATGATCGAATCCGAGTCGAAAGGGAAGCATGGGTTTGAGTGCCTAAGGTGATGTCATTGAGGCAGTTCGGTCGCCGGCGGTCGATCGGAACTGTCCGCGACAACCGATGCCAACACGATTTCATCCGCTGAGCCTGACGGATAAATGAGGCTCGCCGCGATCGTCGCTGACATGCCGATCATACCGACAAGTATGATCGCAAATGACGCGGCGATGGTCGGTGCGGCCAAAACATCGTTGGCTTCTTCGGGCGACATCACGACCAGCATGACGCTGATGAAGTTATTGAAGAAGTGTCCCAGCATCGCCGGAAACAAAGATCCGCTTCGCCAGCTAACCAAACCCAAAAACAGGCCCAACGGAAACACGGCCATCACATGAACCAAATCCATGTGAAAAGCGGCGAAGAAAAACGACGCAATGAATATTCCGACCGCCGGATGGAAGCTTTTGGTGAGTCGGGTTTGGACGTAACCGCGAAATAGAATCTCTTCGCAAAGCGCCGGCGTCAAACCGATTATCATTGCCAAGGGCAACAAGAAACCGCTGTTACCGTGATCGCGAAAGATACCAGATATCTCTTTCAAACTGTCGCTTTCCTCCATGAACATTCCGACGAAGATCCCGGAAACCAGACCAACGAGCGGTGTCGCTGCCGCAGCCGAAAACCATGCCCAGACAGGCCAGTGGCCGCGAACCAACCCAAGCCTTCTTCGCAGGGGAACCGGCGACAAGAATGCGGCGGCAATCGACGGAAGGACCAGAACCAACTGAGGCAGAACGACGACGACAATCAGCCCCCACCGTGACCGCGAAACGCCGGCGAGTGAGTCGGGCGACCCGAGCAATTCCAGCGTCACTTCGCCGTAGACAATCCAAACGCCCAGGATTGCCAACATGAAGCTTGCGACCAAGAACACCAACAACGAGACCGCGATGACGGCCAGCGTCGTCCACCACCGTCGGGGCTCCGAAAATGTCTCCGTCGGCGCCGCGTACTCAATGAGGTCCATGAAAAAGCCGGCGAACAACGGACGGTCGGTTGGAAACCACCAGTGTACGCCGAGCCGGATGTCACTGACCAGACAGCGGCAATCGTTCTCGCCATCCGACGACATTTTTGTCCAAGAATGCTTCGAGCGTTTGAATCCGCGCCGTCAATTCTTCCGCCAGAATCACCTCGTTGCTCGACTCGAATGTTTTCGTTGTTGTCACCACTAACGTCGATTCACTCGAAAAGATCACGTAGTACTCGATCGCTCCGATGACCGCCGACGACAACAGCACGACCGCCGCCAAAATTCTGTAACGCTTGACCAGATCCTTGCGACTCGATTTGGAACCGCTGTGTTGAATTCGCTCGGCTTTTGACAAGTCGTATTCCGCGTCGCCATGGCGAGTCTTCAAGAGCGACATCACCGCTTCGCTGGCATCCGAGGCGGCTTCATTTCCGCTTTCGTTGGCGGATTTTCTGGTCTTCCGACCGCGTCCTGGATTGAGTGCCTCGAGCAGCGGCGGCCGCGCCGCGATGATCGAAATCACCTTTCCACAAGATCTTGCGTACTGCTGGGACTCGACCAACAGATTGACCAGTTCTTCCGGTGCATCGGCGATGTCACGCAGATCGACGGGAACAAGGTGCGTGTGCCGATCGACTTCGGCCCTGAGATACTCGCGAACTTCATCTACGTCGACTGAGCCATCGCCGGGCCAGCGAATCGATACGACTGACTCGCCCGAAATGCTGGCGAGCTGTTTGCTAATTTTCGACATGATGGGTGACCCAATCTCGCATGGAGGTCGATCCGCGGCCGACGCCGGTCGGTAACGCGAAGCCCCCCAATGGTACCGGGGCAAATGTGCGTGAAGGCAACCCACTTGTAGTTTTCACAAAATCGTAGCGCGGCGTTAACGGTGGCTTCACGCTTAGGCCAACCCGAGCGTCTGATCCAATCCAAACATCACATTCATGTTCTGGATCGCCGCACCGCTGGCACCCTTGGCCAAATTGTCGATGGCACAAACCAACACGGAGCGCTCGCCACAATCACGAACTGACATTTGGACATAGTTCGTTCCGCTGACGTGCTTCGTCGCGGGCAGGTGATCGACCGGATTGACGAACGGATCATTTGCGTACCGGTCTCGCCAGCACTGCATGATTTCGGTAGCCGATCCAGATTTACGTCGCACATAGATCGTCGACAGGATGCCTCGATCCATCGGCGTCAAATGCGGCGTGAAGAGCGCCGTGATCGGCATACCCGAAACACGACCGACCAGATCTTCGATCTCCGGCCCGTGTCGATGACTGCCGATCGAGTACGCAGAGATCGACTCGTTGGTCTCGCAATACAGCGTCGCGACTTTCGCACTTCTGCCCGCACCGCTGACGCCCGACTTGCTGTCGACGATGATGTCGTCCGCTTCGATCAAACCGGCTTTCACTAGCGGCGCTAGCGGAAAGATTGCCGAAGTCGGATAGCAGCCCGGGTTTGCAACGACATCCGCCTTTGCAATCTCGTCGGCGAAGAATTCAGGCATGCCGTACACCGTTTTGCCGACGCGCTCGGGCCAAGGATGTTTGACCCCGTACCATTTCTCGTAAACCTCGAGCGACGACAGGCGAAAATCGGCACTGTAATCGATCACGCGGACATCGTACTGAACCAAATCACGAACCGTTTCGGCGGACGCGCCGTGAGGCAGGCAGCACATCACCACGTCGCATTTTTTAGCGATCGCCTTCGCATCAAGGGACTCGATCGCGATGTCACATCGACCTGAGAGCGAAGGGTGAATCTCCGCTAATGTCTTGCCCTCTTCGGCGCGGCTCGTGGCGGCGATCAATTCAGCTTGCGGATGTCCGACCAACAATCGCGCCGCTTCAAGCGCTGTGTAACCGGTCGCGCCGACGATGCCAACTTTGATTTTTGTCATGAGCGTTTAAGAGTGAGATTCGGTGAACAACTTGGTGGAATTCATGATCAAAGGATATCCGGATCGGACGATCGTTCATCTTCGGTCAGATCGTACATATCGCAAATCAGTTGCCGGTCGCATTCGCGTTGATCCACTTTGCGGCGAGCAAACATTCGCTGTTGAGTGTTGATCATAACGTCGACCGGCAGCAGCGAAGTTTGGCCGAACAGCCGCGCGTAATTGACGTAGCTGGGCACGTTCGATGTTACGAATCCGTACATCATGCTGCAAACGCCGATCACTTTGCCCGTGAAGATGCTGGTGTTGATCGCAGTCTTGGAATAGTCACCGATGACGCATCCAAAAAACTGCATTCCCGTCGCGACCTTGCGATCGCCGTAGACGACATTGATCTTGCCGTACGTGTTCTTGAGATCGCTGTTGCAAGTGCCGGCGCCGAGATTGATCCAGCTACCGAGATAACTGTGACCAAGAAAACCGTGGTGTTGCTTATTCGTGTAGGGTTCGATCACCGATGCTTCGACTTCGCCTCCGATTTTGGTGGTGTGACCGAGTGAAACTCCGTCCTTTAGCGCCGAATGTTCGATCACGCGTGTCTTCGCGCCCGCGTACACCGGCCCCGATAACAGGCAAAACGGCCCGACCTTGACATTGTCTTCCAACACGATGGGACCGTCCGAAGTGTCGATGGCGGCATACTGCCCGATTTGCACACTTTTGCCGACAAAGACTCCGTCGGTCGTCTCGGTGTATTCGCCCAGTTCCAATCGCCGGTTCATCGATGTCGACATTTCTTTCATGTGACAGGCGATCAAATCGTGAGGCCAGCGAAACGCATCGAGCCGGTGATCGAGACGATCCAGGTTTGCGGCGATTCGTAGCAATCGCGTCATCAGCGGCAGGTCATCGTCGTCCGCTGACGGAACCAAATCGGCACCCAGCAATCGTGCCGCCAAAACCGAACCATCTTCGCTATCGATGACGACACCCGATCGTGTCAACTTCGACAACTCATTCAACACACGCTCGTGCCCAACCGTCGGACTGATCCTCGCGTTGACCAACAAGACGCTCTCCTTGTCGCTGACTGTTCGCGAAAGCTGATCGAGAGAATGGTCGAGCTTTTGAATCTCACGCAAGTGCGACCGAACCGACCCGGTCAGCGTTCCCGGAATCCGCCGTAGCCAGTCGATCAACCGAAACGAAGCGCAGGTGATGGCGTACGCGGGACGGGCGACGGTGATCGGCCGGAGCTGTTCGACTCGCTCGTCCTCGAAACAAATGATTTGCATGAATGGCCAAGACGCAGACAAAAACGTGGGTTGTGACGGTTGTGCAGTTTAACGGTTTCCGACCAAAAGTCTCTGCCCCAACTTGATGCCCCGAGATCGCCTTGAAGGCTGCGGCAACTAAAATCGAGCACCGGGTATCACTGCGTCCGCACAGCCTTCGAGTCCATGATTGCAAATGTTTTCGAGCTGCTTTCTCCTTTCCCGTACGTTTGCATTTCTCGTCTGCGTGGTCGCGGCGAAATCATTGGGAATCGCCGAAGCGCGAGCAGAGTCGCCGTCCGATTGGATCGCCGAACTTGATTCACCGGCCTATCACACACGCGAATCGGCGACGCGCAGTCTGTTCACGGCCGGTTTGGCCGCGCATGAGTCAGCCGGCGAGGAAAACAACGCAATCGTTGTGCTGCGATGGGGCCTATCCCATGAATCGATGGAAGTACGAATCGCAAGTGGTGAAATCTTGCGTCGTATCGAGAGCGCTAACAACGATCGAAAAATCGAACTGCTCAAAAACTTTGACACTTCCGCCAACGAGATTGATGTACCCGGGTGGGAACAGTTTTCGCGATGGGCGGGAACTGACCATCGGGCCAGAACATCGTTCGCCAAACTTTACGAACGATTTCCACGCCAGATCATTGATCGCGATGGATTTGCGAACTGGCTCGGCGATGGAGATGAAACGCGATTGGATCCTTATCGGATGTCGCCCGATGATCTCGACGGATGGTTGATGGTGACGTGGATCGGGATCGAAGAGCAGGGACGGTTGCCATTGAATCTGTCCTCGCGAATCGCGATGGCGCTGAGCAGTGAGTCTTTGGGACCATCGGTGACTGGGGAAGGTCAAGTTGTGCTGGCAAGATTGATTGGTCATTGGATCGATACCCAACCCAATGCACCGACGGCCCGGACCAAACTCTTGATCGCAATGCGGTACCAATGTGTTGATCAGGCGTCCAACTTGGTCGATCGGATGCTGGCCGATTCGACAACGTCGGCCGCCGCACAAGTGATGGCGATGCTCAGCGCGGCCGCGCTGGAGCGAGACGATTTGCAAAGCCAACTGATGAAGCGACTCGATGACACGCGGACGGCTCACGTGTGGCAATTGATCGCGTCAAGAAAAACGAAAATCCGAACGGAAGTTCGCGATGTCGCATTGGCCTTACTGCTTCATTCAAACGGAATCGATCCGCGAGAGTATGGCTTCGACGAACTCCAAGCCGACCCAATGCTGATCTATCGCGACCACAGCCTAGGTTTCGCAGACGAAAAGTCGCGTCAGACAGCGCACCAACGCGGCTTAGCAAAACTGAAGTGACAGCGACTACTCGTACTCAGGACCAACGCACCAAAATGAATTGGATGAGTAGTGTTCACTACTGCCGAAGTCCCGAGTTGGCATTTATTGAGGGCTTCGTCCTGCCTACTTGCACAGAAGGGTTCCGTCGCACGTCCAGCGGTACGGTTTGGCCATTGTTTCATTGTAGTATTTGATGAATCGCAGGATGCGATCTTGCAGGTCGTCGAGCGAACAGAACGATCCGTAACGCGTCAGTTTCTTGCGCAACGTTCCAAACCAAATTTCGATTTGATTGAGCCAACTGCAATGCTTCGGTGTGTAGACGAAACGAATCCGGTGGCTCTTGTCGGTGAGAAAATCTCGCGGTGATTGAAGTGACTTTAGAATGCCGTGCCGACCTTTCACACCAATGTCCGTTTCGATTTCACAGTGAGCGGCGACATACAGCACCAATGATTCACTGGCGTGTGTGTTTAAGTTGTCGGTTACGAAACACCAGGGAGCAGCGGGATCGGTACAGACCAGTCCGTCAATGTTTTCGAGAAAATCTTCCTCGGTTCGAGTCTCGCGAATCAAAGGCGAGAGGATCTCACCGGTGGCGACGTGAAGATTTCCAAACAGACCGAGCGTTCCATGGCGAATGTATTCGTATTCACGGCGAGCAAGCATTCCGCTTCGAGGAAGTAGATCATCGGCAATTCGCTCGAGCGCCTGGATACCGGTCTGTTCATCGATCGAGACCGTGTGAACACCCTGTGTGTGATAAAGCTCGATGGCATTGCGGTAAGTCTCGCAGACTTCGAGGACCTGAGCATTCCATGCATCGGGATCATCAATTTTTGGAAACAGCCAGTACTTACTTCGATGCGGCTGAACATCGATGCGATTTTAAAAAAGACCACACCGCGGTGCGTGAAATACTTGGCACAATTTCGCGTTTGACCGCTTCATCGGCGATCTCTCGAACGGTGAACTGTGCGATCGGACGTTCCGATTCTTCGTCCGGATTTTCGCAAGCGATCGCCACGATGGCCGCTTGCTGTTCTGGGGTGAATTTCGACGCGCGACCTTTTCGCTGCTTATCGGCTAACAGAGATTCAATTGCGTTCTTTAAAGCCGAACGGGGCTCGCTGCATTCGATCGAAATCAGTCGCTGCCAATCGTCTCTCCATCGCTTTCGCCAAACACTGGCCTGCTGCGGATTGAGTCCGACAATTTCACCGACTTCCTCGTTGTTGTGCTTCGCAAAGGCGAGCAGGACAACCTTGGCGCGTTGCACCAGACGAACCGCTGCGGTGCGACTTGCAACGATCTCTTCAAGGAACTCGAACTGCCGCTCAGTGACCTGGATTTTAGCTGCCGTCCCTGGCATCATGACGCTCCTGCGAGGTTGTGAATCTGGCGAATTGGCAAAGCTTACCGCCATGGACACGGCCCAATCAAGACGAACTCACAATTCCAGCAGTAGAATGTCGCCCTCATTCAACGCCAACTCGGGACTTCAGCACTAGTCAAATGCTTTCTGCGGATTCATGCACAATTTGACGCCATCGCAGACCGCTTTATGCCCGACCCTGCGGCAGTCGACCCCCTAACGCCATTGCAGAAAACTCAAAAGATAATGACGCCGACGAGTTGCGTAAGTTTGTCAGCCAAGATTGGCGAGAGGACTTTCAATGAAGAAGGTGCCTCTCACATTCACGAATGCTGAGCGCTGGATTTCATTTCTGACGAGTTCTTCGACGGCCGCCAGATCCGGCCTTTGACGTTAGTGGATCACTTTACTCGTGAGAGTCTTGCGATCGAGACTGGACAGGGGAAGCGCGGTCGGGATGTGGTTGATGTTCTGGAGTATTTGTCTTGCGATCGCAATCTGCCTAAATCGATCCGAGTCGACAACGACCCCGAGCTTAACTCAAAAGTATTAGATCAGTGGGTGTACGCCAATCGTGTAACGCTCGACTTCAGCAGACGGGGAGAACCAATGGATAACGCCTTCAATGAAAACGCCCCTGCCGAATGTCTCAATGAAAGTTGATTTTTGTCGCTCGCGCGACGCAGACGAGAAGATCGGAGCCTGGCGTGTCGACTACAACGAACATCGACCGCACAGCGATTTTGGCAACCTGAACCCGAAAGATTTCGCTTCATTAGGCCGGGATCGCCCGGCCAAATGAAGCCCAGATTTTCTAAAACGGTTGGAACAGAAAAGGAGAGCGGCTCAGTGGACAAGCGAAAAGAGTGAGGGCGCTGGGACTCGAACCCAGGACCAACGGATTAAAAGTCCGTTGCTCTACCGACTGAGCTACGCCCTCAGGCGTTTCATCGATTGGGGACAACCGATGTAGCGTGCGATGAGTAGCGAAAAAAACAACCCGGAAGTAACGTCGCCGCAGTTGCGAACAGGTGGCAACTCGCGAGACACCTCCGGGTGCGTTTCTTTCAAGTCAAACGGAGCGGACAGGATTCGAACCTGCGGAACCGGTTACCCAGTTCACCGAATTAGCAATCCGGCGCTTTCGACCACTCAGCCACCACTCCCGATGTTGACTCTCATCTGTCGAGATTGTGCAAGATCGTCAACGATAACGCAACCCTCGCTCCGTCCCAAAAGTTGCCTCTCGGCGACCACCGAACTAGACATCGGCGTTCCTGAAAGGTTCGCCCGTTCGCGGCTATAATCGGGCCATGAATACCATTGAAACGGTGTCCTCCGATGACGATCCGATCCCAGAATCTCTGATTACGCAGATCAGCCACCGAGCGATGGCGACTGATTTCGTCGTGATGCTGCCCGCGCCGGCCGCCGACGCCATCAATATCGCGGTTGAGACGCTTGAAACCCTCGACTCGATCGAATCCGACCTGACGATCTATCAACCCGGCAGCGAGATTTCTCGGATCAATCGCGAGGCTGCGGATCGACCGGTGAGGGTTTCCCGCCGAACTTTTGCGTTGCTGAAGCGTTCGCTGTTTTGGAGCGAGCGAACGGGCGGTGCTTTCGATATCACTGCCGGACCCCTCATCGAGGCCTGGGGTTTCACGCGACGACGTGGACGGAAACCCAGCAGGGACGAGATCATAGCGGCTGCCGGACTGGTCGGCTATCAAAAAGTATCGCTGGATTCGGAAGCCGACGCCGTCAGCTTTCGAGTTGCTGGGATGTCGATCAATTTGGGCGCGATCGGCAAAGGCGCGGCGCTGGATTGCCTTGCTCGCCAACTCAAGTCGGCTGGGGTCAAAGACTTTCTGATCCACGGCGGAAACAGCAGCATGATTGCCGCTGGCGACCAATCGCCCGGAAGCGATCTTGGCTGGGCGGTCGGGCTGGCCCATCCGACCAAACCCCAACGCCGGTTGGCCGGGCTTTGGTTGCGAAATTCGGCGTTGTCCACGAGCGGTTCCGGGAAACAGTTCTTTCATCACCGGGGTCGCCGGTACGGCCATGTGATCGATCCGCGAACGGGTTATCCGGCTGGCGACTTGCTGTCATTGACGGTCTTGATGCCGGGTGCGGCGGATGCTGATGCCTGTTCAACCGGTTTGTTCGTGGTCGGGTCGGCGGCAATTCAAAGTCTTGTTGAAAGGGCGACTGCGGAAGCACGGGACGTGGACTCTTGGGCGACTTCGCCGATGATTTTGGCATCCAGTGGCCATCGCCAGGACGATGTCGACGTGGAAACCATCGGTTCAATCCGCTGGATCGATCCCCCGAAAAAATCGACGATGGAAGAACGCGTTTGATTGATTTTTCAATATCGATCGGTCTGGACTTCGCTGACTTTCGATCGTTACAAGCCGATGGAGAATGCGTCGCGAGAGTGCGGCGTGCCGAACCAACCTTCGAGTGAATCAAGCGAATATGAACGTTAATTTTTTTGAATGGCTTCGCGACGGCGTGCGCCAGTCAGTGTTGCTGGGCGTCAGCGATGCGATTGAACAAATCGGTACGCCCGCCGACTCCGACGAATTGCATCCGAACGTCGCCGCTCTGTTTGCAAACGACGCGCCCAAAAGTAAGGCATCGAACACGGGCGGCGGACGCAAACGCTTGGGTAAATCGCTCAAAGAGATGAACCCGATGCCCGCCAAAGCGTGATCGGCTGTCCGTCAAGGATGAATGGGAAACTCGAGGCTGACTCGCGTCGGACCACCGATGCGCGATTCAATCTCGAGTCGCCCGCCGATCAGTTCGCTGCGGGCGCGCATCGCTCGGATTCCGAAGTGTGAGGCTGGGACAGCGTTGGGGTCAAACCCGTCACCATCGTCGACGATCTCGACACGACAGTCACCAACCGTCGATTTCCCGCAGACAGTGATATTGCGGGGATTGGCGTGACGAAGGGAATTACGGATGGCTTCGATGACGATTCGGTAACACGCGATCGCCGTTGGTTTTGGGATCTCGTTGACGTTGGGATCGAGCTGCCAATCGATGGTGACATTCGAATCGGGGAACAGTCGATGGACCGTGTCGATGGCCTCGCGAACCCACGCGCTGCCCGTTAGCTCCGGCGGATAGGCATTCGTCAGGAGGCGCCGGCCAGCCTGCATCGCCTGCACAAGCCAAGCGTCAATTTGTTCTATTCGCCCGCGGGTTTCTGGTGACGAGATCGACGGATCCGATTTCAATCGAGAAGCCGAGGCCGAGGCAACAAATATCAGAGGTAACAGGTCATCGTGGATCTCGTTGCCAAGGCTGGCTCGATCCGCTTCGATGATTTGGCTCGCTCGATCGGCAATTGACGCGTCATCATCGGCATGATGGTCGGAATTCGAGGCGGCCATAGAAACGACGGTTAACCGAACCAACCCTTCTTGTCGAAGCTGGCGATCGCCTTCTCTTCACCGTCTTGAATATCGAACAGCTTGTTGAGTTTGGTGATCTTGAAAACTTCCATCACGTTCGGCGAAACCTCGCAAAACTTCAAATTGACGCCCTGAGCCTTGCACCCTTTGTTGAGCATCACCAGCTTGGTGATCATTGCCGACGACATGAACGAAACGCCCCGGAAGTTCAGCAGCAGTTTCTTGTGAGTCGCCTGGGGAACCACTTCTTGCAATTCGCGGCCAACCTGTTCGATCCTTTGCCCGTCGAGGATTTTGCTGTCCGTAAATCCAACGACGAGAATCTCGCCGGCGTGTTGGTTGGTAATGGCCGCCATTTATGTCTTTTCCGAGAAATGCTGATGAATCGAATTGGGTCATCCAAGTCGCTCTCTAACCCCTCAATTTATCATATCAACCGTGATAAAGCAATTCACCAAGGCCTGATCGGCACGGTCCAGCGATACTTCCAAGGCTAATCCGCTACGAATCTGACCGATCCAATTGGTCCAGCAAATCATCTAAATCCAAACCCTTGGACGGGGATGGCTGCGGCGGTCGAGGCTCGCGGATCGTCGGACCAGAGGCCCTTTGGACTGGTTTGGCAAGCCCCAAACCGTTGATCGAGAACGTCCTGACATCCTGCGATCGCCGTAGTGACTGCAGCGACTCGATGACGGGGACCGCTTCAGAGAAACCGTTCAAGTCAAAGGCAAAAATCTTTCGCAAATCGGGAGGGCACGGCTCGGCGTCCACATCGCCCACATGGGGCGAGCGTTGACCCGCAAATCCGATTGCCGCGAGTTCCTCCATCGTCACCGAGACCGGCTTCCATGCCAAAACAGCTAAATCGGTTGCGATCGACTCCAGCGTCAGCCGGTCCGTCGCATTGCTGTCCATGTCGGCGATCGGTCCCACCAAAACCAGATCGATCCCCGGACGACCGATAAGCTCACCAACCAAGGTTTCGGCCATTCTCGCGCCGCGAGAATGCGTCGGAGAAGTGTGAATCATGACGACGGTCAAACGAGCAACCACGGATCGAGATCCTCAATGAGGGCGCATGCAAAACGACGAAAGTGTCTTGAAAAGTTATCCGAAAACCCATTGGAGAAACATTGGCCGATCGGCCATCGCCGTCCCACTCATCTCGCAATGAGCGGCAAAAATGTTTGATATTACTGTCTTCGCGATCCTTAGCTACCGCAGACGACTTCCGACCACCTGGTCAGTTCTTTTAAGTTGCGAGCATTCTGACCAAGGTCGCCCTTGCCGATCCGAGATTGGCTGTGCGCATTTAGCTCGGTCCCATCACCGACGGGACTGAGCGTGATGTGAATGTCGTCGACAAATCGAAATGCCCGCGTCGTCCGTGTCAGGTGCAGTTTCACGCTGCCGTTTTGATCCGAACGTGACTCGACGCCCCATCCGGATCGAGTCTTCACCCAAGTTTCGATTCGATCAGCGGTGTCGGTCGGCGTCAACGAAATTTCTCGCGGCCGCAGCATCGGATCAGCGGAATCGGCTTCCAGCGTGGCGCGGTTGGTGGTCAGACCGCGAAGGATGCTTTTGAAATTCCACATGATCCATCCCCCGGTAAACATCACGACAAGAATCATGATCGTCGTCGTGATTCGTCGCCGTCGCATGGTGGACTTTACAACAGGCCGTCTTTTTCGAGCAGCTCTTTGTATTGATCTCGTTCGCGGCGCGTCGCTTCGAGATCAAAAATCAGATACTTCATGTCCAGGCGAAGCTGAGAAAGTGCTTCCTGAACCAAGTTCAAAATTCGGCGACGACGAGTGCTGCACTCGACGACTCGTTGCATTGCTGGGGCGACCAAGTCGCGATATCGCTCGGGAAGTGCATCGATGGCCTTCGCCATTTCTTGCAACTCGATCGGCGTTTCGTCATTGATCTTGGTCGAGGTTCCGATGGTCTTTGGCATCATGATGGGGCGTTCCGGGTCAGTGATTCGGGACAGAATGGCAACTTGCGGCAAAGCGGTTTCGTTGATGAGCCATCCATTGCATTTGCGATGCCGCGTCCATTCGGCGGTGAGCAGCCGTGCGGCGGAAAAGCTTTCCTGATAACGACTTACAGTGATCGGCTGGCCGGCGATGTCAAAACGCAACGTTGCATTTTGGCAACCCGATCTCGCCTTGTTCACAGCACTTAAATCTTGGTATGGAAAGAACTTACGCCGGTGGTGGTAGCTAGCGAATCGATTGTGGTTTTTTATCAACACCACGTCGCGTTTCCCACTCACTGTCGACGACGGCGATTGTTCCGACGCTCGACCCCGTGGTCAATCATCAAATGTCCGAAAGACTGTCACTGAATTCAAAATCGACGCCGGATGTAGCAACCAGGCAAAGGCTGCGTGCGGTGATGGCGACTGCCTTGATGTGGCTTTGCCTGTTCGCCGAAAACGTCGCGGCACAAATCTACGATTCGCTGGACACGTATCCGCCGCGATGGCATTTGGATTCGTCAGATTGTCAGGCCAGGGTGATCGAACACGAACATCTCGCCGGCGGTGGCGTCGAGGGCGGCGCGTGCGAATCGATCAAAATGGTTGCCGGCAATGGAACCGAAGCGATCTTCGTTTATCCGATCCAACCGGTTCGACCGCTGAACGATTTGCTCGCCAGTGTTTCAGTGATGAGCGCCAGCGACGGGGCAAAGATTGGCGTTCGCGTTCGCTACCCATATTTGCGAAATCCAGAAACCGGACGACCCGAATCCGTTATGCTCTACGGTGCCGCTTACACTCGTCCCGGCGAGTTCGCGAAGATCGGTATCGGGATGATCGAACGACCACTCAAGCTGAAGCACATGGCGATTCGGGGCCAGCACGGCAGCTCCGCCGATCTGAGTGATCCGTTCGTCGATGCGATCGTTATCAATGCGTACACGGGGCCCGGCACAACGGCGATTCGCATTGACGAGCTGCGAGTCGATGGCCTCGTCGCGATGACGGACGGTGTATCGACGGCCAATGCCCGAGATGCCGAATTTGATGACCGACAATTGACGCGGCGGATCGTCGACGACGGCGATGATGCGTCGCTATCGTTGATCCGTTCAAGAGCTTTTCCCGTTGGCCGAATCACTCGTATCTTGCAACACAGCGGCGAACCGTTGGCGTGGGTGCGGTCGCTCGGATTCGACGCGGTGCTGCTCACTTCGCCACCCGATTCGGCGATCTTGGGCGAGGCCAACCAAGCACGCATTGCCATCTACGCTCCGCCACCCTCATCACCTGATCCGGCGCTCGAAGCGCTGCTGGAACCGATCGCCGCCTGGTACATCGGGATCGGTGAGCCGCTCGATAGTCGGCAGGTCGATTCGACATCCACGACATCGGCGAGATTGCGAGCTTGGCCGCGACGCTGGCAACGACCAATCGTCGCTGCGCCCTCGGAAAGTTGGCGATTGTACGCGCCGCTGTTGGATGCGATCGTCGATGACCTGCCGCCTCGTGTGCGCGGCGTTCGTCCGGGCGAAGAAGTTGCTCAGATGGTCGAGACTCGGCGCCAGGTTGGTGATCGAGTTGAAACGGCAGTTGGTGTTTCTAGCATGCCTCCGGAAACCATGATTCGGCAAGCCGAAGCGATCGCCGCAGCCATCGGTGCTCCGCCGCCGGAGAGTTTTCGGTGGCATTCGATGTGGCTGCAGACTTTACGATCGCTCGAGTCGACGCCGTCGGCGATCCTGTTCCGTTCGACGCGCGCGCTGTCGTCTGGATCGGCTTTCGATCACAACCGGGCGATGTCGCTCAGCTACGTCAATCGAATGTTGGCGATGATTTCACCGTGGGTGACATCGGCAACACCGGCGCCTCCGCCGCCGGTCACGGGCGCGCCGTATCGATGCACGCGATTGGCGACGGAGCAAACCGATTTATTGATTCTGACGTCCATCGCGACTCGGGGAAGCGAATTACTGGCCGGCGATGGCGAGACGCTCGAAATCTTGCTGACTCCCGCAGATGCGGCAAAAACGGTTTGGCGGATGACGCACTTTTCATCGGAACGATTGACACCGGAGGCCACATCAACCGGGTCGCGATTGCAGATCGTTTCGCCAGATGTGGCCGAGATCATCGTCCTGAGCAGCGACCCATCGGTCGGCGCCGCGATCAATCAATCCGCATCACGTTTTTCGAGACAAGCGGGATTGGATCGTTGGCAGTTGGCCAGCGAATCGGTTCGTCGAACTCGGGAAAACTGGACGACCGCAACCTCGGCTCGCGCGACGGATCGCCGGATGCCGACGAACTTAGTGAATGTGGCTGAGCAGACTTTGATGCAAGCCGAACCGATGTTTCGCGCCGGCGATCTCGATCAGACACTTCGCATGGCCCGTCGCGCCGACGCATGGGCACTGCGAAGCGATTGGCAGCTCGCCGAAGCCTTGATGCCGGACTGGCCGAACCCGACCAGCAGCCCGCCGATGGATTTCGGTGCGGCCGAGATCCAAACGATTTGGCGACCGCTAATGGACGACGCCGGATGGGGCGAGAATTTGCTGACCAGCGGTTCACTCGACGATGCCAACTTGATGGGGCCGGGGCGATGGAGTTTTGGACAACGGATGGCAACGAGGGCGACCAGCGAAGTTCGTCACGTCACGCGAGGCACGTACCAGGGCGCCGGCGCGATGATGGCCCGCGTCACTCCGGTCGCACAAGACTTATTGCCGGGCGGCTACGAAGGCACCGTCGTGCAGATTCGCAGCCCGTCCGTGCGGGTCGCTGCCGGTACGCCGATTCGCATCGATGCGGTCGTCCGAACGATTGGTTTTGGTGCGCCTCATCAAGGCGTGCTGGTGTACGATTCGATCGGCGGGCAAGAGATGGGCGTGTTGCTGCGCGGACGTTCCGACTGGACACCGGTGAGGCTGTACCGTCAATCTTTGGTCGACGGCGAAGTAACGGTGATGTTCGAGCTGATCGGTGCCGGCGAAGCGACCATCGATGATGTCCGCCTAAGTGTCTGGCAACCCGGTCAAATCAAACCGACGCCGATGCTGCGCCCCATCACGGACTAAACTTGGGGTGACTCGGTCAGCTCACTCGTTCGCCGGCGATCGCTACAATGGCCGAACGTGTCGCGGTCGTGGGGCGACAGAGATCAGCCAACGCAGCGGAGAGCCTGGATCATGCAACAAATCAAAATGTTCAAGAGCGTCGATACTGAAATCGCGGAAATGGAGCGTCAGATCAACCGCTGGATGCGAAAAAGCGGTGCCCGCATATTGTCGGTCAACGGTAATTTGGCACCCCAAAGCGGCGGCGGAGGCGGACCGCTGAATTCTTTCGCCGCTGGCGACGTGTTTGTGATCATTCACTACGAGATCGACGTACCAGCGGGCTGAGAAAAATTTCCCTTGATCCTGTCTTGCCAACGATAGATAATGTCCACGTCGGATCGCGATAACGCGTCGCGATTGGCCTTTTTCCGTACGGCAACCGGCCCATTCTGGTTGGCACCCGGGCAGGGAACCGTCAAACCGCGTTTTTGAAGGGAGGTGAGCAAGTGGAATATTGCTGTACAAGCCAACGGGGTGATTACCGTTAGCGCAAGTCGGCGGACCTATGCTTCGGCATAGTCACCCCACTCGTTCCAATCGTAAGATCGAGCGAGCACAGCCCCGTTTGTCGAGATTTACCTTGTGTCTCGGCAAACGGGATTTTTTTTGCACCCCAGGAAGGTGATTCAATGCGAAACAATTTTTGGCTTCTAGTCTCGATCGGCATATTGCCCATTTCCGCCGGCTGCGATCGGCAAACTGGCGTCCATGCGGCCGCGCCCCAAGACGAGCCGACCAACAAAATCAGCGTTTCAAAGGACGAGACCGTGGAAAAGCAGAATCAACCGCCCATCATCATCGGACCCTACAACCCGCTGGATCAACGCGAGGCCTATGTGATCTTGCGGAAGGGCACGGAACCGCCCGGGGATGGCGGCTACACGATGACCAAAGATCCGGGGATCTACCTCTGCCGACAATGCAACGCGAGACTTTACAAGGCCGATCACAAGTTCGAGAGTCACTGCGGTTGGCCCAGTTTTGACGACGAAATCAAGGGTGCGGTGACGCGACATGCCGATGCCGATGGACATCGCGTCGAAATCGTTTGCGCCAACTGCAGCGGGCATCTCGGTCACGTCTTCGAGGGCGAGCGACTGACGGACAAGAACGTACGTCACTGCGTCAACTCAATTTCGATGCGGTTCTACCCCGAGGGCAAGGAGCTGCCGCCCGTGATCAAGCTGAAGCCGGCCGAGAAGAAATCGATTGAAAAGTTGAATGCTGATCAGGATCAAGTCGGCAAACCGTAACCAGGCTACGTCTCACCGAACTATCATAGCGGCAGTTTCGTCTACCCAGCCGCCATGAAGAGACGTTCGTGACTCGCGTTTTGATCACCGCCTTTGAGCCCTATGACCGTTGGCCGGAGAACAGCAGTTGGTCGGCGTTGATCGATTTGACTCATTGGTACGACGGGCCGGCAACCATCGTGACCCGGCGATACGCGGTGGATCTGACCCGCATGAGTCAAAACTTGCGGAAGGATTTGCAAGACGACTTCGAGTTCGCGATCCATTTGGGTCAATCTCCCGGTCACCCGCTGATCAAACTCGAAGCAGTCGGTTTGAATGTTCGCAGCGACGGGTCACCTCTGATCGATGGAGCCCCCGATGCCTACCGTTCGCCGCTGCCGCTGGAAAAATGCTGCCGAAGTTTGTTGGAAGCGGGCATCCCCAGCGAGGTGTCACATCACGCCGGCACGTACCTCTGCAACGCCGCCCTATTTCTGAGCCAGCACTATGCCCGATCATTCGGCATGAAAACGAAATCGGCGTTCATTCACATGCCTCTGACGCCGGCCCAAGCAGCCCAGGATCCCGCTTCGCGATTCGCGAGCATGAGCACGGCCATGGAAAGCGCGGCGATCGCGGTCGTTATCGACGAGTTGGTCAACTCGAAAACCTAGTGCCTGTGCCTTTTCGTTTGACGTTTCAAACCAGCGAAACCGGTATCCTGTCGCGGCTCATGGTTCGACCTTCATCTCGAAACGTTCGATCGACTTTGCCTTGCCGTTCTCTTTCGCTTCCACCAGCGCACCGCAAAGCCGAACGTCTCGAGTGGCAACGTGAAAATGACAAGGCTCAAATGAACGAGTCGTTTCCATCACTCGCTTGATGTCCCGTCCAATGATGCTGTCGTAGGGGCCGCACATACCCACGTCACACTGGAACGCAGTTCCCCCCGGCAACACGCTCGCGTCCGCAGTTGGCACGTGGGTGTGAGTGCCAAGTACGGCGGTCACTTTGCCGTCCAAGTAGCGGCCGATCACCTGTTTGTCGCTGGTGGCTTCCGCATGAATGTCCACGAGAATGTGCTTCGCCGCATCACCGATCTCGTCGATCACACGATCAATCGCGTCGAAGGGACAGTCGACGGGACGCATGTAAACTCGACCCATCAGCGACACCACCGCGAGCGGACCTTTGGGAGTATCGACAACCACCCAAGTTCGTCCGGCCGAATCGGCTGGATAGTTCGCCGGTTTCACGATCCGGTCGCTCTTCTTGAGCGTCGCGATGATTTCTTTACAGCGATAAATGTGATCGCCCAGCGTCACAGCGTCGACGCCGACTTCGGTCAAACGCTTGAACTGTCGCGGCATCAGTCCTGATCCGTCGGAAGCATTTTCGGCGTTCACTACCAGGGCATCGAGCTTCAATTCTATCCGCAACGATTCGGCATGCTTTACCACCGCCGCATAACCCGGTTTGCCGACGATGTCGCCGAGAAAGAGAATCCTCATTAAAAATCGTCGCACACGAGTCAAAAGCAAGCCAACCGCGACGTGCATGATACGCCAATCCGCCAGATCTGTTAGAGGGATGACGAATGACCACGGCGCGAAAAAGATCCCAATCATTTATATTTTCCGCAGAGTGTCACCAACCGCCGCGAGAGGAATGAGGCAAACGGATGAATCATCGAACCAGGAAGCTCACGTGCTTTTGCTTCATTGCGGCGATCGCTACCGCGGTGTCTCTAGCTGATGAACCGACTCAAAACGGCGCGGTACCAGTGGATTTGCCTCAGGTCGCGACGCCGGCGGAGCAGCAGATCCGTAACGCCTTAGAGGGTAAATCAAATGGACCGACCGGCGATGGAGTGCTCGACGATGTATTGGGTCTGATAAAAAACCAAGGCAGCATTCTTGATGGCAGCGTGCTCGATAACAAAACCGAGCTGAATTCGTCACCTCAAACCGCGATCGATCGATCGGCGGACATCGAAATCGATCGGCGAGCAAGAGTCGCCGAAGAACTCCTTCGGACGGCCCGGTTGCTGATCGAGGTCGGGCCGGTCGACCAAGCGAGAGCCGAACTGGTCGCCAGCATGCGGCGCGAAGCCATTCGGTTGCTCACTGAGTAGAATGCGTTTTCTTATTCACTCGATTCTCTTGCCCCACCACCAGACTCTTGCACCCGAATTCTTCGACGTTGAAGTCCAAACGCTTGGTGATCATTGCCGGTGTCGCATTGATGTTGTTGGCCGGCGGCGTATTCGCCGACTATTGGTCGGCTCGACCCATCAATACGATTGCAACTTACGTCGGACGAGCCGCCTGCATCGATTGCCATCGCGACCAAGCCGCCGCCTTCAAAGATTCCGACCACGACAAGGCAATGGACATCGCGACGGACCAGACCGTGCTCGGCGATTTCAATGATGCCGAGCTCGAACATGACGGGATGACCAGCCGTATGTACCGCGATGGCCAGCGGTTCATGGTTCACACGGATGGACCGAGCGGCGAGATGGAAGACTTTGAAGTCAAGTATGTTTTCGGCGTCCATCCACTGCAGCAGTACATGGTCGAGTTCGATCGAACCGACGACATGCCGGCCAACGAGATCGCGAGGTTGCAGGTGTTGCGAATCAGTTGGGACGCACTCGACAAGCGATGGTTCTATTTGCGTCCGCCGGATGTCGCCGACAAATTGCTTCCCGACGATCCATTGCACTGGACCGGTATCGCCCAGCGATGGCAAACGATGTGCGCCGATTGTCACTCGACCAACCTCAAACGCAACTTTGATGTGAAGTCAAATCGTTATCACACAACATTCTCAGAAATCGATGTCAGTTGTGAAGCCTGTCATGGACCGGGCAGCCTGCATGTCGAACTTGCGGGTGAAAAATCGCTGTTTTGGGATCGCCGCCATGGCTATGGACTCGCCCATTTGAAAGGCCTCAATCCAGAACCGCAATTGCAATCATGCGCACCATGTCACAGCCGACGCGGATTGCTCGATGAAGGCTTCAAGCCGGGTGATTTGTATACCGATCACTACAACCTCGAACTGTTGCGATCGGATACTTACCACGCCGACGGGCAAATCAAAGATGAAGTTTACGTGTATGGATCGTTCGTCCAGAGCCGGATGTATCACAAGGGCATTCGTTGCACCGATTGCCATGATCCGCATTCGCTCAAACTGAAACAAACTGGTAACGAAACTTGCACTTCGTGTCACCAACACGCGTCCGGCAAGTATGACGTTCCATCGCACCATCATCATGCGGTCGGAACACCCGGTGCGATGTGCGTCAATTGTCACATGCCCCACACGACCTACATGGACATCGATAAACGCCGCGATCACAGCATCCGCATCCCACGACCCGATTTGTCGGTCAAACTGGGTACGCCCAATGCGTGCAGTCACTGTCACGTCGCCGATCAACTCGATTCTTTCGCGGGTGAAACGAAAGTCGAATTGTCAACCAAAGAGTATTCGCAGTGGCTGGCAATGGCCGACCAAGGCGACGTAGCGGTTTCTGATGCGATCAAAAAGACGGATCAATGGTGCGACGAAGCGTGCGAAAAGTGGTACGGCGCTGACCGCAAAAAGCCGTTTCATTTCGCTGAATCCATCGTCGCTTATCGGCGCGGCGAACCCGACTCGGTCGCCGGAATGTTGCGACTGGTCATGCAGCCGGAAGAAATGTCGCCCGCAATTGCGCGAGCTTCGGCGATGTCCGAACTTGTCAATTCCGGCGCGCGCGTAGCCTTGCCGACTGCGAGTGAAATTCTCAAAAATGAAAAGGAATCTCCGATCGTTCGCGCCGCGGCGGTCAATGCATTCATGTTGGCTTCGCCGGAAGCGGCGATGCGCGCGTTGCAACCGCTTCTGAAAGATGAATCCCGGCTGGTCCGAACCGAGGCCGCGCGCGTGATCGTGGCTTCGGGCGGCTATCAAACGCTCGCGGGCACAAAACAACTGAGGGTCGATCAAGCGCTGGCTGAAGTGAAGCAGTCTCTGATGGCAACCAGCGATCGCGCGGGTGCGCACATGGCTTGGGCGATGCTCTGTGAGGCGCAGGGCCGACTCGACGAAGCGATCGCAGAATATGAAACTGCGATCCGAATCGAACCGAACACGACGGGACCGCGTTCAAATCTGGCGACAATGCTCGAAAACATCGCGACGGAGAATCGCTCACCCGAATCTGCCCGGTTGATGGCACGTGTACAAGAACTTCGATCGGCCGAATTGCCGCTGATGCGCCGCGACGCGGGGCTTGCACCGGACAACGCATCGGTTCAGTATCGATTCGGATTGTCCCTCTATCTTTCCGGTGAAATGGACGAAGCGTTGCGACAAATCGAACGGGCGATTGAAATCGATCCGAATGTTGCGGAATTCAAACAAGCCCGAGATCTACTCAAACAAAAACTACTACAAGAATAGGGTCATTCGATGCGCACCATTTTATTTGCTCTCAGCATTGCATTCTCATTCGTTTCGTTGGCCGTTGCCGATGGATTACCCGCCGGAGGAATTTCGTTGCTCGATGGCGATCGTGATGTCATCGAGCAGTTGAATGTGCGGTTGGGTGACGGCAAGTATGGCACGCATCAGATCGGTCCCACCAAGCACGACGAGTTTGACCGAAGTCTTCAGATCAGTTTAACGAATCGACCCGAAAACACCTGGGACTCCGCATTCGGCTTGCCTTCAAACAAAGCCGTTGCGAAGGGCGACGTTCTGTTGATCGGATTTTGGCTCAGAGGCAAAGCGACGAGCGGGGTCGGCGGAGCGGTCGCCGAGTTTGTCTTCGAGCGATTCAGTGCGCCGCACACCAAGAGCGTTCAGTTCCTCGCCGAATCACCTGCTGACGGAAGTTGGCAGCACTACTGGGTTCGCTTTCGCAGCTTGGAAAGCTATGAAGCCGAGCAAGCGGGTATGAACTTTCAAATCGGTTACCAGCCCGAGACGCTGGAATTCGGTGGACTGCAAGCTTGGAACTTTGGACAGGACGTCGATATCGATACTCTACCCAATACGGAATTGACATACACCGGACGCGAACTCGATGCGAGTTGGCGCGCCGAGGCGGCGGAGCGAATCGATCAGCTCAGGCGCGACGATCTTTCGATGTCACTCTTTGACGATCAGGGCCAACCTCGATCCGGCGCCAAAGTATCTGTCAAGTTGGTCAGTCACGACTTTGGTTTTGGTTCAGCGGTTTCGGCGAGCATGTTGACCGGCGAAGGCGAGGACAACGATCGATATCGCGAGACGTTCAAGAAGTACTTCAACGTAGGCACAACCGAGAATGCACTCAAATGGAAAAGCTGGGACGAAAACTGGATCAGCCACGAAGCAACCATCAACGCTTTGAAATGGATGAAGGAACAGCGAATTCCCGCGCGCGGTCATGTGATGGTTTGGCCGGGCATTCGCTATTTGCCCGAATGGGTGCCGACGATCTACGATCGCCCCGAAGTACTTACCAAGGTGCTCGACACGCATATCCGCGAAATGGGTTACGCAACGCAAGGTTTGGTTCGGGATTGGGACGTGCTCAATGAGGTCTTCGACAATCGCGACCTAACCGACATTCTCGGTGATGAAGCGATGGTGCATTGGTTCAAGGTTGCCGACGAGGTCGCGCCGAACGTTCAGCTCTACTACAACGACTATGCCGGATTGGTCCGCGGCGGGTTTCCGACGACGCACAAAGATCACTTCGAGAAGACGGTACGTTACCTGGTAGAAAACGGTGCGCCGATTGACGGCATCGGAATTCAAGGTCACTTCGGTTCACTGCTAACTCCGCCCGAACGGATGCTCGCCGAACTTGACCGCTTTCACGCTTTGGGGTTGAAAATTCTGATCACGGAATTCGATGTCGAAGTGGCTGGCAAACAGTTGCAATCTGATTTCACGAGAGACTTTTTGACGGTGTGCTTCTCACATCCCGCCGTCGCGGGTGTTCTTTCATGGGGATTCTGGGAAGGCGCCCACTGGAAACCTGATGCCGCGTTCTTCGCCAAAGACTGGACGCCGACCGCGATGGGCCAGCAGTGGATACGAATGACTCAGCAAGTGTGGACGACGGAAGAGGAACTCGTCGCCGACGCCAACGGGCAAATCAAATTTCGTGGCTTTCGAGGAGAGTACGCCATCACGGTGGACGGCAGAGAGTACCGAGCCAAATCAGGTGATGACGGAAAGTTGACGATGTTGGAGTAAATGATTTTAGCTGCGTAGCAGCGACAACCCGGATCACATCCACGGCAACCTGCACACGCCCCATTGGCCGTGATTCTCGTCGACGGCGACTTCGATCCAATCGATCGCGCTGCCGAACTGATCCCGAGTCTGTTCCATCACTCGCTCGGCAATCACTCGTGCGATCTCTTCGGCTGTCGTGTTGACGACCGGTAAGATCACGCAATCTTCGTTCGGAAACACCCATCGACGATCGCGGAATGTTGCGGTGGTCTCTCGATCGTCACTGCTGATCTTGATCTCCGCGTGATCTCGTGGCAAAACGACGTGGTGATCGAGCGATTGGGTCTGTTTCAAAACGGCGTCGCGCAGCGCGATGAAATCGACGACGTATCGATTCTGATCGAGAGGCCCTTCCACCGACGCGCGAACGCCATAGTTGTGTCCGTGAATTTGTTCGCAGATGTCGCCGGCGAACGTGATGAAGTGCGCGGCCGAAAAAACGAACTGTTCCTTCGTCACATCGACGCGATAGGTGGCGTGTTTCATCAATCTAACTGCGAGGCGGTGAAGGAGGAACGGACGGATTTGGTGAAGCGGGGCTTGTCACCGCTGGTTTGGATGCGGGCGCGGCGCTGCGGGTTCGTGTGGTCGGACGGCGTTTGATTGGCGCGAGCGCATGTTGACATTGGTAGGCAACTTCGGCAATCAAAGAGTCGACGCGATTGCGACAGACCGCAAAAATCGCCAGTGATGGAATCGCGACGATCAATCCGCCAACGGTGGTGACGAGCGCTTGGTAAATGCCCTCGGCCAGATCGCCGGCGCCGGCTGCTCCGCGCGTGCTGGCGACTTGTTGAAACGCGAAGATCATGCCTGTCACCGTCCCGAGCAATCCGACCATCGGCGCGATATTGCCGATCACGGACAGATATTCGATGCGTCGCATCAGGCGCGCGGCTTGTCCAGCGAGCGAGTCTTCCATCGCCTTCTCGACTTCGGTCCATCCGAACTCGAATTCCGAGAGCCCCGATAGCAGCACGACACTCAACACGCTCGGCGAGCGACGGCACGCCGCATCCGCTTCCGCGATTCGTCCCGTCAGCAGTGCCTGCCGAACCGCATCACTGACACCGTCGGGCAAAATCTCGCTCCGCCGCAACGTCATGACCTGATCGAACAGTAGATACGCAGCAGCCACCGATAGTGCGAATAAGATCAACAGAATGATCAGACCGACGACGCCGCCGCTGAACACAATGTCAACGAGTCCGCTTTCTTTCGCCGTCGTTTCGGCAGCCGACGCTGCCTGTGCGATTAGACTCATTCGCTTAAATCCTCATCAACGATCCCGGCCGAAAGCAGAAACTCGGCATCCGACAACAGCGGTTCGTCCCAACGCAAACGCAGTACGCCATCGCGTTGCAGTTTTTCAATCGTGTCATGGTGATGTTGGCGGATTCTCGATTCGGCGTCGCGAACGCGAGAACGACTTTGGGCGACCGACAACACCACCATCGCGAATAGCGCGGTTGGCAAGATCGACAACAACAGACTCGTCAACATCATCGCAAAATCTGGCTGCGGGAACTGATCGAGATTGCCCGACATATCTCGTAGCGTCGTCATGCTGGCGTCGAAGTAACTGCGGTACAGAGCAACGATGGGGCCAGCCATCAAAAACCAGAAGACTACCGTACCGATCAAACCACAAAGGATCGCGCTCGATCGCGACATCGAAACTCGATCAACTTCTTCGTCAAAGATTTGTTGTGAGTGTTCTTGCAGCGCATCAAGACCGGCCAGATAGGCGACGCCGCCCCGCGCCGACTCTTGCGTCAGCGAGGTCGACGTCTGGCGTTTGCCTTCGCGCAGCGCCGCAACTTCATCGCGAAATCGGGTTGCCAGCGGTCCCAGGCGATCGGCCACCGCGGCGTCGCTGCGTTTTCGCAGTCCGTCGCGGACATCGCTTTGCGCATCTCGTTCAAAGGCCAGCCTTTTCGTCGACGACCACACGACGCTGACGAGCGATGGAAGCGAGCCGGACAACGACATCAGCACCCGGTCCCAAGCGCCGTGCGTCAGATTCAACAAACCTAGTTGAGTTCGATAGGGAAACCAAAACGCGGCCGTGTCATTCAAAAGCGATAACCGCAGCCTCGATCGGACCGCCGCTTGCAATGAACCGCCGCTTCCCACCAAGGATTCCGCGACTTCCATCGGCAGCTTGCGGGCTTCCACATTGAGCCGGCGAACTGCGGCGGTCAAATCGGGAAGTCGATCACCGAGGATCGAATGCAGCGCCGATCGAAACCTGGCATCCAACGCGGACAAACGAGTGCTTCGTCGGCGATCACCTTCCCATGCTTCACCGATCTCGGTCTGCAATCGCTTTGCCACATCTTCGGCGGCCTGATTGCCGATTTGATCTTCGATCCGATCATCGATATCGAAATCATCAATGATGACGGGCGAGACAACGCGACTGGTCGGTGCCGCCCTTCGCATTCGACTGACGAAGGCGTCGATGTCCGTATCAAGTGAGTCGTCCTTGCGAACGGCGTTCACGATCGGGATGACGATCGTGCCTTCGCTGGCTTCGGTCAAAATCGCAACCGTTTCGCTCCGCAATTGATCTCGGCGAACCACCAACAACAGCACCGATGCCATCGAGAGAGCCCGTTTGCCCACTGCCGCAACCGCTCGGCGGTCGTCTGTCGCGCCGGGTGCATCGACCAACAAATAGGGCACCCCGATTGATTTCATATTCGCGGCGGGACAGTGCACGAATTGTTCGTGGCGAGAATCCAAATCAGCCGGCGGAAACGGACCGACCCAAACAAGTTTTTCGGTCGCGTCGTCTGAATTGTTTCCGCTGCGGATCACGCTCACGGCTGACGATCCACGAATCAGTTGGCGCATCAGCCAAGACTTGCCCTGGCCGGTTGCACCGACGACTGCAACGACGGTATTGCCTTGGCTACGGTCATCGACAATCATCCGCCGCGCTTCGGAATGCTGCTCGCACAACTCCAGCACTTCGCGTCCGGTTGGTGAGTCACCAAGAACGCTAACCGACGCACGGCGAACGCGGTTTAGGAATTCGAGACCCGGTTGCCCCAAACTATCCCGGCCCAAACTCGCTTGACCCAAACTCGCTTGAACCTGGTCGGCGCTGCGATCGATAGACGATGATCTGTTCACTTGGATGTGGGTCCGCCTCGAGGTATCAGTTTTTTCAATTCTTGCCGAAATTCGTCGCGAATGTGGTACAGCGGAAGTGTCGGACCGAAGGGCTCACGCGCGATGATCTTGGAAATTACTAACTTTTCGTTCGCGCCGCCGACTCGGATCGTCGGAACCTCCACCAAGCGTGATACCCCGAATGTATCGCAAAGCACGGCGTGAAAATCGGCGAGCTGCTGTCGCGCGGCCTGCTGACCGACGCTGCGAGTGCTTTGACCGCCGGCCCAAACTGCCGCGTAAGCGCCCAATCCGAGCGCCGCAAACAATTCGGGGATGGAGGCAGATGCAATTACGGTGGTACCGAAGTCCAGCGGAATCATTAGCACGCCCGCGAGCGCCGCGAACGTTGCCGCCAGCGGAGTCAGACCGGCCGCAAGTTTCTTGGTGGTTGGAACTTCGGACCACATCTTTGCGACCGCCTCGTCGAGTCGCCGAGGATCGAGTGACGTGAAGTCGTCGCGTTCAAATCGCAAGATGGCCGCATCGGCAGCATCAAGCCAGCGCTGGCGATCATCAGGGTTGGCGGTCGAAGGCCAATGCTTCAGCGACGTTTCACCACCGTATCGATCGATCGTTTGCAGCAACCGTTCAGGTGTCATCAGCACGCCGTACTCGCCGCGACGGAATCTCTCTTTGACTTCGCCCGCGGCTCGTTCGGCCATCGCGGACGGTGTCAATTGACGGACGAAGTCACCGGCGCCTCCAAACACACGTCGCATTCGAGCGTTCAAGCGAACGCCCCACCGAGCGTACCAGGGGGCCGTGATCGCAAATGATTCTGACAGTTGGCGAATGATGCGTTCGCTCTGATGCAATCGCAATTCGGTCACCTCGCCTCCGACTTCACGGTGTGCGAAGAATTCAAACGATGCTTGCAACAAACAATCTTGCGCCTGCTTGGTTAAAGCGATCGATTCGTCGGCGTCTTTATCGATCCGGACAAAGCCTTCTTCCCAAACGGCGTTCTGTAACCCGTTTTGCAGCGCCAACCGAAACTTTTCGAACAAGGCTCCGCGATCGAGCTTGGCCGGCATCGCTAATAGCAACCGATCAGCAGAAATTGCTGCTGGCGGATTCTCATTCGTATCTTCACGCACCGAAAAAAATACCGGCATCGGGTCATCCGAGTTCTCCATCCCGTTTCTTGCTTCATCATCCACAGTCGGTATGAACGGTCGACTTCCGGGAATCTCGTAATCGTACGCCGCGTACATCGTTTCGATGCCGTGCGAACGGGCTAGCGGCGAGAATGTTTCAAAAACCAAATCAGGTGTTTGTTTCGGTCGCACCTTATTGATCGCCAACAACCGCGGCACACCGGGCATCAGGTCAGCCGCGATCCGGAGCAAATCGCCTAGCGTCGCATCGCGAGACGATTCGGCGCTGGTAACGACCAAGAAGGCAGAGCAAAGCGTTGCGGCGCGACCGAGCAACTGACGTCGTTCCATTGGCGTTCCAAGCTTCAGCTCCGCATCGGAAACTATGTCGGGACAATCCAACAAACCGATGCCCGCCATGTCGAGCGCCGGATCAGTTGCGACCAAGGGTATCGAAAGTGAGTGCCCGTCACCGGCGCGGTTGTTGTATTGGGCATGCGCCTGCGCGGGGATGTCGCTGAGCATTTCCGGGACTCCGCCGACAGCGTCACCGATCCGAGTCATTAACAAGCCCCACAACTCAGCGTCATCACGCCACGCCGCCGGCAACCACAGCACGAATCGATGAGTGCCCTCTTTGTTGCTGCTGCCGCGAAGCGTTCGTGCACGGCCCGACTCGCTAAGAAATGTTGCGACGAGAGATGTCTTGCCACTGTTGAGCATGCCGGCGATCGCCACGGTCGGCCACTGAGCCAGCTTGGCTGCGGTTTGCAATTTGCGTCCGGCGGAGAGCACATCGGCCAGTAAATTGGGATCAAGTCGACGCAGCGCGCTGACGTAACTGTCGCGCCCTTCGGTCGGATAGGTTCGCTCGACAGCCGCGCGGCGATCGTCATCTTCCAACAGCGATTGCAAGCTGGACCAATCGATCGTCTCGTATTTCTGACCTCGAAAAGATCCAAACATATTTCTAATGAGCGGTCGCGGTGGGGCCCACGCCCCGGTTCAAATGGATTCCGCCTCCGGCACCCCGCAGGTCGGCTTTCTGATTCCGATCAAGTTCCAAATCATGTTCGGTTTTCACATCGCTGTCCGGTGACGGTACATCGTCCGTCACAGTCGACCACCAACGCAAGGCGTCTACCGGTTCCCATTTACCGGCGTCGTCGCATTGGCGAAGCGCTGCCGCCAAATCGTCGATCGAATTGGGACGTTGCGAGGGATCTTTACGCAGACAGCTCATCAAAATATTTTGAAGGTCGTCGGGCAAAGGCTTGCCGATGCGATCACACGGTCGCGCGGGCTCCTCACGCAATTGCTTCAAGCAGATTTCGACCGATGCGTCACCGTCGAACATCGGCTGGCCAGTCAACAACGTGTAACCTACGCCGCCGACCGAATAGATATCGCTGCGTTGATCGGACATCCCCGCACCACGGACCATCTCGGGCGACATGTACATCGGCGTGCCGGTGATTCCATCGCTGCTGGTCAACGACATGTCGACACTCTCTCGCTCGATATTCTTAACCAAGCCGAAGTCAAGCACTTTGATTCGGTCGTGCATTCCGGGCTCGTTCGAGATCATCAAATTCGCCGGTTTGATGTCACGATGAATCAGTCCGAGGTCGTGAGCTTCCGACAGCGATCCGCAAATCTGCATCAACAGGTGAATCACGCGGGCAGGTGTTTGTGCCCCATAGCGATCGACCAATCGCTGCAGCGTGAGCCCTTCAACATGTTCCATCACATAGAAAAATGCGCCATCGTCCGTTCGCCCGAAATCGTAGAGTGCGATCGTGTTGGGATGCCGAAGACCAGCGGTCATTTTTGCTTCACGCTCGAATCTCGCGACCGACTGAGAATTCAAAGCGTCTCCTTCTAAGACTTTTATTGCGACGGTTCGTTTGAGTCGGTCGTGGGTTCCCCGATACACGGTGCCCATGCCGCCGCTGCCGATCGATTCGCCCAGCTCGTACTGTCCGATTCGTCGTTTCGTGGGCATCACCGACTGTCGCCGACGATTGGTTCGACGCAACAACCACGATAACGTGATCAGTGCTCCACCGGTGATCATCGACAACGTCAACAATCCGTAAATCAACTGGCTCAACAAACGCACCGGCGCGTAGGCTTCTCGGACACTCATTTCGGTTGCCATCGCGATCTCGTACTCGGGCAACCAAGTCCATGCGCCGACCACTCGCACTCCGCGATAGTCGTCGTATCCGACCACATCTGTACCGCTGCCGCCTCGCACAGCCTGATCCGCCATCACAGTCAACGGAAGTTCCGCATGAGCCGACATCGATTTTCCGCTGGTCGTCAAGTCGACGCCGGGATCCCTGATCGTGATGCGCAGCACAGTACTCACATCGGGGTCAAGTTCCAATGCACCCGAGGCACGCAATTGGTGCTCGAAACGGCTTCGTGAGATCATGGTGCCGCCGCGATCAAACGCATAGGTTTCGCCCGAATTGCCGAACTGCGTTATCGTCATCAGTTCAGAGAACGGTCCATTGGGATCAATCATGATCGCCATCGTGCCGATCCACGGACCTTCGGTTCGGATCGGCGACAGCGCGGCCATCAGCGGCCTATCGCTGAGGACTCGAGCATCGTCCATGGACGCAATCGCTGGACATAGGAACGGTCGACACACGGTCGACATGCCCTCACGAAGCCGTCGCATCGAATCTTCAGGAATCGGCAATCGATGCCCGACCAACGACTTCGCTGTCGACGCAATCACTTGTCCGTCGCGATCGAGCAGCGACCAGCCGATTGCATTCTGTGGGTCGAGCGAGTTTTCAATCGCCTCCAAAGGCTCCGTGAGCACAGCGTGGTCGGCGGTCCAGTTGAAGCTGTTTTGCGACGACACAATCAGTTGCTCGGCGGCCCGGCACACGATCGGATCTCGAGTCAGCCGATCCGCGTCGCGTCGTCGTTCGGCGAGCCACAGTTCGACTCGGCCGACACTGGACGACAAGTTCGCCTTGAGCGAATCGCCGATCACTTGCCGCATCGAGTCTCTCAGCAACCACCAAACCAAGACGGCTGAAGCGATCACAACGACCGCGGATATTCCCGCGATCCACGGTCCCAACAAACGGATGACCGAAAAGACCGAATGGTTCCGCGCCGAGAAAGTTCGAATGACGGATCCAAACGTCGACGTGCTCTCGCTCAAGCGGCGATTTGCGGTATCCGATACGATGTTTGGGACGTGAGAATGCATCGCACTAATATCGTCCAAACGACGACCGGTGGTAAGCCGTTCCTACTCGCGATGGCCCTGTTTTTGAAAGGGTTCGCTCTCAATGATCGCCGCCAACAGATACGCGAACTTGTAGTCGGCGCGTTGAACATCCGCCATGATTTTGTCGATTGCGCATTTGTCGTAGTATTCCGTTCCCCGACCGAGTGCGTATATCAACATCTTTTCGGCGACGCAGCGGACGAATTGGTCACGTCTTGTCGTTGACAACAATTGCCTCAGATCGGCGACGCCGGTGAACTGGGTGCCATCAGGCATCTTGCCCGATGCATCAACCAGATCACGACCGTCTCGCGTTCGCCACTGCCCGACCGCATCGAAATTTTCCATTGCGAAGCCGAGTGGATCCATCATGTTGTGACATGCCGCGCATGCAGGATTGTTGCGATGCTGTTCCATTCGCTCACGCAGCGTGCCGACCAGCTTGCTCTTCTCCAATTCGGGAATGTTTGGCGGTGCGGGCGGCGGCGGCGTGTTGAGTAGGTTGTCCAAAATCCACTTTCCGCGTTTGACCGGGCTCGTTCGCGTCGGATTGCTGGTAACCGTCAACACACTCGCGTGCGTCAGCAAACCGCCTCGCTCGGTACCTGCCAACGACACACGTCGAAACTCATTTCCGCTGACGCCGTGAATTCCGTAATACTTCGCAAGTCGCTCGTTCAAGTACGTGAAGTCGGCATCGAGCAAAGTTGTGATCGGCATATTGCCCCGCATTACTCCGGCGAAGAACGTCAAGGTTTCACGGCGCATCAGTTCGCGAACTTCATCATCGAACGCGCGAAACAATCGCGTGTCGGGATTCACAGTGTCTAGGTTGCGAAGCTGCAGCCACTGACCAGCAAAATTCTCGACGAAACGATTCGCACGAGGGTCCTGCATCATCCGGCCGACCTTCTCGAGCAACGCGCGGCGATCGCGAATCTTGCCGTGATGCGCCAGCAACAACAACTCATCATCGGGCATACTGCTCCACAAAAAGTAGCTGATCCGCGTTGCCAATTCGTAATCGCTGATCGGCGGCAGTTTTCCGGAAGCATCCGGTTCGCGATTCTGTTCGACCTTGAACAGAAAATGTGGCGACACCAAAATTGCCTGCAACGCAACTTGAAGCCCTTCCTCATAACTGCCGCCATCCTCGCGGACTTGCGCAGCCAATTCGACCAGTCGCTTGACTTCGTCCGTCGTCGCTGGACGCCTGAAGGCGCGGCTGGCCAATCGGCTCAGCACGACACCAGAGGCTTTATCGACTGAAACATTGGTGTCGGGATTGACGAAAACGATTCGTTTGTGGCTCGCCGGAAGCATGTCGGGCGAAACGAATAGCGCCTTTCGTTCTTCACCACGAAGATGCACATGATGGATGTGTAAATTGCGATCTTGGCCGTCTTTGTAATAGTCATTGATGAAACTGATATCGAACTTGCGGGTGCCTTTGCCGAGCCGCATCGAAACGGAGTAATCCTTTTCCGTATTGTCCGGAACGTCGACAATCTGCTCGAACTTTCCGCACTGGACTTTCATGCGGCAAGGGTCGGGACCGCCCTGATCGCCCGACGCGGTGACAGTCAGTACATACGTTCCGCCAAACGGCAGATCGACTTGCAACGAAACCGTACTCACGCTGGCCAGCGTCAACCAAGAACCGCCGCCGCCGTACTTCTCGGCATCGATCAGCGCCGATGGCGCTTTTTCGATTTCATAGATCTCACCCGGCGGCGGAGTGAAGATGGCTTTGCCGGAAATGATTTCCGCCGCATCGAGATACTTTTCGATCAGCAACGGCGGCAGTGAAAGCACGTCACCGATGTTATCAAAACCATAACCGACATCGTCGCCGGGAAATCCTTCGGCCGCCACATAATCGACATCCGTCAAATCGCGAATTGTGTTGCGATACTCGGCTCGATTGAGACGGCGAAGCGCCACCTTCCCGGCGTTCGGGTTGCGAACGCAATCAACCGCGTTGGCGAGCTCGTCGAGCAACTTCTCCATCCGCGACCGCGTTTCGGCGTCCATCATTTCGCCGTCTTCGGGTGGCATCGTGCCCAACCGAACCTGTGCCAATGCCCGCAGCCAAACTTTTCGATTCGCAGCCACCGCCGTGGCCGATTGGTCGTCGGCCAGAGAAAGTTCAGTGCCCTCGCCGTGACAATCGAAGCAGTACGTTCTCAAGAGCGGCACCAGCGATCCGCGAAACGCGGCTTCACGCAATGCCGTGTCGGCCGATGCGCTGACCGCAAATCCAAGCCAAGCTTGTATCGCCAGCGCAACCGCCATGCTGACAAATATCGAGCGCCGCCGGAGGAACAGACTTCGCCATACCCTCTCAAAATTATCGGACAATTTCAAAGCGATGCAACTCAACATAGTATTAGCGGAAGTGGACATTTCTATCCCATTCTAATCGACTACGAGAACTTCGCCGCCCCTGCCCCATATCTGTCGAGTCCGCACGAAACGCCTGACCCGACTTTTCGGTGTCACTTTGCCCGGCCGGGATGTGAAGATTTGAAACAGATAGCGAATCGATCATGACTTTTTTCGCAATTCGGTACAATGAAGTCGGCCCCATTCGAGTCCTCGTCTGTCCCTTGTCCGCCAATTCATGAACGCAACGCTCGACATAAAGTGCCCAAAATGCGCTCTCCCGCTGAGACTGCAGCGCCCAAGCAGTCCTTCGGAGGTCGCTTGCCCGAAGTGCGGTAACCGATTCGGTTTGACAACCGATGGCGCTATCACGTCGGTGTCGAAACGTGAGATCTTTGACGAATTGCCCAACGCGGTGGTCGCCGACGCGGCACCGAAACGACCGAAAGGCTTTAAGTCGCGACAAGAACCGCCCGGCCGCAAACCTACGATCGAGGCGAAGTCGCCGGCGGGAACTTTCCACGCTCCGCTGAGTCCGCTTGGTCCCCCGAAGTCGAGTCTAGCTTGGGTCAAGACGGCTTGGATTCCACTGAGTTGTATCGCTGCGACGTTGTTGGCTGGAATCCTCGTCTACGTCAACCGAGACTCGTTGCCGCTCGAATCGATCGTCCCGATCAAGTCGATCGTGGCCGCCATTCCGCTAATGGATAGCCACGAGAAAGTGCTCGACGATTACCGGCATGTTGCCGAGACGTCCGTGGAAGTCATCGTAGCATTGCGGTCACGACCGACCGATACCGACGCCGACGCGATCATGTCGACGACCAAAATGGTCGATCAACTGACCCGCAAATGCAACGAGATCCGCCGCCGCGCCGCCGCGCTGCCACCGACTACGCCGGAGAATTGGGCATCGCTGATCGAGTGGTTCAACGGTCGTCTTAGCCAGTCGCGTCAAGAATTGGATACCGCCGTTGACGATACCCCGATGCGGACGCAACTACGACTGACTCATGCGCCAGCTTTCCGGACGTCGTGTGCCAAACTGATGCTTGCGATGCAGGACGTTCGCGGCACGATCGAAACCGGTTGGCAACCGCTTCCCAAACCGACGAACGCCAGCGACTCGGTCGAGTACGAAGCGTTGATGGCGAAACGAAATATCTGGCAAGCGCTGATGACGGCCGAGAGCGAAAGCGATTATCGGGCGATTCCAAAAGTCTACGAGGCGTCGACCAGAACGATCGATCAGTTGGTGTCAAAGTTGGAATCCGGGGGCGGAAGCAGCGTCCAATTTAGAGCGATCTCGCCTTATTTCGGCGCGTCCGTAACGTACGGTTCCGAAATTGCCTTCGCGACGCACGACCTGGAAGAAAAGTATGGACCTTGGAGCGACCCCGCGCCGATCTCGAAATTTACCGCCGCCGTGGACCGCCTCAACGCTCTCGCGCGTGCGCCATCGACGCCGCTGGGCGACAGTACTTCGCAACCTCGTTCTCCTGCTGGACCTCACAATCCAGCGATGGGAACCGTGCCGGCGATGGGGACCGGGCCGGCTTACAAGGATGTGAACCAGTGGGCGGACGCAACCATCAAGTTCGCTCGATCGGCTCATCCAACCGACGAAATTATTTTGGTCCGCGTCGACGGTAAGTCCGATGGTCAAGCAGGGCAGTGGAGCGAGAGCTTGAAAAAGAAGCTGTCGCTCGATCGTTCGTTGCAGTTCGGCTTTCAAAACTCTTCAATAGTGGTATTGTTTGATTCGGGCGCCGTTCAACGAGTCGCCGACGCGATCGTCGGTGCCGACGTGTTGTCGATCGATGGCGACCAACGCTTGATTCACGTTCGCTTGCGTGGTTGATCGATATTCGCGATCCGATTCCTGATCCAGTTTTCTCCACGACACTCGACTGATGCACGAAGCCAGCTTTCCCGACCTGACTCGAGATATTCAACACCACAGCGAGCCGTTCGGACGCCTGATCGGCGAAGTCGGCAAAACCATCGTTGGTCAACACGGACTGATCGAGCGAATGATCATCGCTCTGCTCGCCGGCGGACACCTGTTGATCGAAGGCGTTCCCGGACTGGCCAAAACCACCGCCGTCGCCTGCTTGGCTAAAGCAATCAGCACCGGCTTTCAGCGTCTGCAATTCACACCTGATTTGTTGCCAGCCGACTTGATCGGAACGCAAGTTTACCGGCCCCAGACGCAAGAATTTGTGGTCCAAAAGGGTCCTATTTTCTCGAACCTGATCTTGGCCGACGAAATAAACCGGGCCCCCGCCAAAGTCCAAAGTGCGCTGCTCGAAGCGATGCAAGAACGCCAGGTCACCATCGGCGCGGAAACATTCTTCTTGTCCGAACCCTTCATGGTCATGGCGACTCAGAACCCCGTCGAACAAGAGGGGACTTACCCGCTGCCCGAAGCGCAAATGGACCGCTTCATCATGAAGGTCGTCGTCGGCTATCCGAACCGAGATGAAGAGCTTCAGATTCTGCGCCGGATGTCCAAGACGCAAGCGAAGATCGAGGTCCAAGCAGTGACATCGCCCGATGAGATCATGACGGCCCGTGCATTGGTTGATCGCATTCACGTCAGCAGTGCCGTCGAAGAATACATTGTCGATCTGGTGCTTGCGACTCGCAATCCAACCGCATACGGAATGGAATTGGACGAGTTGATTCAGTTCGGTGCGTCACCTCGCGCGACGATCAACCTGACGCTCGCCGCCAAAGCGAGCGCGTTTTTGCAAGGCCGCGCCTACGCGACACCCGAAGATGTCAAAGCTATCGCGATCGACGTGCTTCGTCATCGAGTCATCATCACGTACGAAGCCGAAGCTGAAGAGAAGACCGCCGAAGACATCGTCAACACGATCCTCGCAACCGTGCCCATACCGTGATCCCACGCGAAGTGATGCAAAACATCCGTCGCATTCAAATCAACACCTCCCATGTCGTGGATGATTTGCTCGCCGGCGGTTGGCACTCGGCGTTCAAGGGACGCGGAATCGAGTTCGAGGAAGTGCGTCCCTATCAAGTCGGCGACGACATTCGGGCCATCGATTGGAACGTGACCGCGAGAGCGGGTGAACCATTCGTCAAGCTGTTTCGTGAAGAACGCGAAATGTCAGTGATGCTGTTGGTCGATCTGAGCGCGTCCCAAGATTTCGGAACTCAGCGTCAAACCAAGCGTCAACTCGTCACGGAAGTCGGCGCAACGCTCGCGTTCAGCGCGATCAAGAACAACGACAAAGTCGGGCTGACGCTGTTCACCGACCAAATCGAAAAGGCTTTGCCGCCACGCAAAGGCACGCGTCACGTGCTTCGACTCATTCGCGAACTGCTGTATTGCAGCCCCATCGGTCGGGGAACCAACATTCGCGCCGCGCTCGATCATCTAGGACGAACGGCTTCTCGTCGCAGCCTCGTGTTCTTGATCAGCGACTTTCAAGACGACAACTTCGAGCGAACCCTGCGAGTCACTCGGCGCAAGCACGATGTCGTCCCCATCGTCGTCTCCGATCGCCGCGAAGAAGAAATTCCTGACGTTGGAATGGTCCGATTACGCGATCCTGAATCTGGCAAGATCGTGTCGATCGATACCTCGACCCGACGCCACCGCTTGGCTTTCGCCAGGTTGATGGCCGCTCGTGACAACGCGACCGACGCGATGCTGCGACGGATGAGGATGGAGCCGATTCGAATCCACACCGGCGAAGACTATGTGGACCCGTTGCAGCGATTCTTTCATCGGCGGGAGACGCGCGGGTGAGCGATTCTGTGATCGACAAACAAGATGCCAGCGTTACGCAACGCATCAACGAAGGTGTTGTTCAACTGACGGTTTCAGTAAGCTCGGATCGAGCCGCCATTGCCGAGCCGATTCGCTTGACCTTTGACGTGGAGACGCCAGCGTCAATCACGGTGACACCGCCTGTGGTCGGTGATGCGATCGGCGATTTTTCCGTGACCCAGCGCGCCGAAAAGGTGCCCGTACCCGTCACCGACCGCGAACGTCGTTTGACGCGATTCGAGTACACGCTTGAATCACTCGCTTCTGGAAGCCTGACGATTCCACCAATCCAGATCTCTTACCAATCCGATCCCGCTCTGCCATCCGAGACAGTGTCCGGCGAAATCTCAAGCCGTCCGATCTCCGTCACGATCCAAAGTGAACTTGACGAAGAAGCGGACCCGCGCGACTTCAGAAAATTGAAAGGCGCCGTGACGGCGACTTCAGCCGAATCGGATCGTTGGCTCAAGTGGCCATTGCTCGGATCGTTCGGGCTGATGATCGCTGGCATCTTGGTTCTGTTGCATCGTCGCCGGCGATCCATTTCGGCAGACCGTTGGGCTCAGGCTGAAATCGATAAGATCGCAGCGAGACTTCAATCGGATCCAACTGATGCTGATGAAACCATGTCGTCGCTCGTTGATGTTCTGCGCAAATACATCGGATTTTCCCAGCGGACGCACGCCATGGCCCTCTCGAGTGAGGAATTGATCGAGCTAGCTTCAAAATCGGAATGGCCGGACGACGCGGTCGCGAAACTCAGGTCATTTCTGGTCGAGGCAAACGCCCGCAAATACGCTCGGAAATGGATCGCCGACGATGACCAGAACGCCAAGGCGGCGTCTGGACAGTGGATCAGCGATGTCCGCGAATTGATCCGCATCGTTTCGGCGGAACGTAGAATCAAGAACGGAGCGACTTGATGTTTTTGCGTCCGTGGTTCTTGGTTCTATTGGCGGTGTTGCCGTTGGTGGTTTGGTGGCGATGGTCTCGGCGCGACCAGTCATCGATCAGTTTTAGCTCCGCTGCAACGATTTGGAACGAGCGACCGACACTTCGCCAAAGACTGTCGTGGCTGCCGTTCATGCTGACAATGATTGCGCTCGCCATCATGATCATTTCGCTCGCTCGTCCGCGGCACGGTCGAGAACAGACGGTTGTAACCAGCGAAGGCATTGCGATCGAATTGGTTGTCGATCGAAGTGGCAGCATGCAAGCACTCGATTTCCAAATCGAACGACAGCACGTCGACCGGCTTACCGCCATCAAAAATGTCGCGGCAAAATTTGTGCTCGGTGCCCGCGAGATCGGCAGCCCGCCCGATCGAGACAGTGTCAGCGAGGTTTCGGGACGAGTGAGCGACTTGATCGGCTTGATCACGTTCGCCGGATACGCGGACGCCATCACGCCGCCAACTTTGGACCATGCTTTCCTGATCGCTCAGTTGGAGAACACGCAGATCAACAGCGATCGCAACGAAGATGGCACCGCCATCGGCGACGCGCTCAGCCTAGCCGTTGACAAACTCAGCTCGCTCGACAATGCCGATCCAAAAACGCGCCAAGGCAAAGTCATCATCCTATTGACGGACGGCGAAAACACCGCCGGCGAAATTGAACCCGCCGATGCCGCGGAACTCGCCAAAGCGATGGACATCAAGGTTTACACGATCGGCGTGGGTACCAAAGGGCGGGCACCCTTCCCAGTGCGACGCACCCGTTCGGGCCAAATACTCGTCGACTACATTGACGTCACGATCGACGAAGAAACGCTCAAAAAAATTGCCGATATGACTGGCGGAAAATATTTCCGAGCTACCGACACGACATCGCTCGAAGCGATCTACGAACAAATTGACAAGCTCGAGAAAACGAAAGTCGAGACGCAGCATTTCGCCGACTATCGGGAACTCGCCGTGCAGTCGACGCGAGTTGGCGGATGGCTCGTTCCACCACTGCTGGCGATTGCCCTGTCACTGCTCGCGGTCTCAACGATTTTGCAACGCATCGTTTTTCGAACTCTGACATAGGCCGTTGCCGTGAGTCTTAAAGATATCGAAGTCGGATCCTTCGCGAGTCTGAACTGGTTATGGCTGGTCGGCCTGGTGGCTGCCGTGTGGTTGGTGTCGGTCGCCGTCGATCGTCGCGCCGTATCTCGGTTCGTCAGCGATGAGTTACGTGACCGGTTTCTGACAACCGACAACTCTCGTCGCCGATGGCTCGCGTTCATTCTGCTATCGGCGTGCATGGTAACGCTCGTTCTGTGCCTCGTGGACATTCGGTGGGGTCAGGTCGAGCGACCGGTACCGCAAAAAGGCATCGAAGTCATGTTCGTCTTGGACGTTTCTCGCAGCATGTTGGCCCAAGATGTGAATCCCAATCGACTCGAACGGGCCAAGCAAATGATCCGCGACACGATCGATGAAATGGCCGGAGATCGCGTCGGATTGGTAATCTTTGCGGGCGAGGTCAAGCAATCGATTCCAATCACAAATCATTACGATGACTTCAAGCAAAGGCTCGATGAGGTCGGGCCCGATGACATCGTTCGGGGCGGTTCTGATTTAGGTGACGCGATCACCGTTGCCGCGGAAGCCTATCTCACCAAAACGAACCAGCACAAAGCCATGGTGTTGTTGACGGACGGTGAAGACATGGAAAGCAAGCCGGTTGAAGCGGCAAAGAAAATCCATCAAGAAAAAGGAGTCGTGATTTTCACGATCGGCTTGGGTGACGTCAGCGAAGGATCGAGGATCCCGATCAAGACAGCGGCAGGTCGCCCGTCCTATTTGCAGCACGATGGCCAGCAAGTGTGGTCAAAACTCAACGGCGAGATACTTGCCAAAGTCGCGTCGGAGACTCACGGAGCTTACATCCCGGCGGCAACTAAGCAGGTTGATATGGCCGGTGTCTACCACGGCTACATCGCCAACATCGAACAACAAGAGTTTGAGACCGCGAAGGTCAACAGCTTCGAGGCGCGATTCGAGTGGTTTTTAGTGCCGGCAATTGGGATATTGCTCGTACAAATTTTTCTAGCCCGTGAAAGCTAGATCAAGTCGATGAGGATGCCCTCGTCCGGGGTCACGCCCAAGCCACGAAGCACTTCGTTCAATTTGGCGTCAAGTGCATCGAGCTGGCTTAGCACGTCGTCTTGGCGACGCTCAAGGTCACGGAGCAGTTGACCGGGTTCTTGATCGGAAACTTGTGCGGTGGGCGTCGGCGACATGGAGTGCTCGGCGAGGAAGATTGCTGAACGAAAGCTTTCGGAGCTCTCGGCTACCAGGACAGATCGACAAAAAAAGTGGCCGGCGGCAGCCATCGCGCGGTCGCACCGATCCGCCAAAACCGGCAAAGATTGACGATTTTTCCACCGAAATCGATTGAGGGGGCTGAACGATCTATCCGTCAGTTTGCATTCAAGCGAATGAGGTCGGCTGGCCGAATGGAAAAGTCATGTCGGCCGGTCGTATGGGCATTGCCTGAGAAGGCATGCCATCGCTAAACTGCCGGGGAAGTGCGTGCCCGCCGTGGTGGCGGTTTTCATTGAAATTCCCTCAACTAGGGAGAAGATTCTTTCAGATGAACTCGGAGCAAAGATGGTTAAGTTAGTAGTTCGGGACAGGGAAACGATTCAAGAAGCTGTCCGCCGATTCCGAAAATTGGTCGAGCGTAGCGGCATCAAGAAAGAGATGCGCCGCCGTGAATACTACGAAAAACCCAGTGAAACTAACCGCCGCGCCCGACTGAGAGCTGAACGTCGCGCACGCCGAACACGTCTTTTGAGCAGATAAGAGGTCCGCAGAGCGCACCGTCGCAAGCGGCTTCACCCAGGGCGCTTAGCTCAGTTGGTTAGAGCATCTCGTTTACACCGAGAGGGTCGGGGGTTCGAGTCCCTCAGCGCCCACTGGCGGGTTATCTATGACCCGCCTGAGTCCGCAAAAGACGTGGTTTTCGCCATGTTTGAGCCATCTTGATCTGTCTGGATGAGTCCAGATTGGGCCTGATTTGGTCCCATTTGCGGTCCCACGTCCGAGGATGGGACCGCGATTCCGACTGTCGCTGCGCGACGCCTCGCTTCCGCTGTAGAAATAGCGTAGAACTCCCAGATCACCGATGGCGAGTTTCCCACCCTGTCAGCCACATCCGCCACCGCGTGTCCTGCCGCAAGCAGGTCGGTGATTGCAGACTTCCTGCCGTTGCTGAACAAGTTCGGCCAAGGCTTGATCTTGGCCCGCTTAAGAATCTTCAGCGTGGCGGATCGGATGGCCGCATCACTTGCGTCCACAAATCTCACGAACACCGGATCGGAAAGGGGTACCTCGACTCCTGGCTTAAAAATGCTCGCCAGATCTTCTAGGTACGGTCGAAGCACCGGAAGGATCGGAGCGGTGCGAATACCACGATCAATATGGTGCTCGGTTTTCGTCGCGGTGATCTTTAAGTGAGGATCGTGTGGGCTGAAATCCACGTCCGCCCAGGTTAGCGTCCGTATCTCGCTCGGAACTCGAAACCCGAGGTAGCGGTTCAGAGCAAGCACGGCCCGCATCGTCGCATCGGGTGCGAAGTCAATAACGCGGCTGACCATAAGCGGCGGTGGTGCGGTTTTTGGTAAGATCAATGTCCTTCGCCGCCGCCCGCTGATCCCGGACGTTATCGGCACTTGCAACGAAGCCGACGCCTGTCATTACTTCTCCGCGATCGTGAACGTGTCCTCGCTTCACCTTGTTGTCCGCATGCAATTCACACGACGCTGCAACGATCAACGTCGATACACTGTGGACGCATCG
>JBGSLZ010000177.1:0-2382 GCA_041740415.1 Rubripirellula sp.
AGGATCATCGGAGCTCCCTTTTTGCGAAGCGAGAGCGGCATTCCACAGATCGGGCACTTGGGGACTGAGCCGTTGGGTTCAAGGCTTTCGCGGATGACCGACGGGTCCATCGGGCAATAAAACTCGGAGTCGCTGGCGACGGTACTGGCCGTCGATACGGCGGGTTTGGTGTAACGGTCCCAGTAATTCTGGATCGTATCCCAATAGCCAATGACAAGACCGATCGCTACCAAGACCGCGATGAAACGAAGCCGGACTTCGATCATTCGCAGTGTGAACCAGACGGCGGCGAAGCGGGATTTTTGAGTTGGTGCTGTCATTTTATTTTTTGATTCTAGTGAGCGATTGGGCGCTAGCCCTCGATTCTTCTGGGTACAGTGCGACACACCGGCGGCTAGCGCCGTACCGCTCAGATTTGACGGCACCTGCGGCTAGCGCCGTTCCGCTCACAGGCTGGCCATTAACGTCTCGATCTCCAATTCGCCTCGCAGACCTACGACGGTGATTTTACCTGAGGGTCGATTGAAAGAAATCGTTTCGGTACCGTCGATTGTGATCTGTTGGACTTCGCGATCGCCACGCTTAACCAATTGAACTGGCAAATCGCCGAAACTGACCGCTTGCGATTTGCAATGTTCAAGTACTAGATAAGTCGTTCCATCAGGACGCTCGCACACGCACGCAACACAGTTACAGCCACCTGGACCGCATGTGCATTGTCCCTTGGGGCACTGGCAAAACGGAAGCGAAAATATCTTGGTCGAAGCAACCATCGCGTCGCCGGGTAACGTGTGTTCTTTCGCGGCCGTACTGACGTAAGTGGGTCGCCCAAAATCAGCATCCGCGTCAGAGAGTGCAACATCTTTCAACGTGAATTGGCTCTCAAGTGCATTCAAAGCCGCAGGAGCGTTGGTTTGAAAAAGTTCCAGCACAGGTTGCAAGTTGACGGCGGCTACCGATGCTTGGTTCGTCGTCGGACGAGTCTCATGATTGGGTGTCATCATGTTCGCGACAATCAGAACGGTTGCCGCAAGCGAGACGATCGCACCGGAAATCGTTTTCCAGTTTTGTGAGCGAGCGGGCGCTAGCCCTCGGTTCTTAAAGTCCGTCGTTAAAGTACCGGCGGCTAGCGCCGTACCGCTCACAAGTTCCGCGCTGACGGGATTGTCCAGCTTGGCCGCGATCATTGCCCAGGCTGGCGGCTGGCTTGCCGATTCCAGGTGAGCGCGGGCGAGATCGCCGAGTTGCTTGAATTCACCAAGTTCCTTGGCGCAAGACTCGCATCCTAAAAAATGTTGATCAACCTGTGCCGCCAACGCTGGCGACATTTCGCCGTCCATGTACGCAGATAGTTGATCGCGAACAGAGTTACAATTCATAGTCATCATTATGGCTCCCAACCGAGGTTCAGTAGCTGATCGCGCAACTCCCTCCGCGCTCGATTCAACCGCGAGCCAACCGTGCCCACGGGGATCCCGACAATCTCACCGATCTGTGCATAGGACAGCTCGTCCACTTCTTTCAACTGAAATATCAATCGCAATTCAGGTTCAATTCGTTCCATTGCACGGGTCAATATCTCTGACAGTTCACTCGCCAACGAACTGCGATCGTTCGCCGTTAGGTTCTCGTGCGACAGCGGCTGAGTTTTCATGACACGTCGCCCTCGCTTTCGCAGGTGCTGGATCGCTTGATTAACCACCAACCGATGCAACCAAGTCGCAAACTGCGCCTCATGACGAAACGACGGCAACCGATTGAATACATGCAAGAACGCATCCTGCATCACATCCGCTGCATCTGATTCGCCGACGATTCTTTGGACCGTCCGCAAGACTCGGACACCGAAGACTTCGTAAATCTGCCGCTGCGCATCGCGATCCCCGACCGCTGCACGGCAGATGACTTCGTCTTCGATTGCTTCGTCATTACTCGACATTCGATCTCCGGTTTCGTGTGACCGCAGACACACGCGGAAATCTACGTCAATGGTTTTGATGCTCCCTGGACGACGATCCTTCACGGCCAGCGGCTATTTTCTTTATTTTCGCGAACAATCGCTTTTGCTGACATCCCAGTTCTGCGGATCGTGCCAGCCGTGACCGCCATGACGGATATCCCGGCGAAACCACCGTCACAGTTCCGATAACTCCATCGTTGAACGTCTCTTCGAGACGGGAAAGCTCGGCTTGGAGAGTCGATCGAGAAACGTAAGGGAGGGAATCCAGTGACAAAACAACGAACAAAAGCTGCGTGGATCGCTGGAATCAGCCTTTCCCTGGTGAGTCCGACCTTTCTAGGTGGCTGCCAGTCGGCGCGCACCGTCGCTACGAACTACGCGACCGGCTCAACCCGTTCGATCGCCACCGCCGCGCCACCGGC